>NZ_JAPSIB010000009.1 GCF_031179145.1 Brevibacterium sp.
CGGCGCCGGCGATGACACCGGTGAGGACTCGACGGCGACTCGGGCTGGCGGAGGTGCTTCGTGGGGACTCCATCGGCCCTCCCTTCGACGGGCAACCTTCAGCGGGCAACGAAAAACCGGCCGGACCTTACGGTCCGGCCGGGATCGGAGGGGATGACGGGAATCGAACCCGCACCATCAGTTTGGAAGACTGAGGCTCTACCATTGAGCTACATCCCCGTGCTGCGAATATGACTATAGTCGAGTCGCTCCTCGTCTTTCAAATCGCTTCGGCATGACCCGCGTCACACCCCCGCAGCGGCTTTCGAACAACCGATTCTGTGACCTGCGACCTATTCTTGGGCTCGGCTGGTGACAACGTGCATCCACCCCCTGCTTGTGGTTAGATTGACTTCGTCGCGGGATGTGGCGCAGCTTGGTAGCGCATCTGTTTTGGGAACAGAGGGTCGCAGGTTCAAATCCTGTCATCCCGACGATTTGAAGCCGTTCGGACTCCGGTCCGGGCGGCTTCTTCTGTCGGTGGCGGGCGGAGCCCGCGTGCTTCGGATGGGAAAGGGACTTCTAATGGGAAAGGGACCGAGATGACCAGGGTCGCGGAGGCGGAGTCCTCACAGGCGGAGTCCTCACAATCAGAGTACGCACGAGCAGGGCTCGCACAGGACGGTCCGCTGCGCATCGGCACCGACGGCGCAGCCCGGAAGAATCCGGGCCCTGCTGGATGGGCGTGGGTCGACGAACATGGAAACTACGCCGCCGGGTCATGGGTGAGGGAGACGAACAATGTCGCCGAGCTCACCGCGATCAAGATGGCACTGGCCGACCACCGGAACACGCCCCTGATCATCGAGTCGGACAGCCAGTATGCGATCAACTGCATCACCAAATGGGCGCCGGGCTGGCGACGCAACCCGGCCAAGGCGGAGGGCAAGAAGAACCTCGACCTCATCTACTCGATCCTCGACCTGCTCGAGGATCGCGACCGAGCGGTGAAGTTCGTCTGGGTGCGCGGTCACGATGAGTCCAATGCCCATCCGCTCAACACGGCCGCGGATCTCCTGTCCGCACAGTTCGCCGACCGGCGCATCGATACAGCGCGAGTCTCAGGTCATCATGAGATCGACTGGGCCGTCCGCGCGGATGCGTCCACCGGCAGCTCTCGCGCAGGGAAGCAGAAGCGTTCGCGGAAGGGGCCGTGGGCGACCCAGACCCAGATCGGACAGGAACTAGGACTGTCCTCGATCGCGGTGGGCAAGAAGCTCGAGCGGCTCGGTCTGCGCGCGGACAAGACGGCCACCCAGTCGGCTCTCGATGATGGCCTGGCGAAGGCCCGGAAGATGAAGACCGGCACCACCTTCTACGTCTGGCATTCGGCGAAAGTCACCCCGCTGCTCAGCGCCGCAGACTGATCTGGCTGCGCTCGGGCTGATCTAGCCGCGCTCGGGCTGAGGTGGCCGCGTTCGGGCTGAGGTGGACGCGCTCGGAGTTCTCGGGATCCCGACTCCCACAGCGCTCCAGAATTCTCGTGTCAGGAGTGGCCGCTAATGTGAGGTCATGGAGGCACACCCCGCATCCGACACCGTCACCGAGGCATCAGTCACCCTCGCCGAGGTGGATCGGTTCAGTGCGCTCCTCCGCGATCTGGCTCCCGCCAACACCGAACAGGACGCCCTGAAACGGATCACCGCGTTCGAAGAACTCAAGGCCACCCTCGCCGCAGCCCAGGCCAAGGAAGCCCTCGTCTTCGAACGTCTCCGCATCGACCGCGACGCCCTCAACCGGGTGCCGGCCGCCAAACGAGGGGTCCGGGCCGGTGATGAGATCGGATTCGCGAGGAAGACCAGCCCCGGATCGGGGCGGAAGTTCCTCACCACCGCGCGCACCCTCACCGACCTTCCACACACCTTCGACGCTCTGAAGACCGGGGTCATCAGTGAAGCCAAGGCGAAGACCATCGCCGACGAACTCACAGACCTCGGCCCATCCGATCGCCGGGCAGTGGACCACCGCATGCGCAACAGTCTCGGTGACGCCGGCATCAAGAGCCTGCGCCACGAAGCCCGTGCCCTGGCAGTCGAACTCGCCGCAGACGATGCCGCACAGCAGACAGCTCAAGCCGTCGCGAATCGCCGAGTGACCGTGACCTCCCTGACCAATGGGATGGGACACGTCTCTGCCACCGTGCCTCTCGTCCAAGCCATCGCCGCCTATGAAGGGCTCAAGACCGCCGCGGATTCCATCATGGCCCAGGGTGATGCCGACGGTCGCCGGCACAGCCAGGTGATGACCGACGTGTTCGTCGAACGACTCACCGGTCAGGACACTGCCGACGCCGTCCCCGTTGAGGTGCTCCTCGTCATCGAAGCCGAATCCCTGCTGTCTGTCGGACAGGTGCCCGCTTGGTTGCCGGGGTACGGTTCACTGCCGGCGAAGACGGCGCGCAACTACATCGCTGGGAACACAGGGCGAGTGTTCCTTCGCCGCCTCTTCACCACGCCCCACGACGGACAACTCGTGGGGATGGAGTCGCGCGGCCGGGTGTTCCCCGAACTGCTGCGCCGGATGATCGTCCTCCGCGACGATGTCTGCCGCACCCCCTGGTGCGATGCGCCGATCAGGCATGCCGACCACACCACTCCGGTCGCCGCTGGTGGGCAGACGGAATGGACGAATTCGTCAGGTCTGTGCGCCAGCTGCAATTACGCCAAGGAGCATCCGGGTTGGCGTCATGACATCGACGGAGATGATCTCATCGTCGCCACTCCCGCGGGTCAGCGTTATCGGGCGGGGCCGCGTCCAGTGGTGACGAAGATGAGCATCCCACGCCGAGCACCGACCACCCCTGACGGCAAGAGGGATTGGAAGCAGGCCCTGGCCGGTTTCCTCAGGCCCGCGCCTCCACCACCCCCGCGATCTCAGCCGAATCCACCATCGTCAGACATCAGCTGGCTCGAACACCACTTCCGTACTCGGATCCTCCCCGACTCCGGGTGAGGCAGAGCGCGTCTCCCACAGCCCACCCACGGAAGTCCGCGGCTCACTTCTGGAAGTCGATGACCTGCCGCACCACGGTACCGTCGGCCAAGGCGTCGAGGGCTTCGTTGATCTCATGCAGTCCAATGGTGTCGGAGATCAACTCCTCGACCGGCAGCTTCCCGTCGCGCCACAACTGCGCGTAGATGGGAATGTCCCGACTGGGAACGGCCGAACCGAGGTACGAGCCGATGACGGTCCGCGCCTCCGCCGTCAGCGTCACGGGGGTGATACGGGATTCCGCGTCCGGTGCAGGCAGCCCGACGGTCACCGTTGTGCCGCCCACCGCTGTGGCCGCGAAGGCGGTTTCGAAGGCCAGCGGATGTCCGGCGCATTCGACCACCACGGCAGCCCGGCGATCACCGAGCTCCTCGGGGGTGAAGACTTCGGCGGCACCCAGTTCCTTCGCGCGGGCCAGCTTGTCGGGATTCGCATCAACGCCGATCACGCCGCCGGTCTCGATGCTCAGGGCGGTCAGCAGCGCCGCCATCCCGACACCGCCGAGACCGACGATCATGACTTCGTCCTCCGGGCCAGGTGCTCCCGCATTGAGGACGGCGCCGCCACCCGTGAGCACCGCGCAGCCAAGCACCGCGGCGATCGGAGCCGGGACATCGGCGCCGACCGGCACCAGAGAGGCCCGGTTGACGACGGCGTGAGTGGAGAACACCGACGCGCCGAGGTGGTGGAGCACCTCAGCGCCGTCGGCCTCGTGCAGCCGTACCTTGTGACCGTCGAAAGGCAGTGTCCCCGCGGTGTTGGTGGCGCTGCCAGGCGTACAGGGCAGCTTGCCGTTCGTAAGGCAATTGGCACATTCTCCGCAGCGCGGCAGGAACACGGTCACGACCTGGTCGCCAACGTGGAGGTCGTCGACGCCGGTGCCAAGGCGCTCGACGAGTCCCGCTCCTTCGTGGCCGAGCAGCATCGGCAGAGGTCGGGGCCGGTTGCCGTCGACGACCGAGAGATCAGAGTGACAGACGCCTGCTGCGGTGAGCCGGATGAGCACTTCGCCCGGGCCGGGGTCGTCAAGCTCAAGCTCTTCGATGCACAGGGGCCGTGAGCGTGCGTAAGGGCGCTCGGCCCCCGTCGTCCGCAGCACTGCCCCCGAGATCTTCACAGTGCGTCCTGACCCTTGTCCTCGTAGTCGGCCATGATCGTGATCCGGCGCTCATGCCGTTCGTCACCCGAGAACGGTTCGGCAAGGAATGCGTCGACGATGGCGAGCGCTTCCTCTTCCGAAAGCTGACGGGCTCCCACCGACACGATCTGGGCGTTGTTGTGCTGGCGGGCGAGCTTTGCGATCTCCGGGTTCCAGGCCAGTGCGGTGCGCGCACCCTTGACCTTGTTCGCTGCCATCTGCTCACCGTTACCGGAACCTCCGATGACCACTCCGAGAGCCTCGACGCCGTCATTGACATCGTCGACGACAGCTTGTGCAGCCTCGATGCAGAACGCGGGGTAATCGTCGAGCGCATCGTATTCGAACGCGCCGTGGTCGACGACCTGGTGTCCGGCCTCGCCGAGGTGGGCCTTGAGGACCTCTTTGAATTCGAAGCCTGCGTGGTCGGTGCCGAGATGAACCTTCATGGATGCTCCTTCGAGCCGTGGGACGGCCAATTGAGTGGGATGGCCAGTGGTCTGGACCTGTCGGTTGTCTGGATCTGTCGTGTGTGGAGAAGAGTGGTTCTGTCGTCTGTGCGAGGTAGAGCGAAACTGTCGTCTGTGCGAGGTAGAGCGAATCTGTCGTATGTCTGGAGAGGAGCGACTCTGCCGGTTGTGTGAGGCAGAACGGCCGTCAGTCGAAGATCGGGCCCTTGTCGCGAGTCCGCTTGAGTTCGAAGAAGCCCGGCGTCGAGGCGACGGCGACGACTCCGTCGAAGAGCCGACCGGCGTCCTCACCCTTGGGCGCAGGGGTCACGACGGGGCCGAAGAAGGCGGTTCCCGCCACACGGCAGATCGGCGTGCCCACATCGGCTCCGACGAGGGAGAGCCCTTCGTCGTGCGAGGCCTGCAGGACCTGGTCGAAGTCATCGCGCGCACCGAATTCGGTGAGCTCGGCGGGCAGACCCAGCTCCTCCAGCGCCAGGGCAGTGGCCTTGTCGAAGTCCCTCTCGCCACCGGGGTGGATGCGAGTGCCGATCGCGGTGTAGAGCGGTTCGGCGATCTCTTCCCCGTGCTTCTCGATAGCCGCGGTGACCACACGCATGGGTGAGAGTGTGCGATCGATGAGCTCGCGGTAATCGGGGTCGAGCTCCTTGTCACGGTTGAGGATGTTCAGACTCATGACGTGGAACTTCACATCGACATCGCGCACTTTCGCGACCTCCAGCGCCCAGCGCGACGTCATCCACGCCCACGGGCAGGCGACGTCGAACCATAGGTCAAGAGTTTCTCTGCTCAATTTCGCTCCTCGATCGCAGCGTCGCGGGCCCTCACCCGTGATCTCCTCACCCAATCTAGCAAGCATCGGTGGAGGCTTTGAATACGCGGCACCGGAACGGGCGAATCGGCGCACCCCACAGGACGGGAAACCGGAAGGGTCCATGAAAGAATGACGAAGTACACCCGGTCCCAATGCGGAGGACACCCGAAGTGCCCCAACACAACCTCACCCGCGAGGAAGCACGCAGTCGTTCGTCCCACATCACTGTTTCGAGCTACGAGGTCACTGTGGTCCTCGACGGCCAGGGCGAGCATTTCCGAGTCCGCTCCCGCACCCGCTTCACCGCCGAGCCGCGATCGACGACCTTCATCGACGCGATCACCGCCAGCGTCGAACGCATCCAGCTCAACGGCCTTGACCTCGAGATCGCCGAGGTCGTCTCCCCCGCCCGCATCACGCTGCCGGAGCTGGCCGCGGAGAACGAGCTCGTCATCGACGCCCACTTCCACTACATGAACACCGGCGAGGGCATGCACCGGTTCGTCGACCCCATCGACGACGAGACCTATCTCTACACCCAGTTCGAGGTGCCCGACGCCCGGCGCGTCTTCCCCGTGTTCGAGCAGCCCGACCTCAAGGCGTCGTACTCCTTCACCGTCGTCGCTCCCGAGCACTGGACGGTCGTGTCGAACTCCCCCACTCCGAATCCGGCCGATCCCGCCGAGGTCTTCGCCGACCTCGGCGAGAACCCGATCCCCGGCACCTCGGTGTGGCAGTTCGCCCCGACCACTCCGATCTCGTCCTACATCACCGCGATCGTGGCCGGTCCCTACAAAAGCGTCCACTCGGAGATCATCTCCTCCGATGGTTCCCCCGTCCCACTGGGTCTGTACGCCAGGGCGTCGCTGTTCGAGCACCTCGACGCGGAGAATCTGTTCGCAATCACCCGCGCGGGCTTCGAGTTCTTCGAGCGTGAGTTCGGCACCGCCTACCCCTTCGAGAAGTACGACCAGCTCTTCGTGCCCGAGTTCAACGCCGGCGCCATGGAGAACGCTGGCGCGGTGACGATCCTCGAGAACTACATCTTCCGCTCTCGTCCCACCGAGGCATTGGTTGAACGCCGTGCGGTGACCGTTCTCCATGAACTCGCCCACATGTGGTTCGGAGATCTCGTGACCATGCGGTGGTGGAACGACCTGTGGCTCAACGAGTCCTTCGCGGAGTTCATGTCGACTCTCGCCACCGCCGAGGCGACCAAGTTCTCCGAGGCCTGGACGACCTTCGCGACGATCGAGAAGTCATGGGCCTACCGGCAGGACCAACTCCCGAGCACGCACCCGATCGTCGCGCCCATCGACGATCTCGCCGATGTCGAGGTCAACTTCGACGGCATCACGTACGCCAAAGGCGCCTCTGTGCTCAAGCAGCTTGTCGCCTGGGTCGGCAGAGCGGAGTTCTTCGCCGGCCTCCAGGCGTACTTCCGCCGCTTCGCCTGGTCGAACACCGAACTGAGCGACCTCCTCGATGAGCTCGAGGCCACCAGCGGCAGAGACCTCACCACCTGGTCGAAGCTGTGGCTCGAGGAGTCAGGAATCAACCTGATCACCGCAGAGGTCGAGACCGAGACCTCCCCGGACACCGGCGCCGAGGTGGTGTCGGCGTTGCGTGTGAGACAGACCCCGTGGATCCTCGAGGGCCAGCCCGTCCCTTCTCTGCGCCCGCATCGCCTCGCGGTCGGGTTCTACTCCGATGATGGGACCGGCGCGCTCGTGCGCACGCACTCGCTGCCCATCGACATCGATTCGGCAGAGACCCTCGTCGCCGAGGCGCGCGGGCTCGCGAAGCCCGACGTCATCATCGTCAACGACGCCGACCTCACGTATGCCAAGGTGCGCTTCGATGAGCGCAGCATGGAGGTCGCCGCTGCCCGGTTGAGTGACTTCGACTACTCGCTGACCCAGCTGCTCGTCCTCAACACCCTCTGGGACAGCGTGCGCGACGGGGAACGCCCGGTCCAGGACTACATCGACGTCGTGCTCACCCACCTGGCCGCGATCACCCACTCGTCCGGGCTTCTCATGCAGATGCGTCAGCTCGACACCGCGGTGACGGCCTATCTGCCGCCGGAGGCACGCACCCACGCCCACGCCGAGGTGGCCGCTCGTCTGCTCGAACTGCTCGATTCCGTGACTCCCGGAACGGATCAAGTCTTCCAGTTCGTCCAGGGCTTCATCCGTCACGCCCGGACCGAGGAGCAGATCAACCGTCTGCGGTCGTGGCTCGAGGGCGCAGACGAGACGATCTTCGGGGTCACCCTCGACACGGACCTGCGGTGGGAGATCCTCATCGCACTCGCCGGCCGCGATGCCTGTGAGGACGCGGCGATCACCTCGGCGTCCAAGGACGATCCGAGCGCCACCGGTCAGCGACAGGCCGCGACCGCTCGCGCCGCCCGGCCCACCTCGGCGGCGAAGACCAGGGCATTCACTCGCATGATCGACGATATCGACCTCCCCAACTCGGAACTCGGCGCCTTGGCGAATGGCTTTCCGCGGGGTCTGCAGCAGTCGGACGGGGAATTGATCCGCGCCGAGGAACCGCTGCAGGACTTCGCCTCCGAGTACTTCCAGCGGGTGTCGGGATGGTGGGAGACGCGGACCTTGGAGATGGCGCAGACGATGACTGTGCAGCTCTTCCCGCCGGCGGGTGAACGGACCGTGTCCCAGGCCAGGCAGTGGTTGGCCGATCATCCGGCGGCTCCCAAGGGTTTGCTGCGACTGATGCGCGAGAACCTCGCCAACGCCGAGCGGGCGCTGTCGGTTCAGCGAATGTCCAGCGACTCCGAGGAAGCGTTGACCTACAGCCGTTAGAGTCGGAAGCATCATGACTTTCGAAGCACTTGAGACCAGCTTGCAGGCCGCGCAGCAGATCGACTGGGAATTCCTCCTCGGCCCTCCACTTGCGATCGCGATCATCATCATCGGCGCAATCGTTCTGAACATGGTGATCCGACTATTCATCCGGCGCTTCGCCGCGGCCGTTGCCAAGGGCACCGTCGGCAGTTCGGAGTCCGCTCGTGGACGCTTCTCCGCGTCCGCGATACAGGCGAAGGAAAGCGGCTTCGAACCCGCGATCGTCCGCGAGCGTCGGGCGCAGCGTGCCAAAACGGTTGGTCGCCTGCTGTCCTCGGTGGCCACGATCCTCATCGTCGTCATCGCCGTCCTCATGATCCTCGACAAATTGAGCTTCAACATCGCCCCGATTCTGGCCTCGGCCGGTATCGTCGGTGTTGCCCTCGCCTTCGGTGCACAGGCGCTCGTCAAGGACTACCTCTCGGGCTTCTTCATGGTCGTCGAGGACCAGTACGGGATCGGCGACACCGTCGACCTGGGCGAGGCCATCGGGACCGTCGAGGACGTTGGCCTGCGGACCACTCAGGTGCGTGGGCTCGACGGCACCCTCTGGCATGTGCGCAACGGTGAGATCCTGCGGGTGGGCAATCAGTCGCAGGGCTGGGCCCGAGCCGTCCTCGACATCCCCATCGCCTACAACACGACGATGGACACCTACTCCGAGATCATCACCGCGACCACTGAGGCGGTGGAGCGGGATCCCGAGATCTCCGACTCCATCCTCGAGAAGCCGGAGATCTGGGGAGTCGAGTCGCTGTCGGCCGAATCCCAGGTCATCCGCACGGTGCTCAAGACCAAGCCGAACCAGCAGTGGGCAGTGGCTCGTGCTTTCCGGGCAGAGCTCAAGCGGCAGATGGACCGCCGCGGCATCCAGATTCCCTTCACTCAGGAGACCGTGTTCCGGACCCTGCCGGACCCGACGGAGGCCATCAAGATCGCGGCCACGAATGAGACCCATGAGGCCGACCACCATCACGATTCACACGGTCATGATTCGCCCGGGAACGATTCACGCAGTCGTGAGCCGCTTGGCCAGGAGTCGCGCAGTCATGATGCGCACGGAGGCTCCGGACCGAAACCGAATTCGGACACCTCGGCATCGCGGACGCGAAACGGGGATACTGGAACTGATCATGCCGGCGACCTGACCGGCGGCCCGAGAACCGGCAAGGGGAACTGAGCACACGTGAGCGCTGCGTCAAACGACACCATCTTCACCGCGGTGGGTGGCCACCCCACCTTCACCCGCCTCGTCGACGTGTTCTACAACCACGTGGCCAAAGATGAAGTGCTCATCGCCATGTATCCCGAGGGCCAGGAGCTCAAGGGGGCCAAGCATCGGCTCCAGACCTTCCTCGAGCAGTACTTCGGCGGCCCTTCGACCTATCAGGACGAACGCGGACACCCACGACTGCGGATGCGCCACTTCCCGTATCCGATCGACTTCAGTGCCCGTGACCGGTGGCTGACGTGCATGAGAGCGGCTCTCGACGATGTGTCGCTGCCACCGCTGTACGAAGAGGTCTTCTGGGACTACTTCCAGCGGGCGGCCACCGCAATGGTCAATACTGCGGGCCACGAAGTCTGAGCGACAGCGAACTGGCCGTCAGGCGTTGCGCGGGTTACCGGCCGTCGGGCGGTTGGGCAGGTTACCGGCCGTCAGACGGCTGCGCGGGTTACCGGCCGTCAGGCGGTTGCGCGGGTGAGCAGGTGACCGCCGGGGGTGACCAGTCGCAGCCATCCGGGCGAGGCCATCACAGGATGCCTCTCCCCCGCCCCAGAACTCGTCGCGTCAGAACCTGTTGCCCCGGAACTGAGTGCGTCAGTCATTGTCGCCTCGGGCACGAACTTGAGTCCGGCGGCGGCGAACGCGACTCCCGCCGGAAGAGTGGTCCCCGCCTCGGCGCTCATCGGCTTCGACCAGATCCGGGAGCGCAGAGCCTTCACGGCGTGCGACCCCGCATTCGCGGGCGTTCCCTCACTCACCTCGGCGATGCCGGACTCGGCAGTGCGCCTGATGACCTCCTCGGACAGCGTGTCGACAGGCGTCCACCCACCCTTGGGCGGGGCGATCCCGCTCCAGGACACCAGCACTGAGTTCGGCGGCAGCGGCAGTGAGGTTCCGTTCTCCTCCCGTGCGAAGCGGTCCTTGAGGTTCGACAGGGGCACCACCTCGTCGAGGCCGTCGAGTTCGGGGCCGGCCAACCGCATCATCCGCATCGCGAGCACCAGCGGCGTCGAATCCCCGATGCCGTGCGGGTAGAGCGGAGCGACCGTGAGAACGAGCACATTCGAGGACACGTGCAGTCGCATCGCCCCATCGGGGTCGAGCCGGTGGGCCAGCGACGTGAACGCAGCGAGATCCTTCAGCGCCAGCGGGTCGGCGATCTCCAGAGTCGTCATCGGCGGCGGCCTCGCAGCGGCACGGCGGGTTGGATGATCGATTCCATTGCTCGGGTCTCCTCGAGGCTGAGTCGACGCGGGCGCGAGGCGGCCCGGTCGATGAAGGCGATGACGGTCTCGGCCACGGTATAGGCCAGGGAGCCGTCGGGCTCCGCGATGACGTAACCGATCGTCACAGACGCCGGCCTCACCTCGCTGATCACCAGGTCGACGGCGATCGGGCCCGGCCGGTAACGGATGGGCGCCCGGTACTCGATCGAATGCGCGGTCACGAGCATCTCGGTGGTCGCCGAGGCCCGCGCGAAGATCGGCGGGATCTGGATGCCGGAGACGGTCTCGGCGATCCCGAACCGCCCGGTGGCCGCGTCCGCGTCGCTCGTGTGCGTCGGCGACCCCAGAGCCCGCACACGCGCCTCCTCCAGCAGGCGGAGCTGAGTGACATTGTTGACATGACCGTAGGCGTCGAGGTCGCCCCACCGCAGCTCCAGCAGGACGCGGGTGAATTCCTTGAGATGAGGATTGGCAGGGAGATGGGGATCGGCAGGACGGGAACGCATCCCTCCATCATGCCATCCGACGTCGGGTGGCATGCCCTCGGCACGAAACTCCCGTCGGCTCACGTTAGGATCGTCTGCAGATGTACCAGTCGTTGACTGAGAAGACGTAGTTCGAGGCTGGAGGGCCGAGTGAGCGCTGAAGAGATGGCACAGGCGAATGTCGCAGAGCTGCGGGAGCTGCTCGACCTGGAGAGGGTGGATGTCACCTCCACCTCCCGGGAGAGCGACTTCTTCCTCGGTCGCAGCCAGTACAAGCCCGACGGTCGCGTGTTCGGCGGGCAGGTGCTCGCTCAGTGCATTGTGGCGGCGGCGCGGACGATGCCCGAGGAGCGCCTCATCCATTCCCTGCACGGCTACTTCCTGCGGGCCGGTGATGTCAGCGAGCCGATCGAATTCGGTGTCGAGCGCCTCCGCGACGGCCGCTCATTCTCGGCCCGGCGAGTCCATGCCTATCAGAGGAACCAGCCGATCCTGTCCCTGATCGCCTCGTTCCAGGACGAGCAGGACGGCCTCGAGCACGCCGAGAAGATGCCGGAGGGACTGCCGGGCCCGGAGGACTGTCCGGAGATCCGCGATGTCCTCGCCGGCAGCGACAACCCGCATGTGACCGAATGGATCAACAAGCGACCCTTCGATGTCCGACCGGTCGAGCATCCTCTCTACTACAACACTCCCGAGGACCGGGAGCTCACGCACCAGCACGTCTGGTTCCGCACCAGTGCGCCCTTCGGCGACGATCCGGTTCTCAACGCCGCGGCCCTCGCCTACGCCAGTGACTACAACCTGCTCGAACCTGCGCTGCGCCGGCAGGGGCTGAACTGGACCACGCCCGGACTGCGCGTGGCCAGCCTCGACCACGCCATGTGGTGGCACCGCCGGGTGCGGGTCGACGAGTGGATGCTCTACGTGCAGGAGTCGCCCGCCGCCCAGGGCGGACGCGGCCTCGGCTATGGACGCATCTTCTCCCGCGACGGTGCGCTCCTGGCCACCGTCGCCCAGGAGGGAATGGTCCGCGTCAAGGCAGCCGGCTGACGGAACTCACCGGGTGAGGCCTCAGCAGTAATGAGCAAGCCCCCGGCGGTCGGCCGGGGGCTTGCTCATCTCTGCGCACTGATTCAGTCGCGGGTGAGACGGCGATGCGTCACGCGGTGGGGACGGGCAGCGTCCTCGCCGAGGCGCTCGACCTTGTTCTGCTCGTAGGATTCGAAGTTGCCCTCGAACCAGTACCACTGGGCAGGGTTCTCGTCCGTGCCCTCCCACGCGAGGATGTGCGTGGCCACCCGGTCGAGGAACCAGCGATCGTGCGAGACGACCACGGCGCAGCCCGGGAATTCGAGAAGTGCATTCTCCAATGAGCTCAGGGTCTCGACGTCGAGGTCGTTGGTCGGCTCGTCGAGCAGCAGCAGGTTGCCGCCCTGCTTGAGCGTCAGCGCCAGGTTGAGACGGTTGCGCTCACCGCCGGAGAGCACACCGGCCTTCTTCTGCTGGTCCGGACCCTTGAATCCGAACGCCGAGACGTAGGCTCGTGACGGCATCTCGACCGCGCCGACCTGGATGAAGTCGAGTCCGTCGGAGACGACCTCCCAGAGGGACTTCTCCGGGTCGATTCCGCCGCGGGACTGATCGACGTAGGAGATCTTGACGGTGTCGCCGATCTTCAGATCTCCCCCGTCGAGCTCTTCGAGGCCGACGATCGTCTTGAACAGGGTCGACTTTCCGACGCCGTTGGGTCCGATCACACCGACGATACCGTTGCGCGGCAAGGTGAAGGTGAGTCCGTCGATGAGCAGCCGGTCGTCGAATCCCTTCCGCAGGTCCTTGGCTTCGATGACGATGTCGCCGAGGCGCGGGCCGGCCGGAATCTGGATCTCCTCGAAGTCCAGCTTCCTCGTCTTGTCGGCCTCCGCTGCCATCTCCTCATAGCGCGCCAGACGAGCCTTCGACTTCGTCTGCTTCGCCTTCGGATTCGACCGCACCCACTCGAGTTCGTCCTTGAGCCGCTTGGCCAGCTTAGCGTCCTTCTTGCCCTGGACCTGCAGACGCTGCTGCTTCTTCTCCAGGTAGGTCGAGTAGTTGCCCTCGTAGGGGTAGAGGTGTCCGCGGTCGATCTCCGCGATCCATTCGGCCACGTGATCGAGGAAGTACCTGTCGTGAGTGATCGCGATGACAGCACCCGGGTAGCTCTTCAGGTGCTGCTCCAACCACAGGACGGATTCGGCGTCGAGGTGGTTGGTGGGCTCGTCGAGCAGGAGCAGGTCCGGCTTCTCGAGCAGCAACTTGCACAGCGCGACACGACGACGCTCGCCGCCGGACAGGACACTGACCTCGGCGTCGGGCGGCGGACAGCGCAGCGCATCCATGGCCTGTTCGAGCTGGGAGTCGAGGTCCCAGGCGTCGGCAGCGTCGATGGCCTCCTGCAGCTTGCCCATCTCTTCCATCAGAGAATCGAAATCGGCATCCGGGTTCGCCATCTCTTCTGAGATGGCATTGAAACGGTCGACCTTCGCCTTGATCTCGCCGACGCCCTCCTGCACGTTGCCGAGAACCGTCTTCTCTTCATTCAGCGGCGGTTCCTGCAGCAGGATCCCGACCGAGTAGCCGGGGCTCAGCCGGGCTTCACCGTTGGAGGGCTGCTCGATGCCCGCCATGATCTTGAGAATCGTTGACTTACCGGCCCCGTTCGGACCGACCATGCCGATCTTCGCCCCAGGGTAGAAGGACATCGACACGTCATCGAGAATGACTTTGTCACCGTGCGCTTTGCGCGCCTTGTGCATGGTGTAAATGAATTCGGCCATAGTCAACCCAGATTATCGGTAGTGCACTCCCCAGGGCCAATTGGTTCCGGACGGCCTGGGACACCGGCTCGGACCCCGGCAGCCGAATGCTCCGCACCCCTCGGGCACCTCGGCCTCCGGGCGGCGCGGGCCGCAGGGACGTCAGCCGCTGAGCTCGCCAAGAACGTCGGCCTCCGACCGGTGCGGACCGCAGGAACGTCAGCCGCCGCCGAGGGATGGAGCTTCGCCGGAGGAGTCACCCTCGGATCCCGAACCGCTGCCGGTCCCGTCGTCCGAGGAAGCACCGTCCGTCGCCGACGGGCTTTCGGTCTCGCCGTGGATGTCCTCGCCGGGAAGGTGTCCCTCTCCGTTGTCGTCGCCGTCCTTCGTGCGCTTCTCGCCGGTCGGGGCTTTGACCCCTTCGGGTCGGTCGACGTCACCGAACAGGCAGGCTCCGGTCGATTCGGTCGGCTTCATCAGCTCGGCCGTTGCCTTGCCACCGCGGATCTCACCGACCACGCAGCCCCTGTCCGTCTTGACCCCGAACATCTTCGAGGGAACGTCGTTGCCCAACGGAGATTCGTCGATCGTGGCTTCGAGCTGTTTCGGATCGTAACCGGCATCGATCATCGTGTCGAAGAACTTCTTCGTCGACACCGTGGAATCCTTGTCCCCGGTCAGAGGCTTCACTGCCTCGAGCACCTTGTCGACCTCTGCCTCCTGCGTCTGCTCCGGCTGAGTCGGCTCGGGAGCGTTGTCAGCGCTGTCGAAACCCAGGAGCGAGCACCCGGACAGGGCGATGGTCAGAGCTGCGAGACCCGACAGTGGGATGAGACGCATGGACAACCTCGGCGGGAGGGAACGATGAACGTCTTCACTTTAACTGATCGTTCCGGCCGTCCCCGACAGGGCAGTCAGAAGGGCGCAGCCACCGCGGCAGTGGACCGGGCGATCGCGTCGCCTCCTGTCCGGCCGGCGTCATCGGCGTCGTCATCCCGATTCTCATCGGTCCCGTCGACGAACTCCTCCTCCTCGTCGTCACCGCCGGAGGCAGATCCGTCGGCTGCGTCATTGCCGCCGCTCGCATAGCCGCTGCTCCCGTAGCCGCCGTCGGAGGCACTGCTGCCGGTGCCGGTACCCGGGTAGGGGCGTTCTGTGGCCGACTGTGCAGCGCCGGCGGATTCGCCGGGCCGGTCGAACGTCGCGTCCTCCATCCCACCCCATCCAGAGCTCGCACTCGACTGCGCGGACTGCTGGCTGACGGATCGATGGGCGCCGGAGGACTTCTGGTAATTCGCAGTGCCGTACCGAAGATCGGGTCCGACGTGCTCGGCGATCACGGTCGGGGTGCGGCCGGACTTCTCCTCCGTCGTCCATTCGCGGATCCGCAGACCGCCGTGCACCATGACCGTCATCCCCTGTTTGAGGGACATCGAGACGTTGCTCGCCAACGGTCCGTAGCAGTCGACGGCGAACCATGAAGTGCCGTCATCGACGAACTCGCCCGTCGATTTGTCCAGGTGCCAGTGATTGACGGCCAGCCGGAACGACGCACAGGCACGCCCTGACGGCAGAGTCCTGCACTGCGGGTCCGCGGCCAGAGTGCCGCTGAGGTTGATCGGAATGTTCGACATGGTGTGCTCCCCTGCTCGGATGCCTCGGTGATTGCGACCGGCCGGTGAAGGCACCGGTCAGAATCCATTGGGCACTCCGGCAGCGTCACACGTCGAGAGATGGGGAATGCCCTGTGGATGGGCATCGACCCTCCACAGGGCATTCGCGCATGAGTCCGAGCGCATGTGCGCACGAGTCAGATGGAACCCAGCCGAGCAGCGCGTCCAGGGTCCGCGCACCGGTCGCACCGGTGGGCGCGTCAGTGCTGGCGGAGCTTCTCGTGGGCCACCCGGTGCTCATCGACGACTGCGATCACGGGCTGCAGGTAGGAGCTCTCGGCGACCTGGCCCACGGCAGAGCGCAGCCGATGGTCCACGTCGCGCGCGGCGCTGTCCGCTCCTCTGTTCCGCGCCGACTTCGCCACCACCGAGGTGATGATCGATCCGATGACCCCAAGCACGAACAGTCCCCCGGTCACCGCCCAGCTCCAGCCCGGAAGCCCCGCGGGAGCCACCAGTGCGGCGATGCCCATGACGATCAGACCCAGCAGTCCGATGATCGTGGCGACGAAGAAGACGATCTGGAGCACATGGGCGAGTGACCACCAACCCGGCGTCTGACGCTGGATGTCCACAGCTGTGACGGCCGAGTCGAGGGTGTCGGAGAGCTGATCTGTGCTCGACTTCTCCGCCTCCGCGGCCGCTTTCTGCCATGGCAGCGGCAGTGACTTCACGGATTCGGTGATGAGCTCGTGAGCCATCAGGCGCACCTGGGAGCTCTGGGCCCGGCTCGTCGCCGGAACCGAGGCACGGATGAGTTCGTCCCGGGTCAGACCATGCTTGGCGCCCAGCGGATCGGGCGCATTCCTCTGCATCCACGCGAGCACGGGGTAGCCGGTCTTGCGGTAGGCGCGGCGAATGTAGTCATCGTGAACGGTCTGGGCCACCGCCTCGACGCCGGCGGCCTCGGACATCGTCTCCACGAGTCGCGATGCTCCGGGCAGTTCGTTGGGGGCGAGAACCGGTTCTCCGAGCTCTCCCTGGATCCGCTTGGCCATCGCCTGCATGTCCGAGAGCAGCCGTTCTGCGGCTGCCTGCTTCGAATCGACGGTGTCGGCGAGGATCGACCGGATCTCGGGGATCCCCTCCCGCGTCACAGCAGACGCCATGCGCACCTTGGTGTCGGTGAGCCCATCGGCGACGAGCAGCTGCTGGAGGTGCTCGGCCGCGGCCGTCTGCTCTGCGGGACTGAGCTTGTCGATCTGGTTGAGGACGACGACCATGTTCGAGCTGTTCTCGGCGAGTTTCGTCAAGTACTCCGAGTGCAGGGAGAAGTCGGCGTACTTCTGAGGGTCGACCACCCAGAACACGACGTCGACGAGGCCGACGAGTCGATCCGATTCCACCCGGTGTTCGACTGCGGTCGAGTCGTGGTCGGGCAGATCGAGGAGGATGAGCCCGTGGAGCTTCCTCTGGTCGTCACCGTCGAGTGCGGACTCCCGCCAGGTCCGGCTGCGTTCGGGAACGTGGAGCCAGTTGAGGACATCGGTTCCGCCTTCACCCCAGACACATGCGGTGGGTCGGGCAGTGGTGGGGCGGCGGACGCCGACTCGAGCGATCTCGAGGCCCGCTACGGCATTGAACAGCGAGGACTTGCCCGAGCCGGTGGATCCGGCGAACGCGACGACGGTGAACTCCTCGCCCAGACCCAGTCGATCCTCAGCCCGCTCGAGGAGGTGCTGGGCCTCTGTCCGGGTGGCCCCGCTCAGCTTGTCCTCACGCAGATTCAGTGAGTGCCGGATTCCATCGGCGAGGCGTCGGATCTCGGTTTGCGTCGAGTCGTTCACAGTGCGACCTCCAGGCGATCACCGGCGGCACGCAGGGTGCCTGACTGTCGTGCCGGGACCGCAGCTTGTCCTAGTGCGTTGTCAAATGGCTGTCGGCAACCGCCGACTAATCCTGCCGCGCGGGTGAGGAACCGGTCTCTGATGGATGCGATGAGGTTGGCGGCCTCCTGCTCCCCGAAGATCGTCCCGGCCAGGCTCCGCGCGACGTTCGCGCTTCCCTGCGCGGGCAGCCCCGGCGCCGAGGCGGACTCCGGGTCCCAGAACGCAGCATATTCGAGGACCGCACAGACACCGGCAACACCGAAGGAGAGGATCCTCGCCTTGGACTTCTTCCCCTGACCGATATCGCGCACCAGAGCGTTGACCTCGTTCGACCAGTCGCTGACGGCGGCTTTGACGGAGTCCTCGAGGTCGGCGGCGACCTGCCGCAGCTCAGGGTGATCGGCGACGAGCGCTGCACCGGCCGGCTGATGCTGCCAGTCGACGTTGACCGCGTCGACGACGGCGACCGCCCGTTCCCGCAGGGAGATCGCAGCGCTGCGCAGAATCGCGATATGCAACGGTGCTGCCGCGTCGTGCTTGCCGGTGACGACAGCCGAGATACGGTCGCGCATCCTCGCCATGGTCGGTTCGAGACCGCGGAACAGCTGTCCCGTGCCGACGAAGTCCTGCCAGCGGGCATTGACCTCACCGTGGAGCACACGACCGTCGGAGAACACCTGCAGCAGCCCCTCGTGGGCACTTCGGAAGTTCTCATCGAGGCTGCGTCCCAGCATCTCGTACGCAGTCTCCTGCGATTCGACGAAGCCGGCCAGAGACTTCACCTGCGCAGGCAGGGCGGCGATGGAACCGTCGAGTGTCCGACGCCGGATGCGGTCCTGCGAATCGACCTCGCTGCTCACCTCCTCGACCCAGGAGCGGATCGGGTAGATCGCCGAGTGCGGAAGAAGACCGTCCTCGAGAGTGAGCTCGGCGACGGAGAAGATGGGGGAATTGGCGAGGCCGGCGCTCGAGAGCAGGCTCGACAGGTGATGGCGGACCTCCCGGTTGGCCTCCGGAGGCACGCGGTCGAGGACGATCGCCACCGAGGTGTGACGTGCCGCCGCGTCCCGCAGCAATGCCCACGGAGCCGCATCGGCATAGCGGTTCGCCGTGGTCACGAACAGCCAGAGATCGGCGGCCATGAGGATTCGTCTGGCCAGG
Source organism: Brevibacterium sp. (assembly GCF_031179145.1). GTDB lineage: Bacteria > Actinomycetota > Actinomycetes > Actinomycetales > Brevibacteriaceae > Brevibacterium. Next base: position 18,726 of record NZ_JAPSIB010000009.1, read on the forward strand.
GCGCGATTCGATTCGGCCACCGAGTCGATGTCGGGGCAGTCGAGGATGGCTGTGCCGGCGGGCACGTGCTCCTCGGGAATCAGGATCACGGAGGGATCCACGGCACTGGGGTCCGAGCTGCGCGGGAGGTCGGAGAGGAAGTTCGACGATTCGAAGAACGCGGCGTCAGCCGGATTGTGGACGACGATCGGGTTGCCCGTCGTCGGTCGCCGAACTCCGGCGGGGCTGATGGAACGGCCGACGAGCGAGTTCACCAGAGTCGACTTGCCCGCTCCTGTCGATCCGCCGACAGCGATCAGGAACGGGGTCCTGGTGCGGCTGATTCTCGGCAGCAGGTAGTCCGTCAGTTCCGAGGACAGCTGCCGATGCAGTCTGCGTCCTTCCGGTGAGTCGTCGGTCTGCATGGGGAAACGTGTTTCCGAAACCCGCTTCGCTATATCACTCAGGGCTTGACCCACTGGTGGCGTCACCGCACTCTTCCTGTCTGTCATCACGCATCCACTCTGTACGTTTTCACAGCTTCACACCAATTGCCACGCCGTGGCGCGTTCAAAAGCTGCGGCAGGTGACTGTGCTCGGACACAGGTCGGACGCCGGTCCCCGCTGGTCGGGCAGCGAGAACGCCTCGAACACGAGTGGGATCCAAGCGGACATGCGAGCACCCCCGGCGGGGCTCGAACCCGCGACCTACCGCTTAGAAGGCGGTTGCTCTATCCAACTGAGCTACGGAGGCTCAAACATCGTAACCGATGGTCCGCGCAGAACAGAAAGCGGCCCACATCAACTCCGCCGGCTGATCCCGGCGGAGCTGGTGTGGGCCGTTTCGATTGCGGGTCTCCGGTCGAGACCGCGGCTGGCAGGTCAGGGCAGACGCGTCAATTCACGTCATGGGCGTCAGTAGAGCCTCGCCACACGCTCCAAGGACGAGCGCACAGTCACGAACGCCAGCGCCACCAGACCTGACAGTGCGATGATGACCGCCGCACCTTCGACGGCGAACGCGAAGTCGACCAGGAACGGGAAGAATCCCGAGATGATGAATCCGAGCAGAGCGACCATCGTCAGTGCTGTTGCTGTGGTGAAAAACGTGGAACTGTTCATTGTGCGTCTCCTTCTCCCTTAAATAGAGAATAGACCTCAATGAGACGTGCGTCACCATATCGCCGCTGAGAATTTCCAGCCGATCAGGGCTGGTCGGCGTCCTGACCGTCGAGAGCGGACTCCAGCCGGTCGATCTTCGCGTCGAGCTCCCCTTCGTAACCGGGCCGGATGTCGGCCTTGATGACCAGGGAGATGCGGGACCCGAACGGCGCCACGGCCTCGGTGGCGGCTTTGATCACACCGAACACCTCGTCCCACGAGCCCTCGAGCTCCGTGAACATGCTGGTGGTCCGGTTCGGCAGACCTGAATCGCGGACCACCTTGACGGCGGCGGCCACCGCTTCGTGCACGGAACCATCGGGGTTGTCGCCGCCGCTGGGGGCGACTGAGAAAGCTGCAAGCATGAGAGTGTCTCCATTCTGCGCGCCTCGCCGGTACTTCAGATGCACGCCCAATCAAGTGTAATGAGTCACCGGTCGGCGCAGAAGCGCACCAAGGGGCAGGCCCCGCGCCGAAGGGCAGGCCCGGGGCAAGCAGCGCCCCGGGCTGGGATCAGACCGGCGTCAGAGGGCGCCGGGGTTCCGGCGGAAGTTCGACGATGATGGAGTCACCGGTTCTGATTCGGCCGCCGCGAGCCACGGTGCCCATCACTCCGGCCAGGCGTTCGACCTCCCCATCGGGCCCCTTTCGCAGCACCTGGCCCAGCAGTCCGGCCTGAAAGCTGTCGATCTGCCGGCATGGGTTGCGCAGCCCCGTCACTGCGATGACAGCGTCTGCGATGACGAGGCGGGCACCGACCGGCAGCCCCAGCAGGTCGATGCCGCGCGTCGTGATGTTCTCCCCCAGCTCGCCGGGACGAACCACATGACCGTGGGCGCGAAGATCATCGAAGAGCTCCGCATGCAGGAGATGAACCTGCCGCAGGTTCGGCGTCGAGGGATTGCGTCGAATGCGCGAAAGATGCTGAACGGTGACGCCGGAATGGGCATCACCGGCAACCCCGATGCCTTCGATCAGATCGATTGAGTCGGTCGGCCGCTTGCCGAACGAATGGTCTCGACTGAGACTGACGCTGATGACCTCTGCATTCTCTCCCACGACCATCATGCTAGGACAGCTCGGCTCCCGGAGAGGGAGGAGATGAGAGGGAGAGCAGACGAGCCGCGCCGAACTCCACACGAAGTGGATTCGCACGCGGCTCGTCACGACTCATCGCGACTCCTGCCCGCCGGCTCAGCCCCGGTTCGGAACGGTCAGGATCAGCGAATCCCCCTGACCACCGCCGCCGCACAGTGCGGCGACTCCGGTGCCGCCGCCTCGGCGCTGCAGCTCCAGGGCGAGGGTGAGCACGATCCGGGCTCCGGAAGCACCGATCGGATGTCCCAGGGCCACGGCTCCGCCGTTGACGTTGACCTTGTCGATGTCGATGCCGAGATCCTTGGCGCTGGCCAGACCCACGGCCGCGAACGCCTCGTTGATCTCGTAGAGGTCGAACGAGTCGACGGGCACGCCCTCACGCTCTGCCGCAGCCCTGATCGCCTGCGACGGCTGATGCTGCAGACTCGAATCGGGACCGGCGGTCCAGGCATGGGAGCGGATCTCGGCGAGGATCGGGGCCCCGAGCTCCTCCGCCTTCTCCCGCGACATCACGACCACGGCACAGGCGCCATCGGAGATCTGCGAGGCGTTGCCCGCGGTGATCGTCCCGTCCTTGCGGAACGCTGGGCGCAGCTTCGCCATGGACTCCGGAGTCGTCTCCGCGCGCACCCCCTCATCGGTGGAGACCGTGACGTCTCCCTTACGACCGCTGATGGTGACAGGAACGACTTCGTCCTCGAAAGCACCCCCATCGCGGGCCTGAGCCGCCAATTGGTGCGAGCGGGCGGCGAATGCGTCCTGCTCTTCGCGGGGGAACTCGACGTCGCCCTCGTTGGCCGACTCCGTCAGGCCGCCCATCGCCTGATCCGTGAAGGCGTCCCACAGTCCGTCGTAGTCCATGTGGTCCTTGACCACGACGTCTCCGTACTTGTAGCCGGAGCGCGACTTCGCCAGCAGGTGAGGCGCCTGGCTCATCGACTCCTGGCCGCCCGCGACCACGATGTCGTACTCCCCCGCGCGCACCAGCTGCGCGGCCTGAGTGATCGCATTGATCCCCGACAGGCACAGTTTGTTGATGGTGATCGCCGGCACGCTCATCGGAATCCCTGCTTCCACGGCAGCCTGCCGTGCCGGCCCCTGGCCCAGCCCGGCCTGCAGCACCTGCCCCATGATGACGTAGTCGACGTCCTCACCGCTGATCCCCGCCCGTTCGAGGGCACCGGAGATCGCCTTCGCCCCCAACTCCACCGCACTCAGCGATGACAACGAGCCCTGCAGCCGTCCGAACGGTGTGCGAGCACCGGCGACAATCACTGCCTCAGTCATTCTTCCTCCTCAGAACTCCAGGTCCGCAGGCTGCCGAGAACAAACCGATGAGTCTGCCATGGGCGGCATGGTCCTGACCGAATATCAATGTGTCCAAGCGTAGTCCAGTCCCCTGTGGCCCCGGTCACTGGGAGGCCCTGGACCGGCAGCCGAGGACACGGCGAGTGGTCCGGCAAGCGGGTATCGGTGTAGGTCGGCGGGAGCCGGAACCAGGTGAGTCTCGAGCCCTGGCATTGCCACGGAACACTCAAAGTGCGTCCGCTAAAGTAGGGGGCGGACAGGCATGACCGAAATTCCCCCATGACACGACAGGAGTCCCCTTCAGTGACGCCCACCGAAGAATTCCGCACAGCGATGCGCGGCTACGAGAAAAGTGAAGTCGATGCTCGGCTCCAGCAGCTGCGGACCGAGGTCGAGTCCGTTCGTAAGGCACTGTCGGATGCGCGCAGCCAGGTCATCAACGCCGACCGAGCGAAGCTCCAGATCGCCGGCGAGCTCTCGGAGGCCAAGGCTCAGCTGAAGAAGCTCGCCAACGACAACGCCGAGGCGTCAGGTCCTCCCGGCAGCCGCATCGACCACCTGCTCAAGATCGCCGAATCGCAGGCGCGCGAGACCCTGGCCCAGGCGAACTCGGATGCGGAGACGATCCGCAACAAGGCCCGCGCCGAGGCGGCCTCCGCCCGAGCCCGCATGCACACCGAGAGCAATGACACCCTCAACAGCGCCCGCTCGGAAGCCGACGCCATCATCAGCTCGGCCGAGCTGCGCGCCGAAGAGGCGATCAAGGCCGCGGAGAATCGTGCCGCCGAACTGAAGGCGACGGCCGAACGCGAAGCGAATCAGGCCAGGGAAGCCAGCGAAGCGGCGACCCAGGAGGCGCGTGAGAGCCTCGAGCACGAACTCGCCGAGATGCGTGCCACCGCTGAGAAGGAGATCGCCGATCTTCGCGCCGAGGCGAAGGCCGAGGCCGAGGAGACGATCGCCGCAGCTCAGGCCCAGGCCGATGACCTCCTGGCATCGGCCAAGGCTCGGGATGAGGCCTCCCGCAAGGCTGCCAACGAGCTCGAGGTCGAGCTCGCCAACAAGCGCCAGCAGGCCGAGGCGGAGCGCAAGAAGCGCTACGAGGAGGCCCTGGCGGAGAACAAGAAGCTCATCGAAGAGGCCCAGGCCCGCGCGGCGAAGGCCGACGCAGAGGCCAAGGAGGCCGCGGAACGGGCCGAGAAGACGCGCGACGAAGCGGTGAAGAAGGCCGACTCGATCATCGCCGACGGCAAGTCCCGTGCCCAGACCCTCATCAGTGAGGCCCGGGCCACCGCCGAGGCGACTATCGAGGAATCCGCCGCAGAGGCCAAGCGCAACATCCAGTCGGCGCAGTCCCAGGTCGATCTGCTGACGAAGCAGCGGAAGACGATCACTGCTCAGCTCGATCAGCTGCGCTCGCTGTTCGCCATGCCCGGAGTCATGGGGGCGGACCCTGTCGACCCGGCCAAGGCCGAAGCGGCGTCCCACAACACTGAGCAGATTGCCGACGGGCAGGAGCTCGAGGACCTCCTGGCCGAAGATTCCGAGGACTCGAACGGCAAGGACTCGACCGGCAAGAGCTCGAACGGCAAGAGCTCTGGAGGGTCCGGTTCTGCGAGGTCAGGTTCTGCGGGCAAGGACTCCGCAGCTGACACGCAGCAGAGCTCCGGCAAGCAGGGCTCCCAGAATCTGGGAGCACAGAATTCAAGCACCCAGAAGCCGGGTGCCCAGGGTGCCGGGGCTCAGGAGAGCGCCCCGAACAGTTCAGGCCCCACGAACTCTGCCACCAACTCCGCAGCCGCGAACTCTGCTGCTGCGAACGAGGAGGAGGCCTCCGGAGAGCTTCCGAACGGAGCCACCGACGCAGATACGATTGCGATCGACGCACAGGTCTCCGGCTCGAAGAAGTCCGTGCCGAAGGCCTCGCCGTCGAAGAACTCGCTGCGCTGACGCTACACTCGCTGCGCTGACGTGCGCCGAGCAATGGGCACTCTGAGCGGATCCGTCCGCGCAGAGTGCCCACTGCCATTCACCGGCCTGTGCCCGGCGGAACCCCTGGAAGGCTCAGCGGAACTTCTGGAAGCACCTCGAGTGCCAGTGACGGCGGGAACCGACGCCCACCTCGATACCGAAGGCCGCGGTCTCCCGCCAGGCAACGACATGTGGCGTGGCCGCCGGGACGTCCTGACCGCAACCGGGACAGACATAGATCTTGCCGCTCGAGTTCCCCGCCACGTTCTGCACCGACCATTGCCCGTCGGGCAGGTCGCGGTTCGTGCGCAGGCCGCCGAGGGAGTCCGAGATATCCCTGGGCTCCTGGTGCCATTTGTTTCTGCGACGCGAGGAGGTTGATCGTGGCATGAGCCGATTCTCTCACGTAAGGTGTTCTGCGTGCGTCTCGTAATTGCCAAGTGCTCCGTGGACTATGCCGGTCGACTGACCGCTCACCTGCCCCTCGCCGACCGCCTGATCATGCTCAAGGCCGATGGCTCCATCCTCATCCACTCCGACGGCGGATCGTACAAGCCGCTCAACTGGATGACTCCCCCGTGCTCGATCCGCATCGACGAGGCCAGCGCTGAGCAGCGCGAAGCGGGACTGACCGAGATCTGGACCGTGACCCAGGTGAAGACCGGCGATCGTCTCGTCATCTCCGTCGCCGAGGTGCACTCCGACACCCAGCATGAGCTCGGCATCGATCCCGGCTTGGTCAAGGACGGGGTCGAAGCCCATCTCCAGGAGCTCCTGGCCGAACACATCGAGACCTTGGGCACCGGATACAGCCTGGTCCGGCGGGAGTACATGACGGCGATCGGACCCGTGGACATCCTCGCCAAGGATCCCGCGAGTCAGTCAGTGGCCGTGGAGATCAAGCGCCGCGGCGACATCGACGGCGTCGAGCAGCTGACCCGGTATCTCGAGCTGATGAACCGCGATCCGCTGCTGACTCCGGTGCAGGGCGTCTTCGCAGCCCAGGAGATCAAACCACAGGCACGCACCCTGGCTGAGGATCGCGGCATCCGCTGCGTCGTCCTCGACTACGATGCCCTGCGCGGCATGGACGATCCGGACTCACGCCTGTTCTGATCCGCGGCGGCTCCTCAGCCGAAGCTGAGAGCCTCGGCCCTCTCGACCCGTTCGATGGGGGCGCCCAGCCTGCGCAGGTTCGCGACGAAGTTCTCATAGCCGCGTTCGATGTGGTCGATTCCGGACACCTCGGTGACGCCGGTCGCGCGCAGGCCCGCGAGGACGAGACCGGCGCCGGCACGAATGTCGGAGGCCTCCACCTCGGCGCCTGAGAGCTCCGGCACCCCGGTGACCAGCGCATGATTGCCGTCGATGCGGACCTTCGCGCCGAGGCGCGCGAGCTCCTGGACGAAGCGCCACCGGGCCTCGAACAGGTTCTCCGAGAGCAGGCCGACGCCGTCGGCGACTGAGTTGAGCCCGATCACGAAGGGCTGCAGGTCCGTGGGGAAGCCGGGGAACGGCATCGTGGCCACCCGGATCGACCGGGGACGCCTGGGCCCGATGACCCGGAAGGCACTGCCCTTCGTCCCGTCGGTCAGGGGAACGTCACCGAGGTCGTCGACGACTGCCCCGGAGTCGCGCAGCTTGATGGCGACATTGGGGAGCAGCTCGAGGTCGACTCCGCGAACGGTGACGTCGCCGGCGCTCAGCGCTGCCCCGAAGGCGTACGTGCCGGCGACAATCCTGTCACCCACGGTCCGGTGGGTGACAGGGTGGAGCTCATCGACGCCGGTGATGGTGATGAGGCCGGTGCCGATGCCGGTGATCTCGGCCCCCATGTCGACGAGCATCGTGCAGATGTCGACGATCTCGGGTTCCTTCGCGGCGTTGGAGATGACCGTCCTGCCATGGGCCAGGGTGGCGGCCATGACGAGGTTCTCGGTGGCCCCGACGGACGGGAAGTCAAGGGCGATCTCGGTGCCCCGCAGCCCTGCCGGAGCAGAGGCGACGAAGTACCCGTGCTCGAGATGCACTGTCGCGCCAAGGGCCTCCAGGCCCGCCTGGTGCATGTCGAGCCCGCGGGAGCCGATCGCGTCACCGCCGGGCAGCGCCACATGGGCGGACTTCATCCGTGCGGTCAGCGGACCGAGGACGGAGATGGAGGCGCGCATCGCACGCACGAGTTCGTAGTCGGCCTGGATGCCCACCTCGGCGGGAACATCGATGCTGACGATTCCGGCATCGGGGTCGTAGTCGACGACGCAGCCGAGCCGGCCGAGGAGTTCGACCATGATCCGCACGTCGAGGATCGCGGGAACGTTGGTGATCGTCGTGCGGCCAACCGCGAGCAGACTGGCGGCCATGAGTTTGAGGACGCTGTTCTTCGCGCCCCGGACATCGACCTCGCCGCGCAGGGACACGGGACCGGTGAGACGGAAGACCTCCATCAGGTGAACCGCCCCATCGTCGGGTTGTAGCCTGGCGGAGACGACTCCAGCCAGGAGGCCATGGTCGACAGGGATTCCGTGTCCATCGCCAGGGACACGGAACGGGGACGGCCATCGGCCTTCCCATACGAACAGTCCACCACAACCGCATCCGGGAGAACAGAATACTGTTCACCGGACGTCGGCTTGCGGCGGACGAGGATGTCGAGGTCGGCGCGCGGCAGACGAACTGCCGCGCGCCGAGTCAGGGCGAACACCGGATACCAATCCAGTGAGGTGACGGAGAAGACCGCCACGCCCAGACGCCAACGTGGGCGGGAAGCGGATTCCTCGCCCACGTTGATCGAGCAGTCAAAAGCACCGGACAACTTCGAGATGGACCTGCGTCGGATCGTCACCACGACGATGAGCGCAAGTGCCAGCCCCACCAACGAGAGCAGAATGATCAGCAGGACAGAAGGGTTCACGGTTGCCAGTGTAGTAGACGACTCAGAGAAGTTCGGCCTGATCAGCGGCGATGATGACGCGGTTGTTCTCCACCGAGAGGAAACCACCGTCAGCCTTCACCCGGATGGTCTCGTCACCGGTGGTGAGGATGCGCGTCTCACCTTCCGCCACCACTCCCAGCACGGGCTCGTGCCCGGCCAGGATACCGATCTCGCCGTCCAGGGTGCGGGCGATGACGCGCTTGGCCTCGCCCACCCACACCTCATGGTCGGCAGCCACGACGTTCACTTCGAGAACGGCCATGGCTTACTTCTGCATCTCTTCGTAGTTGCGCAGCACGTCGTCGAGGCCACCGACGTTGAAGAAGGCCTGCTCCGGGATGTGGTCGACATCGCCGGCGACGATCTTCGCGAAGCCCTCGATCGTGTCGGCCAGCGGCACGGTCGATCCGGGCACCTGCGTGAACTTCTCGGCCATGTAGGTGTTCTGCGAGAGGAACTGCTCGATGCGGCGCGCCCGGTGGACGACCAGCTTGTCCTCTTCGCCGAGCTCGTCGACACCGAGGATGGCGATGATGTCCTGCAGCTCTTTGTTCTTCTGCAGGATCGCCTTGACCTCGTTGGCCACGCGGTAGTGCTCCTCGCCCACGAACAGCGGGTCGAGGATGCGCGAGGACGAAGCCAGCGGATCGATGGCCGGGTAGAGACCACGCGAAGCGATGTCACGGCTGAGCTCGGTCGTGGCATCGAGGTGGGCGAAGGTCGTCGCCGGAGCCGGGTCGGTGTAGTCGTCGGCCGGAACGTAGATCGCCTGCATCGAGGTGATCGAGTTGCCTCGCGTCGAGGTGATGCGCTCCTGGAGCAGACCCATCTCGTCAGCCAGGTTCGGCTGGTAACCCACGGCGGAGGGCATGCGACCCAGCAGGGTCGAGACCTCGGAGCCGGCCTGGGTGAACCGGAAGATGTTGTCAATGAACAGCAGCACGTCCTGGTTCTGCACATCGCGGAAGTACTCCGCCATGGTCAGCGCCGACAGTGCCACGCGCAGACGGGTGCCTGGCGGCTCGTCCATCTGGCCGAAGACCAGGGCGGTGTCCTTGAACACTCCCGCTTCGTCCATCTCCATGATGAGGTCGTTGCCCTCACGGGTGCGCTCACCCACACCGGCGAACACGGAGGTTCCCGAGTGGTTGTGCGCGATGCGGTAGATCATTTCCTGGATGAGGACTGTCTTGCCCACACCGGCACCGCCGAACAGACCGATCTTTCCACCCTGGACGTACGGGGTGAGAAGGTCGATGCTCTTGATTCCGGTTTCGAGCATCTCCGTCTTCGACTCGAGTTCGTCGAACGCGGGAGCCTCGCGGTGGATGGGCCAGCGTTCGCTGATCTCCAGCTGCTCGCCCTCTTCGAGGTTGAGGCAGTCACCGATGGTGTTCCAGACGTGGCCCTTGGTCACGTCGCCGACGGGGACCGAGATCGGAAGGCCGGTGTCGACGACTTCCTGTCCGCGGACCAGACCGTCGGTGGGCTGCAGGGACACGGCACGCACGATGCCGTTGCCCAGGTGCAGTCCGACCTCGAAGGTCAGCTTGCGCACGCCTTCGGAGAGTTCGACCTCGGTCTTCAGGGCGTTGTAGATGGCTGGCACGGAGTCGAGCGGGAACTCGATGTCGACGACCGGGCCGATGACTCGCGAAATCCGTCCGAGGCCTGCGGCCTGCGTCGGGGAGTTTTCCGTAACTGTGGCAGTCATGGTCTCTTTCTTCTCTGCTCTCGCCGGTCAGTCGCCGGCTGACGATGCCGCAAGGGCATCCGCCCCACCGACGATCTCGGTGAGTTCCTGGGTGATTTCTGCCTGGCGGGCCGTGTTGGCCAACCGGGTGTAGGTCTTGATGAGATCGTCCGCGTTGTCCGTGGCGGTCTTCATCGCTGCCTGACGCGAAGCCTGTTCGGATGCCGATGCACTCAGCAGGGCCGACAGGATCCGGGAGTCGATGTAACGGGGCAGCAGCGCATCGAGAACCGCCTCGGCGCTCGGCTCGAACTCATAGAGAGGGAACGCGGGAGCGTCGGACTTGAGAGCATCCGCCTGACCGGTGGTTGCTCCGGCCGCCTCGGCGTCGACGACTGCCAGAGGCAGCAGCCGACGGTACTCCGGGTCCTTCTTCACACTCGAGACGAACTTGGTGAAGACGATGTAGATCTCATCCACTCCCCCGTCTGCGGTCTCGGTCGTGAAGCTCTCCAGAAGCGCCTCGCCGATCTCCCGGGCCTTCTCGGCCGTCGGGGTCTCGGAGAATCCGGTCCAGGACTTCTCGATCGCACGACCACGGAAGGTGTAGTAGTTCTCGGCCTTCCCACCCACGGTGAACAGAGCCACGTCCTTGCCCTCGCTGCGCAGCAGCCGAATGAGCTCTTCGGCCTCACGCAGCAAGTTGGCGGCGTAGGCACCGGCGAATCCCCGGTCCGGACCGACCACCAGCACCGCGGCGCGGGTGATCGTCTCCGGTTCCGAAGTCAGCACATGGTCGACGTTGGATTCGCTCGCCACTGCCGAGACCGCGCGGGTCAGGGCGGTGGAGTACGGGCTGGCAGCCTTCGACCGAGCGACGGCTTTCTGGATCCGCGAAGCAGCGATGAGCTCCATCGCCTTGAAGATCTTCCTCAAGGACTGAGTTGAGCGGATCTTCTGTTTGAAGACCCTCTGCTGGGCTCCCATCAGTTCTTCCTTTCGCTGTTACGGATCAGAGTCAACGCTTCTGCCGAACGATCTGCTCCTGCTCGACCTCATCCGACGACGCGGCAGCAGTGTCCTCGCTGCCGGGCTTGGTTCCATCGGAACCGGAGCTGACGAAGTTCGCGCTGAAATCCTTCAGCACCTTCTTCAACTCTTCAGCGGTGTCGTCATCGAGCTTCTGAGTCTCGCGAATCGTGGTCAGGATGCCGGTCTTGCGCTCGAGGTGATCGTGCAGCTCGGTCTCGTACTTGAGCACGTCGGAGACAGGCACCTCGTCGAGGTAGCCGTTGGTTCCGGCGAAGATCGACACGGTCTGGCGCTCGAACGGCATCGGCGAGAACTGAGACTGCTTGAGCAGTTCAGTCAGGCGGGCACCACGAGCCAGGTCACGACGAGTCGCCTCGTCGAGGTCGGAGGCGAACATCGCGAAGGCTTCGAGGGAGCGATACTGCGCCAGCGAGATCTTCAAAGTTCCCGAGACACCCTTGAGCGCCTTCGTCTGAGCGGCACCACCGACACGGGAGACGGACACACCCACGTCGACAGCGGGACGCTGGCCGGCGTTGAAGAGGTCCGACTGCAGGAAGATCTGCCCGTCGGTGATCGAGATGACGTTGGTCGGGATGAAGGCTCCGACGTCGTTGGCCTTGGTCTCGATGATGGGCAGGCCCGTCATCGAACCGCCGCCGAGTTCGTCCGAGAGCTTGGCACAGCGCTCGAGGAGACGCGAGTGCAGGTAGAAGACGTCACCCGGGTAGGCTTCACGGCCCGGCGGACGACGCAGCAGCAGGGACACCGCACGGTAGGCCTCGGCCTGCTTCGACAGATCGTCGAACACGATGAGGACGTGCTTGCCCTCGTACATCCAGTGCTGACCGATCGCCGAACCGGAGTAGGGAGCCAGGTACTTGTAACCGGCGGGATCGGAGGCGGGCGAGGACACGATGGTCGTGTACTCGAGCGCTCCGGCCTCTTCGAGCGACCGGCGCACACCGGCGATCGTCGAGCCCTTCTGACCGATGGCCACGTAGATGCAGCGAACCTGCTTCTTCGGGTCGCCGGTCGCCCAGTTGTCCTTCTGGTTGATGATCGTGTCGATCGCGAGAGCGGTCTTACCGGTCTTGCGGTCGCCGATGATCAGCTGGCGCTGTCCACGACCCACGGGGATCATGGCGTCGATGCTCTTGTAGCCGGTCTGCATCGGCTCGCGCACTTCCTGGCGATCCATCACGCCGGCGGCCTGGAGCTCGAGCTCGCGGCGTCCGACGGTCTCGATGTCACCGAGGCCGTCGACGGGACGACCGAGCGGGTCGACGACGCGACCCAGGTAGCCGTCGCCGACGGGGATCGAGAGGACCTCACCGGTGCGGTAGACGTTCTGCTCTTCGGCGATGCCGGAGAATTCGCCCAGCACGACGACGCCGATCTCGCGTTCGTCCAGGTTCTGTGCCAGACCCAGGGTGCCGTCCTCGAAACGGAGGAGCTCATTGGCCATGGTTCCTGGGAGGCCCGATACGTGAGCAATGCCGTCGCCTGCGGTGACGACCTTGCCGACCTCGGTCTTTACAGAGCTCTCGGGGTTGTACGAATCGACGAACTTCCCCAGAGCGTCCCGGATCTCCTCCGGGCGAATTGTCAGTTCCGCCATCTGGTTTCCCTGCTTCCTTTACTCAAAACTTGTGTCCGGCGACCGGTGGGCCGCCGCATGAATGCGGATCGGCTTTCAGCCGGCGAGCCTGCGTTTGACCTCTGCCAGACGATCGGCCACGGAGCCGTCCATCAGTTCGTCGCCGACCTGAACCCGGACGCCCCCGAGAAGCTCGGGATCGACCTGGACGTTGAGAACGAGTTCCCGACCGTAGCTGCGGGCCAGTGCGGCCGCCAGCCTGTCGGTCTGGTCTTCGCTCAGCGGTTTGGCAACGGTGACTTCTGCCACCGAGCGCTGCTGACGTGCGGCGAGCACGTCGCTGTACTGATCGAGCGCGATCGCCACGCGCACGCCGCGTGGGTACACGACAGCCTGATTGATCAGGGTGATGGTGTCGGGTTCAGCCTTGCCGGCCAGCAGATCGGAGACGAGAGCACGCTTGACGTCCGCGTCTGCATTGGAGTCGAGAGCACGAGCCAGCTCGTGGCTGCTCTCAAGGAGGCGGGCGAAGCGGAAGATCTCCTCTTCCACCTGACCGAGCTGCCCCTGGGCCTGGGCGCCCGCGGCAATGGCGGTCACACCGGAGACTTCGAGGCTTGTCACCAAGTCCTGGGTCCGGGCCCAGCGCAGGCCCACGGCCTTCTCCGCCAGACGCAGGACCGCATCGGAGGTCCGAGTCGAGAACAGAGTCCGCAGCAGTTGCTGCTTCTTCTCGGCTGACTCGGACGAGTCCGCCAAGGTCTTGCGCAGCGCCACGTTCTCGGCCAGGACCGCAACGACGGCCAGCACGCCCTCGCCGATCTCGCGGGCGTCGCCGCCTGCGATCTCGGCGTTGGCGGATTCAAGAACGGTCTGCAGGGACAGTCTGCTCGACTGGAGCATCACGCCCCCTTGACCGGCTGGGCGGAGGACTGGGACTCGAGATCGGAGATGAAGCGATCGACCACATCGGCGGAGCGGCGGTCGTCGGAGAGCGATTCGCCCACGATGCGCGATGCCAGATCCGTGGCGAGAGTTCCCACCTCGGACCGCAGCTGCACCATGGCGGCCTGCCGTTCGGCTTCGATCTGAGACTGCGCCGAGACGATGATGCGGTCAGCCTCGGAGTGAGCCTGAGCCTTCATGTCGGCGATGATCTGAGCGCCTTCTTCCTGAGCCTCGGCGCGCAGTCGTGCGGCTTCCGCACGACCGTCGGCGAGCTGCTTCTGATACTCGGCCAGAGCCGCGTCGGCTTCGGCCTGCACCTTCTCGGCCTTCTCAATACCACCCTGAATGCGCTCGGCGCGTTCGTCGAGGGTCTTGTTGAAGGCCGGGAGGACGTACTTCCAGACAACCAGGAAGACGATCAGCAGACAGACGGCGCTCCAGACGATGTCATACAGCGCCGGGAGCAGCGGGTTGCCCGCGCCCTCGGTGGCTGCAAGGAGTTGTACCGGAGTCATCGTTTAGTCCTCTTCGGATCAGGGCAGGAAGAATGGGGTGGCGATACCGATGAGGGCCAGGGCCTCGATCAGAGCGATACCAAGGAACATGTTTCCGCGCAGTGCGCCGGCCATCTCAGGCTGGCGAGCGGTGCCCTCGATGGTCTTGCCGATGACGATACCGACACCGATACCGGGGCCGATGGCGGCGAGGCCGTACCCGACGGTGCTGATACTACCGGTGACTTCAGCGAGCATATCCATAGGATGCTTTTCCTTTCATATGGCAGCCGGGTGGTTGGCCCGGCTCGTGTGACACAGCTTGAACAACTGGGTACAGATGTGGAGTGCTATCTCAGTGGTCGTCCGAGATGGCGGCGTTGATGTACACGCAGGACAGAAGGGCGAAGATGTAGGCCTGCAGGACGACGACCAGCATCTCGAGCAGGAAGACGAAGAATCCGCCGGCGAAGGTGAGAATCGAGAAGAACTGGAAGCCGTTCGCCGCGTCGAAGAGGAAGAAGCTCGTGGCGGAGAAGCACAGCACCAGCAGGAGGTGGCCGACCATCATGTTGGCGAAGAGTCGGATGGCCAGGGTGAAGGGCTGCGTGACGAACTTCGTGATGAATTCGATCGGGATCAGCAGGATGTGCATGAGCGGCGGGACACCGGGCAGGATCAGCGAATCCTTGAGGTAACGGCCCAGGCCCTTCTCCGCGATGCCCGCCCAGTGGTAGGTCACGTAGACGACCAGGGTGAGGACGATCGGCAGACCGATGACACCGGTGCCGGGCATGTTGAGGAACGGGATCAGCTTGGTGACGTTCCAGAACAGGATGCCGAAGAAGATCGCCACGATGAGCGGCATGAACTTCTTGGCCTTCTCCTTGCCCATCGTGTCCTCGGCGATGCCGATGGTCACGAATTCCATGGCGAGTTCCATCGCCGACTGGAAGCGGGAGGGAATGAGCTTCATCCGCCTCGCCCACACGGCGAGGAGAACGACGACTGCGACGGTGGCGATGATGCGAATGAGCATCACTCGGTTCATCTCGAAAGGAGTGCCTTCGAAGAGGAACGCCGCAGGGAAGAATTCAGCCATCGACGGGGCGTGGAAGCCGCTTTCAGCAGCTTGGATCATAGTGTTCGCGGCGTTGAGTGTACCCACGTTTGTATTTCTCTCCCATGGTCAAGGGCCTTGATGGCCTGGCCGTAGCCAGGCAGTCATTGCGTGGCTTGTGGTTCAGGAGCGACATGGAGCGACAACCGGCTCCAGCACCTCCACTACTCTACCAACCGTAGAGAGAATCCAACAAATCCATCAGTTCTCACTGCAAGTACCCTGTAAGCCGGAACCGGACGGGTTCGCAACGCGACATGCCGCGTCATTTCGCCTCGGGGTCGACATAGGGGACGCGTCCCTTGACGACGGTCAGCGCCTCCACCAGCGAACTTCCGATGACGGCCACGACGATGGTGAAGAAGGCGACCGTTCCGTCGAGCCAGGTCGCGTCCTTCAGCCGCCAGATGACGATCATGAAGATGAAGGCCTTGAACAGGAAGCCGACTCCCAGGAACCCCGCGATGGCGGTGAGGCCCAGGTTCCGGCCGAAGTACATGATGACCAGCGTGATGACGATGAAGACCGCGGCCAGTCCCCCGCCGACTGCGCCTCCGACGAGTCCCGGCGTGCCCGCGACGAGGAGGCCTGTGCCCATGCCGAGCAGCGCCACGGCGAGCACGAGGAGGGTCCCGCGGATGAGCATGGCCTTCCACACTCGCGTCCATGCCGCCTCCACGGCGGTCTCCTGGTGACGTGACTTCTCCTGGCCGTGCTCTCCGGTCACGAGATCTCCTCTCTGGCTCTCTGTCGTGCTCTCAGCGGGTAGAAGGTGAAGACGAGGGTGATCGCGAACAGTCCCCCGATGATGACGAGGACGGTGATCCAGTTCCGGAACAGAAGCAGCACGGAGCCGAAGGCGATCAGCGCCGTCCAGGCGTAGAGGATGAGCACGGCGCGGGCGTGCGAGTGCCCCAGTCGCAGCATCCTGTGGTGGAGGTGCTTGGCGTCGGCGGAGAACGGCGACTGTCCGGCCATCAGCCTGCGCACCACTGCCAGTCCGAGGTCAAGCAGCGGCAGGAACATCACCGCGACCGGCAGGATGATCGGCAGATAGGTCGCGAACACGCGCTCCTCGCCGATGAGAGCCGGATCGACCTGACCGGTGACCCTGATCGTCGAGGCGGCCAGCAGCAGGCCGATGAGCATGGAGCCCGAGTCGCCCATGAAGATCCGGGCGGGATTGAAGTTGTGCGGCAGGAAGCCGACGCAGGCTCCGACGAGGATTGCGATGATCAGCGAGGCGAGGTTGGCGTATGAGTCGGGCGAAGCGTCCCGGGCCAGCCAATAGGAATAGATGAAGAACGCGCTGCCGCCGATGGCGACGACGCCGGCGGCGAGCCCGTCGAGGCCGTCGACGAAGTTCACGGCGTTGATCGTGACGAGGACGACGAGGATCGTGACGATGATCGACATCCGCGGGGAGCCGATGATCACTCCCCCGAACGGGATCGAGAGCAGGGCGACGCCTTTGATCGCCATGAAGCCCGCCGCCAATGCCTGGCCGGCGAGCTTGGTGATCCAGTGAAGGTCCCAGATGTCGTCGATGATCCCGAGCACGCAGAGGATCAGGGCTGCACCGGCGACTCCGACGACCGGGGCCATGTCGACGAAGATCCGCTGCAGGAACGGGGTCTGCGAGGCGAACACGAGGCCCACCGCCACCCCGCCGAACATCGCCACTCCCCCCAGCCTCGGCGTGGGGATGGAATGCACATCCCTCTCCCGCAGGGGCGAGAAGATGTGTCCGCGCTCGGCCACCCGCCGCACCATCGGGGTGAGCAGGTAGGCGACGAGCGCGGAGACGATGAGGATGAAGAGATAGGCGCGCACTCAGTCACCCTGGTCGCTGAGTTCGGGAAGGATCTCGGCCAGGTCCGCGGCGGCGATGGGTCCGCTGCGCACGATCCGGGGTGTCTCGCCGCTGAGGTCGACGATCGTCGAGGATGCTCCCAGAGTCCGGGATCCCCCGTCGAGGTAGACGTCGACGGAGTCCCCGAGCATCTCCTGCGCCTCATCCGCCGAGGTGGCCGCGGGCTGACCGGAGATGTTTGCGCTGGAGACGGCCAGCGGTCCCGTCCGGGTCAGGAGCGCCAGCGCGTATTCGTCATCGGGCATGCGCACGGCAACGGTGCCATGGGTCTCGCCGAGGTCCCAGTCGAGCGAGGGCTGGGCGTTCGCGATGATGGTCAGGGGGCCGGGCCAGAAGCGGGCGGTGAGGGCGAGCATCCGCTCGTCGACGCCGTCGACGAGTCCGAACACCGTGTCGGCACGCGGCACGAGCACCGGCGGGGGCATGTCGCGACCGCGTCCCTTCGCCGCCAGCAGCGCCGCCACCGCCGAAGCGTTGAACGCGTCTGCGGCGATCCCGTAGACCGTGTCGGTGGGGATGACGAGCAGATTGCCGGCTTCGGTGACTCTGGCGCATTCGTCCAGGACCAGGTCGCGGATCTCGGCTTGAGTGACGTCGAATCGTCTGGACACGAACTCTCCGTTTCGAATCGTGGTGGGCGGTGGTCGCACGCTGCTTCTCGCAGACGGGCTCTCAGTCGATGACTGCGCGGCGAGCGACGGTGAAGCGGTCGCGTCCAGTGTAGTCCGGCAGCGTCCGCGCGCCTGACAGACTGGCCGTGGCGGCGATGAGGTCGCGCACACCCGCACCCTGATCCTCGCCGTGCTCCATGACGAAGAGGCCGTCGGGATGCAGGAGCTTCTCGGCCTGGGCGATGATGAGCGCGGGGATCTCGAGCCCGCTCGCTCCCCCGTACAGGGCGGGTGCCGGATCATGGTCGGCGACTTCGGGATCCCGTGGGCGGGCGTCATCGGGCACATAGGGCGGATTGGTCACCACCGCGTCGGCGCTCCCGCACAATTCGGGGTGATCATCGGCGAAGGTGGTCGCATCCCCGGCGACGAAGTCGACGACCGAGTCGCCCACCTCGGCGAGTTCCAAGTTCGTGAACGACCACTCGAGGGCGGCGGGCTCACGTTCGACGCCGAGCGCGCGCAGGCGCGGGTGCTCGCAGGCCAGGGACAGAGTGATCGCGCCCGAGCCGGAGCACAGGTCGACGACGAAGGGAACGTGGACGTCGGCGCTGCCTTCGTTCTCGTCTCCACGCTTCTCGGCGTGCCGCGCCAAGTCCTGGAGCACCTCGGTGACGAGGAGCTCGGTCTCCGGGCGGGGCACGAAGACACCGGGACCGATGAGGAGTTCGAGATGACGGAAGGCCGCCCGCCCGGTCAGGTGCTGCAGCGGGACCCGGGAGGCCCGGCGGCCGATGAGGTCGGCGAACTCGGTGAGCACGGCGGCCGGCACCGCGTCGGCGAACAGGCGCCTGCGGTTCAGTGCCCCGGAGTCGATGTCCCAGGCGTGGGCGAGCAGCGCCGCGGCATCCGTGTCAGGGCTGGCCACGCCCGCCTCGGCGAGCAGACCGGTGGCCGCTCGGAGAACCTGTGGGACGTCAGCGGACACTTCGGTCTCCCAGCGCATCAGTCGCCCAGGGCGTCCAGCCGGGCCGCCTTGTCCGCGTCGCGGCAGGAGTCGATGACCGGGTCGAGGTCCCCGGCGAGCACCTGGTCGAGGTTGTAGGCCTTGTAGCCGGTGCGATGATCGGTGATCCGGTTCTCCGGATAGTTGTAGGTGCGGATGCGTTCGGACCGGTCCACGGTGCGCACCTGGGACCGGCGGATGTCGGCGGCCTCGGCGGCGGCCTCCTCGGCCTGTTTGGCCAGGATCCGGGCCCGCAGCATCCGCATCGCGGCTTCCTTGTTCTGCAGCTGGGACTTCTCGTTCTGGCAGCTCGCGGTGATTCCCGTCGGCAGATGCGTGATGCGCACGGCCGAGTCGGTGGTGTTCACGGACTGACCGCCGGGGCCCGAGGAACGGTAGACGTCGATGCGCAGATCGTTGTCGTCGAGGTGGATCTCCTCGGGCTCGTCGACCTCGGGGAAGACGAGGACTCCGGCTGCCGAGGTGTGGATGCGGCCCTGGGATTCGGTCACCGGAACGCGCTGGACCCGGTGGACTCCCCCTTCGAACTTCAGCCACCCGTACGCGCCCGCGTCACGGGCCTTGACGGCCACCGTGACGTCCTTGTATCCGCCGAGGTCGGAGTGCGTGGCGTCGAGGACCTGAGCCGACCAGCCGCGGGAGTCGATCCAGCGCTGATACATCCGCAGCAGGTCGCCCGCGAACAGCGCGGACTCGTCTCCACCCTCTCCGGCCTTGATCTCGATGATCGCATCGCGGGCGTCATCGGGATCGCTGGGCACGAGCAGATCCTTCAGCTCGGTCTCCACACCTGCGTGCTCTGAACGCAGCCGGGTGACCTCAGCGACGAAGTCGGGATCGTCGGCGGCGAATTCCTCCGCCGCCGCCAGGTCCTCTTCGATCTGCTGGTACCGGCGGGCGGCCACGGCCACCCTCTCCAGCTCGGAGTAGCGCCGGCTCAGCTTCTTGGCCCGCCCGGCGTCCGCGTGGACGGCCGGGTCGGAGAGCTCTTCCTGCAGCCGTGCATGCTCATCGAGCAGCACGCCGAGGCTGGATCTGAGGGTGTCGTCGTCGGCCATCTCAGTCGTCGGTGGAGGACTTCGGCAGCGGCGTCGTCTTCTGCACCTGCATGAGGAACTCCGCGTTCGAGCTGGTCTCCTTGAGCTTGGACATGAGCAGCTCGACGGCCTGCTGCTGCTCGAGGCCCGAGAGGAGACGGCGAAGCTTCCACATCACCTTGGTCTCCTCCGGAGTCATCAGCATCTCCTCGCGACGCGTGCTCGAGGAGTTGACGTCGATGGCCGGGAAGATGCGCTTGTCGGCCAGGTGACGCGAGAGACGCAGCTCCATGTTGCCGGTGCCCTTGAACTCCTCGAAGATGACCTCGTCCATCTTGGAGCCGGTCTCGACGAGAGCGGTCGCAAGAATGGTCAGCGAGCCGCCGCCTTCGATGTTGCGCGCGGCGCCGAAGAACTTCTTCGGCGGGTAGAGCGCGTTCGCGTCGACACCGCCGGAGAGGATCCGACCCGAGGCCGGCTGCGCGATGTTGTAGGCACGGGCGAGGCGGGTGATGTTGTCGAGGAGGACGACGACGTTCGAGCCCATCTCGACGAGGCGCTTGGCCCGCTCGATCGCGAGTTCGGCGATCGTCGTGTGGTCGTCGGCGGGGCGGTCGAAGGTCGAGGCGATGACCTCGCCCTGCACCGCGCGCTGCATGTCGGTGACCTCTTCGGGACGCTCGTCGACGAGGACCACCATCAGGTGCACATCCGGGTTGTTCGCAGTGATCGCATTGGCGACCTGCTGCATGATCGTGGTCTTGCCCGCCTTCGGGGGTGCGACGATGAGTCCGCGCTGGCCCTTGCCGATGGGCGTGACGAGATCGATGAGGCGGGTCGAGGTGACCTTCGCGTCCGTCTCCAGGCGCAGGCGGTCCTGCGGGTAGAGCGGGGTCAGCTTGGAGAATTCGACCCGCTCACGGGCGTCCTCGACGGAGAGTCCGTTGACGGAGTCAAGACGGACCAGGGCGTCGAACTTCTCGCGCTTGCCGCTGCGGTCGTTCTCACGCTGCTGACGGATCGCACCGGCGACCGCGTCGCCCTTGCGCAGACCGTTCTTGCGCACCATCGATGCCGAGACGTAGACGTCGTTGGGACCGGGCAGGTAGCCCGAGGTCCGCAGGAAGGCGTAGTTGTCGTGGACGTCGAGGATGCCGCCGACGGGGATGAGCACGTCATCGCCGCGGATCGCCTCGGGCTCGTCGCCTCCGCGTCCGCGACGCTTGCGGTCCCGGCCCCGGCCGCGACGGTTGCCGCGGTCGTCGTCGTCGGTGGAGTTGCGGCCCCGGCGATCGTTGTCGTCATTGCCGCGGCCGCGGCGGTTGCCGCGATCCTCGCGGTCACTGTCATCGCCCTGGCGGTTGCGGCGGTCGTTGCCGCGGTCGTTGTCATCGCCCTGACGGTTGCGGCGATCGTTGCCACGGTCATTGTCATCGCCCTGGCGGTTGCGACGGCCGTTGCCGCGGTCGTTGTCATCGCCCTGGCGGTTGCGGCGATCGTTGCCGCGATCGCTGTCGTCGCTCCGGCCGCGGCGAGAGTTGCCACGGTCATCGCGATCGTTGCGATCCTCGCGGTCACTGCGGTCCTGTGAGTCGGTGGAGTCCTGCGAGTCGGTGGAGTCAGCGGACTCGGCGGATTCGGAGCGGGAGTCTCCGCCGCGGCGCGAACGACTGCGGCGTGAGCGCTGTCCCTCAACCTGCTGGGTTTCACCCTGCTGGGTTTCTCCCTGCTGGGTTTCTCCCTGCTGGCTTTCTCCCTCGTCGGCGGACTTGGCGGAGGTCTCGGCAGCTGCGGCAGGGGCCGCGACTGCCACCGAAGCGTCGGTCGTCGCGGAGAAATCGGGTCCGGGAGCAGCAGAGGCCGGAGCCTGTGCGGCTTCGGCGGCAGGTGCGGCTTCGGCGGAAGCGGCGCTGCGACGCGAGCGACCCTTGGGCTCGCTCTGCTTCTCGGCGGCGGCGGGAACCGACTCGGCGGTCCGGGATTCGGTCCGGGATTCGGCGGCGGGGGCCGACTCGGCGGCAGGTGCGGCGGGTGCTGACTGCGGGGCGGCGGTCTGGCCACCGGTGCCCTGGGAGTTCTTGATGGCGTCGATCAGTTCGCTTTTGCGAAGCCGACGGTACCCCTTGATTCCCAGACCCGCTGCCATTTCCTGCAGTTGGGGAAGACGCAGTGCGGTCAGGCTGCCTGTGCGTGATGCGGAATCTTGAGTAGTGGTTTCAGACACGAAGGTCTTTCTCCCTCATTCGGCCGTGCGGCGAGAGCCGTATCGTCACGGCGACGGAAACACCCTTGAGGTGCATTGTGAAAGATAACCTGCTGAAGAGTGAGCAGGAGACGTCCCAGAGAAGGTGAAACTCGATTGGGCTTGCACAAAAGGCGCTCAACCCGTTCACTGTCGGAACATCGCCAGTTTACTCTCTTGGCGTCAATCGCGCGAATTCGCCGTCAGTCGAGCCGATGCGCCCGGTATCCTCCGAGGTCAATGGAGGTGCGGATGAGGCGGACCGAGTCGGAGGCGAACGTCTGGCAGTCGGCATCGGAGAGAATCAGGACGGTGGGTCCCGCGCCCGAGACCACGGCCGGAAGGCCTGCCGTGCGCAGAGCGTCGACGAGTTCCATCGACTCCGGGTAGGCCTCGCGCCGGAACTCCTGGTGCAGGCAATCGGCAGTGGCCTCCATCAGCACGGAGGCGTCGGAGGAGAAGCCGTGCACGAGCAGCCCCGTCCGGGCGGAGTTCTCCGCCGCGATCTCATGCTCGATCGACGCCGGCATCAGCGATCGCGCGATCGCGGTGTCGAGGCGGGCCTCGGGAACTAGGACGGTGACGTCGGCGATCGTGGCGACGGGTATCTGCCAGGCCCGGGCGGGATGGGACAGCGCGATCGTCAGGCCGCCGAAGATCGCCGGCGCGGCATTGTCCGGGTGCCCCTCGAGCTCGGTCGCGAGCTCCAGGACACGTTCGCGGGTCAGTTCCGGCCCACCGGAATGCGCGCCCACGAGGCCGGCCAGGGCGATGGCGCCGACGACGGCGGCGGCCGAGGACCCGAGCCCGCGCGAATGCGGGATCCGATTCACGCACTCCAGGGTCAGTCGATCGGCGAGTGCCGCCGCCTCGGCGCCGTATTCGCTGCCGAGCACGTCGGCGAGCACCCGCATGACGAGGTGGGACCGATCCCGGGGCAGCGTCTGGGCGCCCTCCCCCGTCACGTTCACGCACCGGCTCGGGTCGACCGGTTCGTCGTGGATGGTCAGCGTCAGGGAGTCGAAGAGATCGAGGGCGAGTCCGAACGAATCGTAGCCGGGGCCCAGGTTCGCCGAGGTGGCCGGAACCTCGAGCCGGAACTGCACACTCAAGCTTCGAGCCCCAAGGCGCGGGCGGCGCTCACGGCATCGACCGGCACGCGCGTCGGTTCGATGGCTGAACCGTCCTCGGTGTGCAGAGCCCAGGCCGGGTCCTTGAGTCCATGACCCGTGACGGTGACGGCGATCGTGGCCCCTGCCGGCACCTCACCGGCTTCCGCCTTCTTCAGCAGTCCCGCCACCGAGGCGGCGGAGCCGGGCTCGACGAAGATCCCTTCGTCGCGGGAGAGGATCTTGTGGGCGGCGAGGATCTCCTCATCGGTGACCGAGTCGATGAGTCCGCCGGAGGAGTCCCTGGCCTCGATGGCCTGATCCCAGCTGGCGGGTTTGCCGATCCGGATCGCGGTGGCGATCGTGTCGGGATCGTCGACGGGGTGGCCGAGGACCAGCGGCGCGGCGCCGGCGGCCTGGAAGCCCCACATCCGCGGCAGTCTGGTCGAGACGCCGATCTCGTGGTACTGGCGGTAGCCCTTCCAGTAGGCGGTGATGTTCCCGGCATTGCCGACGGGCAGGATGTGGATGTCGGGGGCGTCGCCGAGGACGTCGACGACCTCGAACGAGGCAGTCTTCTGGCCCTCGATCCGGTCCGGGTTGACGGAGTTGACGAGGTGCACGGGGTAGGACTCGGAGAGCTTGCGGCACAGCGTCAGGCAGTCGTCGAAGTTGCCGTCGACCTCGAGCAGGGTGGCGCCGTGGGCGATCGCCTGGCTCATCTTCCCCGGGGCGATCTTGCCCGTCGGCACGAGGACGGCGCAGGTGAGCCCGGCCTTCGTCGCGTAGGCGGCAGCCGACGCGGAGGTGTTGCCGGTCGAGGCGCAGATGACGGCCTTGGCTCCGGAGGCGAGGGCCTTGGTGATGGCCATCGTCATTCCGCGGTCCTTGAACGACCCGGTGGGGTTGAGCCCCTCGTACTTCACCCACACCTGCGCGCCCGTGAGCTCGCTGAGCTTCTCGGCGCGGATGAGCGGAGTGCCACCCTCCCCGAGCGACACGGAGGGGGTGGATTCTGAGACGTCGAGCAGGCTGCGGTACTCGTCGACGACGCCCTGCCACTGGTGCCTGGGGAAACTGCTCATTGTCACTGTCCTTCCACACGGATCACGGAGTTGACGGCGCGCACCACGGGCAGGTCGCCGAGGCGATCGACCGTTCGTGCGAGCACTGCGTCAGTATTGGAGTGGGTGGCGAGCACGAGCTTCGCGTGCTGTGTCTCGTCCTCGTCGACCTCGCCGACGGTCTGGCGCATGAGCTCGATCGAGGCGCCCTCGTCGGCGAAGACTTCGGAGACCGCGGCGAGCACACCGGGACGGTCGACGACGTCGAGGGTGATGTGGTACCGGGTGGTGATGGCCGAGATCGGCAGGATCCGCGAGTCCTCGTGGAAGGGACGCTCGTACTGTCCTCGTCCCCCGAGCACGCGACGCCGGGCGACGGAGACTACATCACCGAGGACCGCCGAGGCGGTCGGGGCGCCTCCGGCTCCCTGTCCGTAGAACATGAGCTCGCCGGCGGCTTCGGCTTCGATGAAAACGGCGTTGAACGCTCCCCGGACCGCGGCCAGAGGGTGGCTGCGGCCCAGCAGCGCCGGGTAGACGCGGGCGGAGAGCCCGGCGCCCGCCGGTGAGTCGGCGACACGTTCGCACACGGCCAGGAGTTTGATGACGAAACCCTGGTCCTTGGCGTTGGCGACCATCTCGGCGGTGATGTTCTCGATGCCCTCGACGTGGACGTCGTCGATCGAGACGGGGGCGTGGAAGGCCAGAGAGGACAGGATCGCGGCCTTGGCGGCGGCGTCGTGGCCACCGATGTCGGCAGTCGGATCGGCCTCGGCGTAACCCAGTTCCTGAGCGGTCGCCAGTGCCCGGTCGAAATCCCAGCCCTCGGAGTCCATCTGGTCGAGGATGTAGTTGGTCGTGCCGTTGACGATGCCCATGATCCGGTCGATGCGGTCGCCGGCCAGGGAGTCGCCGACGGGGCGGATGATCGGGATCGCGCCGGCGACGGCGGCCTCGTGTTCGAGGCGGACGCTGGCGCGGTCGGCTGCGGACATGAGTTCGCCGTAGTGGGCGGCCAGCAGCGCTTTGTTGGCGGTGACCACCGACGCTCCCTGATCGAGCGCCCGGGTGATCAGCGACTTGGCGGGTTCGATGCCGCCCATCAGCTCGATGACGATGTCGGCGTCGGCGATGGCCGCCTCGGCGTCGGTCGTCAGCAGGGCGGGATCGATGCCACTGCGGGGGCGGGAGGTGTCGCGCACGACGACGGCGCTCAGCTCCAGAGGCGCGCCGATCCGCTCGGTCAGGTCCTCGGATCGGCTGATGATGCGGGCGGCGACTTCCGTGCCGACGACTCCGCATCCGAGCATCGCAACTCTCAGTGGCTTCATTTCCCTGCCTTCTCCATGTCTGTCAGTGTGGTCATGCCCGGATCGCTGCTGAGCATCTGGGCATAGCTTTCGGGGGTGACGATCCACTCCACGGCGTCGGTGCTCACGGCGAGCACTCCGGGCCTGGTCAGGTGGTTGTAGTTGTTCGCCAACGACCTGCAGTACGCCCCCGTGCCCGGGACGGCGACGAGATCGCCGGGCGCGACGTCCGCACCCATGTACTCGTCGCGCACGATGATGTCGCCGGACTCGCAGTGCTTGCCCACGACGCGGATGATCGTCGGCTCGGCGAGCGAGTTCCGATTGGCCAAGCTACACGAATAGTCGGCGTCGTAGAGAGCTGTCCGGATGTTGTCGCTCATGCCGCCGTCGACGGCGACATAGGTGCGGATCCCGTTGTCCGTGTGCACCTCCTTGACGGTGCCCACCTCGTAGAGCGTGAACACGGCCGGGGACACGATCGCCCGGCCCGGTTCGATCGAGATCCGGGGGACGTCGGTGCCCAGGCCCCGGCATTCCTTGGCCACCACCTCGGCGAGCTCTGCGGCCATCTCCTCGACCGGGATCGGGGTGTCCTGTGAGGTGTAGCGGATTCCGAATCCGCCGCCGAGGTCGACCTCGGGCAGGTCGACGCCATGGGTCCGCATGATCTCAGCGCGCAGCTCGAGAACCCGGGCGGCTGCGACCTGGAACCCGGAGATGTCGAAGATCTGGGATCCGATGTGGGAGTGCAGGCCGTCGAAGCGCAGGTGCGCAGAGCCCACGACCGCCTCGGCGGCCTTCGCCGCCATCCCCGAGGACAGGGACAGTCCGAACTTCTGGTCCTCGTGGGCGGTGGCGATGAAGTCATGGGTGTGGGCCTCGACGCCGACGGTCACGCGCAGCATCACGGGCGCGACGACTCCCCTGTCAGCGGCGATGGACTCGAGTCGGGAGATCTCGTCGAGGCTGTCGACGATGATCCGCCCGACGCGATAGTCGAGGGCGTATTCGAGTTCGGCCACGGACTTGTTGTTGCCGTGCAGACCCACCTTCTCGCCGGGGACTCCGGCGGCGCGGGCGATCATCATCTCCCCCAGCGAGCAGGTGTCGAGGCCGAGTCCCGCCTCATGCACCCACCGGGCGACGGCGGTGCACA
The DNA here is from genome assembly GCF_031179145.1 of Brevibacterium sp. Lineage (GTDB taxonomy): Bacteria > Actinomycetota > Actinomycetes > Actinomycetales > Brevibacteriaceae > Brevibacterium. Next base: position 45,494 of record NZ_JAPSIB010000009.1, read on the forward strand.
GGAACGCCTTGCCGGCGTAGAAGATGTCGGCGCCGGAGCCGCCCTGCTCGTGGGCGAAGGCCCGGGAGTAGGCGTCGCGGTAGGCACGGGCCCGAGACTTGAAGTCCTCGACGTCCATGACCAGCAGCGGGGTGCCGTAGTCACGAGCGAGATCGGTGACGGCGTGGCCGGCCACGGTGAGCACGCCGTCCGAGTCCTTCGTCACGTTCTCGGACCACAGGCTGGGCAGGAGCGCGTTGACGTCCTCGGGGTAGGGCAGCCAGACGGGCGCTGGTGTGGCGTGCATGGTGCCGGCGATATGAGCGGGCATTACATCCTCTCCGGGGCGGGTTCGCCCAGTTGTCGAAGTCCGTTCTTCAGCACGACGGCCGCAGCGCGGTCGAGGGTCAGCCGGGCGGCGTGGACGGCGGTGATCTCCTCGTCCACGGTCGGGGTCACGGGGTGGGCGTCGGCCCAGCGATGGAACGTCTCGGCCACCTCGCCGAGGTGACGCAGCAGGCGCGACGGCGGACCCTGCGCGGCTGCGCGCGGGAAGTCGGCCAACGCCGTGAGCAGAGCGGATTCCGCCGAGGTGCGCCCCTCGACTCCCGCCGCCGCAGCTTCCGGGTCGACCTCTGCCGCCGTGCCGACCCCTGCCGCCGAGGCGACGCGGTCGATCCGCACCGCCCTGGCGTAGGCGCAGCGCACGGAGTCGATCTCGGATTCGGCGACACCGGGCGCACCGGCGGTGGGTTCGGGGGCCGGGTCGACAGTCTCGGGGGCCGGGTCGACAGACTCGGGGGCCGGGTCGACAGTCTCGGGGGCCGGGTCGACTCGGCCGTAGTCGTCGCCTTCCGCGACGATCTCGGCGGCGAGGCGACTGCTCGATGCATCGAGCGTGATCGCGAGGAATCCGGGGCCGGTGACGTCCACCGCGGCGATTCCGGGATCCGCCCGCAGTGCCTTGGCAATGGTCGAGGCCAGCTCGTGCGCCTCGACGCCGACGAGGCCCGCGGTCTGCAGTGCGATGTTCGAGGTCCAATCCCAGTCACCGGAGTTCCTCGGCCGAGTCAGGGTGACCGTGCTCGGCAGGTCGACGACTCCACCACGCGCGGTGCTCAGCGCGCGCGAGAGGGCGGTCTGCAGGAGTTCGGGGGTCACCAGAACAGATTACTCGGTTGTGAATGTCCTCGGCGAATCAGACGACACGGCGCCGATCAGAAGCCACAGCGCGGTTCAGAGGACACCGCACGAATCAGATATGTCCCGGCCGGCAGGCGGAGAAGCTGACGACGAACTTGACGACCACCGACGCCAGGACCACGGCGAAGGCCGGCCACAGCTGATCGAAGCTCTGGACGAGGAACGCGAAGATCAGCGGACCCGTCGCCGCCAGCAGGTATCCCCCGCCCTGGACGAAGCCGGACAGGGCGGCAGCCGCTTCGGCGTCATGGGAGCGCAGCGTGATCAGGGTCAGCGCCAGCGGGAACGTGGAGATACCGATGCCCAGCAGCACGGTCCACAGCACGGGTGCGGCCTGCGGGAGGAGCCACAGACCGAGGTAACCGACTGCCAGGCACACGCAGAACGCGACGACGATGGGCGCTGCGGTGCGCAGCTTCTGCGCCAGTGCGGGCAGGACGAAGCCGAGCACCAACGGGATGGCGGCGACGAGCGCGAGCATCGAGCCGGCGAAGGATGCCGAGAAGCCGGAGCGGATGAGCAGCAGCGGCAGCCAGGTGAAGAGGATGAAGTTGTTGAATGACGTCAGCCCCGTCATGGTCATCAGCGACCAGGCACGGCGGGTGCGCAGAAGCCGGCGCAGTTCGCCGCCGCCGACAACGGTAGATCTCACCGTTGCGCGCGGAGACGGACGCACGACGGCGAGGACGATCCACACTCCGATCGCTGCGATCGCACACACAGCCCACACGAGCAGTGATCCCCTCCATCCCCACACCGATGCGAACGGCACTGCCACCAGCGGCGGCAGGAACGTACCCAATTGGAGGAGACCGACGTGCACGGTCGACATCAGGGCCACCCGGTCGGGGAAGTGGGACTTGACGATGGGAGGCAGGACGACATTGCCGATTCCCATGCCCAGCAGTGCGATCACGCTGAAGACGAGGAACCACCCGGGAGAGTCGAGGACCGCGCGGACACCGGAGCCGACGGCGATGAGGACCATGGCCACGAGCGTGATCGTGATGGCGGAGTGCCGATTGACCAGGCGCGGGGTGAGGAAGCCGCTGAGCCCGAAGAGCAGCGGCGGGAGCATTCCGATGATCGCGAGGAAGACGGAGTCCAGGGGGATCTCGGCGCCCATCATGTCCAGCAGCGGGGACAGTCCCGTCACCCCGGGACGCAGATTGAATGCGGCGACGATGATGCCCACCAGCACAAGTGCAGTCAACGACGCGATTCTCATGGGTGCATTTCTATCATCCGGCCGGCAGGGGCTTCGGGGCGGGGTGGACGTTCAGGGGGCTGGGGTGGGGACGAGAAAACCCCCTGGATGACCAGGGGGTTCATGGTGCCCGCGACAGGATTCGAACCTACGACCTTCTGCTCCGGAGGCAGACGCTCTATCCACTGAGCTACGCGGGCAACGCATGCAATGCTACCACCGTGACGTGGTCAGACTCAAAACGAGGCCGAGTGCTCGGCGCCGACGGGCCGAGGGCCTCTGCTCCCGCGGGCGCGGCCCGTCGTCTCCACGAATGCGAATCGCGCGTGATCCGGTCGGATCACGCGCGATTCTCGGCTCAGCGGCCCTTCATGCCTGTGCGGCTCAGGCGCCCTTCATGTCCTTGCGGCCCGGGACGTACTCCCAGTGCCAGAGCTCGTAGGAGTTGCGCTTGGCCCAGTCCGGATTCTCCCAGCCGAACTCTCCCGCGTTCTTCTCGAGCCAGTCGTACTGCGAGGTGTCGAGGTCGAGGGCGATGCCCCAACCATGGTTCGACGTGCCGGGACGCGCGGCGAACCCGGGCTTGCGGGCAGCCACGGAGACCTGAGCCTCGAGCGACCGGTAGGAGTCCGTCACACTGAGGTTCTTGCCGGTCTCCTTCTTGTACTTCGCGTTCATCTTCGCGAAGGCCACGGCGGCGTCGGCACGCAACTTGTGATCGCCGACGCCGATCTTGCACAGCCATTCCTCGGGCACCTCGCCGTTGGAAGCGGAGCTCTTCGGAGCCTGACCGTTGCAGCCGGGCAGGGCTGTCTTCTTGATGGCCCGCGACGCGGCCTTGACCTTGGTCTGGGTGGCGCTCGGGGCACCGATGGCCATGCTCGTCTTCTCATCGCCCGAGGCGATGTTCGCAGAGACGCTCTCGGCGTTGATCGCCTTCGTCTGCGTATCGGCAGCAGTCGTGTCGACCTTGACCTCCTGCTCACCACCCATATTGCCGGCGATCATCACGGCGGCGATGGCGGTGCCGGTGACGGACACGGTGGCCAGGGCTGAGATCGAGGTGACGCGCTTGCGCCGGACCGAGCGCAGGAGGGCGCCGTCGGAGCCGCGGCCGCCGGCCGATGCTGCCAGCGCCGCGCCCGTCCAGCCGTCTTCCGTCATGGCCTGGCGGGCCATCGCTTCGCGGCGGGGCGAGCCTGCGACCGCACGGGCTTCGGCGGCCATGGCCGCACGACGCGGCGACAGGGCCTGCGCGGAGGTGGTCGAATTCGAGGCTGCCGGCACCGGGGACATCACTGTCGCGGTCGGCTGGGAGCCTGTCAGGGTAACGCGTGAGGAGGCGTGCTGTTTGCGCAGATCGCGACGGCGGACCGGTGCCACTGCGGTCGAGGAATCACTCGACATATCACTCCGTACTGTTGTCCGTACTTCGGGCGCCGATACTCACGACGCCCGAAAACCTTATGTCACAACACTATAACGACACGTTACAAAATGTCACCTTTTGTTCACACTGATTCTCTGACCAGCGCGAATAGTCACAAAAGTGACGCATCGGGCCCGCAGTGGGCCAACGGAACGTGTTCTGAGTCTCCCGATTTGTTATCAGCTGTTACAAATCGGCGAGCCATCCGTGACCTGGATCACGAGAGGATCCGGTCGATGTGGGCAAGGTCACGACACAGGTGACCTTGCCGCAAAGAGCTTACCAGGTCAGCGCTCGTGCCGCTGTCTCTGCATTGCATCCTGGACTTCTCCGACGAGTTCCTCGAGCACGTCTTCGAGGAACAGGACGCCGAGGATCCTCTCATCCGCAGAGATTACCCGGGCCACATGGATGCCGACCTTCTGCATCTGCGCCAACGCCTCCTCCACCTCGTCGTCGGCCATCACGGTGAACAGCGGCCGGAACCTCTTCGCCGGCACTGCCCCGGCGTATTCGTCGTCGCTGTCGGCGTAGAGAACGTCCTTGATGTGCAGGTACTCCTCCGGGTACCCGTCCGCATCGACGACGAAGTAGCGGGAGAACCCTGTCCTGCCCACCAGTGTGGTCAGTTCATCGGGGGTGACCCGAGCGGAGATGGTGACCAGCTGGGACATCGGCACCATGATGTCAGCCGCGGTCTTGTCGCTGAACTCGAGAGCGCCCTTGAGGAGGCCGGTGTCGTCGTTGAGCAGTCCTTCGCGTTTGGACTCGGCAACGATCGACTCGACCTGCTCGATCGTGAACGCCTCATTCACCTCATCGCGGGGCTCGACGCCCATCGCGCGCAGGATCGCGTTCGCCAGTCCGTTGAGCGGTTTGATGACGAAGCCGAACAGACGCGACAGGAACACCAGCGGCGGCGCGAGCAGCATCGCCGCCCGGGCCGAGGTGGTCAGAGCGATGTTCTTCGGCACCATCTCACCGATGACGACGTGCAGGTAGGTGACGACGCCGAGCGCGAGGATGAAGGAGATCGTCGACGACAGCGCGGCGGGGATCCCCAACCCCTCGAGCGGTCCGGCGAGGAGGTGGTGGATCGCCGGTTCCGCCACGTTTCCGAGCAGCAGGGAGCAGACGGTGATGCCGAGCTGGCAGATCGCCAGCATCACCGACACGTGCTCCATCGCGTACAGGGCGGTCTTCGCCGCAGCCGAGCCCGCTTGGGCGTGCGGTTCGATCTGCGAGCGTTTGGCGGCGACGACGGCGAACTCGGCGGCGACGAAGAACGAATTGCCCAGGAGCAGGACGACGAGCCAGATCAATCCCATCCAGTCGGCGCTCATGACTGCTCACCCGCCTCTCCGGTCATGGTGGTGCCGGCGGCGTCGAGTGCCACGCGCAGCCGCTCGATCCGACGCCCATGCATCCTCTCGACGCGGATCAGGGCACCGTCGGTGCGGACCTCGTCACCAGGCACGGGGATCCGCCCGAGCTCCATGAGCACGAATCCCGCGAGGGTCTCGTAGTCCGAGTCCTCCGGGATCTTCAGACCGATCGTCGCCGACACCTCGTCGGGGCGCAGCTGTCCGGGAACGATCCAGGTTCCGTCGCGGGCCGGCCGGGCGGCGACGCGCATCCGGTCGTGTTCGTCCGCGACCTCTCCGACGAGTTCTTCGACGACGTCCTCGAGGGTGACGACCCCCGCGGTGCCGCCGAACTCGTCGACGACGACGGCCATCTGCATGCCCTTGGCGCGCAGCTCCATCAGGAGCGGGTCGAGCCGCATCGTCTCCGGTATCTCCGTCACCTCGGTCATCAGGCCGCCCGCGTAGGCGTCGTCGCGGTTGGGCAGCGGAACCGCGAAGGCCTGTTTGACGTGGACGACGCCGAGGATGTGGTCCTTGTCCTCACCGGCGACGGGAAAGCGGGAGTACCCGGTCTCGCGGGCCTGCTCGATGATCTGACTGGCGGTCGTGTCCTTCGTCACCGACGACATCCGCGTCCGCGGGGTCATCACGTCCTCCGCGCTGCGTTCGGAGAAGCTCAGCGTCCGCTCCAGCAGACCGGCGGTCTGCTCATCGAGCACCCCCTCCTCGGCGGAATGGCGGACGAGGGAGGTCAACTCCTCCGGAGATCGACCGACCGACCCCTCCTCCTGGGGTTCGATGCCCATGGATCTCAGGATCTTGTTGGCGGTGCCGTTGAGGGCGACGATCACGGGTTTGAACACGATCGAGAACACGTACTGCATGGGAGCCGCGATCCGCCCGGTCCCCAGAGGGACGGAGATCGCGAGGTTCTTCGGCACCAGTTCGCCGAAGATCATCGACAGCACGGTCGAGATGATCAGGGCGATCGTCAGCGCCAGCGGCGCCGACAGGCCCGGCGACACGCCCCACACCTCGAACACCGGTGCCAGCAGGGCGCCCAGAGAGGGCTCCATCAGGTAACCGGTGAGCAGCGTCGTGATCGTGATGCCGACCTGCGCCGCAGAGAGCTGGGTGGACAGGTGCGCCATCGAGCGGCGCAGGGTCTTCGCTCCGACGACGCCGTTCTCCACGGCCCGGTCGGCCGTGTGCCGGTCAAGGGTGAGGAGGGAGAATTCAGCGGCGACGAAGACGCCGGTCCCCAGGATGAGGACGAGGGCAAGGGCCAGGAACAGCCATTCCATCAGTGACGTTCCCCACCCTTCGGGGCGAGGAGTCGTGGTCGATGCTCCCGCACGGGGTGGGGGTCATCGTCTGGGGCGCCGGCTTCCCGCCGGCTGGGACTGTCACTGGGCATGACGTGATTTTACCAACTCGTGCTCGACTGGCCAACTGAGCCGGACCACCCGAGATCCGCGGCTGAGCCGCGCCGCCTCACCAGCTGCGGGCAAGGGGCCGGCCCTCCTCGTACCCGGCCGCGCTCTGCACGCCCACGCTGGCTCGTTCGGCGAACTCCGCGAGATCCCGGGCCCCCGCATAGGTGAACGAGCTGCGCACCCCTGAGGTGATGCCGTCGAGGAGATCCTCGACGCCCGGCGACTTCGGGTCGACGAACATCGTCGAGGAGGAGATGCCCTCCTCGAACAGGCCCTTGCGAGCCCGGGAGAACGCCGACTCCGCCCGCGTCCGATTGGCGACGGCGCGGGCAGAGGCCATTCCGAAGCTCTCCTTGTACTTCCGGCCCTCGCCGTCGACGAGGAGATCGCCCGGGGATTCATGGGTGCCGGCGAACCACGAGCCGATCATCACCTGGGAGGCTCCGGCCGCCAGGGCCAGGGCGACGTCCCGGGGGTAGCGCACTCCCCCGTCGGCCCAGACGTGCGCGCCCAGCTCACGGGCGGCGGCAGCGCACTCGAGCACCGCCGAGAACTGCGGACGGCCCACAGCGGTCATCATCCGGGTCGTGCACATCGCTCCGGGACCGACTCCGACCTTGACGATCTGGGCCCCCGCGGAGACGAGGTCGCGCACCCCGTCGCCGGTGACGACGTTGCCGGCGACGATCGGGACGCCGAGGTCCGCCTCGGCGACCTGACTCAGCGCCTCGAGCATCTTCGACTGGTGGCCATGGGCGGTGTCGACGACGAGCACATCGGCGCCCGACTCGACCAGGGCCCGGGCCCGGGTCACCGCATCGCCGTTGACGCCGATCGCGACGGCGATCCGCAGTTGGCCCCCGTCGTCGACGTTGGGGGTGTAGATCGACGACCGGAGCAGGGACTTCGGGGTCAGCGAACCGAGCACCCGTCCGTCGTCGTCGACGACCGCGGCGAACTCGGTGTGCGACTCGGTCAGCGATTCGAACAGGTCCTCGAGCGCAGCGGCGTCGGTCCAGTCGACCTCGGAGGCGGTGATGATGTGCGGAGCGGATTCGAGCAGCTCGGACACCGAGGTGAACCGGTCCACCTCGACGAGGTTCTTCGAGTCGATGACGCCGATGAGAGTCCCCGCGGAATCGACGACGACTCCGAACCCGTGCGCCCGCTTGCTCAGCACATGCATTGCGCTGAGCACGGTCTCGTCGGGAGAAAACCGGAGGGCCGACTCGAAGATCTGGTCCCGGCTCTTGACCCACGCGATCGTCTCCTGAGCGGCGGCCAGGGGAATGTCCTGCGGCAGCACCGCCAGTCCCCCTCGGCGGGCCATGGTCTCGGCCATCCGGCGGCCGGATACGGCGGTCATGTTCGCGGCCACGATCGGAGTGGTCGATCCGGTCGGGTCCGTCGTCGCCAGATCGACCTCGAAACGAGAGGTCAGCGACGACGAATTGGGGACAAGGAAGACGTCCGAGTAGGTGAGATCGAGATCGGGGGAATTCGAGATGAAACGCATAACACTATTGTCCCCCATGTGCACAATCTCAGGCACATCGCGTTAGGCTGGAGATGTCGTTTCAGTATCAGATCCTTGAATCAGGAAGTAGGCGATCAACGCCGTGTCCGTCAATACTCCGAACCGCACCATCGACGACTTCGGCTCGAACGAGTGGCTGGTCGAGGAATTGTACGAACAGTACAAATCAGACAAGAACTCGGTCGATGAGTCCTGGTGGCCGTTCTTCGACAAGTACGAGAAGAACGGCGGAGAAACAGGCAGAGACAATGGGACCGCCGCTGCAGACAGCCGGGGATCATCCTCCCCGCAGAGCAGACCGGCACAGAGCCCGACCCCGGCCAAATCCGGAGGCGATCTCACCACCAGGGAGAACTCCCGCGGAGTCTCCCCATCATCAGCACAGACCGAGACCCTGAAGGCGGAGACGAAGTCACTGCCCAGGGTCGTCGTCAAGGACAAGGCCGCGGCCACGGCGCCGGAGGAGACGGTGACTCCGCTGCGCGGCCCGGCGAAGCTGATCGCCAAGAACATGGACGATTCCCGCGATGTGCCCACCGCCACCTCGGTGCGCTCGCTGCCGGCGAAGGCCCTCATCGACAACCGGATCGTCATCAACTCCCACCTCAAGCGCACCCGCGGCGGCAAGGTGTCCTTCACCCACCTGATCGGCTTCGCCGTCGTCCGCGCGCTCCAGGAGTTCCCGTCGCAGAACGTCTCCTACGACGTGCGCGACGGCAAGCCCGTCATGGTCTCACCCGCCCACGTCAACTTCGGACTGGCCATCGATGTGCCCAAGAAGGACGGCACCCGCTCGCTCCTGGTGCCCAACATCAAGAAGGCGGAGACCCTGACCTTCCGGCAGTTCGTCGACGCCTACGACGATCTCGTCGACAAGGCTCGCAAGGGCAAGCTGACCGCCGACGACTTCGCCGGCACCACGGTCTCCCTGACGAACCCCGGCGGCATCGGCACGGTTCACTCCGTCCCCCGGCTGACCAAGGGCCAGGGAGCCATCATCGGCGTCGGCGCACTCGAATACCCGGCGGAGTTCCAGGGCGCCAGCCAGAAGACCATCAACAACCTGGCTGTGTCCAAGGTGCTGACCCTGACCTCGACCTACGACCACCGGGTCATCCAGGGCGCCGGCTCCGGTGAGTTCCTCAAGCTCGTCCACGGATACCTGCTCGGTGAGGACGGCTTCTACGACGACGTCTTCGAGTCCCTGCGGCTGCCCTACGAGCCCGTGCGCTGGGTTCCCGACGTCTCCGCCGAGGATCAGGACGACGTCAACAAGACGGCCCGGGTCATCGAGCTCATCGACGCCTATCGCACCCGTGGCCATCTGATGGCCAACATCGACCCCCTGGTCTACCGTCAGCGCTCGCACCCGGACCTCGACATCAACCAGCACGGGCTGACCCTGTGGGACCTCGAACGCGAGTTCCCCACCGGCGGATTCGGCTCCAAGCCGATGATGCCCTTCCGCAACATCCTCGGCCTGCTGCGTGAGAGCTACTGCCGGACCATCGGGTTCGAGTACATGCACATCGCCGATCCGCTGCAGCGGCGCTGGTTCCAGGCCAAGATCGAGGTCCCGCACCAGGAGCTGACCCGCTCCGAGCAGGGACACATCCTCGGCCGTCTCAATGCCGCCGAGGCGTTCGAGACCTTCCTGCAGACGAAGTACATCGGCCAGAAGCGGTTCAGCCTCGAAGGCGGAGAGTCGGCCATCGTCTTCCTCGACGAGGTCCTCAACCAGTCGGCCGACTCAGGGCTCGACGAGGTCGCCATCGGCATGGCCCACCGCGGTCGCCTGAACGTGCTCACGAACATCGCCGGCAAGAGCTACGCCCAGATGTTCCGGGAGTTCGACGGCACGATGTCCCCCGACAGCGTGCAGGGGTCGGGCGACGTCAAGTACCACCTGGGCACCCAGGGCTCCTTCACCTCGCCGGCCGGCAACACCACGAAGGTCTACGTCGCGGCGAACCCCAGCCACCTCGAGACCGTCGACCCGGTCCTCGAGGGCATCGTCCGCGCCAAGCAGGACCTCATCGATCAGGGTGAGTCCGGCTTCACGGTGCTGCCGGTCCTCGTCCACGGCGACGCCGCGTTCGCCGGTCAGGGAGTCGTCGCCGAGACGCTCAACCTCTCGGAGCTGCGCGGCTACCGCACCGGCGGGACCATCCACATCATCATCAACAACCAAGTCGGTTTCACGACTCCTCCCGCCTCGGCGCGGTCCTCGTTCTACTGCACGGACGTGGCGAAGTCGATCAACGCCCCGATCCTCCACGTCAACGGGGATGACCCCGAGGCGGTCGTGCGGGCCGCACGACTGGCCTTCGAGTACCGGCAGGAATTCAACCGCGACGTCGTCATCGACCTCGTCTGCTACCGCCGCCGCGGTCACAACGAGGGCGACGATCCGTCGATGACCCAGCCGCTGATGTACTCGCTGATCGAGAAGAAGGGGTCGGTGCGCAAGCTCTACACCGAGTCCCTGGTCGGCAGGAAGTGCATCACCCCTGACGAGGCCGCGGCCGCACTCAAGGACTACCAGTCCAAACTGGAGGCGGCATTCGCCGAGACCAAGGAGGCCGAGACCGGGAAGTACACCGGCGCCGCCTTCAACGAACCGCATGTGCCCAGCGACATCGAGGCGCTCAACGACATGAGCACGGCAGTCTCCCCGGAGACCCTGCGCCGCATCGGCGAAGCGTTCGTCGAGGTGCCCGAGGGCTTCACGGTTCACAAGAAGCTGCGGGCGCTGCTGGAGAAGCGCAAGGAGATGTCCGCCTCCGGGGGCATCGACTGGGGATTCGCGGAGCTGCTGGCCTTCGGCTCGCTCCTGCTCGAGGGCGTCCCGGTCCGCCTGGCCGGTCAGGATTCCCGCCGCGGCACCTTCGTCCAGCGCCACTCCGTTCTCATCGACGCCGTCAACGGAAACGAATGGACCCCGCTGCAGAACCTCAGCGAGGAGCAGGCCCGCTTCTGGGTCTACGACTCTCTGCTCAGCGAGTACGCGGCCGTCGGCTTCGAATACGGATACTCCGTCGAACGCACCGACGCCCTGGTCGCCTGGGAGGCGCAGTTCGGCGACTTCGCCCAGGGAGCCCAGACCGTCATCGACGAGTTCATCTCCTCCTCGGAGCAGAAGTGGCAGCAGAATTCCGGCGTCGTCCTGCTCCTGCCCCACGGCTACGAGGGACAGGGACCGGACCATTCCTCGGCCCGGATCGAGCGCTACCTGCAGCTCTGCGCGGAGTCGAACATGACCGTCTCGCTGCCCTCTTCCGGAGCGTCCTACTTCCACCTTCTGCGCCGCCATGCGCTGACGCCGAACAAGCGTCCGCTCGTGGTGTTCACGCCGAAGTCGATGCTCCGACTCAAGGCCGCCGCGAACTCCGTCGAGGATTTCACCACGGGCAAGTTCCAGCCCGTCATCGACGATCCCACGATCGATGCCGGACAGGTCGACCGGGTGGTCCTGGTCTCCGGCAAGCTCTACTGGGAGCTGCTGGCCAAGCGCGAGAAGATCGAGGACACCAAGACCGCTCTGGTGCGCGTCGAGCAGCTCTACCCGCTCGACGAGCCGTCGATCAAGGAGATGCTCAGTCGCTACCCGGCCGGCTCCGAGGTGGTCTGGGCTCAGGAGGAGCCCGAGAACCAGGGAGCCTGGCCGTTCATGGCCCTCAACCTGCCGCAGCTGGTCCCCGACCATGAGCTCAGCCTCGTCTCCCGTCCGGCGTCGGCGTCGACCTCGACGGGTCTCAAGAACGTCCATGAGCTCCAACAGCAGGAGATCGTCGAACGGGTCTTCCGCCGGTGAGCTCCGAGCGTCCTACGACCATCAGCGTGGTCGGCGGCCCCTTGGTCGCCGGCCACGGTGACGGTCGCGGCCTCGGCTGGGTCGGACGGGTCACGGCGCGCACGCTGCCCAGCCTGCCGCATCTGCGGGTGTATCCACTGGCCGTGCCCGACGAGGACTCCGCCGGCCTGCACGCCAGGGCCATGGGCGAGTCAGCGCTGCGGTTCACCTCGGAGGGAGACAACCGGCTCGTGCTGGCTCTTGGGTCGGGCGACCTCGACACCGGTCGCTCGGTGGCCCGGGCCCGGCTCGACGTCGCGAATGTGCTCGACGAGGCGCTGGCGCGAAAGGTCTCGGCATTCGTCGTCGGGCCCCCGCCCGAGCACAGCGCCGAGCGCAACCGCGGCATCGCCGAACTCAACACCAGCTTCACCGATGTCGCCAAACGCCGCGGCATCGCCTATGTCGACACCTTCACTCCCCTGCTCGGCCATCCTGTCTGGCAGCGGGAGATCGCCTCCTCGCGCGACCATCTGCCGGCGCAGGAGGGCTACGGGCTGCTCGCCTGGCTCGTTCTCCACCGCGGCTGGTTCGACTGGCTCGGGGTCGAGGACGTGCTCGGCGACGACTGACCGGCGCGGTCATTGACCAGCGCCTTTCGCATGACGCTGCGATCCGGACGGGCTTTGCCCTGGACCAGCCGACATGAAACAATGAACCGTCTATCGAAGGAGTACTGCTATGAGCAAGCGTGGCCGCAAGCGTCGTGACCGTCGCAACCGCAAGGCTAACCACGGCAAGCGTCCGAACAGCTGACGCAGGCGTGTGAGAAGGCGGGGAGAGCGATTTTCGCTCTCCCCGCCTTCTCTGTGTCACCGCCGGCGCAGTGCCAACGCCGGCTCTGTGTCCTGGTGACTGCTCAGATCTGCCAGGTGGTCTGTTCCACGGCAATCCTTCGCTGGATCTTCTCGCGGAGCCCCAGCGGCGCCTGCTCCCGGCTGCAGGATCGTCGCACCAGCTCCTTGAGCAGCGCTTCGATCTCGTACTCGTCATGGCACGCGGGGCACTTCTCGAGGTGGATCGAGATCTCCCTGATCTCCGTCGTCGTCAGCTCCCCGTCAAGGTAGTGGTAGATGCGCATGAGCGACTCCGCTCGCACGCTCTCGCAGCATTCCTGCTCGCTCACTTCTTCGCACCCCCTTCGCCCTTGATGTACCCGCGGTCGAAGGCGTAGTCGGCCAGCATCTCCCGCAGCTGTCGGCGGCCGCGGTGCAGACGCGACATCACGGTCCCGATCGGCGTCTCCATGATCTCCGCGATCTCCTTGTAGGGCAGACCTTCGACATCCGCGTAGTAGACGACCATCCGGAAATCCTCCGGGAGTGTCGACAGGGCATCCTTGACGTCGGAGTCGGGAAGGTGATCGAGGGCCTCGAGCTCGGCCGAACGGCCCTCCGACGAGGTGTGGCTGGCCGCCTGCGCGATCTGCCAGTCCTCGATGTCCTCACTGCCGTGCTCCTGCGGCTGGCGCTGCTTCTTGCGGTAGTTGTTGATGAAGGTGTTGGTCAGGATCCGGTACAGCCACGCCTTGAGGTTCGTGCCCGGAGTGTACTGGTGGAACGCCGCATAGGCTTTGGCATAGGCCTCCTGGACGAGATCTTCGGCGTCAGCCGGGTTCCTCGTCATCCGCAGGGCGGCAGCGTAGAGCTGGTTGAGGTATTCCAGAGCGTCGCGCTCGAAACGGGCCGACCGCTCGGCCTCGGTTTCGGGGACTTCTTTGACTGATTCGGTCATCACTGTCAATGGTACGCCCGTTCGTTCCAGGACTGCAGTGGCACTCACAGACTTCTCCTCCATCGACTCTTCTCCACATCCGCGGCCCGGTTGTCGGGATTCCCGGCCGACCCGCAGGGCAACCGGGTTCGGGCCGGTCGCCTCATCGGGGTCAACACCGACAAGCTGCCCCACTATTCCCTGTGAACCGTTATGCTAGCCAGTGAGATGCCCGACGTCGTCGCTAGGAAGGACCACAGTGTCTCCCATCCGATTCTTCGCCCGCCCCATGCTGGCCGCAGGTTACATCAGCAACGGGATCGATCGTCTGCGCAGCCCCGAGGCGGCCGCCGCATCGATCTCGCCACTTCTCGCACTGGCCCGGAAGAACATCGACGTTCCGGTCGACGCGACCACTGTGGCCAAAGCCACCGGAGCGGCCCAGGTCGCGGCCGGTTCGCTGCTGGCCATCGGACGGTTTCCGCGCACCAGTGCCGTCATCCTCGTGGGCACCTACCTGCTCGACACCGTCGGGGAGAACATCAATGCGGAGAAGGCGACGTCGAAGGCCGAGAAGCGCGACCGCCTCGAACGCACCCTGATCCGCACCTCGATGCTCGGCGGTGCACTGCTCGCCAGCGTCGACACGGCCGGACGCCCCGGCCTGTGGTGGCGCACCCAGCACGCTGCCGAGGACCTGTGGTCGTCGGTGGAGAAGACCTCACACCAGGCAATGAGTGCCCTTGGCGTCGACTGAGACAGCACTGACACACCCACAGGACTGGGTCGCTCCCGTCGCCGAGACCGGAGTCGACGCGATCGTCGAGGTCCCCGGCTCGAAGTCGCTGACCAACCGCTATCTGGTGCTCGCCGCTCTGGCCGACTCGAGCTCAATCGTCCGCGGCTGGCTGCGCAGCCGGGACACCCTGCTGATGATCTCCGCTCTGCGCGCCCTCGGCGCGGGGATCGATGAGGTCGACGGTGAGCTGCACATCACTCCCATCGACCTCGCGGCCGCCGGCTCGCCGGTGCACATCGACTGCGGTCTGGCGGGGACCGTGATGCGGTTCGTGCCGCCGCTGGCCGCGGCCACCGGGCGCGAAGTCCACATCGACGGCGATCCCCAGGCCCGGGTCCGGCCGATGGACGTCACGATCGATTCGCTCACCCGCCTCGGCGCGCAGGTGACGTCCGAGACGAACTCCCTGCCTCTGACGATCCAGGCCGGTTCCGCCGTGCGCGGCGGTCATCTCGAGATCGACGCCAGTGCGTCGAGCCAGTTCGTGTCCGGTCTGCTGCTGACCGCCCCCGCGATGCCCCTGGGCATCGACCTCGTCCACCACGGGGAATCGGTGCCCAGTCGCACCCACATCGAGATGACCCTCGAAGTCCTCGCCGATGCCGGCGTCGACGTCACCGAGCCCGAACCGGAGCACTGGGTCGTCGAGCCGGGGCTCCCCCGCGGCCTCGACGTCCAGGTCGAGCCCGACCTCTCCAATGCCGCGGCGTTCCTGGCCGCGGCCCTGGCGACCCGGGGCCAGATCACCATTCCCGACTGGCCTGCGCACACGACTCAGGCCGGCGACGGATTCCGCCGGATCGCAGAGGCGTTCGGCGGCACCGTCGACCTCGACCGATCAGGACTGACGGTGAGGGGCCCGAAGAGGCTGCGTCCCGTCGACCTCGATCTCTCCGCCATCGGCGAGCTCACCCCCGTCGTCGCCGCTCTGGCGGCGCTGACCCCGGGCACCTCGCACCTGCGGGGCATCGGGCATCTGCGCGGGCATGAGACGGACCGTCTCTCGGCGCTGCGCCGAGAACTCGGCGCGATCGGAGCCGACGTCATCGAGCACCCTGCCGCGCTGACGATCACCGGATCCCGGCTGCGGGCCGGCACCTGGCACACCTATCACGACCACCGGATGGTGATGGCCGGTGCCGTCATCGGTCTGCAGGTCCCCGGACTCGTCATCGAGAACGTCGGCACCGTCGCCAAGACGCTGCCGCAGTTCGCGCAGCTGTGGGAAGCCATGCTGGACTCCAAGGACTGACATGGCGCGGATCTACCGGGACGAGGACTACCGTCCGCGTCCGAACCGGCGCGGCTCGCGACCGCGGACCAAAACGCGTCCCCGCCACGAGTCGGCCGTCGAGGGGCTCGTCACCGCCGTCGACCGCGGTCGCTATCGCGTGGTCCTCGCCGACGACTCGGGGGGATTCCCCAGCTCCGACCCGCAGGGCGGTGACGGTCCCCAGAGCGTGACCGCAGTGCGGGCCTCCCATCTGCGCAAGGATGCCGTCGTGCCCGGAGACATCGTCAAGATCGTCGGTGACACCTCGGGGGCGCAGGGGTCACTGGCCCGGTTGGTCGACATCACCGAGCGGCGCACTCTGCTGCGCCGCAGCGCCGACGACATCGACCCCGCGGAAAGGGTCATCGTCGCCAACGTCGAGGCGCTGGGCATCGTCACGGCCACCGCCGATCCCGAACCCTCCTACGGTCTCATCGACCGCGCGATGACCGCTGCCCTCGACGCCGGCATCACTCCCCTGCTCATCGTCACGAAGACCGATCTCGCGCCCGCTGACGACATCGTCGAACGCTTCCGCGCCTCCGGCGTCGAGATCGTCCTCTCCGGACTGAGCGCCGACGGAACGCCGAGCGTCGCCGAGGTGTATGAACGCCTGAGAGGCAGGATGAGCGTTCTCGTCGGTCACTCCGGTGTCGGGAAGTCGACCCTGATGAACGCCCTCGTCCCCGATGCGAAACGGGCGGTCGGCGTCGTCAACGACGTCACGGGCCGCGGCCGCCACACCTCCTCCTCGGCGATCTGTCTGCCCCTGGACGGCGGCGGATGGCTCGTCGACACACCCGGAGTGCGCAGCTTCGGACTCGCCCACGTCGACCGTGATTCTCTGCTGGCCGCATTCCCGGAACTCACCGAGGCGACCCTCGAGTGTCCCCGCGGCTGCCTGCATCAGGCCGACTCCCCCGGCTGCCGCCTCGACGACTGGGTGGCTGCCGGGAAGGCGGGCCCGGGCGGGGTCTCCCGTTTGGAATCACTGCGCAGGCTGCTTGCCAACACTGTTTAGAGTTGCGCGAGTGCACTGGTTAGAGTGGGGTCATGACCGACCTCGACCTGGCGCTCGAACTCGCCGATCTCGCCGATTCCCTCAGCTACCGCCACTTCCTGGCCCAGGACTTCGCCGTGGAGACGAAGCCCGACCTCACTCCGGTGACCGAATGCGATCGCGCGGTCGAAGCGGCCATCATGGAACGGCTGGAGCGCGACCGGCCCGACGACAGCGTGCTCGGTGAGGAGTTCGGCTCCCATGGAACCTCGCCGAGGCGATGGATCGTCGATCCGATCGACGGCACGAAGAACTTCGTCCGCGGAGTCCCGGTCTGGGCGACCCTGATCTCCCTCTACGACGGAGAGGAGCCGGTGCTCGGCGTCGTCTCCGCACCGGCCCTGGGCCGACGTTGGTGGGCGGAGTCCGGACAGGGAGCGTTCGTCACTGCCCTGGGGGAGGCTCCGAAGCGCATCGGCGTCTCCGAGGTCGAGGAGCTCGGCGACG
This sequence comes from Brevibacterium sp., assembly GCF_031179145.1. GTDB lineage: Bacteria > Actinomycetota > Actinomycetes > Actinomycetales > Brevibacteriaceae > Brevibacterium. Next base: position 62,797 of record NZ_JAPSIB010000009.1, read on the forward strand.
CCTCTCTGTCCTATGCGTCACTGGGCGGTTGGAAGGACCTCGGGATCCTCGACGAATTCCTCGGCCTGTGCGAGTCGACGTGGCGCAACCGCGGCTACGGAGACTTCTACTCGTACATGCTGGTGGCCGAGGGCGCCGTCGACATCGCCTGCGAGCCCGAGCTCGCTCTCTACGATATGGGCGCCCTGGTGCCGATCGTCCTCGAGGCGGGCGGTTCGTTCACCAATACAGCAGGAGCTCCCGGGCCGTTCGGCGGCAACGCCGTTGCGACGAACTCGCGACTGCACGAGGCGACGCTCGATGCGCTGGGCCGAGTCTCGCCGAGCATCTGAGCTCGATGAGCCCAGACCGAATGAGTATGGATCGAACGAGCACCGATCGCTCGAGCGTCGACCGCTCGAGCACGGAAGAGGAGACAATGCCTGATGTGATGCGCGCCGAGCTGTGGCATGCGATGGCGGATGCGGCGGGGCTCATCCGCGCCGACGGTTCGATCGGGGAGACCATCTACGGTGAGATGACCACGCTGGCGGCCGACACCGGCTCCGTCAACCTCGGGCAGGGAGCGCCCGGCACCGACGCTCCGTCGGACCTCATCGAGGCGGCGACGACGGCCATGCGCGAGGGCTTCAATCAGTATGCTCCGGGCCAGGGTCATCACGAGTTCCTGGCAGCAGTGGCCGAGCAGCGCCGGCGCGACTTCTCGCAGCCGGTGGCTGAAGACCAGGTGCTCTTCACCTGCGGTGCCACTGAAGCCCTGACGGCTTCGATTCTGGCGCTGCTGCCGCGCGGCGGCACCGTGCTCACCTTCGAACCGTTCTACGACGCTTACCCGGCAGCTGTGACCGCAGCCGGCGGATCCCTCGTCACGGTGCCGATCCTGCCCGCGCCGGACGGCGGATTCGCACCCGACTGGAACCTCTTCGACGAGGTCGTGGCGGCCAGCCATCCGTCGATCATCATCGTCAACACTCCGCACAACCCGACCGGATTCGTCTTCAGCACCGCGGACCTGAAGCGGATCGGGGACGCTGCGATCGCCGCCGATGCCTGGATCCTCACGGACGAGGTCTACGAGCAGCTCGTCCTCGACGGCGGTGTGCATGTGCCGCCCGCAACGGCTGTTGCCGATCCGAAGCGCGTCGTCACCGTGTCTTCGGCTGGGAAGTCATGGAACGCCACCGGATGGAAGATCGGCTGGGTGATCGCCGAACCTCGTGTCCGGGAGGCGATCCAGGCAGTCAAGCAGTTCCTCACCTTCACCTCTGGCGGTCCACTGCAGATCGCGGTGGCCCGGATGCTCGCGGAGGATGGGGGTTTCGTGGACGAGAACCGGGAGTCACTGAGGGCTCGCGCCGAGGTGCTGGTTTCGGCCTGTCGCAGCGTCCCGGGTGCTCACGCCTCGATTCCCGCCTCCGGCTACTTCACGGTGATGGACTTCTCCGAACTCACCGATCTCGACGCCTTCGCGATCAACGAGCGCCTCGCCGAGCGCTTCTCCCTCGTGGGGATCCCCGTCCCCGCACTGTGCAGGGAGGGATCCGCCGCCCATCAGGCGTATCGGGCCTCGATCCGCTATTCGTTCTGCAAGTCGCCCGCCGACGTCGATCGCGCAGCGCAGCTCTTCCGCAGCCTGGCCGCCGAACTCGATCAGGATCCTGACACTCTGCGGAGCTGATTCCGTCCTACCGGCAGCAGGCGGAGGAGCACTCAACGGGCGGAGAATCAGTGAAGGGGCGGACACAGCGAGTGCTGTGTCCGCCCCTTCATGTCCGATCTCCGCGCGCGGAGATCGGGCTGGTGATTCCAGACCAGGAGATCCGGGTCAGGAGGTCTGGCTCACGCCTTGACGAGCTCGAGTTCCAGGCCGATCTTGACTTTGTCAGAGACGAGGAGTTCGCCTCCGCCGAGGACCGCTTCGAATTCCATGCCGAAGTCCTTGCGGTTGACCGTGGCCTCTGCGGAGAGTCCGGCGACCTGGTTGCCGTTGGGATCGGTGGCGACTCCGCCGAATTCGGTCGCGAACACGACCTCCTTGGTGACGCCGCGCATGGTCAGCTGTCCGACGAGGTCGAACTCGGCGTCCGACTTCGGCTTCACACCAGTCGAGGTGAAGTTCAGGGTCGGGTACTCGTCGGCGGCGAAGAAGTCACTCGTCTTCAGATGACCGTCACGGTGGTCGTTGCGGGTGCTGATGGAGTTGACGACGGCTTCTGCTGTGACCGAGCTGTCTTCGAGGGCCTCCCCGACGTTGACGGTGCCGGAGATGTCCTCGAAGTGTCCGCGAACCTTGGACACTCCCGCGTGGCGGGCGGTGAAGGTGAATTCCGAGTGCACGGGGTCGATGGTCCAGGTGGAGGGGACGAGTCCCTGTGGAAGAGCAGTCATGGTGTCTCCTTTTTCGTTGAAATTTGAAGTACATGGACGACTATAGTTTAGTTTTCAACCACCTGCAAGAGGGAGGGCGGATTTCCCCGATCAGGCCTCATCGCCCAGAGCTCCCCATCAGGCTCCACCCGCCGCGTCGAAGCGGCCGCATCGGCCGGCAGCACGTCAGCCTTTCGGGTCGCGGTGAACGCCAGGCATACCTGTGTCGGAGGTCACGTGAACACGATTTGTCTTCTCGAATTACGCTCGTGTAAAGTTAAGAACACACCGCGGGGTGGAGCAGTTCGGTAGCTCGCCGGGCTCATAACCCGGAGGTCGAGGGTTCAAATCCCTCCCCCGCCACGGTAGAAGGGCCCTGATCAGTGGAGACACTGATCAGGGCCCTTGGTTTTGCCCAGAAGCAATCAGTCGGCCCGACTTCGCGTGTTCCCGCTCTCTCCACCGTGCAACTGGATTGTCTTCGTTCCTGAGGGCGGCGACCGGGCCAGACTCTGGTCGGCAGCCGAGAATCGAGGAGAGGCCTCGAGGAGACAGCGGATCCCGAGCCCATTCCCTTCCCCGGCTTCGGGCGGAGAGCATCCGACAGCGCCGGAGCGCCTCAGCGGCGAACGACCACGGCGGCAACGTCGAACTGCGTGGACTGGATCCCTCCAGTTTCCGCTTCTCACTCCTGCGAGTGTTCGACACGTCGATACCCCGGGCAGTCAACCCGAAAGTCTGGGGCCGGACCCCAATGGTAGATGCGGACCCACCGACCAGGGCTCGGACGGCAGTCCCGGAAACAAGGACGTGGCCACTGGTGGCAGGGAATTCGCCACTGCCGACGAAAAGACCGCCCAGCTCGGCAGCGACGCCGCGCCCGGGGTCTTCCCTCGCACCGTCGAGCATGCCAATGGAACCACGGAGATCGAGAAGAAGCCCAAGCGGGTCGTCGTCCTCGACACCGGCGAACTCGACGACGTCGTCTCCCTCGGCATCACCCCGGTGGGAATGGTGACCACTGAAGGCGCAGAGCCGGTGCCGTCCTACCTGGCTGACAAGGTCAAGGGCGTGGAGACAGTCGGGACCATCGCGGAACTCGACCTCGAGAAGATTGCGGCCCTCGAACCCGATCTCATTCTCGGCAGCCAGCTGCGCGCCGACAAGCTCTATGATCAGCTCAGCTCCATCGCCCCCACCGTCTTCTCCATCCGCCCGGGCTTCCCGTGGAAGGAGAACTTCCAGCTCGCCGGCGAAGCACTCGGAATGGAGGAGCAGGCGACCAAGGAACTCAATGAGTACGGCCGGGCCGCCAAGGAACTCGATTCCGAGATCACAGGAGACCCCACAGTCTCGCTCGTCCGCTGGATGCCGGAACGCATCCGCCTCTACGGACATGCCTCACTCATCGGCGTCATCCTCGACGACGTGGGCCTCTCCCGTCCCGCCGTCCAGGACGTCGATGACCTCGCCGTCGAGATCTCGCCCGAGAACTTGGACAAGGCGAATGGCGACTACATCTTCTACACCAGCTATGGGGATCCCGAAGCGACCGGCGAGGCCGACGCGCTCGCCGGCAGTCAGTGGAAGGGACTCGAGGCCGTGAAGAACGACAAAGCCTTCCGGGTCGACGACGACGTCTGATTCCTCGGCCTCGGTCCCACCGGGGCCGGCCAAGTCCTCGACGACCTCGAGGAGCACCTCACCGACTGACACGTCATCCACTCGTCTGTGAATAGTGTGAAGAGGCGAGTGCGAATAGGCGACCGCCCCTGGGAACGAACCCAGGGGCGGTCGACGTCTGTCGGCTGAGCGGGCGTCAGTTGCCACCCTCGCCGGCAGGTGCCTCAGTAGGAGCCGAAGCACCGTCACCCTCGGCAATCGAGGGATCAGCGGCAACAGCATCGTCGATGGCCTTCTTGAGGCGGTCCTGTGCCTCTCCGTAGGCGGCGAAGTCCCCGGCCTTGAGAGCCTTGTCGGAATCCTCCATCGCCTTGCGAGCCTGCTGCAGGGCCTCTTCGAGGTCGCCGGCCGGAGCTTTCTCTCCCTCGCCTTCGCCTATACCGCCGGACGCACCGGAGGCACCGCTGCCCGCAGCGCCGGCATCGCCTGCCTGAGCACCCGAGTCTCCGCCGAACACCTGGTCGAGCGCCTCGTCGAGGGTCGGGGCGAACCCGATGTCCTCGCCGAAGGCCACCAGCACGTGCTGGAGCAGCGGATACGAGGTCTCGCCCGCGGACCGGACGTAGACGGGCTGGACGTAGAGCAGTCCCCCGCCGACGGGAAGGGTCAGCAGGTTGCCGTTCTGCACCTGTGACTCACCCTGGCGGAGCAGGTTGAGGCTGCGCTGGACCTCGGGAGCCGTGTTGAAGTTGTTCTGCGCCTGGCCCGGACCGGGCACAGTGGTGTTCCGCGGCAGCTGGAGCAGCCGCAGCTTGCCATATCCCTCCGACACCTCACCCTTGGTGTTGCCGGCGTCGGCATCCGCAGCCAGGAAGCCGGTCAGGTTGTTCCTCGACTCTCCCTGTGACGACCGGGCCGGAATGAAGGAGCTGGTCAGTGAGAACGACGGGGTCTCCTGTCCGGGCATCTGCAGCGTCATGTAGAACGGCGGCTGGGTCAGACCACTCGTGGCCTCACGCGTCGGGTCCGTCGGCAGCGTCCAGAAGTCCTGACCGGTGTAGAACTCGCTGGCCGATGTCACGTGGTAGCGATTGAGCAGCTCCCGCTGAACCTTGAACAGGTCCTCCGGGTAGCGGACATGGCTCATCAGATCGCCCGACATCTGGGAGGCGGGTTTGATGAGATCGGGGAAGATCTTCATCCACGTCTTGAGAACCGGATCGTCTTTGTCCCACTGGTACATGTCGACGGTGCCGTCATAGGCGTCGACAGTGACCTTGACCGAGTTGCGGATGTAGTTGACCTCTTCGTCCGGCAGAGTGGAGACAGAGTTCGGAGCGGTCGCGGTGGTCGAATCCTCGGTCGCGTCCTGCAGCGGCTGCGGAGTCGAATACGGGTAGTCCTTCGCGGTGGTGTACGCATCGAGGATCCACTTGATCCGACCGTCGACGACCGCCGGGTAGGGATCGCCGTCGACCTTGAGGAACGGCGCCAGCTTCTCCACACGTTCGCGCGGATGACGTTCGTAGAGGATCTGCGATTCGCTGTTGACCGCATCGGAGAGGAGGATCTGCTCGTCCTGGAACTTCAGGGCATAGGCGAGCCGGTTGAACAGATTGCCTACCGAGGGACCGCCGTTGCCGGTGAAGGTGTTGTTCACCTGTCCCGAGCCGCCCTCCTCATCGGACGGGTAGTCGAGCTCTCGTGGTGTCGCACCCTTCTCGGCGCCCACGATCGAGTACTCCGGAGAGTTCTCACCGAAGTACACCCGCGGTTCGTAGTCCGGGAAGTCTCCCTGCGGCGGGATGTCGGATTCCATGAACTTCGGCTCACCGTCAGGGTTGCGCTGGTTGCCGTTCGCGGCAACGACGCCGAAGCCGTGGGTGTAGACGATCGCCCGGTTGTACCAGCTCTGGTTGTTCACGGAACTCGGGTTGAGCTCGCGCAACGCGATCACGGTGTCCTGCTTCTGACCGTCGATGTTGTACCTGTCGACGTCGAGCTGCTGCGGGAAGGAGTAGTAGGGACGCACCTGCTGGAGTTGCCGGAACGTGTCGGAGACGAGATTCGGGTCGAGCAGTCGGATCGAGGCCGCCGTCTCGGCGTCCTCGCGCAGGGCTCCCCGTTCGCCGCTCGTGCTCGGGTCGTAGGCGGTGACGTCGATGTCGGAGAAGTCGAACGCCTCACGGGTGGCGTCGATGTTGCGCTGGATGTATTCGGACTCCAGGCTCTGCTGCGAGGGGTTCACCTGGAACTGCTGGACCATCGCGGGATAGGCGACGATCGAGACCCCGCCGAGCACGATGAGCGTGGCGGTGGCGATGAGCGAGATCCGCCAGTTGCCCTTCCACGCCGTGTAGACGAACAGCAGCGCCACGATCACGGCGGCGATCGCGACGATCGCCATCGCTGGCAGCGCCGCCCGGTCGTCGACGTAGGTGACACCAGGGACGATGCCGCCCGTCGAATTCAGCCGGTCGTAGCGGCTCAGCCACAGACGGCCCGCCTGGATCAGCACCAGCAGGGCCACCGTGATGCCGATCTGCCACTGGGCGGTCTTCGTCAGGATGACTCCCTTGGGCTCACCCGGGCGGATTCCGCCGAAGAGATAGTGTCCGACCAGGGCTGCGATGAGCGAGAGCAGGATGGTCATGCCCAGCTGATCGCCGATCAGACGCAGCCCGGGCAGCACGAAGACGTAGAAGGACTTGTCGAGGCCGAACTGCGGGTCGTTCGAGCCGAAGGAGGTGGCATTCAGCCATTCGAGCACCGTGCTCCACTGCGCCGAGGCGGTGATACCGCTGAGCACACCGAGGACGCCGGGAATGGCCAGGGTGGCGACCCGGCGCAGAGGCTCGATCGCCTCACGGTAGCGGTCGAGGTTCTCCTGCCGGGGTGTCGTGGGGGCGTAGACCGGCCGATGCTTGAACGCCAGGTGCAGACTCAGCCAGACGGGCACCGCCATGACGACGAACCCGATGAGGAAGGTCAGACCCCGTGCCAGCCACATCGAGCGGAACACCTGCGAAGCGCCGATCTGTCGGAACCAGAGCACCTCGGTGTACACCTGGGTGAAGGAGATGAAGGCGATCAGCAGGATCGCCACTGACACCAAGGTCAGCATCAGAGGCGAGCGTCTGGGCCTGCCGGAAGGCATGCGGGCGGAGGTGGGTGAGGACGGAGAGCTCACTACTTCCCTTTCTCATTGGGGACGGCACCGGCGGCGGGACACTTCGGCAGAGCCGAGGTGTTGCCGGCGGCGAATTGCTCCACGGCGTTCTGCGCGTCATCGAGTGTGTCGATGCGCGCGACCGTGATCTTCGACTGGTCGGCGGCTTCCATGACCTCTGCGCAGTTGTCGGCAGGGGACAGGAACAGTGTCGCGCCTTCGGCAGTGGCTGCCGCTACTTTCTGTCGAGCCCCGCCGATGGGGCTGACGGTGCCGGCGGGGTCGATCTCCCCCGTGCCGGCCACGTGCTTGCCACCCGTCATCGCACCGGGTGTGAGTTCGTCGACGATCGCCAGGGCGAACATCGTTCCGGCGGACGGACCGCCGATGCCGTCGACGTTGAAGCCGACGTCAACGGGGAACTCGAAGTCCTGCCGCATCTGGATGCCGATCGCCTTCTGACCGCTGACGATGTCGGGGGTCAGCGACACGGTCTTCTCCTCGCCGTCACGGGCGATGATCAGGTCGACGGAGTCCGAGGACTGCACTGTCTCGCTCATCACCTGAGCGGCGTTCGGGTCGTCGGCCAGTCTCGTCCCATTCACGCTCACGATGCGGTCGCCTCGGCGGAGTTCGCCTTGGGCGGGCGAGTCGGGGACCACCTCGTCGACGAGGAGGCTGACCGTGTATCTGCGGTCGAGCTGCGTCATCGCCGCGGCCACGGCGACATCCTGGCTCGACGACATCTCATGCGCATTGGATTCGGCGACCTCTTCGCGTGTCGTGTCCAGCGGGTAGTAGGCCTCGGTGGGAACGACGGTCTCCTTCTCACCGATGAGCGCACCCAGTGCCTGGGAGGCGAAGGTGTCGCGTCCAGGTCCACCGCTGACGGCGACCGTGAGCATGTCGAGGCGACCGCCTGTCGGGTAGGTCTTGGCGCCGGAGATCGAGAGCATCGGTTTGCCCCGGTACTCGCCGAGGGTGTTGAACACCGGCCCGGGCAGCTGCAGCATGTAGGGCACAGGGAGCACGAGCGCTGCGGCGATGAGAACGTAGGTCATGAACCCGGACACCGCGCTCAGACGGGGGGACCGCCGACGGATTTCACCGCGTGGGGGATCTGCGGACGCTGGCACGGCCCGAGGGGCATTCACTGTCATCGATTCCTTTCGCTGCACCGCCCCACCAGTCTAGTTGAAACGCCGAGGTGAGTTTCACAGGTGGCTTTCGCCCCGTGCGAACATCGGGCGAAAGCACGCCCAATTGGGAAGATTCCCACATCTGCAGAGGTTAACGTGGAGGACAAACCGACCATGTGGGAGCCTTGAGATGAGCGACGAGAACAACAACGAGCAGAACCCGTTCGAGCAGATCTTCGGAATGCTCTTCGGCGCAGGTGGACCTGGCGCCGGTGGCGATGACGGCAAGTCCGGTGGCAAGGGCGCCGCAGGGTTCCCGCAGGGGTTCAACATCGATCCGGCGATGATGTCGACCATCATGAACCAGATGCAGGGTCTGTTCGGGCAGGGCGCGGACTCGAGCGCGCAGGCGAAGTCGATTGCACTCCGCCATGTGCCCAGTCCGGATCCGTCCGTCTCGGACGAGTCCGTCCGCGCGACCACCGATGCCTTCCGCCTGGCCGAGCTGTGGCTGGCCGAGGCCACCGAATTCTCCGTGGCGAACCGGTCGGCGCGCGCCCTGACGCGTGCGGACTGGGTCTCCGAGACGATACCGGGATGGCAGAAGTTCGTGCTCCCGATCAAGGAGAACATGTCGACCGCGCTCACCGAGACCCTGGAGACCCAGGTCCCGGCGGAGATGAAGAGCATCATGGCCGGTGCCTCGTCGATGTTCTCCTCGATGAGCGATTCGATGTTCGCCATGCAGATCGGCCAGGCCGTGGGGGCATTGTCCGAAAGCGTCCTCACCGGCACCGAGGTGGGTCTGCCTCTCCTCCCCGCTGACTCCGCCGTGCTCGTCGAGTCCAATCTGGAGAAGTTCGCCACGGATATCGGAGTCGACTCCTCCGAGGTCCGGATCTACCTCGCAGCTCAGGAACTCGCCCACCTGGCCCTGTTCGAGCGCGCCCCGTGGCTCGCCGCTCAGGTCGAGTCCGCCCTTGCCCGCTATGCCCAGGGGCTCAAGGTCGACACCTCGCAGATCGAGGAGATGGCGTCGTCGATCGACCCGAGCAACATCTCCGACCTCAGCGACAACATCCGGCAGGGCCTGTTCAACCCTCCCACCACCGAGGAGCAGAAGAAGGCGCTGGCGACGCTGGAGAATCTGCTCGCCGTGATCGCCGGATGGGTCGACGTCGTCGTTCACTCCGCCTGCGCGCATCTGCCCGGACGCGATCAGATCAGGGAGGCCCTGCGCCGCCGTCGGGCCACCGCCGGACCCGCGGAGAAGACGTTCTCGACCCTCGTCGGCCTGCAGCTCAACCCGCGCCGACTGCGCGACGCCGCCGCCCTGTTCGCCTACCTCGAGTCGCAGGGCGGGACCGATGCCCGCGACCAGGTCTTCTCCCACCCCGACCTGCTCCCGACGACGGAGGACCTCGACGACCCCCTGGGCTATGCCGAACGCCGCCACGCCGAATGGACTTCGGAGTCGACCCTCGACGAGGCTCTCAGTCGGATCCTCGCCGAGGGCCTTCCAGAGATCGAGGACCCTGCGAGCACCAATGAGGGCTCCAGCGGAACCGAGAGCCGCGACAAGGACTCCAGCGGAACCGAGAGCCGCGACGCCAAGAACAGTGACGCCGAGGGCAACGAGGACTCCGACGACGTCAGGGACTCCGACGCGGACGAGAAGCGCGACGAGAGCTGAATGGGCTCCGCAGCACTGAGCCTGGCCACTGCCCGCGCCGAGGTGGCTGCCGTCACCGACTCAGCTGCGGGCTCGGGAGCGGAGCCGGGTCCGCGCCCCGTCACGGACTCGGCCTCCGCTTTCGCCGCTGACTTCGAGGAACTGTTCGCCGCGGTCGGGTCTGCCGCCCTGTTCCGCGAAGGCGGCCCTGAGCACCTCACGGCCAGCTGCCTCGTCGTCGACCTCGACGCCGAGGCGGTTCTGCTCAACCACCACCGCAAGGCCGGTCTATGGGGCCAGTTCGGCGGCCACGTCGAGGCCAGGGATGACAGTCTGCGCTCCGCAGCCTGTCGAGAGGCGCTCGAGGAGAGCGGGCTGGTTTCCCTCTCCTGGTTCTCCCCCACCGCCGTCGACCTTCACGTCCATGACCTCTCTCAGGCATTCGGCCGGTGCTCTCGACACTTCGACGTCGTCTATGCCGCCGGGGCGTCGGTCGCCGAGACACCCGTCGTCTCCGCCGAATCCGTCGACGTGAAGTGGTTCCCGCTCACCAGCTTGCCCGCCGCCCTCATGCCCGACCTCGTGGTCAGGCTGCCTGAGCTCTATGCTGCCGCGTTCGTGGCCGCCGAACTCAGGTCCCCCGGCCGAACCTCTCCCCGGCACTGAATCCGTCGAGGAACAGCTTGGCATCAGCCTGACGCGGATGCCGATCCGCCAACTGGTGGAACTCCTTCGAGTGTGGGCCGATCTGCAGATGTGCGAGCTCATGGACGATGACCGTCTCCAGCACCCAGCGCGGCACCGCCTGCAGCCGATGGGAGACCCTGATGTCGCCTGTCGACGTGGTCGTCGACGCCCACCGGCTGACATTCTGGTTCGACACCCAGCGGATCGAGTTCGCCCGCAGGCGCCCCGCGAAGTAGCGTCGGCTCATCTCATCGGCAAGCTCTTCGAGGTCCGCGGCCGAGGAATGGTCCTTGGCACTGAGGCGATTGAACAAGTCGGTGAGGGAGCGAATGTTCTGCTCCACGCTGTAGCGCACCGGAGTGCTCAGCACGTACGTATCGATCTCCTTCGAGACGGCGATCGTCTTCTTCCGTCTCGCCGAGCGCCGGACTTCGATCTCTCCGCGGGTGATGGCCCGGAGGACGGCCTCTTCGGTCCATCGTGGTCTGTCTGCCATTGCCCAATCATAGGAAATCTCGGCGCCGGACGGGTCAAACGTATTACTTGTGAGTTTCCTGAGCATCTTTCCGGGTGTCCACGTCCGGACCGTCCACAGCCGGACACGTGCTCCGGGAACACGGATCGCCGGATGACCCCGTCCGTCGCGGCGGCGCTCACAGCCGACCCTGTCTCCCCTCCACAATTCGTCCACAGTTATCCACCGCTTATCCACAGCCGTTGCACCGTCCCGGCTCTGGCCCGGCATTGACGGGCCAACGCAAGCAGAATAGGTTCTATTGTGTCCCCGGAAAACCCGGTGATGCGTGCGGAAGGGGAAGCCGCACGAGTCATTCGCGAGCGCCTGGGGAATCAGCGATTGAGGGCGATCGGCACTGCGGTGTCGATCCGCCCTCAATCGTTTTCCACAGATTTGTCCACAGGCCGACGGACGCTCTGGCGAGCAGCGCGGACTTTCACTACTGTGAGGGTTCGGGTCGTTCGAGGCGAGGTGGCGAGATGTACAGGATCTATCCCAATGTGCCCATCACATGGAGGTCGGCGTCCTGCATCCAATTCGGGGTCGACGATCCGGTTCTCATCGACGGCCTGCTGCCCGGCGATGTCGCATTGCTCGAGGAGCTGCGGCTGGGTCTCGGCTCCGCTCAATACCATTCCCGAGCACAGGATCTCGGCGTCGATCTCAGCCGGGCGAGCTCCCTCATCGCACTGCTCGTCGAGGCGGGAGTGATGATCCAGGACTCCGATGCCGGTGCCCTCGGCGGCAGTTCGCACCAGTTCGCCGCAGCCCACCTCTTCGGTTCGTCTCCCGACCGCACGGCCGCGCTGCTCGCGGCACGGCCGGTCATGGTGATCGGTCCGCTGCGCACTCTCGTCGAACAGCATCTGAGCGCTGCGGGCTTCGTCATCGCCGCCGGCAGCCGCGTCGATGAGCTCGAACTGTTCCGCTCCCCCATCGTCATCACCACTTCCTACCTCGTGCCCGATGTCCATACCGCCACCTGGCTGACCGATCGGGAAGTCTCCTCCCTCGACATCGTCGCCGGGGAGTCCTCAGTCGAGGTCTCCGGCCTGGTCCGCCCGGGCGTGACAGGGTGCACCGTGTGCGCGTGCCTGCGCCTCAAAGATGCCGACGCCGACTGGTTCGAGCAGTATTCGCGCATCCGGGAACTGCCCTCACGCGCGGAACTCGCCGATCCCCTGTCCCGCCCGCTGGCAGCGGCGCATGCCGTCACAGCCCTGCGGCAGTCGCTGCTGGATCCCGAGACCCCTGCCGTGCGCCGCCGGATCAGCCTGACCTCGGGCCGCAGCGAGATCGAAGAGCTGCAGTTCCATCCCCGCTGCCATTGCCGCGTGCCTGTTCCGCATTTCGATCTGCTCGCTGAGCAGGCACAGTGACCTCAGGCACAGTGGCCTCAGTCGCTGAGCAGGCTGAGCAGTCCCTCACCGTAACGTTCGAGTTTCGTCGCCCCGATGCCCGGGATCTTCGCCAGGGTGGCCAGATCCCTCGGGCGCACCTCGGCGATGGCGGAGATCGAGGTGTCGGTGAGGACCAGATAGGGAGGCAGGCCCTGCTCCAATCCGACCCGTGCCCGCCACCGCCGCAGCCGGTCGAGGAGTTCGAGGTCGACGTCGGGCGGGCAGTCCGCACACCGTCCCAGCGCCCGATCGACCTGGGACACGAGGACTCTGCCGCAGCCCCGGCACCGATTCATCGTCACCGTGCTCGCGGTCCGGCGGCTGTGCCCGGCCGACTTCTCGACCTGCCCGAGCTCGCTGAGGAACCGTGAGGGCTTGCGCGGCTTCTGCTTGGAGTCGTGCCGGGCCAGCGACCAGCTCATGCTCAACTCCCTGCCCGCACGGGTGATGGCGACGTAGAACAGCCGGCGCTCCTCGGCGATGGTCTGCGGAGTCTGGGCATAGCTGATCGGCAGCAGTCCCTCGCTCAGCCCCACGAGGTGAACGCTGTCCCATTCGAGGCCCTTCGCCGCGTGGAACGACGCGAGGGTGACGCCCTCGATGTCCGGAGCGAACTGATGTTCGGCACGATCGGCGAGATCAGCGAGGAACACATCAAGGGGCACCGGCAGCTCCGAGGCCGACTGATGGGTCTCGGCGAGATCGACGAGGGCTTTGAGCGATTCCCATTTCTGTCGCGCGGCGCCCGCCCCCGGAGGATTGCGCGAGTAGCCCAACGACACGAGCACCTCGGCGACGACCTCCGGCAGCGGCCTGCCCGCCGAGGTGACGCGTGCGGCTTTGAGCATGAGCACCGCCTCCTTGACCTCCTTCCGCGCGAAGAACCTCTCCCCTCCCCGCAGGACGTAGGGGATCCCCGCCTTCGTCAGCGCCTGCTCATAGGCGGGGCTCTGCCCGTTGGTGCGGAAGAGCACGGCGATATTGCGGGGTCTGCGACCGGCGTGGATCTCGGCGGCGATGGCTTTGACCACACCGGCGGCTTCGGCCTCGTCGGTCGGATACTCGACCATCGCCGGAGCGCGTCCCGAGGGGTTGTCCGTCTGCAGGGTCAGCGCGGCCCTCGAAGTATGCCGCAGCAGGCTGTTGGCCGTGGCCACGATCGACTTCGAGGACCGGTAGTTGCGCACCAGCTGGATCGTCGTCGCCGTCGGCATCGCCTGGGTCATCGACAGCAGCAGGGACGAGTCGGCGCCGGCGAACGAGTAGATGGTCTGCGCGGGGTCGCCGACCACGCAGAGATTGTCGCGCGGTCCCAGCCACCGGGAGAGGAGGTCGAACTGAAGCGGGGAGACGTCCTGGAACTCGTCGACGACGAAGTGCCGATACTGTTCGCGCACCTGCGCGGCGATGTCGGGGTATTCGGCGAGGACGCCGTCGAGGACGAGGAGGACGTCTTCGAAGTCGAGCAGCCTCCCCCGCGTCTTCGCCTCGGAGTAGGCCTCGAAGATGCGCACCATGTCATCGACGCCCAGCTGTCCGGGCAGATCGCGGGACTGCGCTTTGATCGCATAGTCCTCGACGCCGAGGAGGGAGGCCGCTGCGTACTCGAGTTCGGCGGCGACGTCACGGTTCATCTCCCGGCTCGTCTCTATGCCGAGACTCTGGAGGACAGAGGCGATCACGCCCGTCTTGTTCTCGATGACCCGGGGGAAGTCGCCGCCTGCGAACCGGTCCCAGAAGAACCGCAGCTGCCGCAGCGCCGCGGAATGGAATGTCCGGGCCTGCACGGCGGGCACGCCGAGGGACCGCAGGCGGGAGCGCATCTCACCGGCCGCCTTCGCAGTGAAGGTGAGGGCGAGAACCTGATTGGCGGGAAAGACGCCGGTGGCGATTCCGTAGGCGATCCGATGGGTCATCGCTCGCGTCTTTCCGGTGCCGGCGCCGGCGAGCACGACAACCGGACTGGTGAAGTGGGTGGCGACCTCGCGCTGCTCGGCATCGAGAGCGTCGAGGAGAGCCTGCGCCTGTGCGCTCACTCGTTCTCCAGCCAGCTGTGGAGGATCTGACCGGCGATCGAGACCGTGCCTGCGGCCCGGACGGCGCCGGTGGCGATGGCCTCCGTGAGCTCCGCGCGCGTGAACCACCGCAGACTGGCGATCTCGGCCTGATCGGCGCGGGTGCTCAGGCTCGTGGCCTCGGCGGTGAAGCCGAGCATCAGGGAACACGGGAACGGCCACGGCTGGGATCCGAGGTAGCGAGGGTTGACGACCTCGACCTGGGCCTCTTCCCAGATCTCGCGGGTCACCGCGTGCTCGAGGGTCTCCCCCGGTTCGACGAAGCCGGCGAGCAGGGAGAACCGGTCAGCCTCCCAGGCGGCGTTGTTGCCGAGCAGCAGACGCTCCTGACCGTCCTCGTCGGTGTGGACGACCGCCACGATGACGGCCGGATCGGTGCGGGGGAAGTGCTCGCTGCCCGCCTCCGGGTCCCGTCGCACCCACCCCCCGTAGGTCGGGACCGTGGGGTTTCCGTTGCGGGGGGAGAATCGGTGCGTGCGATGCCAGTTGCCCAGGCCCACCAGCTCGCAGGCCAGGGACACCTGCACGTCGTCGAGAGCCTCGGCCAGTTCACGCAGCGGCAGCCAGACCGGTTCGATGCTGTCGATTCCTGTGCCGGGGGCAGTGAGCAGGTCACTGGCATCGTGGTCCCGATCCGCCGCCAACCGGCTGTCGATCGCGCTCCTGCCCTCATCATCGAGGTCGATGCCGATGTACCGGGTCCCGGTCGGATCCTGCCCCAGGTAGATCTCGGTCTGCGCGTCCGGGACAAGGCTCCTGTCGGTGAGGAAGAGCCCTCCCGAGGCGACGAGCAGGGATCCGCGGTGGCCGAGCACCGCTGTGGCCCCTGCCTCCCAGACCTCGCCGAGATCCCCGTCCTGACCGCGCCGGAGATGGTCGCGGTCAATGCCGTGACGGGCAAGGCTGGTGGTCTCGAGCGGCGGCAGAGGCTTCATGATGTCCACGATAACGCAGGGGCCTGACGCGCCGATCGCCCCGCCCTGACACGCTCGGCGGACCAAAACCGGCCCAGCAGCGGTGCAGACGGTAGATTGTGAGGCGTGGATACGAAGGCGCTCAAGTTGGCAGCAATAGCGGCGACGATGCTCGAGGATTTCGCCCCAACGAGATGGACTCCTCTGCCGTCCCTGGGACAGGGCATCAGGGTCCTCGTCGACGACGACGAGCTGACATTGGTCGCGACCGCCCAGACCCGGCTCGACCGCTCCGCCGATTCCGCCACCGCTGCGGAAGCGAGCCGGCTCTATGACGCGATGTACCCGCACGCGGACTTCACCTGGCCACACCTGCGGGCCATCACCGAGGTCGAGGCCAAGTACTTCGACACACCGTCGCCCACGACGGTGACCTTGGCCGATCCCCTGCCGGGAGCTCCCCTCGGCGACGCGCCCATCGCCGACATCGCGCGCGCGAGCTCGCTCGCTCAGTCGCTGGCGACGATCCACTCGGCCGCCCCTGAATCGGTCGCCGATGCTGGTTTCGCGGTGGAGGACCCCTCCCGCTCCCAGTTCCAGATCCTCGAGAGGCTCGACCAGGCGGCAGGCACCGGACGTGTTCCCGCCACGCTCCTCCAGCACTGGGAGGAGGAGTTCGAGAAGGTCTCGCTCTGGCATTTCCTCGCCACCCCGATCCACGGTTCGATCGACGAGCTCAGCGTCTACACCGATCAGGAACGCGTGCTCGCGCTCGCGGAGATCGGACGGCTTCGAGTCGCCGATCCTGCGATCGATCTGGCCGCCGCCTCGGCGCTCATCGACCCGTCCGTGCTGCCGACGTTCTTCAAGGAGTACCGCGAGTCCCGGCCCCGCGCCGACGAGCATGTCATCGCCCGGGCCGAGCTGCTCGCCGAATTCGCAGTCCTCGACTGGCTGCTCGAAGCCGTCGACTCCGGCGATGACGAGGCCGTGAACGACGCCGCCGCACTGCTGGAGTCCTTCAATGACGTCCTGTTCCGGGACCAGCCGCGGACGACTGCACCGGACGGCCAGCCGTCGACGGACGCTCGGTCGTCGTCGGCTTCCCAGTCGACGTCGAGCTCTCCTGAGCCTCCAGCCAACTGATGATCTCGGCTTCGTCCGGCAGTTCGGTGAACCTCACCACGTCGTCGCTGCCGACGAAGTAGAACGTTCCCGTCACCTCGCGGATCTGCGGGTGGGTCCGCTGGATCGCGAACCGATAGAGCGCCAGCTGCCACTTCATCACGTCCAGGGTGGATTCGTCGGGCTTCTTCGACGTCTTCCAGTCCACCACCTCGGCGTGATCGCCGGTGATGAAGACGGCGTCGATCTTCCCCGGCACCCGAAACCTGCCGAGGACCAGTTCGAACGACATCTCGACATGATCGGCGTGACGCAGCGCGAACTCCGAGGCGAGGAACGTGCTCTGCAGCTCGGCGATGGTCCGGGCGTCGGCGGGACCCACCGAGGCATCCTCGTCGACGTCGATGCTCGCCTGCCCGAAGTGCTGCTCGACCCAGGCGTGGAAGGCGGTGCCGATGGCGGCGGCCCGGCTCGGCGGGGTCGGAACCGGGCGCAGGGTCTGGGTGAGGAAGTCGTGCGGGTCCCGCCGCCACGAGACGACGGACGTCGCCGACAGACGCTCCGGCACCGAGCCGAGGGCCGAGCGGGGAGGCCTAGCCTGCAGCCGGGCGGCCCGCCGCGCGTACTCCCCCACCGGCGGTTCGGCCTCGCCGAGGGCAGTCAAGCTCACCGGCTCCACCGCTTCCACCCACTGTGCCGCCTTCCGCGCGGCCTCGACGACCCTGGTGCGGGCGACCGGCCAGTCAGCGGTCTCGATGACCTGATCGGGGGTGTCCGTGGCCGGTTCGGGGATCTCACGACTGATCCCCAGTGTTTCGATCGCCTCGGTGAGGAACGGGGAGAGTTCGTCGGGGTCTGTGCGGCCATTCATCAGCTCGGCCCCGAGCCACAGATGATGCTTGGCGCGCGTGAAGGCGACGTAGGCCAGCCGCCGCTCCTCCTCAGCGTGCGCCTGCTCGATCGCGGGCCGGATGACACCGAGGATCCATTCCTCAAGTTCCTTCTTCGTCTCGACCTCCACCGTGGACAGATCGAAGTCGACGAGGTGAGCACGATCGCCGCGCAGCGGGTACGGCAGCGCAGTGCGCTCCATCCAGCCCTCCTTGTCCCGCGGGAGAGTGGGGAAATCCCTGGTCACGAGGGCGGGTACCGCGACCGCGTCGAATTCGAGGCCCTTCGAAGCATGCACGGTCATGATGTTGGTCGCGTCGGCGCGGGCGCTCGGCTCCGCCACGCTCAGCGCGTCCTTGGCCTCCATCACCGAGAGCCAGTCGAGGAACCGCGCCACCGACGGCTGATCGTCGGTGGCCGCATACGTGCTCGCCGCCGACAAGAGGGAGTCGATGGCCGACCGGTGGAGATTGCGCAGTGATTCGCTCAGTCCCCAGATGTCGGAGTCGAGCCCGGTCTCGGACATGGCGCTGCGGATGATCGAGGTGATGCTGCCGGTGGCGGAGCGGACTGAGCGCAGCGCGCGGGCCAAGCGCACCAGTCGCTCGAGCGCGGTACGGCTCAACCCCGAGTCCTCGAAGCTCGCCACTGCCCGACGCACCTCGGCGCTGAGCCGGCCGCGGTGGGAACCTGCCTGTGCGGAGTCGTCGAGGGCGGCGGCGACGTCGATGAGTTCGTCGATTCCCTCGACGATCGTGGGCTGGTCGATGCTCTCCGCCACAGCCGCGGTCTGAGCGGGATCGACGGCAGTCTGCTCGTCGCGGTCTTGGAGTCGGTGGTCGTTCTGCCGGCGGGTGAACGCGGACAGGGCGGCGATGTCGGCCGCGCCCAGACCCAGCAGACGACCGCTGACGAGCCGCATCAGGTTCTCGCCTGCCAAGGGATCGACGGCGACGGTGAGCAGGGCGCGGACATCGGCGACGAACGGGTCGGCGAGGAGTCCGGAGGAGCCGTGGACGTGCACGGCGAAACCGGCCGCCTCGAGCGCGGTCGCGACGGTGGCGAAGTGCGCGCGTTTGCGGCACAGGACTGCTTTGGTCGTGCCCGCGGGCAGCTGCCCGATCCATTCCGTCAGCGCTCTCATCCCGTCGGTGAGGAAGTCGGGGTCGTGGGCGCCCGAGGCGATGCTCACAGCCACTGTGCCCTCACCGGCGTCGGCGCGAGCCGTCAGCGGCGTCTCCTTCTCACCGCCGAGCCCATCGGCGATCCGGTTGGCGACTCTCAGGATGGTCCGGTCGTTGCGCCAGCTGGTGCTCAGGGTCAGCGACCGGACGTTGCGGAAGTCGCCTGAGAAGCGGATCATGTTGTCCGCGCTGGCACCGCGCCAGCCATAGATGGCCTGGCGGGGATCGCCGACTGCCGTGACCGCCGTCTGAGCGAACAGGTCCCGCAGCAACTTCAGCTGCGCCACCGAGGTGTCCTGGAATTCGTCGAGCAGAACGATCTTCCACCGTGCGCGCTCCGCTGCCACGGCAGCGGGCACCCGGTCGACGATGCGCTGCGCGAAGCGGACCTGATCGGAGAAGTCCATCGCCAGATGTCTCCGCTTCGCCTCGATGTAGGCGCCTGCCAGCCGAGCGGTCCTGATCTTCGCCTCGAGCTTGCGTCGGCGTATGGCGTCGATCGGCTTGCCCTTGCTCGAGATCAGCGCCTGCAGGCAGCGGTCGAGGTACGCGATGACTTCGTCCCTGTCCCGTCCGTGGTCGTTCATCGCCCCGGCCAGGGCGATCATGTCCGAGATCATCGTGTCCCTGGCCACGTCGGGCGGGATGTCGTCGACGCCGGCCGCGTCGACGATCTCTCCCGCGATGGCATGCGCCCCGGCCTCGTCGAGCAGAATCGTCTCGGGTTCGATCCCGATGCTGACTCCGTATTCGTCGACGATCGAGGCGGCAAAGGAGTTGTAGGTCGACACAGTGGGGTTGTCGAGACCGGGCAGGGATGTCGGCGAGGTCAGTCCCAGGTTGTGCCGGAACCGGGCCAGGAGGACCCGGATCCGCCCGGCCAGCTCCCCCACGGCCTTGCGTGTGAAGGTGAGTCCGAGGATCTCCTCGGGGGCCACATGCCCGTTGGCGACCAGCCATACCACGCGTTGGGAGATCACCGTCGTCTTCCCCGATCCGGCTCCGGCGGTGACCTTCATCGACTCAGCAGGGTCCGCTTCGATGATGAGCCTCTGCTCGGGGCTGGGCGGGAACGCCTGCGCAGGGTCGGCGGCGGTCAAGCGGGCGAGTTCGTCGGCGGAGTAGCGCATCAATCCTCTTCCATGAGTCGCGGCCCCATCGCGGGGCAGGATGAGCGGACGGGGCAGCTGCGGCAGTTCTGCGGGTCGACGACGGCGGGGAACCGGGCCGAGCGCATGCCGGAGGAGACCTCCCCGAGCAGGTTCCGCGCCCAGTGCGGATCCGAGTCGATCTCCAGCGCCGACTGCTCTCGGACCGTCCTCGCGGACTTTCGCAGGTAGACGAGCTCGGCGCCGAAGGCCCTGGCGTCGAGGACGCGGCCGTCTTCGAGGGTGATCGCGCCCGAGTTGATCGCCTCCTGGTAGACGCCGAGCTGCGGGTGACGGGGCATGTCGTCGGTCGCCTCCACGTTCCTGCCGGTCTTGAAGTCGACGATGCGCACGCCGTCGGCGGCTGTCTCGATCCGGTCGAGTCGGCCCGTCACCTTCCATTCCCGGCCGTGGTCGTCCAGGCCGGTGGCGGAGACCTGAGCCTCGACCCCGACGACCTCCCCGGGGGCATTGGTGATGTAGTGGCCGAGGCGGTCGACCATCGACATCGCCAGGTCGTGATCGCGGGTCCGCTCCCACTCCGCGGAGTAGTCGATGGTGGCGAACTCGGCCTCGACGAAGTCCCGGATGGCCGATGTGGGTCCGTCCGGGAAGCGTTCGGCGGCTGCGTGGAGGATCGTGCCGAGGCTCTGTGCCACCGTCCCCGGCCGGTCGCCCCCGTTGCGAGTGAGGAACCAGCGCAGGGAGCAGTTGGAGAAGGTCTCGACCTGGGAGGGTGAGACGCGCACGACGTCGTCGTCCGTGTAGAGGGGGTCGTGCGAGCTGAGGTCCTCGGTCTCCCGCCAGGCCTCGGTACCGGCGATGTCGCCGTCCGTCTCGCGCAGCGCCCGCAGCAGCTGCGCCCACGGGATCATCTGCCCACCGGGCTCGTCGCTGATGGCGGCGGCCTGCAGCAGTTGGGCGCGGGCGTGCGCGGCCATCTCCTTGACGCCGATCGGCGGCAGATCGTCCTCATGGGTGATGGCATGGCCGTCCGCGGAGTCCGCTGCGGATGCGGTCCGTGCCGCGAGCAGGTCGAAGAAGGGCGAGGGACTGCTCTGATCATCGGCGACGGCGGTCACCACAACGAGTTCGTCGGCACGGGTCAGCGCTGTGTAGAAGAGCTCGCCCTCCTCACGGAGGTTCGTCCGCCGGGCGTGGGACTGATAACCGGGGTCTGCGGTCACGGTGGCCCCGGACTCGAGCACTGCGGCCAGGTCCGTCAGTCCGAGGATGCCACCGCGCAGCTTCGGGTTGGGCCACACTCCCTCATTCACCTCGGCGATGATGACCATGGAGAACCGACGATGAGCCAGGGACGCGGGGGTGCCGATGTGGACATAGTCGTCGAAGCCGGCGGTCGCGGCCAAGGAGTCCTGGGCGATGTCCTGCTCGGCGACGATGCCGGCGAAGGACCGCGCGGTGAAGCCTCCTCGCTCCGCGATCTTCTCGGCCAGGGTGAACAGGCGCAGCACCGCGTCGAGGTGGGAGTTGGCTTCGGATTCGGGATCGCGCAGGGCCTCGGACTGCCAGCGTTCGGCCACCCCTGCCGCCTGCCAGATCGCCCACAGCGCCTGGTGCGGATCGGCGGCGCTTTGCTCCTCGGCAGCAGTGAGCATCCGAATGATGGCGGCGAGTCCCGGAATGTCCGAATCGGTGGAGCGGCTGCGCAGGGCCGCGGCCAGGGAGGCGTCGCTGCTGGGTGCCGGGTGACGTCTGCGCACCAGCCGGCGGAATCGTCGCAGCTGCACCGGGTCGAGGCGGACGTAGACGCTGCCGGCCAGGGACAGCGCCAGGGCGGCGATCGAGTCGTCGTCGTCGAAGTCCGGGGTTCGTTCGAGCAGCTGCAGCAGCGGCGCCGTCGCGGGATCGACGCTCAGAGCCGACACGATGTGCTCGGTGACGAGCCCGGAGGCGCGCAGTTCGCCCGCGAGCACCCGTGCGCTCGAGGTGTTGCGGCAGATCACGGCCACGTCCGACCACGAGTGGCCGTCGTCGACGTAGCTCGCGATCCGCCGGGCCAGGTATCGGTGCCCCGAGGCGGGGCTCTCGAACACATGGGTCTCGACATTCGGGCTGGGCTCCCCAGGGCCGGGCTCCCCAGTGCCGGGATCCTCAGTGCTGGGCTCCCCAGTGCCGGGATCCCCAGGGCCGGTTTCCCCTGAGCTGGGTTTCCCAGGGCTCGGCATCGCGTGCGCCTCCCGCGGGATGTGGCCGAGCCCCCACCGGGTGGTGATGCGACGGGCGAAGTCGTCCCCGGTGTCGACGAGCCCGAGGGCGACGTCCGGGATGTCGGTGAGCACGAGGGTCTCGAACCGCGGGCTGCGCACGCTGCGGTCGAGGAGCGAGGCGTCAGCGCCGTGGAATCGTCCGGTCACTGCCTCCGGGGCCCCGAACAGCGCCAGCGCGCAGCCGCGCTCCTGCAACTGCTCCAGCAGCCCCCAGCTCGCGGAGGGAAAGTCCTGCACGGCGTCGGCGAGGATGACGGCGGGAACCGCTTCCGGGGAGAAGGACCAGGCTCTGCCGGCCGTCACCTCGGCGGGTTCGCGCAGCACTTCGAAAGCGGCCCGCGCGAGGACGGTGGCCGCGTCGACGCCGCCGTAGCCGGGCATGCTCATGATGCCCAGATACTCGTCGAGGACCTGGGCCAGCGCCTCCCAGCGCGGGTCGGCGTGATCCTCCACGACCCGCTGCAGCGCACTGCGGCCCGCGTCGAAGACCAGTTCGCGCTCCTCCCCCACGGGTGGCGGCACCCTGACCCCGAAGTCGAACTCCATGATCCGGTTGAGCGCATCGCGGACCTCAGTGCGGAACGCGGAGGTGGCGCGCACCTCGGCGGTGATCTCCGCGGGCCAGGCAGGGCCGCTGCCACGGCCGAGCTCATGGCCGGCCAGGAGATCGGCGAGGAAGACGTCCTGGTCCGCTCCCGAGACGAACGCGAGATCGTCTCCGGTGCGGGTGCTGTGGGCGGCGCGGGCGATTCCGAAGGCGAACGAGGAGATGCTGCGGGCCGGCGCGGAGCCGAGCACCGCCGTGGGCGGCACCGGCAGCCGGTCGCGCAGGTCGCCCGCGTGGGCGCGGTTGGGGGTGAGCACGAGCACCGAGGCGGGGTCGAGGGTGCGCACGAGCTGGGCGTAGACGGCTTCGAGCAGGGTCGTCTTGCCCGTGCCCGGACGACCGATGATCGTCACGGACTCACGGGCGAGCAGCTTCGCCGAGACTGTTCCGGCCTTGTCATCCATATCCGTATTCCATCATGAGCCGCGGACACGGGCAGACAGGCCCCGGTCAGGGGCCGTTCTTCGCGTAACATTGAGGAATGTCGAGTCCACAGCAGAGATTGCCCCGTGAGCAGCGTCGCGACCAGTTGGTGGGCGTGGCGCTTTCTGTCTTCGCCACCCGCGGATACCGGACCACTTCGATGGATGTCATCGCCGAGGCCGCCGGAGTGTCGAAACCGGTCCTCTACCAGCACTTCGCGTCGAAGCAGGAGCTCTACCTGGCGCTCATCGACGCCTCTGCCACTCACCTCAACTCCTCGGTCCAGTCCGCTCTGGAGTCGACGACGGATCCCCACGAACGTGTGCGGGCGACGTACCGCGCATATTTCGACTTCGTCATCTCGCACCGCGAGGAATTCGCCATCCTCTTCAACTCCGACGTCTACGAGCCCGAGGCGCAGGCCCGCATCCGCGCCCTGCGTGAGCAGTCGGCCTCCCACATCGTCGATGCGCTGCAGAGCTTCACCGATCTCAACGACTCCGAGGCGCGCCTGCTGTGTCGGACCCTCATCGGCACCGCCGAGGTGGTCATCAAGCAGATCGAGTCCTCCAACGACGTTGACATCGATGCCACGGTCAACCTGCTCACCCAGCTCAGCTGGGGTGGACTGCAGTCCTTCGCGACCAAGTGATTCGCGGCCACGTGAGAGTCCCCTCGGCGGCAGGGTGCCATCCGAGCCGAGGCGGTGCACAGCAGTGCGGAGGAGAACGGAAGACGACCGCGCGGAAGAGAACACCGAGTCTCTGACGTTAAGCTGAGTGCGGTCCCGGGCCCGCACACGAAGTAGAAGCCCCGTCCACGAAGACAATCCTGCAAGGAGAACAATGGAAATCAAGATCGGCGTCAAGCACTCCCCCCGTGAGATCGTCCTCGACACGGACGAGAGCGCCACGGAACTCGCAGCCCGCATCGACGAGTCGATCCGAGCCGAATCGCTGCTCACCTTCACCGACAACAAGGGCCGCAAGGTGCTGGTTCCCGCGCCTGCGCTCAGCTACGTCGAGCTCGGCAGCGAATCGGCGCGCCGGGTCGGCTTCGGCGCGATCTGAGCGAACCCGCGAACCGAGCGGGCAGAACATCGACATGCCGCCGAGTCATCGGCGGTGGATCGGGGTTCTGCCCGCTCTCGCATTCACCTGCCGCAGGCCGACGGCAACGCGGCCGATCGCGGCGTCTGCTAAGCGACCAGCCCGAGCGCCGACATCCGCCTCGAATGATTGGCCGTGACAGCGGGGATCGCCTCGACCACGACGGTCTCGTCGATGCCGAGGACGGGATCGGTGAGGAGGTGGCGGGCCCGGCCCAGGGTCTCGGCCACGAGCTTGCGTCCCCACAGCGCCAGGCGTGAGGCCAGCTGGGTGTCGGCGGCCACGTCCTCGGTCAGACGATTGCGGACATGATCGGCCGCACGTGTATCATCGAGAATGGTAATTGCCAGGCTGTATCCGGGCTCGTCGAGTCCGTCCACGGCTGTGCGGTAGAAATCGTTCATGATTCCGTCGAAGACGAATCCCTTCATGAGACTCTCGTGCCAGTCACGAGGACGCGTCCTTTCAGCCAGCACGGTGAAGGTCGGTTCGAAATGCTCGCACAGCTCGACCACATCCTGGCCCAATCGCCTGATGTGCTGTGAGAGCTGTTCGAAGTTCGCAAATGACTGCGAGGCCAGCCGCGCCAAGACGATCTTGTCGTCCAAGTGCGCAGCAGAAGTGGCGTTGGTCGCCATCTCTTCGAAGGCAGTGAGCTCGCCGAACGCCAGAAGCGCGAGCATCGCAGCATTGTTGGTTGCAGCATTTTTACCGGCCAATGGGGCAGAATCGGGCATAAGCCAAGAGTACCGGTTCACGACCTTGACGAGCGCGAATGCGCTAAAAGGAGTTACACACATGGCGCAGACAGAAGCGGATTTCGCCGAGCTTGGGGTCTCGGGACCGATCGTGGCCGCATTGGCCTCCGCCGGCATCACCCACCCCTTCCCCATCCAGACGCTGACACTCCCGGTGGCGCTCTCCGGCGCCGACATCATCGGACAGGCCAAGACCGGCACCGGCAAAACCCTGGGCTTCGGCATCCCGCTGCTCCAGCGCGTGGTCGGCGCCGACGAGGCCGAGGCCGACGACGAGGTCCGCCTCCCCCAGGCCCTGGTCGTCGTCCCCACCCGCGAGCTGGCCAAGCAGGTCGCCGCAGACCTCGTCACCGCCTCGACGCAGCGCAACATCGAGATCATCACCATCTACGGCGGCAAGGACTTCGAGCCGCAGATCAAGGCACTCAAGACCGGAGTCGACGTCGTCGTCGGAACCCCGGGGCGCCTGCTCGACCTCTACGGTCGCAAGGTCCTCAAGCTGCACAAGGTCCACACCGTCGTCCTCGACGAAGCCGATGAGATGCTCGACCTCGGGTTCCTGCCCGACGTCGAGAGGATCATCAACGCGGTGCCCGCGCACCGTCAGACGATGCTGTTCTCCGCGACGATGCCCGGCGCCGTGATCACGCTGGCGCGGCGCTACATGAAGCGGCCCACCCACATCCGGGCCCACGATCACGACGACCTGTCCCAGACGGGCAAGAACACCACCCAGTTCGTCTATCGCGCGCATTCGATGGACAAGGACGAGCTCGTCGCCCGGATGCTCCAGGCCGAGGGGCGCGGGCGCACCATCATCTTCACCCGGACGAAGCGCGCCGCCGACAAGCTCGCCGCAGAGCTCACCGACCGCGGCTTTCAGGTCAGCGCCCTCCATGGCGACCTCGGCCAGGTGCAGCGTGAGCGTGCCCTGAAGTCGTTCCGCGACGGTCACGTCGACGTCCTCGTCGCCACCGACGTCGCGGCCCGCGGCATCGACATCGACGACGTCACCCACGTCGTCAACTTCCAGTGCCCCGACGACGAGAAGACCTACGTCCACCGCATCGGCCGCACGGGACGGGCGGGCAACTCCGGGGTCGCCGTCACCTTCGTGGACTGGGACGACATGCACCGGTGGCGCCTGATCAACAAGGCTTTGGGCCTCGACCACGACGAGCCCGCCGAAACCTATTCCACCTCGCCCCACTTCTTCGCCGACCTCGGCATCCCCAAGGGCACCAAGGGTCGTCTGCCCCGCCAGCAGGAGACCGCCGGTGAGGATGCTCAGGCTGCAGGTGAGAGGCGTGAACGTCGCCGAGGCAGTTCCTCCCAGGACCGGTCGCGGGCCCGTGGCTCGGACGCAGGCGCCGCCGCCGAGTCGGATGAAGAGGCGTCACAGAAGCGGACCCGGCGCAACCGCGAACGCAAGCGCACTCGCGGCGGCAAGCCGGTCGGCCGCGCCTCCCGTGCGCACACGGACAAGTCACCCGCCGGAGAGTCTGCTCCGAGCGCGGAGTAGCGACTCCGCACGCGCCACAGAGCTCGAGCGGACGACTTCGCCTCCAGAGAGCACCCTGCGCCCTGAACTCTCGGCAGGAGGGTGCGCTTTCGGCGCGAAGCCGTCCGCTCGACGCGAAGCCGTCCGGTCGGCGTTGCTCGGCGTTGCTCAGCCTCGCTGATTCTCACACCGGGCTGCGGAAGCTGTTCAGCCCTGGATGAAGTCGACGCCTCCGGGTCGGGTCGAGGCGCGGTCGAGGAACTTGTCGAGCATCCGCTGCGAGGTCGAATGCTCGCCGAGGCGGTTGGGCTTGCCCGTTCCGTGATAGTCGCTCGAGCCGGTGATGATGAGGTCGCGGTCCTGGGCCAGCCGGCGCATCGCCTCCCGTTCCGCGGGAGGATTGTCCCGGTGATCAACCTCGAGCCCGTCCAGTCCCGCCTCGATGAACTGGCGCATGGCCGCATCGGAGACGACGAGCCCACGCATCGCGGCCCGCGGGTGGGCGAAGACGGAGACACCGCCAGCCTCCCGGATCAGACGGATCGCCGTCAGCGGGTCGATGGTCGGCAGAGTGACATGGTACTTGCCCCGGCTGGAGAGGATCGAGGCGAAGGCGTCCGACCTCGTCTCGACGATTCCCGCCGCCACCAGCGCATCGGCAATGTGCGGCCGCCCGATCGTGGCATCCTCACCGGAGACGGAGAGTACCGCGTCCATGTCGATGGGATAGTCCTCGGCCAGCTTCTCGATGATGAGATGGGTGCGGTCGAGGCGGGAGCGGCGGGTCTCCTCGACGACGTCTGCCAGGCCCGTGTCGTAGGGGTCATGGAGGTAGGAGAGGATATGGACGCTGATCCCCTCGTGCCGGCAGGAGATCTCCATCCCGCGCACCAGGCCGAGCCCGTAGACCCGGGCGGCCTCCTCCGCCGGCGCCCAGCCCGCCGTCGTGTCATGGTCAGTGATTCCCAGAACGTCGATCCCCTCCATCGCGGCTTCGGAGATGAGTTCGGATGGGCTCTGAGTACCATCGGAGAACGCCGTGTGCGCATGGAGATCGATGACCATGCGCCCCAGTCTATCCGCTGATCATCTCTGTGCTGACGATGACGTCAGGGTTGAGAGCGGTGCCTAGAATGGAGCCATGACTGATCCCCGGGACACCGCTTTCACACCCACGTCCGAGACCGCCCAGCCATCCGCCGAGACCATCCGGCAGCCCGCCGAGACCACCCAGCCGACCACCGAGACCCCGGGGTCGGCACAGGCTCTCGAGGACCGCGTCAACAACCGCTCCCACCGCCCCGACTCCCAAGCCTTCCGGGATTTCGTGGCCACCGGCTGGGACCGCACCCCGCTCAACGCCGAACCTCTCGCCGCCGCCGGTTTCACCGCTGCCCGCCGGGCGGCGATCTCGGCCGCGTTTCCCGGTGAGCGCCTCGTCGTCCCCGCCGGCTCCCTCAAAGTCCGCTCGAACGACACCGATTACCGGTTCCGGGCGCACTCGGCATTCATCCACCTCACCGGGCTCGAGACCGACTCCGAACCTGACGCGGTGCTCGTGTTCGAGCCCGAGGACGACACCCACACCGTCACCCTCTACTTCCGCCCCCGTGCCGGCTCCGACACCGTCGAGTTCTTCTCCGACTCCCGTTACGGCGAGTACTGGGTCGGCCCCCGCGCCGACCTCGAGGCGATGGCGACGATGACCGGCATCGCCACTGCGGACTCCTCCACGGTCGACGATGTCATCACCAAGGACCTGGGCGCCATCTCCGTGCGCCTGGTCCGGCAGGCCGATGCGCGCGTCGACTCCGTCATCGACCTCGCCCGGTCGCAGGTCCAAGCGGACATGGAGATCTCGCTGGCAGGGGACGCCGAACTCGCTCAGTCGCTGTCGGAGCTGCGCTTGATCAAGGACGACTACGAGATCGATGCGCTGCGCGAGGCCGTTGCGATCACTCGGTCCGGCTTCGACAACGTCGTGAAGTCGCTGCCCGATGCAGTGGCGCACCGGCGCGGAGAGCGCGTCATCGAGACGGCGTTCGAGACCGCCGCCCGCACCGACGGCAATGGCGTCGGCTACGACACGATCGCGGCCTCGGGCAACCATGCCTGCACCCTGCACTGGATCCGCAACGACGGGGAGGTCCGGCCGGGTGATCTCGTCCTCGTCGACGCCGGCGCCGAGGCGGACTCCCTCTACACCGCCGACATCACCCGCACACTCCCGGTCTCGGGCACGTTCAGCGACATTCAGGCGAAGGTCTACGACGTCGTGCTCGAGGCCGCGGACGCCGCGTTCGCGGTCGCGGCCGAACATGTCAGCCGACCGATCCGGTTCCGGGAGGTGCACGAGGCCGCCATGCAGGTCATCGCGGTCCGTCTCGAGGAACTCGGGATCCTGCCGGTCCCGGCTGCCCTGTCCCTGTCCCCCGACGGTCAGCACCATCGCCGCTGGATGGTCCACGGCACCAGCCACCACCTCGGCCTCGACGTCCACGACTGCGCGCAGGCGCGCGCCGAGATGTACCTCGACGCCCACTTGGAGCCGGGAATGGTCTTCACGATCGAACCGGGTCTGTACTTCAAGGCCGATGACCTGCTCCTGCCCGCCGAGTACCGCGGCATCGGAGTCCGGATCGAGGACGATGTCCTCGTCACCGCCGACGGCGTCGAGAACCTCTCGGCCGGCTTCCCCCGCACCCGCGTCGAGGTGGAGGCCTGGGTGCAGGGCCAATGACGTCCGGGCCGGTGACGCCCGGGCCGGTGCGCGGCCGGGGCGTCCTCGAGATCGACGGAATCGGCCTCGGCCATGCCGGCTGCCTCACCCGTTCCCGCCTGACCGGGGTCACCGTTCTCCTCCCGCCCGCCGGTTCGACTGTGGGCGTCGACGTCCGCGGCGGTGGTCCCGCCACCCATGAGACCGACGTCATCGCCCCGAGCACCCACGCCTACGGCGCCGATGCGATCGTGCTCACCGGTGGTTCGGCGATCGGGCTGCGCTCAGTCGCCGGCGTCAGTGAGACCCTCGCCGAGGCGGGACGAGGATTTCCGGCGCCCGGCCTCCCCGGCACCGCGATTCCGCTCGTCCCCGGTGCCGCGATCTACGATCTCGGTCGCGGGGACGGCCCCGTCGCTGCGCCCACCGCAGCCGAGGGCGCTGCGGCAGCCGGCATGGCGCTGTCCGAGCCGCGGACAGCGGCTGTCAGGGGAAGTGTCGGCGTCGGACTCGGAGCGCGGGCGGGCGGGCAGACGCTGCGCAGTTCATTGGGTTCTGCGCTCATGCACCTGCCCGGCGGGTACACGGTCGCGGCGCTCGTCGCGGCCAATCCGCTCGGCACGATCGGCACGCCCGGAGGGACCCTGTGGGCCGGTCCCCTGCTCGAAGAGCTCGGGTGGGATGTTCCGCCGCTGCCGGGGCTGCCGGTGGCGGCGACCGCGGCGTTCGCCTCGGCGAAGAACACGACGCTCGCCGTCGTCGCCACCGATGCCCGGCTCGACTCCGCACAGGTGACGGGACTGGCAGCGGGCGGGCACGCGGGCATCTCCCGGGCTGTGCGCCCCTCACATACGCTCTTCGACGGCGATACGGTGTTCTCGGTGGCCACGGGGGGCATCCCGCTGCCCGTGGACCCTGCCGAGGCCACGTCCGCCCTCGTCTCGATCACCGCCGCGGGCGCCGATGTCATCGCTCTCGCGGTCATCGACGCCCTCGTCAGCGCTGCGCCGTTCGACCCCTCCTGGGGTCAGCCTCCCACGCTCACCGACATCGCGCCCGACTTCGCCCGGTCCTTCTCCGCGCTGCCCTGACGCAGGGTCAGCGGACCGAGGCCGGCCCCCGGGTCAGCCGCGCTGTCCGGCCCCTGCGTCAGCGGCAGCCGGCTTGACCCCGCGTCAGCGGCCGTCGGCCTTTCGCGACTCCTCCGAGTCCAGTCCCGGACGATTCGCGGTCCCGGTCCTCTGTTCGCGGTGGAGGTCGAACCCGTCGTCCTTGAGCTGCCTCTTCGACGTCTGCTTCGCCTCCGTCCTGTCGTCGACGACCGTGAACCGGATGGTGTCGGTGAACGAGCGACCGTAGCGATCCGTTCCCGTCACCTTTGCACTGTGCGTTCCGAGGTCGAGTTTCCCCGGGATCGGCGCCCGCCACAGATGCGAACTCGTCCGGCCGACGTTGCCGGAGGTCCGCAGGTTCTGCGAGGCCGTGTACGGATCGGTGAACTCCCATCCCTCCTTCAGGGGCTCACCTCGTCCGGGCTGGGTGTGCTCGGCGGGAACGGGCGGCTTGCCGTCGAAGCTCACCTCGACGCGGGCATCGGAGCTGCCGGCGAGGAAGCTCGAGGTCAACCACGTGTCTCCGGACTTGAGGTCACTGCGGGTGACGACCTTCTCCGAGACCGCCACAGGCGCGTCGCCCTGCTTCCCTTCGTCCTGCCATTCCTGCGCCGACTGCGCCCAGTCGCGCCAGGCAGGGGAATTGACGCCGAGGAGCAGCTGGTGGCCATCGGGCTCGCCGCGCACCGTATAGCGCTCGCTGCGCTGTGCACCGTCGAAGGAGAGCGTGAGCACTCCGGGTTCGGCGGCGTCGGAGGTGAAGGCGTAGGGAAGGCCGTCGGAGTTGAGTCCGCCGGAGTACCAGTCGCCGGAGACGGCACCGGCGACGAGCTGGGTGTGCGTGAGCTCGTCGATGCCGGCGTTCCTCCACTCCTTCCGGTTCTCACCGGCGATGAGGTTCTCCAACGTGTGCGTGTGCCCGCCGACGGTGACCGCGTTCGGGTAATCGGCGATGACGGAGTAGAAGTCCGCGGCATTGTCGACGACGACCTCACGATGAGTGAGGAGCGGAGCGTGCGTGGCGATGACGATCTGGGCGTTGCGGGGCACGTTCTGCAGATCGTTGCGCAGCCATTCCAGTTGCTCATCGCTGATCGCCTCCGCGTACTTCTTCGTCTTCGGGTCGCCCGAGTAGTCGATGCTGTCGAGGACGACGAAATGGGTCCTCCCGACGTCGTAGGAGAAGTACGCCGGGCCGAAGTCGTCGCGGAACGTGTCGAGCGCGTGGGCGTCGTCAGGTGAGTCGTAGTCCTGATCGTGGTTGCCCGGCGCCACCCGGACCGGTCCGTTCATCTGCGAGTACAGATCGCGGAGATCAGTGTTGAGGCTGAGGTCGTCGCCGACGTTGTCGCCGAGGAGGAGGACGCCGCACGCCCGGTAGTCGGTGCGGTCGGCGAGGTCGCTGACCGCACCGTCGCGAGCGTATCCGACTTCCGTCTTGTCATAGGTCTGCGTGTCCGAGGCGATCGCGCAGTCCTGCTGCGCCGAGGCGGTCGCTTGGGAGGCGATCATCGGGAAGTTCACGCTCTTCGGGGTTCCGCCGGTCGGTGCGATCCCGCCGTACTTGAGCTCGGGTGAGCCTTTCGGGAGATGGTTGTAGCTGAACTGGGCGATCATGTCCTCATCGACGGGCACCTGCCAGCCCGCGGGCTGTGTCACCGACACCGTCATGTTCTCTCGGACCGGCAGCTCATAAGCTCCGCTGCCGTCGGTCTGGACGACCTCGATCCCGTTGGTCACCGCGACCCCGGGGATTCCCGATTCACCTGGGTCGAGCGTCGAATTCTCGTTGATGTCGTCGAAGACCTGGCCGGTGAAGAGCGACGGGTCCTCGGGTTCGCCCCGATCGACCTGGACGTGCCCCTCGTAGAGTTCAGCGGGTGCGGTGTCGGCCAGGGCCGCGGTCGTCACCGCCAGCGGAGCGAGTAGTGCCGTCGCTGCTCCCAAGCCGATCACACGCATTCGTCGTACGGACATATATGTCTTCCTCTCAGGTTCGAAATCTGCACTGCACTCGGATCTGCACTGCACTCGGATCTGCACCGCATTCGGGATGCCTTGCCGAGAATCGACCTTAGGGAGCCTGAGAGAATCCTCAATGACAGGCACAAGGCAACTTGGTGAACGTGCCGTGATCCGGATGACGCGGCATTCTTCCTGGCCAGGACGTAGGGTAGAGGTATGAGTGGCTCCGCGAAACGCGTCTTCGTCGCACGGCTCATCTCCGCCCCGGTCTTCGACCCTCTGGGCGATCAGGTCGGCCGGGTGCGGGACGTCGTCATCGTCTATCGCACGACCATGCGCCAGTTCCCCCGCGTCATCGGCCTGGTCGTCGAGGTGCCCGGTCGACGCCGCGTGTTCGTCCCCATGGGGCGCGTCACGGCCATCGACTCAGGTCAGGTCATCACCACCGGCCTGGTCAATATGCGCCGCTTCGAACAGCGGCGCTCGGAGACCCTGGTCGTCAACGACCTCCTCGACCGCAGGCTGCGACTGCGCGAGGACGGCTCCCCGATCCAGGTCGAGGACGTCGGGATCGAGCAACAGGTGAGCCGGGACTGGGAAGTCACCCGCCTCTTCGTCCGCAGGGTTCCCGAACGCACCGCTTTCGCGGCCTTCCGCCGGCGGGGTGAGACTCTGCAGATCTCCTGGTCGGACGCCGATCATCCCGCCGACGCCGCCGTCGATCAGGAGGCCACGCAGCTCATCGCCGCGTACCAGGACACGAAGCCCGCCGACCTCGCCGACGTCCTGTTCGAGATGAGTCCGCAGCGCCGGCTCCAGGTCGCGCGGGCGCTGGACGACGAGCGCCTCGCCGACGTCATCGAAGAGCTCCCCGCCGAGACGCAGGTCGAGCTGCTCTCCGCCCTGGACACCCAGCGCGCCGTCACGGTCCTCGAGGAGATGGAGCCCGACGACGCCGCCGACCTCCTCGGCGAGCTCAGCGATGAGGCGGCCGAGCGCTTCCTCCTCCTGATGGAGCCCGAGGACGCCGAGGATGTGCGCACACTGCTCGCCTACGACGAGGACACCGCCGGTGGTCTGATGACGACCGAGCCGGTGATCCTGACCCCGGAGACCTCCGTCGCCGAGGCGCTGGCCCATGTCCGCAGGGAGGACCTGCCGCCCGCGCTGGCCGCGGCCATCTTCGTCTGCCGGCAGCCGATCGAGACCCCCACGGGCAAGTACCTGGGGCTCGTCCACATCCAGGAGATGCTGCGCCATCCCCCGCATGAGGCTGTCGGGATCATGCTCGACACCGAGGTGGAGCCGCTGCCGCCGGAGACTCCGCTGGCCGAGGTGACGAAGCTCCTGGCGGCGTACAATCTGGTGTCGGTGCCGATCACCGACGACAATGACCACCTCATCGGTGTGGTCACCGTCGACGACGTCCTCGACCAGCTGCTGCCCGAGGACTGGCGCACCACTGGCCGTGACGATCACAGAAGGGGGTAGTGATGGCTGCTGACGATTTCGATGTGCCCCGGTCGACCAAGCGCAAGCTGCCCCGACTGAGCATGTCCCCGGAGACCTTCGGCCGTGGCGCCGAGTCCTTCGCCCGGTTCATGGGCACGCCTGCGTTCCTCGTCGGGATGACCGTCTTCTGCGCCGCCTGGCTGCTGTGGAACACGCTCCTGCCCGAGGAGATGCAGTTCGACCCGAAGTCGCTGAACTTCACCCTGCTGACCCTGATCCTGTCCCTGCAGGCCTCCTACGCCGCGCCCCTGATCCTGCTCGCGGAGAACCGCAGCGCCGACCGGGACCGGGTGGAGTTCGAGCACGACCGCAGACGGGCCGAGCGCAACCTCGCCGACACGGAATTCCTCGCCCGTGAGGTCGCAGCGCTGCGCATCGCGATGCGCGAGGTCGCGACGCGCGACTTCATCCGCTCGGAGCTGCGCGACCTGCTCCGAGAGCTCGAGGAGGAGGCCCCGTCCCGGGATGACGGCGCGAAAGGCGAGCAGGTAAACTGGAGGACTGACCGCGGCGAGAAAGGACGAGGCTGACTATGACACAACCATCGATGGAGGCCATCCGGGAGGCGCTCACCGGCGTCATCGACCCGGAGATCCGCCGCAGCATCGTCGAACTCGATATGGTCGACGATGTCACCATCGACGGCGCGAAAGTCACCGTCACCGTCCTCCTCACCGTCTCCGGATGCCCGCTCAAGGACACGATCACGAAGGACACGACCGAGGCGGTGGCGGCCGTGCCCGGCGTCGACGAGGTCGAGGTGATTCTCGGCACGATGACGCCCGAGCAGCGCACGGCGATGCGTGAGAAGCTCCAGGGCGCCGGCTCCTCGCGCGAGGTCCCCTTCACGAAACCCGATTCCCTGACCAAGGTCTACGCCATCGCGTCCGGCAAAGGCGGGGTCGGCAAGTCCTCGATCACTGCGAACCTCGCGGTCGCGATGGCGGCCCGTGGGCTGCGCGTGGGCATCGTCGACGCCGACATCTACGGCTTCTCGATTCCCTCCATGCTCGGCGTCACCGGCAATCCCACCCGGGTCGATGACATGATCATCCCCCAGGTCGCCCATGACGTGAAGGTGATGAGCATCGGAATGTTCGTGCCCAGCACCCAGGCCGTGGTGTGGCGCGGTCCGATGCTCCACCGAGCGCTGCAGCAGTTCCTCACCGACGTGTTCTGGGGCGACCTCGACGTCCTGCTCCTCGACCTGCCTCCCGGCACCGGCGACATCGCGATCTCGGTCGCCCAGCTGCTGCCGGGCTCGGAGCTGCTCGTCGTCACGACCCCCCAGCCCGCCTCGGCGCAGGTCGCCGAGCGGGCAGGATCGATTTCCTCCCAGACCCGCCAGCGGGTGGCCGGAGTGATCGAGAACATGTCCTGGATGGAGATGCCCGACGGGACGCAGATGGACATCTTCGGCTCCGGCGGCGGCGCGGTCGTCGCGGAGAACCTCTCCCGCACCACCGGGACCACTGTCGAGCTGCTCACACAGATCCCGCTCGACACCCAGCTGCGCGAAGGATCGGACGCCGGCACTCCGGTGGTCCTCACCCACCCTGACTCCGCCGCCGCCGTCGCCTTCCGCTCCCTGGCGGCGAGGCTCGGACAGCGCTCTCGCGGACTCGCAGGACGGTCGCTGGGGCTCAGCCCCGTCTGAGAGGCTGGGCCCGTGCTGGTCGGGTCATCCGCGCGACATACAATGGATGAAGTTCCAGTCCCCTCCCGTCGCTAGGACCCGTCAATGCCACTCCCCTCCCCTGGCCGACCGCGTCTGCGCTTAGCGCTCGCTGCGGCCGGCCTCGTTCTCATCCTCGCCGGCTGCGTCCCCACCGGCACCACTCGCGAATCGGCAAACCCGCAGGATGCGCAGACCGTCCAGGAGAACCTCGCGGTCGCCGCGAACAACCTGCGCAGCTATGCCATCCTCGACGACGAATTCGCGCCGGAGATCCGGGCACATCTCTTCGGGATCCCCGGCCTTCGCTCCCTCTCGTCGGTCACCGAGGCCAGAGTGCTCGCCGCCATCGAGTCGAACGGCAGCTTCGGCGGCCGGGCCGCCTACAGTCCCGTGCTCACGGATCCCGCCGCCCGTCGGCCCGCGGAGAGGTTCATCGTCGCACCCCAGGTGCAGGACCCTCGCACGACAGGCGCCCCGACTTCGGGCGCGTCCGATGCGGGGACGGCGGGCAAGTTCCCCACCGAGGCAGAGGAGTCCGAGCCGGGCGAGCGACTTGAGATCGGCAATGAGGTCC
The DNA here is from genome assembly GCF_031179145.1 of Brevibacterium sp. GTDB lineage: Bacteria > Actinomycetota > Actinomycetes > Actinomycetales > Brevibacteriaceae > Brevibacterium. The sequence continues at coordinate 98,897 of NZ_JAPSIB010000009.1, forward strand.
TCGCCGCAGGCGGTGACTTCCTCGTCTCCCGCCTCTGGGTGAGAGGTCCGGGCGACGACCGCCCGCAGGCCAGCGTGCTGGTGACACAGATCTCGACGGACACCACGGTCGACATCGGCGACCTCTTCGACGCCGAGGTGGATGCCGCCGCCATCGCTGTCGACGCGTTCGGTCACGTCACCCTGGAGGGCTCACAGGTCCCCGAGAAGAGCCTCACTGCGCTCGGGCGCACCGTCTCCAAGTCTCTGCGCACCCCGCTGGCTCTGCCGGCTGCCGCCGATGAGCGCAGACCTGACTATTCGTGCTCCCTCCTCCCCTGCGTGGCTCTGACCTACGATGACGGTCCGGGCGACCCCGAGGGCGAGGACTCCCTGCTCGATGCCGCCGCCGAGGCGGGAGTCCGCCTCACCTACTTCCTGTTGGGAAGGAATGTCGCCGCGTTCCCCGGCACCGTGGAGCGGATGGTCGACCAAGGGCACGAGATCGCCAATCACACGCATTCGCATCCCCAACTCGACCGGAGCAGCCCCGCGACCGTGCGGGCCCAGGTCCGTCAGGCCGATGACGCGATCGAAGCGGCGGGAGCGGGACGACCCGAACTGCTGCGGCCTCCTTTCGGAGCACTTGATTCGGCCGCCGCCGGTGTCCTCGGCCATCCCGCCATCCTGTGGGACGTCGACACCGAGGATTGGCGGCACAAGAACCCGGGCAAGGTGGTCGCCTCTGTGGCCCGCGACGCCCGGCCGGGCTCGATCGTCCTCATGCACTCCATCCACCCGAGCACGATCGAGGCGTCGCCCCAGGTCTTCCGCACTGTGGCGGAGAAGGGTCTCTATGCCGTCACGACGAGCGAACTGTTCGCCGGCGTCGAACTCTCGGCCGGGGCACAGTACTACTGCCGCGGCTACGGAAGCGAACTGTGTTCGAACCCGGAGCACCCGGCGGTGCTGCGGAAATGAATCAGATGGCGTGCTGAGGAGCTGAACGATGCTGAGACGTCAGTTCACCCGGTCTTGAGAACCCGGCGGTCCTGAGCACCCGAGTCAGGTGGCGTCGGGATCGAAGGGAGCCGCCTCGGCGCGCACACGTCTCGCGGCCTGAGCCTGGAATCGCTCGATCGGTGAGCGCATAGGTGCCGGCTGAGACTCCGCCTCGGCGTCCGCCTCGATCCCATCCGTGTCAGATTCGGCTGCATCGCGCCCAGCCGGATGGCGCTCACTCGAGTCGTCGTCGGTGCCCGTCCCCGCACCGGGGGTCGAAACCTGCTTCGGTGTGCGCTTGGACTCCCGGATCGACGTGTCCTCTTCCACGAGGGCCTCACGGACGATGCGCCGGGGGTCGTACTGCCGGGGGTCGAGCTTCTGCCAGTCGACGTCCTTGAACTCGTCGCCGAAATCACGCTGCACGCTCTCCTTCGCTCCCTCGGCCATTCGGCGAGCCTGGCGGACGAGGTCCCGCAGCTTCTCGGCGTACTCGGGGAGGCGTTTGGGACCGATGACGACGAGTGCCACAACCACCAAGATGAGCATCTCGGTGCCGTTGATACCAAACATGCCTCCAGTCTACCGGTCGCGAACAGGGCGACTTCTCAGCGGCGGTATGCTCGGGCGCGGGAGGATTCCCGGTGAGTCGAGAGTCGGTCGAAAGGAACAGCCGTGGACGAGGTGGAGGTCGAACGGGTGCTGCGCATCATCGAACTCGTCCCCCGCGGTCGGGTCGTCAGCTACGGCGTCGTCGGCGCCGTGGCCTCCTGCTCTCCACGGTACGTGGGACGGGTGATGCGCGAATTCGGCTCCAATGTGACCTGGTGGCGGGTGGTCAATGCCGCAGGGGTCCTGCCGCCGCCGCTGCTGGCCCGAGCGCTCCCGCACTGGCGGGAGGAGGTCACCCCGCACACGGCGGAGAAGGCCGAGCGGAGCGCCTTCCTCACGGTCGGAGAACTCGAAGGACTCTGGCAGGAACACGGCGTGGATCCCGCCGCGCAGCCCCGAGTCGAACGGTTAGACTGACTGGGAAGTCAGACGGAAAGCGAGGGTCGATTGTCACGCGAGAGGGCAGGCGATATCACTTTCGCCGAAAACTACAACGGCCCTGACCCGCTTCTCGACGCCGCCAGGACCCTGTCCCACGAGTTCGGGTTGAGCCCCGTCTCACAGACCACCTCATCGACTCTGACGCTGCTGGCCCGCCTGCTCGGACCCGTCGCGGCCGTCGAGGTCGGTACCGGCGCCGGAACCTCGACCCTGGCCCTGCTCCGGGGCATGCCGAGGGCGGGAATACTCACCTCCATCGACACGAACACCACCGCGCAGAGTGCTGCCCGAGACCTCATCGAGATGGCCGGGATCCGCTCGGGACGGCTGCGACTGATGAGCGGCCGCGCCGAGGACGTTCTGCTGCGACTGGCGCCGAGTGCCTATGACATGGTGTTCATCGACTCGGAGCCGACGAACGTCGAGCGGATGATCGAGCCTGCGCTGCGGCTGCTCGATGACAACGGACTCCTCGTCATCCACCAGACCCTCCTCGGCGGCGCAGTGGCCGATCCGGTCGATCGCACTCCGCGGACCCGCGCCGCGCGCAATCTGCTCAATAGGCTGACGAAGCAGGACAGCCTCGACCATGTCCTCCTGCCGGTCGGACAGGGACTGCTCATGCTGCAGAAGACCGCCGGCTGACGACGAACTGCGGCTGCCTCATGCCGACGAAATCCGTGAATGCGAAGAGCAGCAGAGGCTGAAATGCCTCTGCTGCTCTTCGCCGCTGTGCTGCGACCGGATCAGCGCTGTACCACAGCGCATTGCCGCTTCAGTGCTGAGTTCTCAGATGCCCAGTGTCTCTGCGAGGGTGTCGTGCAGAGCGGTGGCCTCATCGGCGCTGAGTTCGATCACCAGTCGTCCTCCACCCTCGACAGGAAGCCGCATCACCATGCCTCGGCCTTCTTTGGTCACTTCCAGAGGTCCATCGCCGGTGCGGGGTTTCTGGGCTGCCATGTGGGACATCCTTCCGTTGATCACGCCACGTCGGCGCATGGGGAACGCGCCGACAGTCTTGGTTCGATTATTCCACGATCCACACAGTGGATGGTAACCAAACCGTAATTTAAGACTCCGAACGGCAAGTGAACTTCGGGCGCGTGAGCAGCAGGTCCACTGCACGACCCCCGCAGCCTACGGCGGCAAGTCGGCCGGTGGGGTGAAGTGCCACAGGTAGCCCACCCAGACGATCTGAAGCAGGATGAACGCGCAGATGACCGCTGCCCGGTACGCGTGAGAGCGCACGACTGCCAGTGTCAGGGCCACCGGGAACAGTGGAAGCAGGAGACGCAGCGTCGACGTCTGCGGCGTGAAGAAGATGAGCAGGTAGATGCCGTAGCCGAGGCAGTAGAGCTGCAGTGTCCTCCCCATCCGCGCCCCGGCCGGGGAGAAGATCAGCGCGAGCATACCGGCGATGACGCCGAAGAGGAGCAGAGGTCCGAAGGGACCGGCGAGTCCGTTCGCCGCGGCCAGCCACTGCACGAGGTACGTCGATCCGCCGCCGTGCCAGGCGGCCTCGGTGTCGGTGTAGGCCGTGAGCGATCCTGTGGCCAACCAGGCGTGGATGGGATGGACGAGTGCGGCGACACAGGACAGCACACCGAGGGTCCACGAGCGGATGACCTCGCCGACGGGATAGGGGTCCTCCCTGCGCCGGAGGAAGCGGTCGATGAGGTGGAAGAGAAGGAAGAACGAGAAGGCCACACCCACGGGCCGGGAGAGATCCATGAGGAACACGACGGGGATGGCCATGAGATACCGGCGCTCGACGATCAGGAAGAGGGCCATCGCCTGAAGCAGCAGCGTCAGGGCTTCGGCATATCCTGTGGAGAACACGGCTGCCGGTGGGAAGAACATGACGAAGGCCAGAGCGGTCAGGGCCTGCGCCTTGTCGACATAGCGGCGGAAGAGCGCGAGGAGGACGATCGAGGCGAGACCGGCCGCGATCGTCGAGACGATCGGTGAGACGGTGTCGTAATCGGCGCCGGTCAGCGTAGAGATGTCACCGACGACAGCGGGGTGCAGCGGATAGAACGCCCATTGGTTCTCCGCCACGGTGCCGGCCTCGGTGACGGGCAGCGAGCTCGGGTACCCCTCCTCGGCGACGCGCTGATACCAGGCGCTGTCCCAGAAGTTGAGGAAGTCGCCGAGCGTCGTCTCCACCGGGCTCGAGCTCCAGCTCGCCGGATCCTGCCGCTGAACGACCCCGGCGAAGATCGCCACGCTCACGATCCGCGAGGCGACGTAGACGCTCAGCGCCTGCACCCACAGCGGCAGGGTGAGGAACAGGACGCCGAGGCGCCTGAAACGTGAGGAGTCGAAGACTTCGGGGACGAGAGTGGTTCCTGGCAGGTCGCGTGCGTGGCTCATCGTTCGGCAGCAGCGGTTCCGGGCTCAGTCGCACTCGTGCCCGGTTCGGAGGCGATGGGGCGCGCCGCTTCGCCAACGGCGGGACGGGCTTCGAGCTCCTGGAGGCGGATGCGCAGGGAGTCCAGCACTTGGTCGACCTCCTCCATCCGGTATCCGCGCAGGGCGGGACGGAATGTGACCCGCTGCAGGTCCAGGGAGGTGAAGTCGGGCGGCAGGACGTCTCGTCGCTGCTCGGTCTCCTCGGCGGCATCGGAGGAGAAGAGGTTGAAGGACGCAGCAAGCACGATCACAAGCACGAACATCGCAGCGGCCACCCCGAGCACGATCCAGAAAGGCATGGGACCATGGTCTCACACCACTTCAGCGCAGTCCCCGGACGGTGTGTCGCGGCGGCTGCTCACCGGTGATGGCCAGCGCCACCGCGATCGCGTCCGCGGTCGCCCTCACATCATGGGTGCGGATCATCGCTGCGCCTCTCTCGACAGCCAGAGCGGTCGCGGCAATGGTTCCGGACAGCCGGTCGGCGGGCGCGACGTGGCCGACGGCCTCACCGACGAAGTCCTTCCTCGAGATCGCCAGCAGCACGGGGAACCCGGTGGCGGCGAATCGGTCGAGTTCGCGCAGCAGCCGCAGGGACTGATACGTGTTCTTTCCGAAGTCAGGAGTCGGATCGATGATCACCTTCTGCGCCGGCACGCCCGCGATCAGGGCGGCGTCCGCCAGCCGCTGCACACCTGCGAGCGTCCGGTCGACGACCTCGCCGGAATGGAGACCGTAGCGGTTGCGGTGGGCATCCGTGCGCGGAGACAGTCCTCCGGTGTGCGAGCAGACCAGCCCGACCCCGTGGTCCGCGGCGACGCGGGCGAGATCCGGATCGGCGCCGGCCCAGGTGTCGTTGAGCAGTCCGGCGCCGGCCGCGCAGGCTGCCTCGGCGACCTCATGCCGCCAGGTGTCGACGCTGATGAGGAGCTCAGGGTGGCTCCGGGCGACGGCCTCGACGACCGGGCAGACTCGGTCGATCTCCTCGGTGACGGTGATCTCCCGGCCCCGCCCCGCTCTCACTCCCCCGATGTCGACGACCGCGGCGCCGTCGGCCACGGCTGCGTCGACCCCGGCGATCGCCTCGCCGAGGGTGGCCGCCGATTCGAAGAAGGAGTCGGTGGTGCGATTGATCACCGCCATGATCACAGGGGAGCCTGCCCGTGCCCCGGCCAGGGCACGGGGATGGGCGTCGAGCGCGGCGACGTCCTTCACGCGCCGGCGCCCTGGGGTCCAGTGCCGATGGTCTCCACGACCTCGTCGATGTCGTCGGTGAGGGTGAAGAGGTCGAGGTCGGCCGGCGAGATGGTGCCTGTCGTCTGCGGCGCCGAGGCGAGCCAGTCGATCAGGCCCTGCCAGTACGCGGTGCCGCAGAGCACGATCGGGAAGGAGGTGACCTTGCCCGTCTGGACCATGGTGAGGGCTTCGAAGAGCTCGTCGAGGGTGCCGAACCCGCCCGGCATGACGACGAAGCCCCGGGAGTACTTGAGGAACATCGTCTTCCGGACGAAGAAGTAGCGGAAGTTCACCCCCAGTTCGACATGGTCGTTGAGCCCCGATTCGAACGGCAGCTCGATCCCCAGGCCGATGGACACTCCCCCGCCCTCTCGCGCGCCGAGGTTGCCCGCCTCCATCGTCCCGGGACCCCCGCCGGTGATGATCGAGTAGCCGTCGGCTGCCAGCCGCCGGGCGATCTCCCGAGTGTCCTGGTAGACCTGAGTGTCGGGGCGCAGGCGGGCGGAGCCGAAGATCGACACGGCCGGACCCACCTCGGCCAGCGAACCGAATCCCTCGACGAATTCGGCCTGGATCCGCATCACCCGCCACGGGTCCTGGCTCGCCCACAGGGCTCCCTCCGGCGAGTCGAGGAGGCGCTGATCAGCCGTCGTGGCCGGCACCTGAGCACCGCGCAGACGCAGCGGACCTTTGCTGTAGAACTTGTCGTGGTCCTCGCCGGGAGTCCCCGGAGTGGCCTTGATCATGGCCGACTCCCCTCCTCGAGATACGCGAGAAGCGCCTGGGCCGCCTGGTCGACCTCCGCGACGCGCACGTGCTCGTCCGATTTGTGCGCATAGAGCGGGTTGCCGGGGCCGAAGTTCACGGCCGGGACGCCGAGTGCGCTGAAGCGGGAGACGTCGGTCCACCCGAGCTTGGGTGCGGGTTCCAGGCCCAGGGTGTCGATGAAGTCCCGCGCGATCTGCCGGTCGAGGCCGGGCCTGGCCCCTTCGGCGGCGTCGGTGACGACGAGGTCGAAGCCGGTGAAGAAGTCCCGCAGGAACTCTTCGGCCTCGGCGGTTGACCGATTCGGGGCGAAGCGGTAGTTGACGCTGATCACGCATTCGTCCGGGACGACATTGCCGGCGATACCGCCACGGATGTTCACGGCCGACAGGGATTCGCGGTAGTCGAGGCCGTCGACGGTCACGGTCCGGGATTCGTATTCGGCCAGGCGGGTGAGCACCTCGGCGGCGGCATGGATCGCATTGACCCCCATGAATGCCCGGGCGGAATGGGCCCGGACCCCGGCGGTCGTGACGTCGACCCGGATCGTGCCGTTGCAGCCGCCCTCGACGGAGGCGTTCGAAGGCTCTCCGAGGATGGCGAAGTCGCCCTCGAGCCATTCGGGGTGGTTGCGGGAGACGCGTCCCAGTCCGTTGCGGGCCGCGTCGACCTCCTCGTTGTCGTAGAAGACCCAGCTGATGTCGTACTTCGGACTCCGCAGGGCCGCGGCCGTGACCAGCGCCATCGCCACTCCGGCCTTCATGTCGCAGGCGCCACGGCCCCACACGACCTCGTCGTCGGGGTACTCCGCCCCACGCAGGACCAGGCGATGCGGGGGAAGATTGTCCTCGACGGGAACCGTGTCCAGGTGGCCGGCGACGACGATCCGCGCGGGACGGGAGAGCCGGGTGCGGGCGACGATCGTGTCTCCATCGCGGAGGATCTCCAGGTCCGGGCCGTCGCCCGCGCCGATGCGAGCCAGCACCTCGGCGACGGCATCGGCGATCGCGGCTTCGTTGCCGGAGACCGATTCGATGGCGCACAGCCGGGCCGTCAGCTCCCCCGGATCATCGATCGCCTCGAAGAGGTATGCTCCCAGCTCAGCGGCGGGGACGAGGGCCTCGGCAGGGGACGTTGCCGTTCCGGTCTCACCAGTTGGATCCACAGTCATACGGCTTAGCCTAGTACTGCCGCCACAGTCTAGGCTTGAGGCATGACACAACGCATTGTTTCCGCGCGTGGACTGGCCACGCAGCACAACGACTCCGTCCTCGCCGTCTGGTACCCGACCCTGAGCACGGGCGAGACCCATGCCGACGCCGAGGCGGCCGCCTCCGTCCATGCCGACGCCGACGGACTCGACGCCCTCGCCGGCTCCGATGACGCCCGGGGAACCGAAGCGCAAGTCGTGACGACGACGATCGACCTCGACGAGGCGCCCGCCTCGGCGGCGGATGCCTACCTTCGTCTGCACGCTCTCTCCCACCGGGTGGTCACCCCCAACGACGTCAATCTCGACGGGATCTTCGGCCACCTCGCGAACGTCGTGTGGACCTCGGCCGGCGCCTGCTCCCCTGAAGGATTCGAAGCCACCCGCGCCAAGCTCATGGCCCGCGGCGCCGTGGCCGTGTACGGGGTCGACAAGTTCCCCCGCCTCACCGACTTCGTCATCCCCTCGGGCGTGCGCATCGCTGACGCCGACCGCGTCCGCCTCGGCGCCCACCTGGCTCCCGGCACCACCGTCATGCATGAAGGGTTCGTCAACTTCAACGCAGGGACGCTCGGCGCCGCCATGGTCGAGGGCCGCGTCTCGCAGGGAGTCGTCGTCGGCGACGGTTCCGACATCGGCGGCGGCGCCTCGATCATGGGCACCTTGTCCGGTGGCGGCACCCACCGCATCTCGATCGGCTCGGGCAGCCTGCTGGGCGCGAACTCCGGCATCGGCATCTCGATCGGCGATGACTGCATCGTCGAAGCGGGACTCTACGTCACCGCAGGCACCCGTGTGAGCGTTCCCAGCGAAGAGGGCAAGGTCGTCAAGGCCGCCGAGCTCAGCGGTCAGAACAACATCCTGTTCCGCCGCAACTCGGTCTCCGGTGCGGTCGAAGCGATCGCCCGCGACTCGAAGGGCATCAGCCTCAACCCCGACCTGCACTGAGTTCGGGCAGCGGCTGAGCCTGCACTGAATTCGGGCAGCGGTGCAGAGAAGTGAATCCGGCAACAACAAGTTCCTGCCGGATTCACTTCTCCGCACCATTGACAGCCTGACGGTCGGCCCTCGACGCGCGGATTGGTTCGGGTGAGCTGCTCACACAGTCCTGCCTGATACCAGTAGCGCCACTTCACCCCGTTGCACGGGAGTGAAGTGGCGCTATCGGTGAGGCGAGTTGTTCCGGCGGGGTGTCACAATGCAGAGGTGCGCGGTGACAGCCGCGGGGCGCGGCGGCCGCACGGACCGACCTCCAGGCACCGCGGGACCGGCCTCCCGGCCGCACGGGCCTCAGCGCGAGCTCATGTCCTTATAGTCGCGCGAGTGGGCGCCGGTGTAGATCTGGCGCGGACGACCGATCTTCGTCTCCGGGTCCTTGATCATCTCACGCCACTGCGCGATCCAGCCGGGCAGGCGCCCGACCGCGAAGAGGACCGTGAACATGTTGGTCGGGAAACCGAGCGCCTTGTAGATGAGACCGGTGTAGAAGTCGACGTTCGGGTAGAGCTTGCGCTCGACGAAGTAGTCGTCGGCCAGCGCGATCTCCTCGAGCTGCTGAGCGAGTTCGAGCAGCGGATCGCCGCCCGAGCGGGCGAGCACCTCGTCGGCAGTCTTCTTGATGATCTTCGCGCGCGGGTCGTAGTTCTTGTACACGCGGTGTCCGAAGCCCATCAGACGCACGCCGTCTTCCTTGTTCTTCACCCGCTCCATGAACTTCTTCGGGCCGTCGTCGGAGGCCGCGATCTTCTGCAGCATCTCGAGCACGGCCGAGTTCGCCCCGCCGTGCAGCGGACCGGCGAGTGCGTTGACGCCGGCGGAGATCGACTGGAACAGATTCGCCTGCGAGGAGCCGACGAGGCGCACCGTCGACGTCGAGCAGTTCTGCTCGTGATCGGCGTGGAGGATGAACAACTGGTCCATTGCCTTGACCGCCAGCGGATCCGGCTCGTAGGGCTCGCTGGGCACCCCGAAGTTCACCCGCAGGAAGTTCTCGACCAGACTCAGCGAGTTGTCCGGGTGGATGACGGGCAGGCCCATGTTCTTCCTGTGGGCAAGCGCCGCGATGGTCGGCATCTTCGCCAGCAGGCGGAACGACGAGGTCTCGATCTGGCCTTCGTCAAAGACATCGAGGTCACCTTGGTAGAAAGTCGACAAAGCCGCGACCGCAGCTGCCACCATGGGCATCGGATGTGCATCGTAGGGGAACGCGCGGAAGAAGCGGCGCAGGTCCTCGTGGACGATCGTGTGTCCGCGCAGACGGGCGTCGAAGGCGTCGTACTGCTCCTGTGTCGGCAGTTCACCGTGGATGAGGAGGTAGCAGACTTCGACGAAGTTCGACTGTTCCGCAAGCTGCTCGATCGGGTATCCGCGGTACTGGAGCACTCCGGCGTCGCCGTCGATGTAGGTGATGGCCGAGGAGGTCGATGCCGTGTTGGCGAACCCTGGGTCATAGGTGACGGCGCCGGTGTCGCTCAGCAGGCTGCTGATGCGATATCCGTTGTTGCCCGCGGACGATGACACCTCGGGCAGTGTCAGCTCGGTGTCAGCGATCCTGAGGTTCGCTTCCGTTGGCATGTGATCTCCTCACCGTAGAGCCACCCCAAGAACTTCCTGGGGCGCAGTGCACAATTCCCTCAAAGACTACCGACTGCGCGAGGAAATCGAAAAATCATCCGACCCCTCGGATACTGGCCGGTAACCCGATTGATCATGGACGATACGGGGAATTCTGCGTCTCACCAATGGGAAGACGCTGGTGCTGAGGCTCTCAGAGATCGTTGAGCCGGCGCCCAGGCCACGCCGGGCGCCGGCTCAGACTGCGGCCGCGTCGAGGCGGTCGGCGGCTGCTGCGATCCGCTCATCGGCAGCCGTCAGAGCCACCCGGACATGCCCCGCCGCAGCCTCGCCGTAGAACCCGCCGGGGCCGGCGACGATTCCGAGATCCGCAAGCCTGGACAACGAACTCCAGCAGTCCTCGTCGGCACTGGACCACAGATACAGTCCCGCCGTCGAATGATCGATACGGAATCCGTAGTTCTCCAGGGCCGGTCGCAGCCGGTCGCGGCGGACCCGATAGCGCTCCTTCTGGGCGAGGACGTGAGCCGTGTCCCGCAGACCTGCGATCATCGCGGACTGGACGGGGAAGGGCACGATCATCCCGGCATGCTTGCGCGTGCGGGTGAGGTCGGCGATGAGGGCGGCGTCACCGGCGACGAAGGCAGCCCGGTAACCGGCGAGGTTCGACTGCTTCGACATCGAGTACACGCTGAGCACACCGGAATGGTCCGAACCGGTGACCGCCAGCACCGATGGTGCGGGTTCGTCGGCCTCCCAGTTGAGCAGGCCGTAGCACTCGTCGGAGGCGAGCACGACCCCGGCCGCGCGGGCCCGGCGGACCACCTCGGCGAGGGTGTCCCGGTCGAGAACCTCACCGGTCGGATTGCCGGGAGTGTTGATCCACAGCAGGCCGATGCCGTCGAGAGAAGCGCCGGCGAGGATCTCGGCGGCGTCGAGGCGACGGCATTCGACGCCGGCGATCGTGGCCCCCATCTCATAGGTGGGGTAGGCGGCGTGCGGGCACGCCACGGCCAGTCCCGCCTGTCGCAGGCCCAGCAGGGTGGGCAGCCAGGCGACGAGCTCCTTCGAACCGATCGTGGGCAGCACCTCGGCGTGGGGATCGACCTGCACACCGTGCCAGTGCTCGTACCACCAGGCGATGGACTCCCTGAGCTCGGGCGTCCCGGCGGTCGTCGGGTAGCCATGGGCGTCGCCGGCGGCGGAGAGGGCGTGCTGGATCACCTGCGGAGTCGGGTCGACGGGCGTGCCGATCGAGAGATCGCAGACGCCGCCGGGATGCTCCGCCGCGCGCCGGCGATACCGGGTGAGCTGATCCCAGGGGTAGTCGGGCAGGTCGAGGCCGAATCGAGCTGACATGCCTCAGTCGTTCTGCTGCGGCGGCAGGGCTGCGATGATCGGGTGGTCCTTCCCGGTGTTGCCGAGCTTGGCGGCGCCGCCCGGAGAGCCGAGGTCGTCGAAGAACTCGACGTTGGCCTTGTAGTACTCCGACCATTCCTCGGGGACATCGTCCTCGTAGTAGATGGCCTCGACCGGGCACACGGGTTCGCAGGCGCCGCAGTCGACGCATTCGTCCGGGTGGATGTAGAGGCTGCGCTCACCCTCGTAGATGCAGTCGACGGGGCATTCGTCGACGCAGGCCTTGTCTTTGAGATCGACGCAGGGCTGGGCAATGATGTACGTCACTGGTAGGCCTCCTCGGGCACACACGGACACTGGGCGTATGAATCCAACAATACGCCTTCGGCCTCGCCAGATGTCCACACACGGGCAGTGATCCGCGTTGCATCAGTGGCTGTCCTACAGTTGGAGGGAACACCGGGCGCCCCTTTCCATGGTCCCCGGCGCGAAGAGACATCGAGTGGAGGACGAAGAGTGGACGAACTGCAGCCGGGGCGCAGAGTGGTCGTGCGGTATGCGCTGGAACCGGGCGAGACCCACAGCTCGACCGATGCGCTCGGCGTCGTGGGCGCCGTCGACGAGGTCAGTGTCGAGATCGAGACGAAGCGCGGACCCGTGAGCATCCCCCGGGCACAGATCCTCCTCGTCCATGAGGTCCCTCCGGCGCCGACGAGGCCCGGACGAACCCACGAGATCGTCTCCGCCGTGGACCTCCGGCGGATATCCGCCGCCGCCTGGCTGCCCAGCGACATCTCCTGGTTGCACGCGGAGAATCTGCGCAATGAGAGCCGGGACACCGACGACGATCTCGGCCTGCTCCAGAAGGGCTGGCTGCTGCGCAGCTCGACCTCGGCGACGAGGCGGGCCAACAGCGCCCTGCCGGTGACCGAGACCGGCATGGGCTGGGAGCGGAGCCTCGACGCGGTCGAGGCCTGGTATGCCTCGCGGCAGAAGCCGGCCCGGGTCCAGATCTACTCCGCCGACGACTCGAACGACCTCGCCGAGCCCTGCGCGGGCCTGGCCCCGCTGCTGTCCTCGCGCGGGTACACGCCCTCGGAGGCCACGTTCCTGTTCACCGGCGCCACCGCCGAGGCGGCCGGCAGGGTGACGAGCCCCAGTGAGGCGGCTCTGCCGGGACTGTCGATCGTCGTCACCGAGGCGCCGACCGAGGTCCACTATGCGGCGTGGACGAGTGAGCGGGACGAGGGCGACGAGTTCTCCGCCCTGATCGAAGCGTCCGATCCCTGCCAGTTCGTCACCGCCTGGGCCGAGCATCCCGACGGGAGCCGGTCGATGGTCGCGACCTGCCGCGTCGTCGAGCGCAGCAAATGGGGCGTGATCACGAATCTCGTCACGCGCCCTGATCTGCGCCGCCGCGGGGCAGGACGGTCCGTGGCGGTCGCCGCCAGCGCGCTGCTGGCCCAGCGGGGGGTGCGCTCCTACCTGGCCGACGTCGAGTCGACGAACGATGCCTCGTTGGCACTCTTCGCCTCTCTCGGGGCGAAGGTCAGGCACCGGTACTGGTACGCGACCCTGGGCTGAGCCGTGCCACGCTGAGCCGAGCCTGGTTGAGCGCAGTTGAGCCGAGCCGCTACTTGCACTCGACCTTGTTGACCGGGCGATAGACGGTGACGAACGAGTCCTTCGTCACCTTCCCCGTGGCGATCTCCTTCATGGTCCGGGTGATCTTGATCGACCAGCCCTGCTTCGGCGACTGCGGAGTGCACTTGTCCCCGGATTCGGTGACCGTGGCGGGAGAGGTGTAGTTGTAGCGCCCGGAAGCGTCGGCCTCGACTTCGTACTTCTTCACCCCGAAGACCTTCGCATGCACCTTGCCGCCGGACAGGTGCATGTCGAGCACGACCGGGGACTTCGTGGTGTTCGTGAACTTGAGGTCGATGGACGACCAGTCGAGCGTCGTCTCGCGGCCTTCGGGATAGCGTGAGATGTAGCGCGAGTGGGCGCGGTGCTCGTCGAGTTCGAAGCCGGCGAAGAACGCTGCGTTGAACAGGGTGGTCGAGACCTGGGAGACTCCCCCGCCGAAGTCCTCTTTCATCTGCCCCTCCGAGATCACTCCGGCCGGCTTGTAGCCGTTGGCGGCGGTGCGCTGGCCGAGAGCCTCGTTGAGGGAGAACTGCTCGCCCGGCTGGATCACGGTGCCGGACACCTTCGCCGAGGCGACTCTCAGGTTGTTGTCGCGGTTGGGTGAGGATTCGTACGAGGTGGAGAACTCGGACACGGTGTCCGAGAGGTCGGCTTTCTTCGCCTCCTCCGTGGTGAACTCCGGTTCGACGGTCTGCAGGCTCACTTCGGCCTCGTCGGTCTCGCCCTTGATGGCGTCGAGGACTGCCTGGGAGAGGTCCTTGCCCTTGATCCCGATCCCGGTCTTGGCCGGCACGACCTCGGGTTTGCCGTCGACGATTCTGAAGGTCGCGTCCTCGGCCGGTCGCCCGATCTCCTTGTTGTCGGCGAGGACCTCCTTGCGCAGCGCCTTCTCGTCGAAGGCGGGCACGAGCTTCGAATCCTTGGCCTCGAAGCCCAGAGTCTTGGCGACGACGTCCGGCTTGATGCTGAGATCGCCGGCCTTGACGTCGGAGTCGGCATCCGCACCCGGTTTCGCATGGACGGTCAGGGTGCGGCTGACCGCTTCCTTGGCGAAGCCGTCGACGACCTCTTTCGCCTCGGCGGTGGTGATGTCGGGTTCGATCTCGGTGGCGTCGACGGAGATCGGCCCGTCGCTGCGCAGCCAGTTGTCGGCGACCGCGCTGCGCAGCTGCTTGTCATCGACCTTCTGACCGGTCACGGCGTCCTTCAGCTTCGGCGTCGTCTTGTCGTAGCTGACTTCCGCATTCACGGGTTCGACCTCGAGAGCCTGTGTCACCTTCGGAGCCTCGTCCGCGAACTTCTCGTCGTCGAACCTGATCACGGGGGCGACCTCGTCGTCGCCGAAGAGCCGGTCGGTGATGACGGCAGGATTGAGGGTGAAGCCGGTGACCTGGTCGATGGTGGCGTCGACATCGACGCCGACGCCCGCCTTCTCGGGTGAGAGCGTCGCTGTGGCCTCGCCGGAGGCGAGTTCGATGTCCTGCTGTGATTTCTCGGCGAGGGCGGTCTCGAGCGAGGATTCTGCGTCGGCGGCGCTCTTGCCGCCGACGTCGACGCCTGCGACCGTGGTCCCGGGAGCGACGACGCGTCCGCTGAAGATTCCCAGCCCCAAGTAGAGCAGGCCGAGACCGAGGGCTGCGAACAGGATGATCGCCCACAGCTTCCTGCGGGGATCGGCGGAGGGGGTGTCAGACGAAGCGTGTTTCGACATCATTCTCCATCGGCGGCGAGTTGAGCCACCAGTCTAGCGGGGCGCCTGAGTGCGCGGCACCCTGATGAATGCGAAGACAGCGGCCAGCAGCATCGGCCCGAGCAGCCAGCCGGCCGAGCGCAGGGTGCCGGTGAGGACGATGTCGGAACCGGGCAGCAGCTGAGGCTGCCCGAGGAGGTAGGAGATGATCGCGATGACGAACGCCGCCGCGAGCATCGGGCCGGAGCTGCGGTACAGCGTCTTCAGGTGCCACAGACCGCACGCGGCCAGCAGCAGGGCGAGTCCGAGCCCCCAGGGCAGGATGATCGGCATCCCGCCGAGGTGGATGACCGTGACGTTGAGGTGCTGCAGTCCTCCGAGCACGCCGATGAGCAGGGCCAGCAGGGCGGCATGGACGTAGGCGAAGACGCCGGGCTTCCTCGGCCCACGTCGGCGTCGGCGCAGTCCCGAGTCCGCAGCGACACTGTGCGCAGCGGACCCCTGCGCGGTGGTCTCCTGCCCTGCCATCGGCAACTCTGAATTCTGCGCCTCCACCTCGGCGAGGTCGAGGCCGGTGAGGATGTGCGGAGCATAGCCGGTCATGGTCATCGGCGCGGCCGACGCGATGGTCTCCCCCGCGCCGATCGTGTAGTACTCGTGGTCGACGATCTTCGTGCCGACATCGTTCGACAACGCGAAGAATCCGCCGGAGACCGTGACCTGGGTGCGGTGAGCGGCCAGAGCGGCTGCCTTGGCGGGCAACTGCGCCGAGATGTCCTCAGCGATGACGATCTCGCCCTCGGGCGCCTTGGTCGGGATCGTCGTCGCCGCGGCGAACCCCGTCTCGGCGAACCCGGGTTGCAACGGATCGAACATCTCCTCGGCCACCTCGGCGGGGACCTCGACGAAGAGCAGGCGCCCGGTCCGCCACCGGGCGGCATCGACCGCGGCGACGGTGGCCTCGTGCACGCGCACATGGTCGGGATGGCCGTACCCGCCGTTGGCGGAGTAGGTGACGACAGCATGCGGGCGGACGTCGTCGATCACCTCGGCGATGGCCGCGGCCACCGTCGAGAGCTCGGCCGAGCACAGGGAGTCCGCTGGGCGGGTCGATGCCGCGACGGCGTGGCCGTCGGGTCCCCATTCCATCCCCGAGTCCTCGAAGATCCGGTCGCTGCCGCCGAGGAACCGGTGATCGCTCACGCCCAGGGCCGCCATCGCCTCGGCGATCTCAGTCTCCCGGACCTGCGCGAGCCCGGCCCGATCGCCTTCGAGGTGGGCGAGTGCGGGAGGGATCACCTCACCGCCCTCGCCCCTCGTCGCGGTCACGACCGTAACGTGCGCCCCCTCGGCCACCAGGGTCGCGATCGTGCCTCCCGTCGTGATCGTCTCATCGTCGGGATGAGCGTGCACGAAGAGGATGCGTGGTCTCGGCGTCATCGTGTGACCTGAGCTCAGGCGTTCTGCCGGCGCATCTTGGAGTAGAGCTTCGCGCGCTCCTTCTGGTCGAGTTCGACCTTGCGGATGCGCACGGTGGCCGGGGTGACCTCGACGCATTCGTCCTCGCGGGCGAATTCGAGGCTCTCCTCCAGAGTCAGCCTGCGCGGCGGGGTGAGGTTCTCGAAGGAGTCCGCCGAGGCCGAACGCATGTTCGTCAGCTTCTTCTCCTTCGTGATGTTGACGTCCATGTCGTCGGCGCGCGAGTTCTCGCCCACGATCTGGCCCTCGTAGACCTCGGAGGTCGGTTCGACGAAGAACGTGCCGCGGTCCTGCAGGTTGATCAGCGCGTACGGGGTGACGGTGCCAGCGCGGTCGGCCACGAGCGAACCGTTGATCCGGAACTCGATGTGACCGGTCCAGGGACCGTAACCGGCGGAGATCGAGTTCGCGATGCCCGTGCCGCGCGTCTCGGTGAGGAACCGGGTGCGGAAGCCGATGAGGCCACGGGCGGGGACGGTGAATTCCATCCGGACCCAGCCGGTGCCGTGGTTCGTCATGGTCGACATGACGCCCTTGCGGCTGGCCATCAGCTGCGTGACGGCGCCGAGGTGCTCCTCGGGCACGTCGATCGTCAGGTGCTCGAGCGGTTCGTAGGTCTTGCCGTCGATCTGCTTGGTCACGACCTGCGGCTTGCCGACGGTGAGCTCGAAGCCCTCGCGGCGCATCTGCTCGACGAGGATGGCCAGGGCGAGTTCGCCACGACCCTGGACCTCCCAGGCGTCAGGACGCTCGGTGGGCAGGACCTTGAGCGAGACGTTGCCGACGAGCTCGGCGTCGAGGCGGTCCTTGACCTGGCGAGCGGTGACCTTGGTGCCCTTCTCGCGGCCGGCCAGCGGCGAGGTGTTGATGCCGATGGTCATCGAGATCGCCGGATCGTCGATGACGATGGCCGGCATCGGCTTCGGGTTGTCGAGATCGGTCAGGGTGTCGCCGATCATGATGTCGGGGATTCCGGCGACGGCGACGATGTCACCGGCGGAGGCCTCGGTGGCGGGGACCCGGTCGAGTCCCTGGGTCTCGAGCAGCTCGGTGATCTTCACGGAGCTGATGTCGTCTCCGCGGGCCCACGCGACCTGCTGGCCCTTGCGAAGGGTGCCACCGAAGATGCGCAGCAGCGCCAGACGACCGAGGAACGGCGAGGCGTCGAGGTTGGTCACGTGCGCCTGCAGGATCCCGTCAGCGTTGATCTCGGGAGCCGGGATCGTCTCGAGGATCGTCTTGAACAGCGGCTCGAGGTCCGGGTTCGCGGGAACTTCGCCGTCGGCCGGCTGCTCGAGTGAGGCAGCGCCGACCTTCGCGGCGGCGAAGACCGTGGGAACGTCGAGCACGGCGTCGACGTCGAGGTCGGGAACCTCGTCGGCGAGGTCGGAGGCGAGTCCGAGGAGCAGGTCCTGGGACTCTTCGACGACGCCGTCGATGCGAGCGTCAGCGCGGTCGGTCTTGTTGATGACGAGGATGACGGGAAGCTTCGCGGCGAGAGCCTTGCGGAGGACGAAGCGCGTCTGCGGCAGCGGTCCCTCCGAGGCGTCGACGAGGAGGACGACTCCGTCGACCATGGACAGTCCGCGTTCGACCTCGCCGCCGAAGTCGGCGTGACCTGGGGTGTCGATGACGTTGATGACGATGGGTTCGCCTTCGGCCGAGGGGCCGTTGTAGAGCACCGAGGTGTTCTTGGCGAGGATGGTGATGCCCTTTTCACGTTCCAGGTCACCGGAATCCATGACGCGTTCTGCAAAATCACCGTGTTCGCTGAAAACACCGGTCTGCCTCAGCATGGCGTCCACGAGAGTGGTCTTGCCATGGTCAACGTGGGCGACGATTGCTACGTTGCGGCGGTTTGCCCGTCGCGTGATGGCTTCAGTCATCAATTACCTTAGGAGTTGGAGAGAGTGGTCCGCTGCGGACCCAACAGACTATTATACGGCCCCGCACGCCCTCCGCGCTCAATGTGACTTGCCTCACGGGCGGACGAATGCCGAATCGGTGGTCACAGAAGCGAGGTTCAATCCCGGCCGAGCGGGATTTCCCTCAGGTCTGTGACCACCGAATCGTGGCGCCAGGCGTTCGCGGTCAGGCGCGTGCGGCCAGGCCCGTGCGGTCAGGCGCTCGCGGTCAGGCGTTCGCGGTCGCGGCGAGGACCGCGTCCCTGGCCTCACGGCGCTTGCGCTGCTCCCGGGGGTCGGGCACCGGCACTGCCGAGAGCAGGCGCTGCGTGTAGGGATGCACCGGATTGCCGACGACCTGTGAGCTCTTGCCGATCTCGACGAGGTAGCCGTGGCGCATCACGGCGATCCGGGAGGCGATGCGCTCGACCACCGCCAGATCGTGGCTGATGAACAGGGAAGCGAACCCGTATTCGATCTGCAGCGCCTGGAACAGGTCGAGCACCTTCGCCTGGACGGAGACGTCGAGGGCCGAGGTCGGCTCGTCGGCGATGAGCAGCTTCGGCCTCAGCGTCAGGGCCCGGGCGATGCCGATCCGCTGCCGCTGCCCGCCCGAGAGCTCGTGCGGGTAGCGGTTGCGCATCGAGGTCGGCAGTTCGACCGCTTTGAGGAGGTCCTCGACCCGTTTGCTCAGCGCCGGCCCCTTCATCCCCTCGTGGAGATAGAGGGGCTCTCCGATCGACTCCCCCACCGGCAGCCTGGGATTGAGCGAGGACCCGGGATCCTGGAACACGATCCCGACCTCTTTGCGCAGCGGACGCAGCTGCCGACTGCTCAGGCCCGTGATGCTCGTGCCGTTGACGACCATGTCGCCCTCAACGGTGGGCAGGAGACCGAGAGCGGCGCGACCGATCGTCGTCTTGCCGGATCCCGACTCCCCCACCAGTCCCACGACCTCGCCGGGGGCGACCATGAGATTGATGTGGTGAGCGGCGCGGAACGCCTTCTTCCGCCCGGTCGCCGGGTACTCGATCGCGGCATCCCGCAGCTGCAGGGCAGAGGGTTGGGAGAAGTCGGCCTGCGAGCCGGGATGGTAGTACGTCTCGGTCGACTCCATCGCGATGACGGGGGTCTCCACCTTGGCCGCTTCGGCGGCGTCCGCCCGGGCTGCGGCCTCCGCCGCTCCCTTCCGCGCCGCCTCCGCGGCCTGTGCTTTCGCCTCGGCCCCGGAGCGGTCGCCCGGCTCCTCGTCCGAGTGCTCGACCGCCTCGGCGAAGGCCTGCGAGTGCTCGAGGTCGGACAGGTGCGCGCCGAACGCCTCGCCCTCGATCTCCGTGCCCAGGTGAGGCACGGCTTCGAGCAGCTGCTTCGTGTACGGATGCTGAGGATCGTAGAAGATCTCATCGGCGGTTCCGGACTCGACGACTCGTCCCGACCGCATCACGATGATGCGGTCGGCCATGTCGGCGACGACACCCATGTCGTGGGTGATGAGGATGATGCCGGCGTCGACCTTCGACTTCAGCTCCCGCATCAGCTTGAGGATCTCCGCCTGGACGGTGACGTCGAGCGCCGTCGTCGGCTCGTCGGCGATGAGCAGCTTCGGCTGGCAGGCCAGCGCCTGCGCGATCATGATGCGCTGGCGCTGTCCGCCCGAGAGCTGGTGCGGGAACGAGTGGAAGCGTTCCTCGGGATCGGGGATCTCGACGAGGCGCATCAGCTCGAGCGCCCGTTCCTTCGCCTCGGTGGGTCCGATGTCCAGGTGCACGCGCAGGGTCTCCACGATCTGGAATCCGGCGGTGTAGACGGGGTTGAGCGCGGTCATCGGCTCCTGGAAGATCACCGAGATCTCATTGCCGCGGATGCGCTGCATCTTCTCGGCCGGCATCCCGATGAGCTCGGTGCCGCCGAGCTTCGCCGACCCGGTGGCACGCCCGTTGCTCGGCAGGAGGCCGAGCAGCGACATGCTCGACTGCGATTTCCCGGAACCGGATTCGCCGACGATCGCGAGCACCTCGCCGGCGTTGACCTTGTAGTCGAGGCCTTCGGCGGCCATCCACCATTCGTCGTTGACCCAGAACTTCACGCCCAGGTCCCTGACCTCGAGGATCGGCGACTTCGCCGAGGCGGTGGCGGTGGTCGGTGTTGCTTCAGCCATCACTTGGCCCCTTTCTGCGCCATGCGCTCGGCCTTCTTCATCTTCCGCCAGCTCGGGATCGTCTTCATCCGCGGGTCGAACGCGTCACGCAGACCGTCGCCGATGAAGTTGACGCACAGGGCGATGAGGATGATGAAGAGTCCCGGCCACCAGAACAACCACGGCCGGGTGGCGAAGGCGGTCTGGTATTCGCTGATGAGCCGGCCGAGCGAGACGTCGGGCGGCTGGATGCCGAAGCCGAGGTAGCTCAGTGCGGCCTCGAGGACGATCGCCTGGCTCATCAGCAGGGTGGTGTTGACGATGATGACGCCCATCGCGTTGGGCAGCATGTGTTTGAACATGATGCGGAAGTCGCTCGCCCCCGCCACGCGGGCGGAATCGACGAACTCGCGTTCGCGCAGGGACATGAACTCACCGCGCACGAGTCGAGCCAGGGAGGTCCACAGCACGGCCCCGAGAACGACGCCGAGCATGGCTCCGGAGGTTCCCGAGACCAGCTTGCCGAGGATCGCTCCGACGACGATGGTCGGCAGGATGATGACCCCGTCGGTGACGCGCATGAGGACCGAATCGATCCACCCCCGGTAATAGCCGGCCAGCGCCCCGACGATCGTGCCGATCACCAGCGAGACCGCGCCGATGATGAGCATCACCATGATGGAGATCTGCGTGCCCTTCATGACCATGGCGAAGTTGTCGCGACCGATCTCGTCCTGTCCGAAGGGATGCTCTCCGAGAGAGAACGGCTCCGAGAGTGACCAGGTGGGGGCGCCGCCGGGATTGACGACGGGCCCCGAAGAGGTGTGATTGTGGATCCACCATCCGGGGATCGGGCCGATTCCCAGCGCACTGTAGGCGAAGAGGGCGATGAAGGCGAACACGATGACGCCGATCATCGCACCCTTGTGGCGGAGGAACTTGCGCAGCACGATCCTGCCCTGCGACAGGCCCTCGGTCTCCTTGGCCTCGATCCCGTTGTCCTTGACCTCGGCCGGAATGTCCTGGGCCTCGTCGGTCGGAGTCTGGTTGTCGTTGCGAATACTCATGCGTTCACCCGGATTCTCGGGTCGAGGACGGCGTAGAGGAAGTCCGCGACCAGGTTGGCGATGATGGCGAAGATGCCCGTGATGACGATGTAGGCCATGATCGGGTCGATTTCGGAACGGTGCATCGAGTCGATGAAGAGCTTGCCCATGCCGTTCCAGCCGAAGATCGTCTCCGTGATCACGGCCCCGCCGACCATGGTGATGATGTCGACGGGGATGATCGACGCCAGAGGCAGCAGCGCATTGCGCAGGGCGTGGCGCATGACGACGGTGCGCTCGTTGAGGCCCTTGGCCCGGGCAGTGCGGATGTAGTCCTGACCCATCACCTCGAGCATTGACCCACGCGTGTAACGGGTGTAGGAGGCGAAGGAGATGAGGATCAGGGCGATCGAGGGCAGCAGGAGGTGGGTGAACGAATCGAGGTTCGCCATCCAGAAATCTCCCGCGACGTTCGGCGCGGACGCGCCGATCGTCGCGATCGGACGGTTGTTGATCGCCGGATGCGCCGAGTACCGGCCCCACTCCTGCAGCACCCTGTCCGCGAAGATGAGGACGGCGATGACGAGGACGGTGAAGAACGTGGTCCGGGCGGTGTCCCAGGGATCCGGGCCCTTGAAGGCAAGCCCCACGCCGACCGCGATGACGATCGCGACGACCAGGAGGCCGACCATCCACAGCCAGTTCATCTCCTGGTAGTAGAAGAGGTACTGCAGCGGCATGTAGAGCAGCGCTCCGATCCCGGCCACCGTCAGGGTCGCGTAGAGGACCCTCTTGTTCCGCAGCCCTGTCGAGAGGAAGGTCATGACGATGGCCGTGCCGGCGCCGATGAGGACGACGCCGACGATCCCGATCCGCGGCTGCTGCAGCCAGCCGCTGGCGAGGATGTAGTAGATCGTGACGAAGGTGATCAGGGTGGCCGCGGCGAAGGTGATGAGCCGCCGATTCCGACTGCCCCCGAGCGCCCCCATCCAGAACAGGCCCATGGCCAGGCAGACGGCGATGATCGGCAGCCAGGTCTCGATCTGCGGATCGCTGAGGAAGTTGTTGATCTCGATCGCTCCCCACTGCTTGAGCAGCACGGCCACCCAGAAGACCGGCAGGGAGTAGAGGAGGAACGAGACGAAGGTGATGAAGTAGTCAAAGCCCGAGTACTGGCGGATGGCGGAGATCATTCCGACGGCCACGCCGAGGACGATGGCGATGATGGTGGCGGCGGAGATGAGCTTGATCGTGTTGACGATCGCACCCTGCAGCTGGGAGGTGACTTCCTGTCCACTCTTCCACGCGATGCCGAGGTCGCATTGGCCGATCGCGCAGCCGCCGACTCCGGCCAGCCACTTGAAGTAGCGGACGACCGCGGGGGTGTCGAGGTCGAGCAGACGCCGCCTGGATTCGTAGAGCGACTCGATGTTGGGCGAGGTGCTCGAGCGGAGATCCCAGAAGAAGTCGAGAGCCGCGTTGAGCAGGAGATAGAGGACGAACGTCACGACGAGCAGCACTAGCACGGTCGAGAGCAGCCTCTTGAGGATGAATTTCAGCATGGAACGTCCGTTTCAGTATTCCGTGAAACGCCACTGTGGGGACCACGAAGTGATCCCCACAGTGGCTGGGGTGGAAAGGAACTGACCACTCAGAGGCGGATCAGTTGACTTCCCACTCCCAGTAGTTCCAGAAGATGGTCGGCGACACGGTGGTCGACTTGGCATTCTTCAACTTTTCGTTGTAGACGAGCAGCTCCGGGAACTGGAAGATCGGCGCTCCGAAGGCATCCTCAGTCAGCTGCGCCTCCAGTTCGGTGACGAGCTTCTCCTGCTCGGGTTCCGGAGCGACGAGGATCTCATCGAGGATCTTGTCGGTCTCGGGGTTCGAGTAGCCGCCGTAGTTGTTCTGCGCACCCGTGCGGTAGTTCGCGTCGGAGTCCGTGATTCCCGTCGACTCGGACTGCCACCCGAAGAGGGAGACGTCGTAGGTCTTGTCACCGAGGCGGGTGCCCCAGTTGACATCACCGACGTCTTCGATCGTGAAGCCTGCCTTCTCCGCTGATTCCTTGATCAGCTGGAATTCCTGCTGCCGGCGGGCGTTCGTGTTGTCGTACATGATGCGCACGGGCTTGATCTCACCGCCGACCTCCTCGAGCAGCTTCTTGGCGCCCTCGGTGTCGACCTTCTCGAGCTCCTTGAGTCCGTTGCCCGCGGTGATCGCGTCGTACATCGGGGAGCCCGGCACCTGGGTGAAGGAGTCGCGGACGACAGCCTCGGGGTTGAGCGGTTTGATGATCTTGTCGACGATGTCAGCCCTGGGCACTGTCTTGAGGAAGGCCTGCCGCACCTTCTTGGCCTTCTCCTCATCCCCGCCATATGCCTTCGGGTCGAAGGGGCCGTTGTTGTTGAAGGTGAAGTCGACGTGTTCGTATGTGGCGCCGTCGGCAGATTCCACTTTGATACCGTCGAGTCCTTCAGCGGCTTCAAGGACGTCGGCAGTGGCCTGTGGCTGGGTGAAGTCGACCTCGCCGTTCTCGATCGCCTGCACCATCGCCATGGGATCGCCGTTGTAACGCACGGTGACGGTGTTGACCTTCGGCTTCGTGGGTCCCGAGTAGTTCTCGTCAACCTGGAGGGTGACGTACTGGCCCTCCTTGAAGTCGGTCATCTTGTACGGCCCAGAATGAACAAGCAGATCGGGATCCTCGGGCATCGAGGTGAAGTCGAAACCGGTGTTCCAGGTGTTCGAGATCTTCGAGAGGGCCTTCTTGTCGTTCTTCTCGATGGCGTCGAGGATGGCCTTCTTGCCCTCGGCCGGATCGTCGATTCCCAAGGCCTTCTTCGCCACGATGTGCGCAGGAAGGCCGATGCCATCGGCACCCAGGCCGAATTCCTTGTCCCAGTCCGCGAAGGGCTTGGTGTAGGTGAACGTGAGCTCCTTGCCGTCCGCGGAGAGCTCAGGGAAGTCCTTGATCAGCGACGATCCGACGGTTGAGGCATCGAAATAGACGGTGTTCTCGTCATTCTCCTTCACCGTCCCGTCGTCATTGTTGTTCTCCTCAACGGTGTTGAAATTCGTCGACTTCCCGGCCCAGGTCAACGCAAGATCTGCGGCGTCCACAGGGGTTCCGTCGGACCACTTCGCCGTGTCATTGAACGTGTACTTGACCTTGAGCGGATCGTCGGAGACCTTCTCCACCGCGCCGAGGTTGCCGTCCTGAATTTCAAGGCTGTCGTCGTAGTATCCGAAGTTGTCATTCATCATGTAGGTGAGAATGGCGTTGGCCACGGCGTTGCCGTTGGCGGTCAGCGTATTCATCGACCGGAATGATTCGTTCCACCCGATGTTGAGGATCTGGTTCTCCGCGGACTGCTCGTCATTGCCGCCGCCGGGAGGGGTGCAGGCGGTGAGCACCATTGCTGCTGCGGCAACTGAGGCCCCGGCTGCGAGGAAGCGCTTCTTCACGTTCTCTCCTTGTATTCGTCTGGAGTTCTCCGCGTTCAACTGTGAAGCGCGGAGTGGCCACGGGGTGTGTGACCTGGTTCATGTTCACACATGGAATGCCTCCAAGTTACTTCACAGAAAGCTGTGACCTAGTCCACATACTGAGCTATTCAGACGATTGTTACTTTGTTGTGACCAAGGAGGTGTGTGCGAATTTCCCATCTCTGAGTGTGAATTGCGTCATTTTGCTGAGTAGGATGGCCCGGGTGATGACCAACCGCGACCCCAATGCCGAGCAGGACGTGTCACCTGTCGTGACTCTGAGGACGACGGGTTCCACGGTGCTCTTCTTCACCATCTCCGCGATCTGCGCTCTCGGGGTCGGATCGATCGTCGCCGGTGACTTCACTTTTCGCGGTCTGGTGGTTGCCGGCGTCCCAGTTGCCGTCTTCATGATCGTCTTCGCGCTCTACCGCTTCCCCCGTGTGGAGCTGCGGCACCAGGAGCTTGCGTTGATCAATCCCCTGCAGTCCATCGTCATCCCGTGGAACCTCATCGACGGCTTCGACACTCACTTCGGCCTGAATGTTCGCACCCCTGAGGCCAGTTACTCGTCATGGCCGCTGGCCGGTCGAGGCAAGAAGATGGAGAAGGACGAACATGGAATCCGTCGGCTCATCGAGAACCCGAACCCGTCCGTCGACGCCGTGCTCGATCACTTCGCCGGACTCGGCGACGACGAACTGGCCAATCCGCGGGGCCTGCGCACAGTCACCACCACCTGGAACGTCGGCCTCATCGCCGCCGTCATCGGCACCCTCATCTGGGCAGTCTTCGGGTTCGCCGCCGTGCCCGGCTGAGATTGCGAGGAATAGGCACCAGATTGCGGGGAACCGGCACCAGTAGAACTAAGAGTCGCTTGCCCGGAGCCTGGGGTCAGATCACCAACCGCGGGCGCGCCACTGGTCGAGGTGAGGACGTTCCGCCCCCAGGGTCGTCTCTGCGCCGTGACCGGGAAGGACACGGGTCTCGTCGGGCAGCTCGGAGAACACTCTCGCCTCGAGATCGTCCATCAGCGATGTGAAGTCCGCGCTGCTCCACGTCTTGCCCGGTCCTCCCGGGAACAGGGAGTCACCGGAGAACAGGATCGTCGCCGGCTGATCACGGCCCGCCTGGGCCTGGCGCGTATCTCCCTTGGCGCGGTCGCGCAGAACGAAGGCCCGTGAACCCGGAGTGTGCCCGCGCAGAGCGATCGCCTTCAGTTCGATGCCGTCGAAGTCAAGTTCGTCGAGGTGCTCCACCGTCCGATCGATCTCGACTCCCACCGCCTCCATGATCGCACCGGCGTCTTCGCTGCCCGCGAGCGCTACCGCCTCGGGGTGGGCCTGCGAGAGTTCGGACAGGGCGCGGATGTGGTCCCAATGCTGATGAGTGGTGATGATCGCCCGCAGGTCAGCGGCGCCGGCCGCGTCCTTCACTCCGGTTGTGATCAGCTCCGCGATGGCGTCAGGATCTGCTGCGGCGTCGATGAGCACCTGGGCTCCGGTCTCGCGGTGGGTGAGGAGATAGACGTTGTTCTCCATCTCGGACACGGAGATCCAGCGGACGACGACAGTGTCGAGTTCGATGATGTTCACCATGCTCCCCTAGTGTACTGAGGCGGATAGGGTCCGGGTTCGACGCCCAGTTCGTGAGCAGCGCGCTGCGGCCAGGCCGGTTCCCGCAGGGCGACCCTGGCCAGGAGGATGACATCGGCCTGCCCCGTGGTGAGAATCGTCTCCGCCTGATCCGGCTCCGTGATCAGGCCCACCGTGCCCGTCGGCACCTCTTCGGCGCGGATCGCCGCCGACAGCGGTACCTGGTACCCGGGCCCGACTGGGATCGAGACCGGCATGTTCCCTCCCGAGGACACATCGACGAGGTCGACGCCTGCCTCGCGCAGGGCACGGGAGACCTCAACCGCCTCGGCGATCTCGAATCCGTCCTGCCGCCATTCGCTGGCCGAGAGCCGCACGATCACAGGCACCGTCTCCCCCACCGCCCGGCGCACCGCCGCGTGGACCTCGTGGAGCAGGCGGGAGCGTCCGGCGAGGTCGCCGCCGTACTCATCGGTGCGGGTGTTCGACAACGGTGAGAGGAACGAGTGGAGGAGATAGCCATGCGCGGCGTGGATCTCGACGGTGTCGAACCCGGCGCCGATGGCCCGCCGGGCGGCGTGCGCGAACGCGGCGACCACCTCGGCGATGTCGTCCTTCGTCATCTCCTCCGGGGGTTCGTAACCGGGATAGGCGATGGGGCTGGCACCGCGGGTCGGCCATCCGCCCTCGGCAGGGGGCACGCTGCCGCGGGGATTGCCGGCGAAAGGGGCATAGGTGCTCGCTTTGCGACCGGCGTGGGCCAGCTGCATCCCGATCGCCGCACCCTGACCGTGGACGAAGTCGACGACTCGCGACCACGCGGCCGCCTGGTCGTCGTTCCACATCCCGGCGTCCTGCGGGGAGATCCGCCCCTCGGGGAGAACCGCGGCCGCCTCGGTGAGGATCAGCCCGAAGCCGCCCTGGGCACGAGCGCCGAGGTGGACGAGATGCCAGTCGCCGGGCACTCCGTCGCGGTTCTCGCAGGAGTACTGGCACATCGGGGCGAGCCAGATGCGGTTCCTGACCGTCAGTTCGCGCAGGGTGATGGGAGAGAAGAGGTGGGTCATAGGGTCATTCTGCCAACTCCGACCGCTGCTCACAGTGCGATGTCGAACACAGGAACAGCGAGCAGGTAGACGGTGACGGTGACGAGCACGATGCCGATGACGTTGAGCCAGACGCCGCCGCGGACCATCTGCGCGATCGTGACGTAGCCGGAGCCGTAGGCGACGGCGTTCGGCGGGGTCGCCACCGGCAGCATGAATGCGCAGGTCGCGGCCAGAGCGACAGGAATCGTGAGCAGGAGCGGATCGAGGTCGAGGCCGAGGGCGACTCCCCCGACGACCGGGACGAAGGTGGCCGCTGTCGCGGTGTTTGACGTCAGTTCGGTGAGGAAGAGGATGATCGCGGCGAAGATCGCGACGATCAGCAGCGTCGGCAGCGCCGCCAGACCCGCCGAGGCGTCACCGATCCATTCCGTCAGTCCCGAGTCGGAGAACTGGGCGGAGAGCGCCAACCCGCCGCCGAAGAGCAGCAGCACACCCCACGGCAGCCTCTCCGCCGTGTCCCAGTCGAGGAGGCGCACCCCGCGTTCGGCGCCGCCGGGGATGAGGAAGAGCAGCAGCCCGACGACCATCGCGATGCCCTCATCGCCGATGGGCGGCTCCTCGAAGATGAGGGGCAGGGAGATCCAGCTGACTGCAGCGAGGACGAACATCGCGAGGACGAGCTTCTCACCGGTCGACATCGGTCCCAGCTTGCGCAGTTCGTCCCTGACGAGCTCGCGACCGCCGGGGATCTCGTCGATCTCGGGTTTGAACAGCACTTTGACGAGCAGGAACCAGGCGATGGCCATCATCACGATCGCCAGCGGAACGCCGACGAGCATCCACTGTCCGAATCCGATCGAGATTTCGTGGTTGTCCTCGAGATAGCCGACGAGGAAGGTGCTCGGAGGCGTTCCGATGATCGTTCCCAGGGACCCGATCGACGCCGCATAGGCGATGCCGAGCATGAGTGCGGTTCCGAAGTTCGACTTGATCACCCGGCCGATGCCGACGGTGTCCTCCTCGACATCGGGATCGGCGTCGGCCATCGCGGTGCCCACGACCTTGCCGACGATCATCAGCACCTAGATCCCGATCGGCAGCATCATCACCGCGGTGGCGGTGTTCGAGACCCACATCGACACGAAGCCGGTCGCGATCATGAAGCCGGCGATCATCGGTCCCGGCTTGTCGCCCATCAGGCTCAGGGTGAACAGCGCGATCCGCTGATGCAGATTCCACCGCTGCATCGCCAGGGCGATGAGGAAGCCACCGAGGAAGAGGAAGATGATGGGGTGTCCGTAGGACGCGCCCACCGCCGACATCTCCACATCGGTGCCGAACACGGGGAAGGCGACCAGGGGCACCAGCGAAGTCGCCGGGATCGGCAGGGCCTCGGTCATCCACCAGCAGGCCATGAGCACGGCCACAGCTGCCGTGAGCTTGACCGCATGGGCGACATCTGCGGGCATCAGGGCGTAGACGGCGGTGGCGAGGATGAGACCGAGGAGGAACCCCAGCCACCGGATCCGCACGGTACTGGTGTCGAAGGCGGGAGCCTTCTCCCCCGGTGAGAGGTGATGGATCTGCGCGGGTGCGGATCTGTCCTGATTCACGGTCGGCTCCTCAGCGAGCAGGGTCTTGGCCAGAGCGTCACCGGGTGCGGTGACGGCGTGCGGTGAGTCTCACCTCTCCGGTGAGTCTCACCACTCTTCGGTGTTCCCACCATAGCCAAGAACCGATCGCTGTGGCGGCTGCAACTGTGCGACAGTGTGACTGGCCGCGACCGCTTCTCTGGACCCTGTTTCTCTAGACCCTGTTTCTCTAGACCCTGTTTCTCTAGACCCTGTTCTCCATTGCCTGTTCCCTGCCCAGGAAATCGTTGATGTGGTCGAAGACGATGTCGGGATGCTCCGCCATCGGCAGGTGCGCGGCATCGGGGATCACGGCGAGTTCGGAACCGGTCACCTGCTTCGACATCTCCGCCATCACCTCGGGCGTGCAGCCGGGATCCTGGGCGCCGGCCATGAACAGGGTCGGCGTGGTGATGGAGCGCAGCCGAGAGCCGAGATCGAACTTCACCAGCGCCCGGCAGCAGGCGATGTAGGCTGTGTCGTCCATCGTGGCTAGGTCGGTGAGGATGAGGGGCCCGGTGGCAATGTCCTCCTCGAGGAAACCGGCGGCGAACCAGCGGTCGGCGGTGTCGTCGAGCTGGCCCTCGGTGCCGTCCTCGGTGACGTCCTTGATCCGCTGAGCCCAGGAGTCCGCAGTGCCGAACCTGGTGTTCGTCGCGCAGGCGACGAGACCGGTGAGCACCTCCGGGTGGTCCAGGGCCAGGGTCAGGCCGATCGCGCCGGAGATCGACACTCCGCAGTAGGCGAACTTCTCCACGCCGTGCTGGGCCATGGACTCGACGAGTCCCGTGGCGAGGTCGCCGATCGTGAAGTCGGCGATGACGTCGAACTCGTTGAAGGTGTGGCCAGGCAGGTCGGAGAGGTAGATCTGGTAGTCGTCGGCCAGTCGGGAGGCGACGGCCGACCACAGGGAGACGCGGGTGCCGAGTGCGCCGCCGAAGACGATGACGGGTGAGCCGGGATTGTCATTGAGGGGGTGGACGGAAATCCGCATGAGAACTCCTCGCGAAGACGATGGGGGTTGGTCGATCGGGAGCTGCCGTCATCAGCCTACCGTCCGACAAGGACAGATAACAGCGCGGACACAGCGATTCGTAGGTCACCGCGTTTCCGTCGATCGCGACCTGATCGCCGTCGAAGATGAACCGTCCCTCGACGAGGCGACCGTTGAACATCGCCTTGCGCCCGCAGCGGCAGATGGTCTTGAGCTCCTCGAGGGTGTGGGCGATCTCGAGGAGCCGGGCAGAGCCCGGGAAGGCCAGTGTGCGGAAGTCGGTGCGGATCCCGTAGCACATGACCGGAACCGCATTGTCGGTGGCGATCCGCATGAGGGAATCGACCTGCGCCGGTTCGAGGAACTGCGCCTCATCGATGAGCAGGCAGGCAACGGGCGCCTTCGGGGTGTCGATGGATTCGAGCAGGGCGTCGTGGTCGACGTAGTCCGCGTGCTCGGCATAGATCGTCTCGACGTCCGCGCCCGGGGGGATGAGGAAATCGACCTCGCGCGTGACGCCGAGCCGCGACACGATCTGATCGGCGCCCTTGGTGTCGATCAGCGGCTTGGCCAGCAGCACTCTCTGGCCCCGTTCCTCGTAGTTGAAGGCAGCCTGGAGCAGAGCAGTCGACTTGCCGGAATTCATCGCCCCGTAGCGGAAATAGAGCTTGGCCACCTTCGTCCTCTCGATCGGGTCAACGCAGGGATCGCCTACGACAGAAGAACAATACCGTGCCCGAATCGGGCCGAATTCGAACTGTAGGATGGGGCTGATAAACCCCAAGACGATGCGGAGCAGTCCATCACCATGGCTAAAATCATCTACACGCGCACGGACGAAGCGCCCCTCCTGGCCACCTACTCGCTCAAGCCGATCATCGAAGCATTCGCCACCTCGGCGGGCGTCGAAGTCGAGACGAGGGACATCTCACTGGCCGCTCGCGTGCTGGCGCAGTTCAACGACCGCCTGCCCGAGGACCAGCAGGTCGCCGACTCCCTGACCGAGCTCGGCGAATTGGCCAAGACGCCTGAGGCCAACATCATCAAGCTGCCCAACATCTCGGCCTCGGTCCCGCAGCTCAAGGCCACGATCGCCGAACTCCAGTCGCAGGGCTACGACCTCCCCGACTACCCGGAGGAGCCTGCCACCGACGAGGAGAAGGACGTCAAGGCGCGCTACGACCGGGTCAAGGGTTCGGCCGTCAACCCGGTCCTGCGCGAGGGCAACTCCGACCGCCGCGCCCCGAAAGCCGTCAAGGAGTTCGCCAAGGCCCACCCGCACTCGATGGGCGAATGGTCGTCGGAGTCGAAGACGAACGTCGCCACGATGGGAGAGCACGACTTCCGCTCGAATGAGAAGTCGGTCATCATCCCCGCCGAGGACACGCTGACGATCCGTCTGCGCACCGAGGGAGGCGAGACCACGGTGCTCAAAGAATCCCTGCCGGTGCTCGCCGGTGAGATCGTCGACGCGACGAAGATGGACGCCGCCGCACTCGACGAGTTCCTCAAGGCTCAGATCAAGCGCGCCAAGGAGGAGGGCGTCCTCTTCTCCGTCCACCTCAAGGCGACCATGATGAAGGTCTCCGACCCCATCCTCTTCGGTCACGTCATCGAAGCGTTCTTCCCCGAGGTCTTCGCCGAGTACGGCGAGGCTCTCACCGAGGCGGGACTGACCCCGGACAACGGCCTGGCCGCCATCCTCGCCGGCCTCGACGACCTGCCCTCCGACGTCGCCGAGGGCGTGCGCGCCGGGATCGAGAAGGGTCTGGCCGAGGGGCCCTCCCTGGCCATGGTGAATTCCGACCAGGGCATCACCAACCTCCATGTGCCCTCCGACGTCATCGTCGACGCCTCGATGCCGGCGATGATCCGCGCCGGCGGCAAGATGTGGAACAAGGACGACAAGACTGAGGACACTCTCGCCGTAATCCCCGACTCCTCCTATGCCGGCATCTACCAGACCGTCATCGACGACTGCCGTGCCAAAGGCGCTTTCGATCCGACGACGATGGGCACCGTGCCCAACGTCGGCCTGATGGCGCAGAAGGCCGAGGAGTACGGCAGCCACGACAAGACCTTCGAGATCGCCGAGGCGGGTGTCATCGAAGTCGTCAACTCTGCGGGCGAGGTTCTGCTCAGCCATGACGTCGCCACGGGCGACGTGTGGCGCGCCTGTCAGACCAAGGACGTGCCCGTGCGCGACTGGGTCAAACTGGCCGTCAACCGCGCCCGCCTCTCCGACACGCCTGCCGTGTTCTGGCTGGATGAGACCCGCGCTCATGATCGCAATGTGCGCGCGAAGGTCGAGGAGTACCTCGGCGAGCATGACACCGAGGGCCTCGACATCCAGATCATGAACCCGGTCGACGCGACCCAGTTCTCAATCGACCGGATCCGCGAGGGCAAGGACACGATCTCCGTGACCGGAAACGTCCTCCGCGACTACAACACCGACTTGTTCCCGATCCTCGAACTGGGCACCTCGGCGAAGATGCTCTCCGTCGTTCCGCTCATCGCCGGAGGCGGACTGTTCGAGACCGGTGCCGGCGGTTCGGCCCCCAAGCACGTCCAGCAGCTCGTCAAGGAGAACCACCTGCGCTGGGACTCCCTCGGCGAGTTCCTCGCGCTGGCGGAGTCGTTCCGCCACGAGTTCAACGTCAACGGAAACGTCCGTGCCGGAGTCCTCGCCGACACCCTCGACGCCGCCACCGGCCGGTTCCTCGAAGAGAACAAGTCGCCTTCCCGCAAGGTCGGCGAGATCGACAACCGCGGCAGCCATTTCTTCCTCGCCCTGTACTGGGCTCAGGAACTGGCGGCTCAGAGCAAGGACTCGGAGCTGGCCGAGGCCGTCGCACCGGTCGCCGCGGAGCTGGAGGAGAAGGCCGACACCATCAACGAGGAGCTCCTCGCGGTTCAGGGCAGCCCTGTCGACCTGGGCGGATACTTCAACCCGGACGAGGACAAGACCCTTGCGGTCATGCGTCCGTCAAGCACGCTCAACGCCATCATCTCCTCCCTGAGCGAGAAGGTCTGAGCGCCGGACGACGAGTCCTGTCTCAGCGCTTCGAACCGACCTCCCGGCCGGCGGCAGGCGAGTCCGTTCTGTAACCGAATAGGACGATTCCACCACTGATCATGGGCCCCATCTGCGATTAGGATGGGGCCCATGAGCACTCATGGCAATCCCCGCGACGAATCCCAGACTCCCGAGGAGCTGCTGGCCGAGACCCAATCCGTCCTCGGCGGCCCACCCGCTCCCGGGGAGGAGCCGACACCGGCGCGAGCCGATGCGGTGGAGAACCGATCCTCCATCGAACAGCCGGTCCCCACTCATCGGACGGGTGAGCAGCATCCAGGCGAGCAGTATGACGATCAGCTCGCCGGTGACCAGCGCGCGGCTGAGAACGCCAAGGCGCCGGGCGGGATGTCGGCAGGCATGTGGCTCTCGCTCATCCTCGGCGCCGTCATCCTCGTCCTGCTGCTCATCTTCATCCTCCAGAACAATGTTCCGGCGAACTTCCAGTACTTCGGCTGGCAGTTCGAACTGCCGTTGGGCGTGGCCATGCTCTTCGCCGCGATCGGCGGCATCTTCATCGCCGGAATCGTCGGCTCGGTGCGCATCTTCATCCTCGGCCGCAGGCTGAAGAAGATCTCCAAGGCAGCGGGAACCGAGCACAGGTGACAATCCCGCCGAACCTCTCCGCACTTCCGCCCGGCTTCGTCGTCCTCCGCTCGGCCCTCGATGACGTCAGTCTCGTCCTCGCCGACACCGCTGCGGACGCTGCCTGGGCACGCACCGATCACTCTGTTCTCACCGAACAGGAGATCAACTACTCCCTCGAGTTCGACCCCGAGCTCGCCACTACGTGGGCAGCGGGCCGAGTCGTCCTCCGTCACGTCCTCGGCAGTGTGCTCGACTGTGACCCGGGGTCGATCGAAATTCGTCTTGACATCGCCGGCAAGCCGAGAGTCACCGACTGCGAGTTCTCCGTCACCCGTGCCCAGCGCCTGGTGCTGGTGGCGGTGGCAGCGGATCCCGTGGGCGTCGACCTCGAGGCGATCCCCGAGGACTCGGTCGCCGCAGAGGCGGCAGCGCTCCTCCACTCCCGTGAGCGGGACGAGCTGGCACAGCTGGAGGGCCGCGAGCTCGCGGAGAGCTTCGTGCGGGTCTGGGCCCGGAAGGAGGCCTTCCTCAAAGCTCTGAGCACGGGGTTGGCCCGCGACCCGGGCATGGATTACATCGGCGCCGCCGGCTCTCCGCAGTCACCCCACCCGGACGTCGACATCGTCGATGTCGTCAATGGGATTCCCGCGGGCTACTCAGCGGCGCTGGCCGTCAACCGCTGAGTTCGTGTCGGTCGTCGGCCCACGCTGTCGTCGTCGGTGGGCCGTCGCCGGCGGCCCGACTCTCAGTCGGCGCCTGTCCGATCGTCGTCGCCGAAGTCTGGGCCGTTCGCCCCTGTGGTGAAGGCGATCGCGACTCCCAACGACCCCAGTGAGAGAAGCCCGAAGAACACGTACCCCGCTCCCGGGTTGTCGCTCAGGGCGAGAACGGTCCCGACGAACGCGGCGACCACGGCGAGGGCGTCGAATGCTAACAGCACCCTGATCTGGCGCCTCTCCGCCTTGCTCACCCCATAGGAGATCTCGGTCGCTCCACTGAGGAACAGAAGCACGATGGCGGAGATGACGAGCCACCTCGGCGAGCCGAAGAAGCCTTCGAGGTCGGGCAGCCAGATGCAGAAGGCGGAGGCCAGGAGCATCTTGAACACACCGTCAGCGATGAAACCGAACTTGAGCATGGCCCGATCCTAGTCCGCTGCCTCCTCCGACGCCGCCGCTTCCCCCAACCTCGCCGCCTCCTCCGCCGACGCCGTCAGCCGTTGCACCGTGCGCAGGGCCTGACGCAGCACGGGCGCCTCGACGTTCGAGTGGGCCAGAACGATTCCATGTCGGACATCGCTGTCGCCGCTCCAGCCTGCAGCCAGCGAGGCGACAAGGATCCCCCGGGCAGCCAACTCGGCGCGCAGTCGCCGGGCATCGTGCTCGTCGGTTTCGATGACGAGGGTGCGCCCCTCGTGGACGAGGCCGCGGATCTCACCGACCTCGGCCAGCACCGCCTCGGCGGCCCGCAGCCGACGACGACCACGCGAGATCCGACGACGCAGGCCCCCGGAGCTGAGGTAGGAGGCGATCGCGGTCTGCATGACCGGCGAGAACGCCGGACCCAACGCCGTGCGGGTGCGTGCGAGCCGCTCAGTGACCGGGCCGTGGGCGATGAGGTAGCCGGTGGAGACCGCCGAGGTGAGCAGGGTCGAGAACGTCCCGACGTGGACGACCTGCGCGCCGACGCCCAAGGAGACGGCGAGGTCGTAGAGCGTGGGCACGACGGTGCGCCGGTAGCGGGCCTCGCTGTCGTAGTCGTCCTCGATGACCAGCACGTCGTTCTCGGCGGCCCATCCCAGCAGCCGCACCCGGCGGTCGACGGGGAGGGTCGTGCCGTGCGGGAACTGGTGATTGGGGGTGACGACGACAGCACCGACGAGGGGCGCGATGCGGTCGAGTTCGGATTCGTCGAGCCCGGCCGAGACGTCGAAGGGGACGAGCTCGCGATCGGTCATCGCCTGCCGCAGTCCGGGAAAGCCGGGGTTCTCGACCCCGATCGCTCCCTCGAGGCCCGAGGTGAACAGGAGCCTGATCCCGTCACGCGAGCCGCTCGTGAGGATGACGTCATCGGGTTCGACCTTGGTCCCCCGCAGCAGGCGCAGATGCTCGGCGATCGCCCATCGGGCCCCCGGCTGACCGAGAGGGTCGACCGGCCCCGGATCCGTGTCGAGGGAATCCCTCCAGGCCCGGCGGAATGCCGGTTCCCGCAAGGGATTGTCGCCGCCGAAGCCCGGACGCAGGTCGACGACATGCTGCGGAGGCCGTCTCGGCACGGCGGGGGGCTGCCGTCTGCGGCTGCGCTCTCCGAGCGCCGGTGGGAGGTCGGGGTTGACCCGGGTCGCCGAACGCTCGCGGGACACCAGATACCCCTCGACGCCGAGCTGGGCGTAAGCCGTCTCGACGGTGCCGCGGGAGATCCCGAGGTGCGCCGACATCCTCCTGCTCGAGGGGACAGGTTCGTCGGGGTGGAGGACGCCTGTCGAGATGAGGCGGCGGAACACGGCCACGAGCTGATCCGGGAGCGGCATCGCGGAACCGCGGTCGATCTCGATGGGCAGCGAGATTCCGGCGGCACGCGGCATCGGAGAGGACTCGATGGACATACGATCAGTCTACTGGCTCAAAATAGTGCTCGAATTCTGGCACTGTGGTTGAGCCACATGGAGCCATAACCTGGGTGGAGACCACACACCCCGCGGCCGCAGTCGAATGACGGTTGCAGCCGCACGAAGATTAAGGCACCCCTATGACCGAAGCGCAGACCCTGCTCAACACCGGACTGGCCCAGATGCTCAAGGGCGGCGTCATCATGGACGTCGTCACTCCCGAACAGGCGAAGATCGCCGAGGCCTCCGGCGCCAGCGCAGTGATGGCGCTCGAGCGGGTTCCCGCCGACATCCGCGCCCAGGGCGGCGTGGCCCGGATGAGCGACCCGGACCTCATCGATTCGATCATCAACTCGGTCTCGATCCCTGTCATGGCGAAGGCCCGCATCGGCCACTTCGTCGAGGCGCAGATCCTCGAGACCCTCGGCGTCGACTACATCGACGAGTCCGAGGTCCTCTCCCCCGCCGACTACGTCAACCACATCGACAAATCCGTATTCAAGGTTCCCTTCGTCTGCGGTGCGACCAACCTCGGCGAGGCCCTGCGCCGGATCACCGAGGGCGCATCGATGATCCGCTCGAAGGGCGAAGCCGGCACCGGCGACGTCTCCGAGGCGATGCGCCACCTGCGCACCATCAATGGTGAGATCCGGGCGCTGGGCGCCAAGAGCGAGGACGAGCTCTATGTCGCCGCCAAGGAGATCGCAGCACCGTATCACCTGGTCAAGCAGGTCGCGAGCCTTGGCCGCCTGCCTGTCGTGACCTTCGTCGCCGGCGGAATCGCCACCCCGGCCGACGCCGCCATGATGATGCAGCTGGGCGCCGACGGCGTCTTCGTCGGCTCCGGCATCTTCAAGTCCGGCAACCCTGAGGCCCGCGCCAAGGCCATCGTCGAGGCGACCACCCACTACGACGATCCCGAAGCCGTGGCGAAGGCGTCACGCGGCCTCGGCGATGCGATGGTCGGCATCAACGTCGCGGACCTGCCCGCACCCCACCGCCTGGCCGAGCGCGGATGGTGACGGTCGGCGTCCTCAGTCTCCAGGGAGCATTCCGCGAGCACGTGAGCGTGCTCCGCTCCCTGGGGGCTCAGACCCGCAAGGTCACCCGCCCCGAACACCTCGAGGGCCTCGACTCGATCGTCCTGCCGGGCGGCGAGTCGTCGGCGATGGTCCGCATCGCCGCGAACGTCGGGCTCTTCCCCGTGCTCTCCCAGCGCATCCGCGACGGATTGCCGACCTTCGGCACTTGCGCGGGTCTCATCCTGCTGGCCGAGCGGCTCACGGACGAAACGCTGGACGGCTACGGCCGCCTCGGCGGTCTCGGCATCACGGTGGCGCGAAACGCCTACGGCTCCCAGCGGGAATCGTTCGTCGCGCCGCTGACGGTGACAGGTCTTGACGGGGACTTCCACGGAACCTTCATCCGTGCCCCGCAGATCGTCGACGCGGGCGACGCCGAGGTGCTCGCCTCCCACGCGGGTCTGCCCGTGCTCGTGCGCTCCGGCAACGTCTGGGGCGGCAGCTTCCATCCCGAACTGGGTCCGGACACCCGGATTCACGAACTGTTCCTGCAGACCGTGGGCGTGACTGTGTGAAGATGGAGGCTATGACCTCCGACACAGTTCAGCAGATCAAAGCCGGCTACACCTTCGATTCGCCCACCTTGGAGCTCGGTGTCGTCCTCGACAGCGACACACCGGTCAAGGACGTGCCCATCGGCATCCCTCTGTCGATGCTCAACCGTCACGGCCTCATCGCCGGCGCCACTGGCACAGGTAAGACCGTCACGCTCCAGGTGCTCGCCGAGCAGCTCTCACGCGCCGGCGTCCCGGTGTTCGCCTCCGACATCAAAGGCGACCTGTCGGGCGTCGGCGCGCCGGGTGTGGCCTCGGACAAGCTGAACAAGCGCCTCGAGGCGGCCGGTCAGGAATGGACCGCCTCGGCGAATCCGACCGAGTTCTACACGCTCGGCGATTCCGGGCTCGGCACACCCCTGCGCGCCACGGTGACCTCGTTCGGACCGATCCTGCTGTCGAAGGTCCTCGAGCTCAACGACACTCAGGAATCCGTCCTCGCGCTCGTCTTCCACTACGCGGACAAGGCCGGCCTGGCCCTGCTCGACCTCAGCGATCTGCGCGAAGTCCTCAATTTCCTCACCTCCGCGGAGGGCAAGGAAGACCTCGCCGGCATCGGCGGGGCGTCGAAGGCCAGCGTCGGGGTGATCCTGCGCAAGATCTCCGAACTCTCCGCACAAGGCGGGGACATCTTCTTCGGCGAACCGGAGTTCGACACCGCGGATCTGCTCCGGGTCGACGACGCCGGGGCCGGCATCGTCTCCGTCCTCGAGCTGCAGAAGCTCAGCCAATCCCCTGCCCTGTTCTCGACGTTCCTCATGTGGCTGCTCGCGGACCTGTTCCAGGACCTGCCCGAGGTCGGCGATGCGGACAAACCCTCCCTCGTGTTCTTCTTCGACGAGGCGCATCTGCTCTTCGCCGATGCGTCGAAGGCGTTCCTCCAGTCGGTGACGCAGACGGTGCGGCTGATCCGGTCGAAGGGAGTGGGCGTCTTCTTCGTCACGCAGACTCCGGGAGACGTTCCCGACGACGTGCTCGCCCAGCTCGGCTCGCGCATCCAACACCAGCTGCGCGCCCACACCCCGAACGACGCGAAGGCGCTCAAGGCCACGGTGCAGACGTTCCCGAAGTCCGACTTCGACCTCGAGGAGCTGCTGACCACGCTCGGCATCGGTGAGGCCGTGGTGACCGTGATGGATCCCGAGGGCGCGCCGACTCCCGTCGCGCCGACTCGAATGCGGGCGCCGGAGTCGAAGATCGGCCCGATGGGCGAGGACGAGGTCCGCGCCGCAGTCAAGACGTCCGCGCAGTTCGCGAAATACGGAGAGGCCGTCGACCGGGAGTCCGCGCGGGAGATCCTCGCGGCCAGGCTCGAGAAGGGCTCGACCACCGCCGAGGCGGAACAGCCCGCGGAGGGTGCCCCGGGGACGACTGGCGGCAGTTCGACGAGTGGTGGGTCGACAGATGATGGGTCGACGAGGACGTCGAAAGTCGAGTTCCCGGAGGACTCAGCGCCGCGGTCGGAGCCCCGCGGGAAGAAGGACGAGGAGAACATCTTCTCCCAAGTCGTCAAATCCTCGGCGTTCAAGCAGTTCACCCGCACGGCGGCGCGGGAGATCGCACGCGGTCTCTTCGGCACGTCGCGTCGCCGCCGGTAGGGGTCACCGTTCGGCAGAGACTCAGAATCTGGGCACGATGAGCAGGAGCCTGTCCGCGCCTGCCCGCACATTGAGCTCACGGCAGGCCCCGATGCTGTCACCGTCGAGATGCAGCGGTGCTGCTTCGTCGAGAGTGATCCGCAGCTCCGTCCCCGTCCAGTAGTGCATGGCCGGGTTCCGCTCGGGGGCACCGGCGAGGCTGTCGAGAGCGATCCCCGCCCATCCCCGAAGGCGCTGCGAGGCCGCCAGCGCCTTCGGGACTACGGTTTCATGTTCAGCCGTGGGCCGGCGTGCGCTCGCGCGCTTCTGTTCAGCGCCGTTCTCAAGGCTGACGGCGAGGAACTCGAATTCCTCAGCGGTCGCCTCGGCGCGAGGAAAGACCGCGGTCGGACCTGCCGGGTGCGACACCTTCGACGCCATGATCGACCAGCAGCGCGATGAGGATATCGCCGCAGCCTGCGCAGCGGTGATCACAGCATGAACTCCCGGAGAGAAGAGCGCGCTCAGCGCGCCCCACAGGTAGCCGGCGACTCCGGGAACCCTGTGCTTCCCGGCGACCGCCTCGGCGTCTCCGCCGATCCCGGCCATCGAGACGAACACCTCACGTCGACTATTGCCTGCGGCGTCAACGTACTCAGCTTCGTTTACGGGCACTTCGACCATGTCTACGCCGAGGTGGTGGCGGCGCAGGTGGCGGGCCAGGACGTTCGCGGTGCCGGTGGGCACGATGAGCACAGGCACCCCGGTGCCGGCGAGTTCCGGAGCGATGGCGCGCACTGTTCCGTCGCCCCCGACCACGATCAGGACGTCCGCGCCCCAATCGAGGAGTTCGCCCGCCTGCTGCCTGCCCGGCCAGGCGCGAGTCGTGGTCGCGGTTCGATACCTCACGGTCTCGGACTTCACAGCTTCGGGCTTCGCAGGTGCTGGACTCAACTCACCGGCGGTCGTCGCAACCTCCGACCTCGCAGCGCGCGACCGCAGTTGCCGGGACAGCACCGTGTAAACCCAGGCGCTGCGATGATGGCGCGGATTGACGATGATTCCGAAACGCACGATTTCCTCAGACTCGCACGAATGCCGGGTGGCGTCGTGCCGTCTCCTCCGCCAAGCCGACGTCGACGACTTCCCCGTCCAGGGGCTCGACGAGGATCGGCGGACCGGACTTCCGCGGGCTCCTCTTCCAGGTGGCGCGGACGGTGGCGTCCTGGATGAGGGTGTTCTTGAACATGCCGTTGCCGCCGGGGACGACTGCCTTCTCATGCATCGGGTCGAGGGTGAAGCTACGGTCCTTGTAGCCGAGAATGAGCTCGTCGAAACCGGGAAGCAGGAACAGTCCCCGCGCTGCTTCGCCATGCTCGGCGAGGCGGTCGTCGAGGTCAGGAGCGTGGAAGTACTCCCGTTCCCGGATCGTCGTGCGCACGATGTCTCCCTGGTCGACGCCGGTCTCGATCGCCGCGCGGCATTGCCCCTTCGGCAGTCCGGTCCACCTGGCGGCGTCATCGAGAGTCACCGGGCCATGGCTGAGGACGTAGCGCCGCAGCCACTCGCAGAGGGCTTCGTCGTGGTCGAGCCGGACGGGGGCGGAGATCCAGGTGGAGCTGAGCGCGAATCTCTGTTCGTCCTTGCCCTCGACGAAGGGACCCTGGACGATGATGCCCCGCATCGACAGCGTGGTCAGCAGGTAGCGCTGGCGCCCGTATTCCTCGCCCTCGCGACCGCCGGCGGTGATGGGCTGGAGAGCCTCGAGGAGTTCGTCGCGGGTGAGGGGTCCGCGTTCCGTGATGGAGGTGTCTGCGATTTCAGCGGCCGACTCAAGCATCGCCTCGTCGACGCCGAAGTGGTCGCGTCGTCTGGCATCGGAGCGCATGATGCGTTCAGCGGTGAGTCCGAGGATCCAGCCGACATCCTCGGCCGGGGCGAAGTGGATGGTGCCGCGCTGTGTCCATGTGCGCACGATCTGACCGCGGTCGAACGCCGCACGCACTTCGTCGAGAGACCCATGACCGCTCCGGAGGGCGATTGAGACGAGGGCACCGCCCAGCGCCTGCGCCTGCATGCATCCCAAGGATCGCACCACCTCGGCGGGGCTCGTCCCCTCTGTCGGCACGAGTCCGAGCGAAAGCATCCGAGCAGCCGAGACCTGTTGGGCATCCATGGCACCAATCTAGTTCAGGTGCCGCGGTGATCGGCGAAGGATCGGGACTGAGTCGACTGAGGTGCGGAAGTGCTCAGCCGAGGATGTCGATGAGCCCGGGCACGGCAAGGCGTGGCAGCACGCCGAGGTGGGCGAACCTGCCCCAGATCGAGCGCAGCTCAGGCCCCGCCAGGCCGGCCATCTCGCCATAGTCGAGGAAGGTCTGCCGCCAGACGTCGCCGGGGAAGATGAGCGGAAGGTCACCGGAGTGGGCGGCGTCGAAGAAGCTGCCGTCACCGCGGGAGACGATGAGAAGCCGGGCGCCCTGCCCACCGGCCATGCGGTGCCGGTCGTAGAACTCCTTGCCCGCGCGGGTGTAGACCGCCGAGGTGATTCCGGAGATGAGGGATTCGACCATCGGCAGGGTGATGTGTCCGTGGTGGAGTCGGCGCAGGGCGGGCACGAAGCCCGCGAAGAAGGCGATCTCCCGTTCGGTGCGGGTCATGAGGATGTCGTACTTCCGGGCAGCGCGCGACCAGGCGTCTGAGGTTTCGGACTTGGAAGGCAGGGGGTAGGCGCCGTAGTGGACGCCGAAGCACATCCCGGCATGGAGACCACCGACGAGGGCTGCCTTGTGGACTTCCTCCTGGGCCTTGAGGATGTTTTCGAT
Source organism: Brevibacterium sp. (assembly GCF_031179145.1). GTDB lineage: Bacteria > Actinomycetota > Actinomycetes > Actinomycetales > Brevibacteriaceae > Brevibacterium. The sequence goes on from NZ_JAPSIB010000009.1 coordinate 141,460, forward strand.
GTCGGCATCGGGGTCGATTCTGCGAGCGACCTTCGCCATCGCCCAGTTCATCGATTCGGTTCCGCCGGACAGTCCCAGCGGCGGCGATGCCATGATCACGCGCGAGAACAGACCGTCGGTCGCCTCGGCGATCATCAGATGCGCGCACGCATCCGCACCCGCACTCTGTCCGGCAATGGCGACGTTATTCGGGTCTCCCCCGAACGCGGCGATATTGCGTTGAACCCAGCGCAGAGCGGAGATCTGGTCGAGCAGGCCGAGGTTTGAATGCTCCGGCTTGCCCGTGCCGAGGTATCCGAGCACCCCGAGGCGGTAGGTGACCGAGACGACGATGAGCTTCTGCTCCTCCACGAGGGCGCGGGGGTCGTAGATCTCGGCGTCTCCGGCGCCGGCGACATAGGCACCGCCATGGATCCAGACGAGGACCGGCAGGATCGGACCGTCCTGAGAGGGTTCCGGATCGAGCGGTATCGTCACGCTCACGCGCAGGCAGTCCTCGCTCATCGCCAGATCGCCGATCTGGTCGAAGCTCATCTCCGCGTTCGGGTCGCGTTTCGGCTGCGGGCATGCCGGTCCAGGGCCGAGCCCGTCGATGCAGGCGGAGGAACTTTCGTCGACCGGCGGCTGGAAACGCTGCGCTCGGGCGTAGCGAATTCCCCGTGCGCGGATCACCTGGCCGTCGCGGTAGGCTCGGACCCTCCCGCACGGGGCATCGATGTCCCGCCAGGCGTCCATGTGACTACTTGGAGGGTTCGACCGGGGGTTCGGCTGACCAGGGG
>NZ_JAPSIB010000027.1 GCF_031179145.1 Brevibacterium sp.
TGAAGAAGACGTCCGATACCGAAGAGATCACGAAGGCCGGGCAGAAGGTCACGTACTCGTTCGAGGTGACGAACACCGGAAACGTCACCCTGAGTGATGTCGGGGTCGATGAGGGTGATTTCACCGGTACGGGTGACATGTCCGATGTCAGCTGCCCCGAGGCGGCGAAGTCGTTGGCGCCGGGCAAGAGCGTGACCTGCACGGCGACGTATGAGGTGATTCAGGCTGATGTGGATCGGGGTTCGGTTGAGAACTCCGCGACGGCGACGGGCACCCCGCCGGGTGGTGGGGATCCGGTGAGATCGGATGACTCGACTGTCACGGTGCCGGTGAAGCCTGCGCCTGGTATCGAGTTGGTGAAGTCGGCGGATAAGACTGATCTGGTGGCTGGTGAGACGGTGAACTATTCGTTCGTGGTGACCAATACGGGCAACGTGACTGTGACTGATGTGAGTGTTGCCGAGGGTGACTTCACTGGTTCGGGTGACATGTCGGATGTGGTCTGTCCGGATGATGCGAAGTCGTTGGCGCCGGGTGATTCGGTGACGTGTACGGCGACGTATGAGGTGACTCAGGCTGATGTGGATCGGGGTTCGGTTGAGAACTCGGCGACGGCTTCGGGTCAGGACCCGCAGGGTGGGGATGTTGCCTCGGATCCGTCGGATGTGAAGCTTCCGCAGGATCCGAAGCCGGGCCTGGACCTGAAGAAAACAGCCGATACCGACACCGTCACCCAGGCCGGGCAGAAGGTGACCTACACGTTCGCCGTCACGAACACCGGAAACGTGACGTTGGCGGACGTCGGAATCGACGAGGGTGACTTCACCGGAACCGGCAAGATGTCGGACATCAGCTGCCCCGCTGAAGCGAAGTCATTGGCGCCAGGGGAGACGGTCGGCTGCACCGCCACCTACGAGGTGACTGCTGCGGATCTGACAGGCCACGGCCTGAAGAACACCGCCACCGCATCCGGCACCCCGGCCGGCGGAGGAGACCCGACCAGTTCGGACCCCTCGACCGCCGATATCGACACGGTCAAGCCGGACAGCCCGGGTGACCCCGGCAACCCGGGTGACCCCGGCAACCCGGGTGACCCCGGCAACCCGGACAACCCGGACAACCCGGACAACCCGAAGGATCCGCTGCCCCGCACCGGTGCGCAGATCGGCCTCGCCCTTGTCAGCGCTCTCGTGCTCCTCGCAGGCGGAACCGTGATCCTCACCGTGGTGAGAAGGCGAAAGACGGCGTCCGACAACTGAGCCGGCCGACAGGCTGAGCTCGGCAACTGACGACGTCACCCCCGAAAACGCGCGCGTGGGCCCTCCGGACTCCAGGGCCCACGCGCGTCCCATTCACCGCCAGGGCTTCGGGCCTCTGGCTCTCTTCGACCGGCAACTGAACAGGAAGACAGCGACATGAATCGCTATGCGAACGATCCCCGCGGCCGAACAGCACAACCTGCCGGGCAAACCGGGCCGATCGAGACAGCGACGGTCAGCGGAGAGAGGTCGCAGCGCGAATGGTCACGGATCCGGAAGCACATTCGGGTCAAGAGCATGTGGGGAGTGCCTCTCCGACTGATGCTCATCGCTCTGGTGCTCGGCCTCCTCATGCCTTTCGTCGATCGAATGCTGGCCACTGGGTTCGACCCCTACCCGGACCTCGACTCGGACACTGTTGCAGGAATACTGGGAACGATCGCCGGCGCGACGATGACACTTTCGGGTCTTGTATTCGGCGCACTGAGCGCAGCGATGAGCTTCGGGGTCACCGCACTGTCGGTGAGAATCGTCCCCGTCTTCCAACAGGACACCGTGATCAGGTGGGGCATGGGCCTGTTCATCGCCACCTTCGTCTACTCCCTGTCCATCGCTGTCAGCATTGCGATCGGGGAAGACGGCTACGAACCTCTGACCGCAACTGCTCTGGCAGTTCTGGCGGCCCTCGGCTGTGCGGTCATGCTCCTGGCCGTGATCGTGCGCGTGTGCCAGCATCTCAATCCAGCCATTCTGCTGCGACGACTGAGCACCGATGGCTTTCGCGGCATGCGGAACAGGCCGACCCGGTTCCACCTCTCAGCGGCCGATGTCACTCACGGCATCGAAGGCCCGGGCCATGTCATTCATCGCACCGCTCCGCTGAGACATGGCGACACCCTGCTGGCAGTCAACACTGGTCGAATCGTCGACCTGGAACGACTCTGGAACACCCGCATCCAACTCATTCCCCATGTCGGAACCGCCGTTCAACGAGGTGGTCCCGTGTTCCGCACCGGTGTCGAACTCATCGCCGGCCAGCAGAGAACTCTGATGAGGACCGTCGCGTTCGGTGACACATACTCGCCGGACAGCGGTCCCTACGGAGCGCTCCGATCAATGAGCGATATCGCTTTGAAAGCACTGTCGCCGGCAGTCAACGATCCCACTCGAGCCGTGCAGGCGCTGGATCAGATCGAAGACATCCTGGCGACCCTGTCGCCGCAGCTTCTCGCCGAGGAACGCGACATCGCAGCCAGCCCGAATCCTGACCTCATCCGCTCGTGGACACACAGCTGGGAGGACTGCGTGCGAGCGGCCACGGACGAGATCCGCCAGTTCGCCACCACCTCGGCGCAGGTGCAGAGACGTCTGCGGGCGTTGTTCACCTCACTCAGAGCCCAATGCCCACCCGTGCACCACCCCGCGCTCGAGGTGCGACTGCAGTCGCTCGATCGAGGAGTCGACCGCTGGTGGACGGATCCTTTGGACCGCGACCTGGCCGCACATGCCGACCCGCAAGGCCTCTGACGGTGCATTCTCGGCCACAAATTGATTTCAGGAGGGTATGAAATGATCCACACCATGCTCCCCTCCGACCACCCCGCCGGCACCCAGGCACCATTCTTCGTCCGGTGGCTTCCCCGCTTCCTCACCGTCCTCGCCGTCCTCATGCTCATCCAGCTCGTCACCCCCGCGGGCAGTTGGCTCGACGCCGTTCTCAACTTCGTCTGGACGTGGATCGTTCCGGTCACCCCGGTCGATTTCGTCTCCTCGGTCATCGTCATCCTTCTCGCGGCGGCGATGAGCTTCCGCAAGCGCGCGGCGTGGTGGATTCTGCTCGGTCTCCTCCTCGCCATCTTCGTCCTCTACTGCTTCGTCGTCGCTGTCCTCTACTCCGTCGAACCCAATCTGCTGTCATGGGACCTGGCATCCGGTTTCGCCGTGCCGGTGGCCGGCCTCGTCGGTCTGCTCGTCCACCGCAGGTGGTACACCGCGAAGACTCAACCGCGGGGCTTCCTCAAGGGCATCGGCGTTCTCGTCGCAGGTCTCGTCATCACCCTCCTCGTCGTCCTGGCAGTTCAGGCGCTGAGCGGAGGCCTGACAATGGTCCAAGCCAAGGAGATCCTCGCCGAGCTCTTCGGTTTCAAGGAGTACACGGAGTCGAGCTGGATGCTCTCCCTGTTCGGCTTCGGCTCTGGTGCGAGCATCATCCTCGCGTTCTGGACGCTGCTGCGGTCCTCCCGCGACGCCGAACGCATCGACATCGAACAGGAACGCGACATCCGGGTCGGTCTCGCCGACCACCCGTCGGATTCTCTCGGCTACTTCGCGACGAGACGCGACCGCTCCGCCCTCTTCGCCGCCGACTGCGTCCTCACCTACCGGGTGCAGGCCGGAGTCTGCCTCGTCGCGAGTGACCCGATCGGGCCGTCGTCACAGTGGCCCGCAGCGGCCAAGGCGTTCGTCACCCACGCGGAGTCCTACGGATGGGTGCCCGCCGTCCTCGCCGCCTCGAAGCAGGGAGCGCAGGCCTATCACGAAGCGGGACTCAAAGTGCTCCACGTCGGCGACGAGGCCGTTCTGCACACGAAGGACTTCACCCTGTCGTCGCTTCCCGAAGTGCAGCGCGCGGTGTCGAAGCTCTCCGGCCTCGGATATACGATCCGCCTGCGGCACCAGACGGAGCTGACTGCGGAGGAGCTCGACCGCTTGGCACAGTTCGCCGACGACTGGCGTGACGGCGATACCGAACGAGGCTTCTCGATGGCTCTCGGCCGCCTCGGCGACCCCGCTGACGCCGACTATCTCTTCGTCGAAGCGCTGTTCCCACCCGAATTCGGGGCCTTGGGCGGTGACACCGCCGGGCTGCTCGGCTTCGTTCCCTGGGGAGCCGGTGGAATCTCCCTCGACGTCATGCGACGCCACCCGCTCGCGGAGAACGGCGTCACCGAGTTCATGGTCGCCGGGCTCATGCGAGAAGCCCCGAGCCTGGGACTCGCCTCGGCGTCCCTCAACTTCGCGGTGTTCCGCTCAGCCTTCGAACAGGGCAAGGAGCTCGGCGCCGGGCCGATGAAGCGGCTGTGGCGCACCATCCTCCTCTTCGCCTCGCGATTCTGGCAGCTCGAGTCCCTCTACCGGTCGAACGAGAAGTACCACCCCGAATGGGTGCCCAGGATGCTCTGCTACTCCGAGGGGTCGGACCTCGCGCGCGTGGGGTTGGCCGTGAGCCTGGCCGAAGGCTTCCTCACTCCGCCGAAGATGCTCGGCAAGGGTACTCATTCTCAGGCGATCTACACCCCCGCCGAGGCGGCTCCCCTGCTTGGCATCACCCCCTCGGTTCCAGCCCCCGACGCCAGGACTCACGTTCCTGACCAGGTCAGACACCGCCTCGGCGTGCGAGAGGCGATGCTCGACGCCGGCATCGAACCGTACCCCGCCGAGGCGGCTGCGGGATCCACTGACGGCACCGTCATCGGAGGGCGGGTGCTCGGCATCCGAGATCACGGCGGGGTCGTGTTCCTCGACCTGCGCACCGAGGGCGAGGACGTCCAGCTCGTGTGTGAGCGCGAGATCCTCGGCGCGGCATCGCTGGGGCGGCTGCGATCGTGGCTCTCCCGAGGCGATCGGATCTCCGCCCTCGGAGCCGCGGGGACCTCGCGGACCGGCACTCCATCGTTCCTCGTCACCGGCTGGACGATGGCGGCGAAGTCGCTGCGGCCTTGGCCGAGCCTGTGGCAGGGACTGAGTGACCCGGAGACGAAGGTGCGCCAGCGCTACCTCGACTTCACACTCGACACTGGTCAGCGCGACCTCATGGTCGTGCGCGCGCGGACGTTCCAGGCGATTCGTGAGAGCCTGCAGTCGAGGGACTTCCTCGAGGTCGAGACGCCGATCCTCCAGCCCGTGCACGGTGGAGCGAACGCTCGGCCGTTCCTCACCCACATCAACGCCTACAACCTCGATCTCTACCTGCGCATCGCACCGGAGCTCTACCTCAAGCGGCTGCTCGTCGGCGGGTTCGACCGGGTGTTCGAGATCGGACGGAACTTCCGCAACGAAGGCGTCGATGCCACCCACAACCCGGAGTTCTCAATGCTTGAGGCGTACCAGGCAGGTGGTGACTATGCGACGATGCGCGAACTCACGCGCACTATGGTCATCACCGCAGCCGACGCCGCGCTGGGCACGACAGTCGTACGCGGCTGCGTGGACGGGGTCGAGCATGAAGTCGATCTCGCCGACGAATGGCGGACGATCTCGCTCACTGATGCCGTCTCCGAGAAGCTCGGTGAGGAGGTCAGCACGGATACCTCGATCGAGACACTGCGATCGTATGCGAGCCGCGTCGGACTCTGCGTCAGTCCGAAGTGGGGGTGGGGAGAGCTGCTGCAGGAGATCTACGAAGAGGTCGCCGAGTCGACGACCATCGCCCCGACCTTCTACACGGACTTCCCGGCTGAGACCTCACCGCTGACGAGGCAGCATCGGAAGGACCCGCGCCTGGCGGAGAAATGGGACCTCATCGTCTTCGGGTCTGAACTGGGGACCGCGTACTCGGAACTCGTCGACCCCGTGGTGCAGAGGCAGCGGCTCACCGCGCAGTCGCTGGCTGCGGCCGGCGGTGACCCCGAGGCGATGGAGCTCGACGAGGACTTCCTCCTTGCCCTCGAGTACGGCATGCCGCCCGCGGGGGGACTGGGGATGGGCCTCGACCGGCTCGTCATGCTGTTGACCCAGCAGAGCATACGGTCGACGATCACGTTCCCTCTCGCCCGGCCCAAGGGCCAGTGAGACGTCATGCGCCGAACTATCGGAATCCTGCTGGCGGCGGGAGTGGTGATCGCCTACGACACGTGGGTCCTTCTGTTCCTCAGCCCTCACCCGCGACCGCTGTCGGGATATCTGTCGGAACTCGCCGCAGCGGACCAGCCCTACGACTGGGTGTTCCGTGGCGGAGACATGACCGCAGGGGCACTCATGATCCTCATCGCCTGTCTCGGATGGACGGGGTGGAGGTCCTGCTTGGGCCGGTTGTCGCCGGCCGTGGCCGCAGCTCTGGCGCTCACCGGTCTCGCGACCATCTGCGATGCCGCTGCCGCGATGCCCTGCGCCGAGAGCTTCGACGATGCCTGCCACGCGGCCCATCAGGCGGACCCGCTCCAGCCGGGATTCCTCATCCACACGGTCACCTCAACCGTTGTGGTCTGTTCGGCGCTGGCAACGATGGTGCTCGTGCACCTGGCGCTGCGCCGACGCGGGGGAAGACACACGGTTCATGCGCGGTGGGTCGTGGTCATCGCCGCTGTGCTCCTGGCCTCGAACCTTGCCTCGTGGCTCATCGAGATGCTCTGGCGCAGCGGACAGGGCTATGTCCAGGTCGTCGGCGTCATCATCATTGCCGGGTGGGTCTCGCTGCTCGGCTACTCCGCCGTGACGCACCCCAGGATCGAGACCTCGACCGATGCCTATGCTGAGGCGAGAGAGGGAGGAGAAGGATGTCATCCGAGAGCGCACTGACCCGGTGGCGGCGAGAGATCGTCGACGGGTGCACGATCTACGAGCGCCCCGCGACCGCGGAGCACGTCGCTGGACCTCCCGTCCTCTTCCTCAATGGCTGCGCCCTCGCGGCGGCCGGCTGGATGCCGGTGATCGACCGCCTTCCGGATCACGACGTCCTCGCGATCGACCGACCAGGTTTCGCCGGAACACAGTGGCCCGGGGTTCTGCCCGAACTCCCCACCGAGGTGGAGATGGTGGAACGGGCGATCGCCGACCATCCCGAGGCCGTCATCGTCGCCCACTCGATGGCGTCCTTGGGGACTGAGGCGTATGCGCGCCTGCACCCGGATCGCGTCGCCGGAATCGTCCTCGTCGACCCGTCGGTCGAGGATTACAGCACTCGAGGACCGGTGGGACGCTTCGCTCGTTCCACATGGCTGCCGATGCTCCATGGCGTGACCGCGCAGGCCGGGGTCGCGCGGTTCGCGTCGTGGCTTGTACATTGCGGGTTCGCGCGGCAGAGCGCTTCAGGGCGTGCCCTCGACCGAACGGCATTCAAGGACCCCTATAGGGATTCCGAGGCACTCACAGCCTCGGCAGCGGAATGGCTGAGCTATCGGAGCCAAGGGGCTGACCTCGAGGTTCTGCGATCGGTCACGGACATCGTCACCACTCCCACCTCGGTGCTCGCTGCACCGCCATTGCCCGATCCCCGGCGCATGCAGATCCTGCGGGAGTCCTTCTCCGATCTGACGTTCAACGAGATCGGCGACTCCAAGCATCTGATGATGGTCGACCGTCCCGATGTCATCGCCGAGGCGGTCGCAGCGGTGAGTCGGTAGGAGCGGTCAGTCGGTAGGAGCCTTCACCCCCGGTTATAGACAAGTCGTTCTAGAACGATTAGTCTTTAACTCATGGGAAGACCGCGAGGGTTCGACGAAAACCAAGTTCTGCTCGGAGCAGCCGAGCTGTTCGGCGAGCGTGGCTTTGATGCCGTCTCGGTGGATACCGTGCTCGCTTCTCTGGGCTTGAGCCGGGCCAGCTTCTACAAGATCTACGGCTCCAAGCATCGGTTGTTCCAGATGGCTCTGGAGAACGTCTGTCACAGAGCCGAAGTCGGACAGGTGGACGACCGCGCCAAGGACCTCGTCGTGGTGGCTCTGCTGGAACTGGCACCCATCAGCAGGGACCATCGTGACTTGGCTCTCCGAGCCGTCGAGCTGTGCTTTCACAGCGATGCGCGGTGCATCGGCGAACACCTGGTTTCTCGCGCAGTCCGACCACACGATGACCCCCGACCCACTCGATAGGGAGAACAGCATGAGCAACACAGTCACCATGACCGATACCGATCTTGTCATCGCCCCTCAGGGGCTCGACAAATTGTGGTCGTTCACGGGAAGTCTGACGATCCCCTGGAATCACGTTCGCGGGGCCACGCATGATCCGGGCATGAAGAGCGAGCCGAAGGGATGGCGTGGCCCGGGTCTTCGCGTTGGACAGAAGCTCAGCGGAACCTTCCACGCCGAGGGTGAACGACAGTTCTGGAACGTGAGCGGGTTCGAGAACACGATCGTCATCGAACTGAGTGACGAGGACTACACCCGGGTCGTCATCTCTGTGGAAGACCCTGCAGCTCAAGTTGCCCAGATCGCTGCACGGGCCGCAGCTCACTGAGACCTGGGCTGGGGCATGATGTCCGGTGGGCACGAGTGGGCTTTCACTGCCGCGCTGCGGCCGAGTGGAGCCACGGCAATGCACTCCACCAAGGCGCGACCGGCAATTCGCGCTGCCGGATCGCGATCTGCCGGAGAGTCAGAGCCCCGGCGTCTGAACGGTCAGTGCCTCTGTCGTCGCATTCGGATGGCGACGGCGACAAGGAAGCTCGCAACGATGACGATGATAGCGGCACCGAGGATGGTGAAGACCAGAGTCGGGGTCTGGGAAGCCGCGTCGCGAGCAGCCGATTCCGTGGGACTGCCGGCAGTCGACGTGGTCGAAGGCTGGGCGGTTCCGGTACTCGAGTCGTCCTCAACCGTGAAGGTGAAGTCGCCGCTGACTGGGTGGCCGTCTTCTGAGACGATGCGCCATTTCACGGTGTAGTCACCGGAGGGAAGATCTGTCCGCAGCTTCTGGGTGACGGTGTGGAACTGCACCTCAGGGCTGCCAGTGGCGATGTTCTGCCCATCATGGAGCACGTCGATCTCGTTGCCGAGCTTCTGAGGTGAGCCGCTGAACTCCATCGTGACTGCGTCCGGGGCGGATTTCACCGAGTCGCCGTTGCTGGGTGTCTCGGTGATGAGCTGATCGTGGGCGAGGGCTGGGGTGGAAGCCAGCCAGATCATTGCCATGACGAGGGCGATGGCAGCCAGGACGGGGCGGGTCGCCCCATGCGGCCGGCGAAACGGTCGGAAGTGAGGCGATGCGGGGATAGAAGTGGATGACAGGGAGCGGATAGCGGTCATGGTCGATCAAGCTCCTCGGCGGGTGCGAAGCAGTGCTGCGCCGCCGACGATGAGGCCGAGTGCACCGAGGATTGCTCCGACAATGCCCAAGGTCAGTGCGGTCGTCGATGAGTTGTCGGCCTGGACGGCCTTGGGGGCCGCTTCGGACGAGGGCTCATGTGAGTGTGCGGAGTCGTCTGTCGCGGCCGCCTCGGTGACGGTGAATGATGGGGCAGGGGTGTCGAGGTCGTCGTCGGATTGACCGCTTTTTGGCACTTGGTCCCAGGTGGTCTCTCCTTCGCTGCACGTCTGCGTCGTCGGAAATGCCAGCGTCTTGCCTTCGGTTTGGGGCGGGATGTAGAAGGAAAGGTCGAAGGAATCGCGCTGGTCGGCGGCCAAGGGTTTCTTGGCGATGTAGTCGATGGCAGTGACGTCCTTTGACTCATCGTCTTTGTCGTGGACCTGTTTGATGTCCCAGTTCGGGTTGACCGTCGGGGTGACCCCTGAGAGTTCTTTGGGTAGGTTGATTTCGACTTCGGTCGTCGCCTTTCCTTCACAGCCGTGGGGAACGCTCACTGTCATGAGGGTGTAGCTTCCTGCTGCCGTCGTGTTCGGGTCGGCCGTGACGTGGGCTGAAGCGGCGGTGGCTGCTGTCAGAGTCAGGCCGAGACCGAGTACGGCGGCTCCAGCTCCGGTTGTCATCAGTGATCGTGTAATGGCCATGGGCTTCCTTCGGCGGCCTCGAAGCCGCTGTTGAGTGAGTGCTGATGGCCGGGAGCCACTGCCTCGTCCGCCCATCTTCTACGTTGCGTAGAAGACGTTACTCCTGGGAGCCTGCCGAGGCAATGTTGCGACCAGACTCGGCTCAGCAGTCGGTGAGCCATGGCCAATGCATCATTGATATCTGCCCGCGAAATGGAGAAGTCGGTCTCAGTGCAGGGGTACTGTGACCTCCTTCATCCATTCGTGTTTGTGGAAGTCGCGGGCTTTGACCGTGACGTTCTTCTTGGTGACCTCAATCTGGAGTCCCTGGTTGAAGGCTCCGTCTACGGCGGTCTCTCCGCCATGGCCGTCATCTGTGTATCCGCGTTCGACGGCTCCGGTGTTGAAGACGTTGAAACCCTCAAGGTTTCCTGTTCCCGGCACGACTCGACGGGTGTACCAATCAGACAGGCCGAGATCCCAGTGGGTATGTCCGCAGAAGAGGAAGACGTTCTTGTATCGTCCCAAGATGTTCAGCAGCCGGTCGGACTGGAGGTAGTCCTTGAGGTAGAGGGCATTTCGAGTTCCGGAGACCGTGTTGGGCAGAGGGTGATGGGTGATGATCATGACAGGTTTGTTTCGACGACTCCAGCGGTTGAGCCGGTCCTCCAGCCAGGAGAACTGCGCGTTGCTCATCCACACTTCATCCCAGAGCGAATTGTCATGGTAGTGCATGTACCGTTCGGTGCCGATGGACAGAATCGGGATGCCGCCGAAGTCTTCTTCCTTATATATGGTGTTGCGTCCGGCGAAATTGTAGAAGCTCTTGAATAGCGAGTCCTCGACGACGCCGTTGGGCCAGGTGTCCTGTGAAAGGATATCTGGGTCGGAATATTTCGGAACGTAGAACTCATGATTGCCGATTGCCCATGCGAGGGTGGCCGGGTGGGAGTGCTTGCGCAGCTTCTTCGCCACTTGCGCGTACTCGAAATCGTATCCGCGAGGTGTGATGTCCCCGGCGATTGCGAGGCCCGAGCTGCTCGGGTTGGTTCCCTCCATGTCGTCGAGGGCGTGACCGAAATCCTTCAGATCACCCTGGATGTCGGAGATGATGTTGAAGCTCGTGCGATTGCCGTGATCGCCGGCTTTCGCAATTGCTGGAGACTCGGCAGAAACGGCGAGAGCGGTTCCTACTATTCCGGCTCCGGCCGTCGTGATGAGTGTGCGTCGATTGACCATGGTGGCTGATGCTCCTCTGTGGGGGATTGTCGGTGTCGGCGAGGTTTTTCCGACACACGTTCGTCAGACTCGGGGGAGTACGTCGATTGAATGTGCTGAACAGCGAGTCAGGAACGGTTGTCAACATACAGATGAGCTTTGACGACTGAATGAACAACGAGCCAATATAAAAAGAAGTCAGAGGACTCTGATCGCGATTAAGTTCAATGTGCGGATGGTTTTCCGGTTGTTCATTAGAGGGGGCCGTCTAATTGACCTATTGCGGAAAATCACAAAGTCACAAGTTGCCACTGTCTGGCGCCTTGGTGATTTCTGCAATTCATTTCGGGAGGCAGTCGATGGTCATTGCAACTCCAGAGGCATCGAGCCTACTCACGGCATCCTCACTGCAAAGAGTGAATTCGGCCACAGAAGAGAATTGGTTGAGGTCGGCTATCGTAGCTTTCGGGCCGCAGTCTCTCAATCGCGATTTGCCCATTGATTTCTCACCGTTCAACTCCGGTTGACCGATCTCTGAAAAGGAAGGTATTGGCGAATGCCGAAGTCTCGAAGAATCGCCGTTGTCACTGCTCTGTGTGCGATACCTCTGACGTTGGGGCTAAGCGCCTGTGACAGCGGAACCACAAACAGTGCTCAGCCTTCGGCTGGCACTCAGCAGGAATCCAAAGCCGGCAATGTTGGGAAGAGTGACGGCAAATCTGGGTCATTGAGCTTGTCTCCGGGATGGGTCAAACCTGCAGAAAAGGGATCGACTGAGATCTATGGCACACTGCAGAATCCAACGAACCACGACATCACCGTTGTCGGGGTCGATTTTGCGGGCGCTGACAAGTCGCAGATCGTAGGGGCCCAGGATGACGATATCGTCGTGAAATCCGGAAAGTCATTCGAGCTCAAGTCCGGTGGCCCAGCTATCAAGCTGACGGGTCTCAAGCATTCGATCAAAGACGGCAAGGTCATTCACTTCAACATCATCACCTCTGATAAGAAGGAATTCGTCGCCTCCGCGTTCGCCGAAAAGCCGCAAAGTGGATCGGATAAAGGAAAGTAGACCGCACTGCAGTCATTCGCTTTGCGGCTGCTTGTCGAAGAGTGAAGACTGTTTGCGGCAACGGCCGGCTCTGTGTGAGCCGGCCGTTGCCGTCTGCGGGAGCGACCTCGTCAGTCGGTGCGGTCTCTGCGCCTGCGAACGGCGGTGTACCAGAGGACTGCGCCGACGATGAGCAGCCCGATACCGAAGGCGATCGGAAGGAGTACGTCGACGCCGGTGTACGGGAGTCCACCTGCGTTCTCATCGTGTGGGCTGTCGCCGTTGCTGCTGTCACCGTCACCATCGTCTCCCGCATCCGCGTCCGCCTCGGCGTGGTTTCCGGGGTCGGCGGGACCCGTTGGCGATGTGGTCGATGGCGCACTGGGTGCTGGCGGGGTGGTCGCCGGCGGGGTCTGCGTTGGCGCATCCGATGCTGGCGTGGATGGAGTGTCCGTCGTTGGCGTCGTCGGCACTGAGGAATCATCGCTGACGAATTCCCCGTTCTTCTCGTCGAGAATGAGACTGTCCGTCTTCGGGGTGCCGGCGAAATCAAACATGTTGGTCACCGGGTTGGACTTGACGTCGAGGGAGTCGCCCCCCACGCTGCCGGTCTTCCAGTTCTCTTCGATGAACTGGAGAATCGATCCTTGATCGGTTTGAGTATGGTCGACGAAGTTCGACTTCGAATACGGGCTGATGACGAGCAACGGCTGGCGAGTTCCCGGCCCGCACCGCCCGTTCCGGCCTCCTGCGATGTTCACTCCCGCTCGGGCAGCCGCGGTGCAGATCTTACCGTCGCCGACGGCGTATTCGTCGGTTCCAGGGTCATTCGAGGCATTGGTCAAATCGGCAGCCCTGTGGTCGTACCAGCCGTCCGAATCGTCGTAGGCGACGACCACGGCAGTGTCCTTCCAATTCTTCGACTTCTGCACCATGTTGATGTATTTGGTGAGGAAGTGCTGTTCGTCGACCGGATCGGAGTAGCCGGCGTGTCCGTCCTGGTATTCGCCGGCCTTGAGGTAGGACACGGCGGGCATGTTGTCACCATCGACTACTTTTTCAAAGGAGTCGAGGTCGTAGCTGTGGTTCGCCCGACCATCGTGCCCGATTTCGCCGGTGCTGGCGGGAGAGAGATGATGCTGGTTCGCTGTCGATTTGTAATAGGCGAACGGATTATGATGCGGCGAATAGTCGATCGCTGCGTTTCCGCCGACATTCGTGTGCGAAGTCATGCACTTCGCGCCGGAGGAGTCGGTGGCCGACGTGCTCGGTGTGAATCCGCCCTGGAACCATCCCCAGGACACTCCCTTCGAGCTGAGCAGGTCGCCGATATTTCTGCCGGTGAGCCCGACGAGATTGTTCGCCGACTTGCCCGAATTGTTGGAGCAGTCGTCCCAGACCGGATCGGGGTCGCCGGTGACGGTGCCCTCGCCTCTCGCGTCGGGGTCCTTGACGCCATGGGAGTCCGGCTTGTCCGTCAGCGTCCGAGTCCTGGGATCATAGGACCGTGCGCCAGAGGTGTCGCCGGAGATGAGGTTGAGGGCCCCGGGAGTCGACGGCCCGAAGTTCGTGCTGTATGAATTGTCGTTGAGAGCGTAGTGCTGGGCGTAGTTCCACAGACCGGTGACGGTGTTGCCGTCGTAATAGCCCATGGTCATGCCGTTGTGGTCGGACATATTGCTGCCGGCCGACGTGCACTTGTCCTTGGAAACGGTTTCGACGAATCTGTCCATCTTCCCGCCGTTGAAGGCCGCCTGCTCGGAACCATATGCGTGGTTCTGATCGCAGGTGATGGCCTGGTCGGGGGTGAGCCGAAATGGCTTGACGGCATTCGGATTGTCCTTGATGAGGTTGTTGGCTGTGAGTGTGTCGATGTCCTTGGGGGTCCTGTCCGAGGCGGTGAACCGGCCCGCGCGGCCGCCGCCCTGGAGCTTCTCGCTCTCAGTGTTGGCCGCGTCCGGGTAGGTGCCGAAGTAGTGATCGAACGAGACATTCTCGTCGAAGAGGACGACCACGTGCTTGATCGGAGTCGTCGTCGCTGTCGCTTCAGCGGCCTGTGCGTCTTCCTGCGGCGCCTGGAGTCCCAGGAAGACCCCGCCGGCTGCCAGTGCGAGCGCGCTCGTCCCGGCCAACCATGCACTCATGGTGCGTACTGCCATCTTCTCCTCCGTTTTCGTTGGAAACTGCTGTCCACCTGGGTTCGGTCACACGAACAGGTCCTGGCCCAGGTAGTCTGAGGACCCCCGCACCCCCGGCAGGGCAAGGAAGTAGCCGCCGCCGATGTGGGAGATGTAGTCATTGAGCGGGTCCTCACTGAGCCGCCTCTGGATCGTTGCGAACTGCTTGGTGATATCGGCTTGGTAGCAGACGAAGACGAGTCCGACGTCGAGGTCCCCGTTGGCGGACAACCCGGATTCGTAGTTGAACGAACGTCTCAGGATTCGCTGGCCGTCGGTCTCCGCGGTGCGTGGATTCGCCAGCCGCATATGCGAAGTCAATGGGATCACCGAGCCTTTGGGGTCCATGGCGAAGCTGGGCTGATCGGTCTCGCGGTTTCCATCGAGTGGTGCGCCGGTCGCGCGATCGCGGCCGAAGATGTTGTTCTGCTCGGTGATGCCGATCCGGTCCCAGAACTCGGTGAACATCCGGATCAGCCGCACAGCCTGGTAGGTTCCATTAGCCGTCCACCTCTGATCGTGGTCGTGTGCCCACACGAGTTTTGTCAACTCGGAGGTCGTGGGGTTGGATATGCCGTCCTTGAATCCGAAGTGATTGCGCGGAGTGCCCGATGGCCTCGGCGCCGAGGTGAATCCGTCCTGTTTCCATCGCACCTGCATTCCCCCGCGGGTGTGGCGCAGGATGTCGCGCAGCGCGTGCAGAACCGTGTCTCGCCCGTTGGCCGAAATAATCAGTGACAGGTCGCCTCCGCACTTGTCAGGTTCCAGCCGGTCGCCCGCGAAGGTGTCCATCTCGATGAGACGGTGGGGGCGCTTCGGCTTGAGTCCGAATCGTCTGTCGAACAGCGATGCGCCCACTCCGAGGGTGATCGACAGAGAGTCCGGTCCCGGGCCAGACCCCAGTGTGCCCGAGTCGGTGGGGGTCTCGATCACACCATTTGCCGTGGGATCGAACAGATCTCCGCTGGTGAGACTGCGTGCTCGCTCGGTGACAGTGCAGAACAGCTCTTGCAGTTCATATCGGTTCTCAGCGGTGACATCGAGTGCCGCAACGGTCGAGGCTGCACGGGGCTCGTCGATGATGCCGGATTGGTACGTGCCTTCGAAGGCCGGATTCTTCGTCGAGGAGGCACTGCCGGTGCCCTGCTTGGCCGACGTCGTCGTCGCAGAGCCGGCAGCGAGTCCCGTGGCTCCTGCCGTCAGTCCTGCTGCGACCAGGAACCTGCGGCGCGATGTCATTCTGCCCTCCTGATGTCGGTGACTGTGGCGATGCGGGCCAGCTGCTCGGTCTGCTCGCCGAGGCGCGATCGGACCTGCTGCGCGATCTCATGACTCAGATTCGCCGGCGCGATGTTCGGGTGTTCCTGCGAGAGCTCGGCGAAGTAGTCGGTGTTGGACTTCAGGTCGGACTTCATGCCGTCGAACTCGTCTCGGGGAAGCCGGCGGGCGAGGATCTCAGAGAGCAGGGCGATGACTTTCTGGGTGCCCTGGTTCTCAGCGGTGAGAGCGTCGAGACCGGTGTGGGAACCGAAGTCATCCTTCCCGTCGAGGGTCAGCCGTCGAGCATCCTCGGAGATCTCGTGGGCGCGCAGGCCGATGTCGAGCGCACCGACTTCAAGGGTCTTGTCGTCGATTGCTTCGAAGCTGTCGATGAGTGCACCGATATGGGGGAGGACCTCGGCTGGCGCCCTGTTCTCCCACAGGTCTTTCTCGATTCGGTGGAATCCTGTGAAATCCTTGTCGGCGGCGCCGTTGGGCAGGCCGTCGGCGGTGCCGTCGATGTCGGTGCCCAGATCGCCGAAGGCGTCATAGGCCGCGCCGAGGGTCAGCCATCCATGGTGCGCGGTTTTCCACTGGGACTGAGCCGATCTGCGCCAGCCCTCTGAACCTTTGGCGACAGTCGAGTGCATCTTCTCAACCGTCTTCTCGATACCTGGCAACTGGGTTCTCACCCAGTCGACATACTCCTGGGCGACGGGGATGAGTTCCTGCTCTGTCACAGGGGCGGCGTGAGGGAGCGGAGTCGGCAAGGCAGTCACCTGGCCCGCCGTCGCCTTCGCGATCGTGACGTCGGTTCCGCTGACCGCCGGGGCGTCGTCCGGAAGGCACAGGAAGTGGTAGTGGCCAGGTCCGATCACGGTTGTCATCTCTCGGGTGACTCCCGGCCCAAGTCGCTCGAGCTCGGAATAGATCTGGGCGGCGGCAGCGTCTTTTGCCGTCGGCTGCTTCTTCTGTGAGTTCGCGCCTGTGCCGATGAGCTCGACGTCCATCGAGCGATCAGTGGTGTTGTTCAGAGAGATCACCTGTGCTCCGGCCCGACTCGCAGTCCAGTCAGCCGTGCACCCGTTGAGGCTGAGATTCACTGTCACGCGATACGGCCGATTTGTGGTGCCGTCGGCAGTGTGCGGTGCATCGTGATGCCACCAGCCAGAGGCGTTGCCGACTCCCCAGGCGATGAGCAGGAGCGCGAGGGCGATGATCGCCGAGAGGATGGCGCGGAGCCGAATGGTCGAACCCGAACGTCCCAGTGAAGTCACCGGTTGGCCTCCTGATTGCGTATCGACAGGGTCGGGGTCAGTCACGAGGACAAGCCGGACCGTCGTTTGAGCAATCGTTCGTGGGCGGAGGGGCACTGTGCCTGCTGTGAACTCGTTCAGCGTAGCTCTGCAGGTCCGCCAAACCGGGCGAGTTCAATCGTTGGCCATTTACGCTTCACCAGGGGTTCCACCCCGGCGCCGACAATGTCGCCCGCGTCACACGGACTGAGGGTTGTGAGGATTGTGGACCAGCCCACCGTGCTGCGAATCACGATCGGCGACGTCGCTGGCAAGAACCGGTGAAGCTTCTCAGTCATCCCTGGGCTACCAGTTGATAGCGAATCATCTACTGTTGAAGCATGTCTGAGAACGAGAAGAAGCCTGGCGCGAACAGAGTGCGGGGAGCGTGGGACACGTTGCGCCTCAAGCGAGACCAGGCGCGAGCCCTGGATCCGGACGGTCGGAACACGGACCTGCACCTGACCTCCGAGGAGGTCGCGCGGATCAGGTCCCATGCCGAAGCCGAACCCTATGTGTCTCCCGGTCTCAAGGTCGCCGCAGCCTGGTCCTGGCGCTCGATCGTGGTCCTTGTCGGCATCGGGGTGGCCCTATGGCTGCTGGCCAAGGTCTCCGACGTCCTGCTTCCGGCGCTCATCGCCCTGCTCCTGACGGCGCTGCTGGCACCGCTGACCGGTTGGCTGGCACGCAAGGGCCTGCCCCAGGCTGCGGCCGCCGCGATCAGCTTCGTCGGCTTCCTCGTCGTCGTCGCCGGGCTCATCACCCTCGTCGGCCAGCAGATCTACTCCGGGATGCCCGAGCTGGTTGCTCAGGCTGTCTCCGGGTTCTCCGCCATCAGCGACTGGCTCGCAGGAAACCCGTTCGGCATCGACGCCACGACCGTCTCGACGTATATCGACGATTCGATCGCCAAGGTCACGAGCTGGCTGCAGAGCAACGGCGGCCAGCTCTTCGGAGGTGCGGTGCAGGCCACCTCCTCGGTCGGGTCGTTCCTCGCTGGGGCTGCCCTGTGCCTGTTCACGACATTCTTCTTCCTCTATGACGGAAGGAAGATCTTCACGTGGATGATCAACCTGCTGCCCATTCCGGCGCAGAAGACCGCTGAGGGTGCGGCTCTGCGCGGTTGGACCACTCTCGTTCAATATGTCCGCAGCCAGATTCTCGTCGCCGGCATCGATGCAATCGGCATCGGCATCGGCGCAGCCGTTCTCGGGCTGCCACTGGTGATCCCGTTGGTGGTGCTCGTCTTCCTGGCGTCATTCGTGCCCGTCGTCGGCGCGGTGGCCTCGGGTGTCATCGCGGTGCTCGTGGCGCTGGTGTCCAGTGGCTTCGTCAGTGCGCTGATCATGCTAGTTGTCGTCGTCGCCGTTCAGCAGATCGAAGGACACGTGCTCCAGCCGCTCATCATGGGCAAGGCGGTGTCGGTGCATCCGCTGGCCGTGGTGCTCGCGGTCGCCGCCGGTGCCTTCCAGTTCGGCATCGTCGGCGCCCTGTTCGCGGTGCCGTTCGTTGCGGTCCTCAACACGATGGTCGGGTACATCGTCAGAGCGAATGGACCCCGGCCGGAACGTGTTCCGGACGCAGATCCACCCGCGGCCGTCGATGGCAGCGAAGCGGACGCCATCGGTGCCGAGGTGAACGTCGGTCCCAGCGATCCCACAGTCCCCGGCAGGAATGGAGTGCGCCCGCGAATGCGGTGAGTCCTGATCCCTCGGACTCGTCACTCTTCGGAGTACAGGCGCTGTCGCATTCTCTGCCCGTGGGTCAGTCTTTGCACATCGAGGTCGGAGTCGAAACTCGCGCCGATGGCACCGGCCACCACTCCCATGGCGGCGCTGAGCCATGCGACATCGAGATAGTTGGTCAATGAGGCCTTCTGCTGAATCTGTTGGCCCATGAAAGCTGGGTCGATGACAACGAGTCCACCCAAGAAGATGAGAACAGCGAGAACAGCGTAGAGAGCGACAACAGTGAAGAGAAGTGTCAAGACGGTGGAGAGGTTGTAGAACATGACCACTGGAGCCAGCTTCTCGTTGACTGGTTTGTCCCACAGTTTGTGGCCGAGGATCAGCCAGGTCATCATGACAAAGATGGCTGTGACACCGATCGACAGCAGTCTAAATGTCGAAAGGTAGGTCGACATCTGCCAGATGGAACTGTAGAAGATGCCGAATGCTCCTGTGGCGGAAGCTGCCGCAAGTGCGCCTGAGAGTTTCGGTGCTGTACGCCAGGGATCATTGGAAATGGTCATTCCAAGAATCAGGTGAGCTCCTCCACTCAGAGTGGGGGCGTGCAGCGTCTGATGCTGAGAATCGTCGCTTTCCGTCCAGTTGGTTCCCTTGAGCGAAAATGCTCGCATACTCTCGTTGAGATTCCAGGGGACCAATTTGTCGATCGAGCTCATAATCGCTTTGACAATGCGGTGTTTCGTCCTCCATGCACCCAAAGTGGGGCACGAGACAACAGCAATATTGCGATCAGCATGTACCTCGGCAATCAATGGGTTGCCTTGGGTGTGCCGGGGGATTTCGGTGAGAATCAGGACGAGGTCGGCATCAGGGTAACCGGTGCGAAGGCCGTCGATCTCGTTCAGAGCCAACTCGTGGTCAGGCGTCAGCCGAATGGTATCGGTATGCACATTGACAGTGGTCTGAACCCCATAAGCGTCACGTAACAGCTGTTCAACTCGATCGTGAATCGCCAGTGCTCGTCGGCTCGGAAGACCTGGATCGGCAACGAGCAGCACCCGAAGCTTCTGTGAAGTTGTATGGAGGATAGAGGAGACCCTTTCTCAATTGAGGTGGTGTTTTCGCGTGAGACGATGATGTGACGTCGAGAGCTGATCGGTTGACGTTGCCCGGATTTGGTCCTCGAGGTTACCAGACAGTCACCGAACTCGAAATGCCGGGGACACTTTCTCGTCCGCTGAATGGATGTGCGGATGTTTCTTCGTCTGGTGTGCCCATACGCCAAAGCGGTTTGATTCGTCGCTGTGCTTTGCAGGCTGCGCTAGTGTGTGAACTGATGATGCAGGCTGCGCCGATGATGCGACAGGCTCCGCCGCAGCGACTTTCGTGAAGGGAATTGAAAATGATCGCCAAACACGTCGGTATTGTGTGGAATCCGTCGAAGACGGACAAAGAAGACCTGGAAGCAGCGATTCCGACTGGTCGCGATTTCATCGTCTCGTGGCACGAGACGGAGGAGGACGACCCGGGCGAGTCCGCCACCAAGGACGCGCTGGCGGCGGGCGCCGATGTTGTCGTGGCTGCCGGCGGTGACGGTACGGTGCGCGCGGTTGCCGGTCATCTCGCAGAGGCCCGGACTGCCGTCGAACTCGGCATCGTCCCCCTGGGCACGGGCAACCTCCTGGCCCGCAACCTCAACGTGCCGTTGAATAACCTCGGCGAGGCGATGACCCGGGCGATCGACGGAAGCGCGCGCAGCATCGACATGGGATGGGTTGAGGTGTCCCTCCAACACGGAACGGAGCGGCATCCCTTCGTCGTCATGGCCGGGTTCGGCATCGACGCCCATATGATCACCGAGACCAATGACGACCTCAAGGACAAGGCAGGATGGCTGGCCTATGTCGAATCGCTCGGTCGGGCGGTGTCGGCCAGTGACGTCATGGAGATCAAGCTGTCCCGGGAGGGGGAGCGCGTCGGCGACGAGTTGGCGCATACGGTCATCGTCGGCAACTGCGGCACACTGCAGGGCGGCATTACGCTGCTCCCCGACGCGGATCCCTCCGATGGAGAGCTCGACGTCCTCATTCTCAAAGCCGAGGGACTCACCGGGTGGCTCGACACGATGAAGAACATGGTCTGGGACAACGGCATCCGGCGGATCATGTCCAAGGACGACTCGGCGGAGAGCAGCGAAAGCGCGATCCATCAGCGTGTCACCTCGCTGACCATCGAGCTCGAGAAGCCTCGCGTCATCGAGGTCGACGGCGACGAACTCGGCGAGACGTCGAAGATCGACATCACCATCGAGCCCTCCGCGATCCGGGTGCGCTGAGGCAGTGACGCGGTCGCTGGACATCGAAGCGGCTGTTGAAGAGATTCACTCAGGCGAGTTGTTCGAGCTGGCTCTTCGTTCGCTCGGGTAGCTCCCGTCTCTGAAACAGCCTGGTCAGCTCAACAACGGCGGTGCGCTGACATTCGAAATGCTCGCGGGCAGTGGATGTTCTTCGACGAGCCTCTCACCGGCCAGCATTGTCTGCGGCCGGTCACAGGCGCGGCTTGACCGCGGCGTTCAACCGCGCCGGAGGGCATCGACAGCATGGTCGCTCACATGCTCGTGGAGCCCCTGAGTGAATCGCTCATCAAGGCTCAGCTCGAATCGCGCTGCAGCGCATTGGTCGGACGGAAGTGGAGGGTAGAACACCACCACTTCCCCGCAAACCGTATCCTGTTCAGTGCTCGAAGCCGCCGTGCTCAGGCGCGAGAATCGTTCACCTTCCCCCCGAGCGGATGATCAGGCGCGTCCGATGTGTCGCGTTCGTCACGTGTGCCATGCTGATTGGATTTCATCTGCCGGGTGAAATACGCTTCGGTGAGGTGGTAGCCCAAAGTGGATTCTGCCGTGACTACACCTCATTCCACCGCATCGACATGCGAAGTCGTCGATCACGGCAATGCGAGATTCATATCTGTTCTTGTCATGGTTCCGACAGTGAATGTTCAAGTTCTACTTACTGAAGAAAGAAGCTCATGGGTTTCATTGCATATCTTGTCCTCGGCCTCATCGCCGGAGCTATCGCGAAAGCCATCCTGCCGGGCCGCCAGCGTGGTGGTTGGATCGCAACCCTCATTGTCGGGGTCATCGGCGCCATTGTCGGGGGCTGGCTTGGCGGCGTGATCTTCGGTGCTCAGATGGACGAGTTCTTCTCGCTGTCGACGTGGCTGTGCGCTATCGGCGGATCGCTCGTCGTGCTTGTCGTCTGGGGTTTCCTCACCGGGCGTTCACGCAGCGAAGCGTAGTCAGCAGCAGCGCGCCGCAGTGAAGCAACTGACCGTCACTGTCATCACTGTGGTGCTTTCAGGCGGCGCAAGTCGACCGTGCGCAGTGCCCCGGCTGCGCGTCGCTGTCAGGTCACGGGGGAATCCGAGTTGGGCCCCTGTGACCTGCTCTGAACCGAGTGGGCCTTTCCCGATAACGAGGTGACGGGGTTCTCGGGATCAGTCATCCAGCGGAGTGCAAAGATCGCGCGCAGTTCAGCCGGAGGGCTGAATTGCTTCTCTTGCTGGTAGCCCAATGATTATGAACGAGTTCAGTCGCTGGACCGTTGGCGACAGTTCAGTGGTCTGAGAAGTCGCAGCGAAGGAAGCAGAGTCGCCATGGTGGAGGTCCGCCGATGTGTGATTCTCAGTCGTTTCCCCTCGGTTCCGGTCAACACTCCTTTGTGCGAAGCCATCACCGTATGCGTGAGGTGAGGTCGACGCCGAATATCAGACAACAGGATGGTCTTCTGATGAGTACGAGCTCCACTGGGCCTCGATTCACGTTCATCGCTCAACCTTCAGGCTCGAGGTCCGAGTCGTGGTCTGCGATCCCCTGCGGCGAGGACCTCGTGAAGGTTGCCACGAGCAATGCTCCAGTGCACAAGCGAATAGGTGCGCTGCGTCATTTTTGGAATCTGACCGGAGAGTCGTCGCAGGCCGAGCAGTGGGATGCGCTTGCTGCGACTGCCTCGATCGACATTGCCGCAGCACGAATGCTCGAACCGCATCTCGATGCATTGGGCATCCTCGCAGAAGCGGGAGCAGATGCCCCTCCACATGACTCGACTTGGGGCGTCTATGCTGCCGAATCCCCAGGTAAAGCCCTCACTGCCGATACCCAGGCTGATGGGTCCGCAACCTTGAGCGGGACAAAAGCATGGTGTTCCCTCGCAGCCGATCTCAGTCACGCGATCGTCACAGCCTTCGACGGTCGAGAGCCTCGCGCCTACGCCGTGAGTCTGAGCGATTCTCGAGTCCACCCCAGCGACGAGGCGTGGCCAAGTGTGGGGCTCAGCGAAATCCCGAGCGGATCAGTCGGGTTCGATCACGCGCCCGCGACCGCTGTCGGTGCTCCTGGCTGGTACCTGCAGCGTCCGTCATTCGCTTGGGGAGGCATCCGCGTCGCGGCATGCTGGTTCGGCGGCGCAATGGGAATCGCGAGGAAGGCCACGCAGTACCATTTTGCCCGCCCGTACCCGTCTCCTTTGGGCAATCTTGTTCTGGGGCAGATTGATGCCGAGATCTTCGCAGCTCGATCCACCCTTTCTCATGCAGCGACCCTGATCAACAGTGATGTCATCGAGTCACGGGACGAGGCGTGGAAGCTTGCCCTACGTGTGCGCAATATCGTCTACCGATCGGCACAGCGAATTCAGTTGCTGGCACGAGAACTGGCGGGCCCGGCTGCGCTGACCGGAGACAGGAGCTTTGCCAAGGCCGATGCTGACCTCACTGTGTATCTCAGCCAACATCATGGCCCGCGCGATGAAGCCGCACTTGGTGAGGAAATCGCTGACTGCCGGGCCATGGGATGACCTTCAGCCACCTTCAGAGAAGTACCTTGGAGTCCGCTTGGGTGGAGGCCGGCGTGCGGAACCTTCCCCGGCTTTCGGCTGCCTCATCGGCTCACGGAACGGTCGCTGTTCTCCTCGCTCACCCGGACGATGAAGCACTGGGCTGTCCCGGACTGCTCCGGTATCTCGACCGAGCCGCGGCATCCGTCGCCGTTGTTCTCTTCACTGCAGGGGAGAAGTCGCACCCGGACTCGTCGACTCATACCCCGGAGCAACTCGCAGCCGTCCGCCTCGCCGAGTTCGAGACCGCGCTCACTGGGCTCAACTCCGGTGCCGTGACAACCGTCCTCCACTATGGCGATGGCGAGCTGCATCAGAATGTGAACCGGATCCTCGCCGAGGTGGACGCCATGGCTGAGGGACTGCCTACTCCGTTGACGATCGTCGCACCTTACGGCGACGATGGTCATTCCGATCATGAAACCTTGGGCAACGTTGCCAGAGAAGTCGGGCGGCGACGTCGCGCTGCTGTCCTTGAGTTCCCCATCTGGTACTGGCACTGGGCTGCCCCGGATGATCGTGCCTGGCGGAGCTGGGAATTCCTTCCTGATCCCGAGGGCCTCGACCGGGAGGCTCTATGGGAAGGCTATCCGTCACAGACTCAGCCCTTGTCAGACCTGCCTGGTGACGAAGCACTCCTGCAACCGGAGGTGCTCGCCCACTTCTCCAGGGGAGGAGACACATTCGCCGTCACTCGGTTCGACACTGAACCGGGGTCGACGAACGACGCCTCGACGGCGGAAGAGGTATTCGATCAAGTCCACGTCGCCCGAACGGATCCGTGGAATCTCCGTTCCTCGAAGTACGAGATCGCGAAGCGGGCTGCGCTTGTGCAGGCGCTGCCGAAGAGGGAATATGCGCATATCCTCGAGATCGGCTGTTCAATCGGAGCGCTGAGCGCGGAGCTCGCCCAGCGCGGAAACAGAACGACAGCCGTCGATGTCAGCGAACAGGCTCTAGCGACGGCACGGACTCTGTATCCGAGGGTCCCGGGACTTCAGTTCGAGCGGGTGACGATCCCCTATGAGTGGCCGTCGGGAATCTTCGACTGCGTAGTGCTCGCAGAGACAGGCTACTACCTCACGCCAGGGCAGCTCCTCCATACGCTCATTCGCATCGAAGCATCGACCACACCGGATTTCACACTCGTACTCTGCCACTGGACTGGAGCGATCGACGACTGGCCTCTCGACGCCGATCAGGTACACGAGGCGTGTCGTGAATTCTGGCCGGACGCCTCGCTCGTCCATCACAGGTCGGCAGAATACCGGCTCGATGTCCTCGTGAATCGGGCGGAACCATCTCCGTCGAGTTCGAGGACGAACATTGATTGACCAGTTCATTGCTGTGGTGCCTGCACATAATGAAGAGGATGAGATCGGTGACTGTCTGCAGACGATTCTCCTCGCCATCGATCACGCAACTGACGAGAAGAGAGACGTGCACATGAATGTCGTCGTCGTAGCCGATGACTGTACCGACGGGACCCAAGCGATTGTCGAGTCGTTTGCGAACCGCTGCGCATTAGTCGCAGTGGTGCCTGTTCCCTTCGGCAACGTGGGCCGCGCCCGTAATGCCGGCGGACGCTTCGCCCTGCAGGCAACTCAAAAAACCGACGCGGGTGCGCTGGCCCGAACGTGGATCGCCTTCACCGACGCAGACAGCAGAGTCCCTCAGAACTGGATCATCTCTCATCTCGATCACGCTCAGCGCGGCGCAGGCTGCGTGGTCGGCACTGTCGAACCCCGTGCAGAAAATGGAAACGCGGATCTGATCCGGCAGTGGCACGCGGAGCACCGGCTCCAAGACGGACACAATCACATCTTCGGCGCCAATCTCGGCATTCGCGCTTCACTGTTCGACGACATCCGCGGATGTCCGCAGGTTGCCGTGGGGGAGGACGGTGCGCTCGTTGCCGCCGTCACTGCAGCAGGCGGAACTGTGCACAGAACCGATGACTGTCGTGTCCTCACTTCAGCCCGATTGCAAGGTCGCTGCCGCGGAGGCTTCGCCACCTATCTGCAGGGATTGGTGGACACCGTCGCCTGGCGATAGGGGTTGATCCCCGCAGCCTGCGGTCTCCTCTGCGGAGATCAGCCCGCGCGCGCCACGACCTCCGCGGCCACGGCCAGGTCCTCCCAGGACATCCCTGAGCCCTTGAAGATCACGGTCTGATCCTCGGGGGCTGGCACCTCAGCGGCGTTGAACTGCTTCATCGTGACGAGGTCTTCCGCGTCGAGGGCTCCGTCCTGGATCGCCAGGACGACATCTCCGCCTTCGCGGAGCACCGTGCTGAGGGACTCGACGACGACCGTCGCCGTACGGAACAGGTCGGCGGGAAGTTCGCGCGCATCGGGATCATGGGAACCGCACGCCATCACCACGGCACCCTGGCGGATGAGGTCTGCCGAGAACAGGGGGCTGCGAGCGGTGGTGGCGGTGACGATGATGTCGGCGGCGGACAGCGCAGCGTCCACCTCGGCGGATCCCGCTTCGAGGACACGGCCCCTGTCCCGGACCCCGTCATCGACCCGATCCGGTGTGCGGACCACGAAGGTGACGTCGGCGAGCGCGACGTCGAGCACATCGGAGAGAGTGTCGACGTGGCCGGTGCCCTGGGGGCCGGCGCCGAAGACGACGACGTTGACGGGTTCGGTGAACCTGCCCAGGGCAGGTCTGATCGCAGCCACGGACACGGCGGGGGTGCGCAGGGTGGTCAGCGCTGCGCCGTCGAGGATCGACTTCAGGGTCATGGTCGCGGCGTCGTACATGAGGTACTGGCCCTGGATGCGGGGGAGGCCGATCTCCGCGTTCTTCACCGCCACACCCACGAGCTTGACCCCGACCCAGTCTCCGATCTCGGCG
Source organism: Brevibacterium sp. (assembly GCF_031179145.1). GTDB lineage: Bacteria > Actinomycetota > Actinomycetes > Actinomycetales > Brevibacteriaceae > Brevibacterium. Next base: position 26,354 of record NZ_JAPSIB010000027.1, read on the forward strand.
GGCATCATGATCATGTTCCCGGCCGAGACGTCACGGATGGTGCGGGGGATGTCGTTCTCCGGGTCGAACCCATCGGCGAGGGCGTTGATCAGCGCATCGACCGCCTCGGCGGGGGAGAGGGCGGAGAAGACCGCCTCGGCGTCGAGGTACTTCACATCGTCCATGGTCAGTGCACATCCTTCATCGGCTCGGCTGTCCCTGGCAACGACGATAGGCGATCGACGGCGGGTCTGACCATTGAGTCCAGGTATGCGCTCGGAGGCGCCGAGGTGGTGGTGACGTCTCACGCACCGCGCAGTCCGAGGGTGGCAGCGATCTCGTGCAGCTTGGCCAGGGCGGCGGCGATGAGCGGCTGGCGGCTCGAGCCGCTGCGGATGCCGGTGAGGATCTTCCGCGAGGGCACGGGATCCCCGCGCAGCGGAACCCGATGCACCGCGTACCCCTGCGGCAGTCGGGCCAGCCGGGGTATGAGCGCGACGCCGAGCCCTGCGGAGACGAGAGCGGCCCCTGTCTCCCATTCATGGGATTGGTGGGCGATCTCCGGATAGAAGCCGGCGGCCGCGCAGGCGGTGCGGACCAGGCGGTTGTAAGGGGTGCCGGGGTGGTCGAGGATCCAGCTCTCCTCCGCGGCGTCGCTGAGGGAGACGGAGGCCCGGCGGGCCAAGGGGTGATCGTCGGGCACCAGAAGGTCGAGCCGGTCGCTGATGAGTGCGCTCTGCTCGAACCGTGAGTCGCTGCGCGGGGGAAGCGGGTCGGTGGCGACGACTACCGCGACGTCGGCCTGATCGGCGAGGAGCAGCTCGAAGCAGCGCTCGGGATCCGCCTCGATGATCGTCACGGCGCTGCCCGGGAACTCCTGCATCACGCCATCGGCGGTCGGTGGCAGCAGGGTGGCCGCCGCCGTCGAGAACCCGCACAGACGCAGGAACCGCGTGTTCGGAGAAGTTCCGGCAGCGGCCTCGGCGATGTCGCCCCTGATCTCCTCCCAGCGGGTGAACAGCTCCTGCGTCCGCTCGAGCAGCAGGGTGCCGGCGCTGGTCAGCCGCAGCCCACGACCGCTGGGCTCGACGACCGCGATGCCGAGGTCTTTGCTCAGTGATTTGAGCTGGTGGGACACGGCGGAGGGGGTGTAGCCGAGCAACCGGGCCGCCTCCGTGACGGTGCCGACCTCGGAGACCACCCGGAGCACGTGCAGGCGATGATCGATCATGAAACAACTTTGCACGCTCAGGTGGAAAAAGATTCGCTTTTCTTCATGGGAATTCCGGCAGAGACTGGCAGCAGAGGATGAAGCGAAACGCGAAGGGGCGGTGAGGGACATGACAATGGCTCCGGAGAAGCAGGGCATTGACCTGGACGCGCTCATCGACGACCGCCGACCCGGCTACTGCCTGGAGGCGCCGTTCTACACCTCCCAGGAATTCTTCGAACGCGACGTCGAGGCGATCTTCGCCTCCTCGTGGATCTTCGTCGCCTCGAGTGCCGAGGTTCCCGAACCGGGCGATTTCGTCACCGTGGAGATCGGCAGCTACTCGGTCATCGTCATCCGCGACGACGAGGGTCGGATCCGCGCTCACCACAATGTCTGCCGCCATCGCGGCACACGGCTGCTGGGTGAAGCCACCGGTTCGGTGGGCAACATCGTCTGCAGCTACCACCAGTGGACGTACACGCCCGCGGGGGAGCTGATCTCTGCCGGAGTCCAGGCACCTGACTTCGACAAGACGTGTTTCACCCTGCGGTCGGTCAACGTCAGAGTCGTCGCCGGTCTCGTCTTCATCTGCCTCGCTGCCCACCCACCCGAGGACTTCGACGACTTCGCCGAGGCGATCGAGCCCTACCTGGCTCCGCACGCGATCGACCAGGCCACGGTCGCCGCCCAAGTCGACCTCGTCGAGGATGCGAACTGGAAGCTCGTGATGGAGAACAACCGGGAGTGCTACCACTGCGAAGCCGGCCATCCCGAGCTCACCTGCACCTTCTTCCCCACTTACGGGTATGAGCCCGAGGAGATCCCGAAGCGTCTGCTGCCCGCATATCAGCGGTACCTCGACGCCGAGGAGGCGCTGCATGAGAACTGCCGGCGCAACGGCCTGCCCTACGCCCTCGTCGAAGAGCTGAGCGGGCGACCCACCGGGTTCCGGATCGAACGGGCCGCGCTCGACGGGAAGGGGGAGTCGTACACGATGGATGGCGGTGCCGCCTCGGCGAAACTCCTCGGTGACCTCGACACCTTCGTCCTCGGCCGGGCCTCGCTCCACGTCCAGCCGAACATGTGGTTCCACGCGATGGGTGACCACGTGGTCACCTTCAGCCTGGTGCCCCTGGGTCCGGGCAAGACGCTGGTGCGCACCACCTGGCTCGTCGACGCCAAGGCACAGGAGGGCGTCGACTACGATCTCGACCATCTCACCACCGTGTGGATCAAGACGAATGAGCAGGACGCGCAATTCTGCGAACGCGGTCAGCTGGGCGTGTCCTCGCCCGCGTATGTGCCCGGCCCCTACGCGCCCACCGAGGAGCACCTTGAGGAGTTCTGCACGTGGTACATCGAGCGGCTCAAGGCGCATCGCGAGAAGACAGCCGTGCGTGCCTCCTCTCAGTCATCTGTGCGTTGAACGAAGGAGGCAGCCATGGAGTACCGTCGGTCCACGCTTCCCACCGCGGTGAAGGAGCCGGAGAGCAAGTTCACTTTCCGGGTGCCGAATCGGCGTTCGCGCACGGGGAGTCTCCCCACGCCCGCCGAGGTGATCGAGGCCGCGGTCAGCGAAACCGCGCTCGCCCAGCCCGCCCCGGCGGCCTCCCGGGCGCTCGCCTATGCGGGACCTGCCCGGGCAGAGGCCTCGGCTGCACCTGCTCGGGCAGAGTCGTCTGCGCTCGATGAGCTCACCGGCTTCGTCGACGTCGTCGGCATCACGCAGGTGACCCATGATGTGAGAACCTTCGAACTGCGGGCGGGCTGGCTGGGCTCCGTCGACTTCGAGCCGGGTCAGTACGTGACGATGTGCGTGCCCGAGCTCGGCCTGGAACGCTGCTATTCGATCTCCTCGGCGCCGTTCGGGACCAACACCTTCACCATCACGGTCAAGCGCGTGCCCGGCGGTGTGGTCTCGAATCATCTCCACGATGCGGTGAAGGTGGGCAGCCGTCTGCACGTCGACGGACCCTACGGGCTGTTCAGCACGAGCTTCCACCCCGCGTCCACACACCTCTTCGTCTGCGCAGGCTCCGGCATCACCCCGATCATGTCGATGGTGCGCTCGCTGCTCGCCGACCCCGAGCAGAACAGCGTCGACATCGTCGTCGTCCACAATGCCGCCACCCCGGACGACATCATCTTCCGGGCCGAGTTGGAACAGCTCGACGAGGTGCAGGGAGTGAGCGTCGTGACGATGTGCTCCCGCGGTTCCGCCGCGCGGTCAGGACGTCGCGGCAGGATCTCCGCCGAGGTGCTCGCCGAGGTGGTGCCCGCACTGCGCGAACGCGAGGTCTTCGTGTGCGGGCCCGCGGGGTATATGGCGACGGTGCGCGCGATCCTCGACGAGCTCGGTGTTCCCGGCCCTCAGGTGCACGAGGAGTCCTTCGTCTTCGGAAAGTCTCCGAAAGAGCGGTTGATGGCCCGCAGCTCTGGACCCGGTTCCCATGAACGAGCATCCGAAGGTCGTCTCGCGGGCACCGCCGCCGGCTGCAACCCGCTGGCGAGGTTCGGCATCGAGTTCCGGAATTCCGGCATGCGGACCGAATGCGATGGCGCCACCACGGTGCTCGACGCGGCGCTGCAGGCAGGGATCGCCGCTCCCTCCTCCTGTGAGGAAGGAGCCTGCGGCACCTGCAAATCCCTGCTGGTCAGCGGGAAAGTCGATATGAGACATGCGGGCGGGATCCGACCAAAGGAGATCGCGGCAGGCAAGTTCCTGCCATGCTGCTCGACCCCGTTGTCCGACCTCGTCGTGGAGTAGGCGCGACACTGGGGGGCGTCGCGCGCAGAGGCTCCACCACTTGAAGATCGAGGGAATTTCTGTAAGCTGTGCCACAGTGCGAAATGGTAGTCGGTTACCGTTTACTCCAATGAAGGATTGCGCCCGTGTTTGAATTCTCAGCCATCGCCGCTCACCAGCCCCCAGTGTCCGTGCCGGTCGCGGTCGGCATCGACCAGAAGATCGACTCCGCCGTAGAGCCCATCGCCAACGTCGTCGAAGCGGTCGTCTTCTATGCGATTCCGATCGGAAGCGTCCAGGTGCCGATGATCATCATCTGGCTCTCGGTCGCCTCGGTGTTCATCACCTGGTATCTGCGATTTCAGCCGATCACCGGCCTGCGCACGTCCATCGGAGTGATCCGCGGGCGCTACACCCGCAAGACCGATCCC
>NZ_JAPSIB010000028.1 GCF_031179145.1 Brevibacterium sp.
TGGACGGACCGTCACCGCTTCCGCTTCAGCGCCTCCGGGCCGCCGCCGACGACCCACACGATCGCCGCCACCAGCGCCGCCCCGATCCACTGCGGCATCTGCAGTCGCTCGCCGGCCACCAATGATCCCAACACCACCGCGGACAGGGGCTGGAGCAGCATGAGCGCCGCTGTGCGCGAGACCGGGACCAGTGGGCTGCAGAAGCTCAGCAGCACCCAGGACAGGGCCTGTCCGAAGATCGCCAGCGCCACCATCCAGGCCCAGCCCTCGACACCGAGGTCGAAGTCCAGGCCGCCGAGGGCGAATCCGGCGATCGCCGTCATCACTCCTGCCGCCACTGTGCCGACCGCCACCGGTGCCACCACGAACTTCGGGGCCAGCCTGCGGCAATGGTGGATGCCGAAGATGTAGACGCCGTAGAGCACTCCGGACAGGACTCCGAAGATCGCGCCGCGGGTCGGATTGTCGGCGGTGGCGTCGGCGCCGAAAACGCCGCCGGTGAGCAGCATCCCGATGATCATCACCGGGATGCAGCTGATGAACAGCCAGCCCGGCCGGGACCCGCCGAAGGCCCACACCAGGGCAGGGAAGACGATGACCTGGACGCTGATGAGGACCGTCGAGACGCCGACTCCGGCGTCGAGCACGCTTTGGGCCCACAGCACGTAGTCGAGCCCGAGCGCGGCCCCCGAGCAGGCGGCAACGACCGTCGCCTTCTGCGGCAGGCGTCCCCACCTCCGCATCTCACCGACGACGAGTGGAGCCAGAGCGAGGACCGCGATCCAGCAGCGCAGGAAGGCTGCGGTCGGAGCGGTCGCATCGGCGAGGATGACGAACAGACCGGATGCGCCGAGGAAGACCGCCGAGACGATGACACCGAGCGTCGCCGGTCCCTGGGACAGCCGTCCGAATCGAGGCCCGAGCGCGGGCGGCTGAGACGGAGGCTCTGAAGCTCCCGAGGTCATCGGAGGAAGTCGAGGATCCGCTCGAGCGCCTCGGCGGTCTTCTCCGCTCCCACCGCCAGGGACAGGCGCACGGCTTGGGGCCCGTGGACGGCGTCGAAGTCATCGCCCGGCGCCAGGGCGACCCCGGTCGCCTCGAGAAGCGCCGCGCACCACTCGGTGGAGGTCGCATGCCCCGAGCGCTGAAGGATGTCGTCGATGCGGGCGTACATGTAGAACGCCCCGTCGGGTGGTGCCATCTCCGTGAAGCCGAGCTCGGCAGTGGCGTCGAGGACATGGTCGCGGGCGCGGGCGAAGGAGGCCACGGCGGCTTCGCACTCGGCGTAGGACTCCGGCTCGAAGGCCGCGACCGCCGCATGCTGGGCAGGCACCGGCGCACACAGGGCGAGATTGCCCGCGACGTTCTGCGCCGCCTCCCGCAGGCCCTCCGGCAGGATCGCCCAGCCCAGCCGCCAACCGGTCATCGCCCAGTACTTCGAGAACGAGGAGATGACGATCGCGTTGTCATCCTGCGCGATGGCCGTCTCCCCACGGGTGCCGATGTAGCTGATCCCGTGGTAGATCTCGTCGGAGATCACCTGCACGTCGTGCTCACGGCACCAGCCGATGAGCTCGCCGAGGTGATCGCCGGTGATCATCGTCCCCGTCGGATTCGCGGGCGAGGCGAGCATCAGACCCTTGAGCGGGGCCTGGGCATGAGCCTGTTCGAGGAGGTCCACGGTGGGCTGGAACCCCGACTCCGTGCCGCAGTCGAGTTCGACGACCTCGCAGTCGAGTGCGGCGAGGATGTTCTTGTAGGCGCCGTAGCCCGGACGGGCGAGCGCGACCCTGTCACCGGCGTCGAAACAGGTGAGGAACGCGATCTGGAAGGCACCGGACGAGCCCGTGGTGACAGCGACGCGCTCGGCGGGGATGTCGACGCCGTACCAGTCGCGGTAATGGGCGGCGATGGCATGACGCAGCTCGTGGATGCCGAAGATCGAGGAATAGCCGAGGTCGGTTCCGTCCTCGAGGATCTCGGCTGCTCGCCTGCGCACGGGGGCGGGCGCGCCCTGGGTCGGCTCACCCAGGCACATCGCGATCGTGTCGCGGCCCTGGGCGCGCATCTGCTGCACGCGGTCCACAATGTTCATTGCCGCGAACGGTTCGACGAGCCCGGCGCGGGCGGAGATTCGGCTCATCGGTCTTTCTCCCATGGCAAGCGTCCCATCAGGAAGAACTCCGCGTTGGGCACGTACCCGGACTTCTCGGACACGGACAGGATGTGGTCGCGGATGTCGTCCTCAACCTCGGCGAGCTCGGCCAGTGGATAGCGCATGGCTCTCATGCTATCGCCGCCCGGTGGCGCACGCACCCGGTGCCCGCACCGCGCTTCGGCGGGATCATGCCGTCCGGGGACTGGTGCGGCCCTCCGGCATCCGGTCTATGGTGGGAGGGCAGTGTCGCCGCATCGAAGGAGAGCGCAGAGTGAATGCCGATGACCCGGGGTCCACGGGCGAAGTCCAGCTCGACAACGAGGTGTTCCGGGTGACGAAGTGGACGATCGAGCCCGGCGGGGTCATCCCCATGCACAGGCACGATCACGAATATGTCGTCGTGCCCCTGGTCACCGACACGATGCTCGTGCGCAACGCCGACGGGACGGAGATCCGCGCCGAACTCGAGACAGGCGTCAGCTACACCCGCCCCGCCGGATCCGAGCATGAGGTCTCCAACCCCGAGGGCCGTGATCCGGTCGTCTTCGTCGAAGTCGAGCGACTCTCGTGAACGACGGACCCGCGACCTCGGTGTCCGGTTCGGCGGACCCCGCAACCGCCGCCACCACCTCGGCGAATCCGGCTCCGATCGTCCAATGCGCCGGATGCGGCGTCGAACGCGATGCGCACGCTCTGCCGCAGTTCTGCCCGATCTGCGCCGACGAACGGCAGTACCTGCCCGCCGATCGACGCCAGAAGTGGGTCCGCTGGGAGGACTTCGCCGGCCACATCGACCTCGTCGAACGGGAGCCGGGGCTGTGGGGACTCGACGTCAGCGACGGGGTGGGGATCGGGCAGCAGGCGAAGATCGTCTGCACGGAGGCCGGCAATGTCATGGTCGACGTTCCCGCCGCCATCACCGCCGAGGCGGTCGCCGCGGTTCGCGCTCTCGGACCGGTGCGCGCGATCATCCCCACGCATCCGCACATGTTCGGGCTCCAGTCCCTGTGGTCACAGGCGCTCGACGGCGTCGATGTGTTCGTCTCCGCCGCGGACGCCGAGTGGCTCGGTCACCGTCCCGAGCTGCTGCTCGAATGGTCGGACAGCGTCGAGCCCGTGCCGGGCATCCAGGCGTCACAGCCGGGCGGGCACTTCCCCGGCAGCAGCGTCGTCCACTGGGCCGGTGCCGACGGTGCGGGCGTGCTGCTCGCCGGGGACACCATGCTCGTCAATCCGGACCGGGAGACGGTGTCATTCATGCGTTCGTACCCGAACCGGACCCCGCTCTCGTCAGCGGTGGCGGAGAGGATCGCCGCCCACGTCGCCCGCTATGACTTCGACCGCCTGTACTCCAATTTCGTGCCCTCCCTCGCAGCGGACGCCAAACGGAAGGTGGAGTACTCGGCGACCCGCCATGCGGCCTGGGCGCGCGGGGACTTCGACCACCTCACCGGCAAGGGCTGAGAGCTCAGACCCTGACCTCCCAGGTGTGGACCGGCCGGCCTGCGGCCTGATTCTCCAGGTACCTGTCCATCATCGCTTTCAGCGCCTCCCGCCTCTCCGGCGAATCCGGGGCGCTGCCGGGGGCCAGCTGATCAAGCATCCGCAGCTGCCAGGTCGCGCCGTTGGCACGGCCCTGGGCCCGTCCGTCGATGATCGACAGGTACTCCTCGATGAGGTCCTTGTCGATGCCGAGCCGGTTCAGTCCGCGCCTGGCCTGTGGGATGAGAACGTCGATGACGAGGTCCGCGACGTCGATGTGCCCGATCTTCGGCCACTTCACCCGGGCGAGGATCCCGTCCCGGGCCGCGTGGAAGAAGTTCTCCTCCGCCTCGGCGAACGACATCCGCGACCACACCGGGCGGTTCTCCCCCACGAGGAACTCCGCCAGACCGTAGTAGAACGCCGCATCGGCGACCATGTCGACCGGGGTCGGACCGGCCGGGAGCAGCCGGTTCTCGACCCGGATGTGGGCGCCGCTGTCGCTGGAGTTGTAGATCGGCCGGTTCCAGCGCCAAACCGTTCCGTTGTGCAGGACGAGTTCGAACAGCTTGGGCGCATCGGCCTCGCTGAATTCGACGAAGTCCTTGGTCTCGGGCAGCAGCGGCGGGAAGTACCGGACGTTCTCCTCGAACAGGTCGAACACCGAGGTGATCCATCGTTCGCCGAACCACACCCGGGGCCGCACACCCTGGTTGACCAGCTCCGGGGTCCGGGTGTCGATGGACTGCGTGAAGATCGGGATCCGGGATTCGTGCCAGAGCCGGTGGCCGAGGAACAGCGGCGAGTTCGCACTCATCGCCACCTGGGCAGCGGCGATCGCCTGGGAGGCGTTCCAGGCCTCGGCGAACCTGTTCGGAGCGACCTGCAGATGCAGCTGCATCGAGGTGCAGGAGGACTCCGGAGCGATGTCGCGGAACTCCTGCCGGTAGGTCTCCTCTCCGGCGAGTTCGATCCGGACGAACTCACCACGCGCATCGATGACCGAGTTGCTCAGCGCCTCGTACCGGTTCTCCTCGGTCATCCATCCCTCGGACTGGAGGAGGTCGGTGGTGAGGGTGGGCAGGGTGCCGATCGCGGCGACCCGCAGGCCTTCAGCCTCGGCGGCCTTCTGCGCCCGCTGCAGACGGTCGGCGACTCCCCGCTCCAGGTTCTTCAGCCCCTGTCCCGCAACCTGGAGGACAGGGTGATTGAGTTCGAGGTTGAAGGCGCCGATCTCCGTCTGGTATTCCTCGTCGAGGTGGTCGAGCACCTTCCTGTTGTTCAGGCAGGGCTGATTGTCGGAGTCGATGAGGTTGAGCTCGAGTTCGAGGCCGATAGTGCCCGCGGATTTGAACTCCGCATGACGCAGATACGTGTCGAAGAGTTCAAGATTCTCTGCCAATTTCTCGCGGTACTGCGTCCGTTCCTCCGGCGTGTACCGCTTCGAGCTCACTGCTTCACCCATGGTCCAAGCAAACCACAGACAGGCGTCGCCGAGCGATAGGATTCCACCATGTCGACCTCGCTGATTGCTGACCTCACCACCGCCGACCTCGTCGCTGCCGCAACCGCTCGCCTGCCGCAGATGCTCACCGACCTCGAACGCGTCATCTCGATCGAAACGCCGTCGCACGACAAGGAGGCTGTGGCCCGGGGCGCCGACGACTTCGCCGCACTCCTGCATGAGCGCCTCGGCGCGCAGGCGGACCTCATCACCGTCGACGGCACGACCCATGTCCGGCTCCGCTTCGGGGACGGACCCGCACGGGTCGTGCTCGTCAACCATCAGGACACCGTCTGGCCGCACGGCACTCTCGAGCGGATCCCGTTCTCCACCGCCGACGGCGTCATCCGCGGACCCGGGAGCTTCGACATGCTCACCGGGGCGATCATGAGCGTGCACGCGACCGCCATGCTGCGCGAGCGCCTCGGCGAGGACGCCCTCACAGGTCTGTCGATCCTCGTCACCGGCGATGAGGAGATCGGGTCCGTGACGTCCTCGGACCTCATCCGCGCCGAGGCGGCCGAGGCGAATGCCGTCTACGTGCTCGAGGCGAGCGCCGGCGGCGCCCTCAAACTCGAGCGCAAGGGCACGTCCATGTACACGCTCGTCTTCCGCGGCCGGGCCTCCCATGCGGGGCTGGAGCCGGAGAAGGGGATCAACGCGGGCATGGCCCTGGCCCTGCACCTGCCCCTGATCGCCGACCTCGCCGACGCGGAGGCCGGCACCAGCGTCGTCCCGACAGTGATCAGCGCCGGGACGACGACGAACACGGTCCCCGCCGAGGCGCGCGTCGACATCGATGTGCGCGCTCGGACCGCGGCGGAGCTCGAACGCGTCGACGCCGCGGTGCGGGAACTGGCGACCCGTCCGCAGCTGGAGGGCTCGTCGATCGAGGTGCTCGGCGGGATCAACCGGCCGCCGTTCGAGCGGGAGCGCTCGGCCGAACTCTTCGCCCGCGCCCAGGCACTGGCCGCCGACCTCGGCATCGCCGCACCCACGGGAGTCGCGGTGGGCGGCGCCTCCGACGGCAACTTCACCGCCGGCGACGGGATCGCCACACTCGACGGACTGGGGGCCGTGGGCGATGGCGCCCATGCCGATCACGAGCACGCCGTCATCGACGAGATTGCGCCCCGAACGGCGCTGCTCGCCGCCCTCATCGCCGACCAGCTCCGGGCCTGAGGCGGTGCGCGGCGTCAGTCGCTGAGCTTTCCAGGGAGAAGATGGTCGAAATCCGGCGTTGAAATCGACCATCACTTCCCTGAAAATGACGGCCCGTTCGGCTGAGCGACGCAGCGGGCTGTTCCCGCCGGCGAGGCGATGTGTCGCGCGGCGTCAGTCGACCGGGTAGCCGACGGCGCGGAGTTCCTCAGGGTTCTTCGTCGTCAGCAGCCAGTCGCGCAGTTCGGGGTCGGGGACGATCCTCGCCCGGGCGTGCAGTCTGTCGCGTCCGACCAGATAGAAGTGGTAGCCGAACCGGTTGAGGACACCCATCAGCTCGAGCGGACGAGCCCGGTCCGCGAGGACCTCGCAGAGGATGTCGGGGCGCAGGGTGTCGAGGAACTCCTGCCCGTGTTCGAGGACGTCGTTCTCGGCTCCTTCGACGTCGATCTTCACGGTCACCCTGGGATTGCCCGGCGGCAGGTCCGGGAGGAGCTCGTCGAGGGAGGTGAAGCGCACCTCGGCGCCGGAGCCGAACTCCATGCCGGCCGAGTAGAAGGACGGCAGAGCCGAACCCCCGTCCCCAGTGGGCACCTGCATCGTCGTGCCGGGCTTGCCCACTCCGGTGGGATGGACGGTGACCCGGTCGCCGAGGTGGTTGCGGGCGACGTTCTTCTCCAGGCCCTCGACCACGGCGGGGATGATCTCGAAGGTATGCGCGAGCGCAGTGGGGTTGTTGGCGAGGACGGCCATCGTGAACACTCCGGTGTAGGCGCCGATGTCGACGAACACCTCGGCGTCGCGGCTGAGATCGACCATGAGCTCGAGCGCGAACGCGTCCTCCTCCTCGGTGCGGCGGCCCTTGCCCCAGTAGAACTCCTTGGCGATCTCGCAGCGGAAGGGATCGACGAGGTAGAAGTCGGCAGTCCCGGCTCGGCCACGCACCTCGGTGAGCCCGATCGGGGCGGGGAGACGACCGATCTTGATGCCCCTCACCCGGGGCGCGACCGTCCGCAGGACAGGGTGGAGGAGCGGCTGTGCGAGTGCGGCCTTGACCGGCAGCTTGAGCCCGAACCACGACTGCTTGCGAGCTTTGAGAGTGCGCAGATAGTCATTCACGAATGTCCCCTTCGGCTCGCGTGAACCCTTTTGCCCACCGTACCAATGTTGCGGTGCCGGTGGTCCACCCAACGGGGCGTAATAGGCTGGTGACTAGCCTCGTCGCTCACAACCCGAAGAAGGACCTTCTCGCATGAAGCTGAAGTCACTCACCCTCCACCAAGTGTCGATCCCCCTGGTCACCCCCTTCGAGACCTCGTTCATGCGGGAGACGGAGAAGGACTGCTACCTAGTCGAAGCCCGGTTCGACACCCCTGCCGGCGAGATCACCGGTTGGGGCGAATCCGTGACGATGATCTCCCCGCTCTACTCCCCCGAATACGTGGCGTCCGGCATCGACGTCACGCGCAGATGGCTGGCGCCGATCCTCTTCGGCGTCGACGACCTCACGGCCGAGACCGTGTCCTGGCACCTGCGCCACGTCGTCGGGCATCCGATGGCGAAGTCGGCGCTGGAGATGGCCGTCCTCGAGGCTCAGCTCAAGCTCCACGGGCAGTCCTTCAAGGAGTACCTCGGCGGTGTCGTCGACACGGTTCCCTCAGGCGTGTCCGTGGGCATCCAGGATTCCGTCGAGGAGACGGTGAAGGTCATCGGCGGTTACCTCGACGAGGGCTACGCGCGCATCAAGCTCAAGATCAAACCCGGCAAGGACATCGCCGAGGTGGCCGCCGTGCGCAGGGCCTTCGGCGACGACTTCGGGTTCCAGGTGGACGCGAATGCTGCCTACACCCTCGTCGATTCCGCTCATCTGCGCAGGCTCGATGAGTACGGCCTCCTGCTCATCGAGCAGCCCCTCGGTGAGGCCGACATCCGGCAGCACAGCGAGCTCGCGAAGCTGATGGAGACCCCGATGTGCCTCGACGAATCCATCGTCTCCGCCGAGGCGGCCGCCGACGCGATCTCCCTCGGCGCGGCTGCCGTCATCAACATCAAACCGGGCCGGGTGGGCGGCTACCTCGAGGCGAAGAAGATCCACGACCTCGCCGCAGCCCATGGCGTCGCCGTCTGGCACGGCGGGATGGTCGAGACCGGTCTGGCTCGGGCGGCGAACGCCTCGATGGCGTCCCTGCCCGGCTTCACCCTGCCGGGCGACATCTCCGGCTCGAGTCGGTTCTTCCACGAAGACATCACCGAGGAGATCGTCATGCACGACGGCGTGGTCGACGTGCCCACCGGCGTCGGATTCGGCGTCTCCATCGATCCCGGCAAGCTGGAGAAGTTCCGGACCGACTCACTGGAGATCCTGCCTCAACGGTGAGTTCGGCAGGGCTGAGCCCGTTGGGGCGGAGGGCCCTCCGGCTGAGTCAGTTGTGCGTGTGCGACTCCTGGGCGGCGTCACTGGCCCGGTCGAACTGGAACGTCGAGTGCTCGATCGCGATCTCGAAGTGCTCGGCCAGGCATGCCTGCAGCGATCCCAGGATCCTGGGCGCATGGCCGTCGTAGAAGCACTCGTCGGACAGCACCACATGGGCAGTGAGGACGGGAAGGTTGGAGTCGATCCTCGTCACGTGCAGATCATGGACTCCCTGGACGTGGTCGACGCCTTCGATGTGCGCCCGGACGCCGGCCAGGTCGAGCTCCCTGGGAGCGACCTCGAGCAGGATCGACCCCGTCTCCCTGAGGATCGAAAATGCGCGGGGCACGATCAGAACCGCGATGAAGAGCGCTGCCACCGCATCAGCGCGAGACCAGTCGAAGAGCCAGATCGACAGCGCCGCCAGCACCACGGCGAGGGAGCCGAGGGCATCGGCGATGACCTCGAGGAACGCCGCCTTGAGGTTGAGGGAGTCTTCCTTCGACGAGGCGAGGAGACCGATCGACACGATGTTGCCGATGAGGCCGACCGCGCCGAAGATCATCAGTTCCGGCCCCGGCACCTCGGGAGGAGCCAGGAACCGGCGGATTCCCTCGATCAGGCTGTAGATCCCCAGCCCCAGCAGCAGGGTCGCCTGAGCACCGGCGGCGAGGACCTCTGCACGTCGGAAGCCCCAGGTCTTCTGCCCCTTGGGTGGTTTCTGCACCAGAGTGGCCGCGAACAGTGCGATGCCGATGCCGATGAGATCCACAGCGTTGTGGCCGGTGTCGACCAGCAGGGCCAGACTGCCCGTCCAGATCGAACCGATGACCTGGAAGACGAAGATCACCGCGACGATGGTGAAGACAGCGGCCAGCCTGCGGCGTGAGCCGGTCGCGTGCGAATGGTCGTGAGCCATGAGAGTACCTCCACCCTCACATTAACATATGCGCATTCGTTTATATCAATGCGGGTGAGGCACTCTCAGCGCATCCCGTCTCAGTGAAGACGTTCTCGAGTGACAGCGAGATTCGGTGGTCACAGACCTGAGGAGAAATCAGCGATTCTCCCGATCCGCCTCGGTTCTGTGACCACCAAATGCGCGCCCAGCCCTGACAAATGCGCGCCCAGCCCTGACAAATGCGCGTCCAGCCCTGGTCGGAGCTGCCGCCGTCCTACTCGCCGTCCGGATCCTCACGTTCCTCGCGGCGACGCAGCGCCTCGGCGATGTAGGCCTGGACATCGATGCCGGTGGCCTTCTTCACCTCATCGCCGATGTGGTGAAGGTCGAGGTCTCCGTTCGGGTCGAGGAAATCCCGCGGGTCGAAGGTCGACCCGTTGGGGCGCTCAGACTTCGGTCCGTTCGACCCGTCGGCATCGTGGCCGGATTCGTTCGAACGGGCAGGGCGCACGGTGTCCGAGGCATTGTCGGGACCACCCTTGACGATCTCGTCACCGACGACCGGTGAGCCGCCCGTCCCGCCAGGGCCGCCCGACGGACCCGAGCCGCCTGACCCATTCGAGCCTTCCCCGTCGTCGCCACCGGTGGGCTTCGCGTCGCCCAGATTCGCCGCTTTCCCGACGAGATCGGACAGGTTGATGCCGGTGGTGCCGCGCACGACCTCGAGGACCTGCGCCAGGTTGTTCGACACAGAGTTGGCGAGCTTCGACTCACCGTCGGTGGACACGATCGAGAGGTCCTTGATGTTGGCGTACGGGGCGACGAGTTCACCTGCGATGGTCGGCAGGACCTCGAGCACCTTCGACAGGACAGCGGCATCGTTGAATTTCTTGTAGGCCTCGGCCTGCGCCTGCAGCGCCTCGGCCTCAGCCTCGCCGCGGGCCCGGATCGCATCGGCCTGCGCCTGGCCTTCAAGACGGATCGCCTCGGCTTCCTTGGACCGCCGGTGCAGCTCAGCGGCCGCCTCGGCGCGGCCCTGGGCCTCGATCTCATAGGCGCGTGCGTCAGCCTCGGCCTGCTGGCGGTACTTCTGGGCATCCGCGGGACGCCTGACCTCGGCGTCGAGCTGTTCGGTGCGCAGATCCGCGGCTTCCTTCGCGACCACGCGGTCACGCTCGAGCAGCTTCTGCTTCTCCGCCGCCGCGGCCAGGGGGCCGGCGTTGTCGGCACTCGCCTGCCGCTGGTCGGCCTCTTCCTTCAGCGCCGCCCGGCGCAGGGCGAGCTGCTGCTGCTGTTCGGCGATGGCCTGATCGGTCAGCGCCTGCTGCTTCTGGGTCTCCTCGGTCTGCAGCGCCTCTTCGACGGCGGCCGCGCGGGAGGCGTTCGCCTCGGCGATGGCGGCGTTCTTCGCGACTTCGGCGGCCTGGGGACGGCCCCAATCGCGCAGATAGCTGCCCTCGTCCTCGACCGCAGAGATCTGGAACGTGTCGATGACCAGGCCCTGGTTGTTCATCGAGTGCGCGGATTCCTCCTGCACCTGAGCGGCGAACGAGGCGCGGTCCTGGATGATCTGCTCGACGGTCAGCGTGCCGACGACCGCGCGCAGGGTGCCGGACAGGATCTCCTTGCTGTAGTGGTCGATCTGGTCCTGCTGGTCGAGGAAGCGCTGGGCGGCCTTGCGGACGTCGTCCTCGGTGCCGCCGACCTTGACCTGCGCGACCCCACGCAGGCGCAGGGGGATTCCGTTGATCGAGATGCCGTCGATCTCGACGGAGATCTGCCGCGACGACAGCGAGAGGATGAACGCCTTCTGCAGGATCGGGTAGACGACCGCGCGACCACCGATGACGATGCGGCCGCTGCCGCTCGCTCCGGAGGCGTTGCGGCCGGTGATGATGAGGGCTTCCGAGGGGGAAGCGATCTTGTAGGAGCGCAGGATCACGAACAGCGCGATCAGGGCGAGTATGACGATGACGCCGATTCCTCCGGCGCCCAGAATGAAGTCCATCAGTGGGCCTTCCATCGCTCGAGGGTGCGGCTGATGTGACATCAGCCCGTGAGCTCATCCTAGGCGAGGCGCGGACACAGCGCAGATCGCCGAGGTGGGAGTCGGCGACGGGGAACGAACGCCGAGGTGGGACTCAGCTTCCGGGAGGTCCGACGATCAGGAGGCCGGAGAAGACGACGATGACGACGAGCAGCCCGATGCCCGCAGCCAGCCATGGTGAGCGGATCGCCCAGGCGCACAGCTTCTCGACCGGACCGCGCGGTGCGCGGCCTCCAGCACCGAGGCCCCAGGGTCCGTCGAGGGCCCCGGCCCGGGCGGAGACGATCTCGAAGGGAACAGTGGCGAAGGGGACGACCGCCGAGACGAGGCCCATGAGGATCCGTCCCGCGCGCCATTTCTGGGACACTCCGACGAGGATCACCGCGATGACGAAGCAGAGGAAGACGAATCCGTGCACACCACCGCCGATCCGGACGCCGAGCTCCGTGGTCTTGGTTCCGTATTTGAGGATCATGCCGCCGATGAGCATCGCCCAAGTGACGGCTTCGGCCACGGCGAAGAAGTTGAAGAATCGTTTGGGAGTCACGGGAGACCATTGTGCCCGGTCTACTTGTCCGGGCGCTGAATCACCACGAGCTGAGCGAAACGGTCTCAGACCGAACGCAGGCCGGTGGACTCCTGAGAAGTTCACCGGCCCGCGGTTCACCCGGCGTCAGCCTTCCGGCCGATCATGCCCGGTTCGCTCATCCCTTCCGGCGACGAGCTCCCATGGTCATGGCCACACCGAGAGCGATGAGCGCTCCGGCGGAGATCACCAGCGGCAGAGCCTCGTCACCGGTGCGCGGCAATGTGCCACCGGCATTCGGGTTCTCGCTGTCCTCAGCGACGACCTCGAACGAGCCCTTGAGCGCACCGCCGCCCTTGCACTTGACCTTGACGTCGTAGGTGCCGACGTAGGTCTCGGCCTGGGACTTATCGAGTCCGCGGACGCTGAACTGGGCCACGCCCTCGGCGTTCGCCTCGGCGGTCTGCTCGAACTTCTCGATCTTCCCGCTCTTCGCCTTCACGGTCATGGTGGCCATGGAGCCGGGGACGCAGCCGGTCGCGGTCACCTGCACGCCCTTGTCCGAGACGAAGTCGTCGACGCCGATCGTCTTCGGTTCGATGGTCAGGGTTCGCTCGCCCGGGTCCTCACCCGGGTCGTCGGTCGGCTTGTCGGTCGGGTCATCCGTCGGATCCTCGGTCGGGTCGGGATCGTCCGTCGGGTCCTCGGTCGGCTTCTCCCGCAGCTCGTAGGCCAGGGCGTGCACCGAGTAGGCGATGGCCGGGGCGAAGATGTCGACCGATTCCCGGCTGACGTTCTCGATCGTGTCGGACGGCTTGTGGTAGTTCGTGTCGTGCGGCTGCCCGACCGTTCCACCGAACCATTCGGCCTCCTGCTCCGTCTTGACTCCGTCCGCGCCTGAGAACAGGCCGCTGGCAGGGATGCCGGCGTCCATGAACGCCTTGTAGTCGGAGCGTCCCGAGAAGTCGGTTCCGACATGCTTCTGGTCGATGCCGTCGAAGTAGTCGGTGTAGATCTTCTCGAGTTCGGCCGAGCCCTCGGGAACGGTCACGTCACCGGGGATCGGCACGTCGCTTCCGTTGGAGTCCAGGGTGCCGACAACGTAGTTGTCGGAGCCGATCATGTCGAAGTTGAGGTAGGCCTTGATCTTGTCGACCTCGGCATCGCTGAGGCTGGCGACGTATTCGGTCGAACCGACGAGCCCGACCTCCTCGGCGCCCCACCAGCCGAAGCGGATCGCATTGTCGACCTCGGTCGGCTGCTTCGCGAGCGCCTCCGCACTGGCCAGCAGAGCCGCAGAGCCGGAGCCGTTGTCGTTGACTCCCGGACCCTCGGGCACACCGTCGAGGTGGGCGCCGAACATCTGGACATTGTCGTGGTCTCCGGCCTTGGTCTCGGCAATGACGTTCCACGTTGTCGTGGTGACGAACTCGGTCTCGAGCGTGAAATCGGTCGATGGGGCCTGACCCTCGGGAGCCTGCTCGATGGTGTCGACCAGCCCGGAGCCGGCGTTGTAGCTGACAGTGACCGTGGGCGCCCCGTTCTCGATCCTCTCGCCGAGGGTGGCGTTGAGGTTCTCATCGGGCGCATTGGTGTCGTTGTTGTAGATGATCACGGCTGCCGCACCGGCATCGGTGGCGGCCTGGGCCTTCTGACCGAAGGCGCATTCACCTCGCGCCACCAGCACCACGGCACCCTGGGCACTGTCGTCATAGTCGCTCGCCTCGCAGCCGAGCTGACCGCCCGCGAGGTCGGAGTGGTCATCGTCGACCGGCAGGACGAGCGGCAGGTCCGTGAGGGGCTCGCTCGTGCCTTCGGTGTAGCTGGCGGGAGTGACGTCGAGGCTCTGATCGTCGACGCTCACGGCAACCTCGCCGAAGGTCTGATCCTCGACGTCGAACGCCTGCCGCTCGACGTCGAAGGCACCGGTGGCCTCGAGGGTCTTCTCGACGTATTCGACGGCCTCTTCGTAGCCGGGAGACCCGAGCGACCGGAAGCCGTCTGCTGAGTGCTTGGTCGAGATGTCGGAGATCGCCTGCAGATGCTTCATCACATCGGTGCCGGTGACACCCATGTCGGTGTGCTCGGTCCGGCCCGCGGTGCCGGTCGCCAGTGCCGGGGAGACCCCGCTGAGGACCAGCCCCGCCGAGGCGGTGACCGCCAGCCATGTCTTCGTGCGCAACTTCATGTGGTTCCTTTCGTTTCTCTTGTGCCACCTGAACCGCGCCGCCCGCGCAGCCGTTAATCGACCTTGATCGATGGGCTGCACCTTCGGCCGCAGGACGAGAGCACCGTGTCAGACCGCGGTTCTCCACTGCGGCCGGACCGGCGTATCGCACTGCACTCAAAGGGGAAGCGAAGTTCTGCTGCTCGGTCATGCTTCGTCGCATATAACGACTCACACAAAGTTGTTACCGAACGGTGACACAACTCACAATGTCTCTTAAGCTAACGCATTCCGGCACGCCTTTGGTAACGAAACAGTAACGAATGACAGTTACGTTATTGCGCAAGTATTGAACCAAAGGGCACTGTTCAGTATTCTTGCGTCAGTGACGAAGAACCGATCGAATGTTCCGAGCAACCGCTCCGCCGCCATCTCCGACGAGGCGCCCGCCCCGGACCGGAAGACCATTCGGCGCTGGCAGCGCTACCTCGCGAACGAACGGCTCGAGGAACGCGTCTACCGCGACCTCGCCGAGCGCCGCTCCGGCGAGGACCGTGAGATCCTCCTCGAGCTCGCCGCCGCCGAGTCCCGGCATCAGCAGCACTGGATCGACCTCCTCGGCGACCATGCGCAGAAGAAGCGCACCCCCGATCTCGTCACCCTCAGCCTCGCGTTCCTCGGACGGCTCTTCGGCTCAGTGTTCATCCTCGCCCTCGCACAGCAGTCGGAGACGAGCTCCCCCTATCAGGACGACGATGCCGCCTCGGCGGAGATGGCCGCCGATGAACGGATCCACGCCGAGGTCGTCCGCGCACTGGCTGCCCGCTCCCGGGCGCGACTGTCGGGCAACTTCCGCGCCGCGGTCTTCGGCGCCAACGACGGCCTCGTGTCGAACCTCGCGCTCGTCCTCGGCGTCGGCGCCGCAGGCGTCCCGAACACCGTCATCCTGCTCACCGGCATCTCCGGGCTCCTGGCCGGAGCGCTGTCGATGGGCGCCGGGGAGTACATCTCTGTGCGGTCGCAACGAGAGCTCCTCGACGCCTCGACGCCGGACCCGGAGTCACGGCACGCCCTGGCCGACCTCAACATCGACGCCAATGAACTCGCCCTCGTCTTCCGCGCCCGCGGCGAGGACCCCACCGCGGCGGCGGCACATGCGCATCGGATCATCGCGGCGGCCAAGAGCCAGCACGCACCCCATCTCCCCGTCCTCGACGTCGGGGTCGACCGCGACGAGCTGGGAACTGGCCTCGGGGCGGCACTCTCGAGCTTCTGCTTCTTCTCCTCCGGCGCCCTCATCCCCATCCTGCCCTACCTCTTCGGGATGGAGGGCATCCCCGCGGTCCTGCTCTCGGCCGGCCTCGTGGGCATCGCGCTCCTCTTCACCGGGAGCACTGTTGGACTGCTCTCCGGCACGGCTCCATGGCCGCGCGCACTGCGGCAGCTCGCTGTGGGCTTCGGGGCCGCCGCGATCACCTACGCCCTGGGCCTGCTCTTCGGCGTCAGCACGGGCTGACCTTTCAGGGTCTCTCTCAGGCGTCAGCACAGGTTCAGCTGAGAAGCGGCAGATCTGCTGATTGAGCTGCCCCAGCCGCGGATGACAGGGGAATTTGGCCTGCCGGGTCCGGCGACATAATGTCTAGTTGACCACAGCAGGCCGCACGGCCGTGACGACAGGAGCAACGGTGCCCGCAACCCCCGTCCACTCACCGGCGACGAACCGCAGAGTACTCATCGGCAGCCTCTCCGGCAGCGCGATCGAATGGTTCGACTTCTTCCTCTACGCCACCGCGGCTGCGTTCATCTTCGACAAGCAGTTCTTCCCCAGCGACGACCCACTGGTGTCGCTCATGCTCTCCTACCTCTCGCTGTCCCTGACCTTCTTCATCCGCCCTTTCGGCGGCGTCCTGTTCTCCCACCTCGGCGACCGGATCGGACGGAAGAAGACCCTCGTCGTCACCCTCTCCCTGATGGGTGGGGCGACCGTGGCCATCGGCCTGCTGCCCACCCACGACCAGGTGGGGCTGCTCGCACCGACTCTGCTCATCATCCTGCGCATCATCCAGGGAATGGCGATCGGGGGCGAGTGGGGCGGCGCTCTGCTGCTGGCCTACGAGTACGCGCCCGAGAATCGTCGCGGGTTCTTCGGCTCGGTGCCCCAGACCGGCATCACCATCGGCATGCTGCTCTCGACCCTGGCGTTCGCCCTCGTCTCCCAACTCCCGGCGGACGCCTTCGAATCCTGGGGCTGGCGACTGCCGTTCCTCGCCTCGATCATCCTCGTCGCGGTCGGACTGTGGATCCGCAAGGGCCTCAACGAGACACCCGCCTTCCAGGAGGCGAAGGATTCGGGACAGGTGGCGAAGCTGCCGATCAAGGACACCCTGCGCGACCACTGGCGCTCCGTCCTCGTGGCGATCGGAGCCAAGGTCGTCGAGACCGGACCGTTCTACATCTTCGCGATCTTCGTCGTCAGCTATGCCACCGGAGTCCTCGACTTCGAGCAGTCGCTCGTCCTCAACTCTGTGAGCTTCGCGGCCCTGGTGTCGACCTTCATGATCCTCGCCATGGGCGCCCTGGCGGACCGGGTCGGCAGGAAGCCGGTCTACCTCGTCGGCACCGCCCTGATCGCCCTGTTCTCCGCTCCGTTCTTCATGCTCCTCGACGTCGGCATGAACTGGGTGGTCTTCGTCGCAGTGACCTTGGGCCTGGGTGTCTTCTGGCCCCCGGTGACGGCCACGCTGGGCACGCTGACCTCGGAGATCTTCACCACCCGGGTCCGGTACACGGGAGTCACACTCGGCTACCAGATCGGCGCCGCTCTGGCCGGCGGCACCGCTCCCCTGCTGGCGACCTGGATGCTTGGCCGGTTCGACAACGCCTGGCTGCCGATCGCCGTCTACATGATCGCGCTGGCTGCCATCTCCTTCGCCGCCGTGCTCGCCTCCGGACCCGTCCAACGCCTGGAGAGTGTGAAGATCGCCGCCCGCGGCGTCACTCCCGCGGCTGGCTGAGCCGGGCCCGGCGGTGGGGCTCGCGGTCCGGTCGGCGGGGCTCCCCCGGACGCCTCGAACAGCGGTCCTCACCTCGTCATAGACTGGTTCCCATGACCGACGTCCTTGTCCTCATCGATCCCACCGCCGCCGCTGTCGAACTCGCGGATCTCACCTTACCGCAGCTGCCCGTCGACGATCTCTCCGCCCACCGCGGTGACGGGATCTTCGAGACGGTGCTCGTGCGGGTGGACGAGTCCTCCGACGATGCCACCGTCGTGTCCCGGGAACGGCACTTCGCACGCTTCCGCACCTCCGCCTCGGCGCTCGATCTGCCCGACCCCGACCCCGAGCTGTGGGACCGGGCCCTCGACACCGTCATCGCCGAGGTGCGCGCCACGCAGCCGGAGCGTGTGGAGTTCGGTGTCCGCTATTCCTTCTCCCGCGGACTGGACAGCCCACGCGGGTGGGCGTTCAGTGTGCCGATCGACGAGTCCGTCCTGCAGGCTCGCGCCGAGGGCATCGCCGCCGTCAGCCTCGACCGCGGCTACGACGCGTACCTCGGCAGCAAAGCCCCGTGGCTGCTCATCGGTGCGAAGACCATCTCCTATGCGATCAATCAGGCCGCAGGCAGGCACGCCCGCGAGTGCGGCGCCGACGACGCGCTCTTCGTCTCCCACGACGGCGTCGTCCTCGAAGGTCCGACGTCCAACCTCATCATCCGCCGAGGTGACCGCCTCCTCACTCCCGATCCCACAGCAGGTCTGCTGTGGGGCACGACGCAGAGGCTGATCTTCGATCACGCCGAGGAGCTCGGCCTCAGGGCCGACTACGCGGACCTGCGCCTGCAGGACGTCTTCGCCGCCGATGGGGCGTGGTTCGTGTCGTCGATGCGCACAGCCGTGGCGCTGACCTCGCTCGACGGCAACCCGGTCACCCGTGACGACGAGCTCACCGCACAGCTCCAGAGGATCATCGGCCGGGGCTGAGCGGATCGTGGTCAGGAAGGGCGGGGATCGGTCGCCGCATCCTCGGGCTCGCGAACGGGAATCGTGACGGCCAGGATCAGTCCGACGATGCACGAGACGCACCCGGCCACCCAGACCAGCCAGAAGACATCGGCGAGCGCCGGGAGGAGACCGAGGACGAAGCACACGGCGCCGAACAGGAACATCCCGGTGAGCAGCACCGCTTTCCACCTGATGAGCATTCCGGCCTCGCCTCCCGCGTAAGTCCCGGCGGCGCGCGTGGCCGCTTGAGTCAAAGCTATCGACAGCCCGAGCCCGGCACATCCCTCGGAAGTATGAGATCGTCCCGGCCATTCGGGTGATGTGGGGCCCGTTGGCGGCTCCGGCGGTCCGAAGCCATGACAGCGGCCTGCGCTAGTGTGGTGGGCAGCGGACCCGCAACGGGTGCGACGAACATCAGCGCAACAGAGAGGACACGAGCATGGGAAAGCTCGCTTGGCAGGTCATCGGCGTCGGAGCGCCCATCGTCGCGGCATTTGCGGCTCGGAAGGTGCTCACCTTCGCTTGGGAGAAGTCGACCAAACGCCCGGCCCCGGTCAACCCCATCGATGACGAGATCTCGATGTCCGAAGCCCTGGCCTGGACAGTCGTGTCCGGAGTCGGCGTCGCCGTCGCGCAGCTCGTCGTCCAGCGCCTCGCCGCGACCAGCGTGCGCAACAACTTCGGCGATGAGGCACTGCCGAAGAAGTACCGGAAGCAGCAGATTACGGGCGTCGCCTGAACGTCGACAAATAGACACGTCTCCCTGACCTAAATCGGGTCGGGGAGGCACCGCCCGCCGTCCGACTGAGGAACGGCAGGCGGGTTTGAGCGAACGTTCAGTCACGGCATGTGATCGGGGTCGCGCCGAGGGTAAACTGACCGCAGTCTGCGAACCCGACGCACACCATCGCCGGCGCGGCGTCACCCACGATCCTGACGGAGGAAAACATGTTTGCCCTGCAGCTCTTCGCTGTGGTCATCGGACTGGCGGCTACGGCCATCGGTTGGACGTTCTTCATCAATCGGATCATCCGCTTCGTCCGCTACTTCAAACTGGGCGCCCCCACCGTCGAAGGCGAACGCACGAACCAACCGTCGGCCCGGACGGTCACACTGCTGCGCGAGTTCCTCGGTCACACCCGAATGGCCCGACTTCCGATCGTGGCGATCGCCCACTGGGTGACGATGATCTCCTTCGGCGTCCTGGTGCTCACTCTTGCCCAGGCCACCATGCAGCTGTTCGACC
The DNA here is from genome assembly GCF_031179145.1 of Brevibacterium sp. Classification (GTDB taxonomy): domain Bacteria; phylum Actinomycetota; class Actinomycetes; order Actinomycetales; family Brevibacteriaceae; genus Brevibacterium. Next base: position 19,609 of record NZ_JAPSIB010000028.1, read on the forward strand.
CGCATGCGGTGCTCCCGCTCATCGGGCACTTCGTCCCCTATGAATGGGTGACAGAATTCTTCGCGTTCTTCGGCCTCCTCGGCATCCTCTACCTCATCGTCGTCCGTCAGCTGAACAAGCCCAAGGAGAAGGGCCGCTACTCGCGGTTCTACGGGTCGACGTTCTGGGAGGCGTACTACGTCGAGTTCACCATCCTCGGCGTGGCCCTGTGCATCGCACTGCTCCGCGGCGCCGAATACGTGCTGCAGACGCGCACCGGCGAGCTGACCAACGGCATCCTCCACTTCCCCTTCTTCTTCTGGATCGGGGAGCTGCTCTCCGGAGCCTCGACGGGCTTCATCGAAGCCTTCATCATCGTCGTCGCGCTCATCAAGCTGCTCATCTCCTACGCGTGGATGGTGACCGTCGGAATCACCCCGACGATGGGTGTGGCCTGGCACCGGTTCCTCGCGTTCCCCAACATCTGGTTCAAGCGCTACCCCGACGGCAAGACCAGTCTCGGACCGCTGCAGCCCATGGTCTCGAAGGGCGAACCCATCGACTTCGAGAACATGGAGGACATGGAGGAAGACGCCTCGATGGGCGCCGGCAAGGTCGAGGACTTCACCTGGAAGGGTCTGCTCGACTTCAGCACCTGCACCGAGTGCGGACGTTGCCAGAGCCAGTGCCCGGCGTGGAACACGGAGAAGCCGCTCAGCCCCAAGCTGATGATCATGAACCTGCGCAACCACGCCAATGCCAAGGCTCCGTGGATGCAGGCCGCCCAGCAGGCCCAGGCCGAGGCCGTGCCTCCGGCCGAGCCCGGCCCGGACGCTGACAAGAAGGAGAAGAAGGCCTACGCCAAGGCCCTCGACGAATACAACTCGATCTCCGATCCGCATGCGAACCTCGACCTGCTCGGCACCCTCTCCGAGGCGGCCCAGACGGAGGCCGTGCGGCCGCTCGTCGGAGCGCAGGACGTCGAAGACCTCACCGAACTCGGCGTCATCGACCCCGATGCACTGTGGGCGTGCACGACCTGCGGCGCCTGCGTCGAGCAGTGCCCCGTCGACATCGAGCACGTCGACCACTTCGTCGACATGCGCCGTTACCAGGTGCTCATCGAGTCGGCGTTCCCGAGCGAGCTCTCCGGGCTGTTCAAGAACCTCGAGAACAAGCAGAACCCGTGGGGTATGGCCCAGCGCAAGCGGATGGAGTGGGCGAAGAACCTCGACTTCGAGGTCAAGCAGGTCGGAGCGGACATCGAGGATCTCGGCGAGACCGAGTACCTGTTCTGGGTAGGCTGTGCCGGAGCATTCGAGGACCGCGCGGTGAAGACCACTCAGGCTGTGGCCGAACTCCTCCACATCGCCGGAGTCGATTTCGCCGTCCTTGGTGATGGGGAGTCCTGCACCGGCGACCCCGCCCGTCGAGCCGGCAACGAGTTCCTGTTCCAGATGCTGGCCCAGGCCAACGTCGAGGTGCTCAATGAGATGAAGGCACGCAAGATCGTCGTCACCTGCGCGCACTGCTTCAACACGATCGCCAACGAGTACCCGCAGCTGGGCGGGAACTTCGAGGTCGTCCACCACACGCAGCTGCTCAACAAGCTGGTCCGGGACAAGCGCCTGACACCGGTCGCACCGGCTGCCGGCGAAGCCGTCGCCACACCCGTCACCTACCACGACCCCTGCTACCTGGGTCGTCACAACGGGATCTACACTCCCCCGCGCGAGCTCATCGGATCTCTGCCGGGTGTGGAGTACCGGGAGATGGACCGGTCCAAGGAATTCTCGTTCTGCTGCGGCGCCGGTGGGGCGCGGATGTGGATGGAGGAGACCATCGGTTCGCGCATCAACATCAACCGCACCAAAGAGGCCGTGGCAACCGGAGCCGAGCAGATCGCCATCGGCTGCCCGTTCTGCCGCGTGATGCTCTCCGACGGGCTGACCTCGGAGCAGGCCGAGGGCAATGCCTCCGACGGTGTCGAGGTGCTCGACGTGTCACAGATGCTCCTCGCCGGCGTTCGCCGGGGCCAGGGCGGCGCGGGAGCAACGGCTGTGGAACCCGCCGAGTCACCGAGCTGATCCGACGCAGACATCGAAGCGGCCACCTCGCCCAGCGAGGTGGCCGCTTCGCGTCAGCCGTAGAGGCCATCGAGCGCGTCAGCCGTAGAGGCTGTCGAGGATGTGCGCCAATTCCCGGACGTCGATCTGGCCTGGCGCCGAGGCCAGCCCCAGCTGAGCGAAGGTCGCGCAGCTGCCGAAGTCGGCGCCGAGGATCCGGGTCGTGCGGCCCAATTCCCCCATCGAGATCCCGAGCACCGGGCATGACAGACGAGCGTCCGCCTCGGCGGTGGCGTTGAGCACCGTCGTGACGTCGCGCGCGTTGGCGGGCATCATCGCGATCTTCGCCACGTCGGCTCCGACGTCGGCCATGCGGTCGTAGGTCGCGCTCAGGTCGTCCTGCGAATCCGTGCCGCCGAAGTTGTGGTGGGAGGCCACCACTGTCAGCCCACGATCATGGGCCCTGGCGATCAGCGCCGACGAGGCCTCCCGGTCGATCTCGACGTCGACGGCCACCGGAACGGCGTCGACCGTGTTCAGACCTTCGATGATCCGCCCGATGATGGTCCCGTAGTCCTCGTCGCCCACCTCGGCGACACCACCTTCGATGGCGGTGCGGAGGGTGACGAGCACCGGAAGTCCAGCGGAGAGCACGTTCGGCGCCAGCTCCAGCACCGCCTCGGCGAGGGAGTCCGCGCGTGCGGAGGCGACAGTGGAGGTCGACGTGGGAACGGTCGCTGTGCCGGGTCCGCTGCTGAGTTCGGCGAGGGCCTGGTCGATGCGCCATTCGATGGCGTCGACGACGCCGGTGGCGGCGATCCGGTTCGCAGTCAGGTGGAGCTCGTTCGGCTCCGTGCTCTGGAGCGGAACGATGACGGCAGGGCGGCGCCGGTTCGCCGCGGCGGGCGACCAGGTCGGCGGTGTGCTGAGGAACGGCAGCTGCTTCATGGTTCCAGCGTATGTCGTCGCACGGGCAGGCGAGGGGTCGGAGGACTTAGAGTGAACGCAGCGACGAAAGGACCGCCGGTGAACCACCTGATGACGATCTCGAGAGACGGCTTCCCCTTGGCCGTGCAGATCAGCGGACCCGCGGGAGCGCCGGCGCTGCTTCTCCTCCAGGGGCAGGCGAACTCGCACACCTGGTGGGAGCGCACGCGCGCTGATTTCGAGCCGGAGTTCCGCACGATCACGTTCGACTACCGTGGAACCGGCCGCAGTCGGGGCGAGATCGGCCAGCCGTCGAGCACAAGCTTCGCCGACGACGCCGTCGACGTCCTCGACTTCCTCGGCATCCCCAGTGCGGACGTCTACGGCACATCCATGGGCGGACGGATCGCGCAGATGGTCGCCCTCAACCACCCGGACCGGGTCGATGCGCTGGTTCTCGGCTGCACGGCCCCCGGTGGTGCCCCTGCCGTCAAGCGCCCGCGTGAAGTGGGCGCGGCTCTGGCGAAGCTGCGCGGACGGGAGTACCTCGAGTATCTGCACTCGCTCTTCTACACCCCCGACTGGCCGGGAGCGCCGGAGGACAGCAACCTCCTCGGCGATGACACGATGAACGCCGCGGAATCAGCGGCGCACCTGCGGATCAGCGCCGAGCACAACGCCTGGGACCGGCTGCCGTCGATCACGGCACCGACCCTCATCATCCACGGTGACGCGGACCAGATGAATCCGGTGGAGAACGCGCGGCTGATGGATCGTCGGATCCCCGATTCGCGGCTCGTCATCCTTCCGGGCGGGCGGCACGGGTTCTTCGAGGAGTTCGCCGAGCAGGTCACACCGGAGATCATCGGCTTCCTCAGGGACCGGAACGGGTGAGTTCTCGTCGGGAGGGGGATGGCCGAGGTCCATTCCGGAACCGCGCGATTCCCCTTCCCGGGAGCGGCTGAGTCCCGGGCTGCGCAGGCAGCACTGTTTATAACGAAATGCATACGATGCACCACGACTATGTCTGAACTATCAGATCGGTGCGAGACTTCTAGAGCGAGTCAAGACAACCGCCTCTGTTCAGTTCCCCGGAACATACGGAGGCGGGACATATTCCTCCTGCACCAACGGCGGTGATCCCACTCTGTTCGGCAGGGAGTCACGATTTCAAGGAGGAGATGCGTGAGCGTAGTCAAAGCCTCTAACGTCTACATGATATTCGGGAAGCGCCCCGATGAGGTCATCCGACGGCTCAAAGACGGGGCCGATCGTGACGATCTGACCAAACTCGGCACCGCAGCGGTCATCGATGCCAGCTTCGATGTCCAAGAGGGCGAGATCTTCGTCGTCATGGGGCTGTCCGGGTCGGGCAAATCCACTTTGATCAGAACCATCAACGGCCTCTGGACTCCCTCGGAAGGATCCGTCGAAGTCCTCGGAACCGATACGGCCACAGCCGATCCCGCCACCCTGCGCCGAGTGCGGAACGAGCACATCTCCATGGTGTTCCAGCATTTCGCGCTGCTGCCGCACCGCACCGTGCGCGACAATGCGGCCTACGCGCTCGAGATCCGGGGTGTGCCGGTCGCCGAACGGTCCGAACGTGCCGATCACTGGCTCAAGGTCGTCGGCCTCGAGGGTTGGGGCGACAAGTTCCCCGGGCAGCTCTCCGGCGGAATGAAGCAGCGGGTCGGACTCGCTCGAGCCCTTGCCGCGGAGACCGACATCCTCCTCATGGATGAGGCCTTCTCTGCCCTCGATCCGCTGATCCGCCGTGAGATGCAGGAACAGCTCATCGAACTCCAGCGCGATCTCAAGAAGACGATCATCTTCATCACCCATGACCTCAACGAAGCGATGCTGCTCGGCGATCGGATCGCTGTCATGCGCAACGGCCGGATCGTCCAGATCGGCACGCCGGAGGACATCCTCACGGACCCCGCCAACGACTACGTCGCCCAATTCGTCCAGGACGTCGACCGGGCACGAGTGCTCACCGCCCGCAACGTGATGGAGAAGCCCCGCCAGGTCGTCACCGATCAGAACGGTCCGCGCGTCGCGCTGCGCAGCATGCGGGAGTCCAACTCCGCTGCCGTGTATGTCACCGACAGGGACCGGAAGTTCCTCGGTGTCGTCTTCGACAGCGAATCCATCGACCACATCCGCAGAGGCGCGACCACCCTCGACGGGATCATCCGACCGGTGGCCCAGACGGCCGGACCGGATGACCTCCTCATCGATCTCTTCCTCCCCTCGGCTGAGACTCCCCTGCCCATCCCGATCACCAATGACGAGGAGCAACTCGTGGGTGTGGTGCCGCGGGCAACTCTGCTCGCAGCCCTCGGCAGCCAATCGGGGGAGCACGAGGAGCACCATGAACGACGAGTGCCCGTGGACACGGGGGTCATCGACCAGGTCCTGGCCGAACCCGACGATGAGACCGAGCCCGGACCAGCGACCGCAAAGGAGACTGTCTGATGGAGAACATCAGGATTCCCGTCGGAGAGTGGGTCGACGTCGTCTTCGACTGGTTCAAGGAGAACCTGGACTGGCTGTTCGACTTCTTCACCTTCCTCTTCCGCTTCCTCATCGAGTCGCTGACCGACGTACTCGTCGACCTGCACCCACTGGTCATCATGATCCTGCTCGCCCTCATCGGCTGGGTCCTGCGCTCCTGGCAGATGGCCGTGGGAACCCTGATCGCGATGTTCTTCGTGATGACGATGGGCCAGTGGGTCGCCTCCATGCAGACCCTGGCGCTGATCATCATCGCCGCGGTGATCGCAATCCTCATCGCCATTCCGGTCGGCATTCTCGCCGCGCGCAATGACACGGTGTCGGCCATCGTCAAACCGATCCTCGACTTCATGCAGACGATGCCCGCATTCGTCTACCTCATCCCGGCCGTCACCTTCTTCAGCATCGGCGTCGTCCCCGGGCTCGTCTCGACCGTGATCTTCGCACTGCCTCCGGGTGTCCGGTTCACCGAGCTCGGCATCCGTGGCGTCGACTCCGAGACGGTCGAAGCGGGGCAGGCCTTCGGGGCGACTCCCGGTCAGATCCTCCGTGGGGTCCAGCTGCCGCTGGCGACTCCGACCATCATGGCCGGAATCAACCAGGTGATCATGCTGGCACTGGCTATGGCCGTCATCGCTGGCTTCGTCGGCGCCGATGGACTCGGCAAGAACGTCGTCGAGGCTGTGGCCACCCAGAATCTGCCGCTCGGCGTCGAAGCCGGCCTGGGCGTGGTGATCATCGCGGTCTACCTCGACCGGGTGACCGCAGCTCTGGGCACAGCGAAGGACTACCCGAATTCGCTGCTCGGCACCCTCAAGCGGAGGAACTCGGCTCAGGCCGAAGCACAGGCGAAGGCGGACGTCGACGAGGCTGCCAAGGCCGCCGCTCTGGCTCACCCGGCTCAGGGATGAACTGCTCCACAACCACCCTCTTGAGTTCCACGACCATCCAATGAGATTCCACGACTACCCAACGAAGTGATTCGAGGAAAGGACCACCATGAAGAAGCATTTCGGCGCCAAGCTCGCCGCCGCAGCCGCCGTATTGGCATTGGCTCTGACCGGCTGCTCGCAGCAGGCGAAAGAAGACAGCGAGAGCGGAGGCGGAGGCGACAAGGGAACCATCAAGCTCGGCTACGTCACCGGCTGGACCGACGGGGAGAGCATCTCGTACCTGCTCGAGGACCAACTCGGCAAGATGGGCTTCGAGGTCGAGACCGAGACCTTCAGCGATGCAGCCGTCCTCTACGCGGGCGTCGCCAATGGCGACGTCGACATGTATCCCTCGTCGTGGCCCGAGGTCACGCACAAGCAGTACATGGACGAGTACGGTGCGGACCTCGAGGACGTTGGCGCGTACTACGACAATGCCGTGCTCACCATTGCCGTTCCCTCCTACGTGGAGGACATCAATTCCATCGAGGACCTCAAAGGAAAGGCGGATCGCTTCGACGGGAAGATCGTCGGAATCGAACCCGGTGCCGGACTGACGAAGGCCACCCAGGATTCGATGATGCCGGAGTACGGGCTCGACGGGGAATACAAGCTCGTCACCTCCTCGACGGCGGCGATGCTCACGGAGCTGAGCAATGCCATCGACGCGAAGGAAGACATCGTAGTCACGCTGTGGCGCCCGTTCTGGGCCAACAACACTTATGACGTCAAGGATCTCGAAGATCCCAAGGGCGCCATGGGCTCTCCCGAGAAGCTGCACTTCACGGCGACCAAGGGCTTCGCGGAGAAGTTCCCGGAGGCTGCCGATTACATCGGCAAGATCAAACTCGATGACAAGGAGTACGGCTCCCTCGAGGATCTCGTGGTCAACAAGTACAAGGACAAGGGCGACCAGGCTGTCGCCGAGTGGCTCAAGGCGAACCCCGACGCCTACGAGGGCATCGTCACCGAATAGTCGAGCGTGCTCGACGACGGCGGCCCGTGGACCAGTGTCCACGGGCCGCCGTCTTGTGGGACTTGTGCCCGCACTGTCCACAGCCCGCTGCAGTTTCATTGCCGCTGGTACCGCTCCAACTCCGCCGATCAGTGGTCACAGACCGGAGGGAAATCACTCGCGTAACGTGAATTCACTCAAGTTTCTGACCACCAAACCCCCTGGTGAGACTCCCCGCGCCGAGCCACATCCCAATCCACGGGCCAGATGCGGAAAAACTGACCGCGACCACTCGCCGAGGCGGCTGCCCACTTGAGTGCACCGAGCGGGGTTCGCGTCGCACTTTTCCACAGCTCCCCCGCAGCGATTCCGCCATCGCCGTCGGGCGGGGATGCTGGACGGCATGCCCATACACTTCGACAAGAGGCGCTACCCCCGCCTATTCCTGACCAGAAGTTCGTCCACGCATGGAGTCACCGACTGGGAGCTCCGTCGCCCTACGCCTATCGCGTCCGTCCTGCACGGCGTGCGGATGGATCCACGACAGGAGGTGCTCCGCGCAGTTCCCCGTTGGGCGGATACTGCCTGGGAGATGCAGAGTCACCTCCTCCGTGCACTGCTGCTCAAGCATCCGACCGTGGCCGCCAGCCACACTTCAGCCGCCGTTCTCTACGGCCTGCCTCTGCCCAACCGCTTCGCCGACCCCCGACTGCACGTCGCGACTACCGTCAAGAACGCGAGAATCCGGCGACCCGGCGTCGTGCTTCACCGCGTGACTGATTTCGGATTCGTCACCATTCTCGGTCATCAACTGATCTCCGCCCCCTACTTGTTCCTGCAGCTCGCCCCAGCATGGCAACTGCAGGATCTGGTCCGCCTCGGCGATGCGATGATCGGGAACTGGCACGGCCCCCCGCTCTGTTCGCTGGGCGCATTGACGCAGCTCGCAGCCTCGAAGAAGTACCTGCGTGGCCGCGAACGGGTCCAGGCTGCTCTCGGGCTGATCAGACCCGACGTCGATTCGCCCATGGAGACCGACCTTCGGCTGTGGACGATCTCAGTCGGCCTGCCGGAACCGTCAGTCCATCCAGCTGTCCACTGCAGTGCACTCGGCTGCGAGGTTCACCCCGACCTGGGCTATCGAGAGGCTCAGCTCGCGCTCGAATACGAAGGCGATCACCACCGGACGGACAGACGTCAGTGGGACACCGACATCTCTCGAGTGAATGCGCTGGTCCAGGAAGGCTGGCAAGTGATCAGGGTGAATTCCCGAACGGACAGACGCACTCTCGAGCAGACGATTCGGGCGCGACTGCGCGAATCAGGGCTCATTCCCTGAAGCATCTGGTCGATCTGTCAGTTTGGTGGTCGCAAACACGAGGGAAATTTGGCGCAGCAGACGAATTTCCTCTCGTTTACGACCACCAAAATGTCCCAACCGACGACGGGCCTGCCGAATGACTGCTACATCCGCAGCCAGGTGTCGGCGGTCTTCTTCACCATGGCTCCGGCTTCCTCCGCCGCGGGCATCCAGTCGACGGCGTTGCCCTCACCGTCCACAACTGCGTCGGAGAGGACGATGACGTCGAAGTTGCACACGAGCGCGGCCATCGCCGAGGCCCAGACGGAACCGGGGCCGTCATCGGCACCGGCGAAGACGATCCGATCCACGGCCAGATCGTGCAGTCCGGCGGCGAGATCTTCGACCCCTTCGAAGATGTCCGGGCTCTCCGACCGCAGCACGAGGTCCTCCTCGTCGGGGACGAAGACGCTGAGTTCATCGTCCTCCCGGTCGGCAACCTCGTCGCTCGTCGAGGCGAAGATGAGCACACCACCCACCGCGCGGGCCCGGCCGACGATTCCGCTCAGGGTCTCGGCCGCCTCCTCGGAGGTGAAGCTGATGTCGTCCGTGTCGATGAGGAGCAGGGCATCCATGGTCACTATCGTGCCATGTGCCCCGCTCGGCGAGGAATTCGGCGCCCAGGCTTGGCGAGGAATCCGGCCGGCTCAGCGTGGAACCGCCTGCCCACCGACCCACATCCGCCGCAGCTGCATGTCCTCCTCGAGGAGCAGGAAGTCGGCGGGCATCCCGACGCCGAGGAGCATCCACTCGTCCGGGCTCACGAGTCCCAGCGCCCGCAGCGGCACGAGGCTCGCCGCCTGCACCGCCTCGAGCGGACTCAGCCCCACCTGAGCCACCGCGTCGGCCACAGCATCGTCCAAAGTCAGAGTGGACCCAGCGATCGACCCGAGCTGACCGTCCGCACCCAGCACCCGTGCCTGTGCGTTCTCGACCCGCACCGGCAGTTCACCGAGTGCGTAGTCGCCATCGCCCATTCCCGTCGCCGCCATGGAGTCGGTGATCAGCGCCACCCTGCCGCCCGCCGATTTCGCGATCATCCGCGCCACCGCAGGTTCGACATGCATGCCGTCGTTGATGAGCTCGAGGGTCACGTGTGAGGCGTCGATCGCGGCCGGGATCGGCCCCGGGGACCGGTGGTGGACGCCGGGCATCCCGTTGAACGTGTGCGTGAGCACGCTCGCTCCGGCGTCGAAGGCCCGCGCCGTCTGGTCATAGCTCGCAGCTGTGTGACCCACCGCTGCCTTCACCCCCGCCGAGGTGAACCGCGCGATCGCGTCGAGTGCGCCGGGGAGTTCGGGAGCCAGGGTGATCTGGGCCAGCGCGCCGTCGGCGGCGGTGAGGATGCGCTCGACCGCCTCGGCGGTGGGAGTGGTGAGCGCCGCGGCGCTGTGTGCTCCTTTGAAGTCGGGCGCCAGGAAGGGTCCTTCGGCATGGAGGCCGAACACCTCCGGTCTCTCTCGGGCGGCCCTGGCCCCGATGGACAGCGTCCGGCACAGTCCCTCGATCGTGTCCGAGACGTAGGACAGGACGAGTGCCCGGGTGCCGTGGGCGCGGTGGACGTCCATGATGGTCGACAGGCCCTGGGGCCCGTCCTCGGCACTGGAACCTCCGGCCCCGTGGCAGTGGAGGTCGACGTAGGCGGGCGCCAGGAACGCGCCGGCGGCGTCGATGATCTCAGCGTCCGGCGCG
>NZ_JAPSIB010000010.1:0-33484 GCF_031179145.1 Brevibacterium sp.
GGTCCGGCCGGTTTTTCGTTGCCCGCTGAAGGTTGCCCGTCGAAGGGAGGGCCGATGGAGTCCCCACGAAGCACCTCCGCCAGCCCGAGTCGCCGTCGAGTCCTCACCGGTGTCATCGCCGGCGCCGGGCTTCTCGGTGCAGGATGGGCGGCGAGCGGCAGGATCCTCGCCGAGGCGACCGCCCCCGATCCCGTCCGCTCCGTGACCGCGGCGTTCACCTCGGCGGATCAGCGCAGCGCACTCACCGAGGCGCAGGCGCGGTCCCTGCCCCAGGATTCCCGGGTCCTGCCCGCCCTTTCCGGTCTCGATCCCGAACTGCGGCAGAGGGAGTTCCTGCTGGTCAGCTCTCCCTGGATCGAATCGCTGCCGGCCCGGCACCGATCCCTTGCGGTCTCCGCTCTGCTCGACCTGTGGGTCCTCACCGATTCGCTGCCCGCCACGGTCGCCAGCTGGTCGACTCATTGGCGCTATGTCTGGCCGCGCGATGCCGCATTCGTTGCCGTCGCCCTGGGACGGGTCGGTCATGTTGCCGCCGCGTGGAACCATCTCCTCCATCTGCAGAGCCTGCAGGGCGCGGACGGTTCATTCGCCGCTCGCTACCTGACGGAGGGCAACCGAACCCCGGATGACCGAGCGTCGCAGTTCGACTCCGTCGGCCTCGTCGTCTGGGCGGTGTCCGAGGTCCACGCGGCCGCTCGAGCCCAGGAGCGAGACCTCGAGCGCGCCCAGGAGCGAGACCTCGATCAGATGACGCCGACGGACGAGCTCCGTGCCGATGTTCAGGCCGGCGCCGACGATCAGATGCGCGTCGGTGAGAAGATCCACCCATCGGATCGTAATCCCATCGGTCCGCAGGTCTCGGGGGAGCCGATCGTCCTCGAGGCGATGGCTCCGCTGCTCGTGCGCTCGTCGGACATCCTCACCGTGCGCACCGCTGCCGGTACGCGTCTGCCGCCGCCGTCCTCCGACTATTGGGAGGTGGTCGAGTCGCGAGTCACGCTCGGGATCGCCGCACCGACCCTGGTGGGCCTGCATCACCTCGCCGAGCTGGCGAGCAGGCGACCGGACCTGGCCAAGAGCCTGCCCGGAGGCGCGCAGGCCGCAGTCGGGGCCGCCCAGGCATTCCGCGGCACCTTCGACCGGATGTTCACGGCCACCGGCCTGCAGCGCTATCCCACCACCGGCGGGCTCGACTCCGCGGTCGCGTACCTGCCGGCGACCGGAGTGGATGTCGGTATCGACGCCGCAGTCCTCGATGGGGTCTGGAAGACGCTGGAGCAGCCGGCCGGAGGCATCCGCCCGGGGGAGGGGTGGCATTTCGACCGGGCGAGTTGGACCCCGTCGACCTCACTCATGGGACTCGCCTACGCACGTGTGGGCGCCCGCGCTCAGGCCGAGGGCATCCTGGACTGGCTGAGCCGGCACCGGACCTCGGCAGGATCGCTTCCGGAGAAGATCGCCGGTGACGGATCGGGAGCCTCCGTGGCACCCCTGTCGTGGACTGCCGCCAACGTCATCCTGAGCCTCGACGAGCTCTACCGGCCCCGCGACTCGGTTCCACCGGGAATGGGACCGGGCGACGGCTGAGTCGATTTCGTGTTTTCGCCTCGCTTTCGCGTAGGATTGGAGACTGCGTTTGGTGGCACGATGCCTGATCCGGCAGCGCCGCCTCCCTTCCTGTAGGTCACGTTGTGGCCGATTAAGCATGACTGTCGAAATTGAAAGGTCACACTGTGAAGAGCTCCGTCGAGCAACTCGACCCGACCCGGGTCAAGATCAGCGTGGAAGTCCCTTACGCCGAACTCAAGCCGAGTGTCGACGAGGCTTACAGGACCATCGGAGGACAGGTCACTGTTCCCGGATTCCGCAAGGGCAAGGTCCCGACCCGCATCATCGACCAGCGAGTCGGTCGTCCCGCTGTGATCCAGGAAGCCATCAACAACGGTCTCGACGGCTTCTACCGCCAGGCTGTCGAAGAGAACGAGATCAGCCCGCTGGGCCAGCCCGAGGTCGAGATCTCCGAGGTTCCCGGACTCGACGGCACCGAGGAAGGTGACCTGGGCTTCACCGTTGAGGTCGACATCCGTCCCACCATCGAGCTGCCCGCCTACGACACGATCACCGTCGAGGTCGACCCGATCGAGGTCACCGATGAAGACGTCGACAACGAGCTCGAGCAGCTGCGTTCGCGCTTCGGCACACTGACCTCCGTCGACCGTCCCGCCGCCAAGGACGATTTCGTGACCCTCGACCTGGTCGCCCACATCGGCGACGAGGAGATCGACTCGGCTTCCGACATCTCCTACCAGGTCGGTGCCGGAACCATGCTCGAAGGCATGGACGAGGCACTCGAAGGCCTGTCCGCAGACGAATCGACCACGTTCGAGACCACCTTCGCCGGTGGCGAGCACGCCGGTGAGACCGGCATGGTCACGATCACCCTCAAGGCCGTCAAGGAGCGCGAGCTGCCCGAGGCCGACGATGACTTCGCCCAGCTCGCCAGCGAATTCGACACGATCGAAGAGCTGCGGGCAGACCTGCGCGAGCAGGCCGCGAAGCAGAAGGAATTCGCTCAGGGCGCCGAGGCTCGCGACAAGGTCCTCGAAGTCCTGCTCGAGACCCTCGACGTTCCGGTTCCGGCCAAGATCGTCAACGACGAGGTCGAGCGTCACCTCGAATCCGAGAGCCGCACGGACGATGATGAGCACCGCAAGGAGGTCACCGAGGAGACCGAGCGCAACCTGCGCACCCAGTTCATCCTCGATGCGATCGCCGAAGCCGAGCAGGTCGAGGTGACCCAGCCCGAGCTCATCGAATACCTCATCTCCGCCTCCCAGCAGTACGGAATGAACCCGAACGAGTTCGCTCAGATGCTCGACAGCTCCGGTCAGGTCAACGCACTGGTCGGCGAGGTCTCGCGTCGGAAGGCACTCGCCGCGGTCCTCGCTCAGGCAGCCGTCAAGGACACCGAGGGCAACGTCATCGACATGGAGGAGTTCACCTCTCCCGGCGATGAGGCCGCTGACGAATCTGACGTCGACGAAGCCGAAGCAGCTGACGAGGACGTCGTCGACGCCTCGGACGCCGACGCCGAGGACGACGAGAAGAACTGACGCTCGCATCGCCTCGGCGGTGGTGAGTTCTTGTGAACGGTGGGTACAGGGTCGACCTGTGCCCACCGTTTTCGCAATCCGCCGCTCACGCCCAGCGCGAGCGGCGCCGGGAGGGTGAGACCGCCCCGGCGGCGGATCACGCTGATGGCGAACACAGGCACCGCCGCGGACTAAAACCCGCCGACGAGCAGTTAGAGTCCATATCAAGCCAACAAACCTACAGGAGTGAAACGTGAGCGCACACGAAATGACAGCCCCCGTCGGCCTCGATGCCGGTGCGGGAATGGGTCTCGACGACCATATTTTCAATCGCCTGCTCAAGGAGCGCATCATCTGGCTGGGTTCCGAGGTGCGCGACTCCAACGCCAATGCGATCTGTGCGCAGATGATGCTGTTGGCCGCCGAGGATCCCGACAAGGACATCTGGCTCTACATCAACTCGCCCGGCGGCTCGGTGACTGCCGGCATGGCGATCTACGACACGATGCAGTACATCAAGCCGGACGTGGCGACCGTGGCCATGGGCATGGCTGCGTCGATGGGTCAGTTCCTGCTCTCCTCCGGGGCCAAGGGCAAGCGCTACGCCACTCCGCATGCGCGCATCCTCATGCACCAGCCCCTCGGCGGCATCGGCGGCACCGCGACCGACATCAAGATCCAGGCCGAGCTCATCCTGCACATGAAGAAGCAGATGGCAGAGCTGACCGCCGAGCAGACCGGCAAGTCGCTCGAGCAGATCCTCAAGGACAACGACCGCGACCACTGGTTCACCGCCGAGGAAGCGCTCGAGTACGGCTTCATCGACAAGATGGTGACCCGTTCGTCCGACGTCAACGACAAGTGAGTGCGAGCCAAGGAAGAATGAACAGTATGAACTTTATGCCAGGGTCAACCGCCGGTCAGATGCCGCAGTCGCGCTACGTGATGCCGCAGTTCGAAGAGCGCACCCCCTACGGTTTCAAACGTCAGGATCCCTACACTAAGCTGTTCGAGGATCGTGTGATCTTCCTCGGTGTGCAGGTCGACGACACGAGCGCCGACGATGTGATGGCTCAGCTGCTCGTGCTCGAGTCGCAGGATCCCGACCGTGACATCACGCTCTACATCAACTCTCCGGGCGGGTCATTCACTGCGATGACCGCGATCTACGACACGATGCAGTACATCAAGCCCGAGATCCAGACCGTGTGCCTGGGGCAGGCGGCGTCGGCGGCAGCCGTGCTGCTGGCCGCCGGAGCTCCGGGCAAGCGTCTGGCGCTGCCCAATGCCCGCGTCCTCATCCACCAGCCGGCGATGCAGGGTCAGGGTCAGGGGCAGGCCTCCGACATCGAGATCCAGGCGGCGGAGGTCCTGCGGATGCGGCAGTGGATGGAGAGCACGCTGTCGAACCACACGAACAAGACCCCCGAGCAGGTCAACAACGACATCGAACGCGATCTGTTCCTCACCGCCGAACAGGCGAAGGACTACGGCCTCGTCGATCAGGTGCTGACCTCCCGCAAGGGCGTCGTCTGAGACTGACGAACGGGTCCGAGCAGTCGCTGACTGTGCGGACCCGTTCTCGTCGCTGCCGCACCGGCGGCGACACACCGTATGACACTTCTCGGCCGTCGTGTCAGTGTCGTATGGGAAGCTATTGAGGTACAGGAAATACGAGCGGTAGAGTTGGGGATGATCGCCCTGGCGAAAGGTTGTGACAGTGGCTCGCAGTTCGGACGGAGCAGACCTGCTCAAGTGCAACTTCTGTGGCAAGTCCCAGAAGCAGGTGCGGAAACTCATTGCCGGACCTGGCGTGTACATCTGCGATGAATGCATCGGACTGTGCAACGAGATCATCGAAGAGGAACTCACCGAGTCGACGACCGACCACGCGGAGCTCGAACTTCCCAAGCCCCGAGAGATCTTCGACTTCCTGCAGGAGTACGTCGTCGGCCAGGAGCCCGCGAAGAAGGCGCTGTCCGTGGCGGTGTACAACCACTACAAGCGCATCCGCGCGCTGACGAGCGGTGATGACACGAAGACGCTCGGCGCAGCCGAGGGCGACGTCGAGATCTCCAAGTCGAACATCCTCCTCGTCGGCCCCACGGGGTCCGGCAAGACCTACCTCGCTCAGACTCTGGCCAAGCGCCTCAATGTGCCCTTCGCCGTCGCCGACGCGACGGCCCTGACCGAGGCCGGCTACGTCGGTGAGGATGTCGAGAACATCCTCCTCAAACTCATCCAGGCTGCCGACTTCGACATCCAGCGGGCCGAGCACGGCATCATCTACATCGACGAGATCGACAAGATCGCCCGCAAATCGGAGAATCCGTCGATCACCCGTGACGTCTCCGGTGAGGGTGTGCAGCAGGCGCTGCTGAAGATCCTCGAGGGCACCCAGGCCTCGGTCCCGCCGCAGGGAGGCCGCAAGCACCCGCATCAGGATTTCCTCCAGATCGACACGACCAACGTCCTCTTCATCGTCGCCGGTGCCTTCGCGGGGATGGAGGAGATCGTCGCCGGGCGCAAGGGCAAGCACGGCATCGGCTTCGGCGCACTGCTCCAGTCGAAGAACGACGAAGAGGACCTCTACGCAGACATTCTGCCCGAGGATCTGCTCAAGTTCGGCCTCATCCCCGAGTTCATCGGACGGCTCCCGGTGCTCGCGACGGTCTCCAACCTCGACCGGGCAGCGCTGATGTCGATCCTCACCGAGCCGAAGAACGCCCTCGTCAGGCAGTATCAGCGGATGTTCGAGTTCGACAACGTCGAACTCAGCTTCGAGACCGACGCACTCGAGGCGATCGCCGACCTCGCTCTGCTCCGGGGGACTGGCGCCCGTGGACTGCGCTCCATCATGGAGGAGGTCCTCCAGCCGGTCATGTTCGACGTTCCGTCGCGTGAGGACGTCGCCGAGGTGGTCGTGACCAAGGACGTCGTCGAGAGCAACGTCGCCCCCACTCTGATTCCCCGCACACAGGCTCGGACGACCAAGAAGTCGGCCTGATGCCTGGGCCCGTATGAGGTGACAGTCCCCTTGATCCCTCGATCCCTGCGTCCGTGAGGCTCTTCGCCGACACCAGGCCGCTCAAATATCCCCATTACCGCCGACTCTGGACTGCGAACATCGTCACCGTGATCGGTGCTCAGATGACAGTGGTCGCGATCCCGGCCCAGATCTTCCACATCACCGGATCCTCGGGCTATGTCGGGCTCAGCGGTGTCTTCGGCCTGGTTCCCCTCATCGTCTTCGGTCTCTGGGGTGGGTCGCTGGCCGATGTGATCGATCGGCGGAAGCTGCTCATCGTCTCCACGGTGGGCCTGATCGTCGCCAGCGCGGCCCTCGCCGTCCTCGCCTTGGCCGGCAGCGACAACGTGTGGCTGCTGCTGTCCGTCTTCGCGCTGCAGCAGGCGTTCTTCGGCCTCAATCAGCCCGCCCGAGGAGCTCTGCTGCCGACTATCGTGCCGCTGAGCCTGCTGCCGGCGGCGAACTCGCTGTACATGACCGTCGCGACCTTGGGCGCGGTTGTCGGTCCGGTGGTCGGCGGGGCATTGATTCCCGTCTTCGGCTATCAGCTGCTGTACTGCCTTGACGCGCTGTTCCTGGGCACCACCCTCTACGCGGTCCTCAAACTGCCGGCACTGGTTCCCGAGAAGCAGCCGCACACGCGTTCTGGCTTGAGGGGAGTCGTCGACGGATTCCGTTACTTGGGCACGAACGTCGTCGTCATGGTCTCACTCCTCGTCGACGTCATCGCCATGGTGTTCGGAATGCCGCGGGCCCTGTTCCCTCAGATCGCCACCGAGACCTTCGGCGGACCTCCGGAGGGTGGCTTCGTCTTCTCGCTCCTCTTCGCGGCACTGGCCGTTGGCAGCGGCATCGCGGGGATCTTCTCCGGCTGGGTCTCCCGGGTCGAGAGACAGGGACTGGCCGTGATCGTGGCGATCATCGTCTGGGGTGCGGCGATGACCTTGTTCGGGCTCTCCCTCGAGTTCGCGGCAGGCTTCTGGACTCTGGCTCTGTGCACCGCGCTCTTCGGCCTGGCCCTCGGCGGGGGAGCCGACATCATCTCGGCGGCATTCCGCTCGACGATGCTGCAGGAGGCGGCCACGGACGACATGCGCGGTCGGATGCAGGGAGTTTTCATCGTCGTCGTCGCCGGCGGGCCGCGCATCGCCGACGTTCTCCACGGAGCCGCAGCAGAGGTCACCTCGACAACCGTTGCCAGCGCCGGCGGCGGCATTCTCGTCATCGTGCTCGTCATCGCCTGTGCGTTCGTCTTCCCGGCGTTCCGGAAGTACCGCGTGCACCGAGGGTGAGTCCTGGGCAGAGCCGACCGGCCGACGCCGGTGATTCCACGCTGGGCCACTGTTCGCCTACGGGGCCGCTATTCGCCTGCGCGGCCGCTGTTCACCCCACGAGCCGCTGTTCGCACCTCTGCATGGGTGTGAACAGCGGCTCGTGAGGTGTTGGGCGCTCTCCCGGATTGGGGGAGGAGCGACGGACTCGTCAGATCACTGGCGTCCGTCAGGACGGGCCGTAGGCGTCCGCCGGGACGTAGGAGTGGTCCGTCAAGTGAGGCCGCAGATGTCCGTCAAGACGTAGTCGCCGTGTAGACGGCGTTCTCCGCCGGCTGGACGACGACGAATCCCGGTCCGTGGAACGCCAGCTGCACCGACTCTCCTGAACCGCGTCCGAAGAAGGTTCCCACGCTCACATCGGTCTTGATCTGCGGAGCCAGGGAGGACGACCAGCACACCGCGGACTGCGGATCGACGAAAGTCGGCTGCTGAGAGCAGTCGAGGACCATCGGTTCGCCCTTGCAGCAGATGGCTGCGGTGCCGACTCCGCTGAGCTCGAGGTTGAACAGACCGGAGCCGCTGACCATGGCGCCGACACCGCCCTTGATGCGTCGGATCTCCCAATTGAGAGCGTCGTCGAAGGCCAGCAGATTCGAGGTGTTGACGGTCAGGGCGTCCTGCGGGCCCTCCATCGCCATCATGAAGATGTTCGAGGCCTCGCGGGCGAAGAAGACTTCACCGTGGCCTTCGACGCGCATGACGTTCCCGCCTTCACCCGTCGCAGCCTTCTTCATGAACTGTCCGACGGACTTCGAACCCTGATGGGTGAAGCGGATATCGCCCTGGTAGGCGACCATCGCACCCTTAGTGGCGATCATCGGCGCGTTGGGGGTGATCACCGTCCGCAGCATCTTCTTCGACTGGAGCGTCCAGCGATCCTGATTCTGCACTTCTGCATTGCGCTGCGAAAAGAGGTCACTTCTCATGTCTCAAGCCTTTCTGACCAAGGAGAAGCCGTCTGCCTCTTCCTCACCGAAACCATGTAACCACGATTCGCGTCCCGAACAGCGCTCATTCCTGTGCTGATCCTGAAACGTGGGCGGTCTGGGTCGGCTGCGTTCTGGTTCGGGGTTGCTGCGCCGCTCGGTTTCTCGGCAGCGAAGCGGGCCCGGGAAATCCCGGGCCCGCTTCTTCAGCTGGTCCCTGGACAGTCAGTGTCGGCAACCGTCAGCCCATGGACCACGACTGTCCGCAACCGTCAGTCGGCGAATTCGATTCCGGAGATCGAGATCTCCTCACCGGCCTCCTCTGTGACGAGATGCTGCACCCGGCCGGCGGCGACCAGATCACCCTGGGCGGATTCGAGCGCGGAGATGATCCGGGCCGGCGCCTGCACGGTGACGGTGCGAACCGGAGTCTTCTGCGAGACCTTGGCCTCGGACTTGGCACGACGGATCTCGGACAGGACCGCGGCCACGTCGGAGAGCAGTTCTGTCGACACCGCGGTGTCGGGATTGACGATCTGCTCGCGGCCGGGCCACTGGCTGCGATGGACCGAACCGGTCCGCCACCACGACCACACCTCTTCGGTGACGAAGGGCATGAACGGAGCGAACAGCCGCAGCAGCACGTCGAGGGCCGTGGCCAGGGTGACGTGTGCCGAGATCCGGTCGGCTTCGCCGGCACCGCCGTAGGAACGGTCCTTGACCAGTTCCACGTAGTCGTCGGTGAATTCCCAGAAGAAGCTCTCGACCTCGCGGAGGGCGTGGGCGTAGTCGTAGGCGGCCATGTGCTCCGACGCGCTGTCGACCACCTCGGCGAGCTTGACGAGAAGCGCCTTGTCGAGAGCATGGTGGACGGAACCGACATGGCCGATGAGACCGGCGTGGACGCCCTGGGCGAGGGCGAACTTCGAGGCGTTGAGCAGCTTCATCGCCAAGCGGCGGCCGATCTGCATCTGCGTGACGTCATAGGCGGTGTCGGCGCCGAGCTTGGCGCTGGCCGCCCAGTAGCGCACGGCGTCGGGGCCGAAGCCGGGCTTCGCCTCGGAGAGGATGTCCGAGGGGACGACGACGTTGCCCTTCGACTTCGACATCTTCTTCCGGTCCGGGTCGAGGATCCACCCGGACAGGCCCGCGTGCTTCCACGGTGCGGCGTCATTGAGCGAGTTCGCGCGCACAACCGTGGAGAACAGCCACGTGCGGATGATGTCATGGCCCTGGGGACGCAGGTCGAAGGGGAAGACTTTGGAGAAGAACTCCTCGTCACGGCTCCATCCACCCAGCAGCTGCGGGGTCAGCGACGAGGTCGCCCAGGTGTCGAGCACATCGGGATCGGCGGTGAACCCGCCGGCAACGTCACGCTGGTCGGCGCTGTAGCCGGCCGGCACCTCGGCGACGGGGTCGACGGGCAGCGATTCCGGCACGATCGGGTTCTCGTAGTCCGGCCGGCCCTCGGAGTCGAGTCGGTACCACAGGGGGATCGGCACACCGAAGTAGCGCTGCCGGGAGACGAGCCAGTCGCCGTTGAGGTTCTCGACCC
The DNA here is from genome assembly GCF_031179145.1 of Brevibacterium sp. Taxonomy (GTDB): domain Bacteria; phylum Actinomycetota; class Actinomycetes; order Actinomycetales; family Brevibacteriaceae; genus Brevibacterium. Next base: position 9,936 of record NZ_JAPSIB010000010.1, read on the forward strand.
AGTTCTCATAGCGCGAGCGCATGAACGTCGGGTGCCATTCGATCTCGCGACCACGGGCGATGAGGGCATCGCGCAGCTCGGCCGAACGACCGCCGTTGCGGATGTACCACTGCCGGGAGGTGACGACCTCGAGGGGCTTGTCGCCCTTCTCGTAGAAGGGCACGGGGTGGGTGACCGCTTCGATATCGCCGACCAGATCGCCGGACGCGGCGAGCATCTCGGCGATGTCCTTGCGCGCGGTGAACGTCGTCTTCCCGGCCAGCTGCTCGTAATTGGCGACCGCATCGGACTTCGGTGAGCCCGCGATCCAGTCGGGGACCTCGAGGCTGAGCCGGCCCGCCCGGTTGACGACGGCCCGGGTCGGCAGGTCGAGCTCGCGCCACCACGTGACGTCGGTGAGGTCGCCGAAGGTGCAGACCATGGCGATGCCGGTGCCCTTGTCAGCCTTGGCGAGTTCGTGTGCCTTGACCTCGACCGCGACCCCGAACAGCGGGGACACGACCGTGGTGCCGAAGTACGGCTGGTAGCGCTCGTCGTCGGGGTGGGCGACCAGCGCCACGACGGCCGGGATCAGCTCTGGCCGCGAGGTGACGATGATGATCGGCTCCGCGGAGGTGTCAGCGAGACCGTCACTGCCCTGCGGGTGGAACTTCACCTTGTGATAGGCGCCCTCCTTCTCCCGGTCCTCGAGCTCGGCCTGGGCCACAGCCGTGCCGAACGTCACGTCCCACATCGTCGGAGCGTCCTGAGAGTAGGCATGCCCGCCGGCGAGGTCGGTGAGGAACGCCCGCTGGCTCACGGCCCGGGACGTGTCGTCGATGGTCCGGTAGGTGTAGGACCAGTCGACGGAGAGTCCGGTCGAGCGGAACAGGTCCTCGAAGATCTGCTCGTCCTCGGCAGAGAGCCGCTCGCAGAGTTCGATGAAGTTCTGGCGGGAGACCTTGACGAAGTCGCGGGAGTTCTTCGCGGGCTTCGCCGGGGGTTCGAATTCGGGGTCGTAGGCCTGCGAAGGATCACAGGTCACGCCGTAGTAGTTCTGCACCCGGCGTTCGGTGGGCAGACCGTTGTCGTCCCAGCCGAGTGGGTAGAACACATTCTTCCCGAGCATCCGCTGGTACCGGGCGATGATGTCGGTCTGGGTGTAGGAGAAGACGTGACCGACATGCAGCGACCCCGAGGCGGTGGGCGGGGGTGTGTCGATCGAATAGACCTGCTCACGATCGGTGTCGACGTCGAAGGCGTAGACCCCGGACTCGGACCAGGCGGCGTCCCATTTGTCGCGCAGTCCTTCCAGAGCCGGCTTGTCCGGCAGGTTCACTGACTCGTGCGGCGAGTCCGAATAAGCAGGTGAGTTCATAACTGTTGATCTTCTCACCCCGCCTGCCTGTGGCCAAACCGTGACCACGGGGTGCTTGCATGAGAAAATCGGACCATGTCGCCACTGGACAGGATCCGATCGGACAACTTGCCGCCCACCTCGACCGCATGGATGAATCCGGCCCGGTCCTTCGCGATCATCGCCGTCGTCGCCATCCATTCCCTCGGCACCGTCGTCGAACAGAACTTCGCCTCGATGGGCCCTGACTGGTGGCTCGCGAACATCGTCGATTCCGCCTGCCGATGGTCGGTGCCGGTCTTCATCATGATCTCCGGGGCGCTGGCGATGGACCCCGAACGGGGCAACGTCCCGCGCAAGTTCCTCAGCAAGCGCGTCTGGCGCATCGGCATTCCGCTCGTGTTCTGGACGATCGTCTACGTCACCTTCCGCCGGTACTACCTGCTGCCCGCCGACAGCGACTGGGATCCGTTCGCCGCGATCCTCACCGGCTCTCCCTTCGTCCAGCTCTACTTTCTCTACGTGCTTGCCGGGCTGACCCTGCTGACCCCGTTCTTCCGACTGCTCAGCATTCACGGGTCCCGACGGCTGCAGTGGGGGACCGGGCTGATCTTCCTCGGCATCGGCATGCTCGATCAGTGGGTGAGCATGGTCGCCGAGGTGGGGGAGGCCAACATCGCCACCCGGTTCCTGCCCATGGCCGGCTTCTACATCCTCGGCTGGGTCCTGCGCGACGTCGTCATCACCGCCCGGGTCGCCGCCCTGGCCTGGGTCGTGTTCCTGGGCTCCATCGCGATCACCGCCCTGTGGGCCGGGTTCGGCCCGGGGGAGAAGCCGTGGATGTTCCCGTACGAGTACCTCTCACCCGGGGTGGTCGTGATGTCGCTGTCGGCCTACCTGCTCCTCCACCACCACATGCGCCACGGCTTCACCGTTCTCCATGTGCTCTACCCGTTCTCGTTCGGCGTGTTCCTCCTCCACCCGCTCGTCCTCTACCCGCTGCGCAACCTCATCGGTCTTCCCGAGACGCTGCCCGCGGTCGTGTTCCACGCGCTCGTCATGCCACTCGTCTACACCCTCATCTGCGCCGCAGTCACCTGGCTGGCGGTGAAGATCCCCGGCGTGCGGGCGGTGTTCGGCGAAGGCGGCCCGCGCAACCCGCACACCCGCGGCGAACCACGCCCAGGACGCGACTCGGATCCGCAGCCCACAGGTTGAAACAGCCTCGGCTGTGATCATCGCGGTTCCGTACACTGAGCACGATGACCAGCATCGATCCGAAACGAACGGGGAAGACGATGGAAACTCTCAGAGCAGTTGTGACAGGAGCCAGCTCGGGCATCGGCGCCGCCACCGTGCGCCGTCTGCGTGACCTCGGCTGGGACGTCGTGGCCGTTGCCCGACGCGAGGACAAACTCAAGGCTCTCGCCGAGGAGACCGGGGCGAGTTACTTCGTCGCCGATCTCACCGATGACGCCGCCGTGGAGGCGCTGACCGCCGAGGTGCTCGGCTCCGGACCGGTGCATTCGCTCGTCGCCAACGCCGGTGCGGCCTTCGGCACCGATTCCGTCGCCGAGGCGTCGGTCGAGGGCTGGCGGCAGATGTACGACATCAACGTCCTCGGAGTGCTGCGGGTGGTCAAGGCGTTCCTGCCGGCCCTGATCGAATCCGGTCGCGGCGACATCGTCGTCATGTCCTCGACCGCCGGGCACCAGGCCTACGAAGGCGGCGGCGGATACGTCGCGGCCAAGCACGGCGCCCACTCGATCGCGGCGACGCTGCGCCTCGAACTGTGCGGAGAGCCCGTCCGGGTCATCGAGATCGCACCCGGAATGGTCGCCACCGAGGAATTCACCCGGAAGCGGGTCGGCAGCCAGGAGCTTGCCGACAAGGTTTACGAAGGAGTGGAGAACCCGCTCACCGCCGATGACGTGGCCGACGCCGTCGTCTACACTCTGACCCGACCCCACCACTTCAACGTCGACTTCATGGTCCTGCGGCCCATCGCCCAGGCCGCTCAGCACAAGGTCGCCCGGCACCAGGGGCTGTGAGCGGCCCGTTCCGGCGAACCGACGTCGAGGGCACACTGCTGCTCCGAGGGTTTGCCTGGGACTGCACCCTTGACGCATTGGTGCACGCTTCGCGAAGGCGATAGAATTGTCCGTGCATCGATCCGGCCATCACCGGGGAGCATCCGGAAGAACAGTGCCAGACCCCCTCACCCCCCGCCTCGGCGGAGGAACGGGGCGCTGGCACCCAGTAGAACCGGACGGGTGGACCCGTCATCGTCCGTCAATGAGCGATCCGCTCCGTACACCACCGCACCCCGGTGATGCTCAAGCGGATAAGCGAGGTGGTACCGCGGCAGATGTCGTCCTCGCGACAGTGACCGCAGTGAACCCGAAGGACGCTCATGACGCAACCGATGTACCCCAAGGTCTCGACCTCGGCCTTTGGCCTCAGCGCCTCGCCCAACTTCCCGGCGATCGAGGAGGCCGTGCTCGAATTCTGGAAGCAGGACAACACCTTCCAGGCCTCCATCGAGCAGCGTGACGTGGGCGAGAACGGGGCCAACGAGTTCGTCTTCTACGACGGGCCTCCATTCGCCAACGGGCTGCCCCACTACGGTCACCTCCTCACCGGCTACGTCAAGGACGTCGTCCCGCGCTTCCAGACGATGCGGGGGAAGAAGGTTGACCGCCGCTTCGGCTGGGACACCCACGGACTGCCCGCCGAACTCGAGGCCGAACGTCAGCTGGGCATCGTCGACAAGGCCGAGATCGGCCGCATGGGCCTGGCCACCTTCAACGATGCCTGCCGCTCCTCCGTGCTCAAGTACACGAAGGAATGGGAGGAGTACGTCACCCGCCAGGGCCGCTGGGTCGACTTCGACAACGACTACAAGACGCTCAACGTCGATTACATGGAAAGCGTCATCTGGGCGTTCAAGCAGCTGTGGGACAAGGGCCTCGTCTACGAGGGCTACCGCGTCCTGCCCTACTGCTGGAAGGACCAGACCCCGCTGTCCAGCCACGAGCTGCGCATGGACGACGACGTCTACAAGTCGCGCCAGGACCCGGCCGTGACCATCGGCTACAAGCTCAAGGACTCCGACGAATGGGTCCTGATCTGGACCACGACCCCCTGGACGGTCCCCTCCAATCAGGCGGTGGCCGTCAACCCGGACATCACCCTGGCCGCCGTCGTCCCCGGCGCCGACGGCTCCCCGGAGCTGCAGGGCAAGACCCTGATCCTCGCCGAGGCGCGCCTGGCCGCCTACGCCCGTGAGCTGGGGGAGAACCCCGAGGTGCTGCGCACGTTCCCGTCCTCCGAGCTGCTCGGCCGCGCCTACGAACCGCCGTTCCCCTACTACGAGGGCCGGCAGGAGGAATTCGGCGAGCGGATGCACACCATCCTCGAGGCCGGCTTCGTCACCACCGAGGACGGCACCGGAATCGTCCACCAGTCACCGGCGTTCGGTGAGGAGGACAAGGAGCTCACCGACGCCTACGGCATCGAGGCGGCTCGCCCCGTCGACGACGCCGGCTGCTTCGATTCGACCGTGCCGGACTATGAAGGCCAGCAGGTCTTCGACGCCAACAAGGCGATCATCAAGGACCTGCGCAACCACACCGGCCCACTGGCCGGACGCAACGCCGTGCTCGTGCGCCACGAATCCTACGAGCACTCCTATCCGCACTGCTGGCGCTGCCGCAATCCGCTGATCTACCGGGCCGTGTCCTCGTGGTTCGTGCGGGTGACCGAGTTCAAGGACCGGATGGTCGAGCTCAACGAGCAGATCAACTGGGTGCCCGAGAACGTCAAGCACGGGCAATTCGGCAAGTGGCTCGAGAACGCCCGTGACTGGTCGATCTCGCGCAACCGGTTCTGGGGATCCCCGATCCCGGTGTGGGTCTCCGACGATCCCTCGTACCCGCGCACCGACGTCTACGGCTCACTGGCCGAGATCGAGGCCGACTTCGGCCGCCTCCCCGTCAACGACAAGGGCGAGGTCGACCTCCACCGCCCCTGGGTCGACGATCTCGTCCGCCCCAACCCGGACGATCCGACGGGTCGGTCGATGATGCGCCGGATCCCAGAGATCTTCGACGTCTGGTTCGACTCGGGATCGATGAGCTACGCCCAGGTCCACTACCCGTTCGAGAACTCCGAATGGTTCGACAATCACTTCCCCGCGGACTTCATCGTCGAGTATGTGGGTCAGACCCGTGGGTGGTTCTACCTTCTGCACGTGCTGTCGACAGCGATCTTCGACCGTCCCGCCTTCACGAACTGCATCTCGCACGGCATCGTCCTCGGCTCCGACGGGCAGAAGATGTCGAAGTCGCTGCGCAACTACCCCGACGTCAACGAGGTGTTCCACCGCGACGGCTCCGACGCGATGCGGTGGTTCCTCATGGCCTCGTCGATCCTGCGCGGAGGCAACCTGGTCGTGACCGAACAGGGCATCCGCGACGGCGTCCGCCAGGTCGTGCTGCCCCTGTGGAACACCTGGCAGTTCTTCGCCACCTACGCGAACGCGGCCGACAGCGCTGCCGGTGGCGACGGACTTCGGAGCGGCTACCAGGCGCAGCCGCGCTACGACTCGACCCAGGTGCTCGATCGGTACCTGCTGGCCAAGACGCATGACCTCATTGCGGACTTCGCCGAGGCGATGGAGGGCCTCGACATCTGGGCCGCATGTGAGCTCGTCCGCAGTCACCTCGACATGCTCACCAACTGGTACGTCCGCCGCTCCCGCCGGCGGTTCTGGGACGGAACGCCTGAGACGCATGAGTCCTTCGACGTCTTCCACACCTGCCTCGAGGCGTTCTGCCGAGTGGCGGCACCACTGCTGCCATTCACGACGGAGGAGATCTACCGAGGTCTGACCGGTGAGCGGTCGGTGCATCTGGCCGACTACCCCGACGCCGACCTGTTCCCGGCCGACGAGGCGCTCGTCGAGGCGATGGACCTGACCCGCGACATCTGCTCCACCGCGTCCTCCGTCCGCAAGGCCAACCGCCTGCGGGTGCGGCTGCCGCTGAACACGCTCATCGTCGCCGGCGACACCCCTCTCGGCTCCGAGTTCACCGCGATCATCGCCGACGAGCTCAACGTCCGCGAGGTCGAGGTCCTCGACGCCGCCGAGGCGGAAGCCGCAGGGTTCTCACTGTCGCAGAACCTCGTGGTCAATGCCCGCGTCGCCGGGCCCCGGCTGGGCAAGCAGGTGCAGCAGGTGATCAAGGCAGCGAAGGCAGGGGACTGGTCGGTCTCCGCGGACGGCACCGTGACCAGCGGTGGCATCGAGCTCGTCGACGGCGAGTACACGCTCGAGTCGGTCGCCGAATCCGGCACCGAGGGCATGGAGCTCGCGCCCCTCGACACGGGCTTCCTCGCCCTGGACACGCGGGTCACCCCCGAACTGGAGGCCGAAGGCGTCGCCCGTGACACGGTCCGCGCGATCCAGGGCATCCGCAAGCAGCTCGACCTCCACATCTCCGACCGCATCACGGTCGTCATCGAGGCGGACCCGACGGTCACCTCGGCGCTGGAGGATCACCGAGAGCTCATCGCGGGGGAGACGCTGACCACAGCGCTCGAATTCGCCGCACTCGAGGGCGCCGAGGGCGCCTTCGCGCCCGAAGAGCTTCCCCGCGGCACACGGATCGCGGTGAGCCGGGCATGAGCGCCGTCGGATCCGAGGAGAACTCCCAGCTGGAGCTGGCCAGGGTGTACGCCGAGCTGCTGGCCCGGGCGGGGGAGACGCAGGTCGAGGTCCGCCTCGACGCGACCCGCCGGGCGTGTGAGCTGCTTGGCGACATCCATCGCGCCGCGCCGGTGATCATGCTGACCGGCACGAACGGGAAGACGTCGACGGGACGGATGATCGAGGCGATCATCTCCGCCCACGATCTGCGGGTCGGCCTGTTCACGAGCCCTCATCTGCACTCCGTGACCGAACGCGTCCGGGTCGACGCGGCACCGGTGGCGGTCGAGGACTTCGTCCGCATCCACGACGAGATCCGGCCATACCTGGAGATCGTCGACGCCGAGCTCGCGGCCGCGGGCCGCAACCGGCTGACCTTCTTCGAGGTGCTCACCGTCCTCGCCTTCGCCGTGTTCGCCGACGCCCCGGTCGACGTCTTCGTGGCCGAGGTCGGGATGGGCGGCGAATGGGACTCGACGAACGTCGCCGACGCCGAGGTGTGCGTCTTCACCCGGGTCGGGCTCGACCACCAGAAATTCCTCGGCGACACGCTCGCCGAGATCGCCAAGACTAAGGCCGGGATCCTCAACCGCAGCATCGACGACACGCCTGCCCCGCATCCGGTCGCCGTGATCGGCCTCCAGGATGAGGAGGCGATGGAGGTGCTCGACGCCCAGACGGTCGAACGCGGGGTCACCGCGCTGGTCGAGGACCGGTCCTTCCGCCTCCTCGACCGCCGTCCGGCCGTCGACGGTCAACTCATCGCCGTCCAAGCCGTTCGCGATGTCTACTCCGATCTGTTCCTGCCACTGCACGGCGCGCACCAGGCCCACAACGCCGCCGTCGCGCTCGTCGCCGCTGAGGCGTTTCTGTCCGCCGAGGACAAGCCGCTGAGTGCGGACACCGTCGCGGAGGGGCTGAGCCATGTCAGGTCCCCGGGGCGTGCTGAACTGGTGCGGACCGGACCGGCGGTCGTCGTCGACGGCGCTCACAATCCCGACGCCGCCCGAGTGCTCGCCGAGACCATCGCCGAGGCGTTCGACTTCGACTACACCGTGATCGTCCTGGCGATGCTCGCGGACAAGGACGTGCACGGGGTGCTCGAAGAGCTGCACCGCAGCGCGGATGCGTTCGTCGTCAGTGAGGTGATGGCCGATCGCGCGCTGAGTGCGGAGAAGCTCGCCGCGGCGGCCCGCGAATGGATCGACGAGGACTCGGTGATCGAGACCCCCGATCTCAACGCGGCACTGATGAAGGCGATCGACCTCGCGAACGAGTCGGGGTCGGCCCGTCCCGGGATCGTCGTCACCGGGTCGCTGTACACCGTGGCCGAGGCCCGGCTGCTGCTGGGCAGGGAGAGCGCCGAATGAAGTCGAAGCATCCCGTCCTGTGCGGCTCGATCCTCATCTGCGAGCTCGTCATCGTCTACTTCGCGGTCCTCACCGCCTACGGGCTCGAAGTCAAGACCGCCGGTTCGCTGAGCCTGACGCAGCTGCTCCTCGGCGCCTCAGCTGTGGCGGTTCTGGCAATCACCGCGGTGATACTGCTGCCGCGGCGGATCGGCCAGAAGCGTCCCGGCGTCATCATCGGGTGGATCGTCCAGGCGCTCCTGCTGGCGTCGGGCTTCGTGATCAGCTCGATGTTCTTCGTCGCGGCACTGTTCATCGCCCTGTGGGCGGTGGCCGTCTACTGGTCGGCACGCATCGATCGGGAAGTGGCCGAACGCGCCTGAGCCCGGGCGGCGCCGGCTGGGCAGGTGCCGCTGCGCGGGCGCGGCCGGGGCACGTCGATTAAGCTGGCACAGTTGCTCGAACCAGAAAACGAAAGGACCGGAATGGAACGCACTCTCATTCTCATCAAGCCCGATGGCGTCGCACGTGGACTCGTCGGGCAGATCATCGCCCGGATCGAGGCCAAGGGCTACTCCGTCGATGCTCTCCAGTTGCGCAAGGCCAAGCCCGAGGAACTGGCGGCCCACTACGCCGAGCACGAGGGAAAGCCCTTCTACCAGCCCCTCGTCGACTTCATGTCGGAGGGACCGATCGTGTCGATCATCGCCTCCGGGCAGGGAGTGATCCCAGGGTTCCGCTCGCTGGCCGGTGCCACCGATCCCACCGCAGCCGCTCCCGGCACCATCCGCGGGGACCTCGGCCGTGACTGGGGCGAGAAGGTGCAGAAGAACCTCGTCCACGGCTCGGACTCCGTCGAGTCCGCAGAGCGTGAGATCGCCATCTGGTTCCCAAACTGAGCGGAACGCGCTGAACCGACGACGGTGGAGCCGCAGTCGGCAGATTTCGGGCACTTCGGGCCGTGGGAAAGCAGATTTCCTCGACGCGGAGTGCCCGAAATCCGTCCCGAGGTCCGCCGAAGTCCGGACCGCGGAACGTCGTGTTCTCGAGCCCGCTGAAGCCCTGACCTCAGAACGCTGAAGCCCTGTCCTCAGAACAGGGTGGAGAAGAAGTTCCAGAATTGGACGGCGACGCAGGCTGCGATGATGAGCAGCCAGAGAACGGAGATCGCCACGTTCTCCTTCGCGATCACCCGGACCATGGTGTTCTCGGAGAGACCACGGCCGAGGTCACCGGCCAGCGCGTTGCGAGCAGTCACCGCACAGAACTGGGGTATCGTCACCGTCCACACGACCATGCACCAGGGGCACCCGACGCCGATGACGTAGATCGAGCTGTAGAACAGGTACATCACGAGGACCACGCCGAGGGCCAGCCCGATGTTGAGCCCGACCATGATCCACCCCGGCAGCCTGACCCCAGCCAGGAGCAGCACGCCGACGAAGAGAGGGAAGATGAAGGCCCCGATGCCCAGGAGCTGATTCGGGAAGCCGAAGATCTGACTCTGCGTCGCCTCCATCACGGATCCGCAGGAGAAGAACGGGTTGAGGTCGCACGAGAGAACCGCCTGCGGGTTCTCGAGCTTCTCGTACTTCTCCACGGACAGAGCGAATGACGCGAGGAAGCCGATGACCGCCGTGGCCACGAGGAAGATGCCGAAGGGCACCGACCGCAGCACCCAGGGCTGAGGGGAGACGTCTGGCGCGTCGTCGACGAGCGATTCTGCAGAGTTCACCCTCCAAGAATGCCCCCCGCGCCGACCCTGCGGCAAACGGCCGATCCCGAATCTGTGACATAATGTTGTGACGGATACTCGTTCCCACACCGAATGAGAGAAGTGCCTCCACCGAGCCGAGGGTACGACCTCGCAGGTCGACACGAAGACGAGGCAGCATCGAAAGCCTACGCGCCGAGCGCGAGCTGGACATGACATCCACAAGTTTCGGTCCCCGAAGGACCATGCAAGGAACCGAAGGTCCGCAGGGTGTGAGCGGAGACTTCGGCCAGGAGTAATGATGAGCGATTCGTCGAACGAGGGCAACGACCCGACAGAGGGCATCCTCGCCGATCTGGCCAATCTGCAGGTGGCAGCTGCGGCCGATGACAATTCCCAGGACCGTGACGTCGAGAGCATCCAAGAGCGCCTCGACCGCATCGCCGAGGCCGCGCAGTCGCTGCGCGAGTCCGAACCGGACGAGGAATCCGAGTCCGATTCCGCCGACCGCGGCACCGGGCGTCGGGCCCCACGCAAGGCCAGCAGCGCCGTGGCCAATCGCGGACTCGTCTTCGAGCAGTTCGTGCGAGAATCAGCGGCCGAAGACAGCGACTCCGAAGACAGCGACTCCGAAGACGTCGACTCCGAGGAAGTCGACCCGGAGGACGACGCTGCCGAGCTCGACGACGAGGACAGCTCGGACGTCGAGGATCACACCACCCCGGCACCTGCTTTCGACCCCCGCAATCCTTTCGCCGTGGCCCCCGCCCCGGCGCCTGCTCCGCGACCGGCAGCCCCGGTCCCGCCGGCCGGCGGTCTGATCTTCCAGGTCCCCCAGGCCGAACTCGCCGAGGTGGTCGTGACCGAGGACGAGGACGAGGACACCTACGACGACTACGACGTCGACGAACCTGACACCGCCGAGTCCGACCGAAGTCGCCCCGACTCCGACGACGCAGACGCGAATGACGGCGGTCGTCGCCGCCGTCGCGGCGGTCGCGGTCGGCGCTCGCGCGGTCGTGATGACAACCGGGACGAGGCCGGCAAGGACTCGGACACCGGCGAGTCGGCTCCGTCTCAGGACGAGGACCCCGAATCCGATTCACGCACCGAAGGCGCCTCGTCGGGTCGGAAGCGGTCCGAGAAGAAGTCATCCGGTCAGGATCGGAACAGGCAGGATCGGGACGGCCAGGACAAGACTGATCAGGGCAGGTCCGAGCAGGACAAGAGTGATCATGACAAGTCCGAGCAGGACAGGTCCGAGCAGGACAGGTCCGGCCGCGACAGGAACGAGAGTCAGACCGACAGGTCGGACCAGGACACTGACGATGACGGCGACGACGACGAGAACGGTTCGCGTCGCAGGCGTCGTCGCCGCTCCCGCACCCGTGGCGCCGACAGTGACGAAGTCACCTCGCTCAAGGGCTCGACTCGACTCGAAGCCAAGCGTCAGCGTCGCAAGGAGGGTCGCGAGGCCGGCCGCCGACGTCCGGTGATCACGGAAGCCGAGTTCCTCGCTCGGCGCGAATCCGTGGAGCGGACAATGCTGGTCCGCGAATCCGGGGAGCAGACGCAGCTGGTCGTCGTCGAGGACGGCATCGCCGTCGAGCACTACCTCAAGGAGAACCGGCAGCAGTCCTCGCTCATCGGCAACGTCTACCTGGGCAAGGTCCAGAACGTCCTGCCGAGCATGGAGGCTGCCTTCATCGACATCGGGAAGGGACGCAACGCAGTCCTCTACGCCGGTGAGGTGAACTGGGACGCGCTCGGGATGGAGGGCAAGACGCGGCGGATCGAGCTCGCGCTCAGCCCCGGCGATGCCGTGCTCGTCCAGGTCACCAAAGACCCCGTCGGTCACAAGGGCGCCCGCCTGACCAGCCAGATCTCCCTGCCAGGACGGTTCCTCGTCTATGTGCCCGGAAGCTCGATGACAGGCATCTCACGGAAGCTGCCCGACGTCGAGCGATCCCGGCTGAAGAAGCTGCTCAAGGACCTGGTGGGCGATTCTGCCGGAGTCATCGTCCGCACGGCTGCCGAAGGCGCCTCGGACAAGGAGCTCGGACGCGACGTCGAGCGATTGGCCAAGCGCTGGGAGACCATCGAGAAGAAGTCGAAGTCGACGAAGGTGCTCGCTCCGCAGCTGCTCTACAGTGAGCCCGACATGATCGTGCGGATCATCCGCGACGTCTTCAACGAGGACTTCAACTCGCTCGTCATCGATGGCGACGGAGCCTGGAACACGATCCACGAATACGTCGAAGCAGTAGCTCCCGACCTGCTCGATCGTGTGCACCGCTACTCGGGCGACGAGGACATCTTCGACCACTACCGCGTCGAGGAGCAGATCCAGAAGGCCCTCAGCCGGACCGTGAACCTGCCTTCGGGAGGGTCCCTCGTCATCGACCGGACCGAAGCCATGACCGTCATCGACGTCAACACCGGCAAGTTCACCGGCGCCGGAGGAAACCTCGAGGAGACGGTCACCCGCAACAACCTCGAGGCCGCCGAGGAGGTCATCCGGCAGTTGCGCCTGCGCGACATCGGCGGCATCATCGTCGTCGACTTCATCGACATGGTCCTCGAATCCAACCGCGACCTCGTGGTGCGTCGTCTGGTCGAATGCCTCGGACGTGACCGGACCAAGCACCAGGTCGCCGAGGTGACTTCGCTGGGTCTCGTCCAGATGACCCGCAAGCGCATCGGCACGGGCCTGGCCGAATCGTTGGTGTCCGCCGGTCATGACCTGTCGGGTCGGGGACTGCTCCTGCCCGGCTCCGAAGAGGATGGATCGAAGGCAGCCAGCTTCGGCTCCAGTTCGTCCAACTCGAACTCCAACGCCGGCGGAAAGCGTGACCGGAAGCGTCGTTCGGATTCCTCTCCGAAGAAGTCGGAGCCGGAGGCCGAGCCAGTGACGGTCGACGCTTCGCGCTCGGCCGTGGCGGCGATCGCCAAAGCGACCCTGAAGAAGGATGAAGTCTCCGCGGAGGGGTCCGATGACGACCTTCAGCCATCCGATGAGGTGCAGTCCGGTGATGAGAAGTCGCGGGGGCGGTCTCAGGACGACAGGGGCTCCAAGGAGCAGTCGCGGCGTTCGTCGAAGAGCGGCCGACGCCGTTCGAACCGGTCCAAGTCGACGGGCGACTCCGCTGCCGACTCGGCCACCGAGCCGGCTGCGGAGTCGAGCACCGCGTCCGCTGCCGACACAGCCTCGGGATCCTCTGCGGACACGTCGTCGGGCGAGGGCCGGTCGGGCCGTGCTCGTCGATCCGAGAGCCGAGGACGCGAGACGCAGCAGCACGAGACGCAGCGGCACGAGACGAAGGCTGCGGCCGAGCCGGCTGGGGAGATGCCGCTGATGATCGGCGCGGACACCACGACGAAGGTCGCTGTGGCGGAACCGGCCACGGCACCTCGGCGGCGGAAGCCGACGGTCCAGGCACAGCCCGAGCCCGCGAAGGAAACCCTGCCCTCGTCGTTCGTCATCATCGGCGAGGACTGAGAGCCTCAAGCGAGGGCTGAGAGCTCCGAGAGCGAATCGTTGGCTGTGATCACGGGCTGAGTCCCGATCTCAGACAGAACGTCCCGGCAGACGAAGGCGCCGGGCCCGATGGATGTCATCCACCGGGCCCGGCGCCTCTTCGCATCCGGCTCAGCCGGACGTCTGGTTCCGGCTTACCCGGACTTCTGGTTCCGGCTGGTGCTGATCGTCGGCTGCGCCGCTTGGTCCCCGCACAGGACGATCATGAGGTTGGACACGAGGTCGCTGCGCTCGGAATGGCCCAGGGTGACGATGCCGCGGCTCTCGATCTCCTCGATCGCGGTCTCGACCATGCCGACAGCCCCTTCGACGATCAGCTGGCGCGCGGCCACCACGGCGGTCGCCTGCTGCCTCTGCAGCATCGCGCGGGCGATCTCGGGAGCGTAGGCGAGCTGAGTGATCCGGGACTCGATGACCGTCACCCCGGCGGCGGTGACACGCGCGGCCACCTCCTCGGACAGCTTCGACGTGATCTCATCGGCGTTGTCCTTCAGCGACATCCGGTTCGAGTCGGACGAGTCGTATGCGTAGGAGTTGGCGATGTGGCGGACCGCGGTCTCCGCCTGAATGGCGACGAACTCCTCGAAGTCGTCGACCTCGAACGTCGCCTGCGCCGTGTCCCGGACCTGCCAGACGACCACCGCGCCGATCTCGATCGGATTGCCGTCGAGGTCGTTGACCTTGAGCGTCGAGGTCTCATGGTTGCGGATACGAGTCGAGACCAGATTCTTGGTGAACAGGGGATTGACGAATCGAAGTCCCGACTGGCGGACCGTGCCGACGTACTTGCCGTAGAGCTGGAGGACCACGGCCTGTCCGGGTGCCACGGAGATGCAGCCTTTGAAGAGGAACATCGAGGCGATGAACATGATGATCCCGGCGATGATCAGTCCGATCCCCGCACCCGGCTGGGCGAAGGTGAGGAAGAAGCCGAACGCCCCTGTCAGCAGGGCGAGGACGAGGAGCACGACGGCGGCGACGATCGCGAAGTACCCGGAGACGGCTCCGGCGGGACGTTCGCGGACGCGTTCGCCTTCGGGGGAGCGGAGCACCGGTGGGCGTCCCGGGCCCTGCTGGCTCGGTCCCTGCGGGTTGGGCCCCTGCTGGCTCGGTCCCTGCGGGTTGGGCCCCTGCTGGCTCGGCGCGTGCTGGCGGGGCGACTGATGAGCGGGCGGAAATGGGGGAGGGTGGGGATTCTGTGTCATGCCGCCAGTCTAGAGCCTCGACGAAATCACAATCGGTCTTGTCCCAGCGATCTCCTGCTCCCCGAAAGACGCTCTCAGAGTGTGACCCAGATTACATTTGGGTAAAGGTCTCAGCTGGACGGGCCATAGTGCTTGAAGCCGGGTGACCGATAGGGAAAGTTATAGCGACATGGACACCTATCTTTCAGGCGCACATCCGCCCACAGCCATCCTGGCCGACGTCGCCCCGTCATCACCGGTCGACGACGCCATCAATTCCTGGTTCGAGCCGATCGCCACCGCGTTCGGCACCGTCATCTTCTTTCCGATCACAATCGGAGAGGTGAGCTTCCCGTTCGTGGTGCTGTGGCTGGTCGCGGCGGCGCTCATCTTCACCGTTTACTTCGGATTCGTTCAGTTCCGCGGGTTCGGGCTGTCGTTCGAGATCGTGCGCGGAAAACACAACCTTCCCGACGATCCGGGGGAGGTCACGCACTTCCAGGCACTGTCCTCGGCAGTCTCCGGCACTGTGGGGCTGGGCAACATCGCCGGCGTCGGAGTCGCCATCGCCCTCGGCGGACCCGGTGCCACCTTCTGGATGATCATCGCCGGGCTGCTCGGCATGTGCACCAAGTTCGTCGAATGCACGCTGGGTGTGAAGTACCGCGAGATCGACGAGAACGGTGTCGTCCACGGCGGCCCGTTCAAGTATCTGCCCGTCGCCTTTCGCCGATTCTCCCGTCCGGTCGCCACCGCACTGACCGGACTCTTCGCGGTGGCCATCCTCGTCTTCGGGGTTGTCGGCGGCGGTATGTTCCAGTCGAACCAGACTTTCGCGCAGGTCCGCACGGCTACCGGAGGCACCGACGGACTGCTCGGTGGGCCCTGGGCAGGACTCATCTTCGGCATCCTGTTCGCCGTCCTCGTCGGACTGGTCATCATCGGCGGAATCAAGTCGATCGGACGGGTGACCGGCAAGCTGGTCCCCGGAATGGGTGTGTTCTACGTTCTGTCCTGCCTGCTGGTCCTGGCTATGAATTTCGGCCAGATCCCCGAAGCGATCGCCGAGATCTTCCGCGGTGCCTTCGACCCGCAGGGGATCACGGGCGGCATCGTCGGCGTGATGATCATCGGCTTCCAGCGCTCGGCGTTCTCCAATGAAGCGGGCATCGGCTCGGCGCCGATCGCCCACTCGGCGGTCAAGACCCGCAGGCCTGTCTCGGAGGGATTCGTCGCGCTCCTCGAGCCCTTCATCGACACCGTCGTCATCTGCACCATGACCGCACTGACGATCATCGTCGCCAACCAACCCTCCTACCGTGAGGACCTCGGCGAGGGTGAGATCGGCGGAGTGGCTCTGGCGTCGGACGCCTTCACCACGGTGGCTGACTGGTATCCGATCCTGCTCGCCATCGCGGTGGCGCTGTTCGCCTTCTCGACGCTCATCACCTGGGCCTACTACGGGGAGCAGGCGTGGAGCTACCTCTTCGGGCGGTCGAAGACGACCGTCATGGTGTTCCGCAGCCTGGTCTGCATCTTCGTGGTCATCGGTTGTGTGGCGACCTTCAGCAAGGTCGTCGAGTTCGCCGATGCGGCACTGTTCATGTGTGCGTTCATCAACATCCTCGGCCTCTACATCCTGATGCCGGTGGTGAAGAAGGAGATGAAGAAGTACCTCGCCGATCGCAAGGCGGGCACGCTCAACGACCCCGACACCGTCGACGCCGTTCCCGTCGACGATCGTGACCGGATCTGAGCATCGTGATCCTGGTGATCCACGTCCATCGTTAGACTGGTGGGCGTGGATCACTTTGACATCGACAACGACACCGCCCGCGCTGAGCAGCGACTGCTCGAGCTGCGGGGCAGCATTGACAACATCGACGCGGCGCTCGTCCATCTCCTGGCCGAGCGCTTCAAGCTGACTCAGTCCGTGGGCGAGCTCAAGGCCGACCACGGGCTGCCGCCTGCGGATCTTGATCGGGAGAACCGCCAGGTGGCCCGGCTGCGCAGACTCGCCGAAGAGTCCCAGCTCGACCCGGAGTTCGCAGAGAAGTTCCTCGCCTTCATCGTCGCCGAGGTGATCCACCGGCACGAACGGATCGCCGAGGGCCGCTGACCTCCCCAAGAGAGCCGCAGCCCCCGCCGAGAGCCGCTGAGGCTTCGGTTTGCCCGCAGTGAGTTCTCTGGACTAGAATTGAGCGTCGGTGCGCTTGAAGCACCACGGCAGGTGTTTCCTCTCAATGGGACGCCCGCGGGGAACCGTCTTCGCGGGAGCCAAGGGATCAACCGCCGTTCGTTTGTGTATATGCAGAAAGGGTTCGACCATGGTCTATGCCATTGTCCGTGCCGGTGGCCATCAGGAGAAGGTCAGCGTCGGAGACATCATCACAGTCAACCGTATGAAGGCGAAGGCCGGAGACAGCGTCGAACTCGATGCCGTGCTTCTTGTCGACGGCGACTCAGTCACGACTGACGCAGATGCCCTGTCCAAGGTGTCCGTCAACGCCGAGGTCGTCGGTGAACTCCGCGGTCCCAAGATCGTGATTCAGAAGTACAAGAACAAGACCGGTTACAAGAAGCGTCAGGGCCACCGCCAGGACCTCACCCGTCTGAAGATCACGAACATCAAGTAAGAGGAGTTTCACGAAATGGCAAGCAAAAAGGGAGTCAGCTCGACTCGCAACGGTCGCGACTCGAACCCCCAGTACCTCGGTGTCAAGCGCTTCGGCGGGCAGGTCGTCAAGGCCGGCGAGATCATCGTGCGCCAGCGCGGAACCAAGTTCCACCCGGGCACCAACGTCGGACGCGGAGGAGATGACACTCTCTTCGCCCTGTCCGCAGGGGCTGTCGAATTCGGCACGCGCAACGGTCGCAAGATCGTGAGCATCGTCGGCGCCTGAGCGCGCCGCAGCTGAATCGTTCAACAACTGATTTTCCCCGTCAGGGGTCCATGAAGGGTGAGTCCTGTGACTCACCCTTCATCTGATATAAGGACATTATGGCCACCGAGTTCATTGATCGTGTCACAGTTCATCTGCGCGCCGGAGACGGCGGGAACGGCTGTGCCTCGATCAGGCGCGAGAAGTTCAAACCCCTCGGCGGTCCCGACGGGGCCAACGGCGGATCCGGCGGTGACATCAGGTTCGTCGTCGACACCCAGACCACCACTCTGCTTCCCCTCCATCACCGCCCCCATCTGCGGGCGACCGACGGCGGCATCGGCAAGGGCGATCTGCGCCACGGCGCCGACGGCGGCGATCTCGTCGTGCCTGTGCCCGAGGGCACGGTGGTGAAGAACCAGTCCGGCGACATCATCGCCGACCTCGTCGGAGCCGGCACCGAGTACATCGCCGCGGCCGGAGGCCGGGGCGGGCTCGGCAACGCCGCCCTGGCGTCGAACAAGCGCAAAGCTCCTGGCTTCGCATTGCTGGGTGAGCCCGGTGAGACCGTCACCCTCGTGCTCGAGCTCAAGACGATCGCCGACATCGCGCTCGTCGGCTACCCCTCGGCCGGCAAATCCAGCCTCATCGCCGCGCTCTCCTCGGCCAAGCCGAAGATCGCCGACTACCCGTTCACCACCCTCGTGCCCAACCTCGGCGTCGTCGAGGCGGGCGACGTCCGATTCACCGTCGCCGACGTCCCCGGGCTGATCCCCGGAGCCTCCGAGGGCAAGGGGCTGGGGCTCGAATTCCTGCGCCACGTCGAACGCTGCGCGGCACTCGTCCACGTCATCGACATGGCGACCTGGGAGCCCGGCCGAGACCCCGTCTCCGACCTCGAGGTGATCGAGTCGGAACTCGACGCCTATGCCGTCGACCTCGACCAGGGCAACGGTCTGCTGCCGCTGTCGGAGCGACCGAAGCTCGTCGCGCTCAACAAGATCGACATCCCTGACGGCCGAGACCTCGCCGACATCGTGCGCCCCGACCTCGAGGCCGCCGGCTACCGGGTGTTCGAGGTCTCTGCCGTCAGCCACACCGGTCTGCGCGAGATCTCCTTCGCGATGGCCGAGCTCGTCGTCGCCGAACGGACGCGCCGAGCTGAACTCGAGGCGATTCCGAAGCGCCTCGTCATCCGCCCCAAGGCCGTTGACGATCGCGGCTTCGAGGTGCGCCGGGAGGAGAGCCCGGAGGGTCCCCTCTTCCGCGTCCGCGGCGAGAAGCCCGAACGCTGGGTGACTCAGACCGACTTCGCCAACGACGAAGCCGTGGGCTACCTTGCCGACCGCCTCGAGCGCCTCGGCGTGGAGGAGTCTCTGTTCAAGGCCGGAGCCAAGCCCGGCGACACCGTGGTCATCGGCGGTGAGGACGGGGTCGTCTTCGATTGGGATCCGACCAGCGTCGGCGGTGCCGAACTCCTCGGCTCCCGCGGATCTGACCTGCGCCTCGAAGAGGACGTCCGCTCCACCCGCCGGGAACGCAAAGCCTCCTATCACGAACGAATGGACGCGAAGGCCGCCGCGCGCGCGGAGATCGAAGCCGAACGTTTGGCCGAACGCTCCGGTCGGGGCACGTCGGCGGAAGCTGCCTCCACCTCGGCGAACTCGACCCCCACCTCGGCGGAAGCTGTCTCCACCTCGGCGAACTCGACCCCCACCTCGGCGGAAGCTGTCTCCACCTCGGCGAACTCGACCCCCACCTCGGCGGAAGCGGATCGGACTGCCGACGAACCGGAGTCCGATCAGCGGTGAGGGAGACATGTTCGGGTGCGACGGCTGAGATCCGCGCGCACATCGCCGGCGCAAAACGCGTCGTCGTCAAGGTCGGCTCCTCATCGCTGACGACGCTCGATGGCGGACTCGACGAGTCGCGCCTCGTCGCACTGACCGACGCCATCGGTGCCCACCGCGCCCGCGGCCACGAGATCATCCTCGTGTCCTCCGGCGCGATCGCGGCCGGACTCGAACCGATGGGGCTGAAGCGCAGGCCCCGAGACCTGGCGACCCAGCAGGCCGCGGCCGGCGTCGGGCAGGGACTGCTCATGGCCGCTTATGCTCGAGCGCTCGGCCGCTTCGACATCGTCCCCGGTCAGGTGCTGCTGTCCGCCGACGACCTGATCCGGCGCACCCACTACCGCAACGCCCAGCGAGCGATCGACAGACTCCTGACCCTGGGCACCCTGCCCATCGTCAACGAGAACGACGCCGTGGCCACCGAGGAGATCCGGTTCGGCGACAACGACCGCCTCGCCGCCCTCGTCGCCCACCTCACCCACGCCGACGCGCTGATCCTCCTCTCCGACGTCGACGCCCTCTACTCGGGACCGCCGCATCTGGTCGACTCCCACCGCATCGACCACGTCAGCGGCCCCGCGGCCCTCAATGACGTCGCCGTCGGGGGAGTCGGCACCGCAGGCACCGGCACCGGGGGCATGGCGACGAAGGTCGAAGCCGCACTCATGGTTGCCGATTCCGGGATCCCCGCGGTGCTCACCTCGGCGGACAACGTCACCTCCGCCCTCGAGGGTGAGGACGTCGGCACATGGTTCTCCGTCACCCACCGCCGCCGCGGGACGCGCCTGCTGTGGCTCCGGCACCTGGCGAAGACCAATGGAGCGGTGACGATCGACCGCGGCGCCGAGGCGGCCGTCCGATCGCGGGGCACCTCGCTGCTCGCCGCGGGAGTGACCGGGGTCGACGGCGACTTCGAAGCAGGTGACCCTGTCGAAATCAGGAATCTCGACGGTGAGGTCATCGCCCGCGGCATGACGAACTTCTCCTCGGCCGAGCTGCCCGCCATGTTCGGCTTCTCCACCGACGAACTTGGAACCCGGCTCGGAAGTGACTACCGTAAAGAGGTCATCCACCGCAACGATCTCGTGCTCACCCAGGTGAGCGGGAGGGGATAGTTCATGAGCGCTGCATCCGACATCCACCCGAAGACCGTCCGTGGCGTCACGCGGGTGGCCCGGAACGCCAAGAGCGCCGCCGCTCAGCTGGCCACCGCGTCGACCGCGGAGAAGAACGCCGCCCTGCAGGCCATCGCCGACGGGCTGCGGACACACTCCGCGAAGATCCTCACCGCCAACGAAGCCGATCTGGCGGCCGGCGAGGCGGGCGGCCTGAGCGCAGCCCTGCTCGACCGTCTCAGCCTGAGCGAGGAGCGCATCGAGGCCATCGCCGCCTCGGTGGAGAAGGTCATCGACCTCGATGATCCGGTGGGCAACATCGTCGTCGGCCGGACCCTGCCCAACGGGATCCGCCTGACGCAGACCCGGGTGCCGATGGGAGTCATCGGGGCGATCTATGAGGCCCGTCCCAACGTCACCGTCGACATCGCGATCCTCGCCCTCAAGGCCGGCAACGCGACAGTGCTGCGCGGCGGATCCGCCGCCGAGAAGTCGAACAGCGAGATCATCTCGATCATGCGCCGAGCGGTCGAATCCGCCGGCCTGCCCGTCGACACGGTCAACGGGATCGATCAGTACGGTCGCGACGGCGCGAGCGTGCTGATGAATGCCCGCGACTACGTCGACCTCCTCATCCCTCGGGGTGGCGCGGAACTGATCAACAAGGTCGTGCAGGAGTCGATCGTGCCCGTCATCGAAACCGGGATCGGCAACGTGCACATGTTCATCGACTCCTCGGCCACGGTCAAGACCGCCGTCGACCTCGTGCTCAACTCGAAGACCCATCGGCCCAGTGTGTGCAACTCGCTGGAGACCCTGCTCGTCCACGAGAAGGCGGCGAGGCGGGTTCTGCCGAAGATCCTCGAACGCCTCGAGACGGCCGGCGTCATCGTCCATGCCGATGCCGACGTCGCCCAGCTGGCTCCCGAATCGATGAAGATCCGAAAGGTCTCCCGCCGGGACTGGGCGAAGGAGTATCTCGACCTGGAGCTCGCGGTGAAGATCGTCTCCGGCATCGACGAGGCGATCGACCACATCCGCGCCTACACCTCCGGACACACCGAGGTGATCGTGACCAAGGACATCGACAATGCGGAGACCTTCGTCACAGGGATCGACGCCGCGGCTGTCGGCGTGAACGTGTCCACCCGCTTCACCGACGGCGGGGAACTGGGGTTCGGCGCCGAGGTGGGCATCTCCACGCAGAAGCTGCATGCTCGCGGTCCGATGGGCGTCGAACAGCTGACCACCACCAAATGGGTGATGGTCGGCAACGGTCAGGTCAGAATCTGAGACCCGGCCGGATGCATCGACTCCGCGCCCACCTGCGCTCTTCGGGTCGAGGGTCTCCTCGGTCGCGTCCTGACCGTCACGCTATGTCGATACCCGTTTGTCGTCGAGTTCGTGAGAAACTTGTTCCAGCATCGCAGACGCATCCGCGTCGGAAGTCTCGCAAAGGAGTACACCAGTGAACGCCGCTCTTCTCGCAGCAGCTGCCGAAGGCACCGAACATGCCGCCCACGCCGAACCGGCGATGGCGCCGATCCTCTACGGTCTCATCACCCTGTCGATCTTGATCTCGATGGCGGTCGTGAGCCGGTCCTGGAAGGGCATCGCCTTCCGCCACTGATATGGCAAAACAACCCCGCCGGGTCGGTGTCATGGGCGGCACCTTCGACCCCATCCACAACGGCCACCTCGTCGCCGCCTCAGAGGTCCAGGCGACCTTCGACCTCGATGAGGTCGTCTTCGTCCCCACGGGTCGTCCGTACCAGAAGGACGTCCGGGAAGTCACCGACGCCGAGAGCAGGTATCTGATGACGGTGGTCGCCACCGCATCGAATCCGCGCTTCACGGTCTCCCGAGTCGACGTCGACCGCCCGGGCCCCACGTACACCATCGACACTCTGCGCGATCTGTCGAGAATCTACGGATCCGACACAGAGATGTACTTCATCACCGGCGCGGATGCTTTGGCTCAGATTCTGACGTGGAAGAATGTGGATGAGCTGTTTTCCTTGGCGCACTTCGTCGGAGTGAGCCGACCGGGGCACGAACTGCATGGTGAGGGCCTCCCGGTGGACAGGTTGAGCCTGGTGCAGATTCCGGCACTGTCGATCTCGTCCACGGATTGCAGACAACGGGTGATGGAGGGATCGCCGGTCTGGTACCTCGTGCCGGATGGGGTTGTTCAGTACATCGCGAAATACGAGTTGTACAGGAGTGAGAATGGCTGAGGAGCACTTCACGTCACGTCGTGAAAGGCGGGAAGCCGAACGGTTGGCGGCAGAGCAGGCGTTCGAGGCACGTTCGACCCCTGAGCAGCCGAGCGATTCCGGCGGACCCTCCCGGGCCGAGTTGCTGAACCCGGCCGAACCTCCGGCGAGCCCGTCCGAGGATGCGGCGTCCCGTGACGATGCGTCCGCAGCGGAGGGCGACTCCTCTGACCCGTCGTCGACGACGACAACGCCAGCGCTCGATCCCGCGACAGCGCCACCGCTCGACCCCGCGCCGGCGCCGCGCCAGGTCCACGAACGTGGAGCGTTGGCCTCTGATCATCCGCAGGAGACCCGGCCACCGGTGAGCGCCGAGGATCGTCTTGATCCCCAGCGCGCCCCATTGCCGCACTTCGAGACCCGCGCCGAACGCAAGAGATACCTCCGCGAGCACGGTCTGTCCGCTCGGGGTGACCTGTCCACCGGTGCGATCCCGGTCATCGCCGGTCCCGACGAACACAGCGACGAGCCTGCTGAGCACGAATCGTATGACACCGCCGGTTTCGGGGGAGCGTCCGACGAAGTCGCCGCCCGGGATTTCGAGGCTCCGGTGACTCCGGACTCGGCACCCAGGCCCACTCCTGTCGACTCG
>NZ_JAPSIB010000010.1:33584-134384 GCF_031179145.1 Brevibacterium sp.
CGAGCCTGCTGAGCACGAATCGTATGACACCGCCGGTTTCGGGGGAGCGTCCGACGAAGTCGCCGCCCGGGATTTCGAGGCTCCGGTGACTCCGGACTCGGCACCCAGGCCCACTCCTGTCGACTCGCCGAAGGCCACTGGGGCGGAATCCGCACCGGAGGCACCGCGAGTGCGGCGAGCGGAGTCCGGTGACACGCCGTCGACGGCGAGTTCGCCGTCTGCCGGCGACAATGCTGCATCCGGCGCAGCCTCTGCGGCGAGCGACGCTCCGGCGGACGAGGGCACATCGGGTGACGGCGCTGCGGCGCAGCCGCGCGCACGGGCGAGGCGGATGCCGATCGTGCAGCCGCCGACGACTGCCGGAGTGCGCGTCGTCACGGCCGCCTCGGCGAAGGTCGCCGAACCGGAGTCGAGCGAATCCCGCACCGCGGGGAAGAAACGATCCGGCTCCAAGGCAGCCGGCTCCCAGGCACCCGCCTCCCAGCCCGCAGTCTCCGAGACCGCCACCGCAGGCGCCGGCACCCCAGGTGCCGACACTGCGGCGTCCGGCCCGGAGTCGGCCCGCGCTGAGTCGGCCGGCCAGGAGTCGGCCAGTTCCGATTCAGCCGGAACCGGCGCAACCGCTGTCAGCGCCGATGACGCGGCTCGCGCATTGGCGGCCAACCCCGAGACCCGACCGATGGACGCCGTACCGGAAGCCTGGTCGCTGCCCAACTCCGACTACGAGGACGAGGAGACGGAGAACCCACCGGGAACCCGCGTCCGCGCCGCTGCGGTGACCGGCAACGACGGACGCATCCTCGTCGGCGAAGAACCGTCCAAACTGCCCTACATCGTGCTCGGCGTCGCCGCCCTGGTGGCGATCGCCCTCATCGTCGTAGCACTCGTGATGCTGCTTTAGAACCCACGAAAGGATCTTGTGAGCGAGATCGAAGAATCAACCCGACTGCTGAGGACCGCGGCGCTGGCCGCGGATGAGAAACTCGGCTCCGACCTGGTCGCACTCGACGTCAGTGCCACCCTCTACATCACGGATGCGTTCCTCATCATCTCCGCGGAGAACGAGCGTCAGATCTCCTCGATCGTCGATGCGGTCGAAGAGGCGCTGCAGAAGACGCACGGACGCAAGCCGCTGCGACGCGAAGGCCGCGGCGGAGGCGACTGGGTGCTGCTCGACTTCGGTGACATCGTCGTCCATGTCTTCTCCGCCGAGCAGCGCGAGTACTACGCGCTGGAACGACTGTGGAAGGACTGCCCGGTCATCGACCTGCAGCTGCCC
Source organism: Brevibacterium sp. (assembly GCF_031179145.1). GTDB lineage: Bacteria > Actinomycetota > Actinomycetes > Actinomycetales > Brevibacteriaceae > Brevibacterium. Next base: position 34,864 of record NZ_JAPSIB010000010.1, read on the forward strand.
GCCCGCAGCGACGACGCTCAATGACCAAGACCGTCATCTTCTGGCGGCACGGTCAGACCGACTACAACGTCGAACGCCGGTTCCAGGGTCAGACGGACATCCCGCTCAACGAACTGGGCCACCGCCAGGCCACGGCGGCCGCGGCCTGCCTCAGCGAGCTCGCACCCGAGGTCATCGTCTCCTCGGACCTGGCCCGTGCGGCCGTCACGGCGGACCACCTTGCCGACCTGCTCGGACTCACCGCCACCCGGGACTCGCGGCTGCGTGAGAGCTCTTTCGGGGACTGGGAAGGGCTGACTCGCGACGAGATCGTCGAGAAGTGGGCTGATGAACTCCACGGCTGGGTCGCCGGGGCGGACACGAAACCGCCCGGGGGAGAGTCGCGCAGCGAGTCCGGTCAACGTGTGGCCACGGCCATCACCGAGATCGTCAGGGACTCCGACGCCGAGACGATCGCCATCGTCGCCCACGGGGCGGTTCTGCGAGCCGCAGCCGAGATCCTCCTCGACATGAGTGGATCCGGCCGTCTGGCGGTGCTGGGCAACTGCGGCCACGGCGAGTTCGGCTACACCGGAAGCAACTGGGTCCTGCGCAGCTGGGGCGCCGGTCCCGTTCTCTGACCTTCGGCCTCAACGCCCCTTGCGAGCCGGCCTCACAGTCGCCGACTGTGAGGCTGCTCGTCATTTCCGCCCGGCGTGGACCGACCGGATCATCTCGATGAGTGCCTGCGCGGAACTCGCCCAATCGAATCGCTGCGACTGCTCGAGCCCCGCCCGCGACTGAGCAGCCCAGCGTTCGGCTTCGGTGAGCTCAACGATCGTCTCGGCGACCGAGGCCGGGTCGTCCGGATCGAAGTAGAGGGCCGCCTCCGCGGCGATCTCATGGAAGATCGGGATGTCCGAGACTGCCACCGGCACGCCCTGAGCCATCGCCTCGATCACCGGCAGGCCGAAGCCCTCCTCCTTCGATGCGGTGACCAGCGCCGTCGCCTCGGCGAGCAGCTGTGCGTACTCGTCCTCGGAGACGCCACGGTGGAAGACCACCCGGGCCCGATCGGGCACGAGCGCGCGCAGCTGCGCCTCTCGCCGTCCCCCGATCCGGCTGGCCAGATGCAGCGTCCATCCCGGCAGGTGCTCGAGAGCCCGGATCAGGGTCTCGACGTTCTTGTACGGCAGGAACGCTCCCATGTACACGAGGGTCTTCGCATCATGCCTGGTCACGGTACGCGGCTCGGAAGCCGTCACCTCGGCGGCATTGGACACCACGGTCACCGGCCGCTTCGTCAGCGCATGGTCGGCGATGAGATCTTGCGTCGTCGCACTCACCGCGGCGATGGCGTCGGCACGGTCGAGGAGGAGACGCTGCGGGGCATAGCTGAGGTGGTAGAGGCGCCAGAGCAGGCGGAGCGCTGCCGGCAGATCGCCCGGGGGCTGAGGATGCGAGTAGTAGATGAGGTCGTGGACGGTGAGGATGAGTCCGTACCGGCGTCCTGCCGAGCCCATCACCTGCATCGTCGAGAACACGACATCGGCGCCCAGGGCGTTGAGCCTGCCGGCGACGAACAGCTCCGCCGGGGAGGTCGGGTCGGTCAGCCTGACCGACCGGCACTCGGGCAGCAACGCCAACTGGGCCTCGTCGTGGATGATCGCAGTGACCTCGATGTCCGAGTCGGGCCCGTTCGTCGCCGCGAGCAGGGCCTCGAGCAGGCAGGCGCCGTAGCGCGAGATCCCGTCATGGTGGGTGGTGCGGGTGAACCGGGCGTCGAAGAAGACCTTGATGGTCTTAGGGTCCTGAGGGGCGTCTGAGGTTTTGCTCATGGAACTCCGAGTCGATAGTCTGAACACTCGATAGGCGAACGCCGCGACGAAGGGCCAGTGAGTGAAAGTACCAGCACCTGCGTCCGAAGCCTGGGGGCTTCGGCTGTGATCGTAACGATTATCGCACTTGCTGCACTCGTCGCCATCACCCCTTTCGTCACCCGGTTCATGGGCCGGAGCAGCGGTTGGCCGCTGGGGATCGGATACTTGGCCGTGGCCGGGATCTTCACCCCCACCGCCGCCGAGGTGATGGCCGGCAACGCTCCCGAGCAGACTGTCGACTGGGCTCCGTCCCTGGGGGTCGAACTCGCCCTGCGCGCCGATGGCCTCGGTGTCGTCTTCACCTACATCACCCTCGTGATCGGGGCCGTCGTCTTCTTCTACTCCACGGCCTACCTGCCGAAGGAGAGAAGCACGAGCTTCTATTGGCTGATGGTGATCTTCACGTTCTCCATGGTCGGGCTCGTCCTCACCAACGACCTCCTCGTGCTGTTCGTGTGCTGGGAGCTGACGTCGATGGCGTCCTTCTTCCTCATCGCCCGCTCCGGCTCCCCGGGACAGGCACCGGCGCTGCGGACGATGTTGATGACATTCATCGGCGGTCTCACCCTGCTCGTCGCCACCGGCGTGACGATCGCGGCCACCGGGACGACGAACCTGCACCAGGCGCTGACCTCCGAAGTGTGGGGACAGTCGCCGGCGGTGACCACTCTGGTGGCGATCCTCGTCGCGGTCTCCGGGATGACCAAGTCGGCCCAGTTCCCCTTCCACTCCTGGCTGCCCGACGCGATGGCCGCCGCCACGCCGGTCTCCGCGTATCTCCACGCCGCCGCGGTCGTCAAAGCCGGCATCTTCCTCATGCTCCGGTTCTCACCTGCCTTCCACGACGTCGCGATCTGGAACACGATCCTCATCCTCTCCGGTCTCGTGACCGCCTGCATCGGCGGTTGGTTCGCCCTCAATCAGCACGATCTCAAGAAGCTGATGGCCTACTCGACGGTCTCGCAGCTCGGTCTCATCACCGCAGCGATCGGAGTGGGCACGGAAGCCGCGATCGCCGCCGCCACCCTCCACGTCATCGCCCACGCCATGTTCAAGTCGGGACTGTTCATGATGGTCGGCGTCGTCGACCATCTCGCCGGGACCAGGGAGCTGACCCGGATCCCGAGATTGGCAGGCGCGGCACCCGGTGCATTCACGGTGATGATCCTCGGCGCCGCCACCATGGCCGGAGTTCCACCGCTGTTCGGCTTCGTGTCCAAGGAGTCGATCTTCACCGCGCTCACCGAAGCCCCGGGGCCCGTCTGGGTCGGCTGGCTCGCCCTCGCCGTGGCGGTCGGCGCCTCGGTGCTCACCTTCACCTACTGCGCGAAGAGCGTGTGGGGAGCGTTCATCGACGGCAAGAGGGTCGACCGCAGCGACCTCGGGCACAATTCGCCGGTGATGCTCATCTTCGCGGGACTGCCGATCGTCGCCTCGGTGCCGCTGAGCTTCCTGCTCTTCCTCTTCGACCATCCGCTGGACCTGGCGGTCGCTGCGGCCATCCCTGGTGCGACTGAGCACGTCCACCTGGCCCTGTGGCACGGCGTCACCGTCGAACTCATCGCCTCCCTGCTCATCATCGGCATCGGAGTCGTCATCATCCTCAACCGGTCGAAGGTGTTCGCATTCTTCCACCGTGCCTGCCCGAAGTTCGACGGCGCGGACGTCATCGCCGGCATCGAGGCCGGTCTGCACCGCATCGGCAGGGGACTGGCCGTGTTCGCGCGACCCGTCAACGCCGGGCCCTATGTCGCGATCTCGCTCGGCGGACTGGCCTTCCTCACCTACGCCTCGGTTCCGGCGATCTTCGCCGGCCTGCCCCCGGTGCAGTCGAACCTGTCCCGCCCCATCGACATCGTGCTGCTCGTGCTCATCACCGTCGCTGTGCTCGTCGTCTGCGTCTCCCACTCCCGCCTGACCACGGTCGTGGCGCTCTCGGCCGTCGGCATCCTCGCCACTGTGCAGATCCTCGCCCTCGGCGCCCCCGACGTGACCCTGACACAGCTGCTCGTCGAAGCGATGACGATCATCGTCATCATGCTCGTGCTTCAGAAGCTGCCGCGTTCCTTCTGGCGCTACCCCAAACGCGTGCAGAGCACCCGCATCATCTTCGCGATCTGCGTCGGCGCCGCGGTCACGCTGCTCACCTTCGTGCTCAACGGCCGGCGGGAACGGTCCGACCTGGCCATGTACTACATCGACAAAGCACCGGACATCAGTGGCGGAAAGAACATCGTCAACACGATCCTCGTCGAGTTCCGCGCCCTGGACACGCTCGGCGAGCTCACGGTGCTGGGGATGGCCGGCATCGCCATCGTCGCGGTGATGTCGACGGTCAAGGACAAGTTCCTCGACCCGCCGGCGGAGAACATCCCGGAGCCGCCGCGCCGGGCGTGGGTGGCGATCCGTCCGAAGGGCACCACCGCCTACCGCGCGGTCCACGAATCCTGGCCCAACGTCATTCCTCAGCAGCTGACGATCAAAGTGCTCGGTCCGCTGCTCGCCATCTCCTCGGCGCTGATCTTCTGGCGCGGTCACAACGAACCCGGAGGCGGCTTCATCGCCGCGCTCGTCGGTGCGGCCATCATCGGGCTGCTCTACATGTCCACCGCCAAGGACCGGGCGATCGGCCATCCCCGCGCCCCACTGTTCCTCATCGGCGGCGGCGTCGGCATCGCCGTTGCCACCGGCTTCATCGGTCTCGCCTTCGCCGGTTCATTCCTCGAACCGCTCCACGGCTACATCCTCGGCCAGCACTTCACCACGTCGATGCTCTTCGACGTCGGCGTCTACCTCGCCGTACTCGGACTCATCCTGCTCTCCTTCAACCTGCTCGGCGTCTCCGACTCCGCAGCCACACCGGCCGGGGACGACGTGCTCACCAACGGGATCATCCACCGGGACGTCGAACGGACCCGCGAACGCGCGGACGAGCTCATCTACGGAGAGTTGGTCGGACCGATGGAGGCGATCCGCGGCGAACGGCCGGAGAAGACATGGAGGCAGCGTCAGCGGATCAAAGACGAGAAGGTGACGTGGCGCTCGACCCACATGCTCCACGGCGACCCGCCGCGGGAGCCCGTCCGGTCCGCACCCGGAGCCGAGGACCCATTCACCCCGCCGAACCAACCGACCGACCAGCAGGAGGAACTGCGATGATCCTCGCCCTCACGATCGGTGTGCTGACCGCGGGCGGGGTCTATCTCATGCTCCAGCGATCGATGGTCCGCGCCGTGTTCGGGCTCACCCTGGTCTCGCATGCCGCGAACTTCATCCTGCTCTCCGCCGGAGTGGGCGCCTGGCGCGTCGAACCGCTGTCCGGCCGCGGGGACCAGAGCCTGGCCGCCGACCCGCTGCCGCAGGCCTTCGTGCTCACGGCCATCGTCATCACCCTCGCGGTGACGATCTTCATGCTCGCCCTGGCCGTGATCGGTCACGACGACGATCAGAAGCGCGCCCCCGAGACAGGGGAGGTCCGCGAATCGTGAACTCCTCCTTCCTGCTCGTCATCGTCGGCGTCCCGCTTCTGGCGGCGGCCCTGAGTGTGCTCATCACGTCCCGGAACTTCGACCGCTTCCTGCTCCTGGCGTCTCCCGCCTTCGTCGGCGCGTGCGGCGCCTGGCTGCTCGTCATCCACCGGGATGTGCCGGTCATCGCCCATTCCGTGGGCGGGTTCGTTCCCGGGCTCGCAATCCCGTTCGTCTCCGACACCTTCGCCGCGCTGATGCTGGTGCTCACCTCACTGACCGCGCTCGTCAGCTGCATCTTCCTCATCACCACCGGCGAGGACCAGTACCGGTTCGTCCCGGCCCTCATCCTGATGATGCTGACCGGCGTCTACGGCGCCCTGCTCACGGGCGACCTGTTCAACTACTTCGTGTTCATCGAGGTCATGGTGCTGCCGGCCTACGCGCTGATCGCGGTCACGGGCACCTGGCGCCGCCTCGGCGTGGGTCGGATGTACGTCATCGTCAACCTGCTCACCTCGACGTTCCTGCTCGTCGGCGTCGGCTTCGTCTACGGTGCCACGGGTACCGTGAATCTGGCGTTCCTCGCGCAGATGGGCACACCGACGGGGCAGGGGGCGCTGGCTGTCGGCGTGGTCCTGTTCTCGCTCATCATCAAGGCCGGCGGCGCGCCGTTCCACGGCTGGCTCGTACGCAGCTACCCGAACACCTCGGCGGGGATGATGGCCCTGTTCACCGGCCTGCATTCGAAGGTCGCCCTCTACGCTCTCTACCGCGTCTACACCACCGTCTACGGGGAACCGGCGCCTTGGGCCGCGGTCATCGTCATCCTCGCCGTCCTCGGTATCCTCCTCGGATCACTGTCAGGATTCGGGCAGAACCGGGTCCGAAACGTCTTCGCCTTCCAGATGACCGCCGGGGTCGGGCACATCCTCGTCGGTGTGGCCCTGGTGACCTCTGCGGCGCTGAGTGCGGGTGCGTTCTACCTCATCCATCACATGATCACGATGTGCGGGCTCTTGCTCGTCATCGGCGCGGTGGAGCAGACCTACGGCACGGGTTCGTTCAAGAAGCTGTCGGGCCTGGCCGGTCGCGAGAGGTGGGCGACGGTGCTGATGATCCTCGGCCTGTTCTCCCTCATCGGTCTGCCGCCGACCTCCGGCCTGTGGGGGAAGGTGGGTCTGATCACCGCCGCGACCGCGGACGGTTCGGCCGCGGGCTGGTGGCTGGTGGTCACGATCGTCCTCGGTTCCCTCGTCAGCCTGCTCGCACTGCAGCGCACCTGGCGGAACACATTCTGGGGCCACCCGATGCAGACCTACCGACCGGACTCCGCTGACACCGGCAGGGCACCAGCCGTTCCGCTCACGGACGATGTCCGGGTTCCGGCGAAGCTGCTCATCCCAGGAACGATCCTCATCGGACTGTCGGTGGCGATCTTCCTCCAACCCGAAGTCCTGCTCGAGATCACGGGACGTGCTGCGGCCGCCCTGCTCGACCACCGCGCCTACATCGAGGCGGTGACGCTGCCATGATGCGCATCCTCCACGGCATCTCCTACGTCTGCTACATCACCTGGGCGATCATCACCGGTTCGGTCACGGTCATCACCCGGCTCTTCCGCGTCGGCAAACCGTACGCCCAGCCGATGATCGTCGAAGTGCCGCTGCGCTGCGCCACCGACCTGGAGGTCACCCTGTTCGCCTCGTCGATCACGATCACGCCGGGAACCCTGGTGACCGCGATCGCCGCGGGCACCTCGACGACCCCTCCGGTGCTCTTCGTCCACGCCCTGTTCGAGGACTCCGAGGAATCCGCCTTGGAAGGCCTCTACGACATGGAGTCACGACTGCTCGCGATGACCAGGGGACGTGGACCGGCGGGGTCTGCCAGGACCGCCGCCAGCGTCGAGAACTCGGTGCAGCAGGAGAACGCTGCGGCGGCAGAGAACGCGGAGGAGAATGCCGCGGAGAACACCTCGGCGGGGTACCCGGTGACGGAGCACCCGACGACCAGGGAGGACCAGTCATGAGCATCGTCATCGCCATCTGCATCGTCATCCTCGCCGTCGCCATCGTCGTCGGTCTCGTCCGTGTGCTCACAGCCAAGGACATGGGTTCGCGGGCCGTGGTCGGAGACCTGGTCTACTTCTCCGCCATCGGGATGCTCACGTTCATCGGCATGCACGTGTCGTCGTCGATCGTCCTCGACGGGATCTTCCTGTCCTCAATGGTCGGCATCCTCGCCACCATTGCTCTGTCCCGGATCCTGACCAGGGGGTACCGCTGATGAACGACGTTCTCGCCACGACCCTCGTCGGAGTCTTCGGGATCACCGGCTCCCTGATCGTCCTGTGCTCCGCACTGGCGATGTTCAAGGTCAGGGACGCACTGTCGCGCATCAACGTGTTCTCGCCCGCGACTGGGCTGGGCATGCCGCTGATCGTGGTCGCCGCCTATGTGTGGACGCTCGACGACCGGGGGTTCGACTGGACCTCACTGTTCATCGCGATCCTCGCCGTCCTGTGCCTGATCATCGTGTCCTCGGTGGCGAGCAACACCCTGTCGCGTTCGAGTGTGCTCTCCGGGCAGCCGATCCACCGCAAGACCGCACCCAACCGTCTCGCCACACCGCCTGCCGGCGTCGTCGACGAGGATCCCGACGCAGCGCCGGAGACCGGCGACTGAGGAGGATTCGTGGGTCACTGACCCGTCGTGCGCATCGTGATGTTGATCCTCCCACCGCCGAGGTGAGCGAGTCGAGCGTACGCCGGCGCCGTGTCCGCCACGATGCCCCTCACCCCGTGGTAGGCGAAGCGGGCGGGACCGCCGAAGACGAAGGCATCACCGGAGGCCAGCCGGATGTCTTCGTAGGGACGGTTGCGGTTCGTCGTGTTTCCGAACCGGAAGAGACAGGTGTCGCCCAGGGACAGTGAGACGACGGGGGCGGGATCGGATTCGTCCTTGTCCTGATGCATCCCCATCTTCGCGTTCTCGTCGTAGAAGTTGACGAGGGCGACGTCAGGGGAGTAGTCGGCCGCGTTGAACCCCCAAGCCGCCGGATCCGCTGCAGGTTCGTCCTGAGTGAGAACCTCGGCCGCCGAGGCGATGGCCTTCTGGCCCAGCCGCGTCATCCAGCTGGGAAACGGCAGCACATGCTCCCTGTTGACGTCGCTTGCCTCGCGTTCGTAGCGGCCCGGCCGCCAATGCCAGCCGAGCCCGATCGTCTTCACGCTCATCGGGTGGCCGGCGATGATCGTCGAATGCGCCGGCACGGGGCCGGAGCGCCAGACCTCGAACTGGCGCAGCAGCCAGGTCTGAGCCGTTTCGTCGAGGAACCCGGGCAGCCAGACGGCCCCGGGTGCGATCACTCGGGGCCGACGGTCGAAAGCCTCATCGGCGAACAGCGCATTCATCAGCGTGCAGAAGCTCGCGACCGTTTACGTCTCAGAGTTCGCCGACAGGAACCGATTCGTCCCGCAGGCGGGCGGAATCGACATCCTTGCCGACGAGGGCGCGCAGTTCGTCGCCGTAATCCCAGACGTTGACATTCATGGCCGCGGTCACCGTGGAGTCGCGGGTCCAGAATGCGATGAACTCACCGCTCGACTTGTCGCCGCGGATGACGACCTCATCGTCGGGCGCGGAATGGCCGACGTACTCCATGCCGAGATCGAACTGGTCGGTGTAGAAGTACGGCTGCCAGTCGTAAGAGCGCTGCCGACCGCAGATCGTGGCGGCCGCAACGGAGGCCTGTCGCACGGCATTGTCCCAGTGCTCCACCCGCAGCCGCTGACCGAGCAGCGTGTTCGGGGCGTTGGCGATGTCGCCGATCGCGAGGATGTCCGGGTCGCTGGAGACCAAGTGCTCGTCGACGAGGACACCGTTGTCGAGGGCGAGGCCGGCCTCCTCGGCGAGCTGAGTCGCAGGAGCGGCGCCGATGCCGACGACGACGAGATCGGCGGGAATGGATCCGTTGTTCGTCTCGACTCCGGAGACGGTTCCGGCGCCGGAGAACCCAGTGGTCGTGGCATCCGTGCGGAAGACGACGCCGTTCTTGGTGTGGAGGTCTGCGAAGTACTGTCCGATCTTCTCGCCGAGGGCGGACTTGAGCGGGGGAGTGGAGCGGAGGAGGACGGTGACGGTGCCGCCGTTGGACTTGGCGGCAGCGGCGACCTCGAGGCCGATCCATCCGCCGCCGATGATGACGACGTTCGCACCTTCGGAGAATCGGGCGCGGATCGCCTCGGCGTCGTCGGCATCGCGCAGCGTCACGACGTTGTCGAGGCTCGAGCCGGGAAGATCGAGGTCGTTGGGGATCGAACCGGTGGCGAGCACGAGCTTCTCGTAGCTCAGGGCCTCTCCGCTGCCGAGTTCGACCGTGTGCGCCGCGGCGTCGAGTCCGGTGGCGTCGGTGCCGAAGAAGGTCGTGATGTCGTTGTCGGCATACCAGCCCTCGTCCTCGAGTCCGAGTTCGGTCGGATCGACGCCTTCGACGAGGACCTTCTTCGACAGGTCGGGGCGGTGGTAGGGCGGCAGCGATTCGGAGCCGATGAGGGCGATGGGCTTGTCGTAGCCCTGGTCGCGAAGCTCCTTGACGACGTGCCCTCCGCCGATTCCCGCTCCGATGACCACTGTTCCGAATCGCTGCGTCATTGCCCGTGCCTCCGTGTCGTTAGGGGTTTGTTCAAGCCTGGACCGAGGCCGGTGACGAGTCAAACGGGTGTCGCTTCGTGACATGGGAGGGGGCGCAGCAGGGGAGATTTTGAAATTTTCCCGCACGCGGGCGTAGAGTAATGCCCGTCAGGGGCTATAGCTCAGTTGGTAGAGCGCTTCGTTCGCAATGAAGAGGTCAGGGGTTCAATTCCCCTTAGCTCCACCCTGTGATGTGTCGCGACATCGTTCCTGCGATGTCGCGACACATTTCTCATTTCCGGGCTGCCGGTCCCCCTCGCTCGGACCGGGTTGGTTCACGAAGCAGTGGACATCCCCACCGTCGGCGACGGGACTGGCTGCCGAATGAAGCCTGCGGCTATGCCGAGGTATGTGAGGCCCCACAGTGACACGGCCAAATCAGGTCGCTCGCCGGTGGTGATGACGAACGGGAACATGAAGAGGAATGGGTAAGCCCCCATCACCAGCGGAGTGAATCGCGTCCAGCCCTTCCACTGAGCTTCCCGCACAGCTGCAACGCCGGCGACTGCCATGCCGACTGCTGTCCCCAGTGCGGCGATCGGCAACAACACCAGGTCCTGTTCGTGCCCGCGCATGAGCAATGCGACCTCGGCGACGATGAAGACGATTCGGGCGGCCATGGCGAGATAGAGGCCCGCACGACCCCAGTGCGTCTCGCCGACAACTCCCCGGCGCAGCAGACCAGCGAGTCCGACGAGCACCAGCACATGCGCGAATATGAATACGGAAGCCATGACGTAGAATTCGCGACTTTCGCCGATCGCGCCGAGCCCAGTCAGCCCATTGCTGATCCAAATGATTGCTGCGAGCCCCAGGGCTGCGGCGTAGAACGTGTCTGTTCTTTGCATGGCTCCTCCATCGGATATAGTTCTGCTATATTCGGTATACTCCTCATCTACCGAATAATCAATGGCTATAGTTGAGTGAATGGCTACGCATATCGGCTTGAACTATCGTCAGCGCCAGGCTCAGATGACGCGCGAACGCATCGTCGCCGCCGCGCGTCGGCTGATGACCGAACGCGGCTGGTCAGGTGCGACAGTTGAGGCGATAGCTGAGGATGCCGGTGTTGCAACTCCGACCGTCTACGCGGTGTTCGGCAACAAGCGCACGATCCTCAAAGCCATGCGCGAAACGATGGTTCGGGACGCCGATATCGGCGGACTGATGGATCAGGCCGCCGCCGAGCCGTCACCCCGTCGGCGGCTCGAGCTGTGGGCAAAGCTGATTCGGAGACAGATGGAGACCAGCTCCGACGTGATCGCAATCCATCGCGAGGCGGCGCGATCCGACCCAGCTGTAGCTGAGGCTCATCGGCGTGTCCTCGACCATCGTGCGCGTGCGTTCCGCGAATTCGTCGACGGCCTGCGCGAACACCTCGCCCCTGGCCTCGATGTCACAATCGCCACCGATCTGCTGTGGGCGTTCTCCACAGAAGGGCTGTGGCACGAGCTCACTGTCGAACGTGGGTGGACCCCTGATGCCTTCGAGCAGTGGCTGGCGAAAACGCTCAGCCAGCAGCTCCTCGTCGAAAAGTGATCCGCCGAGCACCCGACCTGGGGCGGCTTGACGATGGGACTGCATGCGCGTTGTTTCGAGATCCTCGACCAGCGCGGTCTTCTCGAGAGGTTCCTCGAACGTGCTATAAGCACCCGCTCGGCGTCACCGCTCCGCTGGAATCGAAGCACCGGAGTCGGCATCGCCGAACACGAGTGTTCGGCCACCGTCGAAGTGGCCGAGGGGACGCGGACCGAGCGTGTTCATCGCTGCCATGGCAGTTCTCTGCGCAGACCCGGTCTCCTGTTCATCCTCCCGGAATCACCAGTCCGATTCGTAGGCCATGACGGCGATCTGCACTCTGTCTCGCAGTTCCAGGGTCGTGAGCGGCCGCGACACGTAAGTCTTGACCGTTGATTCGCTGAGGCAGAGCTCAGAGCCGATCTCGGCATTGGACAGCCCTTTCGCAACGAGCCTCATGATCTGGATTTCACGATCCTTGAGCTGGTCCGCTCGGGGGAACGCCGCAGGGGCTCGAGACACGTGATCCGCGGGCGATGTTCGGCGGAGTCCGCGAGAATCTGCCGAGTGGCCTCCATTTCGTCGAGGACGCCGCACGGTGGCTCCCGCTGATCTCGCGGCCAGCTCGTTCTGATGGTGATTGCGATGGGCACCCTTGTGACCTTCTCCGGGCCTCCGGAGGAACTCCGTGCCGCAGTCGATGAGGCCCGAGCCCGCGCATGGGCATCCGCGTTCGCCTATACTCTGGCGCAGTTCGCCCCCATCCCCGGAGCGTTCACTGACCGCTGCCCTCGACGACTACCACGCCAGCCCTGCCGGACTCTTTTCCGCTGTCGGGTTGCTCGGCACCGTCATCGGGCTGGTGACCCTTGCGTTCGGCACCCTCGCCGCGATCATCTGGTCGAGCCCTCTGGCCGATTGGTCCGCCGGACTGGTGTCTGCGCCACGGCACACTGAGCGTCTCTGAGGCGACCGGCCCGAGTTCCTCGTTCTTGAGCATCGAGGGCCTTCCTCCAGTTCCAGGATATCGTTCGCCAGGGGGCTTGCCGCAAGACCCAGGGGCGGGGGCATGATTGACGACACTGCCCGACCAGGACGGACTGTTCGGGCCAGGGTCGAGGAGGATTCATGGCGGACGTGATCATCATCGGGGGCGGTCCCACCGGAATGATGCTGGCGAGCGAATTGCGGCTCCAGCAGGTGGATGTGGTGATCGTGGAGAAGGAGGCCGAGCAGAGTCCGCTGGTCCGGTCGCTGGGTCTGCATCCACGCAGCATCGAGATCTTCGACCAGCGCGGTCTGCTCGAGAGGTTCCTCGAACATGGCCAGAAGCATCCGCTGGGCGGTCACGGTTTCGCTGGGATCCAAGCAGCGGCCTCGGCATCGTTGGACACCGCTCACGGCTTCCTGCTCGGGATCCCGCAGACGGTGACCGACCGGCTGCTGGCCGAGCGGGCGGCGGAGTTGGGAGCAGAACTGCGCTGCGGGCAGGAAGTCGTCGGTCTTGTCGAGCACGAGGAATCGGTCACCGTCGAGTTCGCCGACGGGACACGGCTGAGCGCACCCTGGGTGATCGGCTGCGACGGCGGCCGCAGTCTGGTCCGCCGGCAGCTGGGGTTCGAGTTCCCCGGGGAGGCGGCGCAGACGGAGTGGATCCTCGGGGAGGTCGAGGCGACGATGCCGGCCGACGAGATGGCAGCGATCGTGACCGAGGTCCGCAAGACACATCGCGGTTTCGGCATCGGCCCTGCCGGCGACGGACTGCTTCGGGGCGTAGTTCCTGCTGCGACGGTCTCCGAGGATCGCACCACCCCTCCGAGCCTGGATGAGTTCCGGGCGCAGCTGCAGGCCTATGCGGGCACCGACTTCGGCGTCCATTCTCCGCGCTGGCTGTCCCGGTTCACGGATGCGACCCGTCTCGTCGAGCATTACCGCAGCCCTCGGGTGTTCCTGGCCGGGGACGCGGCACATGTGCACCCGCCTCTCGGCGGCCAGGGTCTCAACCTCGGCATCCAGGATGCTTTCAACCTCGGCTGGAAGCTGGCTGCCGAGGTGAATGACTGGGCGCCGGCCGGGCTGCTCGACACCTACGAGTCCGAGCGCCGTCCCGTTGCCGTCGACGTGCTCACCGCGACTCGCGCCCAATCGGAGCTGATCTCGCCGGAGCCGGGCCCGCAGGCAGTGCGGCGCCTGCTCACGGAACTGATGCGGTTCGAGGACGTGAGCCGGTACCTGATGGAGCTGGTCTCCGGCATCGGGATCCGCTACGACCTCGGTGACGACGCCGACGGACCCGGGCACGCCGGCGGGCAGGGATTTGGTGACGGGCGCGGCCTCGTCGGCCGGCGGATGCGTGACATCAGGTTGACTCAGGGGCGGCTCTACGGACTCGTGCATCGCGGACGCGGTCTGCTGCTCGACGGGACCGGCCGGCTCTCGACGAGCGGCTGGGGTGATCGCGTCGATCGGGTCGTGGCAGCGAGTTCCGAGATCGCAGCTGCTGCGCTGCTGCTGCGCCCGGACGGACATATCGCGTGGGCGGGAGGGGACCAGGCGGGGCTCGAGGACCGGTTGCGTACCTGGTTCGGGCAGCCGCTGGGTGGCGAGGAATCGAGAGGAGACATGTGATGAGAATCCTCATCGTCGGGGCCGGGGTCGCCGGTCACACTCTGGCTCACTGGCTCCGACGCTCCGGGCATGAGCCGACTCTCGTCGAACGGGCGCCGCAACCTCGGCGAGGCGGCTATCTCATCGATTTCTGGGGCGCCGGGTACCGTGTCGCCGAACGGATGGGCATCGTCCCTAGACTGGAGGAGCTGGGCTGCCGTTTGGAGGAGATGCGCGATGTGTCGAAGGCGGGGCGGACGATCGCCCGCTTCGATCCGCGCCGGGCCGTCGACAGCGTCGAGGGACGCTACATCAGCATTGCCCGTTCCGACCTCGCGAGAGCGATCTTCGAAAGCCTCGGCGACGGGGTGGAGACGATCTTCGGCGACAGCGTGCGCTCTCTCGAAGACGATGGGGGCCGCGTCCACGTCGACTTCGCTCATGGAGGGGCGCGAGAATTCGACCTGGTGATCGGCGCCGATGGAGCACACTCCCTGACCCGCCGCCTCGTCTTCGGCGCCGACGAGCAGTTCGAAAGGTTCCTCGGGATCACCGTCGCTGCCTTCGACGTCACCGGGTACCGTCCGCGGGAAGAGAACATCGTCGTCACTCACGCCGAGGTGGGAATGCAGGCCCTCCGTCTGGCGACGCGGGAGGACGCGACGATGTTCCTGTTCACGTTCCGCAGCGACGAGCAGCTGCCCCACGACGATGCCCGGGCACAGCAGGAGATGCTGCGGCGACGCATGCACGGGGTCGGCTGGGAGGTGCCGGAGATGATCAGCCGGATGAAGGAGACGCGGACCTTCTACATGGATCGCGTCAGCCAAGTCCGGATGCCGACCTGGTCCCGGGGCCGCGTGGCGCTGATCGGCGATGCGGCGGCAGCGCCCTCGCTGCTCGCCGGGCAGGGGTCGGCGCTGGCGATGATCGAGGCGTACACGCTCGCCACAGAGCTGGACCGTGCTGAGGGCGACCATCTCGCCGCGTTCGCAGGCTACGAGAAGCGCCTGGCGGACTTCGTGCGGTCCAAACAGGATGCCGCTCTTCGGCTGTCGATGGTGTTCGCGCCCCGCGGCCGGTTCCAGCTGGTCCGACGCAATGCGCTGATGAAGCTCATGGGGCTGCCATTCGTTCTCGATCTCGCCCTGAACCGAAGTCTGCGGGACCGGATCCGGCTGCCGGACGGGCCCCCGAGAACCGGCTGAATGCACGGCGCCCCGACAATCAGCGTTGCCCCGACAGTCGGTTGAATGCGAGCCGGCTCCGGATCGGAGCGATCCGGGGCCGGGGTGCGGGCTGCCCGGCGGTCAGAAGCCGGTGGCTGAACTTTCTTCTGGTTGGCGTCCCTCGGCCTCAGTCTTCGAATCCGGACAGGAATTGCTTTGCATCGCAGGGTAGCCTAACCTCAGTTCGTTCCGTTGATTTTCGTGAAGTGGGGAAACATGTCAGCTGTACGCTCTCTCAAGCGGTGCTCGGGCCTAGTGGCCGCCGCGGTCGTGCTTGCACTCTCCGGGTGTGGGGCGTCCGAAGTCGTCGAAGAGGAGAAGGTCTCGGGCCAGGGAGAGGGAAAGACGGAGTATCCGCTGACGATTGAGAACTGCGGTCGTGAGATCACCATCGAGAGCGCGCCGCAGAATGTCGTGTCCCTCGACCAGAACTCGACAGAGATCCTCCTCTCGCTCGGGCTTGAGGAGCATATTGCCGGCGCTGCCTCGTGGACGGACCCCATCCTCGATTCCCTCGCTGAGGCGAACAAGCAGGTTCCCCGCCTGTCCGACGATGCCCCGACCTACGAGGTCGTCCTCGACGCGGACCCCGACTTCGTCACGGCTTCGTTCGGCCGGCACTACAACGAAGAGGGCGGGGTTGTCTCACGGGACCGCCTGGCCGAGACCGGAATCGAATCGTACCTCTCACCCACCGACTGCGAAGGCGGCACGAGCATCAACGGCGGTGGGACCAGAACACAGCTGCTGACCCTCGATTCCCTCTACCAGGAGATCCGAGACATGGCCGCGATCTTCGACGTCAAGGATCGCGGGGAGAAGCTCATCAGCGAACTGCAGTCGCGCACCGATGCCGCACTGAAGGGAGTGGACCTGCAGGGGAAGACCGTGGCGTTCTGGTTCGCCGACACTCGCACTCCCTACATCGCTGGTAAGTACGGTTCCGCCTCGATGCTCGCATCGATGACGGGAATGGAGAACGTGTTCTCCGACGTCGATGACGACTGGCCGGCCACTGGCTGGGAGACGTTCGTCGAGAAGGACCCAGAGATCATCGTTCTCGGTGACCTCCAGCGGGACCGCTTCCCCGGTGACCGCCTCGACGACAAGATCGAGTTCCTCAAGTCGGATCCGCTGACGAAGACGATGGGCGCCGTGCAGAACGAATGCTTCATCGCCCTCCACGGCGCGGAGATGAACCCGTCCATCCGGTCGGTGGCAGGACTGGAGAAGATCCAGTCCTGGACGAAGGAATCCGGGGGCTGCGGCGCCGGTGCGAGCTGAACCCAGCACTCGTCCCGAGGTGGTTCCCGCCCCGGTCCACGCGACTGGGTCCGACCGCACCCGGTCATTGCGGATGCCCTCGACCGTCGTCGCTCTCGTCCTCAGCGGCGCCGGAATCGTGGCCTTCCTCGCCTCGGTCGCCGTGGCGGTGACACTCGGACCCGCCGAGGTGTCGCTGGTCAACGTCCGAGACGTCGTGACCAATCACTTCGGTCTCACGACCATCCCGGTGCGCGTCTCCGAGGACGCGATCGTGTGGGAGGAACGTTTGCCAAGGGCCCTGGTCGCCGCCGCGTGCGGAGCGGGCCTGGGCGTGTGCGGAGCGATTCTGCAGTCGCTGCTGCGCAACCCTCTGGCCGACCCCTTCATCCTCGGCGTCTCCTCCGGAGCGTCGACCGGCGCCGTCCTCATCGGTATGCTCGGACTCGGCGGATCGGCGATCGGGCTCTCCGGCGGAGCGTTCATCGGAGCGCTGATCGCGTTCGGGCTCGTGCTCCTCCTTGCCCGCTACTCGTCGGCGGGCACCGGCAGCATCGTCCTCGCGGGCGTCGCCAGCACCCAGCTGTTCTCGGCCCTGACCTCGCTGGTGATCTTCGGCTTCGCCGACTCCGACGAGACGCGCGGCGTGATGTTCTGGCTGCTCGGATCCCTCGAAGGCATGCGCTGGAACGATGTCGTGCTCACGGTCACGGTCGCCCTCTTCGGCGTCGTCATCGCCCTCTTCCACATGCGCAGCCTCGACGCCTTCGCGTTCGGCGAGGATGTGGCCGCCTCATTGGGCATCAGCGTCACCCGCACCCGGATCGTTCTGCTCACCCTCACCGCTCTCGTCACCGCCGCACTGGTCAGCGTGGCCGGAGCCATCGGCTTCGTCGGCCTGGTCCTGCCGCATGCGGCACGCCTGCTTTTCGGACAGCGCCATTCCCGCATCATCCCTGCCGCAGCGATCCTCGGCGCCCTCTTCATGGTCTGGGTCGACGCCGGATCCAGGGTCGCCTTCGCGCCGACCCCGCTGCCGGTGGGCGTCGGAACCGCGCTCATCGGGGTGCCCGTGTTCGTGCTCCTGCTCATTCGACGGAGGAACCGCCCATGACGCTGCGTGCCGACCGAGTGTCCTGGAAGCGCGGGGGAGTCCTCGTCATCGACGAGGTGAGCCTGATTCCGGAGGACGGGCAGATGATCGGGCTCCTCGGACCCAACGGATCAGGAAAGTCCTCGCTGCTGCGTCTGCTCCAGGCCGTCTCGCGGCCCGACGCGGGGACGGTCTCCCTCGACGGAGCTGACATCACGACTGTGGGCAGGCGCTCCGTTGCCCGGCGGATCGCCGCTGTGACCCAGCACGCCGAGACCGACACCGACATCACCGTCCACGACGTCGTCCGGCTCGGCCGCACGCCGCATCGCACGCTCTTCGGCTTCGCCTCGGCTGACGACGACCGCGTGATCGCCGAATCCCTGGATCGCGTCGGGCTAAGCGACAAAGCCGATCGACTGTGGACGTCGCTGTCGGGCGGGGAGCGGCAGCGTGCTCATATCGCCCGCGCGCTGGCCCAGCAGCCACGCGAGCTGCTGCTCGACGAGCCGACGAACCACCTCGACATCCGACACCAGCTCGACCTTCTCGATCTCGTCTCCGGCCTCGAGGTGACGAGCATCATCGCCCTCCACGACCTCAACTTGGCCGGAATGTTCTGTGACTCCGTCGTCGTCCTCGACTCCGGGCGCGCTGTCGCCGCGGGTCCTCCGGCCACGGTCCTCACCCGGGAGCTGATCAGAGAGGTCTACGAGGTCGACGCCGAGGTGGTGCCGGACGAATCCACCGGACGCGTCCGGATCACCTTCATCGTCCCCGGTCGCGACCGCATTCCCGAACGGAGCAAGGCCGAAATCGCCTGAACGGCCACATCATCTATAGTCGGAAGTATGCATGACCTCGACTCCCGGCTGCCCCGATGACCGACCTGCCGCTGATGGTGCCTATTCCGGGCGGTGGACTCACTCTGCACGATGCGCGGAGGAAGACTTCGCGCCCGGTCGACCTCGAGCGTTTCAGTCTGGCGCAGACTCCCGTCACCTGGGCGCAGTACACGAGCGTGCTGGGCACCCATGTCCCTGCCGGTGAGAGTCCGGACGCGCCGGTCCACTCCATCACTTGGACCGAGGCAGTGCACTGGTGTGACCGTGCATCGGCCGCCGCCGGGCTGGGCCGGGCGTATTCCTCCGCCGGGGTCGAAGCCGACGTCGAGGCGGAGAGCAACGGTGAGGCGAGTGCCGATGCCGAGGCGGACGTCGGATGGGATGTGAGCGCGGACGGGTTCCGGCTTCCGACGGAGGCCGAATGGGAATGGGCCTGCCGGGGCGGGACGGCCGGACCGCACTACGGACCGCTCCACGACATCGCGTGGACCGGCGATGACGAGATGACGTCCGCTGTGGATGTGGGGCTCAAACAACCCAATGCCTTCGGTTTGTACGACATGCTGGGCAATGTGTGGGAATGGTGCTGGGACTACGTCGACCCCGCCCGTTATGTCGACTACCGGGTGCTGCGTGGAGGTGGTTGGGCCGACAGACCGTGGAGCGTCCGTGCTTCTGTGCGCCGGGGAAGCATGCCCTCAGCGCGGCTCGACGACGTCGGTTTCCGCCCTGCTCGTGGCGCGGTGGGCGACCCCGGAAACCAGTCCGCGCAGGGGTGGTCGCACCGCAGCGACCGCGAGCGGGCCAGGAGCGGGGAACCGGTCGGCTTCGGTTGGACCCCGCTGCGTTGATGGTCGGGCTCACACCTCGCCGAGGCTCGCGATGACCTCCCGCGAGTACCCGGCCCTGGTCAGCGGGACGATGACGTCCCGCTCCAGGTCCGGAAGGCAGCCGAAGAGGACATCTGCGGGACCGGTGACCTCGACCTCACCGCACTCGGCCGGCAGCAGCAGCGTCTGCGCTCGACCCAGCTCCTCGCTCCAATCACCGCTCGTCACTCGCACGGGCGCGCCGACGTTGGTCAGGATCTGAGCGGTGGCGAACGTATGTCGCAGTGGTTCGGCAGTTCCCGCGCGCCATCGTTCGAGGGCGTAATACGGGCTCGCGCAGAGAAAGACCCGCTCGACGCCGTCGCCCACGGCGATGCGCAGCCCCGGGACGAAATCCGGTCGCGAGTCGAGATCGATCTCCTCCATGAGCATGTCGAGGTTCGAATCGAACTCCTCGTCGGGGACGTGAGAACCGTCCTCCATCTGCCACCGCATCGCGTGCTGCTGGATGTCCGAGGTCTGCTCGATCTCGTAGATCAGCGTGTCCGGACCGAAGCTGTGCGGGGTGCCGCCGGGCACGTAGATCGTCTCCCCGGGCCGCGCCGTAAGCCGGCGCAGGACAGCATCGAAGTTCTGCGCCTCCAGGGCCGTGCGCACCTCCTCGGCGCTGACACCGGCCTTGACCCCGCACAGAACGGTGGCCCCCGGAGCCGCGTCGAGGATGTGCCAGGCCTCGGTCTTGCCGTTGGGCTGACCCTCGAGACGCTGAGCGCGCTCGTCGTCGGCGTGGAGATGCACGGGTAGGGCACCGGCCGCATCGATGAACTTGGTGAGCACCGGGAACCAGTCACCGGACCATCCCGGGCCCACCAGTTCCTCGGGATGATCGGCGACGATCCTGCGCAGGGGCGTGCCGGCCAGGTGGCCGTTCATGACTTCACCGATGCTTCCGTCGACGTCACTGACCTCCCAGGTCTCGGCGATGGACCAGTCGGGGATAGCGTCCTTGCCCAGGCGCTTGGCGATCGCGTGACCGCCGAAGACGAGCGGTCGCGGTGATGCGCTCAGGCGCAGGGGGTACAGGACTCGCTCACTCATCGGCATGCCGTTCAGAGGATCGGCTGACCGCCGGTGACGGCGACCCGCGCCCCGGAGACGTAACTGGCCTCATCCGAGGCGAGCATCACGTACACGGGGGCCAGCTCCACCGGTTGGCCGGCACGGCCGAGAGGAGTCTGGGATCCGAAGTCCTGCACCTGATCCTCGGGCATGGTCGACGGGATGAGCGGAGTCCAGATCGGTCCCGGTGCGACGCTGTTGGCTCGGATTCCCTTCGGCCCGAGAAGTTGGGCCAGCGATCCGACCATATTGGCGATTCCCGCCTTCGTCACGTTGTAGGGCAGCAGCTGCGGCGGCGGGGAATCGGAGTTGACCGAGGTGCTGCCGATGATCACCGAACCGGGCCGCATGTGCGGGATCGCCGCCTTCGTCAAGTGGAAGAAGGCGTCGAGGTTGGTGGCCATCGTGTGGTCCCATTCCTCATCGGGAATGTCCTCGACCGAATCACGGGTCATCTGAAAGGCGGCGTTGCTGACGAGCACGTCGATGCGTGAGAACTCATCGACGGCACGGTCGATGATCGCCCGACAATGCGCCGGTTCCGCGACGTTGCCGGGGACGAGGACGCAGCGGCGCCCGGCCTCCTCGACCCACCTCTTCGTCTCCTCGGCGTCCTCATGCTCGTCGAGGTACGAGATGAGCAGATCGGCTCCCTCGCGGGCATAGGCGATCGCGACGGCACGGCCGATGCCGCTGTCGCCGCCGGTGAGCACCACGGCCTTGTCCTGGAGGCGGCTGGATCCGCGGTAGCTCTCCTCACCGTGATCGGGCTTCGGGTCCATCTTCGCGGTGGTACCCGGAGGGGTCTGCTGTTGTGCGGGAATCGTCTGTGGAGCGGAGGGCTGAGTCATGAGTTCTCTCCTTCACGGGTTGAAACGGATCAGCGGTTGGCGTTCGGGTCGTCGGTGCTGTCGCCCCGGGACCTGAGCAGATTGCGGGCCTCGGCGATGGCCTCTTCTCGCTTCTGCTCCTTCTTGTCGCTGGCCTTCGTATCACGCGCAGGCAGCTGAAGCGTCTCCTCGGCGTGGATTCCCGCCTGCAGTTCGCGTGCGCGTTCGATCTCGCTGTCGAGCTCCGCGCCGAAGAGGAGGATCGCGTTGATGATGTAGACCCACAGCAGGAAGATGATGACACCGGCCAGAGCCCCGTAGGTGGCGTTGTAGTTGCCGAAGTTCGCGACGTAGAAGAAGAACCCGGCGGTGGCGAGAGCCGAGACGATGATCGCGACGAATGCGCCGATGCTGATCCACCGGAACTTCGGCTGCTTGACGTTCGGGGTCGCGTAGTAGAGCAGGGCCAGGAGGAACACGACGACGAAAGCGAGGACGAACCACTTGGCGATGCTCCACACGGTCAGCGCCGCGGGGCCGAGGCCGATGAGGCCGCCGATGGTCTCCGCCACCGGGCCCGAGAGGACGAAGATGATCAGCGCGATGGCCCCGAGGACGAGGACCAGCGCGGTGAGCAGGTACATCTGGAGGCTGAGCTTGACGAATCCCCGACCCTCGGGAACGTCGTGGATGTCATTCATCGCCCGCCCGAAGGCCTTGATGTAGCCCGAAGTCGACCACAGGGCGGTGAGCAGACCGATGAGCAGACCGAGGCCGGGGGCCGGTGCCGTGAGCACCGCTTCGACTGCCGGGCGCACCGAACTCCAGGTTGACCCCGGGACGACCTTCTCCGCCTCGTCGAGGACCGTGGTCAGGGTCTGACCGCTCTGGCCGAACAGGCTGAGGATCGAGACGAGGGCCAGCAGCGCTGGGAACATCGAGAACACGGTCCTATAGGTCAGCCCGGCCGCCAGGTCTGTGCAACCGTCCTCGGAGAATCCGCGCATCGTCGATTTGAGCAGGTACTTCCATGACGGTTTCGTCAGGTCGGTGGGGGAGCCCGGCTTGCGCTCGTCGTCAGGATGAGGGGCGTCTGCTGGGTCGTCGTTCTTGCGCTTGCGGACGATGTAAGACATCTCAGCTCCTCTTCGCAGTGGCAGCTCTGGGACAAGGTGCCTCGATCCTAACCGGAGATCACCGCGATGACCGAGCAAAAATCCGGCACGTGCCCCGGCCCCGGTGCATCATCACTGGGTCCGGCCCGCCAGCACCCGAGCCCGGTGCAGGGCGAGGAGACCGACGAAGACCGATACCGCTCCGATCGAGTTGGACGTCATCCGGGAGATCCAGTGCCACGTCTCGAACTCGTGGGCGACCTGGATGAGGTATTCGGCGGAGTGGACGGCCAGGCCCTCCGTGAACATGATGTCGTTGCGCGGCCAGAAGAACAGGATCGAGGCGAGGCCCTCCGCCACCAGAGCGATCAGGCTGAGTGCGATCCACCCGCGCACACCGCGGATGCGGATCGTCAGCACCAGCGACGCGCCACCGAGGATCCAGCACGCCAGTCCGAAGGGCGGAAACACATCGCTGGGTCCGGTGACCGAGAGGAACTCCATCGCCAGCGCCAGGGATTCCGGCGGGTTCGCGAAGACGTTCGGGTAGATCATCAGCGTCTCGAGGACGATGGCCCCGAACAAGGTCATCATGATCCAGAGATAAGCCGTGACAACGGGGAAGCGCAGCCGGTCGATGATCGACCTCGAGGTGGTGGGGGACGTGGTCGGGGTGCTCATAGGGGTTCTCCTGAGTGGGATCGATGGGACGTCCTCGACGCTACTGTCCGGCCCGGGCCGCAGGCATCCGCCTGCAGGCGTCAGCTCGGACCCCACCAGGCGTGACCCGTGATCTCCCGGAGGGGACAGCGCTGTCGCCTCCGACCGTTCAGGCATCTCGCGACAGACACCCTTGCCAATATCGGAAGACTCGCATCAGAATGAGTCATGACCGTCACGCTGAGATCCCTCGAAGTCGCCGTCCCCGACACCGTGCTCAACCAGACCGAGGTCCGCGACGTCTTCGCCGCCCAACCGGAGATCAGCGACCTGGCCAAACGGCTGATCGGCGCCGCCTTCAACTCCTCCGGCATCGAACGCCGTCACAGCGTCGTCGACGAGATGAGCTTCGACGCCACCGCAGAATCGCCGAGATTCTTCGACGCCTCCCGATCACTGATCCTCAACCCCTCGACCGGCACCCGCAACGCCATCTACGTCAGCGAAGCCGGTCCCCTTTTCGTCGCCGCCGCCCGGGCCGCTCTCGACTCCTGTCCCGACCTCGACGCACATGACGTCACCCATGTCATCACCGTCTCCTGCACCGGCTTCTTCTCACCCGGGCCCGACTACCGGATCGTGCGGGAACTGGGCCTCGCCCCGTCCGTGCAGCGCTATCACCTCGGATTCATGGGCTGCTATGCCGCGTTTCCCGCCCTGCGGCAGGCGAAGACGATCTGCGATGCCGACCCGGACGCCGTGGTCCTCGTCGTCAGCGCCGAACTGTGCAGCATCCATGTGCGGGTCTCCGACGACCCCGACACCATCCTCGGCTCCTCCCTGTTCTCCGACGGCGCTGCGGCCGCCCTCATCACCGGCCGGGAGTTCGGCGCCGGCAGGGCATTGCGCCTTGACCACTTCGAAACCGTGCTCACACCGGTCGGGGAGGAGGCGATGGCGTGGAACATCGGCGACAATGGCTTCGAGATGGTCCTCGGCACCTACGTCCCCAAGATCATCGACGATCACATCGTCGGTGCGCTCGACCCTCTGCTCGCCCATGACGAGTCCCTGGCCGCCCTCGAGTACAGGCAGATCGACCATTGGGCCATCCACCCGGGCGGACGAAGCATCCTCGACAAGGTCGAACGCCGGCTCGACCTCGACGAGGACCAGCTCGTACCCTCGCGGACGGTGCTGCGCGACTACGGGAACATGAGCAGCGCGACGGTGCTCTTCGTCCTCAAACAGATCCTCGAGCAGCCGGGATCCGGTGATGGCGAACGCATCTGCTCCATGGCATTCGGTCCCGGACTGACCGTCGAGACCGGTCTGTTCACGACCCTCGGCACCACCGCGTGATCCTGCCCGACCTGCGCCGGCGCGATCTCCTCGCCCGCGAGCAGATGGACGACCCCGACTGCGACCTGCGCAGACTCGAGCGCACCTATGCCCAGTTCCGCATCGTCAATCGCCTTGTGTCCGGCTGGCGGCTGACGTATCGCAATCTGCTCCGCCCGGTCCTGCGCCGAGGCGCTCCCACGACCCTGCTCGACATCGGATCCGGAGGCGGCGACCTGGCCCGCGCCCTGGCGCGGTGGGCCGCCGCAGACGGATACGACCTTCGTGTCACCGCCGCCGACCCCGATGAGCGTGCCCATTCCTGGGCCACCCGAGCTCCTGCTGTTCCCGGGGTGGAGTACGAACGGGCGCTGAGCGCCGATCTCGTCGCTGCCGGCCGCTCATTCGACCTGGTCATCTCCAACCATCTGCTCCACCACCTCGAACCCGAGGACTTCCGGGCAGTGCTCGACGACTCCCGGCAGCTGGCCCGGATCCGCGTCGTCCACAGCGACATCCGCCGCAGTTCTGCCGCCTACCTCCTCTTCTCCGCCGGCACCTGGCCGTTCTTCCCGGGTTCCTTCATCCGCGCCGATGGGCTGACCTCGATCAGGCGCAGCTTCACCACGACCGAACTGCGGGCCGCGGCTCCGGGGTGGCAGATTCAGCGTCAGCGACCCTGGCGGAACCTCGTCATCGACGAGGCAGCGGGGGTCGGGTGACCGGCTCCCGCTGCGATGTGCTCATCATCGGCGCCGGGCCCACCGGGCTGGTGCTGGCCGGGCTGCTGGCGCAGCGCGGCGTCGACGTCGTCGTCCTGGAACGACGGGAATGCTCCAGGCAGCACTCGCGAGCGATCGGCCTGCACCCTCCCGCTCTCGTCGTCCTGACCGAACTCGGCCTCGCCGAGGCGGCGGTGACCGCAGGGGTCCAGGTGCGTTCGGGCACCGGTTGGAGTCGGGGCCGCCTCCTCGGCGAGCTCAGCTTCGCCACGGCATGGCCCGAGCGACCCTATGTGCTCACGCTGCCGCAGCGGCGCACCGAAGCCCTGCTCACCGAACGGTTGGCGCAGCTGGCGCCGGGCGCGTTGCGCTTCGGCTCGGAGGTCATCGCGGTGAGGGCGGCAGACGATCACGTGCAGGTGCGGGCGCGGACCGTGAGCTCCGATGACGTCATCGAGTGGTCGGCACGAGTCGTCGTCGGCGCCGATGGCCCGCACAGCACAGTGCGTCGCAGCGCCGGGCTCGCGGAGTCGCTGACTCGATCGCCCGACTGCTACCTGATGGGAGACTTCGCTGACCCGCACCGGGATCCGGTGGCCGCGGTCCACCTCGAACCCGCGGGTGTCGTCGAGTCGTTCCCTCTGCCGGAAGGGATGCGACGCTGGGTGGTCCACACGTCTCGTGCGCCCAGGCCCGAGGATCCGGCGATCCTCGCCTCCCTCATCAGGAATCGGATCGGGACCGCACCAGACCCCGCGACAGCGACGATGGTCAGTGCCTTCGGAGTCCGGCGGCGACTGGCTGCGGGCCTGGTGGTGGGATCTGCGGCGATCATCGGCGATGCCGCCCATGAGATCAGCCCCATCGGTGGGCAGGGAATGACTCTGGGATGGCTCGACGCCCAGGCGTTGGCTCCGCTGATCCTGCAGTCTCTGGCCTCCCGCATTCCTCTGCAGAAGCTGCCTGCGACCGAGCACTTCGAACGGCGACGGATCTCCGCGGCGCGGGCGGCAGCGAGGCAGGCCGAGTTCAACATGCGCCTCGGCCGGCCGATGTCCATCACCCGGGCCCGTGCCCGCGACGTGCTGCTGCGTGCCGCTCTGTCGACCCCGGCCCGAGGAGCATTGGCCCGGGCGTTCACGATGCGCCGAGCCCTGGCCGGCTGACTCAGGTGCCGCAGAAGGTCCGATACGGCCCGAACCCCTCCGGCGCGGGTGCGGCATAGCGCTGAGCGCCGGGGCGCTCGGTGTACGGGGAGGTGACGAGGTCGAGGAGGCGGGTGAACGGGTCGAGGTCGCCCGTGGTCGCCGCTTCGAGCGCTTCCTCGACGAGGTGGTTGCGGGGGACGTAGACCGGGTTGGTCCGATCCATGAGAGCCGGGTCGGGGCCCGCGGTGCGCCACCGACGCAGCCAGCCGTCGATATCGGTGTCGTCCGCCCCGGCCCCGGCCACGAGGGAACGGACTGGTTCCTCGTCGCCGCGAGCCGCGGCGCTCAGGGCGCGGAAGAACGAGGTGTAGTCGACCGCATGCGCCTGGAGAATCGGGAACAGGTCGGCGATCAGGGTCGATGCTTCGTCGGGGGCAGGCTGAGGAGCGTCGGCGACGGTCGCGGCGTCGGCCGGGGTTCTGCCGGGCAGGCCGAGTTTGGCTCGCATCCCCTGTGTCCACGTGGCGCTGTAGTGCTCTCGGAATCGGCCCAGTGACGCCTCGGCGAGCTTCACCGCTTCCTCCTGGTCCTGGGCGAGGAGCGGGAGGAGTGATTCGGCGAAACGGGCGAGGTTCCATTCGGCCACCAGCGGCTGATTGCGGTAGGCGTAGCGTCCCGTCTCATCGATCGAGGAGAACACCGTCTGAGGGTCGAAGGCGTCCATGAATGCACACGGGCCGAAGTCGATGGTCTCTCCCGAGATCGTCATGTTGTCGGTGTTCATCACCCCGTGGATGAAGCCGACATGCATCCATGCGGCGATGAGCTCCGCCTGCCTCCGGATCACTGAGTCGAGAAGAGCCAGGTAGGTGTTCTCGGCAGAGGCGGCGGCCGGATGATGGCGGTCGATCGCATGATCGGTGAGTCGTCGGAGGAGGTCGCTGTCGCCGGTGGCGGCAGCGTACTGGAAGCTTCCCACTCGCAGATGGCTGCTGGCGATGCGGGCGAGCACCGCGGCGGACTGCAGACCCGACCGGTGGATGTTCCCTCCCGTGGTCGTCACCGCCAGGGAGCGGGTGGTGGGGATGTTCAGCGCGTGCATCGCCTCGCTGATGAGATGTTCGCGCAGCATCGGGGCCAGAGCCGCGAAGCCGTCGCCCCCGCGGGCGAACGGCGTCGGTCCCGAGCCCTTGAGGTGGAGGTCGACGAGCCCGCCGCCCGGTCGCGTCAGCTCGCCGATGAGAAGGGCCCGACCGTCGCCGAGGCGGGGCGAATACCATCCGAACTGGTGACCGGAGTACGCCTGTGCCACCGGGGCGGCACCCTCGGGAACCAGGTTCCCAGTCAGCAGACGCGCCCCCTCGTCCGTGCGGAGCTGCGCGGGATCGAAGCCGAGGTCGCGCGCCAATTGCTCATTGAGCACCAGCACCATCGGGGCGGGGAACTCCTCGGCGCGCCAGGGGATCGCCATCTCGGGCAGCTCCCGGGCGAATCTGCTTCCGACGGCGACGCTCATTTCAGCCCCGCCTCGCTCAGCCAGTCACCGGCGATGTCGGCGGCGGGAAGCTTCTCCTCGGTGCTGCGGGAGTTGAGCTTCATCAGTTCCTCGGTCGTCAGCTTCGCACTCACCTCGTCGACCACCTCGGAGGCGGCGTCATCGACCGCATCGCTGGCCACGGGCACGACGTGGGTCGCCACATCCGTTCCGTCGATGAGGACCCGCCCCAAGGTGGGCTCGACCATTCTGTTGACCATGCGCAGGAGCGTCGTCTTGCCCGACCCGGAGGAGCCGACGAGGACCACGGTCCGGTGGGACGGCACGGTGAGCGAGAACTCGGTGACTGCAGGACTGGAGCCCGGGTAGACCTTCGACACCGCTTCGAATTCGATTCCCACAGGTCGCTCCTCAGTGTGATGCGCAGCGTGATCCGCATCCTTGCCGGACAGCAGGGCTTGTGTTTGAAACATTAGCATCAGGACACGGGGGCGAGCAGGAGCGAATGGTCGAGTAGAGTTTCAGGGGACGCCCGGGCGGTGATGCCCATGACCGAGCAGTGAGAGAAAGCCTGAACCAGTGCCCCACGTAAAGAACGTCTTCGCCTCTCTCTCGTCGCTGAAGGCGGCGACCCGCGCCCGCGCCCAGTTCGACGACCCCGATCGGAAGTTCGACGCCGAGTCGGTCTTCCCACCGGCATCGACCCGGCCCGAACCCGCCGACGCGATCAATCTGCTCCTGCGCGTGCTCACCGACGCCGAGGGGACCGCGGACAGCGAGAGGACCGCGGACGGCGACATCTTCGCCCTCGTCCACCTTCCCGCCGATGGCAGTGGGCTCTTCATCCTCGTATTCAATCCCAGTACCGAAGTCGAATCCGGTGTCAGCCTCGGGACGCTGGTCGACGAATCCGGATGGCCGGTGTACGTGGCCGTCGTCGAAGAGTTCCTCGGCCAGCGGGTCGATCACGTGATGGAGCTCGACTTCGACGCGCTCGCCGCGATCATCGACCGGCTGGGCCCGCTCGCCGTCTACAGTTCGACTGCGTTCACCTCCGGCACCGCAGAATTCGTCAGCGGTACGAACCATCTCACCGGCGAGACAGCCCGGCCGTTCGCCACCACCTCTGCCGTCGACGACGCCGGGCAGACACGCACCCGCAACCAGCGGGCGCTGCTGCGCGCGGTCGTCGGAGCACTCAACTTCGGGTGGCTGGCGAAGAATCCCCAGGAGCTTGTCGCCATCTTCGGCGAGGTCGCTGCGGGCTCCCGGACCGATGCCGGCGTGACGACCAAGGAGCTCGCCGGACTCTCCGGGCGGCTGCGCCAGGTCGCACAGACCGACATCATCACCGTCACGGTCCCGACGACCTCGCGCCGCGAGGAATCCGGGGCCGTGAGGGTCGGTTTCGATGAGGAAGCCGTCCCCGCCCTGCGGGACGCACTGGGCGCAGGTGAGGGCGCCGAGTTCGTCCGCGGCATCGCCTCTCTCGGGTACTGAGAGCACGATGATCGGCTGGGGCGACGTGGCTCAGTCGGCGGAGATCAGCTTCCCGCTCTTCGACAGCTCCGGGTCCGTGCAGGAGGACAGGTCGAAGCAGCAGGGCCGACGCTTGCCGTCCTCGAGCTTCGAGATCGACACCCGCACGCGCTTGGCCCGCGTCTCCGGATTCTTCGTCGCCCCGATCCACCGCACCCATTCCCAGCGGGCCATCGGGGTCAGACCGGCCCACACCTCGGCGAGGTGAGGGGCGCCGCCGAGGGCGGCCGAGAAGTCGGAGGGCAGCTCCGGCTCCGGCCAGTCCTTGGTCGGGGTCAGCGACACCGCGACTTCACCGCCGCCGAGGCGCTCGCCCAGTTCGTCGTCGATGCCGATCCAGTGACCGCGCATGCCGTCGGGTTCGACGACGATGCGCTGCTGGTGTTCACCGATCATGGCGTGAGCCGCCACCTGCCCCCGGGAGGGAAGTTGCGCGCTGGCGTCGTCGGGCAGTCTGATGATCGTCCGGTCGCCGAGCTGCTCCGGGTTGCCGGTGAACGCGATCGGCTGAGAGGTCTGTTTCGTGGTGGGCATCGGCTGGCTCCTTCGGGGATGAGGCGATGTGCTGACAGGATAGCCGTGTCACCCGATTCGGCGACCGCTCCACTCGGGCAGGTGGGTGTCGAGGGTCGCGATGCGGGCTCTGACCTCCTCCGGGAAGGGAACGGTTCCGCCCTCGGCTTGGTTGACGTGCAGGGCAAGGATCTCTTCGGTTGCGACGACGGTGGAGCCGACGACCATCTCATATGCGAGGTGCAGCTTCTTCGCCCCGGCGGAGACCAGATGCGCCTTGACCTGGAGGCGGCTGTCGAGTGACACCTCATCGAGGAACCGGATATGGGATTCGACGGTGTACAACGAGCAGCCGGTGGCTTCCCGGTAGGCGGCGTCAAGGCCGAGGCGGTCCATCAGTCGGTCCGTGGCGAATCCGAACACGAGGACGTAGTAGGCCTCCGACATGTGCCCGTTGTAATCGATCCACTCAGGAGCGACGTCGGTGACGTAGCCCGGCAGGGTTGTCGCCGACGGTGGTGTCGCGAGGGAGTCGGCCGCCGAGGTGGTGCCCCCGGTTCCGGTCATCCCGCGGCCCCGTCGAGCTCTGCTGCGGAGACCGTGCCGGAGGCGGAGGCTGTGCCCGCGGAGGCCGCGTCGGCGCCGGCGGAGCTGAGTCCCGAGCCGGTCAGCCTCCGCAATGCGATGATGCCGGCGTCACGTTCGGCGACGAGGTCGACGATCGTTCGTTCGTCGCTGGCCTCGAGGCATCCGGCCACGACGTCGTCGCGCAGCTTCTGCGTCAGCTCCGGAGCGGTGAGCCGCGTCCACGGGGACTTGAGGGAGGGTCCGAAGTGGTCGAGCATATGCGCCATTCCGCCTTCGCCGCCGGCGAGGTGGAAGGTGAGCATCGGCCCGTGGAAAGGCCAGCGCAGGCCGGGACCGTCCGTGATCGAGCGGTCGATCTGGTCGACGGTGGCTTCGCCGTTGTCGATCATGTGCAGCGCTTCGCGCCACAGTGCCTCCTGCAACCGGTTCGCGATGAAGCCGGGGACCTCGCGGTCCATCCGGATGACGGACTTGCCGATCCGGGAGTAGAAGTCGGCCGCCCAGCCGACGGCCTCG
Organism: Brevibacterium sp.; assembly: GCF_031179145.1. GTDB lineage: Bacteria > Actinomycetota > Actinomycetes > Actinomycetales > Brevibacteriaceae > Brevibacterium. Next base: position 65,855 of record NZ_JAPSIB010000010.1, read on the forward strand.
GGCGAGGACTTCTCTCCGCCGACGACCTCAACGAGGGGGATGAGGTAGGGCGGGTTGAAGGGGTGACCGACGACGAAGCGTTCGGCGTGAGTGACCTCGGTGGCCATCTCGGTCGTCGAGTATCCCGAAGTCGAGGACCCGATGACGACGTCGGGTTCGCAGACGGCGTCGAGGTCGGCGAAGAGCCGGCGTTTGAGGTGGAGATCCTCGGGCGCCGACTCCTGGACGAAGCCGGCCCCGGCGACCGCCTCGGCGAGGTCGGTGTGGATCGACCAGGCCGACTTGTCGGCGCCGTCGACCTTGTCGAGTTCGGACAGGGCCGGCCAGGCGGCATCGATGAGGCGGGAGAGCTTCTCGCCGGCGACGGGAGAGGGATCCCAGACCCGCACCGAGTAGCCGCGAGCGAGGAAGTAGGCGGTCCAGCCGCCCCCGATGGTGCCGGCTCCGACGCAGGCGACCGTCGTGATGTCCTCCATGGTGGGGTACGTGCTCACAGTTCTGCTCCGATCGCCGTCGGCACCTGCACCTTGAGGTCGAGGATCTCGCGAGCTTCGGCCGGGGTGGCGACCTGGGCGCCGAGGCTCTCGATGATGGATACGGCACGATCGGTCAGCGACTCGTTGGTGGCCTTGACGCCCTTGGCCAGGTACAGATTGTCCTCGAGTCCGACGCGGGCATGCCCTCCGGCGAGCACGGACTGGGCGACCCAGGGCAGCTGGTCGCGTCCGATCGCGAAGGAGGTGAACTCCGCTCCCTTCGGCAGCATGCCGACCATTGCGTGAAGCAGTCGGGCGTCGACCGGGGCGCCGTAGGGAATGCCCATGCACAGCTGATAGAGCGGCGGCGGATCGATGAGCCCCTCCTCGACGAGGACATTGGCGAACCACAGGTTGCCGGTGTCGAAGATCTCGAGCTCCGGACGAACCCCGAGGGTCTGGATCTTCTTCGACCCTTCCCTGAGCATGTCGGGGGTCGACACATAGATGTTCGAGCCCTCACCGAAGTTGAGCGATCCGCAGTCAAGGGTGCAGATCTCAGGCAGGAGCTCTTCGACATGAGGCAGGCGCTCGAGAGCGTTGACGAGATCGGTCCCGGGCATCTGGGAAGTGGGCTCCTGGGGATCGATGACCAGGTCGCCACCCATCCCAGCGGTGAGGTTGATGACCGGGTCGACATCTGATTCGCGGATCAGGCGGACGACCTCCCGATAGTATGCGACCTCCCGTGAGCCCTGCTTCGTCTCGAGGTCGCGGACATGGATGTGGACGACCGAGGCGCCGGCGCGGGCCGCGGCGATCGCATCGGAGGCGATCTCCTCCGGGGTGACCGGGACGTGCTCGCTCTTATCAGCGGTGTCGCCGGCTCCGGTGACGGCGCAGGTGAGAATGACCTTGCGATTCATGATGGCTCCTCATCAGAATTGGTGAAGACGGATCGGTTGAGATAGGCAGACAGGCGTCTGCGGAATGTGGCCACGTCGAGGACGCCGGTGAGGACCTTGACACCGAAGCCGTCAAGCACTGAGGTGAGTTCGTCTGTCATCTCCGCGCTGTCGCGGGCGCGGACGACACCGCTGGCCTGCCCATCCTCCAGCGTGGCCCGGACGGTGCGGGACCAGCGGTCGTAGCTGGCGTGGTAGTCGGGGACGGATTCGTTCTCGAGGGCCAGCCGGCTCCACATCTGGAGCCAGATCGACCATTCGCTGCGCGCCGTCCGGCCGACCGGCGACTGCAGCTCGAGCAGGCGCTCAAGCCTGCGCTTGGGATCGGGGATATCACCCAACCAGGCGATCTGCCGGTCGAAGGCGAGTTTGACCGAGTAGCCCAGAGTGGCGTCGAAGAGCCCCGACTTGCTCGGGAAGTAGTAATGGACGCTGGCGCTGGAGACGCCGGCGGCCTCAGCGACGTCGGCGATGCGGACGGAGTCATAGCCGAGCCGGGCGAACAGATCCCAGGCGGTTTCGACGATGAGTCGGCGCGGCGTGGGGCCATCGGCGTTGACGAGACCGGCTGCGAGCTTCGGGGGAGTGGCCGAGACGCTGGACTCCTGACCGAGCAGCCACTGCACGGTGACGCCGGTGGTGGTGGCGACCGCGACGAGTTCGGCCGCTGTGAAATTGCGGCGACCGGCCAGGGACTTCGACAGCTTCGACTCGTCGATGCCGATGGTCGCCGCAAGCTGCCGCTGGGACAGCCCGCTGGCACTGATCGCCTGCTTCGCGCGAGTGGCGGTGGAATCGTCGTCGACGGTCGGAGCCATGACTGAGAGCCTAGGCGGAAATTGCGCAGATCGCAAGGGTAGCTGACCAACCGTCAGTGCTATCGCAAGGTCGTCGGGGCGACAGCATTCGGGTGCCTCGATTCCGGTGTCTTGCTCCGGGCTGCCTCAGCCGCTGATCACCTGCGGTTCGGACACCGCCTTGAGTCCCTCGACGCCGAACTCACGACCGTAGCCGGACTGCTTCATCCCGCCGAAGGGCACCATCGGGTGCAGCCCACCGTGGGAGTTGATCCACACGGTGCCCGCCTCCAGGCGCGCCGCGACTCGCTTCGCCTCCTCACGATCGTTCGACCACACCGAGGCGCCGAGCCCGACCTCGAGCTCGTTGGCGAGCCTGAGAGCCTCGTCGATGTCGGAGTACCGGACGATCGGCAGGGCGGGGCCGAACTGCTCTTCGACGACCAGTTCGGCATGGGGATCGATGTCCGTGACCACGGTCGTCGGGTAGAAGTAGCCCGGAGCATCGGGCTCGGGGTTCCCTCCGAGAGCCACGGTGGCTCCGCTGGCGCGAGCGGAATCGACGAGCCGTTCGACGATGTCGTACTGCGCCTGGTTCTGCAGGGGTCCGAGGAGGTTGCTCTCGTCGAGGCCGACGCCCATCGGGACGTGCTTCGCGAATTCGGTCAGGGCCTCGACCACCTGGTCGTGGACCGAGTCATGGACGTAGAGGCGCTTGAGCGCGGCACACGTCTGGCCGGTGTTGATGAAGGCACCCCAGAACAGACCTTCGGCGATCGCGACGGGATCGACGTCGGGAAGGACGATGCCCGCATCGTTGCCGCCCAGCTCCAGGGTCAGCCGGGTGACGTTGTCAGCGCTGGCGGCGATGATCTGCTTGCCCACGGGGGTCGAGCCGGTGAACATCACCTTCGAGACCTTGTCGCTCTGTGTCAGAGCGGCACCGACGACGGAGCCCTTGCCGGGAATGACGGTGAGGACATCTTCGGGCAGCACTTGGTTGAGCACCGCGACGAGGGCCATGACGGACAGGGTCGTTGTCTCGGCGGGCTTGATGACCACGGTGTTGCCCATCCGCAGGGACGGGGCGATCTGCCAGATCGAGATCATCATCGGCCAGTTCCACGGCGAGATCGCTCCGACGACGCCGAGGGGACGATAGTGCATCTCCGCTCGGCCCGATTCGTCGTCGAGGATGACGCCGCCGGGCAGCTCGGTGTCCGCAGCCGCCCGCGTCCACACGGAGCACGCACCCACTTCGAACCGGGCATTGGGTCCGTTGAGTGGCTTGCCCTGCTCGCGGGAGAGCAGCTGGGCCAAGGGTTCGGCTGCGGCCTCGATGGCGTCCGCCGCGCGGTGCAGATAGATGGTGCGTTCCTCGTCCTCGAGCCCCGCCCATCGCGGCTGCGCGGAGGTCGCCGCGTCGAGGGCGGCCTCGAGGTCCTCGAGACCCTTCACCGGGGCGCGGCCGATGATCTTACCGGTCGCCGGATCGCGGACTTCGCGTGCATCCGGATCGTCCGAGGTGACGGCGGCGAGCAGACTGTCGTAGGTATTCATCGGGTTCTCCTCTTAAGCGGTCGGGTTCGTGGATGAGGTGTTGTCGGCGGCGGTCCCCGTCTCAGAGGTGCCGCCGCAGCAGGTGGCACCGCTCGGCGCTGTCCCTGCCTCGTGCTGACCACCGGCGCCGGGTTCGGCCGGAAGGTCCATCGTCGGATTGCGGTCGAGGAAACCGTGCGGTTTGAACCAGAAGCCGGAGTAGTCGACCGGCATGATTGGCCAGTCCTCGGTCCGGGGAATGTGAGTGGGGCCGAAGACGTGCCAGAGGACGATGTCCTCGCCGTCGAGGCTGCGGTCCCGGCTCGTCCACTCGGGCAGTCCCGCACCCGGGGCATGCGCATTGGGGTAGTCCCCGGCCGGGTAGAGCTCGGTCGGGGCGTACTGCGTTCCCCACAGATGGTGAGTGGCGAAGTTCGCCCGGCCGTGCACGGTGGCCTCGGTCTGCGCCGCGAGCAGACCGCGGCCCTCCGGGATCAGCCAATAGGCAGTCGGTCGCCCGACGTGGTTCGTCCGGTGGGCCGAACGGACCTCCCACACCCTGTTGGTCGCGCCGCTGGCCTCCCGCCTGGCTTGGAGCTCCGAACTCAGCTGCGTGTCGGTCCAGGTGAACGCGTTGCCGTAGGGATTGTCCGGACCGATCGGCACGCCTGCGGTGTTGATCTCGTGCAGTGTGTTGTCGGGTCCGTCGACGTCGACGTCGATCCGAGCACAGAACAGATGCTGGTGGACAGGGGTGAAGATGCCCGGGGCGATCTCCGTTCGATGCGGTTCGTCGGTCCCGGGGATGCCGGCGCCGGCGAAGACGATCCCGGTGGCCTTCGCCTCGACCTGGATCGAACCGTCGAGGTAGAAGTACCAGAAGAAGCCGTAGTCGTAGTTGCCGATGGTGGAGAAGTAGCTGATGACAAGGCGGCGGCTGCGACGGGTCTCCGCGCCGGTGTCCATGTCGGTGTGCTTGTAGAGGATCCCGTAGTCCTCCTCGTGCATGCACACCGCCTGCGGAATCTTCACCGGGTGGCCGTGATCGTCGGCGACGAAGGCGTCGAAGTAGTGGATGACGCCGAGGCAGTCGCAGCCGAGCGCCAGAGAGTTCGCGTTCTTGCCCAGCAGGTACTCACCGGCGTCGAAGTAGCTGATCCAGTACCGGCTGGTCGAGTTGTCCCCATAAGGCACGACCATCTCGGGCACACTGGCGCGGTGAGCGACGGATCGGTCCGCCTCGCCGTCTGTGAATGTGATCCGGTTGAGGACGAGCCCTTCCTGCTGGTTGAAGCCGACCCTGAACTTCCAGTTCTCCCACTGCACCTGGCTGCCGTCGACGGAGAAGCTGGGACCCTCGGGCTGGGTGATCTCGATCGGCTTGAGGCTGGTGCGGGCCGGGCCGTGGGCACGCAGCGTGTAGTCCCCGGACTCCTGCGGGACCGGCACGTCACCCTCGTCATCGATGCGGATGACCTCGCGGGTGGTCAGGTCGACGTGGACGACGAGACCTTCGATGGGGTGGGCCCACGGGTTGTCATCGGGATGGAAGCGGAGGTAGGTGTGGGAGCGGACCATCCGGCGGCCCACTTCGTCGTCGCGGTCGAAGAACCCCGGTGCCAGCGGTGAGCAGAAGGCGAGTTCCATGTGCTCTTCGAGCCCGCGGCGCTTCATCGCCGTCTGCCACTCTGACGAGGTCTTGACGATCGCCTCGGCGTCGGCGTACTCCTCGAACAGGTACTGGGGCTGACCATACGGGCTTTCGGCATTGGCGAGCACCTCGTAGGACTCGACCTCTGCACGGTCGAGGGACACGACCGCCTCGGCGGCCTGTGCGGTGGTCCGATCGAGCAGGGTGACCTTGATCCTCCGATCGAGCGGATCTCCCGGCTGCCAGGAGGCGAGCGCCTCCTTCGGCGGGTCGACGGCGAGCATCCGGGGCACCCGGGTGTCGTCGCGGAAGCGTCCGGCATCGACGAGGACCTGCCGGGCGGCGGCGATCTCGTCGGCGGTCAGCGGGTCGAGGGGGTGGGTGGCCCGGTCCGGAGTGGTCACTCGCTTGCCGTGGGTATGGCTGCGATCGGGGCTGTGCGTCATTGAACACGTCCTTGAGAGCGTGGCTGTATCCGTCGGTGTCTCCAGCATAGGGTCACCGGCTCCAAGCGGGCTTTGTGTTTGCGTGCACTCCTGATGACGGTGGGTGCACACCGAGAGCGAACTGCGGAACGACATCGTTCCCGGTCAGGGGTCAGTCGTGCTGTGACTGCCGGAGTGAGACGGTGAAGGCCGGCAGCAGCGCTCCGGTCACGGGTCCGATGCTCAGGGCGTAGAGGAGGGTGCCGATCCCGACGACGCCGCCGAGCAGCCAACCGACCGCCACGACTGCGACCTCGATGAGCGTGCGGACGAGGCGGATCGAGCGCCCGGTGACGCGGGACAGGCCGGTCATCAGCCCGTCGCGGGGACCGGGGCCGAACTGCGAGCCGATGTACATCGCCGAGGCGACTCCGTTGAGGACGATGCCGCCGAGAAGGAGCACGATGCTCCAACCCAGCTCCCGCGGCTGCGGCAGGAACAGGAGTGTGAGGTCGAAGGAGGGTCCGACGAGGAGGGCGTTGAGGACCGTGCCCAGTCCCGGCTGCTGCTTGAGCGGGATCCACAGGAGCAGCACGAGGAGCGCGAGGATCGTGATGATGGTGCCGAACGTCAGCGGAACGTGACGCATGATCCCCGCGTGGAGGACGTCCCAGGGGATCATGCCCAGACCCGAATTCACGATCATCGCCATCGATGCCCCGAACAGGTAGAGACCGGCGAGGAGCTGGGGGAGGCGGCGGGCCAGGCGGCCCCCGCGCAGCTGCGCGACGGCGCTGACGTTCGCGAGCTCGCGTCTGGGCGGGTGAGCGGGTGGAGTCGGGGTGGAGGGCATCGGTGGGGGACTTCCTGCAGAGTCATGCTTGAGGGGACGGCTCGACACGCCGTTTGAGTACCATGATCTCATGAGCAGCCCCGACGAACTCAGCCACGCCGCCCAGTTCCTCACGGCCCGGACCGTGGAGGACTTCCGCTCCACCATCGCCGAGGTGAAGCGCCGGATCGCTGTCGCCGCGGAGAGGGCCGGCCGGGATCCGGCGGAGATCGAGCTGCTGCCGGTGAGCAAGACCGTTCCCCAGGAGCGGATCCGGCTGGCCGTCGAGGCAGGGCTGACACGGTTCGGGGAGAACAAGGTCCAGGAGGCCCACCGCAAGTCCGAGGAGATGGCCGACCTCGACCTCGACTGGGCCGTGATCGGTCATCTGCAGTCGAACAAGGCGAAGGACGTGGCGAAGTTCGCCGCCGAGTTCCAAGCCCTCGACCGGATCAAGGTCGCCGCCGCACTCGACCGCAGGCTTCAGGCCGAGGGTCGCAGCCTCGACGTCTACGTCCAGGTCAACACGTCAGCCGAGGAGTCGAAGTTCGGCATGCCGCCCGAGGATCTGCCGGGCTTCCTGTCCCAGCTGCCCCAGTTCGAGACGCTCAATGTGCAGGGGCTGATGACGCTGGCCGTGTTCTCCACCGACGCCGAACGGGTGCGAACCTGCTTCCAGCTGCTGCGAAGCCTGCGTGACCGGACGCGAGAAGCAGACCCGGACCTCATCGGGCCCGGGAAGCTGTCTATGGGGATGTCCGGGGACTACGCAGTCGCGATCGAGGAGGGTTCGACGTGCGTTCGCGTGGGGCAGGCGATCTTCGGCGAGCGGGCCCTGCCGGACAGCCACTACTGGCCGGAATCGTAGACTGGCTCGCGTGCATCCCCCTCGCCGGCTACTCCGCAACGCCGCTTTCGTCCTCCTCGGCGGAATCATCGGCACCTTCCTGCGGGCAGGACTCGACGTCGCGCTCACCGGGGGAGAACTGTCGACGACCACACTGCTGGCCTGCAACGTCGTCGGTTCCCTGGCTCTCGGCTTCCTCCTGCGCGCGCTTGAGCTCTCACCGCTAGCGGCGACCGAGGGCCTGCAGCGACTGCGCCTGTTCGCCGGCACCGGAATCATCGGCGGATTCACCTCGTACAGCTCGTTCGCCTTCGTCTCCGGTTCCTTCGCCACCGCGGCCGTGCCCATCGCCGGGACCTTCTATGCCCTGCTCACCGTGGTCTCCGGGGTGGCGGCCGCGCTCATCGGCACGATGATCGTGCCCGGAAGCCGTCGGGACGACATTCGTCAAGGTGACATTCGCCGAGGCGGGAGCGGGCGAGCATGAGCATCCTCGTTCTCCTCGCCCTGAGTCTGGCCGGAGGCGTGGGCGCTGCCACCCGTTACCTCGTCGACGAACTCATCAGGTCACGACTGTCCACGGCCTTTCCGTGGGCGACATTTCTCATCAACCTCACCGGCAGCTTCGCCCTCGGCATCCTGCTCTCGGCCGGCTTCGACCCGCTCTGGGGGAAGGTCGTCGGCACGGGCTTCCTCGGTGGCTACACGACCCTGAGCACCGCGTCGTACGATGTGGTCAGGCTCCTCATGAGCCGCCGACCGGCACTGGCGGCGGTCTATGCTCTCGGCGGTGCCACGGTCATCGTCCTCGCCGCGGTGGGCGGGATCCTCATCGGCCAGACCCTGTGACTGTCATGTCCGAAAACCGCTGGCACCGGTCCGCCGAGACGAGCAGAATGGACACATGCTCACAGCTGACCAGTGCTACCAGGCGGTGCAGGGACGCGACCGTCGCTTCGACGGAATGTTCTTCACGGCCGTGCGCTCCACCGGCATCTTCTGCCGCCCCTCGTGCCCCGCGCGAACTCCGCTGCGGCCCAACGTCGACTTCTACCGGACCGCGGCAGCCGCAGCGGACGCCGGCTACCGCGCGTGCAAACGCTGCCGCCCCGATTCCAGCCCCGGCTCTCCGGAATGGGATGTGCGCGCCGACGTCACCGGGCGTGCCATGCGACTCATCCGTGACGGATTCGTCGACAGGGAAGGAGTCTCCGGGCTCGCCTCGGCGCTGGGCTACAGCAGCCGCCAGCTGGGACGGGTGCTCCAGGCCGAACTCGGCGCCGGACCGCTCGCCATCGCCCGGAACGAACGAGTGCGCACGGCCAGGACGCTCATCGAATCCTCGGCCCTGACGATGAGCGAGATCGCCTTCGCCGCCGGGTTCAGAAGCATCAGGCAGTTCAACGACACCATGCGTGAGATCTACGGAACCACACCGAGCGCACTCCGCCGGGGTGCAGCGCCCACAGGACCGCCCGGGGAGCTCGTGGTCCGCCTGGCCTACCGGCCCCCGATCGACCTCGAGGCGGTCTTCGGCTACCTCGCCGCTCGCGCCGTCACCGGCATCGAGGATGCAGGACCGCACCACTACACCCGGTCGCTGCGGTTGGCCCACGGGCCCGCGGTGATCTCCCTGCGGCCCGGGAACAGGGACTGCGTCGAATGCGGGCTCCGGCTCAGCGACAGCCGAGACCTGGGAAGCGCGGTGGCGAAGGCACGGAGGATCCTCGATCTCGACGCCGATCCCGCAGCCATCTCCTCGGCGCTGTCCCGGGCGGGTCTGGGAGGTCTCGCGAACTCCGCGCCGGGAGTTCGGTCACCGGGCCACAGTGACCCAGTCGAACTCGTCATCCGGACCGTGCTCGGACAGCAGATCTCGATCGCGGCCGCCCGCACCCACCTCGATCGACTCGTCGCCGGCCACGGCGCAGAGCTGCCCGAGGCGCTCACGCTCGGCACGGTGGATCGGCTCTTCCCCACCGCCGAGGTGGTCGCCGCGGTTCCCGAGGGGGAGTGGGCTCTGCCGAAGCGAAGGATCGCAACGGTTCGGGGCGTCGCCGATGCGTTGGCCGCGGGTACGATCGACATCGGACCCGGCTGTGATCGGGAAGAGGCTGCGCGGTCGCTGCTGGCACTGCCCGGCATCGGGCCGTGGAGTGTCGGCTACATCCGCATGCGCGCCCTCGGCGACCCCGACGTGTTCCTCAGCTCCGACCTGGGGATCAAGAAGGCACTTGCCCGCCTGGACAGCGAAACGACCATCGAAACGACAGATGCCTGCAGTCCGTGGCGTTCCTACGTCACGCACCTGCTGTGGGCACAGCAGACTCGAACCGATTCGAGCTCATGAGAGGAACGACTATGGCCACCACACGGATCACCGACCAGGACACCACTGCGGCACTCGCGCAGCGAGCAGCGGAACCGGCGATGACATTCGTCGACCCGCGACCGGGCACTCTCGTGCACACGACGATCGACTCACCACTCGGCCGGCTCCTGCTCACCTCCGATGGTCAGAGCCTGACCGGGCTCCACCTCGGTGACTTCGAACGCGTTCTCGAATATGCGCAGCTGAAGACGGGTGCGAAGGCGGAGGAAGCCGATGATCACGAGGTGTTCCGCCGGACCACAGCTCAGTTGGGGGAGTACTTCGCGGGTTCGCGGAGAGTCTTCGACCTTCCGCTGGCACCCAGCGGAACGGAATTCCAGCAGGCGGTGTGGCAGGCGCTGACGACGATTCCCTACGGATCGACCGCGGGCTACGGCGAGCTCGCCGGATGGCTGGGACGGCCGCTGGCCGCACGCGCGGTGGGGGGAGCCAACGGAAAGAACCCGATCAGCATCATCGTTCCCTGCCACCGGGTGATCGGGGCCAACGGCACGATGACCGGCTACGCCTGGGGCGAGAACAGCAAACATGACCTCCTCGAGCTCGAAGCCGGTCGCCGTTCGTTCTGAGGGAGCATCGGCGGGTCCGTCAGCGGATCACCGGGAACACGAGGTGGGTCACGCGGTCCCCGGGGACGCAGACCGTCGGATTGTCGAGCAGGACCTCTGAGGAGAGCCCACCGAAGAACGGTCGGTTGCCTTCGCCCATCACCACCGGTACGAGGTCCACGGCAACTTCGTCGAGCAGTCCCAGCTCGAGGCACTGCCTGGCAATGGTCCCGCCGGCGACGGCGACGTCGCGGTCGCCCGCGAGCTGCCGAGCTTGCGCGATCGCGGTCTCCACTCCGTCGGTGACGAAGGAGAATGGCGCATCGGGATGTTCGGCCACCCAGTCCTTCGGGATCTGATGGGTGACGACGACGATGGGGACATCCAGGGTGTGTCGCCCCTGCCATCCCTGAGCGACGTCGAACAGCGTACGGCCGCAGACCAAGGCCCCGATCGAGGACACCCAGTTCCGCCAATGCTCCGAACTGGCAGGGGTGAGGTGGACCGTGAAGTCACCGGCCGGGGTGGGACTGGCGACCTCGCCGTTCTGCAGCCAGTCGAACAGGTGGCCGATGGAGTTGTCCTGTTTGGCGACGTATCCGTCGAGAGACATGATCGCCTGGGCTTGCACTTTTCCCATGAGAACTTCCCCCCTCAATCGTGCAGTGAGCGACGGACTCGACGATGGTGCGCCCCGGTCGCCGTGGGAGTGATTCTACGCCCGGGAGTCGGCGTCGCACTCGGCACGATCGTCGATTGCCCGCGGGTCGGCGATCGCTGTATGGTCAGCGCATGTTCTGCGTGATCTGCGGCTGCTCCGGTCCGAAGGGTGAGCGATGACCGGCATGGCGACGGACTCGGCGCGCATCGCGGTGCTGCGCCGGAGGATCAGAGCGGTCGTGGCGATCACGATCACCTGGAACGTCATCGAAGCCGTGGTCGCGCTCGTCGCGGGCGGCATCGCCTCATCCGCGGCACTGATCGGGTTCGGTCTGGATTCGATCGTCGAGGTGCTCTCTGCGGCGGCGGTGGCCTGGCAGTTCTCCGCCCGCGATCCGGATCGCCGGGAGAGGACCGCGTTGCGGGTGATCGCCGTGTCGTTCTTCGCCCTCGCCGCCTATGTCAGCGTCGACGCGATTCTCTCACTCACAGGACAGCGGGAACCCGGGCATTCGGGTCTGGGGATCGCGATTGCGGCACTCAGCTTGGTCGTGATGCCCGTGCTCAGCTGGTTCGAGCGCCGGACGGGGCGCGAACTCGGCTCGGCCTCGGCGATCGCCGACTCCAAGCAGACCCTCATCTGCGCGTATCTGTCGGCGGCACTGCTGGCCGGGCTGCTGCTCAACAGCCTGCTCGGTTGGGCGTGGGCGGATTCCCTGGCCGCACTCGTCATCGCGGGCTTCGCCGTGCGGGAGGGAATCGAGGCGTGGCGAGGCGACGCCTGCTGCGCGGCTCCGGTGTCCCTGCTGACAGGGGAGCGCGCCTCCGACTCCTGTGACGACGGGCCCTGCGCCTCCGACTCTTGCGGAGACGGGTCCTGCGAGGACGGACACCGCCACTGACTGCGGATGCACCGGTGCGGAGGACGCACAGCGACCATGTCTCGCTTAGAGTGGTCGAGTGACTGCAACGCTCGTGGCCCAGGGCCTCGCGGGAGGGTACGCCCACCGCACACTCTTCGACGGACTCGACCTGACGGTCGCCCCGGGTGATGTGATCGGCGTCGTCGGTGCCAACGGTGCGGGCAAGTCCACGCTCCTGCGCATCCTCGCCGGGACCGTCGCACCGCTGGCCGGCAGTGTCGCCCTCGCGCCGAGCGATGCGTTCGTCGGCTGGCTGCCGCAGGAGCACACACCGATCGACGCCGAAACCGTCGGCGCGTACGTTCAACGCCGCACCGGAGTCGCCGAGGCGACCTCGCGCCTCGACGCGGCATCGGCTGCCTTGGCCAATGCCGCTGACTCCGCACCCGGAGCCGCTGATCCTGCAGACGAGTACTCCGCGGCCCTCGACCGCTGGCTGGCCTCCGGGGCTGCCGACCTGGACGAACGCCTGCCCGCGGTCCTCGCAGATCTGGGTCTGTCAACTCTTTCCACCGACTCGCTCATGACCTCGCTCTCCGGCGGTCAGCGGGCGAGGGTCGCGCTTGCCGCTCTGCTCTGCTCGCGGTTCGACATCGTGCTCCTCGACGAACCCACCAACGACCTCGACCTCGACGGGCTCGCGCGACTCGAAGCGTTCGTGCAGGGTCTGCGCGGAGGTGTCGTCCTCGTCAGCCATGACCGCGAATTCCTCGCCCGCTCCGTCACACGGGTGCTCGAACTCGACCTCGCGCAGGGGTCGAACCGCGTGTACGGCGGAGGCTACGAGGCGTACCTCGAGGAGCGGGCGACACTGCGACGGCAGGCCCGTGAGGACTACGAGGAGTTCGCCGCGAAGAAGTCCGACCTCGTCGGGCGTGCCCGGACGCAGCGCGAATGGTCGAGCAAAGGGGTGCGCAATGCGATGCGCAAGAACCCTGACAACGACAAGATCCGCCGCAAGGCCTCGACCGATTCGACCGAGAAGCAGGCGCAGAAGGTCCGTCGCATGGAAAGCCGGATCGCCCGGCTCGACGAGGTCGAAGAGCCGCGCAAGGAATGGCATCTGGAGTTCACGATCGGCAGGGCACCCCGGTCGAGTGGCGTCGTCGCAATCCTCAACGAGGCGGTGGCGAGACAGGGGGATTTCACGCTCGGCCCAGTGTCGCTGCAGGTCGATGCGGGGGAGCGGATCGGGATCACGGGGCCCAACGGGGCAGGGAAGTCGACGCTGCTTCGGCTGCTCCTCGGCGAGCGCGAGCCGGATGCCGGATCGGCGAGCCTGGGCAGCTCGGTGGCGGTCGGTCAGATCGATCAAGCACGCACCCTCCTGAGCGGGTCGGCGGTGCTGGCGGTCGCCTTCGAAGGACTCGTGCCCGAATACACTGCCTCCGAGGTGCGCACCCTGCTGGCGAAATTCGGTCTCAGAGCCGATCACGTGCTCCGGCCCCTCGACGCGCTCTCGCCCGGTGAGCGCACCCGTGCCGGTCTCGCTCTGCTCCAGGCCCGCGGCGTCAACGTGCTCGTGCTCGATGAACCGACGAACCACCTGGACCTCGAGGCCATCGAGCAGCTCGAAGAGGCACTCGACGCCTACGAGGGGACGCTCCTGCTCGTCACACACGACCGGCGGATGCTCGAGAACGTGTGCCTCGAGCGCCGTTGGCTTGTCGAGGATGGGCAGGTCGTCGACCGCATCGTCTGACGGTGGGTCGGCACGATCTCAGTCCTGCTCCGTCTCAGCGGAAACCGCGGAGGTTCGCGGTCGAGCAAGCCCGTCGCGAGATGTGAAAACTGCAATGACTTGTGGCTGTCAGAATGATCTCCGCCTGTTCGCGCGAGGGGCTATCGGATTTCTTCCTGCCGATTTCACTTTTCCTGCAGCCAACGTCCCAGGGTGGCAGAGATTGAGCAGATCTTTCACGCCGGAATCGATGCCTGGAGGCGTGGCATCATCGACCCCCTGGGCAGGTGAGCGCGGTGACCGCAATGACAATGACCCCACCGCAAATGAGCGAAGGGCCCTGGTCATCGACCAGAGCCCTTCTCGCGGTGGAGGTAAGGGGATTCGAACCCCTGACCTTCTCCATGCCATGGAGACGCGCTACCAACTGCGCCATACCCCCGCTTGCCTGATCAATATTACTCAGAAGCGACGCTCGGACCAAATCGGAATGCAGTGACGCTCGACACACGGGCTCATCCCTCCCGAGCGGCCTCCGCATGATCTCCATCGACGACAGTCACCTCCGGTGACCACCGGTACGGTTGGGTCGACAGGAGCGCGCCGAGGCTGCGACGGAGTCGTGAGACCTCCGCCCGTACGGTGGTCACGTGGTCCTCGTCCCCGTAGAGGAACCGGCTCAGATCCTTCGCGGTCAACCCATGCTGCCCGGCCCGAGTGATCTTCTCGACGATCTGCCGATGTCGACGTGTGAGGGGAACGATGAGAGCACCGTCTGCGGAGTCGACCTGGACCGAAGTGGAACCGGGAATCAGCGTCACGGTGATCTGGGTTGCTCCGTCAGGGCGAAGCAGCCATCCGCCCTCGATCCTCTCAGGCAGGCACAGACCCGCTCCAGGCAGATGGATCGCCCGGTCGGACCTCGGCGCCTCGACCCGATCACGGCCGAGCACGCCGTGGGCAAGAGCGACCCAACCGTCGTCGTCGACGACCATCGCCGGTCCCGAGCTGCCGGCGAGCACCGTCGCATAACGGGACCGCAGTCTCATCAGAGTCTCCTGGTGATGAATCTGCAGGCGCGCCTCGGCGAGGCGAACGGCTGTCGTGACCAGGGCCTGCACCGTCGGCTGCAACGCGAGGGCGGGGCCGCTGATGTCGACGACGCCCAACAGTGAGCCGTCACCGGGATCGTGGACGGGTACGGCGCTGCAGAACCAGGGGTGCTGCGAGGTCTCGAAGTGCTCGGCGGAGAACAGCTGAACAGGAGCCTCTTCGGCCAGAGCGGTGCCGATCGCGTTCGTCCCTACGACGGACTCCCGCCAATGGGCGCCTTCGACGAATCCGAGGCCATCGGCCTTCCTGCGGGCAGTCACGGCACCGTCGCGCCACAGGATCACGCCCTCGGCATCGGTGATGACGAGAATGAGATCCGAGGAGTCGGGAAGCTGCAGCAGCGTCTGGATGAGCTCGCCGACGATGAGTCGCAGCTTGCACGAGCGTCGCCTCGCCTCGACCTCGGCGGGCCCGGACACCACTCGTGCGTTTCTGCCGTCCGGATCGATGCCGAGATCGATCGCTCTGTTCCAGGACCGAGCGACTACCGACCGCGGACCAGTCGGCGGAGACTGTCCTGATACCACGGCACCGTGGATGCGTGCGAGGCTCTTCGCCATCGCAGCCAGATCTCTGACGGGCATGGCAATCAGTATAGGCAGTCAGAAGTGACCTCAGACACAATGCAACCCGATGCAACCCTGTCGCCTCACCTCGCGTGTTCGTAACGTGTGAATCACACAGCTCAACGAAGAGGAGTGACATGACTGCCACACAGGAACACACCCGGACGGACGTCGACGTCGTGGGCGGGAGCCCCGACGAGGTCGCCAGGGGATGGCTGGGCGCATTCGAAACCGCTCTGCGCGAACGCGACATCGAGTCAGCCGCCGGGCTGTTCGCAGCGACCAGCTTCTGGCGCGATCTCGTCTCCTTCTCCTGGAACCTGACCACGGTGGAGAACCGGGAGGGAGTCCGCGACCTGCTCGAGAACACCCTGGAGGGAACCGACCCCGCAGGATTCGAGCTGAGCGAACCGGCAGAGACGACCGACGGCACCACGACCGCCTGGTTCACCTTCCGCACCGCTCTGGGCACCGGCAAGGGGCTCGTCCGTCTCATCGACGAGAACGGCCCACGTGCGTGGACATTCCTGACATCGCTGCAGGAACTCACCGGTCACGAAGAGCCCCGCGGCCACCGGCGCCCCGCCGGTGCCGAACACGGCGTCGACCCGAACCGGAAGACCTGGTCGGAGAAGCGAGCCGAAGAAGAAGCGGCATGGGGTCGCGACGTTCAGCCCTACACCCTCATCATCGGCGGGGGACAGGGAGGAATCGCCCTCGGCGCCCGGCTGCGGCAGCTCGGCGTGCCGGCACTCGTCATCGACCGGTGGAACAGGCCCGGCGACCAGTGGCGCTCACGGTACAAGTCGCTGTGCCTGCACGACCCCGTCTGGTACGACCACCTGCCTTATCTGAAGTTCCCCGACAACTGGCCCGTCTTCGCCCCCAAGGACAAGATCGCCGATTGGCTCGAGGCCTACACGAAGATCATGGAGGTGCCGTATTGGTCGGCGACGACCGCGAGGAGCGCCCAGTTCGACGACGCCACCGGTCAGTGGACGGTCGTGCTGGACCGGGACGGTGAGGAAGTCACTCTCCACCCGACCCAGTTGGTTCTGGCGACCGGGATGTCGGGCAAGCCGAACGTGCCGAAGTTCCCCGGCCAGGACGTGTACCGAGGCGAACAGCAGCACTCCTCCCAACATCCCGGCCCTGATGCGTACGCAGGCAAGAAGGTCGTCGTCATCGGCAGCAACAACTCCGCCTTCGACATCTGCGGCGCCCTCTACGAGCATGGAGCCGACGTGACGATGGTCCAGCGCTCCAGCACCCACATCGTCAAGAGCGACTCCCTCATGGACATCGGACTCGGCGACCTCTACTCGGAGCGCGCCCTGGAGGCGGGGGTGACCACCGAGAAGGCTGATCTGATCTTCGCCTCCCTGCCCTACCGGATCATGCACGAATTCCAGATCCCGCTGTACGAGAAGATCAAAGAGCGCGACAAGGACTTCTACGACCGACTCGAGGCCGCCGGATTCGACCTGGACTTCGGCGACGACGGCTCCGGCCTCTTCCTCAAGTACCTCCGCCGAGGCTCGGGTTACTACATCGACGTCGGAGCCGCGGAACTCGTCGCCGACGGCAAGGTGAAGCTCGCCAAGGGACAGGTCGACCACCTGACCGAGGATTCGGTAGTGCTGACCGACGGCACCGAGCTGGAGGCGGATCTCATCGTCTATGCCACCGGCTATGGGTCGATGAATGGCTGGGCCGCGGATCTCATCAGCCAGGAGGTCGCCGACAGAGTCGGCAAGTGTTGGGGACTGGGCTCGGACACCACGAAGGACCCCGGGCCCTGGGAAGGCGAGCAGCGCAATATGTGGAAGCCGACCCGGCAGGAGAACCTGTGGTTCCACGGCGGGAACCTCCATCAGTCCCGCCACTACTCTCTGTACCTGGCCCTCCAGCTCAAGGCGCGTTGGGAGGGGCTGGAGACTCCGGTATATGGGATGGCGGAAGTCCATCATCTGAGTTGACATGAGCCTTGCCGGCGAGGCCGGCTGAGCGTGGCGGCGAGGTCAGCTGAGCCACCTGGGCCGGCAGACGCGGGCTGAGGCCGGTTCCGAACCCAGGAGAACGGGTCCGGAATCGGCCTCCCACCGTGAAGGATCTGCCGGTGCGATGCTTGCGCTGCCGAGACCTCTACAGGATCTGTCGGACCTCGGAGAGGTAGCGATCGACGTCGTGTTCGCGCTGCTCCGCCGTCGCTTCCGCATGCGCGAGACGGCGGAGGTCAGACAGACGCCTCACGTTCGCGCTGACGGTCATCGGGTCGGCCGTTGCTTCGGGCCGCCTGGCCCACTCGATGAGCTTCAAGCCGGTGCTCAGGGCGAGGCGGCGGGGGATGGTGAATGGGAATGTCGTGGACAAAGCTCTTCCTTATTGTTTTCGGGCAGGGAAGACCTGCTAATGCGGGGCGGGGGAAACCCCGGCCGTCGAAATGCTCTAACCGCGAAGCGGCGCAACGGAAATCAGCGCGCAGGGTTGAGCGGTGATGTTCGGAAAGCGAATACTGCGAACGTCGTCGTTCTGCGAAATCGCCGAAATCGTCCCGATGCCGAATGCGGACTGAGCAGTCAGCGAGGAGTCGACCACCGGATGTGCAGTCGGTGACAACGGTGGGGATGTGCGGCGGGATCTGTGTCAGACGACCGATCGGCGTGCGCCTCGATCGGTGGAGAAAGACTGATGGTGCGGCTGATTGTCAGCCGACGAGTCCTCTTCCGCCAATCGAAGGGGCAGCGATCGGGCAACAGTCGATTCTCGGCGTCAGTGTTGACAACATGCCGGGCTCCCTTCGTGATTGCGGATCGTGGTCGAGCGGCGTCAGCGCTCGGGGACTTCTCAAGTGCAATTCCAGGCTGCGAATCCGTGATTGCGTGAACAATCTAACATGCCCACGGTGTTTTCGGGAGTTCTGTTCAGAAGAAAGTGAACTCAATTCGTCCGCATTCTCACATTTGGTCCGACCGTGTGTGACTCGAGGGCGTTCGGCTGACCCCGTAGAATTCCGATCAGAATCGCAGATCGAATGGGAGAAGACAATGTCACAGGCTGCTGCCTCCACCCGTCGCCGACTCATCGTCGGATACATCGCCACCGATCGGGGTCGCGACGCCATCGCCTTGGCGATCTCGCTGGCGCGGTCGGCCGACGTCGAGCTCATCGTCACGATCGTGCGGCCGGAGACCTCGACGTTCAATGCGGCGAACGCGTTCCCTGCCGACGGCAGCGGCATCGTGGGACAGCAGCTCGAGGACTGGCTCGACGAAGCTCTGGCGCTGATTCCGGATGACGTCAGTGCCCGTGGCGTCATCCACGCCAGTGCCAACGAGTCCAAGGGCCTGATCGAGGTCGCCGAGGCGGAGGAGGCGGATGCGATCGTCATCGGCGCCCGTGCCGCGTCCCTGATGCGTCAGGTCCGGATCGGCACCGTCGCGTCCTCGCTGCTGCAGTCCTCTCATGTTCCCGTCGTGCTGGCGCCGGCCGGGAAGTCGGACATCGGTCCGGTCACCCGGGTCACGACCCTCTTCGGGGCACGTCCCGGCGCGGCTGCTCTCATCGGCTCGGCGGTGAGGTCGGCATATTCGCTCGGTGTGGATCTGCGACTGCTGTCTCTGATCGAGAATGACGGCCTCGCCGAGGACGAAGTCGCCGAGGTGACCGAATTCGCCGAGGAGTACGGGGGAGCAGTCCTCGCGAAGCGTGCATCCGATCTGTTCGAGTCGGGTCGTGCCACCGTGAAGTCCCAGGCCGGTGCCGATATCGAGGAGGCGGCCGAGAGCGTCGATTGGCAGCCGGGAGAACTCGCCTTCATCGGCTCCTCCCGCCTCGGCCGCGGCGGCAAGGTCTTCATCGGAGCCCGGGCCCGACGGCTGCTGCGGGTGCTGCCGGTTCCCGTCGTGGTCGTGCCCCGGCGATCGACCGGACAGCTCTGAGGGTGCCGCTGTCACGAGCTCGCCGAGTGGATCTGGAGGTGGCGGGTCATCGCAGTCCGATCTGGGTCCACTCGCCGGATCCGATCAATGCCGGGGCGCCGGACCCCCGTCCCCTCCTGATGATCCACGGGTTCCGTGGCGACCATCACGGGATGGATCTCATCGCCGCGGCGGTGCGCGGCCGTGACGTCATCGTGCCGGATCTGCCGGGGTTCGGCGCCAGCGCGGCGCTGGCAGCGGGATTGACCCTGGAGAGCTACTGCGATCACCTCGATGCGCTGGCCGCCGAGGTGACCGACCGCTGGCAGGTCCCGCCGATCCTCGCCGGTCATTCCTTCGGCTCGATCCTCGTCGCCCACGCCGTGGCCAGGCGACGCGAGGAGGTGCCGGAGCTCATCCTCATCAATCCGATCACCTCCCCGGCGCTCGAGGGGTCGGCGAAGGCGATGACCGCGCTGACACGTCTCTACTACGCTCTCGGCGCGCGTCTGCCCGAAGCCTGGGGGCATCAGCTGCTGACGAACCCGCTGATCGTGCGGCTGATGAGCGAAGTGATGGCGACGACGCGGGACCGCGGTCTGCGCCGTTACATCCACGACCAGCACGCCCGCTACTTCTCCACGTTCAGTGATCGCGCGTCCCTGGCACAGGCCTTCGACGTCTCGGTCGGCCACACCGTCACCGAGGTGGCCGGGTCACTGTCGATGCCGACCCTTGTGATCGCCGGCGACAGGGACGCGATCGCACCGATCGCAGCCACCCGCGATTTCGTCGCCCGGCTGCCCGACCCCGCGTTGGTGGAACTGGCCGGGGTCGGTCACCTGGTGCACTACGAGCGGCCCGAAGAGAGCGCCTCGTCGATCATGGCGTTCTGCCGTGGCAGGGACTGAGCGAACGCGGCTCGGTCTGCCGCGCGAGGCGCGGCACCGCTGAGCGCAGACAAAGAGAAGGGCCGATGCGAATACTCGCATCGGCCCTTCTGCAGTGCAGGGAGGATCAGGGACGGGGGTCCTTGGTCCAGGTGTAGATCATCGGCAGGAGGAACGCGAAGCTGGCGATGAGCAGTCCGGCCCAGAAGACCCAGAACTCGGTGCCCACGGGAGCGGAGAACGACCATCCGAACAGGTAGAGGCCGACCACGAACAGGGCGAGGGAGACGACGAAGACGATGATGTCAACCGGCGTCAATGAGGGCTTCGGTCGCTTCGCGACGGGATGGGACATGTTCTCCTCCGACGATCGAGAGAGTGCAGTTGGACACGTTGGCCACAGTCTACATGCTGTAGAGAAGATTCCCCGTCAGAGGCGTTCAGTGTCCTTCTCCGGCACCAGCCATCCGAGTAGCGCCGAGACGACGGAGACGATCACGGCTGCGAGGATCGCCGAGAAGAAGAACGAATCGATCGTGAACCGAAACGGTGTGAAGCCGCTCAGCCAGCTGGTCAGCGCCAGCATGACGGCGTTGATGATGATCGAGAACAGACCCAGGGTGAGGCAGGTGACGGGAGCCGAGATCAGGGACAGGATCGGCTTGATGAACGCGTTCGCCAGACCGAAGATCAGCCCGACCACCAGGTAGGAGATGATGGTCGCGGGGATGGTCCCGGTCTGCTCCTCGACAAGGCGGTTGCCTTCGATGGCGACCCCGGGCAGGATCCATGAGGCGGCCCAGATCGCACAGGCGTTGACGACGACTCGGGAGAGGAAATTCATGCCTGCATCGTTTCAGATCGATCTGCGTTCTCACTGAGTCGCAATTGGGAATGAGCTGGTCGGCGGTAGGGTTGGACCTGCAGAAGCTTGAAGTGTGCATCTTCCGAGTGATTCGATCCAGGTCACCACGGCGGCACTGAATCCCGCGGATGAGCGCGGGTAGAAACTGGATTGAGATGACCCGCACCACAAACCTCCCGGTCTCCGTGACCAAGTCCGAAACCCTGCTCTCCGTCGTCGGGCGCAGCTATTTCCCCATCGCGTTCATGGCCAGGCTTCCCTATGCCATGGTCGTCATCGGAGTGCTCACCCTCGTCGTCGCCGGCCGAGGCTCACTGAGCCTCGGCGGCATCAACTCCGCCATGGTCGGTTTGGGCACCGCGATCTTCGGGTCCTTCATCGGAGCGGCCGCCGACCGCTGGGGCCAGCGACCGGTCCTGCTCGTCGTCGGCGCTCTCAACTGCCTCGCCCTCATCTTCATGGCGTGGGTCGTCTACTCGCCATTGGCCGACTGGGTGGTTCTGGCAGCGGCCTTCGCAATCGGCGCCACCGCACCGCAGGTTGCCCCCATGTCGCGCTCACGCCTCGTCGAGATCATCCTCTCGGCACTGCCCGGCCGCCGCCAGCCCAAGGTCCTCAACGGCACCATGGCCTATGAGTCAGCCGCAGACGAAGTCGTGTTCGTCTTCGGTCCATTCCTCGTCGGCCTCCTCGCCACAGCCTTCCACCCCATTGCCCCGGTCCTCGGCGCCGTCGTCATGACCCTGATCTTCGTCACCTCCTTCGCCCTTCATCCCACCGGTCGGGTGCGCCGGACGTCGACCACCGACGGTCCGGCCCAGGCGCCGGCTGCGGACCTGTTCACCTTCGGGATCCTCGTCATCGTGCTCGGGGTCCTCGGCATCGGCATGGTATTCGGTTCGACGCTGACCGCCCTGACCTCCCTGACGAACGACCTCGGCCATCCTGAGCAGGCGGGACTGATCTACGGGATCATGGGCATCGGCTCGGCCGTGCTCGCGATCGCGGTCGCTCTCTTCTCACCGCGCTTCGCGCTCTGGGCACGATGGCTGTGCTTCGCGCCGCTGATGCTCGCCGGAGCGGTCCTCATGTCCGTGGCAGGTGGCATGCCCGTCACGGTCATCGCGCTGCTGCTGATGGGCTGCGCGGTCGGCCCGACCCTGGTCACCCTGTTCAGCCTGGCCGCCGATCGCAGTCCGCGGGGTCGATCGGCGACCGTGATGTCGATGGTCGGCTCCGCGATCATCGTCGGCCAGTCGCTGGCCTCGGCGGTCAACGGCATCCTCGCCGAGGAGGCGGGAACGGAGGCGGCGATGATGGTGCCGATGGCGGCTTCCGCCCTTGTCGTCGTCGCCGGTCTGCTCAACCTCCTGGCCGGCGCCAGGGCTCGCAGAAGAGATCTGGTTCACACCTAGATTCCACCGATTGGGACAGCGCGTTCCAGCCTCGTGCGCATGTGACTGCACTGCTGACTGGGGAGTAGGATCACCGCTTGGTCAATGTGAACTGCGTCAATGTTGGTGAGTTCGCACGTCGCAACGGAAAGCACGATATGTCTGTAAGCACCTCGAAAACCAGCGAGGAAATGCGGAACGACACCCGGTTCTTCGGGCATCCCCTCCCGCTCATGCAACTGTTCAGCCTGGAATTGTGGGAGCGCTTCTCCTACTACGGCATGAACGGCATCCTTGCCCTCTACCTCTACTTCCAGGTCTCGGAAGGCGGACTGGGCATGTCCCAGCCGACCGCGATCGGCATCGTCGGCGCCTACGGCGGCGCTGTCTTCCTCGCCACCATCCTCGGAGCGTGGATCGCCGACCGGGTGGCCGGCGCCGAGCGAGTCCTCTTCTACTCCGCGATCATCATCATGGCAGGCCACATCTGCCTGGCCTTCGTGCCCGGTTACGCGGGAGTGGCCGGGGGCCTCATCCTCGTGGCCCTGGGTTCCGGAGGTCTCAAGGCCAACGCCTCGGCCCTCGTCGGCGAGCTCTACGAGGAGAAGGATCCGCGCCGGGACTCCGGCTTCACGATCTTCTACATGGGTGTCAACATCGGTGCCCTGCTTGGGCCGCTGATCACCGGACTGCTGCAGAAGGAGATCGGCTTCCACGTCGGCTTCGGCGCCGCCGCCGTCGGCATGGCCCTGGGCCTCGCCATCTACGCCACGGCGCGCAAGGCTCTGCCCGAGGAATCGCGCCACCCGGTCAACCCGCTGCCGCAGTCGAAGCTGGTCCTCTTCTTCGCCGCCATCGTCCTCGTCGTCGTGATTGTCGTCATCGCGTGGATGACCGGCGTGGTCAACCCCGACAACCTCGCCTGGTGGACAGCTGGAATCTCCGCCGGTGCCGCCGCCTGCTATTTCGCCGTCATGATGACCAGCCCGCAGGCGAACGCCGAGGAGCGCTCCCGGGTGCTCGCCTTCATCCCGTTCTTCGTCACCTCGGTGGTGTTCTGGTCGCTGTACCAGCAGGTCTTCGGTGTGCTCACGGCATACTCAGACACTCAGCTCAACCGCACGATCCTCGGGTGGGAGTTCCCGATCAACTGGATCCAGCTGATCCCGGCGCTGTTCGTCATCATCTTCGCCCCGGTCTTCGCCACGGTCTGGATGAAGCTGGGAGTGCGGCAGATCTCGACACCGGTCAAGGCGGGCCTGTCGCTCGTCATCATCGGCATCGCCTACCTGCTGTTCCTGCCGTTCGCCACCGCCGGGGCCAACCAGACACCGCTGCTGTGGGTCATGCTCATCATGATGCTGTTCGTCTTCGCCGAACTCCTCATCTCGCCGGTCGGCCTGTCCTTTTCGACGAAGGTCGCCCCGAAGGTGTTCCAGTCGCAGATGATCGCCTTCTTCTTCCTCTCCTCGGGAGTCGGCACCGCCCTGTCCGGTGTGCTCGGCGGCTACTACAACGCGGCGAACCAGGTTCCCTACTGGACTGCTTTGGGCTTCGCCTCGATCA
This sequence comes from Brevibacterium sp., assembly GCF_031179145.1. GTDB lineage: Bacteria > Actinomycetota > Actinomycetes > Actinomycetales > Brevibacteriaceae > Brevibacterium. The sequence continues at coordinate 89,905 of NZ_JAPSIB010000010.1, forward strand.
TCCTCGGCCTGCTCGCCCTGACGTTGACCAAGCCGATGCTGAAAGCGCTGCGCGGAGTGCGCTGAGGCCCGGGCCCGGTCGCGAACCGCTCGGGTCCGCACTGCCGCCCTGTCTGCCGGAGATCGTCCGGTCAGCAGGGCGGCATTCGTGTCAGAACCAGGGGAAGATCCAGCGCAGCTGGGGGTGGTGGGCGGCGACGATCGTGAGGAACACGATCGCGTCGAAGAGCAGATGAACGGCGATCGTGTAGGGCAGTGACTTCGTCCGGGTGAAGATGAACGCCTGCATCAGGGCGAAGGGGATCGTCAGCAGCGGGCCGACCGAGCGGTAGCCGAGCTCCCACAGGAAGGCGACGAAGATGATCGATGTCACGACGTTCGCGCTCCAGAACTCGAAGTGCTTGCGCAGGAGGGCGAAGACCGTGCAGATGAAGAACAGCTCGTCCCAGATGCCCACGGCGTTGACGCCGAAGAACAGGCGGACGATCTCATGCCACTCGGTCACCGGCGGCCAGTTGCGATAGACCCCGGTGCCCATGAAGTACACCGGCAGGATCAGCCAGGCGACGATGATGACGAACAGCAGCCACGACCACTCGAGCCGCGACCAGCGCTGACCCTTTCGACGGGGAAACACGATCGTGTCATCACCGAACCAGTGCCTGGTGACCAGCCACGGGCCGATGACGACGGCGGAGAGGACGGCACCCATCCGGGCGATGTTCGTCCACGAGATGTCGGCCTCGACGGAGATCGACGAGATCAGGGCCAGACAGGCGGCGATGATGGTGAGGTCGCGCCCGAACTCCCGTTGTGCCCACCAGGCCACGAGGACGGACACGAGCATCGGCACATATCCGAGCGGGCGCCAGTGGGGTGCTGAGGTGCCGATGCCGAAGAGCACGACGGCGGCAGCGGCGAGGAGCAGCGCGGCGCAGCCGGGCCACGAGACGATGCCGAAGCGCCGACTCGATCCCCTGTCCGCTGCGAGGTCCTTGTCCACGTTCTCACCCTAGAGCACCGCGACCCGGGAACGGAGCTTCTCGAGACGGTAAAAAAGCAGGTCACCTCGTAGGATCGGGGGAGGACTGGAAGGAGCTCCGTGGAACCCGAAGATTATGATCGCCTGCTCGCCGAGCTGGCGTCGAGCGTGCACTCGGAAGTCGTGACGCTCGAGACGGCGGCAGGACGACGCTGTGCCCACGACGTGAGTGCGCGGCAACCAGTCCCGCGGTTCCCCACCTCGGCGATGGACGGGTTCGCCCTCGACGCCACCGCGCTGAGAGCGGCGCAGGCGGGGGAGGACGTGCGAGTCGGCGGGGATGTGCCCGCCGGCCACCCCGCGCCCGGGCTCGTTCCGGGCAGCGCACTGCGGGTGATGACAGGCGCGCATGTGCCCGACGGCGCCGAGGTGGTCATCCCGGTCGAATTCACCGACGCCGATCCGACGGGGGAGCCGCCGGCCACCATCCGGGTCTCGGACCTGCCCGAGACCGCCGGGCACGGCTGGAACATCCGTGCGATCGGGGAGGACACGAACGTCGGCGACCTCATCCTCGGCGCCGGGGATCGGATCACCGATGCCGGGGTCGGGACGCTGGCGATGCTCGGCATCAGCGCCCTCGATGTGATCCGTCCGCTCGAGGTCGGGCTCATCGTCACCGGTGACGAACTGCGGCCCGAGCAGTTCGTCACCGCCGATGAGCAGGCCGAGAACCCGGCGGCGCTGATCCACAACTCGAACCTCCCGATGCTCGCGACAGCGGTCCGCGAATCCGGAGGCATCGCCCACCCGCGCGTATGCGACGACGATCCGGAGAGGTTCTCACGACTCCTTGAGGAACTCGCCGGCCAGGTCGACCTGATCATCACCACCGGGGGGATCAGCCAGGGTGCCTATGAAGTCGTCCGGACGGCGCTGGAAGGATCGCACTCGACGTTCGGCCGGGTCGCGATGAGACCGGGCGGACCGCAGGGGCACGGCCGGTTCCACGGGACCCCTCTCCTGCACTTCCCGGGCACACCAGCCGCCGCGTACCTGTCGTTCCACCTCTTCGCCCGCACGTTCTTCGACGGTCGCGCCCTGGCCGAGCGGTGGCGGAAGGCGGTATTCACCGGCGCGGACCTGATCGGCCACCGGCGCGGGGTGTCGCTGCTGCCCGGGCGATACACCTCCACCGGCGAGATCGAAGCTGCGGAGTGGGCCCGGTTGCGCGATTTCGCTCGCGCCGAGGCCATCATCCGAGTGCCCGCGGCCCCGGGGAGAGTGCAGGCGGGTGACGTCATCGAGGTGCTCCACAGCTGAGGGGCGCGTGCTGGGGAGTGGAGGCGCGAGCTGGGTCACGAGCTCTAGACTGGAGGACATGTCACCCCTGACCGCCGCTCAACGGCAGCGCTACGCCCGTCAGATCCGTCTGTCCGGATTCGGCGCGGATGCCCAAGGGGCTCTGCTGCGTTCTCATGTCCTTGTCATCGGCGCCGGCGGGCTGGGCGCACCGGTGCTCACCTACCTGGCGGCGGCCGGGGTCGGTCGGATCAGCATCGTCGACCCCGACGTCATCGAGCTGAGCAATCTCCACCGCCAGTTCATCCACTCCGAGGACGGCGTGGGCAGACGCAAGGTCGACTCCGCTCGGGAGCGGCTGACCCAGCTCAACTCGACGATCGAGATCATCACCCACCCCACTCTGCTCACCCCCGACAACGCCCTCGAGCTCGTCCGCGAAGCCGATATCGTCGTCGATGGCAGCGACAACTTCGCCACCCGCTACCTCGCCAACGACGCCTGCGAGATCTTGAGAAAACCGCTGGTGTGGGGCACCATCCTCGGCTTCAACGGTCAGATCGCCGTCTTCGACACGGACCGAGGAGCCACCCTGCGGGACCTCTACCCGGTCGTCCCCGCACCCGGTTCGGTGCCCGACTGCGCGACCGCAGGCGTCCTCGGGGCACTGTGCGGGAGCATCGGAGCCGCCATGGCGATGGAGACGATCAAGGTCCTCGCCGGAATCGGGACTCCGCTCTACAACGCGGTGTCGATCCACGACAGCCTCACCGCCTCCTGGGAGACGGTCCCCGTCGGACGCCATCCCGGGAGAGAGGCGGTGACGGACCTGCGCAGTCACCTCGGTGACTATGGTCTCGACGGTGTGTCCGACAGCGGCGAGCGCGGATCCGAGAGTTCCGGCGGCCCGACCGGCGACGGCGAGGCGACAACAGGGGTGGAACCCAGTCCTCGGGTGCTGACCTGGGCTGAGATCGCGGACGGCACCGACCTCATCGACATCAGGGAGGCCGCCGAGGTGTCGGCCGGCATGGTCCCGGGTGCGGAGCACGTGCCGCTGGACGAGCTCCTCGACCGCCCCGAACGCATCGCCGGACGCACCTCGGTGGCCCTCTACTGCCGGTCCGGAGTCCGCTCGGCAAAGGCCTGCGCAGCTCTGCGGGCGCAAGGGTACGAGGTCCACTCGGTTTCCGGCGGATACCTCGCGTACCTCTCCCAGCCCTGACGCTCAGTCGCCGGCTCCCACCCGGGGCCAACCGCCGGCATCTCCGGAAAGTGCCGAATCAGGGCTCAGCAGCGGCAGTTCTCAACGGCCAGAACTCGTTCTGACGCCCACTCGGGATAGACAGCGGCAGTTCTCAGCGACCAGAACCCGTTCTGACGCCCAGAAATTGAGGGCCGCATTGCAAATGGTGAGAAGAAGTGAATCCGGCAAGATTTTGTTGTTGTCGGATTCACTTCTCCTCACCGGTGCCAGCCGACCAGCCGACAAGCCAACCGACAAGCCGATCCAGGCCAGCCGACCCAGCGGGCCAGCCCAGCCAGCCGGCTCACCGGCTCTGACGCTCGGCCGCCGTGGGAGATCAGCCGCCGGCGAAGGGTGGGAGCACGTCGACGGTGTCGCCGTCGGTCAAGGGCTGATCGCGGTCGGTGGCGGCGATGGAGTTGACGAGGAAGCTCGAACGGGAGAGCACTGTCGCTGCCTCCGGGTTCGCTGCCTCGGTGAGTGAGCTGATCACCTCGGCGAGGGACTCACCTGCGACGGACTGTTCCTTCGTTCCGAAGGCTTCTCGCGCGGCGGCGAAGAAGCGGACGCTGACCTGTGGCACTTATCCTCCGATGGCACTCATGGGTCGTTGGGGCTGTTCGAAATCGTCGGAATCCATGCCGTGACCGGCCAGCTTCGCCCAGTGCGCGCCCTTCCACAGATTCGCGATCGCCTCGTCGTCGGCGCCGGCGCGCATAGCGGAGAGGAGGTCGACCTCGGTGCGGGAGAACAGGCAAGTGCGGACCCGGCCCTCGGCGGTCAGACGGGTGCGGGTGCAGTCGGCGCAGAACGGGCGCGTCACCGAGGCGATGATGCCGACGTCGCCGAGGATGGTCTCGGGCTCCTCGCGGCGGGCGACGAGGAACTTCTCCGCGGGTGCGCCCCCGCGGGGAGCGGAATCCGGGGTGAGGACGAAGCGGGGTTCGAGCAGGGCGAAGATGTCCGCCGCCGTGATCATGGAGGTGCGCTGCCAGGAGTGCCCGGCATCGAGCGGCATCTGCTCGATGAAGCGCAGACGCAGGTCCCTCTCGAGGCACCACTGCAGGAGGTCGGGGGCCTGGTGGTCATTGACACCCGGCAGCAGGACGGCGTTGATCTTCACCGGGTCGAGGCCTGCGTCCTGGGCGCCCCTGATGCCGGCGAGGACCCGGTCGAGGAACGGTCTGCGGGTGATCTGGGTGAATGTGTCCGCATCGACGGTGTCGAGGGAGACGTTGATCCGGTCGAGGCCGGCGGCCTTGAGCTTCGCAGCCCGGTTGTCGAGGCCGATCGCGTTCGTCGTCAGAGCGATGTTGGGCCGCGGCGTGAGTGCAGCCACGCCGGCGATGATGTCGGTGATGTCCTTGCGGGTCAACGGCTCACCACCGGTGAACCGGACCTGGTCGACGCCGAACTTCTCGACGCCGATGCGCACGAACCGGATGATCTCCTCGGCGGTCATCGCCGAGTCCCGGGACATGAACTCCACACCTTCCTCGGGCATGCAGTAGCTGCAGCGGAGATTGCAGAAGTCCGTCAGGGACACGCGCAGATCGCGAGCGCGACGCCCGAACGTGTCGAGCAGCGAGTCCTCCTGATGAGCGGTGAACGCGTCGCCGGGGTCGACGGTCGGCGTTCTCGGCATCGGGGTCGGCAAGCTGATCCTGCCCATTCGCGTCCACCTCCTTGATGAAGTCACCTTGGATAGTATCGTCCCATGACCACTCCCATCATGCACCGGGAACGTGTGCGCGAGCTGATCTCCCCTCTGTGTGAGACGCAGACCCTGCGCCTCACGGAACTGCTCGAGCATCCGCGTCGCCTCGCGTCCGACGTCCGATCCCCGGTCGACGTGCCCGGCTTCGACAACTCGAGCATGGATGGATATGCACTGTCGGCAGAGACTCTGAGCCGTGCCCGGGGCCCGATTCCCGTGTGCGGTCGGGTCGCCGCCGGATCCCAGGGCGCAGAGGTGGCTCCGGGGACCGCCGTCGAGATCATGACGGGTGCGCCCCTGCCGCCGGGAGCCGAACTGGTCGTGCCCATCGAGGCCACCGAACCCGGTCGTTTCGAGGCCCCCGAGATCACGGTCACCGCGGACGTCGCCCTCGGCGCCTATGTGCGCAGGCTCGGCAGCGACGTCACCGCCGGCACCACCGTGCTCAGTGCCGGCGCGCTGCTGACACCGGCCCGCCTCGGCGTGGCGGCCGCCTGCGGAGTGGCTGAGCTTCCGGTTCGGGGTCTGCCCAGGATCCTCCTGGTCAGCACCGGCGATGAGGTCGTCGAGGACGGTCCGTCCGATACCGGCGATCCGGGTGTCCCCGGTGGTTCGTCCGACTCGGGCAGTGCGAATGCGGCGAGGATCCACGACGCGAACGCGATCACGCTGGCCGCACACTTACGCCGCCTCGGCGCGCAGGTCGACACGCTCACGGTTCCCGACGTTCCCGAACTCCTGCTCGAGAAGGTCGGGGCTTGCGAGGCCGACCTCGTCGTGTCCACCGGTGGCATCTCCAAGGGTGCCCATGAGGTCGTCAAGCTCGCCGCCGAGATCGACGACTCCGCCGCCATGGACTTCACCGTGGTGGCGATGCAGCCCGGAGGCCCGCAGGGCTGCGGCCGGCTGGCCGGCCGGCCCTGGGTGGCCCTGCCCGGCAATCCGGTCAGCGCCCTGATCAGCTTCGAGATGTTCCTCCGCCCGGCGCTGCTGGGCTTTGACGTCGACGAGGACCCGCGGCCCGTCGAGCATCATCGCCTGCCGGGAGGACTCGACGAGGCTCCGCCCAGTGGGAAGCTGCAGATCCGGCGGGCCGTGCTCACCGACGCCGGTCTCGAACTCGTCGGCGGCTCCCGCTCTCACCTGCTCCACAGCTACGCTCAGAGCACGCATCTCGTGTTCGTTCCGTCACGTGAGACCGGATCCCAGGACTCAGGCTCGGACTACGCCGGGGCCGGGACTGGAGCGGACGATATGCTGAAGACTTGGAGGATCGAATGACACTTTCGCACATCGACGACACCGGTGCCGCCCACATGGTCGACGTCGGGGACAAGGACGTGACCAAGCGTCGCGCCGTGGCGACCGCGACCATCACGACCCGCCCCGAGGTCATCGACATGATCGCCGAGGCGGGCCTGCCCAAAGGCGACGCCCTGCCCGTGGCCCGCATCGCCGGGGTGATGGGGGCCAAGCGGACCTCCGACCTCATCCCGCTGTGCCACCCTCTGCCGCTGACCGGAATCGACGTCGAATTCGAACTCTCCGAGGACGCCGTGCGCATCCGGGGTGCAGTCAAGACCGTTTCGAAGACCGGGGTGGAGATGGAGGCGCTGACCGCCGTGTCGGTCGCGGCCCTGACGATCTTCGACATGATCAAAGCCGTCGACAACAGGGCCGTCATCGGCGACATCAAAGTCATCGAGAAATCGGGCGGGCGCAGCGGTGACTGGAGTCGTGAGGGATGAGCGTCGTGCGCACCGGGATCGTCGAGACCCCGATCAGCACCGCCGAGCTCGAACCGCTCGTCGCCACCGAGGAATGCGGCGCCGTGGTCAGCTTCTCCGGTGTCATCCGTGACCACGACGGGGGTCGCTCTGTGGTTCGCCTCAACTATGAGTCCCATCCGGTGGCTCCCGATCAGCTCGCCGAGGTGGCCGCCGACATCGCGGGCCGTCACCCTCAGGTGCGCCTGGCCGTCGTCCACCGGGTCGGCGATCTGAGCATCGGGGACGTGGCGCTTGCCGCAGTCGCTGCCTCGGCGCACCGAGCCGAGTCCTTCGCCGCCTGCTCCGAGCTCGTCGACGAGGTGAAGGAGCGGGTGGCGATCTGGAAGCATCAGCACTTCGCCGACGGTGACGACGAATGGGTGGGTGCCCTCGAGTGAGCAGTCTGCGCATCGCCGAGGCTGCTCGCTATCTCGGCGTCAGCGATGACACGCTGCGACGCTGGATCGCCGACGGCAGGCTCACCGGAAGCCGGGACTCCTCGAATCGCGTCGTCGTCGACGGCCGCGAACTGGCCGCAGTCGCCGCCGCGAACGCGGATGCCCTCGATGATCCCTCGGGTGTCCTCAGCTCGGCCCGCAACCGCTTCACCGGGCTCGTCACCGAGGTCGTCATCGACGGCGTCATGGCCCAGGTCAGCCTCCAATGCGGGCCCTTCCGGGTGGTGTCCCTGATGTCGGCCGAGGCGTGCCGCCAATTGGAGCTCGAGCCCGGCCGTGTCGCCACCGCCTCGGTGAAGGCGACGATGGTTTCGATCGACACTCCGACGAGCTGACGCTCCAGCCGCGCATCTGCGGACTTGAAAAGCGCAATTTCCCGCATCTGCGGGTTAGCATGGGTGGATGAAGTTCGTCTCAGCGATCTGTGCTCTCTCCCTCCTCATCCTCACCGGCTGCGGGACCGGTGAGGAGTCCCGCCGGACGCTGCGGGTCTTCGCCGCGGCCTCGCTCAGCGACGTCTTCGCCGAGGTGAAGACGGCGTTCTCCGAGTCCGACCCCGACGTCGATCTCCAGTTCTCCTTCGCGGGCTCGGCCGACCTCGTCTCCCAGATCTCCGAGGGGGCGCCCGCCGATGTCGTCGCCACCGCCGATGAAGCGACCATGAGCACCCTGCGGGGTCAGGAACTGCTCGCCGACGCCCCCACGGTCTTCGCCGCGAACACCCTGACCTTGGCCGTCGGCAAGGGCAACCCGAAGTCGATCCGCACCTCGGCCGATCTCGACGGCAAGGCCCTCGTCGTCTGCGCGCTTCAGGTGCCCTGCGGCGCGGCGACGACGAAATGGGCGAAGACGAGCGGCACCGTCCTCAATCCCGTGAGCGAGGAGAACTCGGTCACGGACGTCCTCGGGAAGGTCCGTTCCGGGCAGGCCGACGCCGGCATCGTCTACGTCACGGACGTGCGGCGCGCCGAATCGGAGGTCGACCAGGTCGAGCTCCCAGGATCCGACGCCGCCGTCAACCGGTACCCGGCAGCCGCCGTCAAGGGCGGCAACCAGGCCGACGCCGCGGCCTTCATCGACTTCCTCCGCTCCGCCGAGGCCAGGAAGATCCTCACCGGCGCGGGATTCACCACCCCATGAGCCGGCCCCGCGAGCGTCGCGCACGACCACGGATCAGCCGTCATGGCGGGGCGCCCGGATGGCTGTGGCTGCCCGCCGCAGTGGGAGTCGCATTCCTGCTCCTGCCCATCATCGGGCTGACTGCCCGGATCGACATCGCCCATCTCGGCGAGGTCCTCGTCGCCCCCGAGTCCCGTCTGGCGATGGGGGTCTCGCTGGGCACCTCGCTCATCGCGGCCATCGTGTGCGTGCTCATCGGCTTCCCCCTCGGCTGCCTGCTGGGGTCGCGACCGTTCCGAGGTCACCGGATCCTGCGGACCCTCATCCTGCTGCCTCTGGTGCTGCCGCCGGTCGTCAGCGGACTGGCGCTGCTCTACACGTTCGGCCGCACGGCGCTGATCGGCTCGGCCCTCGACAGCGCCGGGCTGGGGCTGGCGTATACGAGCGCCGCCGTCGTCTTCGCCCAGGTGTTCGTGTCCCTGCCGTTCATGGTGATGTCGGTGGAGACGGCCGTGGCCGCGCGAGGGCGTGACTTCGAACTCACTGCAGCCGAACTCGGAGCCCGGCCCACCCGGGTGTTCGTCTCGATCACCCTGCCGCTCCTGCGTCAGGGGATCATCACCGGCGCAATCCTGTGCTTCGCCCGCTCGCTCGGGGAGTTCGGAGCGACCCTGACATTCGCCGGGTCCCTCTCCGGAGTCACCCGGACCATGCCGCTGCAGATCTACCTCGTCCGAGAATCCGATCCGCGATCGGCGATCGCACTCTCACTGCTGCTCATCGTCGTCGCACTCGTCATCATCGTCATCGCCTACCGCTCACCCCACGCCCCGAAGCTCGATCCGGCACGCGGCATGACCACGGTCGACGGCCCCACGGTCGACGGCCCCACGGTCGAAGGTCCCGCGGTCGACCTTCCCGAGCCCACCCCGGTGAGGCACCGGAAGTCGCCGCCCTCGGACCTCGCCGAGGCTGACCGCGGGGACGGAATCCGCCTCCAGGCGCGCCTGGCGGAGCGGGGGATCGACGTCGACCTGGCGCTGCCGGGCTCCTCGACGACGGCGCTGATCGGACGCAACGGCGCTGGGAAGTCGAGCCTGTTCTCCATCCTCACCGGCGCCCTGACCGCGGACTCAGGACTGCTGCGCATCGGCGAGTCGACGATCTTCGACGTCGATGCGGGGCGGTGGCCACCCGTGCACGCGCGCGGCATCGTCCACCTCGGCCAGAATCCGCTGCTGTTTCCCCACCTCACCGTCGTCGACAACGTCGCATTCGGGCTCAGAGCCCACGGCGCGATGAGAGCGGCTGCCCGGGAAGCTGCTCAGGAGATGCTCGACCGCCTCGGCGTCGGTCACCTGTCGCAGCGCCGCCCGGACGCTGTGTCCGGTGGGCAGGCGGCACGAATCGCCCTGGCCCGGGCACTCGTCATCGACCCGCAGCTGCTGCTGCTCGACGAACCCCTGGCCGCTCTCGACGTCGACGTCAAGGTCGAGACCCGGCGGGTGCTCGCCCAGGAGCTGCATGGACGCAGCGCCGTGCTCATCACGCACGACGTCGAGGACGTCACCGCTCTCGCCGAGACTCTGGTGCTCATCGAATCAGGCAGGGTGGCGCTGGTCGCACCGGTCGGAGCTGTCGAGCCGGCGCCGGGGGAGGACAGCCACGATTTCCTCTCCAGCTTCTGCGCGATGGACAGGGATGGAATACTGTGCAGTAGGTCACAGTAGACACCTCCTGAAAGGAACCCTGACGTGGCAGAACTCTCCTACAGCTCCGGTCCCTCCACACAGCCGCTGCTCGGCGACACGATCCCGGCGAACTTCGCGAAGACAGCGGCTGCCTACGCCGACGCGCAGGCTCTCGTTGACCGGCATTCGGGGAGGCGATGGACGTACGAGGAGTTCGACCGGGACACCGACGCCCTGGCCGTGGGGCTGCTCGACCGCGGCGTCGGCAAGGGGGACCGGGTGGGCATCTGGGCTCAGAACGTCGCGGAATGGGCTCTCATCCAATATGCGACCTCGAAGATCGGCGCGATCCTCGTCAACGTCAACCCCGCCTATCGGGCACACGAGCTCGAGTACGTCGTCAAGCAGTCGGGAATGAGCCTGCTGATCTCCCAGGTCACCGCCCCACCCCATTCGGACTACCAGGCGATGGCCACCGAGGTCGCGAGGAAAGTGGCGGGGCTGGACCTGATCTTCCTCGACACCGTGCCCTCCGACCTCCTCGGCGAGACCGTCGTCAGCGAGCACGAATCCTTCGGACTCCTCCTCGACCTCGGTCGCCGGCTCCTCGACGACGAGCAGGCGAAATACGCGGTGCGCCTGCAGCAGGTGAGCGGCGAACTGTCGACCGACGATCCCATCAACATCCAGTACACCTCGGGGACAACCGGCTTCCCCAAGGGAGTCACGCTGTCCCACCACAACATCCTCAACAACGGCTACTTCATCGGCGAACTGCTCGGCTACTCGTCCGCCGATGTCGTCGTGGTCCCGGTTCCTTACTACCACTGCTTCGGAATGGTCATCGGGAATCTCGCAGCGCTCAGCCACGGCGCCTCCATCGTGCTGCCGTCCCCGGGCTTCGACCCCCTGGCCAGCCTGCAGGCCGTCGCCGAGGAGAGCGCGACCTCGCTCTACGGCGTGCCCACGATGTTCATCGCCGAACTCGAACATCCCGACTTCGCGGACTTGGACCTGTCCAGCCTGCGCACCGGTGTGATGGCCGGATCACCCTGCCCGGTCGAGGTGATGCGCCGGGTCATCGACGACATGCACATGTCCGAGGTCGCGATCTGCTACGGAATGACCGAGACCTCCCCGGTCTCGATGATGACCCGAGTCGACGATTCGCTCGAGGCCCGGACCCAGACGGTGGGACGGGTGATGCCGCATCTCGAGGTCAAGATCGTCGACCCCGTCACCGGGCAGACGATGCCGCGCGGACAGAAGGGAGAGTTCTGCACCCGTGGCTACTCGGTGATGCTCGGATACTGGGAGGAGCCGGACAAGACCGCCGAGGCGATCGACTCCGCACGCTGGATGCACTCGGGCGACTTGGGGGTCATGGACGAGGACGGTTACGTCGACATCTCCGGCCGGATCAAGGACATGGTCATCCGCGGGGGAGAGAACATCTACCCCCGCGAGATCGAGGAATTCCTCTACCACCATCCGAAGATCAGGGACGTCCAGGTCATCGGCGTGCCGGACGAGAAGTACGGGGAGGAACTGATGGCGTGGGTGATCCTCAAGGACGACGCGGAGTCGCTCACCGCCGACGAGGTGCGGCAGTTCTGCTCCGGCAGGCTTGCCCACTTCAAGATCCCCCGTTACGTCGAGGTGCGGGAGTCCTTCCCGATGACGGTGTCGGGTAAGATCCGCAAGGTCGAACTCCGGGAGGAGGGCGAGAGGATCGCCCGCGGTGCAGCCGCTGCGGGACCGGCAGCAGGAGGAGACTGAGATGGCAACTGCCCACAACCGGGCCGAACCCGGCGACTATGCACCACTGGTGCTCATGCCCGGCGATCCCCGGCGAGCGCGCCGGATCGCCGAGACGCTCTTCGACGACGCGCGCCTCGTCAACGAGGTGCGCGGGATGGAGGCCTACACCGGAACCGTGGGCGGGCGGCCCATCTCGGTGATGGGATCAGGCATGGGACTGCCCACCATGACGATCTACGCCACTGAGCTGTTTCGGTTCTACGGCGTCGAGCGGATCATCCGGGTCGGCACGTCCGGCGGCTACGCTCCCGGTCAGGAGCTCGGCGACGTCATCATCGCCTCCGGCGCGCATACGGATTCGGCGATCAACGAACATCGCATCCCCGGGATCACCCTGGCCCCGGTGGCATCATTTCCACTGCTGCGTGCCGCCGCGGAGGCCGCTGAGGAGCAGGGAACCAGGTACCGTGTCGGCCCAGTGTTCTCCTCCGACCTGTTCTATGCCGAACGGCCGCAGACGCACGAGGGCCTGCGCGACCACGGCACGCTCGGCGTCGACATGGAGACCGCTGCCCTCTATGCCGTCGCCGCGGCCGAGGGCCGTGAGGCGCTGACGGTGCTCACCGTCACCGATCAGATGTTCGGCGCAGAGGCGATGTCGCCGGAGGACAGGGAACACCAGTTCTCCTCTGCGGCCTCGATCGCCATCACGGCGGGATTGTCTTCCTGAGAAGGTGCGAACAGCCGCCTGATCCGGGCTGAAGTCAAAGATCAGGCGGTTCAAGTCAAAGATCAGGCGGGTTCTGAAGACAAAGACCAGCCGATCGAGGTCACAGATGTGTTGCAGTTGAGCCGGGAGCCAGCGAGGTTGCTCAAGACGACTGTTCGTTCACTATGATCGATACTCATGAGAGCCGAATCACAGGTATTGGTATCAATGGCGAGCGTCGAGAAGCACTACGGCGATTTCCATGCGCTCAAGCACATCGATCTCGAGATCCAACACGGTGAGGTCGTCGTCGTGATCGGTCCTTCGGGCTCCGGCAAATCGACCCTGTGCAGGACCATCAACCGGCTCGAGACCATCACCTCCGGCACCATCACCATCGACGGCAAAGAGCTGCCGGCCGAAGGGGCGACGCTGGCGGCGCTGAGGTCCGACGTCGGAATGGTCTTCCAGTCATTCAACCTCTTCGCACACAAGACGATCCTCGAGAACGTCACGCTGGGCCCGATCAAGGTCCGCAAGCTCTCGAAGGCCGAAGCCGAGAAGCAGGCGATGGCGCTGCTCGAACGCGTCGGCGTCGCTCACCAGGCCGACAAGTACCCGGCACAGCTCTCCGGCGGCCAGCAGCAGCGTGTCGCCATCGCCAGGGCGCTGGCGATGAAGCCGAAGGTGATGCTGTTCGACGAGCCCACCTCGGCGCTGGACCCGGAGATGATCAATGAGGTCCTCGACGTCATGGTCGAACTCGCCAAGGAGGGCATGACGATGGTCGTGGTCACCCACGAGATGGGATTCGCGCGCAAGGCCGCGAACCGTGTCGTGTTCATGGCCGACGGGGAGATCGTCGAGATCGCCGAGCCGGAGGAGTTCTTCACGAATCCGCAGAGCACACGCGCCAAGGACTTCCTGTCGAAGATCCTCACCCACTGATCATCGAGAACTGCTCCGAAGAAACCCGGACCTCTGCACCAACCCTCACAAGGAATTTCTGCACCAACCCTCACAAGGAGAAGCTCAATGAAGAAGCTCAGCATGTCAATCGCCTCGATCGCGGTCGGTCTGCTCGCCCTCAGCGGATGCGGCCAGGGCGGATCCCCTGACGCCCCGGCCGAAGGCGGAGGCGAGACGAAGACCGCACCCGAGTACACCGTCAACGAATCCGCGGACGTCGCCGATTCGAAGACCTGGCAGGCTGCCAAGGACGCGGGCGAACTGAAGGTCGGCGTGAAGTTCGACCAGCCCGGGCTCGGCAACGTCAAAGCAGGATCGAAGACCCCGGAGGGCTTCGACATCGAGATCGCAAAGATGGTCGGCGCGGAACTCGGGTTCAAGCCCGATCAGCTCAAGTTCACGGAAACGGTCTCCGCGAACCGCGAGCCCTTCCTCCAGCAGGGGAACGTCGACATGGTCGTCGCCACCTACACGATCAACGATGAGCGCAAGAAGGTCGTCGATTTCGCCGGACCCTACTACGTCGCCGGTCAGGACCTGCTCGTGGCCACCGACTCCGACATCGCCGGTCCCGAGGACCTGGCCGGCAAGAAGGTCTGCTCCGTCGACGGCTCGACCCCGGCGCAGAACATCGAGGAGAAGTACAAGGACGCGCAGCTGGTCACCTACGACACGTACTCGAAGTGCGTGACCGACCTGCAGTCGGGCTCCGTCGATGCGGTGACCACCGACGACGCGATCCTGCGCGGCTACGCGGCGCAGTTCGAAGGTGAGTTCAAGGTCGTGGGCAAGCCCTTCACCGAAGAGCCCTACGGCGTCGGACTGCCCAAGGACGACAAGGCTCTGCGCGATGCCGTCAACGACGCGCTGCAGAAGGGCATGGACGACGGCAAGTGGAAAGAGGCCTTCGAATACTCGCTCGGCTCCGCCGACGGTGTGAAGATGCCCGAGATCGACCGCTACTGAGCAGCCGATTGACATGATGCGAGGGCACCTGCGGGTGCCCTCGCATCGATTAAGGAATCCGGAATGGACTTTCCCGAACTCCTCCGACTCTTCGGCAGCGGCATCTGGGGGACGCTCAAGCTCTTCACCGTCGCACTCATCGGTTCGTTCGTGCTCGGCACGATCCTGGCCGGCATGCGGGTCTCGCCGACACCGGTGCTGCGCATCGCCGCCTCCACCTACATCAACGTGGTGCGGAACACGCCGCTGACCCTGGTGATGTTCTTCTGCGCCTTCGGGCTGCCTTTCCTCGACATCCGCTTCGGCGCCTCGAGCTCGTTCAACTCGTTCGTCTACGCGACGATCGCGCTGACCGCCTACACGGCCTGCTTCGTCGCAGAGACCCTCAAGTCCGGCATCGCAACGATCCCGGTCGGTCAGGCAGAAGCCGCGCGCGCCGTCGGGCTCACCTTCGGACAGACACTGAACGAGGTGATCCTGCCGCAGGCGTTCCGGACTGTGATCCCACCATTGGGCAGCGTCATCATCGCGATGCTCAAGAACACCTCGATCGCCTCGGCATTCAACAACCGGGAGCTGATCTCGGCGATGCGCAATGCCATCGAGCTGCGCGGTGACCTCGTCATCGCGATCCTGTTCGGCACCGCGCTGGCCTATCTGCTCCTGGCGCTGATCCTCGGCCGGGTCTTCGACTACCTCGAGAGGAAGCTGGTGATCCTGCGATGACCGCACCGACCGAAGTCCTGTTCGACGCTCCCGGGCCCAAGGCCCGTCGCAACAACGTCATCCTCTCGATCGTCTCGGCCCTCGTGCTGGCCGGAATCGTCGCATTCGCAGTGTGGAAGTTCGCCGACGCAGGTCAGCTCGAAGCCGCCAAGTGGTACCCCTTCACGTTCGCGCAGATCCAGCTGGTCCTGCTCCAGGGAATGCTCGCCACGCTCAAGGTCGCCGTCGTCGCCGCGCTCCTCGCACTCGTCGTCGGCGTCGTGTTCGCTCTGCTGCGGCTCTCGAGCCGGCGCATCATCTCACTGCCCGGCACCATCGTGCTCGAGTTCTTCCGCGGAGTGCCGGTGCTGCTGCTCATCTTCGCCATGTTCCTCATCTTCGGGAACACGATCGGACCGTTCTGGTCCGTGGTCATCGGCCTCACCCTCTACAACGGGATGGTCCTGGCCGAGATCATCCGCGCCGGCATCCTCGCCGTCCCCAAGGGACAGAAAGAGGCCGCGATGGCGATCGGCCTGCGGTCGGGACAGGTGATGAGCCTCGTCCTCATGCCGCAGGCGCTGCGCGCGATGATGCCGACGATCATCGCCCAGATCGTGGTCCTGCTCAAGGACTCCGCTCTGGGATTCATCGTCACCTACCAGGATCTCCTCTACCAGGTGAACCTGATCGGCCGCGAGTACAACAACCTGCTGCCGACGTTCCTCGTCGGAGCGGTGCTGTTCATCATCATCAACATGATCGTGGCCGGAATCGCGCGCTGGCTCGAGAAGCACCTGCAGCGCAAGACGACCGCCCATGTCGACGCGGAGGGGCTCTCGGCCAAGACCGTGACCTGACCGTCGAGCGCTGCGGGGCTGCGCAGTGCGCGGTGACTGTCGCGCGCTGTGCTGCAGGCGTCGCTGGGATGGGGCTGTCGATCCATACCCCGGATCGGCAGCCTCACTGTGTATGTTTGACTGTAGAGGTGTGTCCGTTCGAAGACGTCCAAGGAGTCGCGCATGCAGCCAGAACTCAGTCCGACCCCCGTCACGGTGATCAAGCATTCCGAGCGGGAGCGATTCGAGATCTTCACGACCGATGAGCCTGCCCGCCTGATCGGCTTCCTCGGCTATCGGATCGTTGACGACTCGACGATCGAGCTCCAGCACACGATCATCTCCGAGGAGTTCTCCCGCCGCGGCTTCGCCCGGACACTGGTCACCCATGTTCTCGAGGGCGTCCGCGCCGACGACGGCCGAATCGTTCCCACGTGCAGCTATGTCCAGGACTACCTGCGCCGGTTCCCGCAGTACAGCGATCTCGTCGCCTCGGTGTGAGCACGCAGACCTGTGGGGTGGGACGGTTCGCGCCCAGCCCCAGCGGTGACCTGCACATCGGCAACATCCGCTCCGGGCTGCTCGCCTACGCCCGGGCGCGGCAGACCGGACGGCGGTTCCTGTGGCGGATCGAGGACCTCGACCGGGTGCAGCCCGGAGCCGCGGAATCCCAGCTGGAAGTGTTCGCCGAACTTGGCGTCGTCCCCGACGAGCCTCCGCTCGTGCAGTCGGAACGCACCCCCGCCTACGCCGAGGCGATCCGGCAGCTCGCGAGCGCAGGCCTCGTCTACGAGTGCTACTGCAGCCGCCGCGACATCCAGCAGGCGCCGAGCGCACCGCACTCACCACCCGGCGCATACCCGGGAACGTGCCGCAGCCTCGGCGCGGCCGAACGTGCCGCCCAGCGTCAACGACTCGCTGGACTCGGCCGTCTGCCGGCGCTGAGGCTGCGAGCGGAGAATCGTCAGGTCACCATCACCGACGCCCTCCTCGGGCCCGTCACCGCGGTCGTCGACGACATGGTCCTGAGGCGCGGAGACGGCGTCTTCGCCTACAACCTCACGGTTGTCGTCGACGACGGGGCGAGCGGGATCGACGAGGTCGTCCGCGGGGACGACTTGGCCACCTCGGCGCCGCGACAGACTCATCTGGCGCAGCAGCTCGGCCTGGTCGAGCCGGGCTGGATGCATGTCCCTCTGGTTCTCAACGCGGCCGGCCGGCGACTGGCGAAGCGTGACGGAGCCGTCACCTACCAGCAGCTCGGCTGGACCCCCGCCGAGGTGTTCGCCTGGGTGGGGGAGTCACTGGGCTTCGGCGCGCGGACCGGGAAACCGCCGTGGCGCAGCGTTGAGGACATGATCGAGAACCTCGACTTCGAGCGCCTGGACCTCGAACCGACGGTGTTCAGGCCGACGGCGCGACCTTCTCCGCGATGACGCGGGAGTAGATCATTTCGAAGGTGTCGAGGGTGTGCTCGATGTCGTGCGTGGCGACGAGGTCGAGGGATGCTTCCGACATCGCGTCGCGCTCGTCGTGCGTCTGAGTGCAGATGCGGGTGAAGCGCTCAGACAGTGCGTCGATGTCCCGGGGCGGGAACAGGTAGCCGTTGACGCCGTCGCGCACCAGGTGGGGCAGGGCGACCGCGTCGGCGAGTACCACGGGCTTGCCGAACGCGAGAGCCTCCAGTGTCGCGATGGACTGGAGCTCGGCTGTCGAGGGCATGCAGAAGAACGTGCTGCGCTGATAGGCCTCCATCAGCGCCTTGTCGCTGATCTTGCCGAGGACGTGGACGCGATCACCGACTCCGAGCTCCGCCGCCAGCGCTTTGAGCGGCTCCTCCTGATCGCCGCCGCCGACGACGTCGAGTTCGAGCCCGAGGGCGGGATCGGTCCTTGCCACGGCTCGCACGATGTCGTCCACGTGCTTCTCCGCCGAGAGACGGCCGACGAAGAGCACCCGGGGCGCAGTGTCGCCGGCTTCGGCTGCGGTGCCGTTCCCTCCGAGTCCGTTCGACCGGGCCTGGGAGAACCTGTCCAGGTCGATTCCGCAGGAGACCGCTCTGATGGGGGAGGTGAAGCCGTTCTGGGTGAGGAGATCGGCGGCCAGCTGCGTGGGCACAGTGATGAAGTCCGCCGACTGGAATTTCCTGCGCAGATCCCACCAGGCCAGGGCGGTGCCGCCGTCGATGAGCTTCTTGGGCGCGCGGACGTAGGGCCGCACGTTGTCGGGCATGAAGTGGTTGGTGGCCACGACGGGGATTCCGCGGCGGCTCGCCTCGGAGAACGCATAGCGTCCGATGACGAAGTGAGCCTGAGTATGGACGATCTCCGGCTCAAGAGTGTCGAGGAGACGGGCGATCTCCGGTCTGGCCTCCCACGGCATGCAGATGGTCCAGGTCGGATGCAGCGGCCAACGATGCGAAGTCAGGCGATGGACCGTGACGCCGTCCTCGACGCTGACCGAGGCCTTGCCAGTGGCCGAGGGACACGCGACATGGACGTCGTTGCCCCTGGCTGCGAGCCCCGCCGCCAGGCGTTCCGCGAACTTCGCGGCGCCGTTGACTTCCGGGGCGTAGGTTTCGGAGGGGATGAGAATGCGCCGTGCTCGGGGGCTTCTTTGCTCGGACAGGATTCAGCACTCCTCGGTGTCGGTCGACAAGTCAGTGCGGCGAGCGACTCGGCGTTCCTCTTCTCGATCTCTGACGTCTGGGTGATACCGCGACAATACAACGACGCACAGACACGCGACCAATCCCGTGATAGTCATCACAACCACCAGGCCGACAGGGGCGGCAGATGCCTCGCCGAGCACAATCGCGCCGAGCACGACAGCGGCGATCGGATCGACGACGGTGAGACCGGCGATGACCATCTCCGGCGGGCCTGCCGCATACGCGTTCTGCACGAACCAGGAGCCGATAGCCCCCGCTGCGATGAGGCAGGCGACATTGGCCCAAGTGACTTGGTCGGCTCCGGCGCGCAGGAACTGCACGCTGACAAGGTGCGCATTCGTGGCGACGCATGCGAAGAGGAGACCCGCCGCGGTGATGAGCACCAATTGTGGGGCATGTCTCCAGGCGACCATGATCGCGAGGCCCGCTGCCACCACGACGACGGAGATCCACACCAGCGGAAGAGCATCGCGGCCGAGGTGCACCTCGGAGCGGGCCGTCGTCGCCGCGAGGGCGACGAAGGCCGTGACGCCGATGATGCAGCCCACCACACCCGCGACCAGGCGCCGGTTGACCTGCAGATCCCGGTGCCAGATGCCGAGCAGGATGGAGACGATGAGGGAGAACGCGCCGATCGGTTGAACGACCATGACGGGGGCCAGGGCGAGGGCGACGAAGTTTCCAGCGGTGCCGAGTCCGAGGATCGCCAGCCCCAGCAGCCAACTCCGGCGCCCGACCAGCTCCTTGAAGTGGCTCCAGCTCAGCCCGTTGTGCGACTCGTCCTGATCGGCCACCGCGTGGTGCTGGAACAAGGCGCCGTAGGCCAGGGCCACGGCCGCCAGGACCGCGCAGACAATCGCCACTATGGTCACTTGAGCTTCTTCCGCTGAGGAGAACATTCGGCCTGGATCACCTCGATTTTACAACGGAGGCCACCTCGCGACCGTGTCGGAGAGTGACGGTCGCCCAACTGTGGGGTGAACCCGAAATCGCCCGGCGGGGCAAACCGGAATGTGAGGGAAACCACTCGATGCGGCTTTGGCTCGCGGCCGCGGCTATGGGTAGACTGGTCAACCGTGCGCAGGCAACTGCGCCCGTCCTCCGTAGCTCAGTTGGCAGAGCATTCGACTGTTAATCGAAGGGTCGCTGGTTCGAGCCCAGCCGGGGGAGCAGAAGAGGCCTCGTCGCACATGCGGCGGGGCCTGTCGCCATTGGCGGCGGAATAATTGAACTCTCAACCAGGTTGACCCGGAATGAGAGCATTCGGATTCCTCAGCTTCGGTCACCACGGCACCGGGGCGGCACGGGGTGAGTTCGGGGCGCGCGAAGCGCTCCAGCAGGCCGTGGAGATCGGCGTCGGTGCCGACGAGATCGGAGTCAACGGCGCGTATTTCCGCGTCCATCATTTCGCCAAGCAGGCCGCCGCACCGATTCCCCTTCTCACCGCGATCGCGGCCAGGACGAAGCGCATCGAGGTGGGCACCGGCGTGATCGACATGCGCTATGAGAACCCGCTCCACCTCGCCGAGGAGACGGCCGCCCTCGATCTGCTCTCCGACGCACGCACAGCCATCGGCATCAGCAGGGGATCACCGGAACCGGCTCTGCGCGGCTGGGAGGCGTTCGGATACGAGGACTCCGGAGATGCCAAGGGCGCGACGATGGCCCGGGACAAGTTCGAGCGATTCATGTCCGCGATCCGGGGCACCGAGCTCGCCGCGGCCGATCCCGCCCAGTTCGGACCAGGTAGTCAACTTGCTGTCGAACCTCGCTCGCCTGGCCTTGATCGGCGCATCTGGTGGGGAGCAGGGTCCAGGTCCACGGCCGAATGGGTGGCGGAGCAGGGCGTCAACCTGATGAGTTCGACTCTGCTCACCGAGGCCACTGGTGCCTCCTTCGGAGAACTGCAGCGGGAGCAGATCGACCGCTTCCGGCAGGCCTGGGCAGAAGCGGGTCATGACTGGACTCCCCGGGTGTCGGTGAGCCGCAGCGTCTTCCCGATCACCTCCGACCTCGATGACCTCTACTTCGGCCGCCGCAGCGGCGCGGAGAGCGACCAGATCGGAATCATCGACGGTCTGCGCTCGACCTTCGGCAAGACCTACGCGGCAGAGCCGGACAGACTCATCGATGAGCTCAGGGCCGACCCGGCGATCGCAGCCGCCGACACTCTCATGCTCACCGTGCCCAACCAGCTGGGAGTCGACTACAACCTCCACATCCTGGAGTCCTTCGCGCAGCACGTCGCCCCGGCACTGGGGTGGAGGCCGAACACGGAGGGGCCCGTCGAGGGATACTCGGTCTGACCGGTCTCGCCTGGGAAGACTCTGCGGTTGGGCCCTTGCACCTCGGCGGGGATCCGGGTAGAGCTGAGGTGTGAGCGATGAGAAGCGACTGACCCGGACCCAGAGGCGCATTCTCATCATCTCCCTTGTTCCACTGTTCATGTCGCTGCTGTCGGTGTCGATCATCAATGTCGTGCTGCCGGCGATCTCCACCACCATCGACGCCTCCTCCTCAGAACTCCAGTGGGTGCTCACCGGCTATGCCCTGTCATTCGGAGTCGTCCTCGTCGCGGCCGGCCGAGCCGGCGACGTGTTCGGCCGCGGGCAGCTGTTCGTCATCGGCGTCGGCCTGTTCGGCCTGTCCTCCCTGATCTCGGGGCTCGCGCCCGATCCGGTCATTCTCAACCTGGCGCGAGTGCTCATGGGCCTCGGTTCCGGTCTCCTCAACCCTCAGGTCGTCGGACTCCTCCAGCAGTACTTCCAGGGTTCCCAGCGCGGCCGGGCCTTCGGACTGATGGGCACCGTGGTCGGAGTCTCGGTCGCGATCGGGCCCGTCCTCGGGGGTGTGCTCGTCGCCCTCTTCGGCGACGAGCACGGTTGGAGGTCGGCCTTCCTCGTCAATGTTCCCTTCGCCGTGCTGTCCCTCGTCCTTGCCAAGCTCTGGCTTCCGGCCTCCGCATGGCGAGCCGTCGGCGACGACACGGCTGCGGCCGCGAAGAAGCATGATCTCGATCCCATCGGCACGGTCCTGCTCGGACTCGGGGTTCTTCTCATCCTGCTGCCGTTCGTCGAATCCTCCGGTGGCTGGTTCGTCTGGCTGGCGCTGCCACTGGGGTCGGCGACGATCGTCGGCTGGGTGAGATGGGAACGTGGCTACGCGGCGCGGGGCCGCACCCCGATGGTCAACCTGGCACTGTTCCGGACCAGGAGCTTCAGCAGCGGTTCGATCATCATCACCCTCTATTTCATGGGGGTGACCAGCGTGTGGGTGCTCGTCGCCGTCTACATGCAGCAAGGCCTCGGACACACCGCGCTGGCCGCGGGCATGATCGGTCTGCCGGCCGCCCTGCTCTCCGCCGTCTCGGCCGACCTGTCGGGCAGGTTCGTGTTCCAGGTCGGCCGCAGCCTCGTCGTCTGGGGCATCGTCACCTGCCTCCTGGGTCTCGTGGCCACCATCGCAGTCGTCTGGCTCCTCACGCTCGGCATCGGCAGCGAATGGTGGATGCTTGTGACACTGAGCCTGATCGGAATCGCTCAGGGAATGGTCATCAGCCCGAACCAGACACTGACACTGCAGGAGGTTCCGCTGCGCTACGCCGGCGCGGCCGGGGGAGTGCTGCAGACCGGACAGCGCATCGGCACCTCGATGGGGCTCGCCATCATGACGGCGTTGGCCTTCGCCGTCGTGGCAGCAGATGGCTGGGACACAGCGATGATCTGGTCCTTTGCGGCAATATCGGTTGTCGTCATTCTGGCGGGATTCGTCGGGCTCGGCGAGGTCCGCCGGGGACGCCGTGCTTAACTGAGAGCGCAATAATGTTACGGAGTTTAGACAATCCCGTGTGTCCTTTGTGTGGAAGACTGATGGTGCAAGTCGCACACGGAAGGACGCACCCTTGACTGAGACGATGAACGAACAGAGGCTGGATCTCGAGGAGCTTGTGCGTTCCGGCGGGATAGAGACCTACTTCGCGCCAGTCGTCGATTCCTTCACATTCGACAAAGTCGGCTACCAGATCTTCCAGGCCCCGGTCGGCGACCCCGCCTTAGGATCCGCGGAATCGGAGAACTTCCGTTCTGCCCTGCATGCGTCCGATCTCATCGGCGACATCGACGCCTCCCTACGTGAGACCGCGATCAGAACCGCCGAGGCGGCGGGGCTTCCCAACTCCAACCGCCTGTTCATCCGTGCCGAGGAGGAGTCGTTCGCGACCCTGGAAGACCGCACGAGCGAACCCGACCGGTCCGTCATCCTCCAGCTCGACGCCTCCCGCGTGTCCTCGTCCCCGGCTTCCGTCCTTCGCGCGGTGCGCCAGGCCCGGTCGATGGGATGGGGCGTGGGCATGTCCAATGTCGGCGCGGATCTGCGATCCGCCTCATTCGTCCCTCTGGTCAACCCCTCGGTCGTGGGTCTGCACCCCGAGGTTCTGCGCATCGGCTCCAATTCCCACCTGGCCGAGCTCAACCGCCTCCTGCACGCCCATCTCGAGCGGACGAATGCGGTCATCCTGGCTGAGGGTGTGACGAGCGAGGCCGACCTCGATCGGGTGCGGGCCCTCGGTGCTCGATACATGTCGGGACCGTACTTCGGCCCGTCGACGAAGGACCCCGAACCCTTCGAACAGCCCTTCGAGGATGCTCTTGCCGACCACCACTCACGCAACCTCCCGGCCACCGGCACGCCGTACTCGATCGCCAAGGGGCTGCGTCGGGAACCGCTGGAGATGAACTGGGATCTGCTGCTCAAGCAGATCGCGGCTCTGGAGGAACGTGCTCTGGCGTCCGGCGCCGCCACGGTCACTTTGGGCATCTTCGGCGAGGATGAGGACTTCTCGCGGGCTACCTATGATCGCTACGAACGGATCCGCGACACTGTCGGGCTGACGGCGATGTTCTCCGGCGGATTCACGGTTCCGCCGGTTCCCGGGGTGCGAGGTGGCATCGTCGACGCCTCCGATCCGATCCGCAACGAGCACGGCGTCGTCGTGGTCGGACCCGACTGGTCCGGTCTGGTGGCGGCGTCGAAGCGCAATGATCCCGGCAGCGACGGGCAGACGATGTACGACGTCTACATCACGACCGAACGCTACACCTGTGTCGACGCAGCCCGCAGCGTGCTGACGAGGATCATGCCGGCGAACACGGCGGACTGAGCCCCCCAATTTGGGTGTCGCGAGACTCCATGGTCGTCAGCACACCAGATGGTTGACGGGGAGACCCGATTGCCGTCGGGGGACCAACCGATCACGCAGTGGTGCCCCCGGCCGGACTTGAACCGGCGACCAAAGAATTATGAGTTCCCTGCTCTGACCAGCTGAGCTACGGGGGCAGACCGAAACAAGATTAGCACCACCGGTCGTCGGACAGCCATTTGCCGATCGCGGGATCGGCAACCGCGAATCCGCCTCGTGGGGACCGTGCTGATCGCGCCCGCGCGGGGAAGGTGCTGATCGGGTCGCGAGAAGACGCCCGCCACCAGGCGATTCGCTGTTTGTCCAGACTGTGATCGTCGTCTATCATGGGCCGTAGGCCTCCATTCGGATCGTAGGGGAAGACGTATCCGAGGTAGGAGGCACAAATGGATATGACACAGGGCGTACTTTTCGTCCACTCAGCACCTCGCGCGCTCTGCCCGCACATCGAATGGGCAGCGGGCGGGGCAATCGGCGCACAAGCGCGCTTCGACTGGACACCCCAGCCGGCAGCGCCAGGACTTGTGCGGGCCGAAGTCTGCTGGCGTGCGCCGGCGGGCTCAGGCGCACGCATCGCATCCGCCCTGCGCGGATGGGACTCGCTGCGCTACGAAGTCACCGAAGAGCCCTCTGCGGGCGTCGACGGCGGCCGCTGGAGCCACACCCCCGATCTGGGGATCTATCACGCCGTCACGGATTCCGCCGGCAACATCATGGTCCCCGAAGACCGCATTCGCTCCGTCATGGAACGTGCCGGCAATGACCCCATCAAGCTCGCCGACGAAATGGCCCTGGCTCTCGGTGAGGCCTGGGACGAGGAGCTCGACGCATTCCGACACGCAGGCGAGGGCGCACCCGTGCGTTGGCTGACCAAGGTCGGCTGAACCGGCGGGCAGTTCCGCACCCCGCCATCGGCACACGCCACGGTGTCGCACGTTCGATCGCTGCGCCGCCTCACTGACCGCACGGGGCCGAGAAGCCGACACCTGACTTGCCCGGAAGGGCACGCTGTCCTACCTCCAGCGTGCCCTTCCGGGTGTTCGCGCATCCGCATTCGCACGCCGTCCGCATGCACAAGCGTCCGCAAATCCATATGCTCGCAATACCCATGTGCACGACAGAGCCCCGGTGAGATTCTCACCGGGGCTCTGTCGATGGCCGAGAACGGCTCGACCGCTCAGATCATCACACCGACTTGAAGGCGACGACGGCGTTGTGGCCGCCGAACCCGAACGAGTTGGAGATCGCCGCAATGTCACCGGCCGGCAGTTCGGACGGGGTGTCGCGGACGATGTTGATGTGGACCTCCGGGTCGACCTCTTCGATGTTGATGGTCGGAGGAGCGATGCGCTCCTGGAGGGCCTTCACCGTGAGGATCGACTCGACGGCGCCGGTTCCGCCCAGCAGGTGACCGGTCATGGACTTGGTCGCGCTGACCAGTGCGTCGCTGACGTGATCGCCGAGCAGCTCGTGGATCGCGACCGATTCCGGAATGTCACCGACAGGGGTGGAGGTTGCGTGAGCATTGACGTGCTTGATGTCGGCAGGGGTCAGGTCTGCGGAGTCGAGGGCCTCCTGCATCGCGCGCAGGGCGAACTTGCCTCCGGGCTCACCGCCGGTGATGTGGTATGCGTCGTTCGAGATTCCCCAGCTGGCCACCTCGGCGTAGATCTTGGCGCCGCGCGCCTTGGCGTGCTCCTCGGTCTCGAGGATCAGGGTTCCGGAACCCTCACCCATGACGAAGCCGTCACGGCCCACGTCGTAGGGGCGTGAGGCGGTCTCGGGGGAATCCGTGCGGCGGGAGAGGGCCTGCATCGAGTTGAAGGCCGCGAGAGTGATGGGGTGGATCGCCGCTTCGGAGCCGCCGGCGATGACGACATCGGCCTGGCCGGAGCTGACCAGGTCGTAGGCGTGGCCGAGGCTCTCGGTCGACGAGGCGCAGGCGGAGACCAGGGTCTGGACTCCGGCGCGGGCTTTGAATTCCATGCCGATGGCGGCGGCGGGACCATTGGGCATGAGCATGGGGACGGTCAGCGGCATCACCCGGCGGGGGCCTTCGGTCTGCAGCGTGTCCCATGCGTCGAGGAGTGTCCAGACACCACCGATTCCGGTCGACCAGGCGACAGCCGTGCGGTCGGGGTCGGTCTCGTCCAGTCCGGCGTCGGCCATGGCCTCACGTGCGGAGATGAGCGCGAACTGGCTGGAGGGGTCGAGTCGTTTGGCCTGTACCCGCTTGAGCTTCTCGGGCACGACCTGTGGATCGACCTGCGCGGCGAAATCGACGGTCAAGCCGTACTTCTCCGCCCAGTCGTTGTCCATCGTGTGAACGCCGGACGTGCCTGCCAGGATGGCTTGCCACGTGGCATCGGCCGTCGCGCCCAGGGGGGTCACCGCACCAATCCCGGTGACGACAACTTTAGGTGTCATGGTACAAACCTCGTCGATAGTGTCGAAAGTGTGGACACGGCCCGTCGGTGGACGGGCCGTGTTCGCGCTTCAGCAGCTCAGGCTTCCTGCGCCTTGTTGATGTAGTCAACGGCGTCCTGGACGGTGACGAGGTCCTTGACGTCGTCATCCGGGATCTTCACTCCGAACTTCTTCTCTGCGTTGACGACGATGGTCATCATGGAGATCGAGTCGATGTCGAGGTCATCGGTGAAGGACTTGCTCGGCTCGACCGCTTCCACGGCCAGTCCGGTCTCTTCGTTGACGATCTCCGCCAGTCCGGCGAGGATCTCAGATTCGCTGAATGCCATTTCTTTCCTACTTTCTAGTGACAACCGAGGTGTGCTCGGTCGGGTGCGGAACTTTTCGACGAGTGTCCCGCCGAACATCTTAGGACATTCACGGAGAATTTCCGCGAAATGGGGTGTTTAAGGGAGCCGGATCACTTGCGCGCCGTAGACGAGGCCCGCTCCGAATCCCATCTGCAGGGCCAGGCCGCCGCTGAGCTCCGGCTGCTCGCGCAGGAGCCGTTCGGTGGCCAGGGGGATCGAAGCCGCCGAAGTGTTGCCGTTGTCGGCGATGTCCCTGGCGATGACGACGGACTCCGGCAGCTTCAGCTGCTTGGCGAGTTCGTCGATGATGCGCATGTTCGCCTGGTGGGGGATGAACGCGGCGAGATCGGACGCTTCGATTCCGGACACGGCGAGCGCTTCCTTGGCCACCTCGGCGCCGTCCCACACGGCCCACCGGAACACGGTGGGTCCGTCCTGACGCAGTGTCGGGAACGGTGTCTCACGGTCGTCGCGGACGTCGAGGAGGGAGTCGGTCATCCGGATCGTCGACCAGTTCTCACCCTTCGACCCCCAGACGGTCTTGGAGATGCCCGGTTCGTCGGCGGAGGAGACGACGACTGCGCCGGCCCCGTCTCCGAGGATGAAGGAGATCGACCGGTCGGTCGGGTCGATGACGTCGGAGAGCTTCTCCGCGCCGATGACGAGGATGTTGTCCATCGTTCCCGCCCGGACGAGGGCATCGGCCTGGGCGATGCCGTAGCAGTAGCCGGCGCAGGCGGCGCTGATGTCCCAGGCGGGAATCGGTCCGGTGCCGATGCGATCGGTCAGGGCCGCGGCCGCCGACGGGGTGAAGTAGGGGAAGGTCACCGTGGAGATGATCACACCGCCGATGTCCTCGGGCTTGAGACCGGAGGAGGCGATCGCCTCGAGGGCCGCCTCCTCGCACATCTCGAGCACGCCGACCTCAGCGCTGGCCCGGCGCCGGGTGACGATGCCGGTCCGCTGGCGGATCCATTCGTCCGAGGAGTTGATCGGCCCGGCGATGTCGTCATTGGTGACGAGGTTCTCGGCGCGGTAGGCGCCGATTCCGGTGATCTTGGAGAAGCGGCCGGACTCTGCAGTGTTCAAGGTGGGCATTGAGTGTTCCCTTCGAGGTTCAGGCGTGGGCCGAGGCGAACTCACGCGCACCGTCGAGATCGGCGGCGGACTTGATGGCGAATGTCTCCACGCCCTTCATGGCGCGTCGGGCGATCCCGGTCAGAGTGCCGCCGGGGACCAGTTCGATGACGCCGGTGACGCCGGCACCCAGCAGGGTCTCCTGGCACAGGTCCCAGCGGACCGGGCTGGTGACCTGCTTGACGAGGAGTTCGACGTACTTCTCACCGGAGTCGACGACGGAGCCGTCCGAGTTGGTGAGGATCGGGACCGTGGGGTCGCTGACGTCGAGGGTGCGGGCCGCCTCGACGAGTTCGTTCGTCGCCGGACGCATGTACTCGGTGTGGAAGGCTCCGGCCACGGACAGGGGGATGACCCGCGCACGCTCGGGAGGGTTCTCGGCGAGCTTCGTCAGGGACTCCATGGAACCGGCGGCCACGGTCTGGCCGCCGCCGTTGACGTTGGCGGGGGCGGCGCCGGCGGCCTCGATCGCGGAGAGCACGTCGTCGGGCTCCCCGCCGACGACGGCCGACATGCCGGTCGGGGTCTGGGCCGCAGCCGCGGCCATCCCCGTTCCCCGCACGGCGACGAAGCGCATCGCCTCGGCGGGGGTGAGGATTCCCGCGATCTGCGCTGCCGCGATCTCCCCGACCGAATGCCCGGCGACGTACGCCGGGGTCACGCCCAGTTCGCGGGCGCAGGCGATCGCCGAGGCGACCAGCAGCGGCTGGGCGAGTGCCGTGTCCTTGATGGTCTCGTCATCGGATTCGGTCCCATGCATGCGCAGGTCGATTCCGGAGGCGGTGGCGAGTTCGTCGATCTGTGCGGAGAAGGTCTCAAGCTCGAGGAAGGATGTGAGGAATCCCGACTTCTGGGCTCCCTGGCCCGGGCATGTGATGACTAGCACTCAAGTTCTCTTTTCGTTCGGCGTCGTGATCAATCTAGTGGATGGTGGTCTGAGTTCAGCCGGATTTGTCGGATTGCGACAACAGCCCGGCATCTGACAGTCGTCCGTACACCAACGCGATGTGGATGACGAACGCATCGCGGGAGGCGGTGGGATCGAGTGAGATCACCTCGGTGATCTTCCGCAGCCGGTAGCGGACGGTGTTGGGATGGACGGACAGGGCCTTGGCCGTGGCTTCCAAAGAGGAGCCGTACTCGACGTAGGCGCTGACCGTTCTCAACAGCTGCCCCGTGCCCGAGGTCAGCGGCTCATAGTAGCGGCGGATCAGCTCCCGCAGGGCTGTGGCGTCCCCGGACAGGGCCCGTTCGGGCAGGAGCTCCTCGGCTCTGACCGGGCGGGGGGAATCCGGCCGCGCGGTCGCCGCCTTGAGCGCCATGATCGCCGCCTTCGCCGAGGTGGCCGCTTCGGCCAGGCTCGACACGCTGGGGCCGACGATGACCTCTGAGGGTCCGAAGCACTCCGAGAGCTCCTCGACGGCAGGGTCGAGGTCGGTGACGCCGCCGAGCACGATGAGCAGGCGGTTCTCGTGGATGCCGACGAGTGCGTCCTCGGCCCACTTGCGGGCACGACGGCGGATCTCGTCGACGCCGCGCTTCGCCGAGCGCTGCGGGGCCCGGCCGACCAGGACCGTCACCGGTCCCTCCGACTGCCACCCGAAGGCGGCGGTGCGGCTGGCCAGCTCGTCGACGGAGTCCCCACGCACGAGGGAGTCGATGACCATCGCCTCGAGACGGGCGTCCCAGCTGCCACGCGCCTCGGCGGCCCGGGCGTAGACGTCGGCAGCGGCGAAGGCGATCTCCCGGGAGTAGACGAGCACCGCTTCGCGCAGCGCCGGCTGCTCGGCGGACCGCGCGATGTCGGGAACTCGTTCCTCGACGACCTCGACGACGACTTTGAGCAGCTGCAGCGTCTGCTGCAGGCTGACTGAGCGGATGAGGTCGCGCGGCGCGGATTTGAAGATCTCGGAGACCACCCGCAGATCGGTATCGGGGCGGCGGTACCAGTCGATGAAGGAGGAGATACCGGATTGGGCCAGCAGGCTCACCCAGGAGCGGTCCGAGGGGGACATGCTGCGGTACCAGGGGAGCCGGGATTCGAGTCTCTGCAGCGTCACTGTGGAAAGGACTCCCACTCCCGCCCGCAGCCGTCGTCCCGTCTCTGCGCGGCGCCGGAGGGTCTCGGCGTCAGTTGTCATGAGGACAACCTTAAAGGATTGGGGACAACCGCGTTGTGTGCGACTCACAAAACGGGAGTGAAATGCACAACTGTCGCCAGATGAGTGATGGCCGGAGCCTGCGTGGCTCCGGCCACCGCTTGAGGGGGATTTCGACTCAGGCGCTGGCGCCTTCGGTCGATCCGGAGTCGCCGGCGCGAACGTCGTCGAGCTGATACTTCTGCGCCGCCTCGGCGGCCTTGTCGATCGGGAGGACACCGAGGTCAGCCAGGGAGATCAGGGCCTGGGTGACGACGGAGGCCGCATCGACGAGGTAGTAGCGGCGAGCCGCCGGGCGCGTGTCGGAGATCGCGTAGCCGTCGGTGCCCAGCGACGTGAAGTGGTTGGGCACGTACTGACGGATCTGGTCGGGGACCGCGCGCATGTAGTCCGAGGTCGCGATGACCGGGCCCTCGGCCTCGGCCATCTTCGCGGTGACGAACGGCACCCGCTGTTCGCGCTCGGGATTCGTCAGCCGCTCGTCGTCGCAGAGCAGCGCCTCCCGGCGCAGCTCGGTCCACGAGGTCACCGACCACACGTCGGCGGACACGCCCCAGTGCTCGTCGAGCATCCGCTGCGCCTGGAGGGTCCACGACACACCGACGCCGGACGCCAGCAGCTGGACCTTCGGGCCGCCGTTGTCCGGTCCCTTGGCCAGCAGATACATGCCGCGCAGCACGCCCTCGACGTCGAGATCCTCGGGTTCGGGTGGCTGGACCATCGGCTCGTTGTATAGCGTCAGGTAGTAGAGCACATTCGGGTCACGCTCATCCGAGGGATCGTACATCCGGTGGAGGCCGTCGCGGAGGATGTGGGCGATCTCGTAGCCGTACGCGGGATCGTAGGAGATCACCGAGGGATAGGTGGAGGCGAGGAGATGGGAGTGCCCATCGCCGTGCTGCAGGCCCTCGGCCACGAGAGTGGTCCGGCCGGCCGTCGCCCCGAGGACGAAGCCCCTGGCCATCTGATCGCCTGCGGCCCAGAAGAAGTCGCCGGTGCGCTGGAATCCGAACATCGAATAGAAGATGTAGAAGGGGATCATCGGCTCACCATGGGTGGCGTAGGACGTGCCGGCGGCGGTCAGCGCAGCGGTGGCACCGGCCTCGTTGATGCCCACGTGGAGCAGTTGCCCGTCCGTGGCTTCCTTGTAGGCGAGGAACAGATCACGGTCGACCGAGACGTAGTTCTGGCCATGCGGGTTGTAGATCTTCGCCGTCGGGAAGAAGGAGTCCATGCCGAAAGTGCGGGCCTCGTCAGGGATGATCGGCACGATCCGCTTGCCGAACTCCTTGTCGCGCATGAGGTCCTTGAGGATCCGGACGAATCCCATCGTCGTCGCGATCTCCTGCTTGCCCGATCCGCGCTTGCCGACCTCGTAGGCCTTGTCACCGGGCAGCTTGAGGTCGACGTGGGTGCTGCGACGTTCGGGGGAGTATCCGCCGAGGCCGGCGCGGCGCTCCTGCAGATACTTGATCTCCGGGGCGTCGGGGCCCGGGTGGTAGTAGGGCGGCAACGTCGGGTTCTCCTCGAGCTGCTTGTCGGAGATCGGGATCTGGAAGTGATCGCGGGCCAGCTTGAGGTCGTCGATGGTCATCTTCTTCATCTGGTGCGTGGCGTTGCGAGCCTCGAAGTGCGGTCCGAGCGAATAGCCCTTGACCGTCTTGACGAGGATCACGGTCGGCTGCCCGGTGTGCTCGAAGGCCGCCTTGTAGGCCGCGTAGACCTTGCGGTAGTCGTGGCCGCCGCGCTTGAGCCTCCAGATCCGCTCATCGGTGTAGCCCTCGACCATCGCCTTCGTCCGGGGATCGCGGCCGAAGAAGTTGTCGCGGATGAAGCCCCCGGACTCTCCCTTGTAGGTCTGATAGTCCCCGTCCGGGGTCTCGTTCATGATGTTGACGAGGGCGCCATCGCGATCCTTTGCCAGCAGTTCGTCCCACTCACGGCCCCAGATGACCTTGATGACGTTCCATCCGGCTCCGCGGAAGAAGGCTTCGAGCTCCTGGATGATCTTGCCGTTGCCGCGGACAGGGCCGTCGAGGCGCTGCAGGTTGCAGTTGATGACGAAGTTGAGGTTGTCGAGCTCCTCGTAGGCCGCGACTTGCAGCATGCCGCGGCTCTCGGGCTCGTCGAGCTCGCCGTCGCCGAGGAACGCCCAGGTCTGCTGCCCTGAGGTGTCCTTGATGCCGCGGTTGTGCAGGTATTTGTCGAACTGCGCCTGGGCGATCGCATTCATCGGGCCGATCCCCATCGACACCGTCGGATGCTCCCAGAAGTGCTCGAGCTGCTTCGGATGCGGATAGGAGGGGAGCCCTCCCGGTTTGCCGTCGATGAAGTGCGACTGCTGCTGCCGGAACCCGTCGAGCTCATCGGCGCTCATCCGGCCTTCGAGGAAGGCGCGTGCGTACATGCCCGGTGAGGCGTGACCCTGGTAGAAGATGTGGTCTCCGCCACCGGGATGATCCTTGCCGCGGAAGAAGTGGTTGAGCCCGACTTCGTAGAGGGTGGCCGAGGACGCGTAGGTCGAGATGTGTCCGCCGACCTCGATGCCCGGACGCTGCGCGCGGTGGACGATCATCGCGGCGTTCCACCGGTTCCAGCTCCGGTACCGACGCTCGACCTCCTCGTCGCCGGGGAACCAGGGTTCGTCCTCGGGGCCGATCGTGTTGACGTAATCAGTGGCGGTGAGGCTGGGAACGCCGATCTGCTTCTGCCTGGACCTCTCGAGCATGCGGAGCATGACATAGCGGGCACGGGACCGGCCGCCTTCGTCGATGAGCGCGTCCAGGGAGTCCAACCACTCCTCGGTCTCCTCCGGATCGATGTCGGGAACCTGGCTGGGCAGGCCGTTGAGGATCGGTCCGCCCTGATTGCGATTGTCCACGATGTGTTCCTCTCTGTCGCTGTCACGATCTTCCCGAGGTTCGAAGATCATTCAACCAAGTGGAATACGGTTCAAACGTTGATTGAGCGCAGGGTCCACCCGATGCATTCATCACCTTAGTCCTGTCTCGCTGAGGTTGGCTGACCCGGTTCGACGTGATCTGTCAGACCGGCACGGGACCCGGCGACCGGTTCGTGTACTTCGCTGTCGATTGCTGACGAATGTTGCTGATTGGGCGCGCGGGCATTTGCGCCTTGGGTGCTGTTGACGGAACAATGAGGGCATGAGCAACTCCGCTTCGGAAAGGACATCTTCCACGTCGACTCTCCCGGGTGAACTCGGTCAGAACCTTGGCCTGAAACCGGGAGACTATGTGCAAGAAATCGGCTACGACGATGACGTCGATCTTGATCTGTGTCAGGCGATCGAGAAGATAACAGGTGAGAAATTAGCGGACGGGGATGTCGACGACGTGTTCGACGTCATCCTCATGTGGTGGCGCTCGGACGACGATGATCTCATCGACGGCCTGGTGGACGCCCAGGTCACGCTGAAAGAAGGGGGAGTCGTGTGGCTTCTGACCCCCAAAGCCAATCGACCCGGCCACATCAGCCCCGCAGAGATCTCGGAGGCCGCCCCGACAGCGGGGATGCATGTGACGTCGACCACCAGCGCCGCTGAGGACTGGGCCGGCTTCCGTCTCGTCGGCAAGAAGAACTATTCGTGATGCTCGCTCCCGGTGATCGGGCGCCTGATTTCCAGGTGCCCGATCAGTTCGGGAGCGTTCTCGACCTCGCCGAGGTACGGCAACGTTCGGTCGCGGTTGTGACGTTCTTCCCCTTCGCCTTCTCTCCTGTCTGCGGCGACGAGATCCGTGCCCTGCAGGAACTGCATGAGGAGCTCCGGGCCGCCTCCCGCCCGATCGAGGTCATCGGCATCGCAGCCGACTCCAAATACACATTGGCGGCGTGGTCCCGGGACGCGGGAGTGACCTTCTCCCTGGGTTCGGACTTCTGGCCCCACGGTCAGGTCGCCGAGGCGTACGGAGTCCTCGACGAGAAGCACGGAGTGGCCGAACGCGCGGTGTTCGTCATCTCCCGGACGGGTACGATCGTGAGCAGTCGCCAAGTCGCGCGGTCTGCCGCCCGCGACTTCCAACTCGACATCGCCTCGGCGATGAGTGCATTCCAGGAGGGTTAGACCATGCCGACTCTGTTCACCAAGATCATCAACGGCGAGATTCCGGGCACCTTCGTCTACGAGGACGACCGCTGCGTCGCCTTCCTCGACGTGTCCCCGCTGACCGAGGGGCACACGATGGTCGTACCCCGCGAGGAGATCTCCCATTGGATCGACGCGGATCAGGATCTGCTCGACCATCTGATGGCCGTGGCCAGGCGGATCGGCAGAGCCCAGAAGGTCGCGTTCGACTGCGACCGCATCGGCGTCCTCATCCAGGGCTACGAGGTCCCGCATCTGCACATCCACGTCTGGCCGACGAACTCCATCGCCGACTTCGATCTCAGCGACCGCTCACCGATGCTCAGTGGAGAGGAACTGGCAGGGCCCGCCGACAAACTTCGGCAGGCCCTGGACCAGCAGTGATCGCGGCGCGCTGATCTAGCGCGCTGATCACCGTGCGCGCTGATCACTGTTCGCGGTGGATCACCGGACGGTGGTCACTGCGCGTCGAGCCAGTGGTTGAGGGCATCACGGACGAGCTGTGCGCCCTGGGTCCCGCCGTAGTTGGCCGCGAACCGGGGATCGTCGACGTACATGTCGGCAAGCCCGCGCACATAGCCGTCGAAGCCTCCACCCCTGGGTGTCCCGGGCACGGACCGCAGCCACTCGACGTGGCGCCGTGCCAGTTCCTGACTCCGGTGTGAATCGGGGCCTGCACCCTCCTCGGCGGCCGCCCTCCAATCGCTGCTGAGTTCGGCGACCTCGGCCTTCCAGGCCGACTGCTCCTGCGGCGACATCGACTCCCACCATTTCGTCGAGCGCTCATAGGCGTCGCGGCCCCAGCGCTCGGTCACTTCTTCTTCGTGCTGACGATGGTCGAAACCATCGAACATCTCCTCTGCCATAAGAGACTCACCTGCTTCCAATCGCGCGATCGTCGCGGTGACGGCACCGATCTGCCGCTCGATGCGTGCTCGCTCGCGTTCGAGCTCGCGCACATGTTCCCGCAGGGCACTGGTCGGATCATCGGCGGAGTCGAGCACCTCGGCGATCCGGGGCAACGGCAGTCCGAGCTCTCTGAGCAGAAGGACGCGCTGCAGACGCACCAGACTCTCCTCGTCATAGTGTCGGTACCCATTGCCGGCCTTGCGGGTCGGGGGCAGAAGTCCGATCGCGTCGTAGTGACGCAGAGTTCGGCTCGTCGTTCCCGTCAGCCGCGCTATTTCCTGTATGGACCAGTCCATGTCAGTCAGCTTAGAAGTTGACGACGCGTCAATGTCAATGATGAGGGGCGGAGGAGTTCGTCGAGATCCGCAGCGTCGCCGACGCCTGGACTCACACGACGCAGTGCATCACGCGACGGAGCGGCTCAGGCGACGGAACGGACGGCGTCGAGTGCGGCGAAGAGGTCGGTGGCGAGATCGTCCACATGCTCGAGGCCGACGGAGATGCGCACGAGCCCATCGCCGGGCTTGGCCGCGGCGCTGACAGGACGGTGCGTCAGTGACGCCGGGTGCTGGATGAGGGTGTCGACCCCGCCCAGGGAGACAGCGTGGACGACAAGGCGGCAGTGCTCGACGAAGGACCGGGCGGCCCCGAATCCGCCGGCGAGTTCGACGGCGATCATCGCCCCGGCGCCCGACATCTGCCGCCCCAGCAGGCTGCGTTCGTCCTGGCCGGGCAGACCGGGATAGTGAACGGCGGCGATCGCCGGGTGGACGCTCAGTCGCCGGGCCAGCTGACCCGCCGTCGCCTGCGCGGCGTTCATCCGCACCGCCAGGGTGCGCAGGCCCCGGTGGAGGAGGTAGGCGCCCAGGGGGTGGAGTATGGCTCCGGTGATCGCTCGGACCTGACGCAGGCGCATCGCCCACGCAGAGTTCGTCGCGATGATCCCTCCCATGGCATCGCCGTGCCCGCCGAGGTACTTCGTCGCACTGTGGAGGACGAGCACTGCCCCGTGCCTGATCGGCTTCTGCAGGACCGGAGTGCAGAATGTGTTGTCGACGAGCACCGGCACCTCGCCGGCCGCCGCGACGACCGCATCGATGTCGACGAGTTCGAGGCTGGGATTGGCCGGAGTCTCGACGATGACCAGACCCGTGTCGTCCTGGATCGCCGAGGCGACCTCGGACTCAGTGGTCCACGTGACCGTGGTGCCCAGGAGCCCGGAATCGAGGAGGTGATCGCTGCCGCCGTAGAGCGGGCGGACAGCCACGATGTGGGGAGTCCCGGCCTGGACGGCGGCCAGCAGCGCTGCGGTCAGCGCGGCCATGCCGGTGGCGAAGGCCACCGCCTCCTCGGCGGATTCGAGCTCGGCCAGAGCTGTCTCGAAGCGAGCCACCCCCGGCTGCCAGAGCCGTTGGTAGACGGCGGAATCACCGTCTTTGAGGGCATGGCCGGAGGCCAGCCACTCGTAGGAATCGCCTCCGCTGCCGATGTCCGTGACCGGGTTGGTGGTCGAGAGGTCGATGGCCGGCACGTGGACGCCCGCGGCGGTGAGCCCGTCCAGTCCGCCGTGGACCATGAGAGTTTCGGGATGCAGTTCGGTCATGCCTCCATGGAAGCGCTTCCTCCAAGTCCGGGCAAGCAAACCTCATGATCCTGCGAAATAGACGGTCGAATCGGGAGATTCTTGCATCCGTTGTGCGACACTGTGACTCATGTCGCAGAAAGTGGAACTCGATGACGTCGACCGGAAGCTGCTTCGGGCACTGAGGGAGGACGCCCGGGCCTCGGGCTCGGCTTTGGCCGCCGCCGTGGGGGTCTCCGAGTCGACGGTGTCCCTGCGCCTCAAGCGGCTCAAGTCCAGTGGGGTGATCAGGGGTTTCAGCGTCGACATCGACACTTCCGCGGTGGGCATTCCCCTCCAGGCGCTGATCTCGATCCGCCTCGCGAAGCACGATCGGGCGGAGATCGACGCCTTCACCGCAGCCGCCCCACGGTTTCCCGGAGTCGTGAGGATGTATCACATGGCCGGTGCCGACGATTACCTCCTCCACATCGTCGCCGCCGACACGGAAGAGGTCCAATCGTTCGTCCTCGACTACCTGACCCGGTACCCTGCGGTCGCCCACACCCGCACCAACCTCATCTACCGCGTGCAGGACGGTGCGGATTGGATCGGCACACTCGGTCAGATCTGAGCCCGAGACCGGTGAGGGGATCGGACGGCGAGAATGCACTCGGTGCGGGGTGAGATTGGGGAACCGCGAGGTCGTGGCAGTATTGATCCATGGCCACCCAGAAGACCCTGCCGACCGATGCTGACGTCCACGAGTTCCTGGATGCTGTGACCCCGGCGAAGCGACGGCTCGACGGTCTCAAGCTCGAGTCGATCTTCACTGCTGTGACCGGCGTCGAGCCGGTCATGTGGGGACCGTCGATGGTCGGGTACGGGCAGTACCAGTTTATTTCCCCGGCCAATCCGCGCACTCGCGGGTTCTGGCCGAAGACCGGATTCTCCCCGCGGAAAGCGCAGCTGTCCCTCTACGGCCTCAAAGACCAGCCCGAGGGGGCCCGACTGCTGCCCTCACTGGGAACATTCACCGAAGGGGCGGGCTGCGTGTATGTCAGAAAGCTCGAAGACATCGACGAGGCGGTGCTGGCCAGGCTGGTCGCAATCGCCTTCGCGAGGCCGGACGATCCCGATCCTTCGGCCGACTGACACGTCGTTCGAAGTCCTGACGAGCCACTCATCATCCCGGCTCGTCGCTCACCGCCCTGATATCTCGCTCAGCGGTCAGCGGCGAAGAGCTCCTGGTAGAACACGCTCTGCGCCGGATAGTAGTCGTCGAAGTCGATCGCCAGCGCGTCGGCGCCGACAGCTGCTGCCGCGAGTCGGTCCATGTAGTACTCCCAGCCCGGCCCAATGTTCTCCGCCCAACTCGGATCGGGGACCGTCTGGGAGAACCGCATGATCGTCTCGTCAACGTCGCCGCCGTCCGTGGCATCGCTGAGGTCGAATGCCACGTGCCAGACCGTCGGGTTCTCCTCGTCGGCCTCCGCGTCATAGGGCATCGCCGAGGTGACGGCCAGATGCACGGGCGTTCGGCAGGAGTCGATCGTGAAGACCTCCGGCTCGGCAGCGTCTCCCTCGAATCCCATCGTGAACTGCACCGTCCCGCTCGCCGGCTCTCCCGTCCAGGTGCCGATCCACAACGCGGACCGGTCGGATTCTGTGATCGTCGCCCACACCTCGGCGACGCTTGCCCTGATCCGGCGGGTGAGGACCAGAATATCCTCTCCTGATCGCTGTTCCCTGGTTCCGGTGGGTGTGGGTGCCATGAGAATCCTTCAGTGTCCGCGAGATGGGGGAGAGCTGGAGATGCTCAACCCCTGTTTGCGCTGGTGCACGGAGAAGTAGCGCAGGCCTTGGTCTCCTGCGACGAACCGGCGATGGGACCGGCGCGGCAGCCACACGATCTGACCCGGTTCCAGTCTGATCTCGGTGAGCTCGGTGGTCAAGGTCCCGGTGCCGGAGAGCACATGGATGAGCACATCGAGGTCGGGTCCGACATGCTCGCGGATCTCGTCACCCGGCGTGAGGGCGATGACGTTGGCGTCGAGGCTCCTCCGTTGCGGCCGCAGCTGCCAGACGGACCCCGAGGTCACCTCGGTGCCGGGTGAACTGCTGACGGCGGCATTGGGGGAGCTGTCGGCACGGGCATGGTCGGACCCGCCGGTTTCACCAACGATGCGCGGCACAGCCGTTGACGCCCGTCTGCTGATCCGGACCCGAAACTCAGCCGTGTCGCTCAGCGGCTCCCAGCCGAGCGCCTCGGCGAATTCCTCTTCCATCTCCCGCCGGAGGTTCGTCGGCTCATGGTCATTGACGAGGATGAGTCCGGCGCCCACCGCTAGATCATCGAAAGCGCGGAAGACGAGCGGGTGGCGCTGCGGTCGGGGAACGGTGCGGACGTCGATGACCTGCTCGTCATCGTGGTGCTGTAACGTCATGAGTAGTCGTCCATCCTCCGACCGGTCGTCGGAGCGCGATACTCACGCATCGGCGATATCGACGACACCGCGCACAGGAGATGTGCCGACGAATGCGTCCTTGAGCACGTTCACGCCTTCCTGAGGATGCGCCTGCTCGACGAAGGACTGTCTCTGCTCGCGTGTCTTGGCGGTGTCGAGATCCATGGCTGCCTCACGGTCCTTCTCCAACGCACTGTCACACTCGCCGTCACGATTGAAGGACCACATGAGCATTGGGTCGCCCAGGGGCAACCGGTGTCCCGCGTCTCCGTCGTGCCGCCCGGTGTGCCACGTGTGCCAGGTCTTTCCGTAGCTGTTGAGCAGACGTTTCATGAAGGCTTTCTCCGCCGCCGCGGGCAGTCCCGGGGCGATGAGCTGGCCGGAGAGGATCTCGAAATTGTGCGGATGCCAGTAGGCATGTTCCTCGGGTGGAAGGGTGTTGAACAGGTCTTCGGACACGATGTACTCGATTCCGATGAGGTTCGCGTCGCGGGTATTGCCGTCGAAGAGGACGCACTGGATGAAATCGTCGTTGACGACGCGACAGAAATGGTGGGCCTCCATCTGCATCTGCGGGTCGTTCTTCGCGGGGTGGAATCCCACCACATAGACATCGAAATCTTTGAGTGGTGCTGCGTTCTGGAGCAGGTTCGCGCCCTGTTCCAATGCTGCGAGCCAAGCGCCCTTGCCCTGGCCTGCGGGTGTGGTCGGGCTCTTGCGTTCCTTGCCGGCCATGATGCACTCCAATCATCAGGAAGACCGCGTATGCGTCAGTCCTATCATGCGTTCTGGCAAGCAGGAAGACCCCTTGTCATGACCGATCGCGCCGGAACGAAGAAATGCCGCGACATCGAACAATCGATGTCGCGGCATTTCACCTGGTCGGGATAGCGGGATTTGAACCCACGACCTCCTCGTCCCGAACGAGGCGCGCTACCAACCTGCGCCATATCCCGTGACCAGGAACTACTATATCTAGGGCGGACCCAAAAATAAAAATCGGGTTCGACACCGATATCTGAGGGAAGGACTTCTGCGTGGCCCTGACGGCCGAGAGCATCACCGAGACAGCGCTCGACATTCTGTCGCGCTACGGCCTGGGCGACCTGTCGATGCGCCGACTGGCCCGAGAACTCGAGGTTCAACCGTCCGCGTTGTACTGGCACGTGGAGAACAAGCAGGAGCTGCTTGTGCTGTTGGCCACACGCATGATCGCGGAGGTGAATCGTCGGTGTCCGCCCGGCACCGGTGCGCGCGCGGCGGTACTGGCTCTGCGGGATGTCATGCTCGCCTATCGGGACGGTGCCGAAATCGTGTTGCTCGGCTATTCGATCAAGGCGGCTCAGACCACGCCGGACGCCCTGCATCCCGATCTGCTGGGGGCCGATCGATCGGCGGCCTTGGTATCGTTCACGCTCGGCGCAGTGCAGATCGAGCAGAATCGCGGTCTGTTCGAGATCACCGGAAACGATGATACTGACTCATTCGCCTTGGGCGTCAACGCTCTTCTGGCGTGAACCGTCCAGCCGGGTCTCTTCATGGGTCTCGTCAGTATCACCGCCTGACCGAGCGGAAGCGTCGGTGCCTCGCCACCGAGCAATGAGCTTCATCCCCTGGTAGATTCCGATGGCTGCGGCCGAGCCCAAAGCGATCCCCTCGAACACCATCCCACCGGGCGCCCAGGCGTAATTGCCGATGGCGACGATGAGCGCCACAGCCGCAGTATTGAGGTTGATCGGGTCGGAGAAGTCCACTCGGTTCTCCACCCAGATCCGCACTCCGAGCATGCCGATCATCCCGTACAGCACCGTCGCTGCTCCACCCAGGACACCGGGAGGGATCGTCGCGATGATCTCCCCGAACTTCG
Source organism: Brevibacterium sp. (assembly GCF_031179145.1). Classification (GTDB taxonomy): domain Bacteria; phylum Actinomycetota; class Actinomycetes; order Actinomycetales; family Brevibacteriaceae; genus Brevibacterium. The sequence goes on from NZ_JAPSIB010000010.1 coordinate 130,985, forward strand.
GCAGCAGGCTGAGCACCAGAGCGATGACGGCAGCGACGACATAGGCCGCGGTCGAGTAGATCCTGGTCGCCGCCATCACCCCGATGTTCTCCGCGTACGTGGTTGTGCCCGATCCTCCGCCGGTGCCGGCGATGACAGTGGAGAGGCCGTCGGCGAACAGTGCGCGGCCGGTGACCGGGTCGAGATCTCGGCCGGTCATCGCCGCCACAGACTTCACATGCCCGATGTTCTCGGCGAGCAGGACCAGCACGACGGGAACGAACAGACTCAGGTATCCCAAGTCGAAGGCGGGAGCGTGGAACTGGGGAAGGCCGACCCAGGAGGCTTCACGGACTGTGGAGAAGTCGACCTCGCCCTGCAGCCAGGCTGCGACATAACCGATGAGGACCCCAATGAGGATGGAGAGCCGGCCGATGAGCCCCTTGAACAGCACCGTGGTGAGCAGAATCGCAGCGACTGTGATTGCTGCCGTCAGCGGTGCCTTCTGCACCCAGCCCCAGGCTGCGGGAGCGAGGTTGAAGCCGATGAGGGCGACGATGGCCCCGGTGACCACCGGGGGCATGGTCACTTCGATCCAGCGAGTGCCCGCGAAATGGACGACGAGGCCCACGAGAGCCAGAGTCACACCCACTGAGATGATTCCACCTTGGGCCAGGGCCATCCCGGTCGGGTCGAGAGTCTCGCCCGGTCCGGCGGCGAAGCCGGTGACGGCTCCGATGGGAGCCAGCAGCCCGAACGAGGACCCCAGATAGGACGGCAGCATTCCGCGGGTGATGAGCAGGAACAGCAGGGTTCCGATGGCCGTGAAGAAGAGGGTTGTCGAGGGTGGGAAGCCGGTCAGCAGCGGAACCAGGAAGGTGGCGCCGAACATCGCCACCACGTGTTGGGCGCCGATGCCGATCGTCCGCGGCCACGTCAGCCGTTCATCAGGCTGCACCACCTCACCTGGCCTCACGGTTCGCCCGTCTCCGTGCAGTTTCCACCTGGTGGAGCGGTGGCCTGATCGTGCCGAAGAGTGTGTGTCCATGAGTCCGTCCTGTCGTTCCATTCGCCCCGAGTCGGTGATCTCCACCACAGGCAGGTGGTGGAGCCCGGGCCCCCATCGAGGATATGACATACTTGACGGGCACAGTGATTCCCGAGTCCTCGGGGCACCGGCACGGGCCTATAGCTCAGTTGGCTAGAGCATCTCGTTTACACCGAGAGGGTCGGGGGTTCGAGTCCCTCTGGGCCCACCACGGCGCTCTTACTCAAACATTCGACCTGAGTAAGCGCCGCTTGATCAAGAACGTCCAAGTACAGCCCGTCGGCTTCGACGGGCTGTTTTACTGATTGCTCTGAGCTCGCCGAGGACGCGTTGGTGGACGATGATGCCTTCGTTGCCAATGATGCCGACAATGGATCAAAGATCACATCGAACGGTGCATTGAATACCGGCTCGACTCTGTGTTCGTGACCATCCTGGATGACGAGTACTTTCTCGAAAAATACCTGATTGAACATTCGCTTGATGTGGTCTGGAGCCTGTGTGTACATGGAGAAGCAGTACTCGGCAAAGTCCAGTGCCTGGGATAGCACGCGTTCCGAGTCGGCGTCGTCTGCCTCGAAGCGCTCCAGATCGCGTTGTACCGCGATCAGCTGGGCACCGAGTGACTTTTGTTCTTCGCGCAGCATGTCGATACTGATGGCATCGTTGTAGTGCGCTTCGAGAAGCTTGCGCTGTTTCCTCTCGATCTCATCTCGTGTAGCACAGAGTTGGTCGCGTGCTTCGCGGTCGTCCTTGCGCAAGAGTCGTAGACCTTCGCGCAACAGCCGTTCCATTTGCCCCCTCAGTTGATGGCCCAGAGCCAGCCGTTTGTATAGACCGGACATCTGCTCTTCGACGGCGTCAATGAGAACCGACTTCAATGTGCAGGGGGTCCGTTTCGAATGTCTTCCAAGGCACACATAGTAGGGGTAAATCTCGCCTCTGGATGACTTGGCATTCGTGATCATCATCCGTGAGTCACAGTGACCGCAGTACAGTGTGGATTTGAGGTGATGTTCATGAGTGCGAGTGCGTTCGCCGTTGGCCTTCCCTGCGAGAACGGCCTGCACAGTCTCGAAGAGCTTCCTGTCGACCAGCGCCTCATGGCTACCGGGGTATAGAGCCCCCTTAAAACGCACCATACCTGTGTAATAGGGGTTCTTGAGCATGAGTTCTACGCTGCGACGGCCAATCGGTTCTGCGGACTTTTGCGGCGAAGGGACAGTCGTCAGTCCCCGCGAGACCAAGCTGTTAGTGAGTCTCCGGACACTCCAATTACCAGTTGCATACTCCTCAAACGCCCATCGGACGAGCGGTGCACGTTTCTCATCTACGACAACAGTGCGGTTCTCCCGTCCGTTGATGATCTCGCGAGTGTTCAAATAGCCGATTGGAGCTCTCCCGTGGGTGCCGCCGGAGCGCACCTTTTCGGTCATGCCCTTCTTGACCTCGTTCGAGAGGTTATTCGAGTAGAACTCCGCGATCGAGGACATGATGCCGTGAAGCAAGATGCCGCCTGGTGTCTGGTCAATGTTCTCGCTCGTCGAGATGAGACGGATGTTCCACTCGGCGAACTTCCGACCGAGGTCGGCATCGTCGAAGCGGTTGCGTGCGAGCCGGTCGAGCTTGTGCACGATGATGTAGTCGATTCTCGCGTGCTCCTGCTCAAGGTAGCGCAGCATCTCTTTGAGTCCGGGCCGATTTAGCGAAGTTCCCGAAGCCCCGGGTTCGACGAATTCCTTGACGACCTTTGCGCCGAGGGCTCCAGCCTTCTGCTTGTTGGCCTCGCGCTGAGCCGGGATAGAGAAGCCTTCCTCCCGACCGCCACGGTGGGCTTGCTCCCGAGTTGAGACGCGTAGGTATGAGACAGCGCGTTTGAGAGTGAACGACTGGGTGAACGCGGCCAGCGGATCGGCGATGGCGACCGGGGGAGGGGCAGTGAGCGGACTGGTGGCAGAGGTATCCATGTGTCCATTGACGCTTGAATGCCCTGAAGAGTCCAGCCCGTTCTGTGCCTCTGACCTTGGGTTATTCACAGGCTGGAGCGTCGTATCGGGGACGGACGTGGGGGTCGATTCGTCATCTGGGTTCAATGTCATAGCAGACTCCTCCTTTCTCAGCGGCTCAGTGGTAAAGGTGCCCAGGGCGATCCGGACCACGTGGTGCGCTGGTCTGGATCGCCCTGGGCGTGGGGTGTTCCGTTCGGCTACGCTTAGGCAGCTCGGAGGTTCGTGAACACATGGCAGGCACGGAAGTTGTCAACTTGTTTGAGACACTTTCGGGATATTGATGCCAGTGGGTTCGACTCGGGCAGCGATGGGACGGTGCCGGAATCGTTGTGGGTGCCGGGCCCAGGCCCGGTCCAGGTGGGCC
>NZ_JAPSIB010000011.1:0-116170 GCF_031179145.1 Brevibacterium sp.
GTGACACATACGGTGAACGATGTCGCGAGACATGGCATCAATTCGATGAACAATGTCGTGAGACATCCCGGCGGGAAATGAGAAATGTGCCGCGACATCGAGTGAACGATGTCGCGACACATCACAATGGCGGTGGCGGTGGGATTTGAACCCACGGTACGGGGTTACCGTACACAACATTTCGAGTGTTGCACCTTCGGCCGCTCGGACACGCCACCGCGGACAACTTTACAGTTCTGCCCACCCGCCGCCAAATCCGGATCCCGTGACTTGGACCACTGGCGGAATGCGGCCCTCTACTACGCTTCCGGACCGCAGCACCTCGGTGCGCTCAAGCGCGCTTGGCGGCGAAGAAGCTCCTCAGCACCCGCCGACATTCCTCTGCGCGGACCCGCGAAGTCACCTGCGGATTGTGCAGAGAGGCCCGATCCCGGGGCAGGTCCCAGATCGATCCGGCAGCCCCGGCCTTGTCGTCGAAGGCCCCGTAGACGATTCGGTCGATGCGGGAGGAGACGAGCGCACCCGCGCACATCGCACACGGCTCGAGGGTGACGATGAGGGCGCAGCCGTCGAGGCGCCACCGGCCGGTCACCTCTGCGGCCGCACGCAGAGCGAGGAGCTCGGCGTGACCGAGCGGATCCTGATCGACTTCACGTCGATTGTGAGCGCGCGCGATCACCTCTCCACGTGCGTCGACGACGACGGCCCCGACGGGAACGTCATCGTGAGCCGCCGCGAGCTCCGCCTCGGCGAGGGCGAGGCCCATCCAGTCCTCGAAACGTGCAGGCTCGGACGACTGACTCAGCGCACCGGTTGCGAAGTCCGGAACCGCCGTCCGGTCGGACGACTGGTTCAGCGCGCGGCCTCGAGCTGGTCGGCGAAGCCGACGGTCTCCCCCACGTGTGCGACGACGCGGGCCGGGTCCGACGGGTACTTCTCCACCTGCTCGATGAGGTCGACGGCGGTGACTCCCCGGTCGGCGTAGATGTCGGCGTCGCCGCCCCATTCGGCGTCGGGATCGAATTCGAGCATCTCGACCTCGTCGTCCTCTTCCTCCGCTTCCTCCTCGTCGACGCCGTCGACGTCGGGCACGAGATCCTCGTCGGGCTCGTAGGCGTCCGGACGGGAGTCGAGATAGTCGGTGAAGATCTCGGCGAAGGGGCTGAGCTCGACGGCCCTGAGATCGGACAGGAACACCTTGACCTCGTTGTCGGCGCACAGTCTGACCAGGCCGAACCATTCGTCCTCGTGCTCGATGACGGCAACCGCCTCCGCGTCCGCCGAGCCGGCGGACCGCATCATGTCGACGAGCCCGTCGAGGTCCGCGGCATCCCGGACATCGACATCGAGGGGACGGTATCCCTCGCTTGATTCTGCAAGGATCTCAGTGAAGTAGGACATGCCTCCATTGTGACTGCTCGACCGCCCGTGCACCACAGCACGACGCGGGAATGGACCGATTTCCTGCGCGGCGTGCCGGAGCGGGCTCTTGCCCGTACCATTTTCTCTATGCGCCTTCATGTAGCCGACCACCCGCTCATCTCCCACAAGCTCAGCGTGCTGCGCGATGAGTCCACGGACTCCGCCCGGTTCCGCCAGCTCACCGAGGAGCTGGTGATGCTTCTCGCATATGAGGCGACTCGCTCCGTGTCCGTCGAGGACCGGGAGGTCACGACCCCGGTGGCGACGTTCACCGGCACGCGCCTGGCCGCTCCCCGACCTGTCGTCGTCCCGATCCTGCGCGCCGGACTCGGGATGCTCGACGGGATGCTGCGCATCCTTCCCACCGCCGAGGTGGGCTTCCTCGGCATGGTCCGTGACGAAGAGACGTTCGAACCGTCCGCCTACGCCGATCGACTGCCCGATGACCTCAGCGGCCGGCAGGTCTTCGTCGTCGACCCGATGCTCGCGACCGGCGGGACGCTGGCGATGGCCATCGATTTCCTCCTCGCCCGAGGCGCCCGCGACGTCACAGCCGTCTGCCTGGTCAGCGCACCCGAAGGCGTGCGTCGGATTGAAGAGGACTACGCGGAATCCGCGAATGTCGAGATCTACACGGCGGCGCTCGACGAGAGGCTCAACGAGAAGGGCTACATCGTCCCGGGCCTCGGCGATGCCGGCGATCGGATGTACGGGATCGTCGACTGACTCCCCTCAGGGGCGCCGACCATCTCAGCGCAGGCGCCCCCGACATCTCGTCATAGTTCGTCACATTCGTCTCAAAACGACGTGATCCTTTGCACGGCCTCGGTTTTGTGACAAATAATGAAGTCATGACTTACTCGACTCACTCGGCCCGAATGCGTTCGGCATACATGTGTATGCCCTGCGTTCGCTGCCGGTGATCGTCTCTCCGCTGGTCGGCATCGAACGAGTACACCCCTACGTCGCAGCGGACTCATACAGTCGAAGCAAAGGACAGAGATGTCGGAATCAGCGTACGTCCACCCCCGCAGTGCAGTCGCCACCCGTCGCGCAGGAGCGCGGTTGAGCGCCGTGGACACCACCAACGCACCTCACACCTATGGTCCCGCCGGAGTCGTGCCCTCACCGAAGGCCGCGCGGGGAATCATCGTCTACATCGGCCTCGATGAGTCGAAGGCCGCCGCCGACGGCACCAACCTCTCCGCCATCGCCGGCGAGCTCCAGGCCTATGCCAAGGAACTCGCCTCCCAGGCCGAGACCCAGGCCGTCATCGCCCTGGCCCCCGAAGGACGCGGCAGCGACATCGACGCCGTGCGCGCCGTGGCCTCCGGCTCGCCTGCCGCCACCGGCTCGCCTGCGGGAACACACGGACCCGTCCGCTCTCGCATCCCGAACCGGATCCACCCGCCTGCTCTGCGTGAGACCTCGGAGCCGGCCGCACCTGCGGCTCCGGCCGGCGGGTTCGGCTCCCGGTTGAAGGAGAGCTTCCTGAGCAGTCCCACCGAACGGCTGCGCATCGACATTCCCCGACGTGAGGTCCGCATCGACGGTGAACTCGTCGATGTCACGACCAAGGAGTTCGACCTCCTGGCCACCCTGGTCTCCCATGCCGACACCACCCTTCCCCGCGAAGCCCTCATCGACGCCGTCTGGTCGGGCGGAGACGCCCCCGATGAGCGGACCGTCGACGTCCACATCCGGCGCCTGCGCAGGCGCCTGGGCGAATACGCCTCCGTCATCCGCACGATGCGCGGGGCCGGGTATCGCTACGACACCCACCCGGATGTCACCGTCTGGAGCGCCACCGCACATCGCTGACTCGCATCGGCGCCGCAGCTGAGTGTCGTCCCCGAGTGGCGTGCGCCTCAGTGCGCATCCAGGATGGGGACAGACTCCGCGGTTAAGATGCATAAGCGATGAACCAGACTGATGTTCGATCCAGCCGACCGCGCAACCCCGCCAAGGGCATCACTGCGCTGATCTTCGGCCTGCTCTATGCGGCTTTCCTCCTGCTCCACCACCTGTTGCCCACGCGTGCGGGCATCGCCCTGGTCGTCGAGAGCCTGCTGCCCTGGACCGGTGTGTTCCTCGCCCTCGTGCTGCTCATGGCCCTGATCCGGTTCTCCGCCCTGAGCGCAGTCGGATTCCTGGTGCCTGCAGTGGTGTGGGCCGGGATGTTCGGCCCTCCCCTGCTCCCGGGCGGGGACGACAAGTCATCGGATCTCACTGTCGCCACACAGAATGTGGGAGCTCGCCTGCCCCAGCCGACGGCGACGGCTCGCAACATCATCGAGGCCGATCCCGACATCCTCACCATCCAGGAGCTCGAGTCCCTGTCGGGCAAGATCATCCATGAGGAGCTCGATTCCGCGTTCCCCCATTCCCGGGTCGTCGACACGATCGGCGTGTGGTCGAAGTGGCCGATCTCCAAACCCGAGGAGGTCGATCTCGGGCTGCAGTGGCCGCGGGCCTTCGCTTCGACGATCTCGACCGACCACGGTGACATCCGGTTCTACGCCGTGCACATGCCCTCGGTGCGACCCGGCCACGAGGCGATGCGCAATGCCGCCATGCGCCGCCTGGCGACGACGGTGAGCGCTGACCCGGCCGAGCACGTCATCGTCGCCGGCGACCTCAACACCGCCTCGAGCGACCGGAAGTTCTCGACTCTCGTGCCACCGCTCAAGGACACCCGCACTGAGGCGCGCGGCGGCTTCGGATTCACCTGGCCCGGCGTCTTTCCGGTGACCCGGCTCGATCACATCCTCTACCGCGGCTTCGACGCCACTTCCGACGAGGTGCTCGGACGCGGCACGAGCGATCACCGCGCTGTGGTCGCCGGCCTCAACCTGGAATAGTCACAGCGCCCGCTTCTGGCGCAGTTCCTTTCTCGCCGTCGGGACTATTTCGAGCAGGCCCCTGTCGGCACGGCCGAATCACTGCCCACACCGGCGTCGAGCTCGTCGTCGATCTCCGCGCGGGTCAGCGCATAGCCGGTCTCCTCGTCCGTGGCCGAGCGCGCGAAGACCATCCCGACGACATTTCCGTCGGCGTCGATGAGGGGGCCCCCGGAATTGCCTTCCCGCACGATCCCGCGCAGTGCATAGACTTCACGCACGACGGACGATGACGAGTAGATGTCGAGACCGCGGGCATTGATCTTCTCGCGGATGCGGGAGGGAGAGATCGTGTACGGTCCGTTCTCCGGGAATCCGACGACGACCGAGTCATCGCCGGTGGTCAGAGGACTTCCGAAGTCCAACGCCGGGGCGTCGAGGTCCTCGACCCGGAGCACGGCGACGTCGGCATCAGGATCGAACTCCACCACCTCGGCGGAGTAGGGCCTGCCCCGTCCCTCGACCTGTACGGCCAGCTCCCTGGATCCTGCGACGACATGGGCGTTGGTGGCGACATAGCCGTCGCGGAACACGAAACCGGTGCCCTCGGAGCCCGTCGGGCAGGTGGTCGCAGTGGTGGTGACCTTGACGACCGATTCCTCGGCCTGCCGACCGACCTCGACCATGTCCCGGTCGGGTTCGCCGACGCCGCGGATCTGCTCGGTCTGGCCGGAGAACACCTGCGGGAAGCCGGTGGCCTTCAACGTCGACGAGATGTCACCCAGCGCCTGCTGGGACGAATACGGGATCGTGCGGTCAAGGGCGGCGATCGCCGAAGAATCGGCAACCCAGCGGTTGGGCTCGACCAACGGGGTCGTGCGGATGTATCCGGCCGCCAACCAGACGACGAGGATGTACACGACTCCGGCGGTGACGGTGCCGCCGATGGAGTCGATGCCCTGTCCCAGCTCGGAGTCCATCGACTCCTTGATCCGGTGGCCGGCGCCGCTGCCGGCGAAGGCGAACAGGACGCTGAGCACCAGCGGCATCGAGGCGAGGAGCATGACGACTCCGGGATTCTCCATCGCCTGGGTGCCGCGGCTGAGATGCTCGACGAGGGGCACCAGCAGCCGGCCGGCGACCCACCCGACGACGAGTCCGACGACGGTGCCGAGACCCGTGATGAAGCCCTGACGGTAGCCGGCGAACAGCGCGGCCACCCCCAGGACTATGATGACGATGTCGACGACGGTCACTGGGGCTGCCTCGCCGCGCTTCCCGACGCTGCCAGGAGCCGGTCCCGCGCCGCGGCGAACTCCTTGAGCTGGAAGCTCTCGATGGCGCGCTCCTTCTCCCCTCCGATTCCGGCCAGCAGTCGCATCCGCGTGGTCGAGAGCCGGGCAGAGGTCCGGATCATGGTGCGCATCGCCTCGTTGCCGCCCGGGAAGGACGCCGCCCAGCGCCTGCCGAACCTGCGGCCCTTCCACGTTCCGAGCATGTCGACCTCGGCGTGGGAGAGCCAGCCCGTGTTGGCGTAGTCACCGAGCATGTTCAGGGTGTGGAGTCGTTCGCTGCGGCGCAGGAGCAGCCCCAGCACCACCCAGCAGACGGTGAGGATGAAGCTGAGCACGATCAGTCCGATGATCGAGGCGATCGGACTGATCGCCCCCAGCCCCGTCATCGTTCCGTTCCAGAGGGCGTGGAGGCAGATTCCGACGAACAGTCCGGGCAGCCACATGAGGATCGTCCCCCACCATGGCCATTTGCGCGCGGCGAATCCGATCGTCACTCCCGCGCAGGTGGAGAAGAGAGTGTGGAGGAGCGGGGAGCACAGGCACCGGAGGACGAAGGTGGTCCACAGTCCGGCCGTGCTCTCGTTCCACGCACTGCCCAAGTAGAGGACGTTCTCGGTGAATGCGAAACCGGCGCCGATGAGGGCACCGTAGACGAGTCCATCGAGCGGTCCTTCAAAGTAGCGGCGGGCGGCGAGGACGATGACGACGAGCAGACACGTCTTGGTCGTCTCCTCGACGATGGGGGCCTGGACGACTGCCCCGAACACGTCGGGAACGGCTCCGACTCCCGCGAAGTAGAGCGCGACCTCACCGATAAGCGACACGAACAGAGTGAGGATGACGGAGGCGACCCCTCCCCACAGGAGGCACAGAGCCAGAATGATCTTGGGCTGCGGCTTCCAGCGGTCGAGCCACAGGACGTAGAGGATGATCCCGGTGAGCGGAATCGCTGATAGCCCGATGAGGGCGAAGAGCCGCATTCCGAAGCTGAGCCCGCCGATGAGGGCCAGGAGCAGCAGGCCGGCGGTGAGGCCGAGAATGGCGAGGATCGCGACGACGAGCCGGACGACGTTGCCGGTCGATCCCGGTTCCTCTGCCGGCTGGGACTGCCGCACGGCCCCTGTCCATGGGGTCTCGCTGACCAATCGCTGAGGCGCCTGCACCGCAGCTCGCACTCGCATCTCCTGCGTGACAGTGGGGGCGAATCGGGCCTGTTCGTAGATCCGTGGTGGGAGGCCTGGCCCCCCGGGACCGGGATGCCCCGGTCCCGGCATGCCGGGGTGCGCCGTCCCGGGGCGGGCCGGCCCGGGGTGGGCCGTTCCCTGCATGCCGGGCTGCCCTTGCCCCGGATGCCCCATGCCTGGTTGCTCTTGCCCGGGATGCGCAGGCTCAGGCGCGCCGGCGTGGGTGAATCCGGCCTGGCCAGGTCCGGGAATGCCAGGATGGCTCGGCGTCGGGCCACCGGGGAATCCGGCCCGGCTTTGTCCGGGCCCGCCGAGGTGGTGCTGCGAGCCCGGCTGCGGCGGACCACTGGGCGCCGGCTGCTGTCCGCCGGGGACTGGCTGCTGCCCGTGCTGGTTGCGCTGCCGTCCTGGTCCCTGGTTCGACCCGGTCTGGGCTGGTGCCTGCGACTGGGTTGTGGGCCGAGGACGGAACCGCTCGTGGTCGGGCTGCGGCGGGGGTCCCGGCCGCGGCCGCGGGCCAGGCTGCGGGCCGGGCTGCATGCGAGGCTGTTGCATCGGCGGCTGTTGCATCGGCGGCCTTCCCGGCTGCGGCCCCGACTGCGGCTGCTGGCTCACCTGCGGCTGGGGCTGCCGAGTGTACGGCGGAGGTGGCTGCGGTGGGTGGCTCTGCGGACTCCCCTGATCGGTGTGTCCCTCGATGAACCGGGGCGGCTCGGCACGCTGAAACTGCGATTTCAGGTCAGGGGACCCCGCCGGAGAACCCTGAGGCGAGCCGGGGCCATCGATCGGGCCCACTTGTTTCGTCATGGATGGTCCTTCTTCGTGGAGAGTACAGCGCACGGTCAAGTCTACGGTCGCCAACTGACACCGAGCAGAGAATGCTGTGGCTGTACAGCAACAGTCCAGCACTTTCGAATATCCACTTGAGCCCGGTCTCCTGTGGACAGATGCGCCTCGGCAGGTCCGATTCGGCGCGGATGCCCGCCAGAATGGTGGCACCAGCCCGCGAGAGGCAACCGTGTGGGCCGCTGACCTCCGAATCCACCCGGAATCGTCGTGACTCCTCGTCCACAGGTCGAGCCGTTTCCGTGGCGACTCATGCTCATCTGCCTGTGGAGTGCGTCGGGTGAATTCACAGGCCCGATCTCCGCTCTGGCCACGGTGCCTCGCCTCGCGTGGAATCGGGTCATGACCACACGAATACGACTCACCTTCCACACGCTCCTCCTCCTTCTCGTGCTGTCGCTGACCTTCGGGTCGGGACCAACGCTGGCCGCCGGTTCTTCACGAGATCAAGGCTCCGACTCCGCCTCCCGAACGGCAAGGATCGGCGAAGTGCCGATGCTCGCTCATGCCGATGCCTACGGTCCCGGCATCTGGCATCACGCCAGGGAGGGAAAGACCTGGTACGGCGCCTACCGAACCTTCAAAGGAGCGAACGCCTACTGCATCGACGCAGGCAAGCAGTCGCCGCTGCCCGAGTACTTCAAGGGATCCACCCCGAAGAAGATCACGTCCCCGCGGACCGCATGGGCGCTGCATCAGCACTCCGCGGCGAAGTCCAAGAACGTCCACGCAGCACTGAGCGCGATGGCGAGGCTCGATACTGCGATCCCCCATGACCACACGGTGCCGCCGCAGGAACCGAAAGAGCTCGGCAAGAAGTTCAAGGGCAGCGCGAAGCAGTTCGCGGCGATCACCGCCGACGCCGCACGCTTCGCCGGCCCGTATCGGCTCAAGGTGGGCCTGCAGACGACCCCGGGCATGCCGGTGCTCGAGCCGCACGCGAAAAGCGACGGTGAGAGGAAGCCGACTCTGCCGGACAGCGACCAGGTCGAACTCTCGGTGTCGCTGGTCAGCGCAAGCGGACATCTGGTCCCCGACATCCCGATCCACCTGAAGGTCGAAGGCCTCGAGGACACCCCTGCCACTCTCACCACCAGCAGCAAAGCTGAGGTCGAGACATACACCGTCACAGGCCCGGGGAAGGTCTCGGTGACGGGGACCGCGCAGGTCGCCCCTGAGACCGTCCTGCTCTTCGAACCGACGAAGGCGCGAGTGCAACGTGTCATCACTGCCGACAAGCCGACCGAAGTCTCCGCCCGCGCGGCCATCGACGTCACATCAGCACCAACCGTGACGACCGAGATCTCCGACCAGACCCCCACCCCGGGCGAGTCGGTCACTGATGAGTTCACGGTCTCCGGCCTGGTCGGTGACCACACGGTCACCGTCGTGCACGAGTTGTGGCGCACCGCGTCGAAGCCCGAGCCCGGCAAGAAGAACGACGACGCCGAGGTGATCGGCACCGTGACGTCGAAATCCGTCGGCAACGGCACGCACCGATCCGCGGCCATCGAAATCCCCGACGATTTCAGGGGATGGCTCTACTTCACCGAGACCATCGCCGCAGACGCGAAGACCAGGGAGTGGAAGGGAATCCACGGTCAGCCCCGCGAAACCGGATTCGTGCCCTGGACACCGACCGCCGACACCACCGCGGTCCTGACGGGAACGCAGGCACACGACGAGGTGGACATCCGAGGGATGCGACCGGGTTCCGCAGTCTCGGCCACCGTCACGGCGTATCACTCCGCTGAGCAGCCGAAGCAGTCGTCGAAAGTCGGCGGGGAGAAGATCGACTCCCAGGACTTCAGGATCACTGCAGACCAGGACGGCAAGGCCTCGCTGCGCACCTCCGCCATCACCGCGCCAGTGGGATGGGTGACCTTCGTCGTCACCGTCAACGGCGACGACGCCCACAAGTCATGGACGAGCGACTGGGGCATCCCGGCTGAAACGGTACACCGGGCCGCTCCGGAACCGGAACCGCCCACGCCCGTGGAGGAACCGCCCACGCCCGTGGAGGAACCGCCCGCGCCGACTGACGAACCCTCGGCGCCCGCCACCCAACCGCCCCCGCCAGGCGACACGCCGCCACCTGCTGACGAATCACCGGCCGGGGAGCCCCCGGCACCTGATGGGCAGCCACCGGCCCCAACTGCCGAACCGCCACCACCCGCCCCGGAACCTTCGGCAGCCGAACCGCCGGCAGCCGAGCCTCCGGTCGAACCGGTGGCGGATCAGCCACAGGCACCGCGTGCGCCCGATCAGCTGCCACGCACCGGAGCTCCCGGCAACGCAGCCCTCGTCGGAGCCGGATTGCTCCTCATCGGGCTCGGAGTGACAGCGCTCCTGGTCTCCGGTCGTCGGGATTCCACGGACTGACGAGAGCAGCCGCAGCCGATGACCTGAGGCCGCACCGGCCGATGAACTGAGTCGGCATCAGCCGATGAAGATCATGATTGAAGCGAAGGGACAGCACCGAGGTGATCCTCGGTGCTGTCCCTTCGCAGGTGCTGTCCCTTCGCAGGCGTTGTCCTTCCCCACCGTCTCAGCACACACAACAGGGCTGGAGAAAGAGTTCAGTTCAATCGGACTCCGCGTCCCTCACCCAGGTGTCGGCCCAGGCGCGCGCGCCGTTCATCATCAGTCCGACGTCCGAACCGACGAGGACGAACGAGGCTCCGGCATCGAGGTACCTGCGGGCCTGTGCCGGATCGAACGCGTTGACGCCGACCAGCTTCCCAGCCGCCTTGACGACCTCGAACGTGTGGAGCACCGCCTCGGTGACGTCCTGATGGGTCTGCTGGCCGAGCAGTCCCATCGAGGCCGCCAGGTCCGAGGGACCGACGAACACGGCGTCGACCCCATCGACGGCGGCGATCTCGGCGGCGTTCTCGACCGCGGTCGCGGATTCGATCTGCACCGTCAGGGACACGAGAGCGTCCGCGCGGTCGAGGTAGCCCGGCACGGCATTCCAGCGGGACGCCCGGGCCAGGGCCGAACCGACCCCGCGGACTCCGCGAGGAGGATAGAACACGGAGCGCGCCGCTTCCTCGGCGTCCTCCTTCGTATCCACCATCGGCACGAGCACGTTCTGGGCCCCGAGGTCGAGGAACTGCTTGATGAGCACCCGATCGTTGGCAGGCACCCGGACCACCGGGGTGGCGGGGTAGCCGTTCATCGCCTGGAGGAGTCGGGTGGTGACGTCGAGGTTGATGGGCGAATGCTCGGCGTCGATGAGGACCCACTGCATCCCCGAGGCCGCCGCGATCTCAGCAGCAGTCGGCGATGCCGAGCACACCCACATTCCGGCCAGGTACTCCCCCGCTCCCAGTTCCCGCACGCGCTCGGTGAAGGTCTGCGGCAGCTCTACTCGAAACGGCATGTGATGACTCCCAGTTCTCCGTAGTCGGCATGGACGGTGTCACCGGGGTGCACCCACATCGGACGGGTGAACGATCCGGCCAGCACCGTCTCCCCAGCTTGCAGCACATCACCGTGCTCGGCCAGTTTGTTGGCCAGCCAGGCGATTCCCCGGGCCGGGTGGTCGAGCACCGCGGCAGCGACTCCGGAGTCCTCGATCGTCTCATTGCGGTAGAGGAGAGCACTGATCCAGCGCAGGTCGACGGCGTCGACGGAGACCGGGCGCCCGCCGAGGACCATTGCCCCCAGCGCCGCATTGTCCGAGATGGTGTCGACGATCGTCCGCCCCTCCATCTCGATCCGTGAGGAGAGCACTTCGAGGGCGGGCACGACGTACTCGGTGGCGCGGAGGACGTCGAAGAGGCTGACATCGGGTCCTCGCAGTTCGTCCCTGAGGACGAAGGCGAGTTCGACCTCCACCCGCACCCCCGAATACTGGGCATGGTCGATGACCGCTCCGGTCTCATAGACCTGGTCGGCGAAGATCGCCCCGTAATCGGGCTCCGTGATTCCGGTGGCCTGTTGCATCGGCTTCGAAGTCAGTCCGATCTTGTGACCGTAGAGCCTGCGACCTGCGGCCTCCCCGCGCCGGCGCCATTCGTTCTGCACGGCGTAGGAGTCCTCAACGGTCATCTCGGGGTACTTCGCCGTCAGCCGGCCGATCTTCGTGCGGTTGGCCTCGGCCTCGGCGAGGTCGTCGGCGATGCCGGCGATCGTTGCTTCATCGAGCATGGAAGGTCCTCTCAGAGCTGATTGCCGAGTTTGAACTCGTCGGACGCGCCGCCCTCGGTCGACGCGTCAGCATCTTCCCTGCGGGTGTAGGAGAATCCGTCGGCGCCGATGGTCACCGCCATCTCGGAGCTGTCCGTCCGGGCCCGCACGGACTGCGGATTGCCGTCGAGGTCGAGCACCAGTGAGGCGTCGGTGTACCAGGAGGGCACGACCGGGTTGCCCCACCAGTCACGTCGCTGGTTGTCGTGAACGTCCCAGGTGATCACCGGGTTGTCGGGGTCACCCGTGTAGTAGTCCTGGGTGTAGACCTCGACGCGGTGCCCATCGGGGTCGCGCAGGTAGAGGTAGAAGGCGTTGGACACGCCGTGCCGGCCGGGCCCGCGTTCGATGGCGTCCGAGCGGCGCAGGGAACCCAGCTTGTCGCAGATCGCGAGGATGTTGTGCTTCTCGTGGGTGGCGAAGCAGACGTGATGCATCCGCGGTCCGTCACCGCCGGTCATCGCCGTGTCGTGGACGGTGGGCTTGCGGCGCATCCAGGCCGCGTAGACCGTGCCCTCGGCGTCCTGGATATCCTCGGTGACCCGGAAGCCCAGATCCTGCATGTACTTGACCGCCCGCGGCACATCCGGGGTGACCTGGTTGAAGTGGTCGAGCCGGACGAGCTCACCGGGGATGTGCAGGTCATAGCGCCAGGACATCCGCTCGACGTGATCGGAGAAGTGGAAGAACTCGTAGGGAAAGCCGAGCGGATCGACCACCCGCACGGAATCCCCGACGCCCCTGACGA
This sequence comes from Brevibacterium sp., assembly GCF_031179145.1. Taxonomy (GTDB): domain Bacteria; phylum Actinomycetota; class Actinomycetes; order Actinomycetales; family Brevibacteriaceae; genus Brevibacterium. The sequence goes on from NZ_JAPSIB010000011.1 coordinate 12,530, forward strand.
AGCCATCCGGGTTCCGGCGGACGTCGCAGCCGAGTTCGGTGTAGAACTCGACCGCCCGGTCGAGGTCCTCCGGCGCGCGCACGCGATAGGAGAAGGCGGCCACCGCCGCGGTCTCCCCCTTGCGCAGCACGAGGTTGTGGTGGATGAACTCCTCGGTGGACCTCAGGTAGATGCTCGACTCGTCCTCCTCGGTCACATAGAGCCCGAGCACATCGACGTAGAACTCACGCGAGGCGGCGAGGTCGGTGACGACGAGTTCCATGTAGGCGCAGCGGAGGACGTCCGGCGGAGCGGTCCGGGGTGTGGGCACCGGGTTGTCCGTGACGATCGGTGCCTCCTGGCTGACGTAATAGCCCGCCGAGGTCAGGGTCATGTCATTGCGATTGGTCATTTCAGCGTCCTTGCCTGAATCACGAATGAGCGAAAGGTCTGGCTCACTGCTTGCCGAACACGGGATTGTGGACCTCGCCGAGGTTGATGTGCACCGCCTGTGCTTCCGTGTAGAAATCGATCGACCGGTATCCCCCCTCGTGTCCGAGGCCCGAAGCCTTGACGCCGCCGAACGGGGTCCGCAGGTCGCGGACGTTGTTCGAGTTCAGCCACACCATTCCCGCTTCCACTGCCTGCGAGAAGTTGTGCGCCCGCTTGAGGTCGGAGGTCCAGATGTAGGCGGCCAGTCCGTACCTCGTGTTGTTGGCGAGCTCGAGCGCTTCGGCATCCGACTTGAACGGGGTGATGGCGACGACGGGTCCGAAGATCTCCTCCTGGAAGATGCGGGCGTCGGGCATGACGTCGGCGAAGACGGTCGGCTGCACGAAGTTGCCGGTCTCGAAGCCCTCGGCACGTCCGCCCCCGGCGACTAGGCGCGCTTCCTGCTTGCCGATCTCGATGTAGGACATCACCTTCTCATAGTGCTCGGGGTGGACGAGGGCGGCCACCTCGGTGGTGGGGTCCGAAGGCAGGCCCACCTTCACCCGCTTCGCCTGGGCGGCGTAGCGCTCGACGAACTCGTCGTAGACCGACTCCTCGACGAGGATGCGCGAACCGGCCGTGCAGCGTTCCCCGTTGAGGGAGAAGACCCCGAAGACCGTCGCGTTGATCGCGGCGTCGAGGTCCGCGTCGGCGAAGACGACGGCCGGAGACTTCCCGCCGAGCTCCATCGACAGGCCCTTGAGCCAGGGGGCGGCATTGGCGAAGATGAGCTGGCCGGTGCTCGACTCCCCCGTGAAGGAGATGAGCGGCACCTCGGGGTGCTTGACGAGGGAGTCGCCGGCGAACCCCTCCTCCCCGAAACCGTTGACCATGTTGAACACGCCCTGGGGCAGACCGGCCTCCTCGAAGATCCCCGGCCACAGCGAGGCCGAGAGCGGAGTGAACTCGGCAGGCTTGAGCACCACGGTATTGCCCGTGGCGATCGCCGGGGCGAGCTTCCACGACTCGAGCATGAACGGGGTGTTCCAGGGAGTGATCAGGCCGGCGACGCCGATCGGCTTCCGGTTGACGTAGTTGGCCTGGCGGCCCGGCACCTTGTAGGCCTCGTCGATCTGCGCGACGATGAGGTCGGCGAAGAACCGGAAGTTCTCCGCGGCTCGCCGAGCCTGGCCGAGCGCCTGGGTGATCGGCAGACCTGAGTCGAAGGACTCCATCTCCGCCAGGGTCTGCTCGCGGGTTTCGACGATGTCGGCGATCCTGCCCAGCACCCGGGCGCGTTCGCGGGGGAGCATCGTCGGCCATGGACCCTCGGCGAAGGCCCGCTTCGCCGAGGCGACCGCGCGGTCGACGTCGGCCTTCTTCCCGGAAGCGGCCCGGATGTAGGGGTCGTTGGTCACCGGGTTGATGACGTCGAATTCCTCGCCGTCGAGGGAGTCGACGAATTCGCCGTCGATGTAGTGCCGGATCTTCTCCGGCAGACCGGTCGGAGCCGTGGTGGTGTCGGTCATGACGTGTCCTTACTCTTCGGTGGCTGTGTTCACTCTTCGGTGGCTGTGTTCGCGGGCGTGACCGTGGGGCGGGTCTCCGCCTGCTGGTAGCTGTGGAGGGTCGCCGCCCGGTGTGCGCGGACGACCCGTTCGACCTCTTCCGCCGAGGCGGCCGCCCGGATCAGACCGACGATCCGCGAGTGCTCGTCGACGGATTCCCGGGCTCGCTCGGGGACGAAGGAGAACGTCGAGTCGCGCAGGTGCGCGAGCCGGTCCCATTCCAGTGCGACGAGAGTGCGCAGCCGAACGTTGGGGCAGCGGACGAACAGGGCGGCGTGGAAGTCGTGGTTGAGGCGGGTGAACTCGACCGGATCGAAGTCGTCGAGGAGCTCACGCATCCGGGTGTTGATCGCCTCCGCCTCGGCGAGGTCCTCGTCGGTGAGATGGCCGAGGGCTTGCGCGGTCGCGGCACCCTCGAGGATCGCCACGGCTTCCATCGACTGGACATAGGAGTCCTTGTCGACCATCGCCACCCGAGCCCCGACATTGCGTTCGAAGGTCACGAGCCCATCGGCTTCGAGCCGGCGGATCGCCTCGCGCACCGGGACCACGGAGGTGTCGAGCTCACCGGCGATCTGGGAGAGCACGAGCCGGTGCCCGGGTTCGTAGGTGTGGTCGGCGATGCGCTCACGGATCCACCGGTAGGCGTGCTCGGCTTTGCTCAGGAGCCCGCCCGTGCCCATACCGCTCCCGGAGTCCATGGTCGGGGTCGTCATCGGGTGCTCTTCCAGGCCTCGAACTTCGACTTCCATTCGCCCTTGGGCGGGAAGAGTCCGTCGATCGGATTGCCGGCGGCCACCTGTTCGGCGACCCAGCCGTCCTCGACCTCCTTGGCCAGGGCAGCGTCGACGACCTCCTCGACGAGGCTGCGGGGGATGACGATGACCCCGTCGTCGTCGCCGACGATGACGTCGCCGGGCAGGACCGTGGCGTTGCCACAGGCCACGGCCACGTCGGACTCCCACGGCACGTGCTTGCGACCGAGGACTGCCGGGTGCGCGGCGGTCGCGAACACCGGCAGGATGCCGGCCACCTCGGCGGAGTCTCGCACTCCCCCATCGGTGACCACGCCTGCCGCGCCCTGAGCCTTGGCCCGCAGGGCGAGGATGTCGCCGAGGGTGCCCGATCCGGGCTCACCCCGAGCTTCGATGACGACGACCTCGCCGGCTGTGAGGGCGTCGAAGGCGCGCTTCTGCGCGTTGTAGCCGCCGCCGTGGGACGTGAACAGGTCCTCACGGTTGGGAACGAAGCGCAGGGTCGCAGCAGTGCCGACGAGTTTGGTGCCGGGCACCAGCGATTTCACCCCGTCGATGGCGACATTGTTGAGACCGCGGGCGCGCAGCTGGGCCGAGAGACCCGCGGTGGGGGCGGCGCGCAGCTTCTCCCGCAGCTCTTCACTCAGCGGGTCAGGACCGGTGGCCGGGCCTGACCCGGTCGCCTCCGCCGGGGGCAGCCCTGCCTCTTCCCGCGATCCCCAAGCGTCCTCCTGGAGTGCTTCGGTGATGGCAGGGACGCTGCCGAGCGCTTCGTCGAAGTCTCCGCGACCGTCGACCACCTCGGTGCGCAGGCGCCCGGTGCTCAGGGCCTCCCCCGTCTTCGCCGAGGTGGCGGTGACCTCGACTTCGACGGTGTCGCCAGGACCGACGACGCTCGACCCGGCGGGGGTACCGGTGAGGATCACGTCGCCCGGTTCGAGGGTGAAGTGCTGACTGAGGTCGGCGATGATCTGCGTGAGAGGGAAGATCAGCTGCTCGTCACTCGTGCCATCGTCCTGTCGGACCTCGCCGTTGACCCAGGTGCGCAGGCGCAGTGCGGTGGGGTCCACCTCGGTGGCGGGGATGAGCTCGGGACCCACAGGTGTGTAGCCGTCGCGGCTCTTCGAGCGGATATTCGAACCCTTGTCGGGGGCCTTGAGGTCGTAGAGGCCGAAGTCGTTCGAGGCGGTCACCGCTGCGACGCGGCTCCAGGCCTCGTCCGGACCGACGTATCGGGCAGGGGTGCCGATGACGACGGCGATCTCGCCCTCGAAGGCGAGAAGCGACGTCCCGACCGGTCGTTCGATCGTGTCACCGCTCGCCGCCAGTGAGCTGGTCGCCTTGAGGAAATAGGAGGGCTGTGCGGGGCGCCTGCCACGCTGGGCAGCCCGCGATTCGTAGGCCACATGCACGGCGATGATCTTTCCCGGCGACACCGGGATCCCAGCTGGAGTCGGCATTGATCTCGCACCTCTCAGTAGTCTTCAACTTCCCCGATCGTATATGATACGGTTCCACGAGACAAGTAATCCAGATCACCAAAACAGACGCAGGATCCGCGGTGAAGGGCTGGGCACCCGCAGCGAGATGGCCCTCACAGAGACAGCCCGCGGACGGTTTCACCGGATTCCGGCCCTGATTCAGCAACAAAGCCTGCAATCGTATATGAACTGGTACGATGTGAACCATCACAATGACGTGCCCGTGAACCGGAGGTCGACATGCATTTTCACCATCACGGCTATGTTTCCGCTGATCCGCGGATCCAGGCAGCCGAGGGCTATGGGATCGATCGCCCCGACGAGCTGCCCGACGAGGTCGACGTGCTCATCGTCGGCACGGGGCCGGCGGGAATGATCGCCGCCGCACAGCTCTCCCAGTTCCCCGATGTCAGCACCCGCATCATCGAACGTCGGCCCGGCCGACTCGAGATCGGCCAGGCCGACGGCATCCAGGCGCGCTCCGTGGAGACGTTCCAGGCGTTCGGATTCGCCGAGGAGATCATCCGCGAGGGCTACCACATCACGGAGATGGCATTCTGGAACCCCGACCAGGAGAACCCCGAGCACATCATCCGGACCGGGCGCCCCAAGGACGACGAGACCGGCATCAGCGAATTCCCCCACCTCATCGTCAACCAGGCCCGCGTGCTCGACTACTTCGCACAGTTCGCACTCCAGTCCCCCGGCCGGATCACCCCCGACTACGGCATCGAGTTCGTCGACCTCCAGGTCGAGGACCCGGCCACCGCCGCTGACCCGAAGCACCCGGTCCAGGTCACCGTCCGGCACACGTCGGGCGAGCGCAGCGGTGAGGAGAGGACCATCCGGGCCGGTTACGTCGTCGGCTGCGACGGCGCCCGATCGCAGGTGCGCAAGTCGATCGGCCGGAGCATGTTCGGCGATCAGGCCAATCATGCCTGGGGTGTGATGGATGTGCTCGCGAACACCGACTTCCCGGACATCCGGACGAAGTGCGCGATCGCCTCGAAGCACGGCAACATCCTCCACATCCCCCGCGAGGGCGGGCACCTGTTCCGAATGTACGTCGACCTCGGCGAGGTTCCAGCCGACGCCTCGCGCACGGTGCGCCAGACGGGCGTCGAGGAGATCATCGCGAAGGCCAACGAGATCCTCACCCCCTACTCCATCGACGTCAGGGACGTCTGCTGGCACAGCGTCTACGAGGTCGGCCACCGCCTCACGAACGCCTTCGACGACACCGACGAGGACGACCCGAACTCGCCGACCCCGCGCGTGTTCATCGCCGGCGACGCCTGCCACACCCACTCCGCGAAGGCCGGCCAGGGGATGAACGTGTCGATGCAGGACGGGTTCAACCTGGCCTGGAAGCTCGGCCAGGTCGTCACCGGCCGGTCGACCGATGAGCTGCTGCGCACGTATTCGCTCGAGCGGCGGGTGACGGCCAAGAACCTCATCGACTTCGACAAGGAATGGTCGACGCTGATGGCCACCCCGCAGGAAGAGCTGCCGGACAAGGCCTACCTCGAACAGTTCTATGTCAAAACCGCCGAGTTCCCCGCCGGCTTCATGACCGAGTACACCGAGTCGATGATCACCGCGTCGGCCGCCGGGCAGGAACTGGCGACCGGCTTCCCGGTCGGGAAACGGTTCAAGTCGGCACAGGTCAACCGCGTCTGCGACGCCTTCCCAGTCCACCTCGGCCATCAGGCGAAGGCCGACGGCCGGTGGCGGGTCTACGTCTTCGCCGACTCGCAGCGACCCACGAACGACACGAGCGGTGCGGAGTCGAAGGTCGCCGCCCTGGCCGACTGGCTCGAGTCGGACCCGCAGTCCCCGCTGGTGAGGTTCCGCCGCCCGGGTGACGATCTCGACGCACTCATCGAGCTCAGCGTCATCTACCAGCAGGAGCACACCGAGTTCGCCTTCACCGATGCGCCGCAGGTGTTCCGACCCCTGGTCGGGAAGCTGCAGTTGGAGTACCTCGAGAAGATCTACGCGACGCTGCCCGACGACGACATCTTCGAGGCGCGTGGGATCAGCCGGGAGGGCGCCGTCGTGGTGGTCCGCCCCGATCAGTACGTCTCCGGCGTGTTCGGCCTCGACGAACACGAGCGCCTCGGCGAGTTCTTCGCAGGCGTCTTCGCCCCGTGACGACTGCCGATGAGAGCCCAGAGAGGACAATGATGTCTGCCATCGCACCCTCGACCGTCGGAACCGCGGCGGAGCTGGCCCGCGAGGCGCTGTCCGCCTACGCGCTGCCGCCCGACCTCGAGCTGCGTCTGCTCAAGCAGCGTGAGAACAGCGTGTTCGCCCTTCACCACGACGGCGTCGACTGCGTCCTGCGGCTGCACCGGCAGGGATACCACAGCGACGAGGAGCTCCACCAGGAGCTCGAGTTCGTCCGCGCCCTTCAGACCCGCGGCGTCCGTGTCCCCCGGTTCCGGACCACCACGTCCGGTGAGCACTTCACCGTGGTGGGCCGCAACCATCCGGCCGGTCCCCACCAGGTCGACCTCCAGCACTTCATCGTCAACGACGGCAGCTTCGGCGACGAGCACTCGGCGTTCCACGGCAGCGCAGAGCTCGACCCGGAGGACTTCGGCCACCTCGGCGAACTCATCGCCGAAGTCCACAACGCCACCGTCGCCTCCCAGTTCACGGTCGAGGCCACGCGCTCCCGCTGGGACGTCGAGGGTCTCGTCGGTGAGACCGCCCTGTGGGGAGATCCGCTCCGCGCCGTGAGCGCCGCACCCGGGTGCGATGAGGTCATGCGGCAGACCCTCACCGAGGCGATCGCCCTCATCCGTCGCACACTGGAGGACTACGGGCAGAAACCGCACCGGTTCGGACCCATCCACGCCGACCTCACCCCCGAGAATGTGCTCCGCACGAGTCACGGGCTCGTCCTCATCGACTTCGACGACTTCGCCGCCGGCTGGCACCTCTTCGACCTCGCCACCGCGCTCTACTTCTACACCCGACACCCGCGCGCCAAGGACTGCCACCAGGCCCTGTTCGCCGGCTACCAGAAGCACCGCCGCCTCGAGGCCGCGGACTTCGCCGCCTTCCCCGCGCTCCTCGTCGCCCGCGGCCTCACCTACCTCGGATGGGCCGTCGATCGCCGAGGTGAGCCGGCGGCCGAATTCCACCTGGGCGAGGTCCTCCCCCACCTTGTCGACCTCGCGCGGACCCTGATCTCCTCGGACGCGCAGAAGCGCGGCTCGTCCGTCGCGGATCCCGACTCGACAGGAGCGCACGAATGACCGATCTCATCACCCGCCGCAACCGGACCATCGGCCCCTACTCCCCGCTGTTCTACGACGAACCGCTCGAGTTCGTCACCGCGAAGGGCGTCTGGTTCACCGACGTCCACGGCGAGAAGTACCTCGACGGCTACAACAATGTCCCCCATGTCGGCCATTGCAACGACCGGGTCGTCAAGGCCATGTGCGACCAGGCGCAGCGGCTCAACGTCCACACCCGCTACCTCAACGCCCGCGTCGTCGAATACTCGGAGGCGCTGCTGGCGACCTTCGAACCCCGACTCGACCGGGTCTTCTACGGCAACTCCGGCTCCGAGGCGAACGAACTCGCCCTGCGCATCTCCCGGCAGCTCACGGGCGCGAAGGGTCTCATCGTCTCCGACTTCAGCTACCACGGCACGACGATCTCCCTGGCGGAGATGACCACAGGGCTCACGACCCGAGAACCCCTGGCCCCGCACGTGCGCACCCTGCGGATTCCCGACCTCGACGCGGACCCGCGGACCGAGGACGAGGTGCTCACTGAGACTCTCGCCGACCTCGATGCGGCCATCGCCTCCCTCCAGGAGTCCGGCCACGGGATCTCCGCGTGTCTGTTCGACTGGCTGTTCTCCACCGAGGGGATGCCGCGCCTGCCCGAGGGACTGGTCGCCGGAATCGCCGAGCGGGTCAAGGCCGCCGGCGGCATGGTCATCGCCGACGAGGTGCAGTCCGGCTTCGGACGCACCGGCACCCACATGTGGGGATACCAGCGGGTCGGACTCTCCCCTGACCTGGTCACCCTCGGCAAACCGATGGGCAACGGCCACCCAATGTCGGCGGTGATCACAAGCGCCGGCGTGATGGACGAGTTCGGACCGAACAACGAATTCTTCAACACCTTCGCCGGCAACCCGGTCTCCGCCGCCGTCGGTCAGGCGGTGCTCGACGAGATGGCCGACAAGAACCTGATGGAGCAGGCCCGCAGCCTCGGGGAGACCGCGCTGAGTCAGCTGCAACGGTTCGCCGACGAGTACGACTTCGTGCGCACCGCCAAGGGCGCCGGCATGTTCCTGGGCCTCGAATTCGTCCGCGACACTCAGCCCGCCCCCGATCTGACGAAGCGCGTCGTCGAGGCGATGAAGGCCAAGCACGTGATCATCTCGCGCATCGGCCGCGACGACAACGTCCTCAAGGTCCGTCCCCCTTTGGCATTCGGGCCCGAAGAGCTGCCGCAGCTGCTGGGTGCATTGGGCGAATCCCTGACAGAATTGGAAGTCTGACACCACTGGTCAGACGTGAGCGCAAGGAGGCATCATGTCGAATGCAGTGACCGCCGCGACAGCTGCGGCATCCACCGCCGAGGCGGGCGCGGCACCCACCGCCGAGGCGAGCGCTGCGGGTGACGTCCGGCAGCGCGCGGAGTCGATCCCCGAGTTCCGTGACATCGTCTCCCGGTCCTTCGTCCCGCTCATGGTCAGCGGGGATGGGAGGAACCCCTTCGACGCCCTGATCCACACCACCGCTGCCGACAAGGCCGTCTTCACCCACCTGCAAACGAAGCCCCACCTCGTCGAGCGGACCCCGGGGACGATCGCGGCCGGTGGCAGCGGATTCTTCAAGCTCAACCTGCTCCTGCACGGCAACGGCATCCTCGTCCAGGACGGCCGGGAAACCGTGATCAGACCGGGCGACCTCGCGCTCTACGACACCTCACGGCCGTACTCGCTGATGTTCGCGGAGACCGTGAGCAACCTCGTGATGATGTTCCCCAAGGACCGGCTGGGCCTGCCCACGACCATCGTCGAGGAGCTGACCGCGATCTCCCTCGGGGCGGACTGCGCCCTGGGCCCGATGGTCTCGAACTTCCTCGCGCAGGTGCCGGCGACGATCACCTCGCTGCCCCTGCACGCCCGGGCTCAGGTGGCCCAGAGCGGTCTCGACCTGCTCTCGGCGCTGCTCTCAACGGTCCTCGACGTCAAGGCGGAGGCACACGACCCGAAGCAGGCGCAGCTGGAGGAGATCTACCGCTTCATCGACGAGAACCTCGGCGCCGATCTCACCCCGGGGTCGATCGCCGCGGCCCACTTCATGTCGACCCGGCACCTCCACTCGCTGTTCAGCGACACCGGCACCACCGTCTCCGCGCTCATCAAGGATCGGCGCCTGGAGAAGTGCCGCGCGCAGATCCTCAACCCGGCGCTCGCCCACCGGACGATCGCCGGGATCGCCGCGCAGTGGGGGTTCTCCGACCCGGCGCATTTCAGCCGCGTGTTCAAAGCCCACTTCGGCCGGTCCCCGAGTGAACTGCGCCACCAGCGCTTGGGATGATCCGTCCCTACATCCCGGCGGCTTCGAAACCGAGGGTCGGCAGGTCGACGATATGCGCGCCGCCGTCGGCGACGATCACCGCGCCCGTGATGTAGGAGGATTCGTGAGAGCCGAGGAACCTGATCACCGAGGCGATCTCCGCCGGGGCGGCCGGACGCTGCAGAGGCACGTCCTTGGTGATCCGGGCATAGGCCTCCTCCCGCGAAGCCAGCCCTTCGGCGTGCGCGGCGAACTCGTCCATCTCCTCGTCGGCCATCGGAGTCCGCACCCACCCGGGGCACACGGCGTTCACCCTGATCCCGCGCCGGGAGTAGTCCCTGGCCAGTGACCGCGTCAGCCCGATGAGAGCGTGCTTGCCCACCGTGTAGCCCGCCACGGACGGGCCCGCGAAGAGCCCGGCCAGCGACGAGACGATGACGATCTGCCCACCGGTCCGCTCGAGTTCCGGCAGGGCCGCCCGGGCGATGACGAACGCGGTCGTGACATTGCCCTGCCAGGCGTCTTCCCAGGTCCGGTCGTCGGTGTCCCCGACGGCCGAGAAGCCGTGCCCGCCGGCGTTGGCGACGAGGACGTCGATGCGTCCGAAGCGCTCGACCACCTCGGCGACGGCGGCCTCCGTCGATTCCCGGTCGGAGACGTCGGCGACGATCGGGGCCGCGCCGATCTCCTCGGCGACCGCGGCGAGCGGTGCCATCCGCCGCCCGAGGATGACGACCGTCTCCCCGTCCTGCGCATACCTCTGCGCGGTGGCGGCGCCGATTCCTGTGCCGCCTCCCGTGATGACGATGACTCTGTTCGCGTTGCGTCCGGTCTCGGATTCCATCGGTGACCTCCTTGTCGACTGCCTCCATTCTCGGCCCGCGATGCAGGGGCGGCCGCCTCTGCGTGACTTCGGACACTCTCAGGCCACAGCCGTGCGCTCGTGGTCAATAGCCGGTGAGGCGAGCGCCCCTAGGCTCGAATCAGTCTTCCTCACACACTCGCGTCAGTCGTCTTCAGCACCATTCACCGTCGAAAGGTCACGAACAATGAACGCCGACACCATCGCTGCGCCACCAGACAGGCTCTCGCGTCGCATCTACCTCTTCACCTCCGTCTTCTCCGCCGTCCTCTACACGGTCCTGCTCGTCGCCCCGGTCATCGCATTCCCGCTGACGACGAAGTACCAGCTCGAACCGACCCAGGTCGGCCTGCTCTTCTCCTGTGAGCTCGGCGCCTTCAGCCTCGCCACCGTTCCCGCGTACCTGTGGCTGAGCCGGGTGCCGCTCGTGCGCTCCGTCACCGTGTGCACGATCATCGTCATCCTCGGCAACCTCGTCTCCGGATTCGTCCCGAGCTTCGAAGCGCTCCTCCTCGTCCGCATCATCACCTCCCTGGCCGCGGGATCGATCACCGTGGTGCTCCTGGCCCTCGGCCCGAAGGCCTCCAATCCGGGCCGCGCCTTCGGACTCTTCGTCGTCTGCCAACTCGCCATGGGCGCGCTCATCCTCGCCGTCTTCCCCAGCCTCTACGCGAACGCGGACGTGTCCGCGATGTACTGGACCCTGGCCGGACTGTCCGTCATCTGCCTGTTCTTCATCCCCCTGGTCAGAGGCATCGACCTCGCCGAGGCGGGAGCCGCGAAACCCGGCAGGCTCACTTCCGGTCGCTCCACCCTGGCCAAGGAGAAGATCCCGGCCTTCGTCGCCGGCCTCGCCGCGATCGTGTTCTTCTACATCGCCCTGTCGGGGGTGTGGTCGTTCATGGGTCAGCTGTCCACGGCCGCGGGCAACTCGGAGAACGCCACGAGCATCGTGCTCATGATCGCGACGATCGCGGGAATCGCCTCGGCGCTGCTCGCCACGATCCTCGGTGACAGCCCGCGTCGACGGGGGTACCTGCTCTCCGGCTTCGCCGTCCTCGCGCTCTCGGTGCTCGTCCTCCTCGGCGGCCCCGCCCTGCTGCGCTTCGCGATCGCGGCGATCCTGTTCAAGTTCGGCTGGACCTTCGTCCTGCCCTACCTCATCAGCAGCGTCTCCGCTCTCGGCGGCGGACCCCAGACGATGAACACCGTCAACCTGATGATCGGCGGCGGGTTCGCCCTCGGCCCGATCATCGCCGGTGCCCTCATCGCCGGACCGTCCGGCTTCACCGGCATGATCGTCTTCTCCTTCGCGGCCCTCCTCGCCGCCACGGCCGGTGCCGCGCTCCTCACCCGCCGCACCCGCGGTGAGGCAGCCGCCCCACCCATCACCGGATCTCTCGCCGCAGCAGAAGCGGCGGACAAGGAACGGAACTGATATGAGCACCGCCGACTCTCCCGTCACCGGCACGCACACCGCGCTGAAGAAGAACGCCCTCGGCGTCGCAGGCATCGTCTTCCTCGTCCTCGCCGCCGTGGCCCCGCTGACAGGCATCGTCGTCGTCGCGGGGCTGGCGATGGCGCTGGGGAACGGAGGCGGGGCCGCGGCATCGTTCTTCATCATGGCGCTCATCCTCCTGCTCTTCTCCGTCGGCTACGCGCAGATGAGCAGGGAGCTCATCAACGCCGGCGGCTTCTACGCCTTCGTCGTCAAAGGGCTGGGCCGCACCGGCGGGCTCATTGCCGGTCTCATCGCGACCATCGGCTACAACTTCTTCGTCGTCGGCACGATCGGCACCAGCGGCTTCTTCATGCAGACCGTCATCGCCGACCTCACCGGGATCGACATCCACTGGTACCTCTGGGGTCTGGCCTCGATCATCGCCTCGTTCCTCATGGCCCGGCGCGGCATCGACTTCTCCTCGAAGATCCTCGGGGTCGCCCTCGTCCTCGAGGTCGCCCTGCTCGTCGTCTTCGACATCGCCGTCCTCATCCGAACCGGCGTCGACTTCTCCGCCTTCAGCCCCGAGGCCGTGTTCGCCGGGTCCTTCCCCATCGGCCTGCTCATCGCCGCCACCGGATTCCTCGGCTTCGAAGCCACCGCCCTGTTCGGCGAGGAGGCCAAGCAGCCGCTGAAGACGATCCCGCGCGCCACCTACGCCGCGATCATCGCGATCGGGCTCGTCCTCGGCCTGACCACCTGGGCCGTCGTGTCCGCGATCGGCGTGGCGCAGACCCAGGGAGTGGCGCTCGAGCACCTGGCCGCGGGTGACCTGCTGTTCAACCTCGCCGTCGAGTACGTGGGCGCACCGTTCCTCACCATCATGCTCGTCCTGCTGCTGGTCAGCCTGTTCGCGGCGATGCTCGCCTTCCACAACTCCGCCACCCGCTACCTCTTCGCCCTCGGCCGCGCCCGCGTCCTGCCCCATGTGCTCGCCCGGACCGGTTCGACCGGCGCCCCGGTCGTGGCGGGCCTCGTGCAGGCGGGCTTCGCAGCCTTCGTCGCCTTCCTGTTCATGCTCAGCGGGGACAACCCGATGGTCACCCTCCTGCCGCCGATGCTCGGATTCGGCACCCTGTCGATCATCGTCCTCCAGACCCTGGCGGCACTGGCGATCTTCGTCCACTTCCGCCGGGCACGCTCCCCGCGGTTCTGGTCGACCCTCATCGCGCCGCTCGTCAGCTTCCTGCTGCTGGGCACGATCGTGGTGCTGGCGATCGGCAACTTCGAGATCGTCGCCGGCTCCGACGCCCTGGCCGTCCGGATCCTGCCCTGGCTGCTCGTCGTCACCGCGATCGGCGGCCTTGGCTACGGCGCCTATCTCAAGGCCAAGCGGCCCGCGGTCTACGCCGCACTCGCCGACGACCTCGAACAGGTCGACCCCACAGCCGATTCCTGAACCGAAGGAGACCCACTCGTGCAGACCATCTTCCGCGACGGCCGCATCTTCACCGTCGATGACAATTCACCCTGGGCCGAGGCCATCGCCGTCGAAAACGGACGGATCACCGCCATCGGCACCGACGCCGAGGTGCTCGCCACTGCCCGTGCCGAGGCGGAGGTCCTCGACCTCGGCGGGGCCTTCGTGCTGCCGGGGTTCGTCGATGTCCACAACCACCACTTCGTCTCGGGCCGGGAGGCCCTGTTCGAGCTGAACATCCCGATCGGGGCCGACCTCGATGGGATCGTCACCGCCGTCGCCGACCACATCGGGGACAAGGAGCGCGCAGGTGAGCTGGAACCCGGCGGCTGGGTGATCGGCTCGCCCTGGGCCTCGGACGTCCTCGAGCAGGTGAACTCGCCGGCGGCATTGGCCAGGCTCGACGCCGCTTCGGGTGGGCACCCCGTCGTGCTCAGCGACGACGCCCACCACAACCGGTGGGCGAACTCGGCCGCGATGGCGGCCGCCGGCATCACCGGCAATTCCACCGGTGTCCTGTTCGAAGCCGAAGGTCTGCCCGTGGGCCGGGCAGCTTTGGAGGCGATCACTCTGAGTCCTGCCGAGGAGCAGGCGGCGTCGAAGCACGCGATCGGGATCCTCCACTCATTCGGGATCACCGCGTTCCAGGACGCCGGAGTCTCGACCCAGATCATGCGGGCGCTGCACGCCCTGGACTCCGCCGATGAACTGGGCGCTTGGGTCGTGTCCTCGATGCTCATCAACGATGAGAGCTTCGGCTTCGACACCATCGGCGACTCCCTCGTCTTCGACGGCGAGCAGTACCGCTCCGCCCATCATCGTCCCGACTTCGTCAAGATCTTCCTCGACGGGGTGCCTCCGACCCGGACCGGTGCCTTCGTCGAACCGTATCTGCCCGACGACCACCATGCCGCCCACCACTGCGGCCAGACCCTGCTTGATCCGAGTGAGCTCCTGACCTGGCTGCGCCGCACCGCCGAGGTGGGGCTGTCGGCGAAGATCCACTGCACCGGCGACGCCTCGGTGCACGCCGTGCTGAACGCCGTCGAAGCGCTCCGGGCCGAGGGCTTCACCCACACCAGGTACCAGGTGGCCCACGGTCAGTTCGTGCTCGACTCCGACATCCCGCGGTTCGCGCAGCTGGGCGTCGATGCCGACATCTCCCCGTTCATCTGGGTGCCCGGCCCGATCTCCGAGGCGATCAAACTCGTCCTGCCGCCGGAGAGGGCAGAGAGGATGCAGCCGGTGCGCAGTCAGCTCGACGCCGGTGCGATCGTGGCCGGCGGTTCCGATTGGCCGGTCTCCCCGACTCCGAATCCGTGGGAGGGGATCGAGGGCCTGGTCACCCGCCAAGATCCCAGCAGCCGCTACCCTGGAACGCTGTGGCCGGAGCAGGCGATCACCCGCGCCGAGGCGATCAGGGTCTTCACCCTGGGGTCGGCGACCTCGATGGGGCTGGGAGCCGAGTGCGGGTCCCTGTCCGTCGGCAAGTCCGCGGACTTCGCCGTCCTCGACCGCGACCCGTTCACGGTCGAGGCGAGTGATCTGGCGGACGTGCAGGTGGAGCAGACATGGTTCGCCGGGAGGAAGGTGTACCAGCGGTAGACCGCGGCGGCGGTCGGTTGATCCCGGCCTGCGGGATCCCAGCTGCGGAGTCCCAGCTGCGGGATCCCAGCTGCGAGGTCCGCGATCTGACCTACGAGATCTCCGCTTGTGTGATCCCCGCCTGGATGTGGCCGAGGATCATGTCCATCGCGACGATGTTGTGCCCGCCATCGGGAATGATGATGTCGGCATTGCGCTTCGAGGGCTCGACGTAGAGTTCGTGCATCGGTTTGACCGTGCCGAGGTACTGCTCCTCCACCGATTGGAGGGTCCGTCCGCGGTCGACGACGTCGCGTTTGATCCTCCGCAGCAGGCGTACGTCGGCATCGGTGTCGACGAACAGCTTGATGTCGAGCAGCTCGCAGATCCGCGCCTCGGCGAAGATGAGGATCCCCTCGACGATGACCACCGGGGCGGGTTCGACCATCGTCGTCTCATTGCTGCGATTGTGGATCGAGAAGTCGTAGATGGGGCTCTCGACCGCATTGCCTGCGCGCAGGGTGCGCAGGTGCTCGACGAAGAGATCGTTGTCGAACGCGTCGAGGTCGTCGTAGTTGACCCTCTCGCGCTCCTCGTAGGTGAGTTCGTCCTGCCTGCGATAGTAGTTGTCGTGGTAGAGCACCGAAGGCGGGCCCTCGCACTTCTCCAGCAGCGCCCGCGTCAGCGTCGTCTTCCCGCTGCCGGTCCCGCCGGCCACTCCCACAATCAATGTCTGCACGACGCTGCTTTCCCTCTCGGCTCGAACTTCCCCCAAAGATATACCAACCCCGCAGCGTCCCTCACCCTTGGCGGCGGCTCGTCTGCCCTGAGTCAAAACGGCGGGTGAGCTGTGCCCACAGGTCCTGGTCGAAGCGGCGCCGGGAGAGCAGTCCGGCCATGTGCCGCACGGCGTTGTCGACTTTGGACCTCCAGGTGTTGATCGCGCTCTCGGCGTCACCGCGCACCAGGGCGGAGAAGATCGCCCGATCGTCCATGAGGATGCGTTCACCGGCCGGTGAGTAGTCGAGCTGCAGGACGGAGATGAACAGCCGCAGGCGCAGGGTCAGCGATTCGAAGGCCCGGGCGCTCTGGCGCAGACCCGAGGCGCGGGCGAGTTCCTGCTGGAAATGGAGGTCGGCGTTCTCGACGTCGATGCCGCTCTTCGTCGCCGTCGACGCCTCCACCTGCCGCAGCGCCAGCTGAACCGGAACGAAGTACCGTTTGGGACGCATCGCCAACGACCGCAGCAGCACCTCGCCGACAGCGACACGAGCAGCGTAGAGGTCGAGGACGTCGACCGTGGTGATGAGCGGGATCCGCGCCCCGCCACGGGAACCGTCAAGCAGCTCGTCGTCGACCATCCTGCGCAGCGCCGCATCCACCGAAGAGCGCGGCACCTCCATCCGGCGCGAGAGCAGGCGCGGATTGATCCGGTCCCCCGGCTGATAGCCTGAGTCGATGATCTCCTCACGCAGGGCGATGGCGAGGTGCTCAGTGATCGATCTTGTCGTCTTCGGTAACCACGAAGAGATATCCATTGAGTCAGAAGAACTGGAACTTTTCTGTGATTCTCCCTGACTCGACGCCTGCCACATCACCCCTTCGAAACCATGCCGCACACGTGCGGCGATGAGGTCGAGCAGCGAACCGGGGATGTCGCGGCAGCGGGCCAGGGCCTGTTTGAGCGCCTCGACGAACTCGTCGAAATCCTGATGGATCGAGGCGTCGGCGCCGATCGACAGATCGATTGTCTCCCCCAGAGGGTCGAAGATGACGAAGCGCTCCCGGAGACGTGCGTCCCCTGACTCGTCGCGCCCGACCAGCAGGGCGCTCATCGCAGCCGGATCCGTCTGTCTGTGCTCGCTGTCGAAGCGCTTGGCCCAATGCTGCACTCCGGCCGAGCGGAGAGCCGCGATGACCCCCGCGATCCGCCGCTGGACTCGCCGCGCGGAGACTCCGGCGGCGGTTTCGCGGGCTGCCTGCCCCTCGGCGTGGGGCTCGGGCACCTCGCCGACACTGGCCCTGGGAGCCTTTCCATCGGCACGGGAACCGGGCTCCCGCCCATCGACGCGGAGCCCGAACACGATGAAGGGGAAGCCGCCGGCCACCACCGAGACCTCCCCCTCGCCGTCGAGCTCCGCCAGGGGCACGGTCATCTCCCGCATCGCCCGGGACACGATGCTCTGACTCAGCCCGGTCGCCTCGGCGAGCGCCCGAGTCGAATAGTCCTTCCCGGAGATCCTCGCACCGGCCGTGCCGACCAGCGCCTCGACGACCTGATTCGCGGTACTCTGAATCCGCGGACGGCCGCTGCGGGGTCGATCGTCAAGATCTGAGCGCGTGATCCAGCGGCGCAGGCTCGACGGGGACACGCCCATCTCAGCGGCCACCTCGACGATGGAGGACTCGGCCACCCTGGCCACGGCACGGCGGCGCATCTCAGGGGAATACACCCCTCCATTCTACGACTTCTGACTCAAACTGTCCGCCTATCCCGGGCAATCTCTTCTCTGCTCAAATCCCGGCGCGCATACTGGTCTCACGATCCCGTTAATGGCCAATGATGACGCGGGAAACAGCATATGAAACCGCATCATCAGCCCCGGCGTTCACCGACTCCGGGACATACCGAAGAGTGAAGGACGAAGCAGTTGCTGCAGACAGATTCCGACCTTGAACAGCTCACCCGTCGCTCCGTCGACACCGTGCGCAGATGGCTGCGCGTGGCCACGGAGAAGACCACGGCGAAGAACCCCGCTGCCGAGCGCCTCGCTGCCGTCCTCTCCGATCCCAACGGCCTCGACTTCACCGTCGGCTTCGTCGACCGCGTCGTGCGCACCGATGACGTCCACGCCGCCGGTGACGCCCTGGCCGAGGTCGGGAAGCTCGCCCCCGAAACCATGTCGAAGCTCGACCGCGCGCAGATCAAGGCCGGTGCCGCCCTGGCCCGCGTCGCTCCGCAGGTCGTCGTCCCCGCCGCCCGCGCCCGTCTGCGCCAGATGGTCGGTCACATGGTCGTCGACGCCCGCGACAAGCAGTTCGGCAAGACCGTTGCCGCACTCACCGCTGACGGACACCGGCTCAACATCAACCTCCTCGGTGAGGCCGTCCTCGGTGACGCGGAAGCCGACCACCACCTCGAGGAGACCCACCGTCTGCTGGCCCGCCCCGACGTCGACTACGTCTCCGTCAAGGTCTCCTCGGTCGCTTCGCAGCTGTCGATGTGGGCCTTCGAGGACACCGTCGAGTACGTGATGAATCGCCTCCGCCCGCTCTACCAGCAGGCCGCGAAGGCGCCGACGGGCTCCAAGTTCGTCAACCTCGACATGGAGGAGTACCGCGACCTCGAGCTGACGATCGCCGTCTTCACCCGCCTGCTCGCCGAGCCCGAGTTCAAGGACCTCGAAGCCGGCATCGTCCTCCAGGCCTACCAGCCCGACGCCCTGTCCGCGATGCAGCGCCTGAGCGAATTCGCCACCGAGCGCGTGGACGGCGGCGGCGCCGGGATCAAGGTCCGCCTCGTCAAGGGCGCGAACCTCGCCATGGAGACCGTCCATGCCGAGATCGCCGGCTGGCCCGTGACCACGTGCGATTCCAAGCAGAGCACCGACGCCAACTACAAGCGCGTCCTCCACTGGCTGTTCACCCCCGAGCGGATGAAGGGCCTGCGCATCGGCGTGGCCGGACACAACCTCTTCGACATCGCCTTCGCCCACCACCTCTCCGTCGAGCGCGGAGTCACTGCGCGCGTCGAGTTCGAGATGCTCCAGGGCATGGCCACCGAACAGGCCGCTGCGGTGACCGAGGACGTCGGGGATCTCCTCCTCTACGTGCCCGCCGTGCACCCGAAGGAGTTCGACGTCGCGATCTCCTACCTCGTGCGCCGCCTCGAGGAGAACTCCGCCAGCGAGAACTTCATGTCCGGCATCTTCGAGCTGGCCAATGGCAACAAGATCTTCGAGCGCGAGGCCGAGCGCTTCCGCGCCTCCGTCAAGCAGCTCGAGGAGACCCTGGCTGCCGAGGGCGACACTCCGCCGCAGCCCAACCGCCGCCAGGATCGCTCCGCCGCGTATGTTCCGGCCGAACCGCAGACCGTGTTCGCCAACGAACCCGACACGGACCCCTCGCTGCCCGCGAACCAGAAGTGGGTGCAGGAGATCATCGCCGAGGCGACCGCTCCCGGCTACCTCGACGGCCGTCCGAATGCGCCGCAGATCGACTCGACCGCGCAGCTCGATGAGATGATCGCGGGCGGCCGCAAGGCCGCCGAGGCCTGGCAGGCCCTCGGGGCGGAAGGTCGTGGGGAGATCCTCCACCGCGCCGCCGAGATCTTCGCCGCCCGCCGCGGGGAGTTCATCGCCGTCGAAGCCGCCGAGGTCGGGAAGATGCCGTCCCAGTCGGACCCGGAGATCTCCGAGGCGATCGACTTCATTCGCTACTACGCGCAGCATGCGCTGGAGCTGGAGAAGCTCGAGGGTGCGGACTTCCACCCCGACACGATGGTCGTCATCACTCCGCCGTGGAACTTCCCCGTCGCCATCCCGACCGGGTCGACCGTGGCCGCTCTGGCCGCCGGATCCGCCGTCATCCACAAGCCCTCGAAGCCGACCCCCCACTGCTCGGCGCTCATCGTCGACTGCCTGTGGGAAGCCGGTGTGCCCAAGGACGTCCTGCAGCTGTGCGCCCCGATCGAGCGTGAGCTCGGACAGCACCTCGTCTCCCACCCCGATGTCGACCGCGTCATCCTCACCGGTGCCTCGGAGACCGCGGCGCTGTTCAAGTCGTTCCGCCCGGAGCTCCAGGTCAATGCCGAGACCTCGGGCAAGAACGCCCTGGTCATCACTCCGGCCGCCGACCGCGACCTCGCCGTTGCCGACCTCGTCCACTCGGCCTTCGGCCACGCGGGTCAGAAGTGCTCGGCCGCGTCGCTGGGCATCATGGTCGGATCGACCTATGACTCCGAACGCTACCGCCGGCAGCTCATCGACGCCGCCTCGTCGCTGGTCGTCGACTGGCCCTCGAACCTGTCGGCGACGATGGGACCGCTGACCGAGGATCCCTCGGACAAGCTCAAGCGTGCCCTGACCACTCTGGAGCCCGGCGAATCCTGGCTGCTCGAGCCCAAGCAGCTCGACGACACGGGCCGTCTGTGGAGCCCCGGCATCAAGGACGGGGTCAAGCCCGGTTCGTTCTTCCACCTCACCGAGGTGTTCGGACCGGTCCTCGGCCTCATGCACGCGCGTGACCTCGATGAGGCGATCGAGTTCCAGAATGCCGTGGACTTCGGTCTCACCGGAGGCATCCACTCCCTCGACCCCGAGGAGGTGCGCACCTGGCTCGACCGCGTTCAGGTCGGCAACGCCTACGTCAACCGCGGCATCACCGGCGCCATCGTCCAGCGTCAGTCCTTCGGCGGCTGGAAGCAGTCGTCGGTGGGGCTCGGTTCGAAGGCCGGCGGCCCGAACTACCTCATGCTCTTCGGCCACTACACCGACGCCCCTGCTTCGCTGCCGGGCGCCCAGTCGTCCGAGCAGAACCTGGAGCTGGCGAAGGCCGATGACAAGCGCTGGTTCGCGGCGGAGTTCGGTGCGGCCAAGGACCCGAGCGGACTGGCCTCGGAGGCGAACATCTTCCGCTACCGTCCGCGCCCGGTGACCCTGCGCGTGTCCAAGGACGCGACGGTCTTCGACCTCGAGCGCTCCCTCCACGCCGCGGCCACCGTTTCCTCGACCGTGCAGCTGAGCGTCTCCGACGAGGCCAGCGCCGAGGTGCGCAAGGCCGTCACGAACGCCCGCGGCATCGCGGCGCGCACCGAGTCGGCGGAGAAGTTCGCGGACATGGTCTCCCGCGGTCAGTACGACGACACCGTGGGCGCCCGCATCCGGGTGCTCGGCACGCAGGAGCCGGAGCTGCTCGCCGCTGCCGCCCCGCGTCCCGAGGTCGCGGTCATCGATGAGCCGGTGACGTCCTCGGCCCGGGTGGAGCTGCGCTACTACGTTCAGGAGCAGGCCGTGTCGATGACGCTGCACCGCTTCGGCAACCCCAGCCGCGACTTCCACCAGTTGGCGGCCGAGCTCAAGGACTGACCTCCCGGCCTCTCTGCACCGAGCGGACCACTTCGCCTCGAGCGGACCCCTGACACCTTCCAGACAGGGGGTGCCCTCGAGGGGAAGTGGTCCGCTCGTTCGTGTCTGCCGACTGAGTCGGTCGCGTCACGGTTTCATCAGCCCTGGTCGCTGAGTCAGGGGCTCGCTGTAGTCTCAAGGCCACCTGCACCAACAGTCACCCGGAAGACTGTTCACATCGAGTTCACACGATCGCCACAGGTGTCGTCATGGGGCTGGATAGGGTGCAGACGATTGTGACGGTCGCGACCACTCGAAAGGCATCGATGAAACTCTCCACACCGATCTCCTCCTGCGCCGCACTGGGACTCGTGGCCGGACTCAGCCTGATCTCCCCCGCCGGTGAGACAGTCCCGGCGTCCGCTGCGGAGACTGCCCACATCAGCGAGATCGCCTACACACTCGACTCCGACTTCATCGAGGTCGCCGCAGAGCCGGGCACCGACCTCTCCGGATGGACCATCGGCTCGGTGACCCGCGGCGGCAGCGTCCATGCACCCGAGCACGCCGTCGAGGTTCCCGCCGGAACGACCATCGGCGAATCGGGTGCCCTGGCGATCGAAGTTCCGATCACCAACTCCGTGAAATCCGGGTCCGCGGCCGACGGCAGCTACGGTGCCAGTGCCTTTGCCGTCGACGATGCCGGCTCGCTCGTCTCCTTCGACCAGATCGGCGGAGTCGTTGAGGGGAGGGGTGTGACCGGGAAGGCCAACACTTTCACACCTGAGCCGGTCGTGGGCGAGGATGCCACACCGACCGGGGCGACTGCCGAGTCAGGAGGCGAGAACTCGATCCAGCTCATCGATGGCAGATGGCAGTCCGCCTCGGCGACGCCCAATGCCCTTCCTGACGGCCGCAGCGACGACGACGGTGACGGTTCCGGCGAGGATCCGGCACCGAAGGACGTCACCCCGATCGCCGACATTCAGGGCACCGGAGACGAGAGCCCACTGGTCGGCGAGACGGTCACGACCCGCGGCGTGGTCACTGCGTCCTATCCCACCGGCGGCCTCAACGGCTACTATGTCCAGACTCCCGGAACCGGCGGCGACGAGACTCCCGGCGCCTCGGACGGCATCTTCGTCTACTCCCCCGACACCGTCGGCGAGGTCAACATCGGCGACCACGTCGAGCTGAGCGGTTCGGTGTCCGAACACTATGGTCAGACCCAGATCAACGTGCCCGCATCCGGACTCCATCCGCTGCAGGAACCCGCCGAGGCGGTCAAACCCGTGGACGGGGAGTTCCCCACCGACCCTGCCGAGCGCGAAGCCCTCGAAGGCATGCTGGTCCAGCCGACCTCAGAACTGACGGTCGCCGACACCTACAACACGAACAAGTACGGCGAGGTCCTGCTCGCCACCGGCGATGGGACGTTGCCGCAGCCCACGGACGTGGCGCGGCCGGGCAGCGAGAAGGCGAAGGCGCTCGACGAGGAGAACCTCGCCCGCGAAGTCGCCCTCGATGACGGCTCGACCGTGAACTTCCTCGAGAAGGACCAGGACGTGCCGCTGCCCTATGTCTCCCACGACCAGCCGGTGCGGGTGGGGGCACAGGCCACGATCACGTCGCCGGTGGTGCTCGGCTTCGGGCATGAGAAATGGCGGTTCCAGCCCACCACCCGTCTGACCGGGGACAACGCTGCCGCAGTCCAGCCGGCGAATTTCGAGAACACACGCACGCGGGCTCCCGGGCAGGTGGGCGGACAAGTCAGCCTGGCCAGCTTCAATGTGCTCAACTACTTCACGACGCTTGGCACGGATCTTCCCGGCTGCACCTTCTACACGGACCGTGACGGCAACCCGGTCACGGTCAGAGGCGGCTGCGACGCCCGTGGCGCTGCGAACGAAGAGAGCTTCGAGCGCCAGGAGGCCAAGATCGTCGCGGCGATCAACAGCCTGGACGCTTCCGTGGTGTCGTTGATGGAGATCGAGAATTCCGCGCACTTCGGCCAGGACAGGGACGCCGCCCTCGAGCAACTCGTCTCGAGCCTCAACGAGGCCGCGGGGACTCAGAAGTGGGCGTTCGCACCCTCCCCCACTGACGTCCCCTCCGATGAGGACGTCATCCGGTCGGCTTTCATCTATCAGCCCGCCGAGGTGGCGGTGGAGGGCCAGTCGACGATCCACGACGACGAGGATGCGTTCTCGAATGCTCGTGAGCCTTTGGCTCAGGCGTTCGCGCCGAAGGACGCGCGTGGAGAGGTCGAGACGGAGAAGACCTTCATCGCCATCGCCAACCACTTCAAGTCGAAGGGCTCCGGGTCAGGCCCGGGCAATGAGGACACCGGGGATGGTCAGGGCGCGTCGAATGCCGATCGCGTCAAGCAGGCGAAATCGCTCGTGGACTTCGCGGCAGAGCAGAAGGACGCCGCGTCGACGGACTACGTGTACCTGATGGGAGACTTCAACTCCTACACGCAGGAAGATCCGATGCAGGTCTTCTATGACGCCGGCTACGCCAACGTCGGAGCCGAGCACACCGACGAATCGACCTACCTGTACAAGAACCGGGTGGGGAGCCTCGACCACGTGCTGGCGCTCGACACTGCGGCGAACGCCGGACACGCGGAAGGCAAACCCGGACATGCTGGCGGCGAACCCGGACGCGCGAAAGGCGAAGCCGGGAGCACGGCTGGTCAGAGCGCAGGCGATCTGCCGACCTCGGCGTTCGCTGCCGTCACCGGAGCCGATGTCTGGAACATCAACTCGGTCGAGGCTTTGGCCCTCGAGTACAGCCGCCACAACTACAACGCGACGCAGTTCTACGAGCCGGACCAGTTCCGCGCCTCGGATCACGACCCTGTGCTCGTCGGGCTCTTCGAGCCCGAGGACGAAGCGCCAGGCACGGATGCTGAGGCGGACACCGCAGGAGGCCTCGGCGCGAACGGAGACGATGCCGCCGGCACTGATGAAGCGTCTGCTGAGGCAGATGCCTCCGGGTCGAGCAGCACGGCCGGTGCAGGCACGGCCGGTGCAGGCACGGCCGGTGTGGCAGGCAATGGCGGCGCCGAAGGCAGCTCCGGCAGCGGCAATGGCAGCTCCGCCGACTCCGGCCGGCTGCCGCGTACCGGCGGGGAGCTCGGTCTGCCGGTCTCGATCGCAGCCGGGCTTCTTCTCGTCGGCGCGGCCTCAGCCGCGATCACTCGACGGCGGCAGTCGGAGCCGATCGACTCTGATCCGATCTGAGGCGCAGGCGCTTACACCTTCTTCGGCACGATCGACATCGCGGCGAAACCGAGCACCGCCACGACGGCGAAGAGGTAGAAGCCCCACGGGTAGGCGATTCCCGCAGTGACCAAGGTGCCGGTGATGAACGGGCCGACGATGGCGCCGATCCGCCCGACCGCCGATGCCATGCCCAGAGCGGTGCCGCGCGTGTGCGCGGGGTAGATCGCGGAGACGAACGCGTAGACGAGCACCTGCGCCGAGAACACGAACACTCCGGTGATGAACACGGCGATGTTGACAAGAATCTGGCCGGACATCGGGATGCTCAGTGCCGCCAGGAACACGGCGGCCAAGAGGAACCACATGAGCACGATCGGCTTCGTCCCGTGCTTGTCCGCCAGCCATCCGGCGATGACGAGACCGACGACGGCGCCGACGTTCATGACGAACAGCATGACCAAGGAGTCAGCAACCGGATAGCCGGCGTCGGCCATGATCTTCGGCAGCCAGGTGTTGAGGCCGTAGACAAGCAGCAGACCCATGAAGCTCGTCACCCAGACACCGATCGTGACCAGCGCGTACCGGCCTGCGAACAGCCCGCCCAGGCCGGTCTTCACCGCCACTGGGTCAGGGGTGGCGGCGGAACCGACAGACGCCGAGGACCCAACAGCCGTCTTCGCCGCCTGCGCATCGAGGAACCCTTGGGATTCGGGCAGCTTCCACCACAGCAGCGGCAGCATGAGCAGACCCGCGACACCGCCGGCGATGAACAGGAGGTGCCAGTTGTGGGAGAAGAAGACTGCGAGCAGCGAGATCGCCACGGCGCCTGCGTGATAGCCGGTCATCGTCAGTGTCGTGGCCTTGCCGGTCTTACCCGACTTATTGTGCTCGCTGATGTAGGCGAGGCAGCTGGGCATCACGGCGCCCAGGGCGAGCCCCGCGATGAAGCGGAAGGTCGTGAACAGGGCGACGTTCGGTGCGAAGGCGACCAAAAGGGTGAACACACTGAAGATCAGCACGCACGCGATGATCGAGTACCGGCGCCCGAATCGGTCGACGAGCGGGCCGACGGCTGCAGCACCGAGCCCGACTCCGACGAGGCTCATCGTGGCCACGAGGGTCGCGGCCTCAGGGGTGAAGCCGAGCGCCTTCGTCGCGAGCAGCTCCGGGATCACCGCGCCGAGCACGACGAGGTCGAAGCCCTCGAGGGCGACGGCCAGCCAGCACAGCACCGCGGGCCAGCGGGTCATTCGGGCGGAGTCCGCCGTGGTGTGCAGGGGTTGTGTTGACATCGTTGTCTCCGATTTCAGGGCATGACTGATGAGTTCGGTCGAGGATTTTCGACCAACGGACAGTCTGGGGTGGTCAGAAGGGGTAGGGGGCGATCTGCGAGCGCATCGTGATCCACTGGGTCTCGGTGAAGGCCTCGATATTGGCTTCTGCACCCCCGAATCGCGAGCCGTTGCCGGAGTCCTTCATCCCGCCGAAGGGCACGTTGGCCTCGTCGGAGACGGTCTGCTCGTTGATGTGGACTTTGCCGGTGTCGACGAGGTCCGCGAGCTCGAGCGCCGTGCCGACGTCGCCGAGGATGCCCAGAGACAGTCCGTACTCGCTCGCATTGACGAGGTCAGCGGCTTCATCCAGCGTGGAGAACCGGCCCACGGGAGCGACGGGTCCGAAGATCTCCTGCGTCCAGGCAGGGTTCGACGGTGAGAGCTCGGCGAGGACCGTGGGTGGGACGAACGCTCCCTCACCCGCCCCGCCGGCAACGAGTCGGGCACCGTCGGCCTGGGCCTTGTCGATGATGTCGCGGACCCGGATGCGCTGGTTCTCGTCGATGATCGGCCCCAGGGCCACCTGTTCCTTGGCGGGGTCGCCGACGGGCAGGTTCCGGGCCCGGGCGGCGAGCGCCTCGACGTACTCGTCGTAGATCGAATCGTGGACGAGGTGACGTCCCGTGGTCATGCAGATCTGTCCTTGGTGCATCCAGGAGCCGAAGGCCCCCGCCGAGGTGGCTGCCTCGACATCGGCACCCGGCAGGACGACGAGAGCGTTGTTCCCGCCGAGTTCGAGGTGGACGCGTTTGAGGAGGCGGCCGGCGGTCTCCCCGACCTTCCGGCCGGCAGCCGTGGAACCGGTGAAGGAGATGACGGAGACCTCGGGAGCCGTGACGACGGCTTCGCCCGCCTCCAAGCCGCCGGGCAGGACCTGCAGGAGCCCCTCGGGCAGGCCCGCCTCGGCGAAGACCCGGGCCAGGGCCACTCCTCCGCAGACCGCGGTGCGCGGATCCGGTTTGAGCAGCACCGCGTTGCCCAGGGCGAGTGCCGGGGCGACGGACCGGATCGACAGGATGAGGGGGAAGTTGAACGGCGCGATGACGGACACGACCCCGGCCGGGACCCGGCGGGAGAACGACCACCGCGGCTCATTCGAGGTCAGCACCTGCCCCTTGGGATGGCTGGGCAGACCGGCGGATTCGTAGCAGATCTGCTCGGCCGTGCTCACTTCGAGTTCGGCCTTGGCGGGGATCGAGCCGGCTTCGCGCACGATCCAGCCGGCGATCTCCTCGGCGTTCTCGGCCCACAGGGCTGCGGCCCGGCGCAGCACCGCCGCGCGTTCGGCCGGCGTCGTCCGAGCCCACTCCTTCTGGGCCGCAGCGGCGCGGGTGGCGGCTGCCCGGACGGCAAAGCCGTTCGCGGTGCCCAGGCGGGCCAGCGTCTCACCGGTGGCGGGTTCGATGACGTCATAGGTGTCGGAGCCGCCACCGCTCCAGCTGCCGATGAAGATCTTGCCGTGCCAGTCGGTGCCGAGGAAACTGTTTGCGCTCATCACTGTTCTCCCTGTTCATCGTCGGATTGGGTCTGTTCGGACTGCTCGTTCTCGTCGGCCCGTGGCGTGTCGTCTGCCGGTCTCTCCGGCCGGGTCTTCTCCGTGTCGACCTCAATGAACGTCGGCAGCCCGCGGTCTCGCTCACGGACACCCGCCTCGGCGACCAGGTTCGCAAGCTCCGAGGCCGACGCGGCGTGGGCCGCCTCCATCCCGTAGCCGCGGGCGATGGAGACGAAGTCGACGGCCCCGAGGTCGAGGCCGGGGGCCTTGTCGACGCCGAGCATGTCGGCGAACCAGTCGAGCGCCCCGTAGGTGCCGTTGCGCAGGAGGACGACGACGACCGGGATGTCCTCGGTCACGGCCGTGCGCAGCGCGGAGATCGAGTAATGGGCCGAACCGTCCCCGATGATCGCGACGACCGGGCGCTGCGGATCGGCGAGGGCCACGCCCAGCGAGGCGGGCAGTCCCCAGCCGAGCCCACCGGATGCCGGGAAGAAGTAGGACCCGGGATGCGTGAGGTCCATCTGCGCCCAGAAGGCCGCGTTCGTGGAGGTCGACTCGACGACGAACCGGGTGTCGCCCGGCATCGTCTCGCGCAGAGTCGCGAAGACCTCCTCCGGATGGAGGACCCCCTCGACCGCCGAGGTGGCCGCCGGCGGCATGGCCGCGCGCGGTGGCGTGGCCGGCGAAGTTGACGCGATGCTTCCGGCCGCCTCGGCGAGGGCACGGATGACCTCGATGGGATCGGCGATGAGGGCGTCACCGAACGGCGCACGGGCGGCAGCCTTGGCATCGGTGCCGATCTGGATGAGCTCCGTGGACTCGGGCAGGTACTCCCCTGGCATCCACTGGTGATACCGGAAGACGGGAGCGCCGATGACGAGCACCAGGTCATGGGCCCCGAGGATCTCGGCTATGGGGGCGATTCCTGCGGGCAGGACACCGAGGAAGAGCGGGTGCTGGTTGGGGAAGGGCAGCCGCGACAGGGACGGCGCCGCCCAGACGGGGAGGTCGTGCGCCTCGGCGAGGGCGATGGAGGATTCCCAGGCCTTCTCATCGTCGACGTCGGGTCCGAGGACGAGCGCCGGGGACGAAGCATCTCTCAGCTTCTCGTGGAGTTCGGCGATCATGCCCGGGTCGGTGGTCTGGCCGGAGGCGACGCGGCGGGAGAGCTGGGAGATGAGGGCGGCGGGCACCTCGGCGTCCCAGTCGTCGTAGGGCACGGAGAGGTAGACGGGCCCGTCCTCGGCGGCGAACACGGATTGGGAGAAGGCCCGCGGGACGTCGGCGGCGCTCAGCGGTTCGAGTGACTGGTGGACGAGTGGTTTGGCCAGGGCAGCGGCGTCGACATTGGCGAGCATGACCTCGGGGCCCACCATGTCGCGGACCTGCTGACCGGCGGTGATGACGAGTTTGGAGCGGGAGATCACCGAGTTCGTCAGCGCACCCAGACCGTTGCCGGTTCCGGACGCGGCATGGAGGTTGATGAGGGCCGGTCGCTTCGTGATCTGCGAGTAGCCGTCGGCCATGGCCACGGCGGTGGCTTCGTGGAGGCCGAGGAGGTAGCGGGCGGGGAGGTCCTTGAGGAAGGGCAGTTCGTTGGAGCCGGGGTTGCCGAATACGCAGGTCATTCCATGGAAGGACATGAGCTCATGGACCGCGTGGCGCACGGTGACTGTCGTCATGGACATCTGCTCCTTCGCAGCGAGTTGGGTGCAGGGACCGTCGACTGCTCACGATAGTGACGGCGACCACGTGAAGCCACGGAGTTCTCATTCATTGAGAGAAGCCAGCGATGGGGGCTACGATTCCGTCATGGCGAACTCTCCCTCGGGTGACTCGATGATCGACCGACTGGTCCGGGTCCTCGCCGCATTCGACCCCGACCACCCCAGCCTGAGCACCGACGAACTCGCCGCCCGGGCTCATCTGCCGAAGTCGACGGCCTACCGCCTGATCGGGGACATGATGCGCCACAACCTACTCCAGCGCGAGCCGGGCGGGCGGCTGCGGATCGGAGTCGGGATGTGGGAGCTGGCGAACCGCGCCTCGGACGCCGTCGATCTGGCGACCGTCGCCCGGCCCCACATGATGGCCGTCCACAGCTTCGTCGGCGAGAACACGCAGCTGGGGATCCTGCGCGAACGGGAGGTGCTCTTCATCGAGCGGATGTCGGCGCCGACCGCGGTGATCCACCGGTCGAAGACCGCCGGACGCCTGCCGGCCCATGCGTCCTCGTGCGGTCTGGTACTGCTCGCCCACGCCCCCAGGCATGTGCGCGAAGCCTACCTGCGCGGAGACCTGACCGCGTTCACACCGAACACGACGACCGATCCGGCGCAGCTGCGGCGGATGCTCTCGACCATCCGCACCTACCACTTCGCGGAGCTCGTCGGGCACATCGATGAGGGCACCACAGGCATCGCCGTGCCCGTGTTCGGGCCCGACGAGATGGTGATCGCCGCCCTCGGCGTCGTGGTCGATGCCGAGGACAACATCGGGGTACCGACGATCATGTCAGCGCTGCGCACCGCTTCGGCGAGGATCACGAAGGACCTCGAGGCGCAGGGGAAGTTCGTCGTGGACTGAGAAGTTTCGCTGTGGACCGAGACGCTGTTTGTGGACTGGCGGGAATAAGTCCACCCCTCCCTTCGTTTATTGAGTCAGGTACACTCAACTTTCGAAGGAAGGGTAAATTGGCTGCATTCTTCGGTTCTGCCGGTTCCGGTTCGGACTCGTTCGACGAGTTCCTCGCACGCCTCCTCCAGGGTCAGACTGGTGCTCGTCAGGGTCGTCCCGTCAACATCAATCGCCTGCTCAGCAAGCGCAGTCACGAGGTCATCGACCGCGCCGGCGCATTCGCCAAGGAGCACGGTCAGACTGAGGTCGACGCCCTGCACATCCTGCGGGTGATGACCGAGTCCGATCCCGGCGCCGCCACCATCCGACAGGCGGGCGCCGACCCCAAGGCGATCGCTCGCGCCGCTGAGGAGCGACTGCCGGCCTCGACGGGCAACGCGGCGGAGGGCGCGCTGGCGCTGACCGGCTCCGCCCAGCGCGCACTGCTTGACGCCTACCAGGTCGCCCGGGCGTTCGGCTCGACCTACATCGACCCCGAGCACATCTTCTTCGCGTTCGTCCTCAATCAGGAGATGCCCGCCGGCCGCCTCCTGGCTCAGGCAGGCGTGACCCAGGCGTCGCTCCAGGCGGGAGCGCAGGCCGCCGCCGAGGCGGGAGCCGGCAACCCGGGGACCGCGCAGTCCGACCACGGCGGCGAATCGGGCGCCGAGGATTCGGTGCTCGAGAAGTTCGGCACGGACCTCACAGCCCTGGCCGCCGAGGGGCGCCTGGACCCGGTGATCGGCCGCTCGCAAGAGATCGAGCAGACCATCGAGATCCTCGCTCGGCGGACGAAGAACAATCCCGTGCTCATCGGCGAGGCCGGTGTGGGCAAGACCGCGATCGTCGAAGGCCTGGCGCAGGCCATTCAGTCCGGTGAGGTTCCCGCCCAGATCGCCGGCAAGCGAGTCATCTCCCTCGACCTGCCGGGCATGCTCGCCGGCACCCGCTACCGCGGCGACTTCGAGGAGAGACTGACCGGCGCTCTCGATGAGATCGCCTCCGACGGCAACATGATCGTCTTCGTCGATGAGCTGCACACGCTCGTCGGCGCCGGTGGCAGCGGAGAGTCGAACTCGATGGACGCGGGCAACATCCTCAAGCCGAGGCTGGCTCGCGGAGAGCTGCGGCTCGTCGGCGCCACCACGCTCAAGGAGTACCGCACGATCGAGAAGGACTCGGCCCTCGAGCGCCGGTTCCAGCCGGTCACCGTCGGTGAGCCCAGCGTCGAGGACGCCGTGACGATCCTCGACGGGCTCAAGGATCGCTACGCCGAGCACCACGGTGTGACCTACACGCCCGAGGCCATCGAGGCGGCCGTTCGACTGTCCCATCGCTACATCACCGACAGGTTCCTGCCCGACAAGGCCATCGACCTGATCGACCAGGCCGGTGCCCGGCTGTCGTTGCATCGTGGACCCGCCGTGGACACCGCGGCTCTGCAGGTGAAGCTCGCCGAGCTGGAGGCGGAGAAGAACGCCGCCATCCAGGTCGAGGACTACGAACGGGCCGGTGAGATCCGTGACGAGATCGCGAGTGTGAATGAGCAGCTCGAGGCGGCGATCCGGCCCGAGTCCGGCCCTCAGCCGGGGCCAGCAGCTCAGCCCGGCACCACCTCGGCGAGCTCCGGTTCCAGCGCCTCGGCAAACGTCGGTTCCACGAGCCTCGGTTCTGGGGGCGTCGTCAACGCCGAGCAGATCGCTCAGGTCGTCGCCCGCGCGACCGGCATTCCCGCCGCACGGATGACCGAAGGTCAGAAGGCGCGGCTGGCGAAGCTGGAAGAGGAACTGCACCAGCGGGTGATCGGTCAGGACGATGCCGTGACCGCGGTTGCGCGGGCGATCCGCCGCAACCAGACCGGCATGGGTGATCCGGATCGGCCGATCGGCAGCTTCCTGTTCCTCGGTCCCACGGGCGTGGGCAAGACCGAACTTGCCAAGGCGCTGGCGGCCACGCTCTTCGACGACGAGTCGGCGATGATCCGGTTCGACATGAGCGAGTTCGGGGAGCGGCACACGGTGTCTCGCCTGGTCGGTGCCCCTCCGGGATACGTCGGCTACGACGAGGCGGGTCAGCTCACCGAGCAGGTGCGCCGGCGTCCGTACTCGGTGATCCTGCTCGACGAGGTGGAGAAGGCCCACCCGGATGCGTTCAACCTGCTGCTGCAGGTGCTCGACGACGGTCGGCTCACCGACGGGCAGGGACGCACCGTGGACTTCAGGAACACGGTCGTGATCATGACGAGCAACCTCGGTTCGGAGTTCATGTCCGGCAGCACCCCGCTCGGGTTCACCTCGGCGGATGCGACCGTGACGGAGAAGGACCTGCGGGCCAAGGTGATGGGACGGCTCAAGGAGGTCATGCGTCCGGAATTTCTCAACCGGATCGATGACACCGTGATGTTCTCCAGGCTTGACCGTGAGCAGCTGCGCGTCATCGTCGGCCAGCAGCTGGAACGTTCGCGTGAGCGGCTGGTTGCGCAGGACATCCGACTCGAGGTCTCCGAGGCCGCCGTCGACTGGCTGGCCGAGACCGGATACGAACCGGAGTTCGGCGCCCGTCCGCTGCGTCGGGTGATCCAGCGCGAGCTCGACGACCGCATCGCCGATCTCCTCGTCACCGAGGCGCTCGACGAGGGCGGATCGGTCGTGGTGACCGTCGCCGACGAGCAGCTGCGTGTTGAGGCGCGGGCTGTCCGTGAGTCCGTGGCCGCCTGAGGCAGCAGTCAATTTCGACTGGCTGAACGTGGCTGGCTGAACGCCGAGGCGGATGAAGGTCCGGGACGGAGTGATTCTCCGGCCCGGGCCTGTCTCATGCGTCCGGGTCTGTCTGCTGTGCACGTGCGCTCGGCACTGCTCCCTGGACGGGCTGCACTCAGCGGTCGTAGCGTCCTGAGGCGAGCGCCTTCGCTCGCTTCTTCTCCGCTTCCTCCTCACGGTTCTTCGGCGGGGCGGTCGTCACCAGGGAGTCGAGGAGGTGCTGGGTGATGTGGGCGACCTCCTCGACGGCCTGGTCGAACGCCTCGACATTGGCTTTGGACGGTTTCGTCGTGCCCGCAATCTTGCGCACGTACTGCAGTGCCGCCGCGTGAACTTCCTCGCTCGTGGCAGCCGGTGCGAAATTATGCAGGGTCCTGATGTTTCTGCACATGCCTCAACCGTACGCCGCGGTGCTGACGCGGACCAGAGCTTCAGGCATCGCCTCGCCCTTTCGGTCGGTAGGTGCGGGCGAAGCTGCGCCGATTCACCTCGTCGATCTCGACGAGTTCCCAGTCCACTCGACGCCCGCCCGGGACGTCGAAGATCCTGACCCCGTCGCCGAGGAACACGGGGGCGACGAAAACCTGAAGTTCATCGATGAGGTCGTGCTCGAGAGCCTGGCGGGCGATGTCGGCGCTGATGATCTGGATGTCGCGCTCCCCCGCGATCTGCTGGGCCCGGTCGATCGCTTCGACCACGGAGCAGTCGAGCGCGGTCACCCGCGGATCGCCGGCCAGCTCCTCGGGCCGGTGGGTGAGGACGAACTCCGTTCCCGACCACGCCCCGCCATACGCCTCGGACGTCATTTCGTCGCGATCGTCGACCTGTGCCTTCGCGGCGTCATAACCGGCGCGACCGGAGATGATGACGGCGACCTTCGCGGCCAGGTCCTCCGTTGTGCCTTCGGTCATCGGTTCAGCTGCCGACAGCCATGACATGTCGTGACCGGGCCCGGCGATGAACCCATCGATGGAACATGTGAACCCCCAGGCGACCTTGCCCATGGTTTCCCCCTCGATTATGTGATTGCATTCTGCAACTGCATATTCCATTCAAGCATCCCGTGGCCGCGGACTCAAGGGCAGCGCGGAGCGGAGTGTCGAGCGGGTGATCGACGGAACGAAATCTTCGGCTCGTCGTCCGTGTTGACCCAGTGAGAGCCTCGAACATCGGACTCTGATCCAGACAACAGGAAGGCAATCGACATGGCAGATTTCACCGGCAAGGTCGCACTCGTCACCGGCGGAGGATCCGGTCTCGGAGAAGCGATCAGCAAGGACCTGGCAGCCAAGGGCGCGAAGGTCGTCGTCACCGACATCAACCTCGACGCCGCGCAGCGAGTCACCAAGGAGATCACCGACAGCGGCGGCACCGCCTCGGCGATCGAGCAGGACACCAGTGTGAAGGAGGACTCCGCAAAGGTCGTCCAGTTCGCCGTCGACACCTACGGCGCCCTCAACCTGGCGGTGAACAATGCCGGAATCGGTGGACCGCAGGCACCGGTCGGCGAAACCGACCTCGACGCCTGGGACAAGGTCATCGACATCAACCTCAACGGCGTGCTCTACGGGATGCGCCACCAGATTCCCGAGATGCTCAAGGCCGGAGCCGCTGACAGCGCGATCGTCAACATGGCGTCCATCCACGGAATGGTCGCCGCCATCGGCAACGGCGCCTACACCGCGGCCAAGCACGGCGTCGTCGGCATCACCAAGAACGCCGCAGCCGAATACGGTCCGCAGGGACTGCGCATCAACGCCGTGGGGCCCGGGTACATCAGCACCCCGCTGCTCGAGCAGCTCCCGGCCGACGCCCTCGATCAGCTGAAGGCCAAGCACCCGCTCGGGCGACTGGGAACCGCCGAGGAGGTCGCCCACCTCGTGAGCTTCCTGCTTTCCTCGGACGCCTCCTTCATCACCGGCGGCTACTACCTCATCGACGGCGGGTACACCGCGGTGTGAGGACTCACTCCGAGCCTCGGGACTGCGAGAACCGGGGATCGGAGTGCGGCACCCGACGGTCATTGCCCCGGGAAACCGTCGATGCCTACGATGGGGCCATGAGGAAGAGCACGATGTGGAGCACTGTCGGCGCAGTCATCGCCGTCATCGTCGCGTTGTGGGTGGTGAATGTCGTGCTGTCCGTGACATGGTTCCTCGTCAAACTCGCGATCGTGGTCGTGGTCGCCGTCGTCATCTACGGGCTCATCAAGGCCGCTTTCAGGTCGAAAGACAGAACCAGGGGCTGACCCCGAACGGTCAGCAACTGGGATCCGGCCCGGACGATCAGAACCGAGGGCTGCCCGATCACAATTGCCGACACCAACAGTGCTCACAGGTCGTCAGCCGCTTGCGCGGGGTCGACGAACAGTCAGGTCAGCGAATCCCGACGAAGATGAGAAGGCAGATGAAGACTCCCGAGAACATCGCGTACACGGCCAAAGCAGAGATCACCGGAGGACGAGACGGCCACGGCGCCACCGACGACAAGGCCGTCGACGTCACCCTGCGGACGCCCAAAGAGCAGGGCGGGCCCGGTGGCGGCACGAATCCCGAGCAGCTCTTCGCCGTCGGCTACGGAGCATGCTTCCAGAGTGCGTTGGGGCTGGCCGGCAAGGAGATGGGCGTCGACACCGCGAAATCGGTCGTCAACAGCGAGGTCGGAATCGGGAAGGAAGGCGAGAGCTTCGGCCTGTCCGTCAAGCTGAAGGTCTCGATTCCGGACGTCGATCACGATACAGCTCAGAAGCTGGTCGACCGGACTCATGAGCTGTGCCCGTACTCGAAGGCGGTCAAGGGAAACATCCCTGTCGAAGTCACCGCCATCTGAGACGCACACGAGCCGAGGAGAGCCCCGACGATCTGTCGGGGCTCTCGTGCTGTCGCTCAGATCCGTGCGGAGAACCCGCCGTCGGCATGGAGGAGCTGCCCTGTGATCCAGCGGCCTTCGTCCGAGACGAGAAACGCGGTGACAGCAGCGATATCGGCGGGCGTGCCCAATCTGCCCAGCGGGTGATGAGGTGTCAGCGCCTCACGCAGCTCCCCCTCCATCCACCCGGTGTCGATCGGCCCGGGATTGACGACGTTCGCCGAGATCCCCACCGGACCGAGCTCACTGGCAGCAGAGATGACGATGCGGTCGAGCGCCGCCTTCGACGCCCCGTAGGGCAGGTTCCCCGTCGTGTGGTCGCTTGTGAAGGCCACGATCGCCCCGCCCGTTGCTGGAATCTGCCGCGCGAACGCCGCGATGAGCAGCAGGCTCGCTCGGGCGTTGACGTTCATGTGGGCATCGAAGCTCTCGGCTGTGGTGTCGTGGATTCCGGATTCGACGTCGTGGGCGTGGCTGAGAATCAGCGCGCTGATCGGTCCTCGCTCGCGCGTGACCGCGGCGATCAGCTCCCCAGGCGCTTCAGCCTGGGACAGGTCACAGAGATAGTCGACGTCGATCGCCTCGCTTGTGACAACATCGCTTGTGACGACGTCCCAGCCGTCGTCCTGCAGGCGCGGCACGATCGCCGAGGCGATGTTGCCCGGTCGTCCCGCACCGGTGATCAGCGCGAGCGGCATGGTCGAACTCTCCTCAACGGTCATCGAAGCAGTCACCACTGGTCGTGGTCGAAGACCTGGCAGAAGACGCTCGTCATGGTCTCGTGGAAGAGCACGAACTGGACGTCCTCGATCTCCTCCCAGCGCCCCTCGCCACGGCCAGTGACAATGGCGCGGTGAGCCGCCTCGGCGACGTCACGAGGCGACCAGCCATACACTCCACCTCCGATCGCAGGGAACGCCACCGACCTCGCACCCACCTCGGCGGCAAGGTCAAGGCTCGACGAGAAGCACGATTCGAGGATCGCGGGGTCGGTCTGACCCTGGTGCCGGTTCGGACCCACGGTGTGGATCACCCACTCGGCCTTGAGGTTTCCGCCGCCCGTCGCGACCGCCTCGCCGGGCGGCAGGCCACGCACGTGCTTCGTCCGTCTGACCTCTCGGCATTCTTCGAGGAGTGCGGGACCGGCCGCGCGATGAATCGCCCCGTCGACGCCACCGCCGCCGAGCAGACTCGAGTTCGCGGCGTTGACGATCGCGTCGACGTCAGCCGCGGTGATATCGCCTTCGAGCACCGTGATCTTCATACTTTCCGAGTGTAGCGAGGACACGTTGGCTCGGCGGGGTGGCTGTTCTGCGCGTCTGATCGTGCTCGCATACTCGTCGAGCACCGCGAGAAGCTCAGGTTGTCGCCAGATCCGATATCGCGAACGCCCGCTGCTTTCAACCAAGAGCCCTCGCTTCGCCAAGGTGCTCAGTGCACGCTGTGCGGTCACTTGGTTCACACCGAGAATCCGCTCGACGAAGCCCACCTTGACGACAGGCTGCCCGACCTCCATGCCTGACTAACACTTAACACAACGAGTGTCGGTCAGACTATCGCTAACAGTCGCGGAGCTTCTTCGCCGTCTCTGGTGGTCTTCGCATGTCGGGTCCGCGCGTAGACGCGGGCGGCTGAACCCCCGAAAAAATGGTTGAAATCGCGCACGAGCCCAGGTTGCGGTCGAAAATCCCAGGGAATTCGACCACAAGTCGGTGTCGTGCGCGATTTCAACTACTTCCTCGGAGTCCGAGGCCTGTCGAGGCCTGCGATCCTCGGAGTCCGCGGCCTGTCGAGGACCGAGGACGATCTTCCGTGCCTCACCTGCTCTCGCCTCACCTGCTCTCGCCTCGGCGCGGGAAGAGCGCTCGCGCACCTGGCGCTGAACCGCGTGCCTGCTCTGGAGCAGACCCTGGTGGCCGACGCAACCTGGGACCAGGCGAGGAAGGCGGTTGGTATCTGCAGGCTTCTCGGGCACGTCTCCCCCAGTCCGGTGAGCGCGGCAGATCTCATCGGCCGGGACGAATGCCGCCGATGGCAGGATCTGGGCCTGCTCCACGACGACGGCTGGGGCACCGCATGGATCTCGGAGCAGACTGACGGGGTGAAGCGATTCCGCACCCCGGATCATGGCGCCGATGATCCGCGCCTGACTGCCGTCCTCGACAATGACCGGGCCACGGGGCGCATCACTCATCTGCGGATGGCGACGACCGGCATGGCCGAGCTCGTGGAGAACACCCACCCCTTCCTCGCCCGCGGCATCGCTCTGGCGCACAACGGCTCCATCCATCCAGTCGAACGGCTGCGCGAGTTCGTCACGCCTGTAGAGCTCGCCGAGGTGGGCGGCACCACCGACACCGCGATCGTCTTCGCCCTCATCCTCCGCAGGATCTCACAGGGCGAGGGCCTGCTCATGGCCACGGTCGCGACAGTCCGGATGCTCCGCGACGTCTTCGACCACCCCGGGATGAACCTCCTGCTCCTGACCAGGCAGGAGATGATCGTCGTCCACGCCACCGCAGGCACCGCAATCCCCTACGATCATTTCGACACGGGCCCCCTCGGCGGCAGGCTGCCCCTTGACCACGAGGACCACTACTACCGGATGAGCTGGCAGCAGCTCCCCTCGGACGCCATGATCGTGTCCTCATCGGGCCTCGAACACAAGGGGTGGAGGCTCATCGAGCAGAACACGGCGATGCGCCTGCCCCTGACCGCGGGGTCGGAGACGATCGTGCGACTCTGAAGCCGGCGGGGTGTCGGACGGCGGGGCGTCGGACGGCGCGCTCAGGCCTTCTGAACGGTGATCGTCCAGCTCGCGTCCCCGGTCCGGTCGAAGTGGGTGACGGGGTAACCGCTCTCGGCCGCCCACTGCGGGATCGACTCGGTCGCCTGCGTGCAGTCGAAGTTGATGACGAGCTCATCGCCGGACTCGAGCGTCTGCATCGCATCCTTCGCCTCGACGAGGGGGAACGGGCAGACGAGCCCGGTGGTCTCCAGTACCTGCTTCATGCGCTCCTGCTTTCTGCGACCGCCGGCGCGGCCGTCTGCTGTCGTGTACGAATGGTCGTCTTCACTGCGATTCCGGCGCCGACGATCATGAAGAACGTGGCAACCCACCCCTGGTACTCGAACTGGGCCGTCGAGACCATGGCATTGCCGACGGTGCAGCCTCCGGCGATGGCCGCGCCCACTCCCATGCCGGTTCCGCCGAGGATCGATTTGATGACGGTGTCCTTGTCCGGGATCCGAATCCTGAATTCCCCCGACGCCTTCGCCGCGATGAACGATCCGACCAGGATGCCGATGACGAGCATGACGCCCCAGTCGATGAGAGAGCTGTCCCCCGTCGTGAGGTAGGTGCTCAGATTCGCCGAGGGGGTCGTGATTCCCAGCCCGGAGTTGCGTCCGGTCGCCGCCGACAACGGCCAGGCGATCGTCGCGATGACACCGATGACGGCGGCTGTCGCGAACGGGTTCCAGCGCTTCTCGGTGAGCAGGTGGGCGATCCCGGTCTTCCGCGGCGGGAGTGTCGCCAGAGGAACTGTCTGCTTTCGCCGGTGGTGGACGGTGAGAGCGATCGCAATGGCTGCGATGACGGCGACGAACACCCAGGGGCTCAGCCCCGTACTCGACTGCAGAGTGCCGTTCTCGACAGTGATCGAGCGCAGGCCGGTCGTCAGCTCGGCCCCCGGCCCGGTCTTCATCACCGCGGCAACGAGGGCGTAGAAGATGAGAGCGAACCAGCTGCCGACGAGTCCCTCACCGGCGCGATAATAGGTGCCCGTGGCGCAGCCGCCGGCCAGGACCATCGAGAAGCCGAAGATCAGGCCGCCGAGGATGGACGCCAGCCACGGGAATGCCGATTCCTCGAGCGTGATGACGCCGAGGGTGCCCAGCAGGAACAGGCCTGCCGAATGGACGGCGATGAGCACGATGAGGGCTGAGAACCAGCGGGTGTTGCCGGTCAGGGTGAGGTCGCGGAAGGCGCCGGTGACGCAGAATCGTCCTCGCTGGAAGACGAATCCGAGCACCAGTCCAACCACCAATCCGGTGACGATCATGGGACTGCTTTCTGTCGGTGGATCGCGATCGGGTGTCGATCACGAAACAATGAACATTGTGATATCCAGATTGCTCAACAGTCAACCCGTCGTCATCCGGGGTCATGCGCGATGAACCGTGCGCCGACGGCACTCGAAGGCGTTCGAATGTTGAGCAGTCAGGGGCAGTGGACGGATTCACCTCGCACAGCACTCCGAAATCGGGCCGGTGCTGCGCGCCCGAGGGCCGCCCGGTGCTGCGCGCTCGAGGGCCGGCCGCCGGGCCGCCCGGCCGCCTCGGCGATCGAATGACCAAGTTTCCCATTGAATGAAAACTATGTCGCCTTGTGTCAGTGGTGCGGAGCACACTGGACTCACCCCGTCAGGCAAGGAGGCCCAGGTGCCAGAACTTCACACCGATGTTGCCATCGTCGGAGCCGGTCCCGCCGGCCTCATGCTCGCCCACCTGCTGCACAATGCAGGCATCGACTCGGTGGTCGTCGACAACCGCAGTCATGACGACATCGCTCACACCCATCGTGCCGGAATCCTCGAAGCCGGGTCGGTGCGCATGCTCGGAGCGGACGGCATCGACTCCCGGGTCCTCACCGAGGGCCACCGGCACGACGGGATCGACATCCGCATCGACGGTGTCAGCCATCTCCTCGACTTCCCCAGTCTCATCGGGGAATCCGTGTGGCTCTACCCGCAGAACGAGATCTTCGTCGACCTCGCTGCCGCCCGCGCCCGCACCTCACGGCCGACGTTCTTCTCGGTCACCGACACCCGCCTCGGCGACATCGACACCGACCGCCCCTGGGTCCGCGCCGTCACCGCAGACGGCGAGGACCTGCGCATCAGCGCCCGCTATGTCGTCGGCGCCGACGGCTCCCGCGGCCCGTGCCGGGCGATGATCCCGGCGGAGAGGAAGGAGAAGTTCTTCCACGAGTATCCCTTCGCCTGGTTCGGGATCCTCTGCGAGGCTCCGCCCAGCCACGAGGTGCTCATCTACTCCCGCTCCGAACGCGGCTTCGCACTCATTTCCCAGCGCAGCGACTCGGTCCAGCGGATGTACTTCCAGACCTCCCCCGACACCGCGGTCACCGACTGGTCCGACGACCGGATCTGGAGTGAGCTGCAGGATCGCGTCGCCGGGCCCGACGGCTTCGAGCTCAAGACCGGGCCGATCATCGACAAGACCGTCCTGCCGTTCCGCTCCGCCGTCCATGAACCCATGCAGCACGGGTCGCTCTTCCTCGCCGGCGACAGCGCCCACACCGTCCCGCCGACCGGCGCGAAGGGACTCAATCTCGCCTTCGCCGACGTCTCCGTCCTCGCCCCGGCCCTGATCGCCGCGCTCAAGGACTCCGACGCCGAGGCGCTGGCCGGCTATTCGCGGGCCGCGACGAATCGCGTGTGGAAAGCGCAGAACTTCTCCTACCAGATGACCAGGATGCTCCACACCGATGAGAACCAGGACGCGTTCGAGTCCCGCCGCAGCCTCGGCGAACTCCGTTCCATGCTCGACTCCGACCACGGCCGCCGGTACCTCGCCGAGTGCTACACCGGGTGGCCCAATGGCTGACCACGGCTCCATCCACTGACAGACCATCAGCTCTCCCACCGACAGACCATCAGCTCTCCCACCGACAGACCATCAGCTCTCCCACTGACCGAAAGGTGCGACCATGGGTGCACAGAAGCTCTCGGGCCCCGACGATGCCGCCGAGTCCCAGGCGACGCTGAGCGCAGAGATCGAGGAGATCGAAGCCTCCCACTCCGCCGCAGTCGCGGCCGGGAAACCCGCCGAGACGCAGCCGCGACTCGACTACCCTCCCTACCGCTCCTCACTGCTGCGCCATCCCACGAAGGATCCCAGGCACGCCGACCCGGAGACCATCGAACTCCTCTCCCCCGCATTCGGCCACCGCGACATCGGCACTCTGGAGTCCGACCTGACCGTCCAGGCCGGTGGGGAGCCGATCGGCGAGCGCATCCGGGTCACCGGTCGCGTCCTCGACGGCGACGGCCGTCCCGTGGCCGGTCAGCTCGTCGAGATCTGGCAGGCCAATGCGGCCGGACGCTACATCCACAAACGCGATCAGCATCCTGCCCCGATCGACCCGAACTTCACCGGTGTCGGTCGCACCTTGACCGGACCGGACGGCTCCTACTCGTTCACGACGATCAAGCCCGGACCCTATCCGTGGAAGAACCACCACAACGCCTGGCGGCCCGCGCACATCCACTTCTCCCTCTTCGGGTCCGAGTTCACCCAGCGCATGATCACCCAGATGTACTTCCCGAGCGACCCGCTGTTCGCACTCGACCCGATCTACCAGTCGATCACCGACCAGAAGGCCCGCGACCGCCTCGTCGCCACCTACGACCACGACATCACCGAACACGAATTCCTCATGGGCTACAACTGGGACATCGTGCTCACCGGCAGCAACCGGACCTGGATGGAAGAAGAGGACCATGACTGAGCAGAACCCCGCCAGCATCGGCGCCGTCGCAGGTGACACCGCCACTCGCGACCTCACCGCCACCCCCGGCCAGACCGTCGGACCATTCTACGGCTACGCTCTGCCCTTCCCGGGTGACAGCGAACTGGTTCCCGCCGGCTCCGCCGGGGCGGTCCAGCTCCACGGCGTCGTCTACGACGGCGCCGGGGTCCCGGTTCCCGATTCGCTCCTCGAGATCTGGCAGCCGGACGAGTCGGGCACGATCTCCCGGGCGACCGGCTCCCTGCGCCGTGACGGGTTCACATTCACCGGCTTCGGCCGCGCCGCCGTCGACCCCGAAGGTCGGTTCAGCTTCTCGACGCTCAACCCCGGCCCCACCGAGGCGGGCAAGCCTGCTTTCATCAGCGTCGTGATCTTCGCCCGCGGCCTGCTCAACCGGCTCTTCACCCGGATCTACCTGCCCGAGGACACCGAGGCGCTGGCGGCCGACCCTTTCCTGGCCTCCCTCGGCCCGGCCGAACGAGACCGGCTCATCGCGACCCGCGAAGCTGACGGATCCCTGCGATTCGACATACGGTTGCAGGGTGAGGACGAAACGCCTTTCCTCCGGTTCCCGGGCCACGGGGACTGAGGACCGGCGAACTGAGATCGACGGGGACAGAGACCGACGAGGACTGAGAAGCGAGAGTGGACAGACATGAATGACCCGACTCCGCCGACGCGACTGCTGTTCGCCCCGGGTGACCTGCGCGGGGCGGAAGCCGTCAACGATGCCGCGCTCGTCTCCGCGCTCGGGGAGGTCGAAGCGGCGTGGGTGGAGGCGCAGTCGCGGGCCGGACTCATCGGTGAGGACGTCCGCGCCGAGGCGATCGCCGGGATCGACGCGGCCATCCGGTCGCGCCTGTCCGACGGCACCGGGCTCGAGGACTTGGCCGAAGCGGCCGAGAGCGGCGGGAACCCGGTCATCCCGTTCCTCACGATCGTGCGCGACGGCCTCGGGCCCGAGGCGTCCCGCGCTCTCCATCGCGGTCTGACGAGTCAGGACGTCCTCGACTCGGCGTTCGGCCTGCTCGTCTCCCGGATCGTTCGGGGCAACATCGCGGCCCTCGGAGTCATCTGCGATTCCCTGGCCGAACTCTCCGAGAGGTACGCTTCGGCTCTGTGCCTGGCGCGGACCCTGACCCAGCCGGCGCTGCCGACGACCTTCGGCCTGCGGGCGGCCAACTGGGCCGCGGAGGTCCACGACGTGCTCACCCTCGCACCGGTCGTCGACGCGGTGCAGGTCGGTGGTGCGGCCGGCACTCGCGCGGCGATCAGGGAGTTCGCCGGCGAGTCGACCGAGACGCTGCTGCGGGAGTTCCACGTGCAGCTGCGAGGACCGGACGCCGCCCTCGCGGATCCGCCGGTCCCTTGGCACGGCAACCGGGTGCGCGTGCTCCATTGGGGCTCGCATCTCGCGCAGTGCGTGAGCGTGTGTTCGACGATCGCCCGCGATGTCCTCATCGGCGTCCGGCCCGAGATCGGCGAGATCGCCCTGTCCGCCACCGGCGGGTCCTCCGCGATGCCGCACAAGCTCAACCCCACCACTGCGGTCCTGCTCCACCGCAACGGGATGCGAGCACCTGCCGCCCTGGCAACGCTGGCCACGGCCACCGCCGAATCCGTCGAGGAGCGCTCCGACGGCGCCTGGCACGCGGAATGGCCCGCCCTGGCCGAACTGCTCACACTGTCGAGATCGTCGCTGTCGCTCCTCGAGGCGATGATCGCCGGGCTCTCCGCCGACACCGAGGCGATGCGCCGCAATGTCGACGCCGCGAGCCCCGGAATCATCAGCGAACGGCTCTCCATCGCCCTCGCCGGCCGCCTGAGCAAAGCGCAGATCCAAGATGCCCTCGCCGCTGCGCGAGAATCCGGAGGTGACGCCGCAGACGAGCTCGAGAAGGCTCTGCGCTCGGCCGCCGCAGAGCAGCCGGACACCGCCGAAGTGCAGCCGGGCACCGCAGAAGGCGATGCGCCCTCCCGTGGCGAGATCGAGGAGCTGCTGAGACCGGAGAACTACCTCGGCGACGCGGAGGAGATCCGCCGATCCATCCTTCGGTCCATCTCCGAGGCGGCTCCGGCTGCCACCGATCCGCTGTTCCCCGACTCGC
This sequence comes from Brevibacterium sp., assembly GCF_031179145.1. Classification (GTDB taxonomy): domain Bacteria; phylum Actinomycetota; class Actinomycetes; order Actinomycetales; family Brevibacteriaceae; genus Brevibacterium. The sequence continues at coordinate 56,698 of NZ_JAPSIB010000011.1, forward strand.
AGTTCTCCGATCCGCTGTTCTCCGACCCGAAGGCGTTCTGAATTGGACCTCACAGCAACAGTCCTCGCCGCTCCGAATCAGTTCGGAACCGAGTTCTCGACTACTCCGGCTGCCGCGGCGTCCGCGGATTCCGCGGCAGGCCCCGCGTCCGCGAATACGACATCAGGCCGCCCGCCCGCGTCCACGAATGCATCCCCCGGCACAGTGCCTGAGGTGCTCGTCGTGCTCCCCTCGCTCGGAACCTCGGTCACCGCGCTCTGGCAGCGCGCAGCGACGGCATTCGGGCAGATGAGCCCGAGCTCCACGGTCATCGGCATCGACCTGCCCGGCCATGGGCGCTCGGCACCGGTGCAGGCAACCGCAGGCGTCCCCGCAGGGGCGCCTGCGGTTGCCTCCCTGACGATGAGTGACCTCGCCGAGGCGGTCCTCGCAACGATCGACCGCGTCCTGCCCGACGTGGTCGGCACCGATCCCGAACCCGGCCAGGCCGAACCGGGACAAGGTGACCCGAGACAGGGCAGATCGGCACAGGGTCAATCGCCCCAGGGCGCACTTCCGCAGGTCGCGCTGGCCGGGGATTCGATCGGCGGGGCGATCGCCCTGCAGCTGGCCCTCGACCACAGTGAGCGGTTCAGTCACGTGGCCGTCTTCTGCACCGGGGCGCAGATCGGCGAGTCCAACGCCTGGGTCGAACGCGCCGAGCTCGTCGCGACGTCGGGAACTCCCACCCAGGTGGTCGGCTCGGCCCAGCGGTGGTTCGGGCCCGGTTTCATGGACCGGGAACCCGAGGCCTCAGCGGCGCTGCTCCACTCACTTCAGGACGCCGACCGCTTCTCCTACGCGGCACTCTGTCATGCCCTGGCCTCCTTCGACGTGCGCGATCGCCTGCCGGAGATCACCCTCCCAGTGCTCGCCGTCGCCGGCTCCGAGGACCAGCCGACTCCCCCGACCAAACTCGTCGAGATCGCCAACGGGGTCCGAAGCGGTCTGCTCGAAATCATCGAGGGCGCCGCCCACCTCGTGCCGATCGAGGCACCAGAGGTCACCGCCGGACTCCTCCACGACTTCCAGCACGGCACCGACATCGCCTCAGCCACCTCGGCGCCTCAGATGCCCACCGCTTCGGGTCCCCGCGAGGCCAGCCGGGACGACGTGCACGCCGCGGGAATGACCGTGCGGCGCGAAGTCCTCTCCGACGCCCACGTCGACCGAGCGAACGCGAAGATCACCGACTTCACGGCTGACTTCCAGGACCTCATCACGCGCTACGCCTGGGGCGAGATCTGGACTCGGCCGGGACTCGACCGGCGGATGCGCTCGGCGATCACGCTCACTGCGATGATCGCGGGCGGACACGAGGACGAACTCGCCATGCACGTCAAGGCGGCCGTCCGCAATGGTCTGAGCCACGACGAGATCAAGGAGGTCCTGCTCCAGTCCGCGATCTACTGCTCGGTGCCCAGCGCCAACACCGCGTTCGCAGTCGCCGCGAGAACTCTCGCGGAGATGGACGAGGACGCGGTCGGGGACGCTTAGGTCACCACGGAGTCGGCCTCGGTCGCCTCGGCGTACTGGGTCGACAGCAACCGGTAGGACCGGGTGAGGAACGCCCCAAGACCGAGCAGGGTCGCGACGATCCCTGCGCCGACGAAGACGAGTGCGATGCCCCGCACCTGCCCCTCACCGAGCAGCCAACCCCAGGCATTGCGACCGGCCTCCGTCTTCATGTAGGGGATCGTCCAGAACTCGGCGATCGGGGCGATGAGGAAGGCGGTGATCGGGGCCGCAGCCGCTTCGAACGTCATCGCGAAGCCGAACACCCGGCCCTGCTGACGGAAGGGCACGACTCGTTGGATGACCGTCTGCTCGGCGGCTTCGACAGCCGGCATGATCGCGAAGAACACCCAGAGCCCGAGCCCGTAGAGCCACCACCAGTCGCGCAGGGCGAAGACCGCACCGATGACGCCGATGAGGGCGGCGAAGAGCAGCATCGTCCTGATCGGGTTGCTCCCGAGCCCGAACTTCGCGATCACCGCGCCGCCGACCATGAATCCCGAGGACACAACGGCGAGCGCGACGCCCCACAGCTCCACGCTGCCGAAGACCTCAATGCCGTACGGGTCGGTCAACGCGATGTAGACGCCGGCGACGAGGTTGTTGAGCGTCGTGAAGACCACGAGGGCCAGCAGCCCCGGAGCGGCGAGGACGGCGTGGAACCCGCCGCGGACGTCGACCCATTTCGCCTGCCCCTCCGCCTGCATGATCACCGGTTCGGGAATTCTCAGGATGAGCAGATGCACCACCGACGCCGCGACGAGGACCACGGCGATGAGGATCGACCACCCCATCCCGAGCATCCCGATCGCGAGTCCGCTGAACACGCTGGTGACGAGGAACCCCAGACCCTGCACCGTGCCGACGAGTCCGTTGGCGTTGGCCCGGCGCGGACCGGCGACCAGCAGCGAGACGGTGGTGGACAGGGCGATGTTGCGCAGCTGTTCGACCACGGCTCCGGCGAGCATGACGACGGCGAAGATCCAGAACCACGGGCCCCGGAGGTCGAGCAGCACGGATTCGGGGAAGACGAGGTAGATGCCGCCGGAGAGCGCGAACAGGACCAGGGTGCCCAGCGTCGCCTGGACCATCACCGTGTGCTTGCGGAAGCGATCGACGAGGGTGCCGAAGAACATCGAGAAGACCGCGACGAGGAGCATGTAGGCGCCCCCGATGACGCCGGTGGCCAGGACCGAGCGGGTCTCGAGGTAGACCCAGAAGGTCAGCGCGAACCAGAGGAAGCTCGTCGTCGTGTTGGCGACCGCGGTGTTGACGAGGATGTGCAGGAATGTCCGCTGCCCGTGCGGCGGGGGGATGGGGTCGCCGGTGGCCTGACCCGGAGCGGATGCCGGAGAATTCGAGCCACCATGAGGCGATGGGGCGGAGACATCGTGTGGCGATGGGGCGGAGACATCGTGTGGCGATGGGGCGGAGACATCGTGCTGGGGTGGGAGGGGATTCGCGTCGTCCATGACTTCCTCGGGGTGTGAGAGATGGCCACGGCTCCGCAGCCACCGACACCAGTATCGCCCCGGGGCGGCAGGTCGACAACAGTTTTCTCCTCTGCCCTCCGCCCCAACTCCGACTGCTGTTCGCATCGTCACATTGCGGCACGAGGGCTATCGGAATGGCCAGGGGCACCAATAGGCTGGTTCACTCACGGCATATCAGATCTCGCGGACGATTCCGCTGTGATCGATATCCTGCCGAGTCCACGAAACCGTCGCCCCACTCCTCGTAAAGGACCTCCATGACCGATGCTCCGGTGTCCCGCCGCGTCTACAAGTTCGCCGTCTTCGCCCTGGCCATCGGCGCATTCGGCATCGGGGTCACCGAGTTCGCAACCATGGGGCTCCTCCCCGACATCGCGGCCGGCCTCGGCATCACGGTCCCGGAGGCCGGACATGCGGTGTCCTTCTACGCGATCGGCGTCGTCGTGGGGGCGCCGCTGATCACGACGATCGCCGCCCACATGGACCGCAAGAACCTGCTCCTCGGGCTCATGGCCCTCTTCGCGCTCGGCAACATCGCGTCCATGCTCGCCCCCAGTGCGGCACTGTTCAACATCGCCCGCTTCGCCAGCGGCCTGCCGCACGGCGCGTACCTCGGCGTCGGCGCAATCGTCGCCGCCTCCCTGGCCGCGCCGAACCGACGCGGCAGAGCCATGGCCCGCGTCATGCTCGGTCTGACGATCGCCAACATCTTCGGCGTCCCCTTCGCCGCCGCACTGGGCAACATGCTCGGCTGGCGCAGCGCCTACGCCCTCGTCGCGGCACTCGGGATCCTCACCGTCATCATGGTCGCCATCGCCGTGCCCCGCGTGAAGCTGTCCGCGGCACCGTCCGCTCGCGGGGAGATGAAGGCGCTGGCCCGGCCCCAGATCATCCTCACCCTGGTCGCGGGATCCGTGGGCTTCGGTGGCATGTTCGCCGTCTACACCTACATCACCCCGACCATGACCGACGTCGCCGGCGTTCCCACCGCCGCCATCCCCTGGGTGCTCGCCGTCTACGGACTCGGCATGACCGCCGGCTCCCTCATCGCCGGGCCGATCGTCGACAAGTCGATCGAACGCTCCGGAGTCTTCGGAATGACCCTCTCCGCCCTGGTCCTGTCGACCTTCGGTGCCTTCACTTCGATCGCAGCCATTGCGATCGTCGCCCTCTTCCTCATCGGCGTCGCCGGCTCCCTGATCACGACGTCCCTGCAGATGCGCCTGCTGCGCGACTCGACCGACGCCCCGAGCCTGAGTGCGGCCATGAACCACGCCGCGTTCAACTTCGCCAACGCCCTCGGCGCCTGGCTCGGCGGGGTCGTCATCAGCGCGGGCCTCGGCTACCGCGCTCCGGCCTGGGTGGGCGTGGGATTGTGCATCGCCGGCCTCGTCGTCCTGACCGTCGCCATCGCCCTCCGCCGAGGCGGCCCCGCCTCCCAGCGCCCGCGCACTCGCATCGAATCCTGAGCTTCGTTCCCCAGACTCGTTTCCCCTTCTCACAGCGGGCGTCTCTCACCAGATGAGATTCCCGATCCGGAAGGCCGAATTGCGGCGTAAAGTCCTACGGTTGCGGACACCACCCCGAGCCGCAGTCCACCGACACGAGCCACCTCCACTTGAGTCGCCCCTGCTGAACTGACGAAACACAAGGAACATGTCCACCGAAACCCAACCCTCCGGTCCCCATTCGAACGCGCAGGACCAGGCTGACTCGATCGCGCTGGCCCGCAAGACCAATACCCGCGGCAAGGTGCTCACCGCCTCGATGGTCGGCACCACGATCGAGTTCTTCGACTTCTACGCCTACGCCACCGCCTCGTCGCTGGTCTTCCCTGCCCTGTTCTTCCCCAATCAGACCTCGACGACCCAGTTGCTGAGCTCGTTCGCGATCTTCGGCGTGGCCTTCGTCGCCCGCCCGGTGGGCTCGGTCATCTTCGGCCACTTCGGTGATCGCATCGGACGCAAGAAGACTCTCGTCGCCTCTCTGCTCATCATGGGCATCGGCACCTTCCTCATCGGCCTCCTCCCCACTGCCGCCACCCCCGGCTGGGTGGTCCTGGCACCCCTGTTCCTCGTCCTGCTGCGCTTTGCGCAGGGTGTGGGCCTCGGCGGCGAATGGTCCGGTGCGGCCCTGCTCGCGACCGAGAACGCGCCGAAGGGGAAGAGAGCCATCTGGGGCACGTTCCCGCAGCTCGGCGCCCCTGCCGGCTTCATCCTCACCAACCTGCTGTTCATCGGCCTCGCCCGCTGGACCTCCCCGGAGGACTTCCTGGCGTGGGGTTGGCGCATCCCGTTCCTGCTCTCGGCACTGCTCGTCGCCGTCGGCCTCTATGTGCGCCTCTCGCTCATGGAGACCCCCGCCTTCCAGCTCGTCGAACAGCGCAACCAGGTCACCCGCGCCCCGATCTCCCGCGTCTTCGTCACGAGCTGGAAGCCGCTGGTCCTCGGCACCTTCATCATGCTCGCGACCTACGTGATCTTCTACTTCATGACCGCGTTCACCCTCACGTACGGCACCTCGCCGGCGTCGGTCGAGCAGGCCCGGACCGCCGCCGAGGCTGCGGGCAAGCCGTTCGATCCCGCGGGCTTCGTCGCGGGGCTGGGCTACACGAAGGATGAGTTCCTCACGTACCTGATCATCGGCGTCGTGTTCTTCGGCATCTTCACCCTCGTCTCCGGCCCCCTGGCCGAGAAGCTCGGACGACGGAAGATGCTGTTGGGCGTGACGGTGCTCATCGCGGCCTATGGCCTCGTCGTCAATGTCCTGTTCAACGCGGGAACCGTCGGAGTCATCTCGGCGCTCATCATCGGCTTCACCCTGATGGGACTGACCTTCGGTCCGATGGCCGCCTACCTGCCCGAGCTGTTCCCCGCGAACGTGCGCTACACAGGCTCGGCGGTGTCCTACAACATGGCCGGCGTCATCGGTGCAGGACCTGCACCCTTCGCGATGGTGGCCCTGTGGCAGGCAGAAGGCGGAACGATCTTCTACTGCGGCCTCTACATCATCGCCGCCGCGGTCCTGACATTCATCGCCCTGTGGCTGGCCGAGGACACCTCGGACATCGATATGGAGTCCGAGCTCGCCTGACGGGCTCGCACTGAGCCGCCACAGACCAGGCCGGTAGCCGCCCTGGCGTCGAGCCGCGGCGCGGCCGCCCCGGCGTTTGCCCCGCTTCACACCGTGGGCCCCACTCATCAGTGGGGCCCACGCGGCTATTCGGATCCGACGACTGCCTGCGCCAGCGGCCGCCGGCTCAGGCATTTTCGTCCAATCAGTCGGAAATTTCCCTCACCACAGAGCGACCCTGAACCGCGGCGCACATTCCCGGAGCGCACGCCCCTGACCAGGCAGAACCCCGCTGAGCATCGCCTCTGCAACCACTCCGCCGAAAACTACGATTCAGTCACAACTGCCCTGAACAGAACTCACTTCCGGCCTTGTGACTCATGACACGATACGATTTCTTCCAGTCGCCGTCCCCGCACCGATGCAGGGACGGCCCACATTCGTGACGAAGTGTCACCGATGCACCTGGAGGAAAGATGAAGCGACGGATCACTTTGGCCGCGGTGGCCGCAGGCGCCATGCTCGCCCTGTCGGCATGCGGTGGAGGCGGGAGCGAATCCGAGCCCGCAGCCACCGGTGAGGGCGGCGTGCCGCTGGTCAAGGAAGGCAAGCTGACCACCTGCACCCACCTGTCCTACCAGCCGTTCCAGTTCGAGAAGGATGGCGAGGTCGTGGGCTTCGACGTCGACGTCGTCGATGCGGTGGCCGAAAAGCTCGGAGTCGAGCAGGAGATCGTCAACGTCCCGTTCGAACCGATCACCGCAGGCGCCTCGTTCGCCCAGAACCAGTGTGACGTCGCTGCCGCCGCAATCACCATCACCCCGGAGCGTCAGGAGGCGATCGACTTCTCCGAACCCTACTTCGCCGCCAACCAGGCGATCCTGACGAAGTCGGATAAGTCTGTCAAAGATGCTGCGGGCCTCAAGGGGATGAAGATCGCCGCGCAGTCCGGAACCACCGGGCTGGACTACGCGACCGAGAACTTCAAGGATGCCGAGGTCATCACCTATGAAGACCTCCCCCTCTCTCTCGAAGCGCTGAAGAACGGTCAGGCCGACGCCGTCATCAACGACAACGGTGTGCTCTATGACTACGCCGCCAACAATGAGGGCTTCGCCATCGGCTTCGACATCGACACCGGTGAGAACTACGGCATCGCGATGAAGAAGGGCAACACGGCGATGAAGAAGGCCGTCGACGACACCGTCAAGGAGCTCAAGGACACCGGGAAGTACAACGAGATCTACAAGAAGTGGTTCGGCAAGGACGCTCCCAAGGAATGATCTCAGCGTCCGATGATCACTCCGGTGCCCATACGGCGAACCGGACGGCCTCAGCAGCCGATTGATCTCGGCACCACGGAACCGGCCGGGGCATGCGCTCCGGCCGGTTCCGTGACCACGCTCGTACACCCAGCAGTCGGGGCGGGACCGATCCGCCTCCACCCACTTCAGTGAAGGACTTCACTCATGTCCACCCCACGAACCACCAATGACGGCGGAGAGACTGGCCGCCCACCGACGGCCCCACAGGCGGTCGCCACACCGAAGGCGAAGATGAGCCGTCGGCAGAAGGCGAAGATCTCTCGCGGCATCCAATATGGCCTGCTCATCGTCATCGCGGTCGTCGTCGCTCTGATGGCGGACTGGCCCACATTGATCGGCACCTTCGGACGCGTCGACATCGCCGCTGCGATGTTCCCGGAGGTCGTCACCCAAGCGCTGAAGAACACCGTCGTCTTCACCCTCCTCGGATTCGCCCTCGGTCTGGCGATCGCGATCGTGCTCGCACTCATGCGACTGTCATCGGTCGGCGTCTACCGCTGGCTGGCCTTCGTCTACATCGAGTTCTTCCGCGGCCTGCCTGCCCTGGTCGTCTTCCTCGTCATGGGCTTCGGGCTGCCGTTGGCGTTCCCCGGCTTCCAACTGCCCAAGCTCTACATCATCATGATCGCTCTCGCGCTCGTGTCCTCGGCGTACATGGCCGAGACCATCCGTGCTGGCATCCAGGCCGTGCCGAAAGGACAGGTCGAGGCCGCCAGGTCGCTCGGCATGTCGTCCTCTCGCGCGATGTTCACGATCGTCCTGCCTCAGGCGATGCGCATCATCCTGCCGCCGCTGACCAACGAGCTCATCCTCCTGACGAAGGACTCCTCGCTGGCCTACATCCTCGGCTCCTCGGTCGACGGCCGTGAGCTCACTGCGCTGGCCCGGGCGGAGATCGTCAACACCGCGAATCTCACGCCGTTCATCGTCGTCGCCCTGTGCTACCTCATCATCACGATCCCGCTGTCGTATCTGTCGCGGGTCCTCGAACGCAAGTACGGTTCCGCCGAAGCAGGAGTGAAGTAATGACCGAGACCACCACCGCACCGGACTCCGGAACCCCGCTCATCGCGATCAGGAACCTGAAGAAGAGCTTCGGTTCCAATCAGGTGCTCACCGACATCAACCTCGACGTCCGCAAGGGTGAAGTCGTCTGCGTCATCGGGCCGTCCGGCTCCGGCAAATCGACGATGCTGCGGTGCATCAACGTCCTCGAAACCCCCTCGGGCGGTTCGATCGTCGTCGACGGCATGGACATGACCGATCTCGACCTCGACATCGACGCCGCTCGCACCCGCATCGGCATGGTCTTCCAGAGCTTCAACCTCTTCGGCCACCTCACCGTGCGCGAGAATCTCACGGTCGCTCAGATCAAGGTCCTGGGCCGATCCAAGGAAGAGGCGAACCACACCGCCGAGGCGAATCTCGACAAAGTGGGGCTGTCGGAGAAGATCGACGCCAAGCCCGGCTCCCTCTCCGGCGGCCAGCAGCAGCGCGTGGCGATCGCCCGTGCGCTGAGCATGGACCCCGACGTCATGCTCTTCGACGAGCCCACCTCGGCGCTCGATCCCGAGACCGTGGGAGACGTCCTCCAGGTCATGCGCTCCCTCGCCGAGGCGGGGATGACGATGGTCGTCGTCACCCACGAGATGGAGTTCGCCCGGCAGGTCGCCGACCGCGTGGTCTTCATGGACGGCGGAGTCGTCGTCGAGGAGGGGCCGGCCAAGGACGTCATCGGCAACCCGAAGGAGGAGCGGACGCAGAACTTCCTCGCCCGAGTGCTCCACCCCGGCCAGCTGGGCTAAGGCTGGTTCATTTCGAAATCGGCACGGTTTGCTTTGAAAAGCCCGGGTTGCGCCCGGTGCTTTTCAAAGCAAACCGTGCCTGATCATGCCTTCTCGATCACCCCCGTGCGCCCCTACTGCTCCCGGGGGAGGATGACCCGGTAACCCAGCCGCGCGTCGTAGCCGTGGATCTCCCGGGTGTCGAGGGCGGACATGAAGTCGAGCACCTCGGCGGTGATGATCTGACCGGGCACGAGCACCGGGAAGCCCGGCGGGTACGGGGTGACGAAACCGGCTGAGACCGGCTTGCCGCCTGCCTCGAGCCGGCGCCGCAGCTCATGCGGCAGGACGTGCTCGATGCAGGACCGACGCAGGCCCGCGTAGTAGGCGCTGCGCAGGTCGCCGTCGGGCAGTTGGCGCGTGGGATCGGCGACCGGCACCTCGGCGGCGTATTCGGGGGCGAAGGCGCTGAAGTCGGGCAGCGGGGGCATGATCGCCTCCGGCCGGGCATCCAGCGCGGGACGCGAGTCGTTGAACTTGCCGGCCAGCTTGACCAGCACCTCGATGAGGTAGGCGACGGCTGAGCGCGAGGTGCCGATGTTCGTCATGAACAGCACGGTGTTGCGGCTCGTCTTGTTGACCTGGATGCCGTACCGGTCCATCAGGTGCTCGTGCTTGAACGTGTCGCCGTCGACGCCGGTGCCGCTGATCTCGATGGTGATGCGGCTTGGGTCGACCACGAATTCGTCCTTCGTCCAGGCCTCCCAGAACGTCGCCATGCCGTCGCGCAGAGGCATCGTCCGAGTCGTCGTCCGGTACTCGGCGGGGATGAGATCCCTGGCGGTGAGCACTCGGAACGTCTTCTTCAGCAGCGGGTGCCGAGCCACGGCCGACGACAGGCTGGTGGCGAGGTCGAGCTGCTTCTGGACCAGGGCGAAGCCCTCCATCTCGACCTGCCGACGGCCCAGGTCCAGCGAGGCGAGGATCTGGTAGTTCGGCGAGGTCGAGGTGTGGGTCATGTACGCCTCGTGGAAGGCATCCTCGGCGCCGTAGTTGAAGTCCTGGTCGTAGACGTGGATCATCGATCCCTGCCGCAGCGCGGTCAGCGTCTTGTGCGTGGACTGGGTGGCGTAGACCCGGATTCGCGCCGTCGGCGGCGGCAGCAGGGTCTCGGACAGCCACACCTCGTCGGGTGCGGGTGCGCCGGTCTCGGGGTCGAACAGGCGCTTCTGCTGCTGCCGGTACGCGGCCTCGTGGGCGTTGGACTTGAGCGTCTCCTCGAGGCGCTCGGCGGCGACCATGGCGGTGCGCTTGCGGGTGACCGGGTGGAACCGGGCGAACGCGAACCAGGCCTCGTCCCAGAGGAAGACGAGGTCGGGCTTGATCGCCAGGCACTCCGACATCACCCTGAGCGGGTCGTAGACGATGCCGTCGAAGGTGCAGTTCGTCAGGGTGATCATCCGCACCTCGTCGAGGCGACCGGCGGCCCGGTAGTCGAGGAGCAGCTGCTTGATCCGATTCAGCGGCACCGCACCGTAGAAGGCGACGTTGTTGAGCGGGTAGGCCTCGAGGTACGCGGTGCGGGCCCCGGTGAGCATGAGCGCGTGATGGTGGGACTTGTGACAGTTGCGGTCGACCATGACGACCTCGTCGGGCGAGACGACGGCCTGGTGGACGATCTTGTTCGCCGTCGACGTCCCGTTCGTGACGAAGTACGTGCGCTTGGCACCGAAGGCGCGAGCCGCCAGGGACTGAGCCTTCTTCAGCGTCCGCACGGGGGCGAGCAGCGAGTCGAGCTCTCCCGAGGTGGCGCTGGTCTCGGCCAGCAGCAGGTTGAGCCCGTAGAAGTCGACGAAGTCGCTGATCCACTTCGACCCGACGACGGACCCACCACGCGAGACGGGCAGGGCGTGGAAGACGCCGGCCGGGCGGCGGGCGTGCTCCTGGATTGCGGCGAAGAACGGGGTGTCGTAGAGGTGGCCGATCCGGCGGAGCAGGGACAGATGGAGCTCGAACTGGTCCTCGCGGCGGAACACGCGGCGGAACCGATGGGTGAGCGCTCCGGCCAGGCTCTCGATGTGGGCACCGGCCATCAGGTAGAGGTCGAGCTCGGGACGCAGCCCGGCCAGGGTGTCCGCCAGGCGCAGCACCCGCCGCACCGAGTTGAGCGGGCTCATCGGCGTCGTCGGTGAACTGGTCGTGCCCTCGTGGGCCATCGAGACGGCGGCGCGGAGGTCGCGGCTGAGCACCTGCCGGGTCCGGTCGGTGAAGCCGGGACGGATCACGCAGGCGAGCAGGTTCGGGTTCGTCAGCGCCGCGACCACGGCGTCATCGGCGGTGGGGACGATGACGTAGTCGTAGATGAACAGGTCGGAGGGGCTGCGCAGCTTGAGCAGGTCGGAGTGGAGCTCATCGCGTCCGGCGTCGGTGGTCTCGTCGACGATGAGGACTTCGAAGCGCGGGCGCGGGTCCTGCCGGTCGCGGTGCTCGGCCTGCTCCTCTTCGGTGAGCACGTCCTCCTTGACGTCGGGGACGGTGGTGCCGCGCAGCCGGTTGACGGCGCGGGTGATCATGTCGTGGGCCTTGTCGAACTCGCCGTCGGCCAGCAGCTCCGCAATGTCCTCGACGTAGCGTTGGCCGAAGCCTGCCCAGTACAGCTCGATCGTCTTCAGTGCGCGCAGCGACCGCCACACCTCGCCGTCGGCGGCGATGAAGGAGAAGTCCCCGCCGGACAGTGCGAGTCGTTTGACCGCGAACTTCAGGTACTCCCAGGCGTCCGAGCGCAGGCGCCACGTGCTGGCCGGCATCCCCGGATCCCGTTCGAGCTTGGCCGTCTGCGGATGGGAGCGGAAGCTCGAGTCCAAGCGGGTTCGCGATGAGCCTCCCGCAACGGATGGGCCGGGCATGAAGAGTGCCCGCTCGGAGTGGTCGTCGGCGTCGATGCCCGTCATATGAGCCCCCTGGCTTTGATGTTGCGAACGGTCCAGGGACCCGAAGCGAACGACCCCAGGATCCGTTGTGCACAGTTCATTGTGCACAGATCATACGGCGTAGTGAGATCGAATGCGCAATGCTCCGCCCACTTGAGACAAAAGAATGATAAGCATGAAGCATGGACAGAACCGAGCAGATTTCGGCACCGTCGCCGACCTCCCGTTCCGCCGTCTCCCACCGGTCGCCAGCTGCCTTGTCGTCGTCCGCCGCCGCACCCGGGCTCGCCGAGACACCATCCATCGGAGGCTCCCCGTCCTTCGATTCCGACAGGGCGGACGATAGGTATGCGTCCGAGGTGCGCTCGGCCGGCCATCTCATCGTCGCCGAGCTCGAGGCCCACGGCGTCCAACGCGTCTACCTCGTCCCCGGCGAGTCCTATCTCAACGTGATCGACGGACTGCATGACTCGACGGTCGAACCGATCGTCTGCCGCCAGGAGGGCGGCGTGTCCTACATGGCCGTGGCCGAGGGCCGGATGACCGGAGTCCCGGGCATCGCGATGGTCACCCGCGGTCCCGGCGCCTCCAATGTCATGGTCGGCGTCCACACCGCCTACCAGGACGCCACCCCGATGGTCGTCTTCGTCGGCCTCATCCCCACCGAACAGCGCGGACGGGAGGCCTTCCAGGAATTCGACCTCGCCGGATGGTTCTCCACGACGACGAAGAAGGTCCTCGTCCTCGATGACCCCGACAAGGCCGCCGAGGTGGTCGCCGACGCCATGCACACCGCCGTGTCCGGCCGGCCGGGTCCCGTCGTCGTCGGTCTCCCTGAGGAGATCCTCGTCCAGCCCACCGCCGGTGAGGTCCTGCCGCCGCGAGCCGTCGGCATCCCCGAGGCGAGCGCGGGCGCGATCGTCGAACTGGAGGCGCGGATCAACGCCGCCGACCGCCCGGTGCTCATCGTGGGCGGGGAGGACTGGTCCCCGAGGGCCGCAGCGGTCATCGCCGAGTGGAGCCGGAACATGGGCATGGCCGTGCTCGGGACGTTCCGGGCCTACGACGGCATCGATCATGCTGGCGCCAACTTCACGGGCATCCTCGGGTTCGGGGCGGCACCCGTGGCGAAGCGGGTATTCGACGACGCCGACCTGCACGTCTTCCTCGGCTGTGTGCGCACCGACATCGCCACCGACGGCTTCACGATCGGCACCACCCAGCCCACCGTCGTCGTCGGGCCCGACCCTGACGCCCAGGGTCACTACGGCCGGCTCGATCAGCACATCGTCACCACAGTCCGGGCGTTGGCCAGGAAGCTCCATGAGACCCACGGACCTCACGAGAGCCCTGGCGAGAGCACGTACACCGTCGGCGCCGACGGCTCCATCGTCGACCCGGGCGAAGGCGATGATGCGAGGCGCGAGTCCGCGAGCGCCGCGACGGGGCAGCCCGGGGCTGCAAGAATCCTCGCGGCGGAGGAGCCACAGGACCTTCCCGAGTGGATCCGCGAGGCGCGCGCCGAGTTCCAGGATTGGCGCATCCCCCGCGTCCCCGCCGACTCTGCAAGCACCTCGGCGAACTCGGCTGCCGCGGGCTCCGCCACGGCGAACTCGATGGACACGGGCATCATCTCGGCGAACAGCGGTTCGGACGGGTACGTCGACATGGACGAAGCATTCGTCCATGTCAGGGAGCTGTTGCCCGGGGACGCGATCATCACCTACGGGGCGGGGAACTATGCCGGTTGGGCGACGCGGTTCCTGCCGACGCACTCGTTCCCCTCGGCGCTGGGGCCGCGCAACGGATCGATGGGATTCGGAATTCCCGCGGCCGTCGCCGCAGGCCTCGTCCACCCCGAGCGGACGATCTTCTCGATCGCCGGCGACGGCTGCTTCCTCATGAACGGCCAGGAGCTCGCCACCGCGGTGCAGTACGGCGTCAACCTCACGGTCGTCGTCAACGACAACTCGGTCTACGGCACGATTCGCGGTCATCAGGACCGCGACTACCCGGGACGAGCGGTCGGCACCGCGCTGCAGAACCCCGACTTCGCAGCACTGGCCACCGCATACGGGGGCCTGGGGCTGCGGGTCGAACGCACCGAGGACTTCCGCGCCGCCTTCGCCGCCGCACTCGCGCACGAGGGCCTGGCTCTCGTCCACTGCATCACCGATCCCGCCGTCCGCAGCGCACGGCTGTGACAATGCGTCACGCTGTGACAGTGCGTCCGGGTTGAGACCCCCTCCCCCCGTCACCCGAAGGAACCCATGAGAATCGACGCGATCTTCACCGATCTCGACGCCCACACCCTCGACCCCAACCGTCCCCGAGCCACCCGCATCGGTGTCTTCGGCGGGCGGATCATCGGCTTCGACGAGGAGCTCGACGGCATCGACGCTGATCGGGTGGAGTCCCTCGGCGGGGCGACGGTGCTGCCGGGCTTCCATGACGCCCACTGCCACACGACCTGGTTCGGCCTCACGCTGGCCTCGGTCGACGTGACGAACCTGCCCGGCGGCCTCCCCGACGTCTACGCAGCCCTTGAGCGTGCGGCCGCCACGACTCCGCCCGGCGAGTGGATCAACGCCACCGGATTCGCCCACCGTGACTACGGCGGACAGTACCCCGAGCTCGCCCGCCTCGATGCGATCACCGGCGACCGGCCCCTGTTCATGCGCCAGACTTCGGGGCACGCCGCGATCGTCAACACCGAGGCGCTGCACCGCGCCGGGATCCTCGACCCGGACTTCGCCGAGCCGATCGGCGGCAAGGTCGTGCGCGACGCCGCGGGCCGCCCGACCGGTCTGCTCGAGGAGACCGCGCAGGAGCTCGTCCAGAACCTCATCCGCCCGTACTCCCTCGACACGATCGTCGAGGCGCTCGACCTCGCGACAGCCCGCTACGCGCAGGAGGGCATCACCTCGTTCGGCGAATGCGGCATCGCCTACGGCTGGATCGGCCACTCCCCCATCGAGATCAGCGCCTACCTCCGTGCCCGCGAGCAGGGGAAGCTGCGCGCCCGGGCCCAGTTGATGCCGCAGGCCGACGGGCTCCACGAGATCGCGGCCAATCCCGCCGACGGGTTCGGCATCGGTCTCGACGCGGGACTGTGCACCGGGCTCGGCGACGATCTGATCTCCCTCGGGCCGGTGAAGTTCTTCATGGACGGGGCGCTGAGCGGGGAGACCGCGGCGCTGCGGGAGAATTACACCGGCAAGGACCATCCCGGCTACCTCCAGGACGACGCCGAGGCGCTGCGTCGCCGGATCCTCGACACCTATGCCTCGGGCTGGTCGGTGGCGGTGCACGCGATCGGCGACGCCGCCGTCGATGCTGCCGTCGCCACCATCGTCGAGGCGCAGACCCGTCACGGCAGGCGTGCGGTGCCCAACCGGATCGAGCACGCCGCGCTCGTCCACGACGAGCACCTGGCCACTCTCGCCGAGCACGGCATCGCCGTCACCCCGCAGTCGGCCTTCGCCGAAGGCATCGGCGACGGGATGAATGCCTCGGTCGGCCCGGAGCGCCGGCGGCTGCTCTACCGAGCGAAGTCCTTCGTCGATGCCGGGGTGCTGCTCGCCGGCAGCTCTGACCGCCCATGCGCCGACGGCAATGCGCTGCGCGGAATCGAGGCGTTCGTGACCCGCAGCACCCGCGGCGGCGACGTCATGGGCTCGGCCGCCGAATGCCTGAGCCCCGCTGAGGCGATCGCCGCCTACACCTCCGTGGCGGCGACCGCCTCAGGGCAGGGTGGGGACAAAGGAACGCTGTCGCGGGGGAAGCTCGCCGACTTCGTGGCCCTCGATGCCCACCCCGCCGAGGTGGCCGCGATCGAGATCTCGCAGATCCCCGTCCGCGCGACCGTCCTCGGCGGAGAGTTCACCCACGACGCCCGGTGAGGGTCCCCGTCGCCTCAGCGGCTGAAGTCGAGGTCGGTGAGCACCTTCTCGGTGACGCCCAGGCCCTTCTCGAGATCCTCTTCGCTGATGTTGATCGGCGGCACCACGTGGATCCGGTTGAAGTTGGAGAACGGGATGACGCCGTGCTCCTTCATCTGCCCGACGACGGAGGCGAGCTCGGGTGAGCTGCCGCCGTAGGGAGCCAGCGGCTCACGGGTCTCCTTGTCCCAGACGAGCTCGACGGCCCAGAACATGCCGACCCCTCGCACCTCGCCGACGTGCTTGGACTTCTCCGCGATCTCGCGCAGCCGCGGACCCACGATCTCCTCGCCGAGGCGGGCCGCGTGCTCGATCATGCCCTCTTCCTCCATGGCCTTCATGGTGGCGACGGCGGCGGCACAGGCAAGCGGGTGCCCGGAGTACGTGAGTCCGCCCGGGTAGGGCCTCTGGGCGAACGTGTCGTAGATGGCGTCGCTCATGATCACTCCGCCCAGCGGCACATACCCGGAGTTGACGCCCTTGGCGAACGTGACGAGGTCGGGCACGACGTCGAAGTGGTCGAATGCGAACCAGCGGCCGGTACGGCCGAACCCGGCCATCACCTCGTCGGCGATGTACATGATGTCGTACTTGTCGCACAGGGCCCGCACGCCCTGCAGGTATTCCTTCGAGGGGACCATGATCCCGGCCGTGCCGGGGATCGTTTCGAGGACGATAGCGGCGATGGTCGGCGGACCTTCGAGTTCGATGGTGCGCTCGAGGTGGCGCAGCGCCCGCTCGGTCTCCTCCGCCTCGGTGGTGGCGTTGAACTCGGACCGGTAGAGGAAAGGGCCGAAGAAGTGGACGACGCCCGAGTCGCCGAGGTCGTTGGCCCAGCGGCGGGGGTCGCCGGTCACGTTGATGGCCGTCTGCGTCCCACCGTGGTACGAGCGGTAGCGGGAGAGGACCTTGTGCTTGCCGGTGTGCAACCGGGCCATCCGGATCGCGTGTTCGTTGGCGTCGGCTCCGCCGTTGGTGAAGAACACGTGGTCGAGGCCGGCGGGAGTCCGGTCGGTGATGAGCCGGGCGGCCTCGGAGCGGGCGGCGTTGACGTGGGCAGGACTGATCGTGCACAGCAGGTCCGCCTGATCCTTGATCGCCTGGACGACCTTCGGGTGCTGGTGGCCGATGTTCGTGTTGACGAGCTGGGAGGAGAAGTCGAGGAACGGCTGCCCCTGCCCGTCGTAGACATAGGAGCCCTGGGCGCGGGAGACCGTCATCGGGTCGAGCTTCTGCTGCGCCGACCAGGAATGGAAGACATGGGCCCGGTCGAGTTCGTAGGCTCGTGCGGATTCGTCCTTGATCGCTGCGATCTCGGCATCACTGAGGTGGTGCATGTCCGGCCATCCTTTCGCCAGCTGAGAGATGATCGAGGGGCGCTCTCTGCGCCTCTTCGCTCATCGTACGCCAGCGGCGACCACCTGTGACCAGGACCGGAACCGGCCCGAGGTCCACCCTGCGATCTGAGCCGGGACCGGCTGCATCCGGAACCCGGTTCGATAGGCTGAGAGCATGCCGTATCGGACCATCACAGACGCAGCCGAGGCCGAGATCGAGATCAAGAGGTCGCGCTTCATCGGCTTCGTCGCCCCGGTCGGAACCGAGGAAGAGGCGCGCGAGGTCATCGCCGCCCGTCGATCCGCTCATCCCAAGGCCCGCCACCACTGCACGGCATTCGTCCTCGATCCCGATTCCCGCACTCGCCGGTTCAGCGACGATGGTGAGCCCGCGGGAACCGCCGGCGCCCCGATCCTCGACGTCCTCACCGGCCACGAACTGACCTTCGTCGTCGCAGTCGTGACCCGGTATTTCGGGGGAACCCTGCTCGGTGCGGGTGGGCTGGTGCGCGCCTACGGTCAGGCCGCCTCGGCGGCGGTGGACCTGGTCCGCATCGTCACGCGGCATGAGCGCGTCCCGGTCACGGCACCACTGGACTACGCCCAGGCCAATGCCGTGGAACGAGCGGCCGGGAACCGGGGATGGACGTGCCGCGCGGAGTACGGCGCTCAGGTGACCGTGGACGTGCTGGTGCCCGTCGCCGAGGTGGACGCGGCGCTGGCGATGCTCGCCGACCTCACCGCGGGCCGGGCTGAGCCGACCGTCGGCGACGTCGAATGGTGCTGACGGTCAGTGAACCGTGCTGACCGTCGGCGACGTCGAATGGTGCAGGTGGTCAGCGCTCGGTGCTGACGGTCAGTCGAGGGCGGCGATCTTCGCGACCTGCGCGTTGGTGAGCATGACGAGGTCCTCGGGACGGATCTCGATCTCGAGGCCACGGCGACCGGCGGAGACGAAGACGGAGGAATGCTCCAGCGCGGTGCGGTCGATGACGACCGGGACGGCATGGCGCTGACCGAACGGGGAGACGCCGCCGACCGGGTATCCGGTCCGACGCTCGGTTTCGGCGACGCCTGCCAGCTGGGCCTTCTTCGCATTGCGAGCGGAGGCCAGGGCTTTGAGGTCGAGTTGCCCGGAGACGGGGACGAGCGCGGTCACCGGAGATCCGTCGACCTGGATCATGAGGGTCTTGAAGACCCGGTCGGAGCCGACGCCGAGCTTGTCCGCTGCCTCGGAACCATAGCGTCGAGTACTGGGATCATGCTCGAAGCTGCGCAGGGAGTAGTCGATCCCCGCCAGGTTGAGAACACGCACCGCCGGGGTTGCTGCGCTGGTCGTTCTGGATGCGACTGTCATATAGGGGTCGTGCCTCCTGCCCGTACTCGGCCGACACGCTTCGTGCCGCGATGCAGAGTCTGCGTGAGCTTCGATACGGACGGAATGTAGTTTCGAATGCTCTGGATATGTAGCCACAATAGGCGAAATGCGCGGGCCAACGCCAATCTCTGCGCTGAATGGCGACCGTTCGGTAATGCCTCAGATAAGGACCTCGCCGAGGTGGGCCGCCGTCAGCGGGCACGAACACCGGGCGAGCGCACCCGGCGACGTCCGCCCAGGTCGCACCGCCGCCGGTCGCGGGAAGAGGCAGAACGGCCGACCGGCCGGAGCACGAACCCTGCCCCCGCGCACACACCGGATCCGGCTTCGCCCGTGGCCGAAGCGGCTCGACAGGGCGGACAGTCGACTTGCCGAATGGACAGCAGCCGCCGGGGTGGGGTCAGCCCCAGCCGATCTCGTGGAGCCGGTCGTCGTCGATTCCGTAGAAGTGCGCAATCTCGTGCACGATCGTTACGACGATCTCCTGCCTGAGATGATCCCGGTCCTCGGCGAAGGCGATGAGATTGTTGCGGTAGAGGAAGATCGTGTCCGGCATCTCCAGGCCGAGCTGACCCCGCTCACCCATGGGCGTGCCTTCATACAGTCCCAGCAGAGAAGTGCTGCCGTCCTCGGGCTCGTCCTCGACGAAGAGAGCGACGTTGTCGAGTTCATCCGTGACGCCCGCGGGAAGTTCGTCCAGAGCCTCATCGAGGATCGACTCGAACTCTTCTTCACTCAGGTGCTCCATATCTCAACCCTATCCGCCCACTTCCGCACCACCTCGGCGGAGGCCCTTCGGTGCGGGTTTCGCACTGTGAGGCGGGACACTGGTTTTCGCTTTGCATTCACCGAAATGATTGGGATAAGCTTAACGTCGTTGCCCAGGGAGGACCCGGGGAACCGAAGGCCCCCATCGTCTAGTGGCCTAGGACACCGCCCTTTCACGGCGGCGACACGGGTTCGAATCCCGTTGGGGGTACGATACAGGATCGAGAGATCATGGATCACAAGCAAGGCCCTGTAGCGCAGTTGGTTAGCGCGCCGCCCTGTCACGGCGGAGGTCGCGGGTTCGAGTCCCGTCAGGGTCGCGGAGCACAAGGCTCTTCCTCGGAAGAGCCTTTGTTTCTCCCGACTCGTCTTGACGAGTCAACAGGCAAGGCTCTGTAGCTCAGTTGGTAGAGCGTTCGACTGAAAATCGAAAGGTCACCGGATCGACGCCGGTCGGAGCCACCAGATGGGAACCCTCGGATTGCCGAGGGTTCCTCTCGTTCGCAGGACTTCCCGTCCTCTGCGGTCAATGCCAGTCATTGTCGTGGTCGCCGGGACGGCTCTGCGATGCCAGGCCCTGTAGCGCAGTTGGTTAGCGCGCCGCCCTGTCACGGCGGAGGTCGCGGGTTCGAGTCCCGTCAGGGTCGCAGTTGACAAAGGTCCTTCTTCGGAGGGGCCTTTCTCTGTCTCACGCCCCAACTCCCCGCTGCCCCACATAGTCGCGCCGGCCCCGGTCAGAGGAGGGGCACTCGCGGCGAAGTCGGGCCGTCGCGCCAGGGGCTGCCGGTTCGCCGGACTCGGAACTGCGGCATCAAGGACTTCTGTCCGGAACCGTCCCCACGTGCAACAATGAGGATCCGACCACGGCCGGCCTGAGGTCGGCACCGACCGATGACAGTTGAGGAGCGATCATGACCGAGAACCCCATGGACCCGATGGACGTGCAGGGCGATCCCGACGTCGAGGAGCCCTACATCGAACCCGGCGCCGAAGGACCTGTCGGAACCGGAATCGAAGGCGCCGACGACGCGCTCCTCGAAGACACGGACTCGGCCGAGGGTGATCCCGAGCTGATCGACGACAACGCGGCTGGAATCCCGGACGAATTCTCCGTGGATGAATCGGCTGCTGCCGAGCAGGGCAATCGGGACGGCGACGAGATGGTCTCCGACGGCGATGACGATGCCGAGGTGGCCGAACTCGCCGGCGACGATCTCGATGTCGATGCCCTGGCCGACGACGACATCGAGGACGTCGACGTCATCGACGGCATGCCGCAGGTCATCGACGACGAGTACTGATCCACTCCCCCGCTGCTCGCAGAATCATGTGAGCGCGCGGCTGACGACCCTCCGAGGACCCTCACCTGGCGTGGGGGTCCTCGTCCGTTCCAGCTCCGACTAGCGGAATCCGCTCACGCAGGTGCCAGACTGCCGACTCTCTGCACGCAGGGGGCGCGTCAAGAATTTCTTGACACGCCCTCGACTGTCAACATATTCTTGACACATGACTTCATTCACGTTCTACGGAATCACCGAAGACCGCCCGTCCGCCCGTTGGAAGGCCCTGTTCGACAGCGTGTGGCCCGCTTACCGTGCCTGGTACCTGCGCGACGGCGACCAAGCTCGACCCGACCTGCGGACCGCAGAGAGCAGGCTTCGCGAGCACATGCCCGAGCTGGTCCCCACCTGGCAACGACTCGTCGACCTCGCCGGTGGGGATGAGACGGCCGCGAGAATGCTCACGCTCTGGAACCCGCCCCGCTTCCTGCCGGGCTGCTCCCAAGTCGCCCTCCGCGCACCGGAACCCGCGCTGCTGCGCAACTATGACTACGGCCTCGAACTGTTCGAGTGTGTTCACAGTTCGACCCGTTACGGCTCCCGCCGGGTCATCGGCACCTCGGACTGCCTCTGGGGGCTCCTCGATGGAATGAACGACGACGGCCTGGCCGTGTCGCTCGCCTTCGGCGGTCGGCCCGGTGACGGCGACGGATTCGCCGCTCCCCTGGTCGTGCGCTTC
The DNA here is from genome assembly GCF_031179145.1 of Brevibacterium sp. Classification (GTDB taxonomy): domain Bacteria; phylum Actinomycetota; class Actinomycetes; order Actinomycetales; family Brevibacteriaceae; genus Brevibacterium. Next base: position 78,299 of record NZ_JAPSIB010000011.1, read on the forward strand.
CTCCTCGAGGTAGCGGGAGATGTCCCCGAAGCACTGCGCCGGCTCGAGACGATACCGGTCTCGATGTACTACAACCTCACGATGGTCGATGCGAAGGGGACGGCCGTGACCGCCTACGTCGGTCCCGGAATGGCACCGGAAGTCACCGAGGACCCCATCGCGACGAATCACCGTGGGCGCCAACCCGAATTCCCCGATCACGCCCGGCGCTTTCGCAGCGTCGAACGGCAGGATCTGCTCACCGGCGCCGTGGATCAGGGTGGCGACGTGGAAGAGATCGCCGAGGCGATGCTGGGTCAGGGGGTCTTCAGCGGCGACTACGACAACGCCTTCGGCACCCTGTACACTGCCGTCTACCGGCCCCTGCGCGGCGAGGTCGAATACCGGTGGCGCTCCCGCAGCTGGACCCGAACCTTCACTTCTACCGAGGAGATGATCATCGTGACCCTCGACGACCCCACACCCGACCCGGTCGACCTGAGACCGGATCGGGGATCGGCCTCGGACCCCGAGAATCCGGCCACCGAGTCGGCCGGCGCCGAGCCTCCCCGGATCGCCACCGTGGCCGAGCTCTCAGCAACCGCGCGCGGGGCGGTCCGCGACCTCGCACAGTCTCCGGATCCTGCCGCATTCTCGGCGCTCATCGATCTCTCCACCGAGGTCGGCGAGGCGCTCGGCACCAGCGCCCGTCTGCTGGCCGAGCAGAACTCATGGGCACGGGTGGCCGAGATCGCCGATGTCAGCCGGCAGGCCGCATGGCAGCGCTGGCGCTGAACCGTGTGAGGTCGGCCAGTCCTTCGCGTGGTGGAGAGATGCCTCTGTGCTGAGCACCTGAACGCCGTCGTCAGCGGAACGCGGGTTCTCCTGTGATGTGGCGGCCGAGGATGAGAGTGTGGACCTCGTCGGTTCCTTCATAGGTGCGCACGGATTCGAGGTTGTTCGCGTGCCGCAGCGGGGAATGGTCGAGTGTGATCCCGTTGCCGCCGAGCATGGTCCGGGCTTCCCGGCAGATGGCGATGGCCTCCCGGCAGTTGTTGAGCTTGCCCACCGAGATCTGCACGGGGTTCAGGTGGCCCGAGTCCTTGAGCCGACCCGTTCGCTCGGCGATGAGGATGCCCTTCTGGATCTCGAGCGCCATGTTGACCAGCTTCTCCTGGCTGAGCTGGTATCCGGCCAGTGGCTTGTCGAACTGCATCCGCTCCTGCGAGTACGTCAGCGCCACCTCGAAGGCATCGCGGGCAGCGCCCATCGCACCCCACATGATTCCGTACCGGGCTTCGTTGAGGCAGGAGAACGGCCCCTTCAGCCCGGCGGCCTCGGGCAGGATCGCCTCGGCGGGCAGGCTCACCTCGTCGAGGTCGATGTCGCATTGGATCGAAGCGCGCATCGACAGCTTCGGCGCGATGGGGGTCGCGGTGAAACCGGCGCTGTCGGTGGGAACGACGAATCCGCGGATGCCGTCATCGGTAGAGGCCCAGATGATCGCGATGTCCGCGATCGAGGCGAGTCCGATCCACCTCTTCTTCCCCGTCAGCGTCCAGGAGCCATCCGAGTTGCGGCTGGCGGTCGTGGCCATGGAGGACGGATCGGACCCTGCAGTGGGCTCGGTGAGGCCGAAGCAGCCGATGATCTCGCCCTTCGCCATCCCCGGCAGGTAGGTGGTCTTCTGCTCCTCGGAGCCGAACTTATGGATCGCCGACATCGCGAGCGATCCCTGGACGGACACGAAGGTGCGCAGACCGGAGTCGCCGGCTTCGAGTTCGAGGGCGGCGAGTCCGTATTCGACCGCGGAGCGTCCGGGGCAGCCGTATCCGTCGAGGTGCATGCCGAGCAGGCCCAGCTCGCCCATCTCGGGAACGATGTCGACAGGGAAGATCGCGTTCTCGTACCACTCGGCGATGTTCGGACGGATCCGGTTGTCGACGAATTCGCGAACCGTGTCGCGGAACTCGCGCTCGGAGTCCGAGAAGAGTCCGTCGAGGTCGAGGAGGTCGGAGGGGTTGCCGGTGGTGGTCATCGATGGGCTCCTGTCGCAGCGCTCGCGCGCCTATCGGTCATGGTCTGAGAGTCGACTCTGGTCTGAGGGTGAGCTCTGGTCCGAGGCTCAGCTTCCCACTTCCGATCAATGCAAGTCCAATGCCCAATCGTTTAGCTATTATTGGCATATTCTTATCAATTCGACGCCGGCGTGGCCGTCGCCGACGTCAGCTTCACAGGAGAGGAGGCAGGGACCCGTGGATCTGCGTCATTTCTCCGCCTTCACCGCGGTCGCCGAGGAGCTGCACTTCGGTCGTGCGGCCGAGAAGCTCCACATCGCCCAACCGGCACTGAGCCAGATGATCAGGTCCCTGGAGAAGGAGCTGGGCGTGGCGCTGTTCGAGCGCACCACGCGTCGGGTCAGGCTCACTGCGGCCGGGGAGGCGCTCCTCGAACCCTCGCGTTCCATCCAGACGCAGGTGGAGGGCGCCAAGCGCATCGCTCGCGCCGCCCAGCAGGGTGTCGTCGGGCGGGTGCAGTTCGGATTCGGCGGCTCGAGCGGCTATTCCATCCTCTCTCTGCTCGCCCGGGAGGTCGCCTGCCGACAGCCGGGCATCGAACTCGTGCTGCGTCCGTTGACCTACTCCGGCGAGGCGGCGCTGGCCGTGCGCGACGGGCATCTCGACCTCGGCGTCATCAGCCCCCCGGCTCCCGCCGGCATCGACGTCCACGTCATCCGCCAGGAACGCGTCATGGTGGCAGTGCCCTCCGATCACGACTTCGCCGGCCGGGACGAGGTGAGCATCGCCGAGCTGCGCGACGAGCCGTTCATCTCCTACGCCCCCTCCCACGGCTCGCAGGTCAGGGAAGCCCTGATGCGCCTGGCCGACGAGGCCGGATTCCTGCCGCACATCGTCCAGGAGGCACCGGACCCCTACAGCATGCTCGCACTCGTCGGCGCGCAGGTGGGCATCGCCATCGTCGTCGCGTCCTCGGATCACATCCGCATCGACGGCGTCAGCTATGTCCGGCTCACCGAGGGGGCGGACGCGTTCCCGCTCGCGCTCGGTTGGCGACGGAACAACCCGTCCCCCGCACTGAGCCGAGTTCTCGAGATCGTGCGGGAAGTTCTGCCGACGGCCTGATCTGCGCAGAAGTCAGTGCCCTTGTCCTCAATCAGGGACTGGGATAGCGTGAATGAGACTTGAACTGGCCGCGCTCGCTCTCGAAGGTGAAGGACGATGGCACAGAATGTCGCAGAGAAACTGATCAGCTCTCATCTCGAATCCGGTTCGATGACCCCCGGCGAGGAGATCGCCGTTCGGATCGACCACACCCTGACCCAGGATGCGACCGGAACTCTCGTCATGCTCGAGCTCGAGGCCCTCGGCCTCGACCGCGTGCAGACGGAGACCTCCGTGCAGTACGTCGACCACAACCTGCTGCAGACGGACGAGAAGAACTCCGAGGACCATATACTCCTCCGGTCCGCAGCCGCCCGGTTCGGCCTGTGGTACTCCCCCGCCGGAAACGGAGTCTCCCATCCGGTTCATCAATCGCGCTTCGGACGGCCCGGAGTCACCATGGTCGGGTCCGACTCCCATACCTGCGCGGCCGGAGCATTGGGAATGCTCGCCATCGGCGTCGGCGGCCTCGAGGTCGCTACGGCCATGGCCGGCGACCCCCTCTACATCGACATGCCCCAGATCATGGGCGTCGAACTCTCCGGCGAGCTTCCGCCCTGGGTGTCGGCCAAGGACGTCATCCTCGAGATGCTGCGTCGCCATGGGGTCAAGGGCGGCGTCGGGCGCATCATCGAGTACTACGGTGACGGACTGTGGAGTCTCACCGCGATGGACCGCCATGTCATCGCGAACATGGGAGCCGAGCTCGGCGCCACCACCACCGTGTTCCCCGCCGACGAGGAGGTCCGCCGGTACCTCGTCGCCGCCGACCGCGGTGACGACTTCACCGAGCTCGTCGCCGACGAGGGCGCAACCTACGATCTCCACGACTCGATCGATCTCTCGACCCTCGAACCCCTCATCGCCGCCCCTTCGTCTCCGGGCAATGTCCGTCCGGTTCGCGACTGCGCCGGCGAGGAGGTGTTCCAGGTGGTCGTCGGCTCCTCGGCGAATCCCGGCCTGCGCGATTTCGCGATTGTCGCCGAGATCCTCGACGGCGCCCAGGCGCACCAGCAGGTCTCCCTCGACATCAACCCCACCTCCCGCGAGGTTCTCGCCGACCTCATCGCCGGGGGCTGGCTGACGAAGCTCGTCTCATCGGGAGCGCGGATCCATCAGTCCGGCTGCATGGGCTGCATCGGCATGGGCGAGGCACCGGCCAAGGGCCGCAACAGCCTGCGCACCATGCCGCGCAACTTCCCCGGCCGCTCGGGCACCGATGAGGATTCCGTCTGGCTGTGCTCACCCGAGACCGCGGCGGCGGCCGCCCTGACCGGCGAGATCACCGACCCCCGGGACCTGGACGCGGAGTACCCGCGGGTGCGGCTGCCGGAGAGGTTCTCCGCCAACCGCTCCATGCTCATCCCTCCCCTGCCGCCCGACGAGGCGCGCGAGGTGGAATTGATCAAGGGGTCGAACATCTCGTCCCTGCCCGACTTCGACCCCCTCCCCGAGGACATCGACCTGCCCATCGCGCTCAAGGTCGGCGACGACATCTCCACTGACGGGATCCTGCCCGCCGGGTCTCGGGTCCTGCCGTATCGGAGCAACATCCCGAAGATCTCGGAATTCACCTTCACCCAGGTCGACCCCACCTACGCGAAGCGGGCGGCCGCGCTCGAGGGCGGGCACGCGATCGTCGGCGGCGAGAACTACGGTCAGGGCTCGTCCCGTGAGCACGCCGTGATCGCTCCCCGCTACCTGGGGCTGCGCGTGGTCATCGCCAAGTCCATGGCCCGCATCCACTGGCAGAACCTCGCGAACTTCGGCGTCCTGGCCCTGGATTTCGCCGACGGCTCCGACTACGACTCCCTCAGCCAGGGCGATGTCCTCGAGTTCCGCGACCTGCGTGAGCAGCTCGGGAAGTCCCGGAGCATCACCGCCGAGGTGGCCGGTCGTTCCGTCAACTTCCAGCACCGGCTCTCGCCCCGTCAGGTCGAGATGGTCCTCGCCGGCGGCCGTATCGCGAACCGCTGACTGCGAAGGCGACACAAGACCCGCATCGCCGGCGCGGCCACCCTGGCCGCGAACCTGCACCCCGTGCTAATCTGTGCAATGTCACACTTCATACGCCACGGATAGATCGACACAGTCGCCGGCTTCCGTGACGGGCCCCGAGACTGAGCAGAGACGCCAGCCCCGCGAAAGGAACCCTCATGACGGAAAAGAAGCCATGGCACGGAGTCATCGTCGCCACCGCCCTGCCCTTCAAGGACGACTACTCCGTTGACTACGATGCGTTCGCCGCGCACGTCGCCTGGCTGGCGGAGAACGGCTGCGACGGCGTCGCCCCGAACGGATCGCTCGGCGAATACCAGACCCTCAGCGACGAGGAGCGCGCCCAGGTCATCCGGACCGCGGTCGAAGCCAGCCCGAAGGGCTTCACCGTCATGGCGGGAACCGGCGCCTACGGCGCCCTCCAGTCCGCACACTGGGCCGAGCAGGCCGCCGAAGCCGGAGCCACCTCGGTGATGCAGTTGCCTCCGAACACGTACCGGGCCGATCACGCGATCGTCAAGGACCACTACGCCACGGTCGCCAAGGTCGGATTGCCGGTCGTCGGCTACAACAACCCGATCGACACCAAGGTCGATCTGGTGCCTGAGCTCATCGCCGACATCCACGCGGCAGGCAACATGGTCGGCGTCAAGGAGTTCTCCGGGGATCCCCGGCGCATCTACGAGATCAAGGAACTCGCCCCGGACATCGACATCCTCATCGGCACCGATGACACCGTGCTCGAGGTCGGTCTCGCCGGCGCCGTCGGCTGGGTCTCGGGCTATCCGAACGCCATCCCCCAGTCGTGCATCGAGCTCTACACCCTCTGCACGTCCGGCAACCGGTCGGATCTGGACCGGGGCCAGGAGATCTACCGGGACCTCCACTCGCTGCTGCGCTGGGACTCGAAGACCGAATTCGTCCAGGCGATCAAGCTCTCCATGGATATCCTCGGACTCAGGGGCGGCATCTGCCGGCCCCCGCGCCTGCCGCTGTCGCAGGACATCGTCGACCGCATCACCAAGGACACGAAGGCCGCCGCCGCCAAGGGCTACGACAAGTAGACCAGGAGCCGCTGACCGAGAGGCACCCATGCGCACCACCCGCGTCTTCCACGCCGTCGACTCCCACACCGAGGGGATGCCCACCCGGGTCATCACCGGCGGCATGGGGGTGCTCCCCGGTGCCACCATGGCCGAGCGCCGCACCTGGTTCCTGGAGAACTCCGACCATGTCCGCACCCTGCTGATGACCGAGCCCCGCGGCCACTCCGCGATGAGCGGCGCCATCCTGCAGCCACCGACCAGGGTCGACGCTGACTGGGGCGTCCTCTTCATCGAGGTCTCCGGGTGCCTGCCGATGTGCGGCCACGGCACGATCGGCGTCGCCACGGTCCTCGTCGAGACCGGCATGGTCGAGGTCGTCGAACCCGTCACGACGGTGCGCCTCGACACTCCTGCGGGCCTCGTCGTCGCCTCGGTGGCGGTCACCGAGGGGCATGCCGAGTCCGTGACGATCACGAATGTGCCCTCTTTCGTCGACCGCCTCGGCGCCGAGGTGGGCGTCCCCGGATTCGGGGCCGTGACCTATGATCTTGCGTTCGGTGGGAACTTCTATGCGATCGTCGACATCGACTCGCTCGGGATCGAGTTCCGCGACGACCGGGTCAATCGGGCCGAGATCCTCGACGCGGGACTGGCCGTCATGGCGGCGATCAATGGCGATGATGAACCCATTCACCCGCAGCGCGCGGATATTCGCGGCACCCGTCACGTCTCTCTCACGGCGCCGGGTTCCACCGCCCGGAGGTCGCGGCATGCGATGGTCATCCATCCCGGCTGGTTCGACCGCTCCCCCTGCGGAACCGGGACGAGCGCGCGGATGGCCGCGCTCCACGCACGTGGTGAACTCCCCCTGCGCACCGACTTCATCAATGAGTCCTACATCGGTTCGACATTCGTCGGGCGGCTCATCGAGGAGACCACGGTCGCCGGTCGTCCGGCGGTGGTCCCGACCGTGACAGGCCGCGCCTGGGTGACCGGGACAGCCCAGTACTTCCTCGATCCGAGCGACCCCTTCCCCGCCGGATTCCTCGTCTGAGTATTGTGAGGAAGTGACGAAAGGAATTCGACGTGTCAGCTCTCATCCCCCTGGACCGGCCCCGGAACCTGCGCGAGACGGTGCTCGACAAGCTCCGCTCGGCCATCATCACCGGGGAGCTGGCCGAAGGGGAGCTCGTCTCCGCGCCCACTCTCGGTGAGCAGCTGGGAGTCTCGGCCACCCCGGTGCGGGAGGCCATGATGGACCTCTCCCGCGAGGGCCTCGTCGAGACGGTGAAGAACAAGGGGTTCCGGGTCACGACGGTGACGGAGAAGGACCTCGACGACCTCACCGCGATCCGGCTGCTCCTCGAGCCGCCGGTCATGCACCTCGTCGCCGGTCGGATCACCGAGGACGCCGTCTCCGAGCTGGAGACGCTCGCCGACGCCTGCCTCAAGGGCGCGGACGAACAGGACCTCAACGGGTACCTCACGCACGACCGGGACTTCCACGCCCTGATCCTGTCGTTCGCGGGCAATCCGCAGCTGACGGAACTCGCCACGTCGCTGCGCTCACGCACGCGGCTCTACGGCATCGCCGCATTGGCCCGCGAGGGGAAGCTGTCCGCCTCGGCGAAGGAGCACCACGAACTCATCCGCGTGCTGCGGGCGGGAGACGGCGCAACCGCAGAGGCCCTGCTGGCTCGCCACATCGGCCACGCCCGTTCCACTTGGGCCACCGGCGAGGAGGCGGCGGAGAACTGAGACGCGCAGACAGGAATCGCCCCGGCACCACAGTCAATGCGGTGCCGGGGCGATTGCGTCCCTTCGAGCTGAGCCTCAGGCGTTCAGCTCGCCGGGGTCACGGGTCGAGCGTCAGGCGTTCAGCTCGTTCTCGAAGTTGCGGTCATCGTCCGCTGCCTTGACCTTGTCCTCGATCGCCTGGCCGACTTCCTGGTCGATCTTCTTCCAGTACTCGAAGACACGCGACAGGACGGGCTCGGTCACTTCGCCCTTGACGCTGCCGGCGACGGTCTCGATGAGTCCCTGCCGGTCCTCCTCGGAGAACACCTCACGGACCAGGGTGTGCGCCTGACCGAAGTCGTCGTCCTCCTCGTGCAGGGTGTAGGCCGAGCGCACGAGCTCGCCGTCTGCCTCCCAGCCGTTGGCGACCGGCCCCTGGGTGTCCTGGAAGGTACGGCCGAAGGAGTTGGGCGCATACACCGGAGCGTCACCGCTGTGGTGGTACTCCATGAACCCTTCCTTGTCGTAGGAGTTGGTCTTGACGATCGGGGCGTTGACCGGCAGCTGGTTGAAGTTCGTCCCGACCCGGTGGCGCTGGGCGTCCGGGTAGGAGAACGTCCGGGCGAGGAGCATCTTGTCGGGAGACACTCCGATTCCCGGCACCGTGTTCGACGGACTGAATGCAGCCTGCTCGATCTGCGCATAGTGGTTGGACGGGTTCCGGTTGAGGGTGAACCGTCCCACCTTGTGCAGCGGGTAGTCCTTGTGCGACCACACCTTGGTCAGATCGAACGGGTTGAAGCGGTACTTCTTCGCGTCCTCGTAGGGCATGATCTGGACGCTGAAGGTCCACGAGGGGGAATCGCCGCCCTCGATCGACTCGAACAGGTCCCGGCGGTGGATGTCGGCGTCGGAGCCGGCGAGCTTCGCAGCCTCCTCGTTCGACATGCACTCCACGCCCTGGTCACTGTGGAAGTGGTACTGCACCCAGAACCGCTCTCCGGCTCCGTTGACCCACATGTAGGTGTGGGAGGAGTAGCCGTTCATGTGGCGCCAGCTGCGCGGCAGACCACGGGGTCCCATCAGGTACGAGACCTGGTGGGCTGATTCGGGCGAGAGCGTCCAGAAGTCCCACTGCATGTTGTTGCTGCGCAGACCCGAGTCGGGCATGCGCTTCTGCGAGTGGATGAAGTCGGCGAACTTCATCGGATCGCGGACGAAGAAGACGGGGGTGTTGTTGCCCACCATGTCGTAGTTGCCGTCTTCGGTGTAGAACTTCAGAGCGAATCCGCGCACGTCACGCCATGAGTCGGGCGAGCCGAGCTCACCGGCAACGGTGGAGAACCGGGCGAGCATCGGGGTCTTCGTGCCCGGCTGCAGGAACTTCGCGTTCGTGTAGCTCGACACGTCCTCAAGAACCTCGAATTCGCCGAAGGCGCCCGAGCCTTTCGCGTGCGGGCTGCGCTCGGGGACACGTTCCCGGTCGAAGCGCGCGAGCTTCTCGATCAGGGCGACGTCGTGGAGGAGGAGCGGCCCATCGGGACCGACGCTCAGCGAATGCGCGTCCGATTCCCTGGGCGCACCGGTTTCGGTGGTCGACGGCTTCTGCGCGTCGAACCCCTGGTACTGATGATCTTCGTGCTTCGTCATGGTTACTCCTTCAACCAGTCGTGCGGACACAGCGGTCATCCGCTGGCCCTGCCATTGCCGAACGAGGGATCTCCCTCATTCGACGGATGGGGATTGGGGTTTCCAGTAGTTGTTCGGGTGGCTGATTTCGAAGCCACTGTCCAAACTAGCCCTCTCTCGGCCCGGCATCAAGACAGCCTCACCTCACTACCGTTCCGCTGATGCGAAAGCGCATCAGCCCTGGTCAGGCCCGTCTCATTCACTGCCGGCGACAGACCCGGAGCTCGAGCCTGCGGAACCGGATCCTGAGCTGCTGGATCCGGAGCCGCTCACCGAGCCCGATCCACCGCTGCTCGTCGAACCCGATCCGGAGGTGCCGGACGTCGACGATGAACCTGAGGAGCTCGACCCGTCGGTGGTGCCCGTCTGCGAGCCGGAGTCGCTTGTTCCCCCGCTGGTCGAAGTCGAGGAGTCCGCGTCAGTGCTTGCCGCGTCGCTGGTCGTTCCGTCGGAGGTCGTGGTGCCGGTGTCGGTGCCCTGGCTCGTATCCGGCTTCCCGCCGGATGCTCCGGATTCTCCCGCCGAGGCGGAGCTGCTGTCAGTGCCCTCCGGCCCCTGCTGTTCGACGGGGTCCCTGACGACTCGGGACCCGTCCTCGCCCGAGGTCGTTCCCGAGCCACTGGAACCGCCCGAGTCCTGCGAGTCGCTCGGGTCCTCGGCGGTGCTGCCGGTGACCGATCGGGAGATCTGCGAGGTGCCCGGGGAGATGTCGGCGTCGGTGAAGGATTCCGCGGCGACGACGATGCCCAGTCCCACGCCGAACGTCGCGACTCCGATGGCGACCGGGTAGAGCACGCGCTTGCGGCGCAGCTTCTGCAGCCACGTCCGTGGCTCCTGCTCCTCTTCCTCCGCTGTTCCGGTCGCATACGCGGTCCCGTCCGGTGCATCCGCCGCAGCTGTTGCCGCGGTTCCGATCGCATCCGCGGTGGGGTGTCCGACTCCGTCCGCGGGGGCGGAACCGAACGCACTCGCGGCGAGACCAGGGGCCGGCTGTCCGGTTGACCGACCGTCCGCATTCGCTTCCCTGCTGTGCTTTCGGAATGTTGCTCCGCGCATGAGAGAGACGAGCGGCTTGCCATCCGTGATGTTGGCAGGAGCGACCTTGACCGCCGGCGCCAGCTTGCTGCCGACGTCCTTGACCTTCTCCTTGCCCTTGTCGATGCTCTTGCTGTAGATGGTCACCGCCACGGCGGTGATGATGCTGGCGGCGGCAGCGCCCATGACGGTTCCGGCCACGCCCAGCTGACCACCGATGACCGACGAAGTCGCCGCGGCACCGGCTCCGGCGAGGAGCTGTGTGATCGACAGTCCGCCCTCGCCCTTCTTGCTCTTCTTGCCGTCCTCGGCATCCTGGTTGTCGCTGCCGGCGTGCTCCCTGGCGTCGTCGGCGACGTCGACGCGGCCGGCGGGAGTGTCGCCATGGAAGGCGGTGTTGTTGCGAACGGCGGTGTCGTTGCGAACGGCGGTGTGATTGCGAACGGCGGTGTCGTAAGCGTGTGGGTGAACGGCCTGGTTCGCGGATCGAAACCTGTCGGTTCGCGGCGGTTCAGGCGCGGTCCGCGTGGTCGTATAGGCCGCAGCCAGCTCTTCCGTGATCAGCGGCAAAGCCTGTGAGGGCTGAAGTGCACCCTCCACGGAGTCGGCCCCGCGACCCGAGGTTCCCGGTCCGTGACTGCGAACGGTCGCTCCTCCGTCCTGCGCTTTCGTGTCGCCCTCCTCATGATGGTCGGGCACAGCATCGCTCCCTGGCGCAATAGCGTCCCCTGGCGCAGTGCCGGATTCTGTCGGACGCCCGCCTTTGGACGGAAATGACTGAGATGAGATGTCGTGTTTCAAAGCCAAGGTTCCTCCAAAAACTGCTGACTGATCCCAGTATCGTCTGCCCGTTTTCGGGTTGCCTGATGGACCCATCAACAGTCTGTGATTACTCTGACAACGATTGCCGTCGGCACCCTCTCCACCAGGGGAAATGAAGCGAATTGTCACCCTCGACACAACCCGTTCACACGGTACCCACAGTTAGCTTCCGCGGACGTGTGAAGGCCTTCACGCAGGCCCGAACAACCACCGATTCGCTGGCATGTCAGGGTCCGCTCTATCGCCGACTCGCGGGCATCAGTAGGGACCGATCAAACGCCTTCCGGCCGGTCGGCTCAGCGCAGGTAGGCGACCCGCCCGGCGGGAAGGGTCTCCCCCTCGCCGAGGTGGATGAGCCGGAATCGAGGATGCTCGGCCGTCGCCTCCAGGGTCACGGCGAATCGCTCCCACTCATGGAAGCCCTGATCAGGATCCACCACCATCTCCACCGTGGGCCGACCGGAACCGCTGCCATGGTCCTCGGCGACCATGAGGTTGAGGGCGAAGCACGGTACGGGAAGGTCGACCAAGGCCACGTCCTGGTCACCGGTGAAGCGCGCGGGCTCGGTCTGGAGCACTCGCTGCACCTGACCGTCGATCTCCAGGGTCACCTCGGCGCCCACGGGCAGGAAGGTGCGGGCCATTCCCGGAAGGGAGGAGAACGGCCCGGTCCTCTCCAACCGCGCCACGCTCAGGCGCCACGGGCGCCGGCCCGGAGTGATGGTCTCCGACTCAGTCAGTGAGATGAGTTCGGTCGTCTCTCCGGCGCCATTGGCCCAGGGCACAGGAGTGAGGTCGTCGAAGTTTCTGAGGACGCGCATGCCCCGAGTCAGGAACCGGAGTCGACGCACAGGCAGAAAGGATGCCCCGCGGGATCCAGGAACACTCGGAAGCTCGTGCCCGGTTGGAAGTCGGCCTTGCCGGCGCCGAGTTCGACCACTTGAGCTTCGGCTTCATCCAGGTCGTCGACGACGACGTCGATGTGCATCTGCTGCGGGTGGCTCTGACTCGGCCAGCTCGGAGCGTGGTAATCCTCGACCTCCTGGAAGCAGATCGGGGGCCAGGAATCGGACGTGATCTCCACCCAGGTCTCGTCGCCTTCGTCGGCCTTCACTTCCCAGTCGAGCATCTTCGCGTAGAACTGGGCCAGCTCCAGGGCGTTAGGGGCGTCGAGGACGATGATGGGCTGCTTTGCGATAGCCATGTCTGTGAGTCTACGCCGAGGTCATGACGGTTTGAAGAGGCTGACCGGGCGCACTGAGAGCCTAGACTGTCCTCATGAGCTCTTCCGAGGTTGATGTCGTTGTCGTCGGTTCCGGCCCCAATGGCTTGGCCGCCGCTCTCACCATGGCCCGCGCGGGACTGTCAGTGGAGGTGTTCGAAGCCCAGTCGACGATCGGCGGGGGCGCGCGCACCCTGGAACTCGGTCTGGCCCCCGGCATCACTCACGACATCTGCTCGGCGGTCCATCCGCTCGCGATCGCCAGCCCCTTCTTCGTCGACTTCGATCTGCCCGCCCGCGGCCTGAAACTCACAACGCCGGAGATCTCCTACGCCCAGCCCCTCGAAGGACGGCCGGCGGCGCTGGCATTCCACGATCTCGAGGCGACGGTCGACCACCTCGGCGCGGCAGGTCCTGAGTGGCGCCGATTCTTCGGGCCGCTCCTCGACCGCGTCGACGATGCGGTCTGGCTGTCCCTCGGCGACAAACGGTCGCTGCCCGAGACCCTGCGTGACGCCCGGGGCATCGCCAACGTCGTCCAGTTCGGGCTTCGCCTCCTGTCCCAGTCCGGCCCCACCTGGAACATCCCGTTCTCTCACGAGACCAGCCAGGCCCTGTTCACGGGAGTGGCCGCGCACGCGATCGGGAAGCTTCCGAGCATGGGCACCGCCGCGACCGCGACGATGCTCTCGACTCTTGCTCATGCAGCCGGATGGCCCTCCCCTGTCGGTGGTTCGCAGTCGATCATCGATTTCATGGTTGCCGATCTCGAAGCCCACGGCGGCACCGTCACAGCAGACGCGCGCATCGACCGCGTCGAGGACCTGCCCGCTGCCCGCAGCTACCTCCTCGACACCTCGGCGCTGAATGCCGCACAGATCTTCACCGGCCACCTCCCGACCCGCGTCGACAAGGCGCTGCGGTCCTTCCCTCAGGGCAACGCCGCGGCCAAGGTCGACTTCGTCCTCAACGGCCCCGTCCCCTGGTCCGACCCGGACGTCGCGCGTGCCGGGACCATCCATGTCGGTGGCACGCGTGCGCAGATGGCCGCCGCCGAGGCGGACGTCGCCGCCGGCCGGATGCCGCGCCATCCGCTCACGCTCGCCTCCGATCCGACGGTCTTCGACCCGAGTCGTGAGGTGGACGGTCTGCGGCCATTGTGGACGTACTGCCACGTCCCCTTCGACTGCCCGCTCGATCCGACCGAGTACATCACCCGCCAGCTCGAGCGCTTCGCCCCGGGCTTCCGCGACACGATCGTCGCCTCCCATGCGATCCCGGCGTCCGAGATGGCCGCCCACAACCAGAACTACATCGGCGGCGACATCGCCGCCGGAATCGTCTCCTTCTACCGGATGATGGCCCGACCACGCTTGGCCTGGGATGACTACAGCCTCGGCATTCCCGGAGCCTACCTGTGCTCCTCGGCGACGCCGCCGGCCCCGGGTGTGCACGGGATGAACGGCTGGTTCGCCGCCCGCCGTGCACTGAAGAACGAGTTCGGGATCAGCGAGGCGCCGAGTCTGGCGCCTTGATTCGGTTGATGCTGCCGCCCGGGCGATAGATCGTCGGGATCGACTCCACCGTCCGATCTCCCGACTCGCCCTCGATCTCGCGCAGCAGGGCCTCTGCGGCTCTGGCTCCCATCTCCCCGCCGTCAAGGCTGATCGTGTCGACCGCAGGTGAAACGAACTGAGTCCATTCGTCGTCGCTGAACACGAGGATCGACACGTCATCGGGAATCGACCTCTTCCGTTCCCGCAACGCACGATAAAGATGTCTGGCCTGATAGGAATCGGCGGCCACTATCGCCGTCAGGTCCGAATGCTCGTCCAACCATTCGGAGACGAGTGCGAAGGTGTTCCCCGCCGGGTGGGGAATGAGACAGACCTGGCTCTCATCGATGCCGAGCCCCGAATTCTGCAGCTCGTCGACGAAGCCTCTGACCCTGAGCACGGAGGGGCGGTCCGCCCCGACGACGTGCACCGTCGAGCCCGAGCGCTCCAACTGGACGGGTTCTTCACTCTGCACCGAGGCGACGAGCCCGATTCTACGATGTCCCTGTTCCACTGCTCGGGCGGCAGCCTTCCGGCCCGCGCCTTCATTGTCGGAGACCACTCCCGACAGCCCGCTCGGCACTCGGTCGACGCAGACGATCGGCACGGTCTGCTCGGCCTCTGTGAGGTGTTCCGAGTGGGAGACGATCACAGGTGAGACGATCAGCCCTTCGACCCCGTGCGAGAGCAGAGTGGTGATCCCGGTGATCTCGTCGTCGAGCTTATCCGAACTGTTGAGGACGACGACCTGGTATCCGGCAGTCTCGGCAACTCGGCAGATCCCTCCGAGGGCTTCGGAGAAGAGGCCATCGGTGATGTCGGCGCTGACGAAGCCGATGAGGTGGGAGCGACCGTTGCGCATCGCCTTGGCCATCCGGCTCGGTGAGTATCCGAGTTCCTCGGCGGCCTTCATCACGGCATCGCGGACCGGTCCGCTCGAGTATCCGTAATCACCCAGTGCCCTGGCTGCCGTCGCACGTGAGACACCCGCAGCCTGCGCCACATCTTTGATCGTCACGCTTCTGCGCTTCATCTTCGTCTCCGGCCGCCTTTCGATGGTTCATCCGGCCTCTGCCGGTTCGGATCGCCCATCAGCGATCTTCCTGCCTCTGCGCCCACTCACCTGTGGTGTCAGTGTACCGACGGGTCGCGGCATCGGCGGCGGGCCAGCCGTGCAGCACGGCGAATGCGAGCAATGCGTCCTGCAGCCCGTGACCGCCGATGAGCACGGTCCGCAGGCTCCGTTGGCCGCATTCGGGCTCTGTGCTCTCGCAGTCCGGAGGGTCCCCGATGAGGCTGATTCGCGGCCGGTTCCCCTGTCTCTCGCTGTGCCGACCATCACTGCCGGAGCCCGCTTGCGCAATTGGTCCGAACTTCTGCGGATCGGGAACGTCGATGTGGACGCTTGTCGAGGCGGCGATGATCGCCGGATCGATTTCTGTCAAGGTGGGTTCATACGAGTTGAGCGAACCGATGACCACGGCCGGATTCGCCTCTGACAGGGTGGTCCGACTCGAGAGCAGCTGGGCCAAGTCCACCACGGGCTCACTGCTCGACGTCGCACAGGCGATGACATCGGCATCGGCAACCGCCTCGGCGACGGAGTTGGTCATCTGGACTCCCGGCTCAGCGGCACAGGCAGATCGATTGAACGCGTCCACCTGGTCCGCTTTCAGCACGGCACGAGCCAGTCGGGCGACATGTCGGCCCTGCGCCCCGTATCCGATGACTGCGACTTTTCTCCTCCGAGCATCCCCTGCCATGGCATCGTCGACCTCCAGTGCCTTGCGGATGCCCGCGACCAGAGCACCGGCTGTGCGCATGATCGTGATCGCGCGTCCGTCGAGCAGCGCCTGGGGAACTCCGGTGTCGGCGTCGAAGAGCAGGACTGACGCCTGCACGGTGTCCAATCCACGATTCCTATTGTCCGGCACCTGCATTCCGGTCTTCACGCACATGCCGAGTCCTGGGACTAAGCCCATGTGCCCGAACATCAGAGAATCACCGGACATCGCTGAGAACTGTGCGGCCGGAAAAGCCGCTGCACCATGCGAGTCCCCTGAAGCCGGTGCGGCCCTCCCCCACCGGGACATGACGGCGGCGCGGTCGAGGACGTCGACGGTCGCTTCCGGCGATAATGACGTGAAGCACTCGTCGAAACCGATTGTCCTGATCCCCACGTTGGCACGGCTGCCGCTCATCGCACCGCTCACAGCACTCGAGCCAGGAAGGAGGTCGTGCGCGGATGGATGCTCTCTTTGAACACCTCGTTCGGGGTGCCGGACTCGACGATGACGCCGCCGTCCATGAAGACCACTTTGTCCGCCACCTCCTGCGCGAACGTCATCTCATGAGTCACGATGACCATCGTCATCCCGTCGTCCGCCAGCTTGCGCATGACGTCGAGCACTTCTCCGACCAGCTCAGGGTCCAGGGCGGATGTCGGCTCGTCGAAGAGCATCACCTCGGGGCGCATGGCCAGGGCACGGGCGATTGCGACGCGCTGCTGCTGGCCGCCGGAGAGCTGAGCGGGCTTGTGTTCGGCTTTGTCGGTCAGGCCCACGGCTCGCAGCAGTTCGCGTGCCTCTTCGTTGGCCACCGCATCCTTGGTTCCGTTGATCAGGCGCGGAGCCAGAGTGACGTTCTCCAGCACAGTGAGATGGCCGAACAGGTTGAAGCTCTGGAATACCATTCCCATCCGTTCACGCTGCCGGGCAAGGGCTACCGGTTTCATCTCGCGCAGGTCATCACCGAACCAGGAGTATCCCACCGGTTCCCCATCTAGATAGACGTACCCCTCGTCCGGTCGCTCGAGCAGATTGAGGCACCTCAGCAGCGTGCTCTTCCCCGACCCCGAAGGACCGATCACACACTGGACCTCGCCGGCTCTGACTTCGAGGTCGACCCCGCGGAGCACCAGATTGGACCCGAATTGCTTGTGGATGTTGTCGGCTTTGAGCAGCGGCCAGTTCATGACACGACCTTTCGCGGTCCGATGGGGAGGAACTTCAGGCGATCGACGTTGAGCAGCGGCTGGTTGTGGATCTTCCGCTCGACCATCTGCTGAGCCAGGGTGAAGATCGTCGTCAACACCAGGTACCACAGGGTCGCCACCAGCAGGAGCGGAATGGTCTGGTACGTGCGCGAGTAGATCATCTGCGCGCTGTAGAGAAGGTCTGGTGTCGCAAGCACACTGACGAGGGACGTGAATTTGAGCATCGAGATGAGGTCATTGCCGATCGGAGGGATCACGATACGCAGCGCCTGCGGCAGGACGATCTTCATCATCACCTTCGCCGAGGGGATCCCCAACGCCGAAGCGGCCTCCACCTGCCCCTGAGGCACTGCCATGATTCCGGCCCGAATCATTTCGGCCGCGTATGCGCTCTCGGTCAGAGCCAGTCCGAGGATGGCGGCGGAGAACGAGGTCATCAAGGTGTTCATGTCCCAGACTGCCAGGTTGAGCTCCGTGAAGGGGACGCCGAGCTTCACCTGCGGGATCAGTGTCGCGAGGTTGAACCAGAAGATCATCTGCACGAGCGGGGGCACTCCACGGAAGAACCAGATCCAGATCCACGACACCGCAGCGAACAGCGGATTGCGGCTGAGTCTCATGATCGCGAGGATCACACCCAGGGTCAGTCCGATCACCATCGCCAGCACCGTGAGCTGGATGGTCACGCCAAGACCATGGATGATCTCGGGGTCGAAGAGGTAGTCTCCGACGACGTCCCATTTCATGTTCTCGTTGGTGAACAGGAGATTGAGGAAAGCTGCGATGAGGAGGATGACGACGGCGCCGCCGATCCACCAGCTCGGATGTTTGAGATGGTGGACTCGGGTATGAGTGTCCGCGAGCTTCGGGTCAGGGCGGTCGTGCGTGGTTGTGGTCAAAGACATCATTCTCAGCCGTTCGGGTTGTCTTCCGTGATCAGCACAGCTTTCTTGAGGTCGCCCTGCTCACTGGCGCCCCATTCGCGACGGAGTTCGCCGTAGCTTCCGTCATCGATGGCCGACTGCATGGCGTCGCGGAGCACCGGACCGAGCGGGCTGTCCTTGGGAATTCCGACTCCGTTGTAGACGGCGTCGACGATGAAGTCACCCACCACGAGGGAACCCGACTGCTTGGCTGCGTAACCGAGTTTTCCGGAGCCGGCGGCGACGTAGTCGACGCGCCCGGAGGTGACGGCCAACTCGGCCGAGGGCTGGTCCTTGAACTGCTGGACGTCCATCGGTTCGTCGCCGCAGATCTTCTCATTGTTCGTCGTCAGGTAGTCGTATTCCCAGGCACCGGTGAGCACCGCCACCGTCCCTCCGCAGACATCCTCGACTGCGGAGACGGCGTTGTCGGGTTTGCTCTTCGCCCACGCGAATGAGGTTCCCTCCTTCTGCATGGGAACGAAGTCCAAGCTCTTCAGCCGTTCGTCGGTGACGCCGAGGCTGGCGACTGCCATGTCGTAGCGGTTGTTGCCCAACCCGGGAATGATGGAGTCGAAGCCGCTGGCGTTGAGTTCGAACTCGGCGCCCATCTTCTGCGACCAGATCTGCGCGAGCTGCACCGACCAGCCCTTGAATTCGCCCTCTTCGACGTATTCCTCCGGAGCCCAGTCGCTGTAGACGGCAACGTTGACCCCGTCCTTGAACTCTTCGGGCACCTGGCTGGCGACAGCTTCGTCCTTCTCCGCCGTGATCTGGGACCCGGGCTGGGCTTTTTCGCTCTTCCCGGCTTCACTGGCGGCAGACGATCCGCAGGCCGTGAGCAGGCCCAGACTGAGTACGGCAGGGACTGCCAGCATTCGCATTTTCATGACTACTCCTTTGTATTTCGATGAATGGTGCGGTTGATGAGGAATGGTGATGGTGAGGAACTCGAGAAGAGGTCAGCGCGCTGCGCGCGTGAGCTGGACGAGATCGGCGTCGACGTAGAGGCCCAGCGAGCCGATCGTCGTACAGACCTCCCCGGCCCGCCGAGTCGCCGCCTGCAGCATGTCCGGGATCGGGTCCCCTCGGACGATCCCGGCGACGACTCCGGCGATGAAGGCGTCTCCGGCGCCGAGCGTATCGGCCGCGGTGATGTCTTCGGCGTCGACGCTCCAAGTGCCCGCCGAGGTGAAGTGCAGCGCACCGCGGTCGGCGCGGGTCATCGTCACCGTGCGCATGCCGTCAGCGATGAGCTCTTCGGCCTTGGTCGCGATCTCGTTCACGGCGCGTTCGGCAGCCGAGAAGAATCCATGAGCGACGAACGGAGCCAGGGTGCGAAGGTAGTCGTCGTCGAAATGTGAGTCGAAGTCGAACGAGATGGGAGCGATCGCGGCCAACCGCGGTAGGTGATCCTCGAGCACCGATGAGTAGCTCGAGTGGATGAGTTCCGCACCTGCCAGCGCCTCCCATTCCCTCTCGCCGAGGTGAACGACGCTTGCCCCGCGGTCGAAGTCCCCGAAATGGCGTTCGCCGTCGGTATGGTGGATCATCGCATAGCCGGTGACTCCACGCCTCCTGGTGATGTGATCGGTTGCGAAGCCGGCGGTCTCGAGGGCGGAGAGAACCGCTGTGCCGAGGGCGTCGTCGCCCACACTGCCGATGTAACGTGCCGGCACTCCGAATCGGTCGAGGTGGACCGCGACGTTGAGGCAGTTGCCGCCGACGGAGGCCACGCCGGATTCATCGAAGACGTCGACGATGTTGTCACCGACCACCATGACGCTCATCAGTATTCGACTTTCCACATGTACTTGCGGGTGATGAGCGGTTCCTCGGTGATGGCTTCGATCTTGTTGGCCAGGAGGGCGATGACGGAGCTGGCATAGAGGATCGCCGAGATCGTGCCCCGGTGGGCGGGGTTGACACCGGACATGGGCAGCGTGGTGCTGTCGAGCACGTGCGTGTTCCGGCTGAACCGGCGGCCGAAATCGGCAGTTCTCTGTGCGACGGGACGAGTTGAGTCCTCGCCCAGGAACACGATGAGGTTGGTGTCGTCGGTGACCATCTCGTGAGTCCCGTGGAGGAAGTCGTTGGCGCCGGAGGCGACGGCGGTGATGTTCTGCATCTCCATCAGGTAGCAGGCTGCCAGAGTGTCGGCTGCACCCTCGTTCGGTCCCGCGCCGACGATGAACGTCGCCCCCGAGGAGTCGGCTGTGGCATGAGCCGCGCGATCGAGGCGATGAGCCCAGACGTCATTCGTCTCTGGGAAGACCGGGCCACAGGCGGCCAGCACCTCGGGTGACGGAAGGGACTCGGGAACAGCGTCGAACGCCGCGAGCAATTCGTGGGCGATGACAGTGAGCAGGACCTGCTTCGCCTCGACCCCGTTGTGATTGACGGTGGTCTCTGCGGCATCTGCGCACGGGCTTTCATTGTTCTGGCAGACCAGCAGGACCGGGCTGCCGGAGTTCTGCGCGACGTCGATCGCTTCTGCCGTTTCCATGGTCGTACCATGGGTCGACGATGCGATGACGACGACATCGGGGCCGAGACCGTGCGGGAAGCGGGCGACGAACTCGGCCGAGTTCATGTCGATGACCGGAATCGGCGAGGCATCGAGAAGGTACTTCATGACGCCGAACATGTAGTGGGATCCCCCGCACCCGAGCAGGTAGATCGCCTTTGTCGTCGGGGTCACTCCGGCGGCGACGAAGGCACGGACCCTTTCCGCTGCTTCTCCACTGGCGACTTCGACCACATCATTGACGATGGTGTCCTGCATTCCTACGACTCCGCGGCCCTGGACAGTCTTGGTCATCACTTCTCCTTTGAATGTGAGATCGTTCTCAGTTTTATCAAGTCTGAATCGGAGCGAACTGGCTGTCAATAGTTTTGCGAGAAAAACTGAGATCGATCTCATATAAAGTGGAAAAGGCATCCGCGCAGGGACACCCGTTGAATCGCCACTCCTGCGCATTGGCCCTGGTGAACCCGGGCGCCTCGACCCCCTGGCGCCGTGAGCCGGAGGCACCTTGAGCCCCTGGTCTCTTGTGCCCCTCGTGCAGCCGACCGACGCGGCCCCTCGTGCAGCCGAGATTCACATCTCCGTCTGCAGGATCTCCCCAAGCCGGCTCAATGCGTCGACCATCGCCTCGTCCGACTGTCCGGAGTAGCTGAACCGGGCATAGTTGCTCCGCTCCTCGGTGGGGAAGAAGGTTCCACCGGGAACGTAGGCGACCCGAGCCTCGGGCAGGGCGTGCTCGACCATGAACGCCGCCGATTCGAAGCCCTCCGGGAACCTCACCCACGTGAACAGACCACCCTCCGGCCTCGTCACAGCCACCTCGGCGGGGAAGGCATCGTTCATCGTCGTGACCATGAGGTCGCGTTTCTGCCGGTAGACGACGCGAGCGCGGGCGATGTGCTCGTCGATGTCGAAGCCCTCGAGGAACCGGGTCACGGCGGTCATGTTCAGGGTGCTCGACTGGGTGTCGGCGGCGAGCTTGAGGAGGCCGAGCTTCTCGAGGATCGCGGGCTCCGCGCTCACCCATCCCATGCGCACCCCCGGAGCCAGGATCTTCGAGAAGCTGCCGAGGTGGATGACTCGGTCCTCGGTGTCGAGCGAGCGCAGGGTCGGCAGCTGCTCGCCTTCGAAGCGCAGGTCGCGGTACGGGGAGTCCTCGAGCACGAGCACGTCGAATTCGTTGGCGAGCTCGATGATCCGCTGCCGCCGCTCGAGGCTGAGCGTCACGCCGGTGGGGTTCTGGAAATCGGGGATGACATAGATGAACTTGACCCCGCCATTTGAGCGCAGAGTCGCCTCGAGCGCGTCGACGTCCATGCCGTCCTCGTCGATGTCGACGGCCGCGTACTCGGGCTGATAGGGGTTGAAGGCGATGAGGGCCCCGAGGAAGGTCGGGTTCTCCGTGACGATGACGTCGCCGGGATCGATGAGCAGCTTCGCGACCAGGTCCAGGCCCTGCTGGGCACCCTGGAGCACGAGGACATCCTCCGCATCCGTCGGCGTCCCGCCGTTGGCCATCCGCTTGGCGATCTGGGCCCGCAGGCCCGGCAGCCCCGCCGAGGCGGTGTACTGCAGGGCGGTCGCGCTCTCCTTGGCGAAGATGTCGGCGTAGACCTGCTGGAGCTCGGCGGTAGGGAAGAGCGCCGGGTCGGGGTACCCGCCGCCGAACGAAGTGATCGAGGGATCGTCGCCGTATCTGAGCAGATCACGAATGGCGGACGGCTGAACCCGAGCAATGCGATCGGCGAACTTCGACGACATTTCTCCCCCTCGATCGGTGTGCGCCGGCGGCACGTCGAGCGGAATGTGATTCGAGCACTCGTCGCCGGTGATGACGAGCAGAGCCTAACGGGTCGCGGACCGACGCGAGCGATGCGTCCGCGCCGGGCGATGTCGACATGGTGGAAGTGTACTGCGCTTCACGCCGCTGCCGGAGTCTTCCGATACCGCCTGGGCACGAGCTTCTCCAGCGGCAGGAACGCCGCCCAGCAGATCACCGTCGGCAGGAAGTGGATGCCCAGCGCCAGATACGTGAGCAGGTGGAACACGCAGAAGAACGCGACGATGAAGTAGATCCAGCGTCCCTTGGCGAACAGCGCGATCGGCGAGAGCGCCTCGAACGCCAGCGTCGCCCACTGTCCCGCGATGAGCAGGCCCGGCATCTCGAGGAACGGCTTCGACCACTCCGCGCCGCGGCGCATCAGCGCCCAGATGATCACGGCCCCATTGGCCCAGTCAGCGATGTTGCCCGACGCGATCCACTTCATCAGCACCGAATAGAAGTAGGTGAGGACGACGGAGATCTGAATCATCTTGAGCGCCCAGCCCGCCTTCGCCGAGGTGACTCCCCCGTCCCGGAATCGTGCGATTCCGATGGTCGGCAGGACCAGGACGGCGATGACGAGCGCCATGTGATCGTGGGCGACGTAGCCGTAGCCCTGGGTGTAGAACATCCAGGCGCCAAAGGTGATCGCGACGATCCAGCCGCTGAGACGCTGCAGGATCCCGGCCGCGCCGAGGAGGGAGAAGACAATGACCGCGGCGAGCAGGACCTGCGCGCCGAGGACGCTGACCGGAGGAAGATGGAGGACCCGGGCCAGCCACAGCGGCTGGTAGAGATCGGGCGTCCAGCCATGGGCGATGACGTCGTTGGAGATCGTGAGCACGTCGAAGATGACGAAGATGTAGATGATGACCCGCAGCACCGCGACCCGAGCCAGCGGGATCTGCGGCATGAACCAGTCGAGGAATCGGTTGCGCGGCTGCGCAGCGGTGAGCACACCCGTCACTGCACCCTCCAGGTCGCGAGGACCTTCTTCGTCGGTTCGCCGACGCTGATTCCGTTCTTCAGCTGGGTGGTCTCGCGGCAGAGGATCATCGTCTCCGGCTTCGGCTCATCGGGGTGCAGGCGAACATAGGAGTCGGCCAGGGTCTGCAGCAGTTCGGGCTTCGCGATGACGCGGTCGAGCTGCGACTCGACATCACCGCGTTCGATGCCCACCGTCGCAGTGTTGAATCCGAGCTTGCGCGGTTCATCCTCGCTGGGGAACTTCGCTGCGATGCACGTCGAGTTGACCGACCCGTTGAGGTCCTTGGCCGTCGCGTACTGGGTGAGCGAGCCGAGCGGGAAGAAGTCGTTGGTGTTGAGGAACTGACCGGCCGTGAGCACTGCGAAGGCGACGGCCGTGACCGTGATCCGCCAGCAGATCGACCACTTCGACACCGGCGTCCACTCAACCGGGGCAGATGATCCCGAGGACGCCGGCGACTGGGCATCGCGAACGTCCTGCCCGTCCGCCCTCGCCGAGGCGGCATCGGCTTTCGCGGCGCGCGAACGCTTGGTGGTCAGAAGTCGGGTCTGCATGCGATCTGTGGGGGTCATTCTCTCGGGTCCGCTGGTACGGGACCAATCGTAGCGGCTCCCACCGGACCGACCTTTTCAGGAACTGCGCCCGCATTTGCGGCGCGGCATCTTCAGGAACTGCGGGCGTAGAGGTTGAGCTGCTCCCACATCGCGGCATACTTCTGGAATGAGGCCACGGCGGTCTCAGGGTCGTCGTTGCTCAGTGCCGTCACCCAGGAGTCGACGAGCTCGGGAGCCTCATTGGGCCACAGGACATCGCTCATGCCGCCCAGGTCGAGCTCGAGCACCGAATTCATGTCGAAGCCGTCGACCCACTGCGCCAGCGTCGCCGTCTGCTCGACCATGTCGACGACCTTCGACTTCTCCGCGATCGTCTCCGCCGCCCATTCCATCCGCGCCGAGGCGGCCAGGATGTCCGTGCGGATCATCACTCGCAGACCGGAGGCGTTCTCCTCCGTGACGATGCGGTCCTCGCTCAGTGAGAAGAACAGCCACCAGGCCGGAGGCACGTCCCAGGCGGCGACGCGGGTGAACACACGCGTGTCCTTTGCTTCCTGCAGCCATTCGGCGCGACGGCTCGCGGCTCGGCGTCGAGCCGACTTGGGAACGATGATGTCCAGCGTCGCCTTCGAGGTGTGCTCGGCCAACGCGTCGAGCGCCTCCCAGCTTCGCACGTCCTCCTGGACGGGACAGAAGCGGTCGACTCCGTCCGGGGACTGAGACGCGGGGAGGAAAAGGGGGGTTGTCCGGAAGGACTCAGCGACAGGGTTCGGAGGCAGGGAAATCAGGCGCTTGTCGGCGTCACTCGCAACCTGCTCCTCGATCCGCGGCCGGTTGTCCTCGACATCCCTGTCTTGCAGTTCGGAATGGACGACTGTGGGTTCGAAGATCCGCAGAGAGACAAGATACTCGCGACTGTAGGACATGAGCACAGCCTATCCAAGGTGAGACGGCAAAATGGAACTTCCCCCAGTGAACGGGTAGGATTTAAGCGCATAGCAGAGATCTAGTCCGGGGCATCGTGCCCCACATGACGACGGAGGGGGTCACGCCAGTGGGTCGCGGCCGCGCAAAGGCAAAGCAGATCAAGGTAGCTCGGAAGCTGAAGTACTACAGCCCGGAGACCGACCTGAGTCGACTCCAGAAGGAATTGGGCGCCGATTCCCAGAAGTCCGGATCGTCGGATCCATATGACGACGAACCCGATTACTCGGAGTATGCCGAGAAGTACAACGTGGACGACGATGACGATTTCTCGCAGCGCGACTGATCGCCCCTGACCGGCCGGTCACCACGACTCGCCCCTCACGTCGATCATCCCGACCGGGAACTGAACGAAATCCAGAAGGCGGAGACTTCGGTCTCCGCCTTCTGCGTGCTCCGTGACAAACTGTGTGCACTTTCGCTCGGTCGGCGGCAACTTGTGTGCACTTTGCCTCGATCTGAGCGAAGAATTCGAGGCAAAGTCCGCACAACTTGTCGGGGACACACTGCTCAGCGGAGGATCGCGGCGCCGCCGTCGACGCCCTTGGCACCCTGCACATAGTCGGGGCTGCCTGCCAGGGACCCGTCATCGGCACTGACCTCTCCGAGCACCCAGGACCCGGGACAGGCGGCCAGCACGCTGTCAGCAGCCTCGGCGGCAGTGACGAGAACCATCCCCACGCCGAGGTTCCACGTGCGCTCACGGTCGGCCTGCGGGACTCCCCCCAGGTCGCCGAGGACGGTGAACACCGGCGGGATCTCCCAGCTCGAGCGCGACATTCGCGCGATCAGACCTGTCGGGAGCACCCGGGCGACGTTGGCCGACAGTCCCCCACCGGTGACGTGGGAGACCGAGTGCACGGCTCCCGGCAGCTCGGCGAACAGGGCGTTGAGCTCGGCAGTGTAGACATGCGTGGGGACGAGGAGCTCCTCGCCCAAGGTCCGCCCGAACTCGTCCACGTTCCGGTCCAGACTCCATCCCGCCTCGGCGATGATGTGCCTGACCAGTGAGTATCCGTTCGAATGGATGCCCGAAGAGGGCAACGCGATGAGCACATCGCTGGCACGGACCTTCTCGGGCCCGAGAAGGTCATCGGCGTCGACGACGCCGGTGGCGGCACCAGCGACATCGTATTCGTCAGCGCCGAGCAGGCCCGGATGCTCGGCGGTCTCCCCGCCGACGAGGGCGACATCGGCACTCGCGCACGCCTCGGCGATGCCGCGGACGATGTCGGCGATGCGTTCGGCCACGACCTTGCCGCACGCGATGTAGTCGGTCATGAACAGCGGCTTCGCCCCGCACACGATGATGTCGTCGACGACCATCCCGACCAGGTCGTATCCGATGGTGTCGTGCTTGTCGAGGGCTTGGGCGATCGCCACTTTCGTTCCGACCCCGTCGGTGGAGCTGGCCAGCAGGGGCCGACGGAAGTCCTTGAGCACGCTGACGTCGAAGAGACCCGCGAACCCGCCGACTCCGCCGATGACATTGGCGTTGTGGGTGGCGGCGACGGCGGACTTCATCAGTTCGACCGCCCGGTCACCGGCTTCGACGTCGACCCCTGCGGAGGCGTAGGTCGTCGATCGTGGCGCAGCGTCGGTCGAGTGTGGCGCAGCGTCGGAAGCACCCCGGTCGGGGGTCGATTCGGAACTCAACTCAGCATCCTTTGTCGGGAGAAGTGTTGTTGACGGGGATCGGGTACTCACCCGAGAAGCAGGCGGTGCACAGTTTGCTGCGCTGCTGCTCGGTCGCCTCGATCATGCCGTCGAGGGAGATGTAGCCGAGCGAATCGGCGCCCAGTGACTTGCAGATCTCGTCGGTGGTCAGGCCGTTGGCGATGAGCTCGGCCCGGGTCGCGAAGTCGATCCCGTAGAAGCAGGGCCACTTGACCGGTGGAGACGAGATCCGGATATGGATCTCCTTGGCGCCGGCCTCGCGCAGCATCCGCACCAGCGCCCGCTGGGTGTTGCCGCGCACGATCGAGTCGTCGACGACGACGAGGCGCTTGCCGGCGATGTTCTCCCGCAGCGGGTTGAGCTTGAGCCTGATGCCCAGCTGGCGCAGTGTCTGCGAGGGCTGGATGAAGGTGCGGCCGACGTAGGCGTTCTTCATCAGTCCCTGACCGAAGGGGATGCCGGATTCCTCGGCGTAGCCGACGGCGGCCGGAGTTCCCGATTCGGGTGTGGCGATGACGAGGTCCGCGTCGACGGCGAACTCCCGGGCCAGCTGCCGGCCCATTTCGGTCCGCGCCGCGTGGACGGTTTTGCCGTTGAGCACACTGTCGGGGCGGGCCAGGTAGACGTATTCGAAGACGCAGCGGGCGTCGGTGGGCTCGGCGAACTTGTAGGAGCGCAGCCCGTCCTCGTCGATGGCGATGATCTCACCGGGCTCGACCTCCCGGACGTGGGAGGCGCCGACGATGTCGAGGGCCGCGGTCTCGGAGGCGACGACCCAGCCGCTCTCCAGCCGACCCAGCGACAGGGGGCGCACCCCGTGCGGGTCGCGGGCGGCGTAGAGGGTGTGCTCGTCCATGAACACGAGCGAGAAGGCGCCCTGCACCTTGGGCAGGAGCCGGAGCGCTGCGTCGGCGAGGTTCTCACCCTCTTCGCTGGCCAGCAGCTCGGTGATCAGGGAGGTGTCGTTGGAGGAGTCGCGGAAGGGGCGGGTGCGCATCGACTTCTGGGTCGCCGCCTCGACGACCTTGTGCGCATCGGCGCGACGCTGGTCGGCCATCTCCTCGAGCTCGTCGAAGTTCGTCAGGTTCCCGTTGTGGGCGAGCGCGACGGTGCCGAAGGGAGTCGGGCCGAGAGTCGGCTGCGCGTTCTCGAACGACGGCGATCCTGTCGTCGAGTAGCGGGTGTGCCCGACCGCGATGTGCCCCTGGAGCATCTCGAGGTCGCGTTCGTGGAACACCTGGGACACGAGGCCCAGGTCGCGGTAGACGAGGATCTGCTTGCCGTTGCTGGCCGCGATTCCCGCTGATTCCTGCCCGCGGTGCTGGAGGGCGTAGAGCCCGAAGTAGGTGAGTTTGGCGGTTTCCTCGCCCGGCGCCCAGACTCCGAACACTCCGCATGCATCCTGAGGTGATCGGTCCTGGGGGTCGATTTCGTGGGTCAGTCGCCCGTCTCGTCTTGCCACCGAATAATTATCTCACATTCCCATGACCGAGATCACCGGAGGCCGGGCTCAGGAACGCAGATCCTCGTCCGCCGAGGTGGTGCCCGGGTTCGGTGCGTTGGTCCCTTCGAAGTTCCCCTGTCCGTCCGCCGAGGTGGTTCCCGGCGTCGGCGCGCTGTCCCCAGGGCCGTTCCCCTGACCGTCCGCCCTGGCGTCGGTGGGTGCGGAACTGTCGTCCGCCTCGGCGGGGGTCTCGCCCCTCATCTGCGCGAGGCGGCGCCGCGCGATCTCCTTCGGGTCGTCGACCATGTCGATCTGGGCGCCCACCCGGTAGTTGCGCTCTCTGCGCCTGCCGACGCGGTCGAGCAGGAGCGCGACGAATCCGCCGAGGAAGGCACCGATGATTGCGAGGACCATCAGTAGCAGGCCCAGTCCTTTGCCGAGGGTGTAGCCGTCGGGCAGCGCGGCCGGGTCGACCGTCAGCGCGAGGATTCCGGCGACCAGGATTCCCAGGATCGCGCCCAAGCCGATGAACACCGAATACTTGGGGCTGCGACGGACGGTGACGTCGATCTGGTCCTTCATGATCTCCTTGGTGCCTTCGCCCGCCGCGGCGGGCTGTACGGGTCGAGCTGAGCGGGTCGAGCTGAGCGTGAGGGCGGAAGCGGCCGCCGTTTCGGTTCGCGGACAGTCTAGTCGAGACTCTCCGGCCCGGTTCCCAGGGGAACCCGCTCACCCGGTGACCATGACCTGGGCGGAGATCTCCTTGACCTTCGCGTTGGCCCACCGCAGCTGCCGCAGCGTCTGCGGGTGACATTCCTCCGCGACGCCCAGCAGTTCGCGGTCCTTCATGGCCTGTGCGGTCTGCGCGAGGACCTCCCAGTCGAGCGAGGCCCCTGCCGCCATCCGATGGAGATGCCTGAGATCGCCGAGGAGGAGCAGTGCCGGTTCGTGGAAGCGCCCGACCAGCTCGGCGCCCTTCTGGGTCAGCCGTGCCAGCAGCTTCGACTCGTCCTCGGGTTCGGGGTCGAGCGTGAGGTCGTAGTCGGCCCCCACCTCGGCGAGGCGGCGCACGTGCTCCTGGGACCAGCCGGCGATGTCGCGAGCGACGTGGTGGATCTCATGGTCGGCTTTGTGTCTGTCCGAGAGGTGCAGCAGCGCCGCGGCGAGATCGTTCTCGATCCGATGGAGCTCTTCGATCGCCGTCCCCACCTTGTTGCCGTGCAGACTGCGCAGGGTCTGGATGACCGTCATCGTGCACCTTCCGGGTCTCGCAGGTTCTCATCGGTTACAGCGGTGTCGTCCCCGTGGGTGGGCGGGACCGAAGTTCCCACCGGTCGGGACGCGGTCGTCGTCGGCGCAGGCGCCGCCTGCCCCTGCGACGATGCCACCCGCGTGGCGGCGGCCGCAGCGGTCTTGAAGATCGGCTGCTTGGACACCGGGTCCCAGTCGGTGAGGGTGAGCTCGTTCGCGGCTCTGCCGTGCTCTGCTGGTTCGTCCCCGCCGGGGGTGTCCCAGTACCCGTAGTGGAAGGGCAGGAACAGGACACCGTCGCGGATGCCGGCCACCCGCAACCGTGCCCTGACCTCACCGCGCGGGGTGGTGATGCGGAGCAGGTCGCCTTCGCTCCACCCGTGCCTGGCTGCGTCGCCCGCCGAGGCCTCGACCCACACCTCGGGGGCGGCGTCCTGCAGCTGTGGCGCGCGAGCCGTCTTGGTCCGGGTGTGGAAGTGGTAGAGGGTCCGACCGGTGATGAGGTGGAAGGGGAACTCCTCGGAGGTCGTCTCGTGGGGCGGCAGGTACTCTCCGGCCTTGATGATCGCCTTCGCGTCCGGGTTGAGCGCCCTGTACTCGGTGGGTTCGAGCGGGGCGCCGGTGACCATGTCCTTGCCGTAGTTCTCGCAGTAGTCGGGTGCGGACCAGAACGTGCCGTCGACGTAGATGTGCTCGCTGCCGTCGGGGTTGTCCTCGTTGCAGGGCCATTGGATGCCGCTGCCGCCGCGCAGCTTGCCGTAGGTGATTCCCGTGTAGTCGCAGGGCCTGCCGCGGGTGCATTCCTTCCAGCCCTCGAACGCCTCCTCCGGGGTGCTCCACTTGACCAGCGGCTGCCCGTCCTTGTCGCGCAGGTCGAGCCGGTGGGCGTAGTCGATGAGGATGTCGAGGTCCGGCCTGGCACCGCCGGGAGGGTCGACGGCCTTCTCCGAGAGGTGGACGGTGCGGTCGACGTTGGTGAAGGTGCCGGTCTTCTCGCCCCAGGTCGCGGCCGGCAGGACGACGTTGGCCAGCTGCGCGGTCTCGGACAGGAAGATGTCCTGGACGACGAGGAACAGCCGGTCTTGGGACAGGATGCTGCGCATCCGGGCGAGCTCGGGCATCGACACGGCCGGGTTGGTGGCGGTGACGTAGAGGAACCGCAGGGAGCCGTCCTCGATGTAGCGCATCATCTGCATCGCATGCGTCGGCGCCGTGTAGTGCGGGATCTCCATCGGGTCGATGTTCCACACCTTCGCCAGGTCCTCGATGTGGGCGTCATTGGCCCAGTTCCGGAAGGCCGGGAGGTCACCGTCGGCGCCGGCTTCGCGGGTGTTCTGCGCGGTCGGCTGACCGTTCATCTGCAGGACCCCGCAGCCAGGGCGCCCGAGCATGCCGCGCAGGATGTGGATGTTGTTGACCTGGACCGCCGCCGAGGTCGCCTGATGCGATTGGTAGAAGCCCTGGAGGACCGTCGACAGCAGCCGCTGCGAGGTTCCGATCAGTCGGGCGGCCTCCCGCAGGTCGCCGGCGGGGACGTCACAGACCTCGGCGGCGCGGTCGACGCTGACGTCGGCGAGCATCTTCTCCAGCTCGGCGAATCCGACGGCGTGGGCGTTGACGTAGTCGTGGTCGACCCAGTCGTGGTCGAGGATCTCCTTGAGGAGTGCGTTCATCAGCATCACGTTCGTGCCCGGCAGCGGTGCCAGATGGACGGTGGAGTGGTCGGCGACGGGGGTCTGGCGTGGGTCGACCGCGACGATGGCGGGCGGGTTGGGTCCGGCGAGGCGATCGAGGATGCGCGTCCACAGCACGGTCTGGGTCTCGGCCATGTTGTGGCCGTAGAGGCAGATGACGTCGGCGTGGTCGATGTCCGTGTAGGAGCCGGGCTGCCCGTCGGAGGCGAATGACTGTTTGAGCGCGGCGGCCGCGGTCGCGGTGCACAGCCGGGTGTTGCCGTCGACGTGGTTGGTGCCGATGCCGCCGTGGGCGATGAGCCCGAGCGTGTAGTACTCCTCGAGGAACAGCTGACCGGAGGTGTAGAAGCCGACGGCGGAGGCACCGCGTTCGGCCAGCAGCTCCTTCGTCCGGCCGGCGACGGCGTCCATCGCGGTGTCCCAGTCGGTTTCGACGAGCTTGCCGTCGCGGCGGATCAGCGGCTTCGTCAACCGGTCCGGTGAGGAATTGGCCTGCCACCCGTAGAGGTCCTTGGGTCCGAGGCGTCCGTGGTTGACGCGGTCCTCGCCGCGCCCGCGGACACCGACGATGCGCCCGTCCTTGACGGCGATGTCCATCGCGTCACCGTTGGAATGGAGGATCGACGCCGACTGCACCCACTCGTCGACGTCGGACTCGTCCAGGCCGGGCGCCAGGTGCGTATCCACTCGCACCGGCCACGACTCGCCGGGACCGTACGGAGTGCGAGTGCCCCACGGCTCTGCAATGCGATCCACCCGTGCCATCTGCCAACACCCTCCCTCGGCCGCCGCGATGATCGGCATGTCACGTCGGGTTGCACCGCACCGCGGAAGCGAAGTGATCTCTTCTCTCCTGCCTGCCCTCCATCCTGCACCCGAAGAAATCGCGATGCAATGGTGTTATCAGCGGCGGTGAAGTCACTTAAGCTGGAGATCAGCAGCGTGGCCGGTAGTTCATCTGACAGAGGGTGGAACATGTCTCACACGATAATCGTCGGAATCGATGGCTCCTCCAACAGCAACGGCGCGGTCCAGTGGGCGGTGAAGCATGCGCAGATGAGTTCCGCCGAGATCCGCCTCATCGCCGCGTACACGATTCCCGGGGTCGCCATGTCGAAATCCGACATCGTCTATCCGATCGACTTCGACTCCGCGGTCAAGGACTCCACCAAGCAGCTCGCCGAGGCGACCGCCCAGGTCGTCCGTGATGCCGGGGTCCACGTGACGACGGTGGTCACCCCGGGTGACGCCTCGGGGGTCATGGTCGAGCACTCCAAGTCCGCCGATCTCGCCGTCATCGGTGCCCGCGGCCGGGGAGGCTTCCACGGGCGTCTGCTCGGTTCGGTGGCGCTGGCCATGCCCGCCCACGCTCAGTGTCCGACGGTCATCATCCCCTGCACCTGGCCCGAGCGCCCCGAATTGGAGCACACCGCCCCGATCGATCTGCCCGTGCGCTCGAGCGGAGCCCGGCAGTTCACCGATGATGATCGGCGCTCACGGCCCGATTTCTCCGGCGAGATCGTCGCCGGCGCCGACCCGTTCGAGGCAGGATCCCCGGTTCTGCGCGAAGCCGCGATCCAGGCGCGGCTCTACGGCCGGCCGCTCCATCTTGTCGGGATCACGTCGACCCACATCCTGTCCCCGGAGTGGATGCCGAGCGAGACCCACCTGCAGAAGATGTACGACGAGGCGGCCGCCCGCCGGGAGATGGAGGTCGCGACCCTGGCCGACGAGTTCCCCGAGGTGGAGATCCGGTGGTCGATCTTCGACGCTCCCGCCGCCGAGGTGCTCGTCAACGCCAGCTACACCGCCGATCTCCTGATCATCGGCTCGCGCGGCCGGGGCGGATTCGTCGCGACCCTCCTCGGGTCGACGTCACAGGCGGTGATGGCCCACGCAGTGTGCCCCGTCCGGGTCGTCAAGGTCCCGCGCCGGAAGAACGCCCACCACCGCACCTCGGAGTGAGACCGGGCGGATGATGGGAGTCCCGGCGGACGGAGTGAGTCCGCACCTCGGAGTGAGTCCGCGCCTCGAAGTGAGACCGGGCGGACGATGGGAGTCACCTACAGCCGGATGACGACGGTCTTCGTCTGCGTGTACTCGTCAAGGGCTTCGATCGACTTCTCCCGACCGTACCCGGACTTCTTGAACCCGCCGAACGGCAGCTCCACTCCCCCACCGGCGCCATAGGTGTTGACGAAGATCTGCCCGGCGTCCACCTCGGCGGCGATCCGGTGTGCGCGGGACAGGTTCTGCGTCCACAGAGCGGAGACAAGTCCGTACTCGGTGCCGTTGGCCAGGGCGATCGCCTCGGCGTCGTCGTCGAAGCGCATCGCGGCGACGACAGGGCCGAACACCTCCTCCTGCGCGATCATGGAGCCGGGCGAGACGTTGTCGACCAGGGTCGGGGCGATGAACGCACCACCCGCCAGGTCCGCGGCCAGCCCTTCGGGACGGCTGCCGCCGGTGATGATCTCGGCGCCGCCGATGTCGGACAGGAACCCCTCGACCCGGGACTGCTGCTTCCGGGAGACGAGGGGGCCGAGCATCGGGTCGTCGAGGCCGTGGCCGATCGTCACCTGACCCATCGCCGCCGCGAGCTTCTCGATCACCTCGGCGTGGACGTTCTGGTGGACGATGAGCCGGGAACCGGCCGAGCAGGTCTGCCCGGCGTTCTGGATGATCGAACGGAGCAGGGACGGGATCGCCGCGTCGATGTCCGCGTCGGCGAAGACGATGTTCGCCGACTTCCCGCCGAGTTCGAGGACGGTGGGCACCACCCGGTCCGCGGCGGCGTGGGCGATCGCCGAACCGATCTGCGTCGAACCGACGAAGCCGAGATGCGCCACCTCCGGGTGGGCGCTCAGGGCGGCTCCCGCCTCGGCGCCGAGCCCGGTGATGACGTTGAATGCGCCGGCGGGGAAGCCGACGGAGTGGATGAGCTCGGCGAGCCGAACCGTCGAACGCGGGGTCTCGTCGGCGGGTTTGGCGACGGCGCAGTTTCCGGTGGCCAGCGAGGTCGCGGCGGCGCGGCCGATGAGCTGGAGCGGATAGTTCCAGGCCACGATGTGCCCGGTCACGCCGTACGGCTCGCGGCGGGTGTAGACGTGCATGTCGTCGGTCAGCGGGATCGTGTGGCCGTAGTAGGACTCGATGGTGTGGCCGTAGAACTCGAAGTAGCGGGCGCACACGTCGACGTCGGCGTAGGCCTGCGTCAGCGGTTTGCCGGTGTCCTCGGACTCGAGCCTGGCGAGTTCGTCGCGGTGCTCGCGCACCACTTCAGCGGTGGCGACGAGGAGGCGCGAGCGCTGCTCCGGGCTCGAGCGCTTCCACTCACGCTGTGCCTTCGCTGCGGCCCTGACCGCGCGATCGACCTCGTCGGCGCCGCCGCGGGAGACGTCGCCGAGGTGGTCGCCGGTGGCCGGGTCGATGTTGGCGTACGTCGTCAGCGAGGGCACGTGCCGCCCGCCGATGAACGACGTGGTCTGCGTGATCTGAGCGCTCATCGCCTGCCTTCCAGTTCGGCTGTCGTGTACAGGGGAACGTAGTCACTGAGGTCGGCGCGGGTGCCGGAGGCGTCGATCGTGCCGGCGGCGAGCGCTGAGGCGAAGTCGGTCCGTCCGGTGACCAGGCTCAGCCACACCTCCGCCGAGGTTTCGACGACGTTCGGGGGTGTGCCCCGGGTGTGGCGGGGGCCGGGGATGCATTGGGTGACGCCGAAGGGCGGGACGCGGACTTCGACGCTGTTGCCCTCCGCCCGGGAGGCGAGCTCCTCCAGGGTGAAGCGGACCGCGGTCGCGATCGTCGACCGGTCGGCCGGGGCGCTGTTCGCATCGGTGTGGGCCACCCACATCTCGAGGGCGCTGCGGCCCTCGGCCGGGTCAATTCTGCGGCGAATCGCCATCTGACATCCTCTCGATTCTCAGCTCAGATCCTCACCCAGCGAGACTTCTCCGACAATCGCCGTCCGCCCCTCGGAATCGGTGCCTCCGGTGACGGGGTCGGTGATGGCGGAGATGACGTCGGCCAGGAGTTCAGGGGTGACGACGGGGTCGTTCGCCGCGGTGACGTCGTCGAACGCTCCCGCACGGTCGAGCAGGGTGAGCGCGACGAGGCCGGTCGCCCGTGAGGACCCGTCGAGGCATTTGACCGCCACCGAGTACCCGGACTTCGTCGCCATGACGATGACCCCTTCGGCCCCGCCCTTGGCGAAGACGCCGAGGCGCTCGATGACCGTCGTGTTCGGCCTGCCCTTGCCCTCGATGCCCCACGGGTGGGTGAAGACGCCGTCGATGAGCGTGCGCGCCTCGGCGGCGTAGGCGGTGTAGTCGACGGCGCGCTCGGAACCCGGAACCGAAGGGTTGGCCTCGGCCGGCGGACCTACAGGATCGACAGCGCTGCTGTCACGGCCATCGCCCGGACAATCCGTGCCGAGGCGCACGACTCGTCCCACCGCCCGCGCGAGACCGGCGAGACTGAGCGCGAACACGGGCGCCCCGCAGCCGTCGACACCGACAGCTGCCGGTGACTCACCCGCGAAGGATTCGACCACCTCGGCGACGCGGCGCTGCACGGGATGCTCGGGGTCGAGGTAGCTCGCGGTGTCGGCACCCAGGGCGACGGCGGCCATGAGGAACGCGGAATGCTTGCCCGAGCAGTTGAAGAACAGGGGCGACTTCTCGTCCGGAACCTGGCGGCGGAACGCCCCGTCTGCGGGGTGCGCCGGCGGGCAGCGGAGGTCGCTCACGCAGAGCCCGGCGGAGTCGAGCATCCCTGAGACCACCTCGGCGTGGCGGCCTTCGCATTTATGGGAGGCAGTGGCCAGTGCCGCCGAGGCTCCTGTGACGCGGGCGCCCAGGCTCATCGCGGCGATCGCCTGAAGCGGCTTGAGGCTCGAGCGGGTGAACACGGGGACGGCGGGGGCACCCAGGCTGATCAGCGGTGATCCGGCAGGGTCGAGGACCACGGCGGAGCCGACGTGACGGGATTCGACGAAACCGCTGCGCACGACGACTGCCAGCTCGGCCGCATCGGCGGGGGTGAAAGTGGATCGACTCACGCACTCCAGCCTACGACCTTATAGGCTGGTGGTGTGAAGGTTCTTGTCATCGGTTCGGGCTCCCGCGAACACGCCCTCGTCCTCGCTCTCAGTCGTGACCCCCAGGTCGATGCGGTGATCGCCGCGCCCGGCAATCCGGGCATCGCGCAGATCGCCCACACGGAGGCTGTGGACGCGACGGATCCGGCCGCGGTCACTGCCCTGGCGGAGGTCCTCGACGTCGACCTCGTCGTCATCGGACCGGAGGCCCCGCTCGTCGCCGGTGTCGCCGACGCTCTGCGCGAAGCCTCGTTCCCGGTCTTCGGCCCCAGCTCCGAGGCCGCTCACCTCGAGGGTTCGAAGGCGTTCGCGAAGGAGGTGATGGAGGCCGCCGGCGTGCCCACGGCACGGGCGGTCGTCGCCCACACCCCCGCCGAGGCGGAAGCCGCCCTGGCCGAGTTCGGTGCCCCGTACGTCGTCAAGGCCGATGGTCTGGCCGCCGGCAAGGGCGTCGTCGTCACCTCCGACCGCGACGAGGCGCTGGCCCACGCCACCTCCTGCCTCGAGGTCTCCGATCGGGTCGTCATCGAGGACTACCTCGACGGCCCCGAGGTCTCCCTCTTCGTCCTCTGCGACGGGCAGCGCACGATTCCGCTGGCCCCGGCGCAGGACTTCAAGCGCATCGGCAACGGCGACACCGGACCCAACACCGGCGGCATGGGCGCCTACTCGCCACTGCCATGGGCACCCGCCGGTCTCGTCGACGACATCGTCAACACCGTCGCCCAACCTGTCGTCGACGAGATGACCCGCCGCGGCACCCCGTTCGTCGGTCTCCTCTACTGCGGACTGGCCCTGACGTCGAAGGGTCTGCGCGTCGTCGAGTTCAACGTCCGGTTCGGCGATCCGGAGACCCAGTCCGTGCTCGCCCGTCTGCGCTCCCCGCTGGGGCAGACGCTGCTCGCAGCAGCCGAGGGCCGTCTCGACGAGGTTGGCGAACTCGAGTGGGACCCTCGCTCGTCGGTCACCGTGGTCCTGGCCGCCGAGAACTACCCCGACTCTCCGAGCACCGGCGACATCATCCATGGTCTCGACACTGCCGACGAGGCCGAGGACATCAGCATCCTCCACGCCGGAACCGCCTGGGCCAAGGGTCCGAGCGCCGGGCATGCACCCGAGGACGCCGTCATCACCGGCGACATCGCCGAGGCGGGTGACGTCGTCACCGCCGGAGGCCGAGTGCTCTCGGTCGTCTCACTCGGCGCCGACCTCGACGAAGCCCGTGAGAAGGCCTATGCGGCCGCCGCGAAGATCCGCTGGGACGGTGAACAGCACCGCACCGACATCGCCGAGGCGGCCGCGCGCGGTGAGATCACCCTGCCCGACATCTACGCCGCCCCGGAAGCAGCGGCTGCCGCACCTCGGACTGGCACTGCCACCTCGGCGCCGGAGGTTCCAGGCTGGAAGCACGTGTACTCGGGCAAGGTCCGCGACCTCTACATCCCCGAGTCCGCAGTTGACGCTGCCTCGGCGCCGGAGCTGCTGATGGTCGCCTCCGACCGGATCTCCGCCTACGACTGGATCCTCGACTCCGAGATCCCGGACAAGGGCAAGGTGCTCACCGGCCTGAGCCTGTGGTGGTTCGACCAGCTCGCCGACACGATCGGGAACCACGTCATCAGCTCCGATGTGCCCGAGGTCGTGAAGGG
>NZ_JAPSIB010000011.1:116270-120078 GCF_031179145.1 Brevibacterium sp.
TCCTCGACTCCGAGATCCCGGACAAGGGCAAGGTGCTCACCGGCCTGAGCCTGTGGTGGTTCGACCAGCTCGCCGACACGATCGGGAACCACGTCATCAGCTCCGATGTGCCCGAGGTCGTGAAGGGTCGCGGCCTCATCGTGAAGAACCTGACGATGATCCCCGTCGAATGCGTGGCCCGCGGCTACCTGACGGGTTCCGGCATGGCGGACTACAAAGCCACCGGCTCCGTCTGCGGGATTCCGCTGCCGGCCGGCCTCGTCGAAGCCGACCGGCTCGAACCCGCCATCTTCACCCCAGCGACGAAGGCCGCAGTGGGCGAGCACGACGAGAACGTCAGCTTCGAGCAGGTGGCCTCGACGATCGGGACCGAGCAGGCGGAGCGGATCCGCGATCTGACGATCGAGATCTACCAGCGCGTCGAGGCGATCGCCCGCGAGCGTGGAATCATTCTTGCGGACACGAAGTTCGAGTTCGGCACCTTGGCCGGCGGCATGATCGTGCTCGGCGACGAGGTGCTCACCCCGGATTCGTCCCGATTCTGGGATGCCTCCCAGTACGAGGCGGGCAAGAGTCAGTCGAGCTTCGACAAACAGTACGTGCGAGACTGGCTGACCCAGGAGTCCGGTTGGGACAAGTCCTCGGACACTCCCCCGCCGCCGCTCCCGGCCGAAGTCATCGAGAAGACCCGAGCCCGCTACATCGAGGCGTTCGAAACGCTGACGGGAGAGACGTTCCCCGGCTGAGGGCAGCGGGACGGTCAGCTGAGAGCAGCGGGAGAGTCAGAGTGGCGGCATGACTCCGATGGCCGCAAGCAGGGACGGCACGACGAAAAGGACACCACCCAGCACCACCGGCGGGCCGAACATGCCGAGAACAGCGATGCGTCTGGGCAGCCTGTGCCGACGGGTATGGGAGATCGCAAGGACTCCGAATCCTGCAGCCAGCGTCAGGAAGAACAGCATGTACCCGACATCGAGGAGACCGATGTCGTCGGCGTCGGCCAGCAGGCCCGTGGCCATGCCGATCGCCTCGACCATGCTGCCGACGACGTACACCGCGAGCGTTGTGAACGCGCCCCATGTCAGCACACCCACGACTGCCGGTCGGAGAAGCACCGGCTGTGAGGAGACTGACAACAGCGCCACCACCGCCCCGAACACCTTCAGGCCGATGACGAGCCAGTTCATCACGGTGATGCCGGAAGCGTACTCGGCGTAGGGACCATCGGCGAAATGATCGAGGCCCTCGAAGACGACGTTGACCGCGGCGAATCCGATGCAGCCGACAGCGACAAGAACGGCTGCGACGGTGACCCAGCGGGGACTCTGACAGCTCGGTGGAGCATGAAATTCTGC
The DNA here is from genome assembly GCF_031179145.1 of Brevibacterium sp. GTDB lineage: Bacteria > Actinomycetota > Actinomycetes > Actinomycetales > Brevibacteriaceae > Brevibacterium. Next base: position 117,629 of record NZ_JAPSIB010000011.1, read on the forward strand.
AGATCTGGTAGGCATGAAACCATCTGGCACCAATGGCCCTGCCCGGCGCTTCCCTCTTGAGAGGGGAATCAAGCGGCTCCCGGGGGATGCCAGGCGCCCGGGGGAAGTCTTGCTCCCGGGAGATGGCTTGCTCCCGGGGGGATGCCACTATCGAGTCGGCGGCGACATCTGCGGGGTACGCGGCGATCCAGCGAGGTTCCCAGCAGGCCAGCGAGGTTCTCAGCAGGCCAGCGCCCCCTGAATTCGCTTCGAACCGGCCTTGCTTCCGCCCTCGCCGGTGGCCTCAGACGATTCCGGCGATGATGTCGTCGACCACGCGTTCGGCCAGACGCATCACCTCGCCCGAGTCCTGCCGTTGGAGAGGACCATGGACCACAAGTTCCGCGAAGCCGTGGACGGAGCTCCAACACGACCATTCAGCGCCCTCACGGCGAGCGGCGGAGAGCGTGCCCGCGACGACCATGTCGTCGAGCGCGCCGACGAGGAGCGCAAACGGGGGCGCCATGTCGACGTGTACCGGGAGGGCGTCGTTCCTTTTCGGCACCAACTCACGTTCAACCGACGCAGCGGCAGTGGAGTGGTGATCCGGGACAGTGCCTGACGCATCACTGTGGTCCGGCACAGTGTCGCTGTAATTCGGAGAAGCGGCATTGGAGTCCGCGGCGGATCGTTCGCCTGTGCCGCCGCCTTCGCTTTCACCCCTCTCCACGTCGAAGAATGCTGTTTCGAACCAACCTGGTTCGGATACGGCGAAAGTGATGTAGCCCAGCCCCACTGCGCGCAGACGATGCCGGGCCAGCGCACGGGGATCCGATGGCATCTCGGCGGCCATGAAGGTTCGCATCTGCTCTGCCATCTTCTCGAGGATCTCGCCTGCCACAGCGGCAACGAGCGCCTGCTGGTTGGCGAAGTGCCGATACGCAGCATTGGCCGATACCCCTACCCGCCTCGTCACTGCCCGCAACCCCAGGCCCTGCGGCCCCTGAGTGCGCGTCACGGCGAGCCCCTCGTCGATCAGCGACCGCCGCAGATCCCCGTGGTGGTATGAATTCTTCCCGCTGACCACTATCGCCTCCCGGGAATCAAGCGTAAGCTTTTCATTGAAGTTCACAGTGTACACATGTACAGCCGGACAGAAGAGCAGCGGCGGCCATCGGAGTCCGTCGATCAGGAGATGAGGGACAGCGATGACCAGCACCGGAAAGCCTCAAGTCGTCGATCAGGAGATATGGCAGCGTGAGCTCGATCAGCTGCGAGTGCGCGAGAAGGCCGCTACCAGAGAACTAGACGCGATCGCCGCTCAGCGACGACGCCTGCCGATGGTCGAGATGCCGGACTACACCTTGGAGGGCGCGGACGGTCCGATTCGGCTCGTCGACATCTTCGAGGGCAAGAGCCAGCTCATCGTCTACAACCACATGTGGCACGAGGGTGAGGAATGGCAGTGCGGTGGCTGCACATGGTTCTCCTCGCAATTCGCCCGGCTCGATTTCCTCGACAACTGGGACGCACGCTTCGTCATCGTCACCCAGGGCCCCATCGACGAGGCACTTGAGTATCGGCGACGAGTCGGAAACCAGATGCCGTGGTATTCGACGGCGAACAGCGAGTTCGGGGCCGACGTCGGTGCGCCCGCAGGAGGCGGATTCGCCCTCAACGTCTTCCTCAGGGACGGCGAGACCGTTTATCGCACATGGGGCACGTTCAGTCGCGGAGTCGAGCAGGTGAGTCACGTCTTCCCTCTCATTGACCTGCTGCCCTGGGGTCGTCAGGAAGAGTGGCAGGACTCCCCCGACGGCTGGCCTCAGTCTGCGACTTACAGCAAGTGGCCCGACTCCCCGGACATCGCGGCGCTCTACGGAGAATCCCGCTAGCCGCACCCCAAGAACCCCCTTGAAACCGAACCATCCCCACCGAGGCCGGTCGGAGCCGATCCCATAGTGGACATTGGCTCCGGCCGGCCTCGACTCTGTTTCCGCTTTTCGGCTCTGGTTCAGCTCGGGCTTAGCTCTGGTTCAGCTCTGGCTCGTCGAGCTTCTACTGTTGGCGTGTCGCCGTGACCAGCGCGGTCGCTACCGCCGAGCTGAAGCTGGTCGACTGAAGGCTCCTTGGAACCCTCTCGACTGGGCGCGCCCCTGGAGGGCGTATCGGGAGTCGAGTTGTGGGCGGAGTTGTCCCCCACCCGCACGTGTTCCTCGTCAATCGAAGAGGGTGTCGATGATCTGCCTGGCGATGAACCGGGCATGCAGGATCGGCTCCCTGGCCGGATCAACCGACGCCGGCGGCACCCACGCAGGCCGCCCATCGACCAGCATCACCGCATACCAATCCGACTTATCGATCAGGTGATGATGCCGACCACACGCCAACGTCAGATTATTGACATCAGTCCGCCCGCCTTCTGACCAGGGCACAATATGGTGCACATCGCACCACCCCGGCGGCGTCTC
>NZ_JAPSIB010000012.1 GCF_031179145.1 Brevibacterium sp.
CATGATGGTCGACAGGCCCTGGGGCCCGTCCTCGGCACTGGAACCTCCGGCCCCGTGGCAGTGGAGGTCGACGTAGGCGGGCGCCAGGAACGCGCCGGCGGCGTCGATGATCTCAGCGTCCGGCGCGACCAGATGCTGCGTCCACTCGCTCCCTCGCCCGCGAGCGACGACGAGACCACCGGCCGCAGCAATCCACTCGTCGGCACCGGCGGTCGTGAAATCGGCCGGGTCACCGTCGAGGATGACGGCGCTGTGGACGATCACCTCGGCGTCGGTCATGGCCTCCTCCTTCGTTCGTCCATCTGCGCGATCTCGACGCTGAAGCCCGCTCCGAGCAGATCGTGTCGCGCCCGGTCGTCGAGGTCGCTGTCAGTGATGATCGTCGAGAAGATTTCAGTCCCCCCGACAGAGGCGAATGCCCGACTGCCGTACTTCGAGGAGTCGGCCACGACGATCGCCTGGTCGGCGCGCTGGGCCATCAGCCGGTTGACGTAGGCCTCCTGCTCGTTCGCGGTCATTCCGCCGCCATCGACCGAGATCGCGTGGACCCCGATGAAGGCAAGATCCAGCCACAGGCTGCGCAGCACGGAGTCGACGAAGGATCCGACGAGTTCGAAGCTCGAAGCGTTGATGACTCCGCCGCACACGATCACCTTGAGGCCAGGGTGCACGGCGAGCTTGTTAGCGATGTCGACCGCATTGGTCACCACCGTCAGGTCCTGCAGGAGTTCGTCGCGTTGGCTCAGGGCATCGGCGACCATGAAGGTGGTCGTGCCCCCGGAGAGTCCGATGACAGAGCCGGGTGCGATCTTCTCGACCGCGACCCGGGCGATCGCGGCTTTCGCCTCCGCCGAGGCGGCCTCCTTGTACCGCAGGGACAATTCGTAGTTCACGGCTCGACTCTTCGCACCGCCATGGGTGCGTTCCAACAGACGCTTCTGCTCGAGCAGGTCCAGGTCGCGACGGATCGTGGCGACGGAGACACCCAGATCCTCACTCAGAGATTCGACTCCGACCGCTCCGTCCCGGTCGAGTCGCGCGAGGATGACGTCGAGGCGGTCTTCACGAGTGCGCATAGTGCAACTCTCAGTCGTCACCGGCTGGTTTGGCAAGCGCGGAGACCGGAGTCTTCTCAGGGGAGAGCGCAGTTTCGGAGGAGAGGACGCCGATGAGCCGGGTCACTTCGGCTGCGAAGGCTTCTCGGGCCGGGCCGAGGTACTTCCGAGAGTCCACGAGTTCGGGCGAGGCAGTCAATGTGTCCCGAACGGAGGCGGTGAACACCTTGACCAGGTGGGTCGAGATGTTGATCTTGCGCATTCCGGCCCGAATCCCGCGCCGGATCTCGGAATCGGCCACCCCGGAGGAGCCGTGGAGCACGAGGGGCACAGGCAGGGCCTCGGCCAGGCGGGCAATGAGATCAAGGTCAAGCCTAGAGGTGCGTTCCACCATGGCATGGGAGCTTCCCACCGCCACCGCCAGGGCATCGACCCCGGTGGCGGACACGAAGCGGGCCGCCTCACCGGGATCAGTGCGGACACCGGGAGCGTGAGCGCCGTCCTTCCCTCCGATCTCCCCCAACTCGGCCTCCACGTCGATTCCACGGGCATGGGCACGGCGGACCACCTCGGCGGTGGTGCTGCAGTTGAGCTCATAGTCGAGATGGGCGCCGTCGAACATCACCGAGTCGAAGCCCAGGTCGATGGCTTCGTCGATGAGCGCAGGATCAGTGGCATGGTCGAGATGAACGGCCACGGGCACGACAGCGGTTTCGGCGATGGCCAGAGTGGCGCGGGCGATAGGGGCGAGGCCGCCGTGGTACTTCACGCAGTTCTCGGAGATCTGCATGATGACGGGACGGCCCGCTGCCTCAGCACCGGCTGCAATCGCCTCCGCCGACTCGAGGTGGACTACGTTGAATGCGCCCACGGCACTGCCGTGGGAGTTAGTGTTTGACGGGGCTGCTGCGGTGAGCAGCTCTCTCAGGCTGGTCTTCGACATGATCCTATTCCTGGTCTGGTGGGCGGGTTGTCGCAGATGGCTGCAAGCCGGGCGGCACTGCCTGCGGTGTCGGAAGGCGAACTTGCGGGACCGAGATGTGCACCCGGTCGCGCAGTTCCGGCCAACTGGGATGGATCTGGCCGGCGCGAGGCATGAGCACTGCTGAGGCGGAGAGCCCTACGGCGCTGACGAGGATAGTACGCACGGCCTCGTCACTGAGACTCTCGCGAACACCGGACCCTGTGCGGAATGCGGCCCCATCGGCGGCGATCTCTCTCAGCTGCCAGGCGAGCGCAGCGACCGAGGCGTCGCCGGCGCCGGTCGGGTTGCCCGCCACCGGCGCAGGCAGGCGCGCGCTCAGCCGCGGACCGGTGGAGTCGATGAGCGTCATGCCCTCGGCGCCACGGGAGACGAGGACGTTCCGCACCCCACGCTCGACGAGCTGCCTCGCCGAGGTGGCCCAGCCAGCACCTGGACTGAGCGCGGCCAGCTCTTCGTCGTTGGGTTTGACCCAGTCAGCTCCGGCTCGGGCCGCTTCGAACAGCGCTGGCCCCGAGGTGTCGACGATGACCTGGACCCCCGCCGAGTGCGCCTCGGAGATGAGTTCGGCGACCAGATTTTTGGGGGCGTCGCTCGGCATCGAACCCGAGATGGCGAGTACTCGCACCGTAGGTTCCGACAACCGCTGCATGACACGATCGCGCAGCCGCGCCCACACTTCAGCCGGGTGAGGATGGCAGCGTTCGTTGAACACCGTTGCTCGAGAGGAGTCCTCGACCAGGGCGTAACTGCGCCGCAACGGCGAAGGCGTGGCAGTAAGGTCCCACACCAAGCCCCCGGGGCCGGAAGCCTGCGGCCAAAGATCAGTCGGCACCGGGGCCTGGGCCCAGACGTCGATGCCGAGGGCGGCGAGCACGCGCGCGACATTCACCCCTTTGCCTCCGAGCTGGCCCACAGCGGCCTCGACCCGGTGGGATGTGCCCGGTACCAGCTCCCCGAGGCCGATCGTGAGATCCCAGGCAGGACTGAGGGTGAGCGCAATGATGCCGGGTTTCATCTCTGCCTCCGCGTCAGCAGTCCGGCGCCGATCAGCCCGGCGACCGGCCCGAGGACTGCGCGCCTGATGATGGGCATCTTATGGAAGTTCAGGCGTCGGCGTAAGGCGTCCTCGATGCCGTTGAGGAGTTCGTCCGCGCTGCTCAGACCTCCGCCGAAGACGATCACATCGGGAGCGATGATCGCCACGAGCTGAGCGCACACGGCACCGAGTGCGTCGACCGCCTCGCCGAACACCTCGGCTGCGATCGCGTCTCCCCGGCGAAGAGCGTCGACGACGTCCAGGGACCCCGCGGCTTCTCTGCCGCTGCGCTGGGAGTAGCGTCTGGCGATCGCGGCCGCCGAGGCGATGTGTTCGATGGGTCCGCGGAATCTGCCGTCGCCGGTGTCGACGGCGACTTCGGTGAAGCCGATCTCGCCCGCGTATCCGCCGGCGCTCAACAGGTCTCCCTCGATTCGGATCGCTCCAGCGAGACCGGTGCCGATCGTGATCATGACGGCATTGGCGGGCGTATCGCGGCCGAGTTCGAATTCGGCCCGGCCGGCTGCCCGGACGTCGTGGGACAGTGCGACCCGCATACCGAGTCGTCGGCTCAGGAGTTCGCGGAACGGCACATCCCGCCACCCGAGGTTGGCGGAGAAGAGCCCCGTGCCTGTCTCGTCATCGACGATCCCGGGCACGACGACCGCGGCCTCAGCCATGGAGTCGTGGCCGTAGAGTCCGGCGAACTCCTCCTGGAAACGACCGATCGCTTCGATGACTTCGTTCGCGGCATCCTGAGTGCAGCTCGGAGTCGGTTCGGTTCGGGCGTCGACCAAGCTGCCTGCGGTGTCGAAGAGCGCGGCCTTCATCCCGGTGCCGCCCACATCGACGGCCAGAGCCGACGGCCCCGCGCCCAGACTCCGGCCCCTGGCCACGTGGAGGATCTCTGCGCGGGTGGTCATCAGCCGAGGATGACCGCGCGAGTCAGTGAACGCGGGCTGTCGGGATCCACGCCGGTCCGGCGGGCCTTGATGAGTGCCAGCGCGTGCAGGCGGACGAGCTCGGCCAGGGGGTCACGGTCGGCATGCTCGAAGCGTGCTCCGGTCGCCTTCACCTGCTCCGCGAGCCCTTCCGGTGCCGCACCGAACTGCCAGGTGACGCGACCGGGAGCGGCGATGGCGATCGGACCATGGCGGTACTCCATGGACGAGTACGCCTCGGTCCAGGCCTGTGCGGATTCGCGGAGCTTGAGCGCCGCCTCGTTGGCCAATCCCCACGTCCAGCCCCTCCCGAGGAAGCTGATCTGCTCCGCGTCGATGAGCTCATCGTCGAGGATCGCGGCGTCAAACTCGATGAAGTCGACGGAGATACCGTCGAGAACGTGCTGTGCGTCGGCGACCGCGGCGCGCAGTTCGGCCTCGTCAGCCAACCAGGAGCGCATGGCGAAGATCGCAGACGTCGCGAAGCGCGTCTGGACGACCGACTTCTCGTCGGCGAAGTCGAGAGAGATGACCTCATCCGCGGCTTCGGCAATCGGGGTATCGGCGCCACCGACGACGGCGGTGACGGGAATCCTGCCGCCGAGGCGGGTGAGCATGTCCGTCACCTCCGTCGTGGTTCCGGACCGGGAGATCGCGATGATTCGATCGTAGTCTCGGTGCAGGGGGAACTCGCTGGCGGTGAAGGCATCCGTCTCGCCCTTGCCCGAGGACTCACGCAAGGACGCGTAGGTCTGTCCGCCGAACCAGGAGGAACCGCATCCGACGACGGCGATCCGCTCCCCGTCCTGCGGTAGCGCCGAGGTGGGCACATCGAGCTCGAGAGTCCGGGCCCAGCTTTCCGGCTGGCTTCTCAGTTCCTCGGCCATGAAGACGCCGTACGCAGTCATCGATCATTCTCCTGATAGAAATCATTAGGTAGCAATCATTATAATGACACATTATGCCGTTGACAGATAGCAACTGTTTGCGGTTTTCTGTATTCAGCGATCGATGAATCCCCACCGGTCGTGCGCGGACCACCGCCGACCCACCCGGACGTCCGCAGGCTTCGGACGTCTGCGGACGACAAGGCACACTCAAAGGAGAAGTTGCATGGCCTTCCTCACCGATCTCAGACGCGCTCCCCGTCTCGTCACGATCGTCGCGTTCGCCGCCGTCGCCCTGGGCATCACCTACGGCTACGACATCTCGAACATCGCAGGCGCCCTCCTGTTCCTCGAACCAGATCTCGGACTCGACAACACCGAGCTCGGCTCACTGGCCACGGCCGTGGTCATCGGGCAGATCGTCGGCGCCGTGTGCGGCGGATCGCTCTCCAATCTGATCGGCCGTAAGAAGTCGATGTTCGTCATCACCATCGGCTACATCGTGTTCTCCGTGATCTCGGGATTGGCCCCGGGGTACGTCACTCTCCTATTGGCACGACTGTTCCTCGGCATTGCGATCGGCATCGCGCTGGCCGTGGTCCCCGTATTCATCGCGGAGTCCTCGCCTGCGAATGTGCGCGGAGGACTTCTCGTCGCCTATCAGGTCACCACAGTCATCGGCATCATCGTCGGTTACCTCGTGTGCTGGGGACTCGCCCTCGCCGAATCCTGGCGGCTGATGCTCGGACTGGCAGCGTTTCCTGCCGCCATCGTCTTCGTCCTGCTGCTGCGGGTCCGGGAGACGCCGCACTGGCTGATGCTCAGAGGTCGGGAGGACGAGGCAGCAGCGGCGCTGCGAGCACTCGACTCCGATCGCGACATCGACCACGAGCTCGCCCTCATCGCCGGCGAAATCAATCAGGACAGCGGTCGCCTCGTCGACATGTTCCGTGGCCACCTGCTCCGGGCCACCCTCTTCGTCATTGGTTTGGGCTTCTTCATCCAGATCACGGGCATCAACGCCACGATCTACTATGCGCCGTCGATCTTCGAGTCCATGGGTTTCAAGGGCTTTGGTTCACTCTTGGGCCTGCCGGCGGTTGTCCAGACGTTCGCACTCGTCGCCGTCATCGTGTCGATGTTCATCGTCGATCGCCTCGGTCGCCGCCCGGTTCTCCTCACCGGAATCGGAATCATGATCGTCTCAACGATCGTGCTGGTTCTGGTCTTCAGCCTCGGCGGGGAGGCCGGCAGCACGCAGTGGGGAACGATCGTCGGAGTGATCGGCATCATCGCCTTCACAATGGGATACACGTTTGGATTCGGGTCTCTGGTCTGGGTGTATGCCGGAGAGACCTTCCCCGCCAAGTACCGGGCGCTCGGTGCTTCACTGATGCTGACCTCGGACCTCGTGGCCAACGCGATTGTGGCCCAGTTCTTCCCGGACCTCCTCGACCTCATCGGTGGCGCGGGCGTCTTCGCCGTTTTCGGAATCCTCGCCGCGGCAGCGTATCTCTTCGTCTTCCGGTTCGCACCTGAGACGAAGGGCCGCGAACTGTCGGAGATCTCGAGCTACTGGGCCAATGGGGCGAAATGGCCCACAGATCTGGTGAATAGGCCGGACACCCGCGTCATTTGAATGTCGGGGTCTCGAGACCGCTGCCGTCGACCTCGACGGTCGGGAGCATCTTCTTGAAGTCCTCGGCGGCGGCCGTGTCGGTTTCGAGCGCACGCATCTCGATTCCGATGTCGACGAGGCGACCGTTGGTCCGATATCCGAGCCGCGCCCCGTACATCACGGTCGACTTCTGGTTGATCGCGAAGATCTCCGTGGGGCCGAGCACCCCCTGGTAGGTCCAGTAGGATCCCGCGTCCATGGTTCCGGTGCGTTCTGCCTTCACCATGGATCCCTGCTCCGAGAACGCGTACTTCTTCTGTGAGTCGACCACCGCCTGCGGGCTGTCGTCGAAGGCCTGCGAGCAGTTGACGATGATGACGTCGCTGTCGCTGATCGTGTTTCCGCGGGAGAGGACGTGGAACGTCTCCGTGGTCGAGTTCTGCATCCAATCGGAGCCCACGGCGAAACTGACCGTGACCGGGCATTCGGCGCCGAGGTTGAAGGAGCTTCTGCTCATCCCCTCGGGGATCCCTCCGTCGGTCGGCCCGGGGCTCGGGACTTCACCGGCGTTCTCCTGCACGGCGACCCGCAGCGGCCCAGAGTCGCGTTCGGCAGTGCGGATGTGCAGGGCCGAGCAGCCGCTGAGCGCCAGCCCGAAAATGGCCGCCGAGGCTGCCAGGCTCGTCAGCCTCGAGGCGCGGTTGGCGCGGGCGCGGGTGGCGCGGGCGCGGGTGGCCCGGGTGGCTCGAGTTCGAGCACTGCCGGCTCGAGTGGTGCGCGCAGTCATGATCCGTCGCCCGAACGCAGATCTCGACGGCTCGGGTACGCGGGTGCTGGATCCTGCGGAGGCTGAGCAGGCGGATACGGCGGAGGCGCGGGAGCATGCGCCGCCGGGCCACTGCCGACAGGTCCGCTGCCAACCGGACCACCTTGACCCGGACCGGGCTGCACCGGTCCGCTGCCGACGGGCCCGCGCCTGTCGCTGCGCTGCGGCTTGAACTGGGAGTGCTGCCCGGAATCCGGCGGGAATCCTCCGCTCACCGACTCTCCGGTCGAACGGTTGACCAGATTGCCGTCGACGCGTTCCAACCTCCGCTTCGAGGTCCGCCTCGGCGTGCCGAGGATCCTCCCCTGGAGCTCAGCTTCGCTCGGCTGCCTGGGCGGCAGGAAGCCCGGAGCATGGCGCATGTCTGGGTTCTGCACGGGCTGGACCGGACGCGATCCCGCGGCCGCCCGGCTGACGTCGTCGGACATCTGCGGCACCGTCACCGGCACGGCGTCGCCGAGGACCGGGAGCACCATGCGCACCGAGGTGCCCACGCCCTCCTGGCTGAACAGCTGCACGGACCCGCCGTGGCGGGCGACGATGGCGCGCACGAGCGAAAGCCCCATTCCGGAGCCGGCCACCGCGCGAACCCGGGACCCGCGGGACAGTTCGTCCCACACCTGCTCCTGTTCGGCCAACGGGATCCCGCTGCCGGTGTCGGCGACTTCGACGACGACCCAGCGATGGTTGTCGATGATCTGCTCATTGGCGCGCAGCTCCACGACCTCACCCTGGGAGGAGTACTTGAGCGCGTTGCCCAGCAGGTTGAGGATGGCGGTGAGCAGCAGATCCTCTTCGCCGGCGACATCGGGCAGCCGCCAGGGAGCCCGGGCGACGGTCGCGACGATCATCCGGTCCTCGGCTCCCGGTGCGGTCGAGGCGTCCTCCACGGCCTGGTGGATGAGACGGTCGAGGTCGACACGCGAGTACTCGATGACTCGGGTCTCGACGTCGGCGAGCTTCCGCAGGTCCGCGAGCAGCCGGGCCACTCGGCGCGAGGACACGTCGACCTGCTTCGCCGCCGGCTCCACCTCGGCGATGGTGCCGTCCTCTCGCACGATCTGGCGAATGCTCGCCGCCGAGGTGCGCAGGGCCGTGAGCGGATTCTTCAGCTCATGATCGAGGCGGATGAGCATGCGGTTTCGCTTGGCCATCGACTCCTCGGCGGCTGCCGTTTCGATGGACTCGCGCATCCGTGCCTCGCGTCTGCGCAGGTGGCGCCAGCCGAAGTACGCGCCGAGGCCCAGCCCGATGAGGACCAGTGCCAGCAACAGCAGGAACAGCCAGATCTGGATCTCGACGACCAGGAATTCCGTCATGCTCTTCTCTGACCTTCCTCGCCCCGGACCTCGCCGACGAAGCGATATCCGCGCCCCTGCACGGTGGCGATCCACCGCGGTTCGGCCGCATCCTCACCGAGCACCCGGCGCAGCTCGGCGACCCTGGAGTCGACGGCGCGGGTGCCGACGGCCTCTTCGAAGCCCCACAGCACCTCGAGCAGCCGACTGCGCTCGATGAGTTCGTCACGATGGACCATGAGGTATTCCAGCAGGGTGAAGCCCTTGGGGGTGATGACGAGCTCCCGCTGACCCAGCCACGCCCGTCGGCCCACCCGGTCCACGCGCAGACCGAACGTCGACACGAGCACCGGGGCCGTGGCCAGGGGCGGGCCGTCGTTGCGGGTCCGGCGCAGGACCGCGCGGATCCGGGCGACGAGTTCGTGCGGATCGAAGGGTTTGTTGAGGTAGTCGTCGGCGCCCTCCTCGAGCGCCATCGCCCGTTCCACCGCTTCGCCCACCTGGGTCAGGAGCAGGACGGGAACCCAGTTCTCCTCCTGGCGCAGCCGCCGCAGGACCTGCCTGCCGTCCGCGCCGGGCATGAGCACGTCGAGGACGCAGACGTCGGGACGGTGGCGGTGGATCTCGTCGAGGGCGAGGAGTCCGTCGCCGGCGGCCAGCACCCGGAAACCGGAGCGTTCGAGGAACGGCACGACCGCGCCGAGAACATCGGGTTCGTCATCGGCGACCAGGACCAAGGGCCTGGAATCGTGCTCGCGCTCAATTGTCATTCTCGTCCGTTCCGTGCTCTCGCCTGCGTTCCCTGGCGATTTCCCTCGCCTCCGCTCGCTCCACGGCCTCGGCCAGCTCGTCTCGGTACAGCATAGAACGGCGCAGGTGCTTGGTGCGATAACCTGCGCGGCCGACCATGTGGGTGGCCACCGGAATCGTGACGAGCTGGAACGAGATGATGATGGCCAGCGTCGTCATCGTGGCCCACGTCGGGAATTGGATGGCGATCGCGATCGCGACCAGGATCAGGCCCAGCACCTGGGGCTTCGCACTCGCGTGCATGCGGGAGAGCAGATCTGAGAACCGCAGCAGTCCGACTCCCGCGGCCAGGGACAGCACCCCGCCGAGGAGGATGAGCACTGCCGAGACGATGTCAAGAACCATCGCGTCCTCCTCCCGTCTCATCGCGTCCGCGACCGGGGGCGGCCGGCTTCTCGCCGAGGTCGAAGGTCAGCTTCTCGTCGTGATCGTCGGCACCGGCGGGCTGCGTCGACTCCTGGTGCGCCTCGTCCGCCTCCGGAGGAACCGTGGTGCCGGGAGGGCCGTCGCTGACATCGGCGATGCCGCGGGCGACGTCGTCGGGCCACTGCGCGTTCGATTCGGCGGTATCGTCATCCTCGGAGTTCATGTGCCAGTCAGAGGCGGTGAAGTCGCTGAGCGATCCCGCCTCGGCGCCGGGGGTCATGGAATCGGATTTCGACACGTACCGGGACACGCTCACGGAGCCGACGAAGCCGAGCATCGCGAGCACGATGAGCACCGGCAGCAGATCCGTCCGACCGGTCAGCGCCATGAAACCGCCCAGACCGCACATCATCGAGGCCAGCACCACATCGGTGGCGATCATGCGGTCCAGGATCGATGGACCGCGCACCACGCGATAGAGGGCCAGGCCCACCGAGGCGGCGAGCAGGAGGGAGGTGGCGACGACGGTGATGTCGAGGAGGACGACGCTCATCGCGGGTCTCCTTTCCCCAGGGCCATCGGATCCGGGTTCATCCGCAGCTCGGCCAGGTCGCGGTGCGAGCCCAGAGCCCGGATGAGCAGCCTCTCGATGTGGTACACCTGTGCCTTTGCGGTCCGGACCTTCTCATCGGAGTCGGCATCGAGGACATGCAGGTAGAGCACCCCGTGAGCGCGATCGGCGTCGATGATGATCGAACCGGGGATCAGGCTGGCCGTGTCCCCGATGAGAGTCATCAGCAGATCCGAGCTCGTCCTCAGGTCACAGGCGATGACGGAACCGGCGCCCACCGCACGTCGCCGGAACGCCAACCAGGCCACCTGGAGGGAGGCGAGCAGAAGCGACCACAGGAACCAGACGCCGAAGACGAACGAATGACCGAGGTTGAACCGGCCCGAGAGGATCACGGGCGGCAGGTAGAACACGCGCACGATGACGATCGCGACGACGAGGCCGCTGAGGATGCTCATCACGGACACGCTGTCCCAGAGCATCACCCACAGCAGCACGAGGAAGAACAGCAGCACCAGCTGCTGGACGAATCCCCGGGCGCTGTGCGGCTGCCGTCTGGCGCGCTCACCCTGTCGACCGGCGGGACTCATGCCGCATCACCTCCCAGCACCTGCGTGACATAGTTGAGCGGTTCCGAGAGGTTCTCCGCCGCCCGCAGCGAGAGGTCCCACAGCGGTTCCGCGCCGACCGTGAGCGCCAGTGACGCCGCGACCATCCCAGTGGTGGCCCAGAACATCGGTCCCGGCACCCCGATCGTCGGGGCCCATTTCCTGCCGGCCAGGAGGACCTGCTTGCGTTCGGCGAATTCGGCGACCAGCTCCTCGGTGGGCTCCTCCGCGTCGGCGGGATCGCGCCAGAAGGCGAGGTTGAACGTGCGACCGATGACGTAGAGGGTGAGCAGGCTGGTCACCGTGCCGACGACGATGAGAGTGACGTTGAGCCAGTCCTCGCCCGCGAATCCCGCGGTGAAGAGCGCGGTCTTCCCGATGAATCCCGAGAACGGGGGGATCCCGGAGAGGTTGAGGGCGGGGATGAAGAAGACGATCGTCAGCGCCGGCGAGAGCACCATGAGCCCGCCCAACGACCTCGTCGAGGTGGATCCGCCGCGCATTTCGACCATGCCGATGGCCAGGAACAGCGCGGTCTGGACGATGATGTGGTGGACCGTGTAGTAGATGGCGGCGGCAAGCCCGAGGGTCGTTCCCAGCGCCACGCCGAAGAGCATGTAGCCGATGTGGGACACCAGGGTGAATGACACGATCCGCTTGATCTCGGATTGGGCGATCGCACCGAGGATGCCCACGAGCATCGTCAGCGCCGCCGCGATGAGCAGCGGCACGCGCAGCGAGCTGTCGACGAAGAGCAGGGTCTCAGTGCGGATGATGGCATAGATGCCGACCTTCGTCAGCAGGCCGGCGAACACTGCGGTGACCGGGGCCGGCGCGGTCGGGTAGGAATCGGGAAGCCAGAAGGAGAGCGGGAAGATCGCGGCCTTGATCCCGAAGCCGAGCAGCAGCAGGATATGGAGGATCATCTGCACATCGCCCGGGAGCTCGCCGAGGCGCTCCGACAGCTGCGCCATGTTCACGGTTCCGCAGGCGGCATAGATGATGCCGATCGCGGTGAGGAAGATGATCGACGACACGAGCGAGATGACCACGTAGGTCACGCCCGCCCGGATGCGCTCCGCGGTCGCGCCCAGCGTCAGGAGCACATAGGACGCAAGCAGCAGCATCTCGAACCCGACGTAGAGGTTGAACAGGTCGCCGGCCAGGAAGGCGTTGGCGACCCCTGCGCACAGCACCAGGTAGCTGGGGTTGAACACGGAGATCGGGGTCTCGTTCGAGTCGTCCGAGGCGTCCTGGCTCAGCGCATAGACGAGCACGCACAGGGTGACCATGGAGGACACGACGAGCATGAGCACCGAGAGCCTGTCAGCGACGAGGACGATTCCCGCCGGAGGCTGCCAGCCGCCGATAGCGACGACCTGCGCACCCTCCCTGTCGACTCCGAAGAGGAGGACGAACGCGATGATCATCACGGCACTGAGGACGACGATCGAGACGACGTTCTGCGCGCGCGAATGACGGGAGAGCACGAGGGCCAGGCCGGCGCCGAGCAGCGGCAGCAGGACCGGAAGCGGGACGAGGACGGCGAGGAGGCCGGTCATCGCTTCTCCTCCCGCGAGCTCGAGCGCCGGTCGACCCGGCGGCCGTCGTGGTCGAGGTCGACGGCGCCGACGATCGGGCTCTCGGCTTCGTCGCCGAACTCGGTATCGTCGTAGTCGGTGCTCGCCTCCGCCTCGGAGTCGATGATCCTGGTGATCGCGACCTGGAGGTCAGCGGCGTCGTCCTGCAGGGAGTCGGCCCTGACCAGGCGCCAGGAGCGGTAGATCATCGCGAGGAGGAAGGCTGTCACCGCGAAGGTGATGACGATGGCGGTGAGCACCAGCGCCTGCGGCAGCGGGTCGGACATGCCCACGGTCGACAGGTTCTTGCCGTCGGTCAGAGGCGGCCTGCCGCGACCGGCGGTGAGGACGATGAGCAGGTTGACTCCGTTGCCGAGCAGGATGAAACCGAGCAGCACTCGGGTCAGCGAACGTTCGAGCATGAGATAGATGCCGCACGCGAAGAGGACGCCCATGGCCAGAACGAGGATGAAGGGCAGGCTCACAGTCGACCTCCCTCTGCGCCGTTGTCGACGTCGAGGTGATTGACCCGGTCGAGGATCGTCGACACGGCTTCATGACCGGCCTGCGCACCGAGGTTCTCCGAGAGGTTGAACGACTTGTCCAGGCGGGAGGTGAGGAGGAGTTCGTCGCGTTCCTGGTGGAGGTCCACCTCGGCGCCCAGGGACTTGAGGATGTCGAGCATCAGACCCACGACGATGAGGTAGACGCCGATGTCGAAGAAGGTCGGGGTGCCGAACGTGAGGTGGCCGAGCACGGGAAGGTCTCCTTCGACGAATACGGAGCGGAACACGGCGTCGCCCCAGATCCAGCCGCCGATGCCGGTGAGGACGGCGAGGATGAGCCCGGTTCCCAGCAGCCCCGACGGGGTGAAGCGGGCCGCCTCGGCGAGTTCGAACTTCCCACCCGCCAGGTAGCGCACGATGAGCGCCAGGCCCGCGACGAGGCCGCCGGCGAATCCGCCGCCGGGGGCGTTGTGGCCGGCGAAGAGGAGGTAGACGGAGAAGACGAGGACCGCGTGGAAGATGAGTCGGGCCGTGACCTCGAGGATGATCGAGCGGTTGCGCGGGGCCAGGGTCCGTCCCGCGATGAGCCAGGACGCACGCCTCTCCTGCACATCCTCGGTGTCGGGTCCGTGGTGGTCGGCGACGTCCTCGACGACCGGCTGGAACCGCATCCGGCCACGCAGATCTCGCGGGTCGTGGCCGGCGGCCAGACGGGACAGGTGGCCTTCGCGACCGCGGACGAAGATGAGCCCGGCCACGCCGGTGCCGGCGGCGACGAGCACGGAGATCTCCCCGAGGGTGTCCCAGACGCGGATGTCGACGAGGGTGACGTTGACGATGTTCTTGCCATGGCCGAGTTCGTAGGCGAGCTGCCCGAAGTCGACGGAGGCGGGCTCGCCGACCCTGACGCCTGCGGCGATGAGGACGACGAGCATCATCGTCACTCCCACACAGCCGCCGATGATGGCTCGCCAGGCGGGGGTGAAGCGTCCGGTCGACTCCCCGATCCGCGCGGGCAGCCGGCGCAGCACCAGGACGAAGACGACGATCGTGATGGTTTCGACGAGCACCTGGGTCAGGGCGAGGTCGGGAGCTCCGGTGAAGGCGAAGAACATGACCATCGCGTAGCCGGAGATCCCGACGACGACCACGGCGGTGAAGCGCTTCTTCGCGCGGGTGGCAGCGACGGCGACGACGATGAGGACGGCGGCGACGACGAAGTCGAGCGGCGAGGCGAAGAGCTGGAACTCGATCGTCCACGTGTCGTTGACGAGGACGGCCAGTCCGACTCCGCCGACGAGGACGAGGTAGATGACGCTCTGGTAGAACGGCAGGGACCCGCGCTGGGTGTGGGAGGTGACCCACAGGGCTGAGGCCTCCATGCCGTTGATGAGCTTGCGGTAGAGGAGGTGGAACTCGAACCCTGAGGGCAGCGAGGACTGCACCTTCGCGAAGGCGTCGCGGGCGAGGAAGATCCCGAGTCCCACGGCGATGGTGACACCGGACAGTGCGAGCGCAGGTTCGAGGCCGTGCCACAGCGCCAGGTGGTATTCGCCGTCCGCAGGAGCCGCCGTCGGCAGGCCGGAGGTCCAGGAGGAGAAGAGGCCGTCGACCGACGAGGCGGCCGGGCCGAGGGCGATGGTGAGCACGGTGAGGAAGAGCGGGGCGATGAGGAGGGTGAGGTTCTCCTCGCGCCGCGCGATGTCGTCGACTCCCGGTTTGGACGAGAACGCGCCCCAGACGAATCTGGCCGAGTACGCGACCGTGAGGATCGAACCGATCATCACGCCGACGAGGGCGATGACGGAGGCCTTGTCGCCTCCGTGCAGGAGGGTCGAATAGACCGCCTCCTTGGCGACGAAGCCGAACAGCGGCGGCAGGCCCGCCATCGAGGCGGCGGCGACGGTGGCGCAGACGGCGACGACGGGGAACGCCCGCCAGCCCCCGGACAGCTTCGTCAGGTCGCGGGTGCCGGCGCGATGGTCGATGATGCCCACGCACAGGAACAGGCAGGCCTTGAACAGGGCATGGGCGACGAGCAGCGCCAGTGCCGCCTGCGTGATGTCCGGGCTGCCGAACGACGCCATCGTGGTGAGGAATCCCAGCTGGGAGACGGTGCCGAAGGCGAGCACCAACTTGAGGTCGGTCTGCTTGAGCGCCTGCCAGCCGCCGATGAACATCGTCACCAGGCCCAGGGTGAGCAGCACTTCGGACCATCCGGGCACGGAATGATATCCGGGTGCCAGGCGCAGGACGAGGTAGATCCCGGCCTTGACCATTGCGGCCGCGTGCAGGTAGGCGCTGACCGGAGTCGGCGCCGCCATGGCGCCGGGGAGCCAGAAGTGGAAGGGCAGCAGCGCCGACTTCGACACCGCGCCGACGAGGATGAGGAGCACGGCGGTGGTGATCACCGGACCCGTGTCGATTCCGGCGGCGGCCCGTTCGACCAGGACGGAGATCCGGCCGGTGCGGGTCACGCTCATCAGCAGGACCATCCCGACGAACATGGCGAGCCCGCCGGCGGTGGTGACGATGAGGGCCTGCAGGGCAGCCTGCCGGGAGCGGCGACGCGACTGGCTGTGGCCGATGAGGAGGTAGGAGAAGACAGTGGTGCCTTCCCAGAAGAGGTAGAGCATGAGGAGCTCGTCGGCGAGGACGAGTCCGTACATCATTCCCGCGAAGGCCATGAACGTGGCGGCGAATCGCGCCAGTCCGGGTTCATCGGCCGCGAAGTAGCGAGCGCAGTAGACGAACACGAGGGCGCCGATCCCGGTCACCAGCAGGCTCATGATCCAAGACAGCACGTCGAGGCGGAACACCCCCTCGAGCCCGAGCTCAGGGAGCCAGTCGAGGTTCTCGACCCAGGGTGCACCGCCCGGGCCGACGATGCCGGACGCTCTGCTCAGGCTCAGACCCAGTCCTGCCGCGGGCACCAGGGCGAGCACGAGGAATGCGGAGCGACCGATGACCCTGACCAGTGGATACGCAAGGACAGCAGCCAGAAGGAAGACTGCTGTCATGGTTATCACCGGCGGACACCTCCGTCATTGATCCAGGAATGAGCTCTGTCAGATTTTCTCATGGACGAATGTCGATGTCCCAATCAACGAGGAGGCACGCGGTGGGAGTCCCGCCGCGCTCAACCGCGCAGCTGGCTGCTGGTGACGAGGAAGCCGTTCTCGTCGAGTCCCACTCCGCTGCACCGGGTGAGGAGTTCGGCGCCGATGTCGTCGACGAGGTTGGCGACCACTCGGCGCATCCGCCGGAAGCGGCGGCTGTGGCCGGGCTGATAACGCTGGTTCTCCGTGTCCATCCAGTGCACGTGGTACTCGATCTGAGGTTCGCTGGTATGGGTGTTGATGATGGGCGGCGTCCACTCGGCCTCCGTCACCCGGACTTCGATCGATCCGGCCGCCTCGTCGATCTCGCCGAGCGGAACGATGAGCGAATAGCCGTCGAGGATCACCGGCGCATTCGCGTCGAAGAGGGGGTCGTCGAGGCTGGCCTGGGCGAGGACGGCCTCGTCCGGGGTCGGCGCGGCGGGACGGAACGCCTGGGGCGCGTGCCTGCGCACGAGCGAGAGCGCGACCTCGGGGTCGAGCCAGTACTGGGAGTAGATGTAGAGGTCGACCTTCGCCTCGGGGTCGGGAACGATGATCCGGGCCGGCAGTTCGGGTTCGTCGGCCAGGCGCACAGCGGTGTGGAGACGGGAGGCGATCGACAGCAGGAGGCTCAGCGTCCGCTCCTCCTCCCGGTCGGGCAGTCCCGCCGGGAACGCCTCGTGCAGACCGTCAGCGTCGACGAACCACTCCGGCGGCGGCGCGGGCTCACGGTCCCGGGGGCAGTCGAGGGCGATGACCCGCTGCGCCCAGTCCGGCAGCTCGAGAGCCGCCTTCGTCGCCGAGTCGAGTTCGACTCCTCCGCTCAGCCGCGAGTGCCGGCTCAACCGCAGGTGGCCGTTCTCGTCGGGGCGCGGCGGGAGGTCGGGCAGCTTGTTGTGGACGAGCGCCAGCACATCGGAGACCTCCACGCCTGCGTCGAGGACGAGGAGATGGAAGTCGCGCAGATCCGCCGAGGCGGGGGTGTCCGCGGGCCGCCCGGCCGAAGCGGCCGCGGCCGCCCGTTCGGCCGCTTCGCGCTGCAGACGCAGTTCGCGGCGGGAGATCACATGTCCCTCCGGTAGAAGCTGAGGTGCGAGCGGGACGCGGTCGGACCGCGCTGGCCCTGATAGCGGTTTCCGGTCGGCTGGGAGCCGTACGGGTTGAGAGCGGCGGAGGAGAGCCGGAAGAAGCACAGCTGCCCGATCTTCATCCCCGGCCACAGGGTGATCGGCAGGGTCGCGACGTTCGACAGCTCCAGCGTCACATGCCCAGTGAAGCCCGGGTCGATGAAGCCGGCCGTGGAGTGGGTGAGCAGGCCGAGGCGCCCGAGCGACGACTTCCCCTCCAGGCGGGCGGCGACGTCGTCGGGCAGGGTGACGAGCTCATGGGTGGAGGCGAGCACGAACTCTCCCGGGTGGAGCACGAAGGGCTCACTGGGGTCGACCTCGACGAAGCGAGTCAGCTCCGGCTGTTCGAGGGAGGGGTCGATGACCGGGTACTTGTGGTTGTCGAACAGCCGGAAGTACCGGTCGAGGCAGACGTCGACGCTCGCAGGCTGGATCAGCGAAGGATCATAGGGGTCGAGGACGATGCGTCCGGAGTCGAGCTCGGCGCGGATGTCGCGATCGGAAAGCAGAGTCACCTAACCGATGGTAGTCGGCTCCGGGGCACCTGTGCACGAGCTCCACCCCGCGCGGTCGATAATCGTGGAACCCGGAGTCGAACGGGCGAGAACTGAAGTCGAACGAGACCGACACGCCGGTATTTGGTTACAGAATGATAACGATAGTTGGGCTATTTGCTGGATTCCTCCCGTGTGTCTCCAGACAGCCCGGGGTGAATGCCTTAGAGTTGGGTGCTGTACGAACCCGCGCACGATGGTGCCTTCCTCTTCTTAAGCCAAGGAATGCCGGGAGTTCCATCGCCTTTCGTGGGTTGACAACAACCGAAAGGCAATACTGTGAAGACCTCGCGTCTTGTGCTTGCCCCCGCAGTAGCCGTTGCAATGACAGGTCTCGCGGCCGCCCCGGCGTTCGCCACGTCAGCTCCGACGCTGCCGCCGGGACAGTACTGTGCGTTCAACGACGCGCAGTCCTCCAGCGACTCCGAAACCGATGGCTCGGTTCCCGCCAGCTCAGATCCGCAGGCGACTCTCGCCGCAGCGCAGGTGACTCGCGCTGAGATCGCGGACAAGAAGAAGGGCATCGGGTTCTTCGGCACTGGTTTCACCGCCGATGACAAGGCCACCGTGACGGTCGTCGGCACCGACGGCACCAAGTACACACCTGAGACCAAGCTGACCGTCGACGAGAAGGGCAAGGTGTCGGGCACCTACTTCTTCTCCACCACGGAGGGCGCGCAGGTGCCGCTCGGCACTTACACGCTCTTCCTCACCGACCAGAAGACGGAGAAGGTCTCCTCGAAGGTGACGTTCGAAGTCGTGGCCAAGGAATCCGACAAGGATGCCGCCAAGGCCCCCGACTGCGAACGCCCTGTCGGTCCGGCTCCCTCGACGACCCCAGCCGAGACACCGTCGAAGACGGCCGAACCGGCGCCGTCGACGACTGCTCCGAGCCCCTCGAAGACCGCGGAGCCGAAGCCCACGGAGACCGCACCTTCGGCGCCGGCCCCTGCGCCGTCGACGAGCGCTCCCGAGCCCAAGCCCACGGAGACCGAGGAGTCCAAGAAGGATCTGGCCCAGCCGGCTCCGACGACCGAAGCCCCGAAGAAGACGGAGTCGCCCCAGGCACCCGCTCCCGCTGAGAAGCCGGAGACCTCTGCTCCCGCTGAGAAGCCGGCTGAGAGCGAGGCGCCGGAGAAGTCCGAGCAGCCGGCGGAGACGACCGCGCCTGCACCGAAGAAGGACGAGTCGAAGAAGGACGAAGCTGCTCCATCGCAGCCGGCGCCCGCGAACGAGGACACCGCCGAGGCGGCTCCCAGCCCCGGCACCGAGAAGGACGCCCCCCAGGCCGTCGCGGCCCAGGCAGCGCTCATCATCGAGCCGACCGAGATCAGTTCCGAGAACTTCCTCAACAAGGGCGTCAAGCTCGGAATCACGGGCGCCGAACCCGGCGAGGAGATCACGGTCGTGGTCGAGCACGCCCAGGGCAAGGTCGACCGGTACACGATGACGAAGACCGCCGACTCGGAGGGCAAAGCGACCTTCGGGGTGCAGGCGAAGGTCAAGTCCGTGCTCGGCACGTACAATGTCCGCGCACAGGCGAAGAGCTTCGACAAGCCGCAGGGCGGCAGCTTCACGGTCGTCACCAACGGCACCTCGGTGTCGGAGGACACCGGCAACGATCTGCCTCGCACCGGTGCCGAGATGACGGGGCTGGCGCTCGGCGTCGGTCTCCTCGTCGTGGGTGCCGCCGCAGTCGTCATCACTCGTCGCCGGACTCGCGCCGCCGACGACCCTGCGGAGTTCTGAGCGACGTCTGAGTGAACGATGAACTGTCACTGTCGGGGCTGAGCCTCGACGGACGCCGGATCGATCTCGGTCGCCTCCGAGCCGGCACAGTGCTCGGTCTCATGGGCAGCCCGGAGGACACCGCCGAGGTGATCGCCTCCGTGGCAGCCCTGTCCGACGTCGCACCCGCACCCCAGCTTCCGACCGGCATCCGTGCCGGTCGGAAGCGTGTGCGCAGATGGGTGAAGGAATATCTCCGCCGTGCCGATGCCGGATCTGGGGAGGCGGCATCGGCGGCGGCGTATTCGGACTTCGGAGTCTCTCCCGCACTGCTGGACGCCCGCCTCGGCGAGCTCGGACCCGGAGATGCCGCCCGGCTGCGTCTGGCCGTCGCGTGGGCGACCGGAGCGCAGTGGCTGACCTTCGTCGACCCCTTCGCCTCGGTGCCCGGACACATCCGCACCGGGCTGCGCGCCCGGCTCGCGGAGCGCGCCGCCGAAACCGGTCGCGGGATCGTGTTCAGCTCGACAACACTCACCGACTTCACCGTCGCCGAGGCGGGCGTCGCCGACATCGAGAAGGGCCAGCTGGTCGCGTTCGGCAGTCTCGAGCAGATCATCGCCGAACCGCGCGGAGCCCTGCCCGCCGAGCTCAGCGGCGTCAACATCTATTCGGGACTCGCCCGGAAGGGCTGGGTCTCGATCGGTCATTCGGCAGTGCGTGCCCGCACCGAGCTCGACGGCAAGGTCTTCGTCACCCTCGGGTTCCGCAGCGCCCTGCTGTCGCTGGACGAACGCGACCCGGCGTTCACCTCGGCGACGGTGTTCGAGGCCATCGTCGTCGGGCTGCGGGACCGCGGGTCCTGCATCCAGGCCAAGCTCTCCCCCGTCGACACCGAGATGGGACTGCCGCTCACCGTCGACCTGGCCGACCTCGCGGGCGTCCGCGACTCCGCCGGCCGCCTGCACCTCGAGCCCGCTGACGGCCGCGGCTTCGGGGTCCTGCACCCGGGCCTCGGCGCCTCGATCAGCGAGCTGCGCACGAACGTCAAGGTGGGCACGCACGTCTTCGTCGAAGTCGACACCAGCGGCCTGCAGGCGTACTCGGTGGAGCAGTTCGATTAAACTGAAGGCTCTTGAACCCGGTCGAAGCAGGAGAGGCAATGCGAACAGCACGAAATCTTCTGGTCGCCGCCCTGGTGGTCATCGTGCTCACGGTGGCCGCGGTTCCCCTCCTCAACGTCGCCGTCTACACCCCTGCCCGTGCCGCCGAGGCCTATGTGGCGGCGATTGCCCGCGGTGATGCGGAACGCGCCTTCTCCTACCTGTCCAGCCCCACCCCCACCGCGACGATGGCGCTGGGCGACGATGTGCTCGCCGCGGCTCCGGACCTGCCTCGCGACGCCGAGGCCGAAACGATCTCCACCTCTGGTGATCGTGCGAAGGTCGAGCTCAGCTACGTGCTCGGCTCCCGTCCGCAGACGGTCGAGCTCTCGATGGTGAAGCTCCCGCCGGCCGCCGGGCTGTTCGATCGGTGGGCGATCGAGCAGGAGGCCTGGCCGATGCTCGGACTCGAGGTCTCGGGGTCGTCGACGGCGACCGTCAACGGATACAGCGTCTCTGCCGGGAAGGTTCCGGTGCTGTTCCCCGCCACCTACCTGGTCGGCTCGGACGGCACCTATCTCAAGTCGAAGACCGAGCGGGTCGAAGTCACTGCCCCGGGCGACTCCTCCACGATCAGATTGTCGCCGGAGCCCACGAAACAGCTGCAGGAGGCGGTGTCGGAGCAGGTCAAGGAGCATATGCAGGAATGCGTGCGGGCGAGGACTCTCCAACCGCCCGGATGCGTGTTCGGCTATGAGACCGACAACGAGATCCTCGGCGAGGTGAAGTGGAGCCTCGAACGTGAACCGGAGGTCTCCCTGACAGCCGAGGGCAATGACCTCGAGCTCACCCCTGCCACCGTCGAGGTGCGCATCCAGGGCCGCTACCGCGACATCGTCACCGCTGCCGAGCACGACTTCGACGAGCGCCTGTCGTTCGTGCTCGGCGGATCCGTGGTCGTTCGGTCCTCTGAGGTGCGCTATGAGCCGCGCCGCCTCGGTGACGTCACCGTGATGTAGGGTTCGCGCCGCCCTCCGTGGAATTCAGCGCGGGTCAGGCGCCGCGGAGGTCGAGGCTGAGCTCGTTCGGGGCCGACTCGACGAGATCGACCGGGATCCCCCAGTCCTGCTGGTAGAGGTGGCAGGCGGCGTGGAGCGGGATCTCTCCCCCGGGCTCTCCGTCGCAGGCCGCCGCGCGAGCAGTGACATGGAGGACTCCGGAGGGGCAGTCGGGATTGAGGACGAGGTCGCGCTCGAGACCCTCGGCTCCCCCGTTGCCGGAGACGATGAGCTCGGGCGGGGTGGACGACACCTGCAGGAAGGTCGGGTCTCCCCACCGATCGTCGAGCTTCTGACCCGCCGGGACCGTGAAGCCCACGGAGATCGACACCGGTCCGGGTGCGACCTCGGTGGTGGGCCGTTTGGTGGTCAGCGCACCCTCGTCGACGCGCTGCGCGTCCTTCGGCAGCTTGACGCGAGTCAGTGCGTGTGCGGCCGACTCGACGACGAGCAGCTCCGCCTCGCCGGTGCTTTCGCCCACACTGCCGTCCGCCCCGGCGGTGCTCCTGTGCGCACTGCCGTTCGCCTCGGCGGAGTCGACGACGAGGATGTCCGAGGGTTCGCGCAGGCCTCTGGCCAGCGTGGACACCTCATTGGTCGTGGGGTCGTAACGGCGGATCGCTCCGTTGTAGGTGTCGGCGATCGCGATCGACCCGTCGGGGAGGGTGCGCACGCCGAGCGGGTGCTGCAGCCGGGCCTCATCAGCGGGACCGTCGCGGAAGCCGAAGTCGAAGAGGCCCTCGCCCACCAGAGTCGACACCGCGCCCGTGCCCGGGTCGAGGCGGCGGACGGCAGACGTTTCGGAGTCGGCGATGAGCACATCACCGTCAGGGCCGAGGTCAAGTCCCGAGGACTGCGCGAACCACGCGGTCTCGGCGTCGCCGTCGAGCAGGCCCTCGTTCATGGTGCCCGCGAGCAGGCGGATCGCTCCGGCGGTCGGGTCGAAGGACCAGATGGTGTGGTTGCCGGCCATGGCGACGACCACCTCGGAGGTGGACGGCACGAAGAGGACGTCCCACGGCGAGGACAGCTTCACGTCGAGCGCGGGACCGTGGTAGCGGCCGAGCGATCCGTGAGTGCCGCGGACGTTGTCGATGGCTCCGACCATGTGCTGCTCGCCGGTGCCGGCGATCGTCGTCACGGTCTCGGAGTCGAGGTCGATGCCGCGCAGGACATGGTTGACGGTGTCGGCCACGACGAGGTGGTAGCCGACCTGGGCGGCGATGTCCTCGGGCAGCACGGTGATCCCGCCTGGTTCGCTGAAGCTCGCCGAGGTGAAGTCGCCGTCCGCCGCTCCGCGCTCTCCGGTGCCGATGCGGCGGATGATGGTCAGGCCGCTGGGGTCGTATTCGACGAGGCTGTGGTGCCCGGAGTCGGCGACGAGGAGGTTGCCCGAGGGCAGGCGGGTGGCCTTGCCGGGGTAGAAGAGGTCGGTCTCCGGAGCCGGCGGCGGCACATAAGGCCCGTCGCCGGAATGCAGAGTGCCCTTCGCGGAGTGCTCGTCGATGAGCCTCTCGATGATCTCGCCGAGCCCGGCGCCATGTCCTTCCCCGGACAGGGTCGCGACAAGGTAG
This sequence comes from Brevibacterium sp., assembly GCF_031179145.1. Classification (GTDB taxonomy): domain Bacteria; phylum Actinomycetota; class Actinomycetes; order Actinomycetales; family Brevibacteriaceae; genus Brevibacterium. Next base: position 23,333 of record NZ_JAPSIB010000012.1, read on the forward strand.
CCTTCCGGGTCGATGACCGCAAGGGTGGGCCAGGCGCGAGCGGTGTAGGCCTGCCAGGTGACGAGGTCCGGATCGTCGAGGACGAGGTGCTCGACCTGGTAGCGCTCCACCGCCTGGTCGACGGCTTCGACGGTGCGTTCGAACTCGAACTTCGGCGAATGGACGCCGATGATGACAAGCTCCTGCCTGTACTTCTCCTCGAGCGGACGCAGCTCGTCGAGGACGTGGAGGCAGTTGATGCAGCAGAAGGTCCAGAAGTCGAGCAGCACGACCTTCCCTCGCAGATCGGCCAGGCTCAGGTCCTTGCCGCCGGAGTTCATCCAGCGGCGACCGATGAGTTCCGGGGCACGCACTTTGACGTGCTTGGAGTCAGTGGGAGCAGTGGAGGTCTGCGGGCTCGAGGTCATGGCTCCAGTGTCTCAGATCCGCGCGGACCCGCGCATCCGCGGCGTCATCGAGGGACTCTTCGAGTGGCTGCTCGCGGGTGCCGCTCATTGGGTCGGGCGGGCTCCGAAGACGCTGGAGCCGACGCGGACCATCGTCGCGCCCTCCTCGATCGCCAGCTCGAAGTCATTGCTCATGCCCATCGACAGCTCGGTCGCCTCGGCGGGCAGGACCCCTGCGTCGATGAGGCGGACGCTGAGCTCTCGCAGATCCGAGTAGCTGGGACGGATCTCCTCGGGCGTCTGCCCGGGCAGACCGATCGTCATCAGGCCGCGCAGCCGCAGGCGCGGGAACTCGCGAACAGCGGCGACGAGCTCCTCCGCGTTCTCGGGAGCGACTCCGAATTTCGATTCCTCGCGTGAGGTGTTGACCTGGACGAAGATGTCGCAGGTCTGGTCGAGGACGTCAAGGCGATTGCTGATCTTGCGCGCGAGTTCGAGGCTGTCGACGGACTGGATGCAGTCGGCATGGCGCAGAGTGTGGTTGACCTTGTTCTTCTGCAGCGGTCCGATGAGATGTGCCTGATGGGGGATGTCGGCGAGCGCATCGGCCTTGCCGACGAGTTCCTGCACCTTGTTCTCTCCGATGAGGGTGAACCCGTGTTCCAGTGCGACCCGGATCTTCTCCGGTGGCTGGGTCTTGGTCGCCAGCATGATTGCCACTTCGGCAGCCCGGCGTCCGCTCGCCTCGGCGGCAGCCGCTGCTCGGGAGGCCACATCGTCGAGATTGCTCCGGATGGAGTTCGCCTCCTCGGAGGGAAGAGACGCAGGGGTCTCGCCGGAGGGGGACGGCGTCGGTTCGGAGGTGTGTCCAGAGGCAGGGGTGGGATCGACTGAGTTCATGGGCCCATTTTCCCATGGCCGTCGCGTGGATTCAGCGAAACGCTCGGCCCGGCTGTCAATGGCGAGCGGACCGCTTTCCGCCCACAGCACGGTTTCGAGAATCGAGCGGACCGCGGACCCTCGAGGGCTGAGGCTTCAGCCGGGACTGTCGAGGGTAAGCGGTCCGCTCGAGGAATCTGGCTGCGGCCGGTCCTCTCGAGGCTCATGCGGATCAGTTCGGCAGGCCCTCGGCATTGGGGTCGATGTTGCGGATGAGCGCGGTGGTGTCGAGACCGGCGAGGTCGTCGTCGAGGAGCTTCTGCAGCTGGGCGTAGACGAGCTCGGCCGCAGGCAGGTCGACACCCTGGGATTCGCCTCCGGCGAGCGCGAGCCCCACATCCTTGTGCATGAGAGCTGCGGCGAAACCGGGCGCGAAGCCGTTGTTCGACGCCGAAGTCTCGGTCACGCCCGGAACCGGGTACCAGGTCCGCAGCGGCCACGAGTCACCGGAGGAGACCTTGGCGATGTCGTAGAAGGTCTTCGGGTCGAGCCCGAAGCGCCGCGCGAGCACAGCGCCTTCGACGACGCCTTCGAGGCTGATCGCGAGCATCATGTTGTTGACGATCTTCGCTGCCTGGCCGGCGGCTTCTCCACCGGCGTGGAAGATGTTGCCGGCCATCGGCTCGATGAAGGGTCTCGCCTCGGCGACGTCCTCGTCGCTGCCGCCGAGCATGAAGGTCAGCGTTCCAGCCTCGGCGCCGGTGACGCCACCGGAGACCGGGCCGTCGACGAACCGGAACCCGGCCTTCGCCGCTTCCTCGTGGAGGACGCGGGCGGAGTCGAAGTCGATCGTCGAGGAGTCGACGAGCAGGGTCTTCGTATCAGCGTGAGCCAGGACCCCGTCGTCGCCGAGGTAGACGGCGCGGGCATGCTCACCCTTGGGCAGCATCGTGAAGACGATATCGGTGCCGGCGACCGCCTCGGCGAGGGAATCCACTGCTTTCACGCCATGTTCGGCAGCCGCGGCGACCGCTTCGGTCACGACGTCGAAGCCCTGGACAGTGTGTCCGGCTTCGACCAGGTTCGCAGTCATCGGCCGGCCCATGTTGCCGAGGCCGATCCATCCAATCGTCGACATGTTATGCCTCCTTGCATCGGGGATTGTCGTGTTCCTCTTCACATTACGCCAGGCATGCGCGAACGCCGGCGGGACGACGAGCATCTCTTCTGCACCGAATATGTGCGTCGATGCAGATAAAATGGGAACACCATGCCCTCACATGCACCAGGTGGTTCCCGTTCGCAGATCTCTCCCGAGGATCTGCTCACCCTGCTCGCCGTCGCGAGGTTGGGGAAGTTCACCGCCGCCGCTCACAGCCTCGGCCTCAACCACACAACGGTGTCGCGGCGCATCTCCGCGCTCGAGAAAGCCTACGGCGAGAGGCTCCTCGTCGCCTCCCCCGACGGGTGGGAGCTGAGCGCGGCCGGGCGCGAACTCCTGCCCGTGGCGGAGGACATCGAAGCTGCCCTGGGGCGCATCGGCAACCGCGGGAGTGCCGCGCTGTCGGGAACCATCCGCCTGGCCTGCCCGCAGGCATTCGCCCTCGAGTACGCCGTCCCTGCGCTGACGCGGCTGCAGTCCCGGCATCCGCGCCTGCAGGTCGAGCTGCTGACGGTGACGCAGCGCGCCCGGCAGTATCGGTCGGGGGTCGACATCGAGGTCGTCGTCGGGAAGCCCGACGCCCCGCGCAGCGTCGCCAAGCACCTCCGCGACTACCGGCTCCAGCTCTACGCCTCGCAGGAGTACATTGACGCCCACTCGATGCCGACGAGCCTCGAGGACCTGGCAGGTCACCGGCTCATCTACTACATCGAGCACTCCCTGCACGTCGACGACCTCGACGAGGCGGCCGAAGCTCTGCCGCGCGGTGCGGGCTTCTTCCGGTCCACCTCGGTGCACGCCCATGTCCTCGCGACCTCGAATTCGGTGGGGATCGGGATCCTGCCGGACTTCCTCGCCCGGCACAACAGCCGCCTCGTCCAGCTGCTGCCCGACCAGTTCTCGAAGCCGGTGTCGTACTGGGCCTCGGTCCGGCACGAAGCGCTGCGCAATGTCGGTGTGCGCAGCGTCCTCGAGGCGCTCTAGCGCGCCTAGGCCGCGGTCCAGCCTCCGTCGATGCTGTGCGCGCTGCCGTTGACCACGGCGGCGGCATCGCTGACGAGGAACAGGGCGAGTTGTGCGACGTCCTCGGGTTCGGCGAGCCTCGGGACCGACGAGTGGCCGAGGAACACCTTCTCCAGCACCTCGGCCTCACTGATGCTGTTCGTCTTCGCAAGCTCCGCGATCTGGCCCTTGACCAGCGGCGTGAGCACATAGCCGGGGTTGATCGCATTGCACGTCACCCCGTGCGGACCCGCTTCGAGCGCGGTGGTCTTCGTCAGTCCCATCAGCCCGTGCTTGGCTGCGACATAGGCCGATTTGTGCGGCGAGGCGCGCAGCCCATGCACGGAGGAGACGTTGACGATCCGGCCCCACCCCTTCTCGTACATGCCGGGCAGGGCCGACTTCGTCAGCACGAACGGCGCCTCGAGCATCAGAGTGCTGATCAGGCGCCACTCCTCGAGCGGGAAATCGATGAGGGGGTGGATGCGCTGAATGCCGGCGTTGTTGACGAGGATGTCGACGTCGAGGTTGACCTTCTCCAGCGCCGAGGTGTCGGTCAGGTCGACGCCCCACGCCTCGCCCTCGAGGGCCTCGGCGACGGCCGTCGCGTCGGCGGCGTTGACGTCGGCGACGATGACGTGGGCTCCCGCGTTCGCGAATTCCTCGCACATCGCCTTGCCCAGGCCTGAGGCGCCGCCGGTGACGAGAGCGCGCTTCCCGGTCAGATCAGTCATCTGTCTCCTCCATGTCCGGTTCGGGGTCACTCCCTGCCGAGCGTACTGCGGTCATGGTCTGCCCACGCCTCGGCGATCACGGTCGACCTGATCGAGCGAGTGGAGGTCGATCCCCTTGGTCTCTCGGGTGAACACCAGTGCGACCATCGAGATCACTGCCGCAATCAGCAGGTAGATCGCGATCGGCACGGACGAATCGAACCGGTCGAGCAGCGCGGTGGCGATGATCGGGGCGAACGAGCCGGCCACGATCGCCGTCACCTGGTAGCCCGTGGACACGCCGGAGTTGCGCATCCGGGTCGGGAACATCTCCGCCATGATGGCCGGCTGGCCCGCATACATGAAGGCGTGGAACAGGAGCCCGAGAAGCAGAGCGAGGAAGATCATCAGCCCGTTCGCGGTGTCGTACATCGGGAAGGCGAAGAAGCCCCACGAGGCGGTGAGCACGATGCCGATGCCGTAGGGCAGCTTGCGCCCGACTTTGTCGCCCATGGCACCGACGAACGGCACCAGCACCGCGTGGAGGGCATGGGCGCCGAGCAGCAGACCGAGGATCTCGCTCGACGTGATCCCGACAGCCACCGCCAGGTACGTGATCGAGAAGGTGACGACGAGGTAGTAGTGGATGTTCTCGACGAATCGCAGACCCATTGCGGTGAAGACCTCACGCGGGTAGCGCTTGAACACGGCCTTGACACCGTAATCGACGCCCTCTTCGACCTCGAGCTGAGCCTGTTCGAAGATCGGCGCATCGGTGACGCGTGTCCGGATGTAATAGCCGATGAGCACGATGACTGCGGAGAGCCAGAACGCCACTCGCCAGCCCCAGGAGAGGAAGTCCGCTTCGCTCAGAGTCGAGGTGAGGAGGAACAGGACGCCGGTGGCCAGCAGGTTGCCCAGCGGCACTCCGGACTGCGGCCAGGAGGACCAGAATCCGCGTTCCTTATCGGGGGAATGCTCGGCCACGAGCAGGACGGCGCCACCCCACTCTCCGCCGACGGCGAAGCCCTGGACAATGCGCAGCAGCACGAGCAGGATCGGAGCGAGGTATCCGATCTGGTCGAAGGTCGGCAGGCAGCCCATGAGGAACGTCGCCACTCCGACAAGGATGATGGACAGCTGCAGCAGCTTCTTGCGCCCGTACTTGTCCCCGAAGTGTCCGAAGACGATGCCTCCGACCGGACGGGCGATGAAACCGACCGCATAGGTGGCGAAGCCGAGCAGGATCGGCGTCAGCGGGTTGTCCGAGGGTGGGAACAGAATGAAGTTGAACACCAGTGTGGCGGCTGACCCATAGAGGAAGAACTCGTACCACTCGACGACGGTTCCGGCCATCGAGGCGACGACGACCTTGCGCAGCTGCGAGCGGATCGACTTCCTCTCGGCGCTGTTCGAAGAACTCATGACTCTCCTTGGTTTCCACGATCCGCCACGTCATTGTCAGGGCGGATCGTACCGACTGCCGGGAGGACACCTCGCGGTCCGCGTCCATGCGGTCACGAGGAGCACCGCTCGTTCCGAGCGACCCGGCGAATATGATCCAGACAACAGTCTGCGTCATCTCACCAGGTTTGTGGCGATCTCGACGCCAACGATCCGAGAACCTCCTGAGCAATCATGCACAGCAGGTGTGCTTGTCTGTGCCGGGTGAGCGCGACGGGCCCTTCCGCGGCTCGCCCGACCGGTCCCCAGGTGCGTCGTGTCGAGGAGGTGCGGCTACCGGCGGGTCTCGGTGTCGCGAGCGGCCATCTTCTGAAGCATCTCGTTGTAGGCCCGCAGCTCCGAGTCGTCGGTGCGCGCCTCACTGCGATCGACGCGTTTGGCCTCCCTGTCCGACGACGTCGCCCACTGCATCGCGACCATGATGGCCACGAACAGGGTCGGGATCTCGCCGATGCCCCAGGCGATCGCACCGCCCTCCTGCTGGTCCTCGATCGCCGTGTAGCCCCAGTCGGCACCGATGTTGCCGAACCAGTCGCCCTCGATGAGGACCTCCGAGCTCATGAGCGAGATGCCGAAGAACGCGTGGAATGCCATCGTGATGAGCAGCGTGAGCAGCCGCAGCGGATACGGGTAGCGCTTGACGCCGGGATCGATGCCGATGAGGGCCTGGCCGAAGAGGTACCCGGCCCCGAGGAAGTGGAGAATCATCAGTTCGTGCCCGATGTGCGTGTCGAGGGCGTACCACATGATCCCCGAGTAGTAGAAGACGATGAGGGATCCGGCGAAGTTCACGCTGGCCACGATGGGGTTGGCGAAGAATCGCAGCCACGGAGTGTGGACGAGCCACAGAACCCACTCCCGGATTCCGCGCGAGCCGTCGGTGCGCGGGGTGGTGGCGCGCATGAGCATTGTGATCGGGGCACCGAGGACCATCGGCAGCGGCACCACCATGACCAGGAGCATGTGCTGGATCATGTGCGCGGAGAATTGGACTTCGCCGTAGACCCGGGCCCCGCCCGAGGTGACGTAGAACAGGAGGACCATGCCCACCAGCCAGCTGACCAGGCGCAGCACCGACCAGGAGTCACCTCGGCGGCGGAGGCGGACGAAGCCTGCGACATACGCGATCGCCAGCCCCACGGAGATCACGACCCACAGCGGGTCGAGCGACCATTCCGTGAAGTACCGGGCGAAGGTCGGTGGCGGCGGGAGAGGCTCTCCGGTCAGGATCTGGGCCGGGGTGGGATCGCCGACCGGCTCCTGCGGCACCGGCGGCTGGGACCGGGACAAGGCCACAGCCAGCCCCATGGTGGCGCCGAAGATGACGAACTCGACGACGATGAGACGCCAGAACTCAACCCGCGCCGAGGCGGCCGCGGCGAGCCGTCGGATGACGAAGCGACGGTGCCAGAACCCGATCAGACCGAGCAGGATCGTGGCGAACGACTTGGCGAGGATGACCATCCCGTACGGGGTGGTGAGATCGTCGAGGTCGTGGACGCGCAGAGAGGCGTTGACGACTCCGGAGAAGGCGACGAGGGCGAAGGCGAAGAGCGCGAAGGAAGAGTACCGTTCGATCACGGCCGGCAGCTCGGCCGAGCGGGCGAGCTTTGCGCCGAGCAGGGCGATGACGAACAGACCACCCAGCCACGCGGTCACGCCGAGGAGGTGGAGGCCGATGCTGTTGACCGCCTGCGTGTGGCCGGACGCGGCGGAGGAATGCCCCATCAGCGCCAACGGGATCATGGCGCCGACGCCGAGGACGGCGGCCAGTGCAATCCCCGGGTAGGAGCGGGAGCCGAAGCAGATCACCGAGGCGATGGCGACGAGGCCGACGATGAGGACCCACAGCTGACCGAATGCGATCTGTGTGAGGAAGACGCCGAGCTGGCCGGAGAAGTCGAGGTACGCCTGCGCGCCGACCGTATCGGCGAAGGTGAGGACGAGGACCGCAGCGGCGGATACGGTCCAGACGACGGAGGACACCTCGGCGATCTTCAGCGCCTTCTCCCACAGCGGGTGGGGCGCCGGCACCGGGTCGCCCTCCTCACTGCGCCCGCCTTTTCTCCCGACCTTGCGTCCCTGAGTGCGCGGAAGGATGAGGAGGGCGAACATCAGGGCGCCGAGGGTCAGTGACATCGCGAGATTGAAGACGAACTTCGCGGCCGGCAGCCCGAAGCGGACGGAGGGACCCGGGTCGTTGAGGAGCGTTGCGTCGGCGGCACCGGTGTAGAGCATCGCGGCGGTCCCGGCGATCAGCCCGGCGAGGACGACGAGCGGGACGGCGGCACGGGAGGCGAACCGGGTGACCGGTTCGACGGACACAGAGCTCACGCGACTGTGCTCACTGAGTTCGACGTGAAAGTTCGCGTTGCGTCCATGCTTCCAGGGTAGCTCTCGGCCCTGAGTGTCAGCCAACCATCAGGGGCGGACGTGGCCGATATCTCGCACCCGCCTCGGCGAGTGACCGCAATGGGCGCAGTGGTCGCCCAACGGTCCCAGTGGTCGCCCAATGCCCGACTTCGCCGCGTCGGTCCCCCCTTATAGCTGGGGCCACCGGGGCCGCGTGGGGCAGCGGAGCTGTCGGAACCTGCGCCGCAACGCCGGACAGGCGGCTGAATAGACGGAATGACCCGAACCATGCGGTTCGGGTCATTCCGTCAACACTTGACTCAGCCGAGGATCACTCAGGACTGCCGGCAGCAGCCTTGAGCTTGGAACCGGCGGACAGCTTCACGGAGTAGCCGGCCTTGATCTGGATCTCTTCACCAGTCTGCGGGTTACGTCCCTTGCGAGCGGCGCGTTCGGTGCGCTCGACTGCCAACCACCCGGGGATGGTGAGCTTTTCGCCCTGGGCGACGACGTCGGAGAAGACATCGAAGACACCATCGAGAACGTCAGAGACCTGCTTCTGGGTCAGGCCCGACTTCTCGGCAACTTCTGCTACGAGCTCACTGCGGTTCTTAGCCATAAAAGTGTCCTCCTTAGGACAAGTCGGTAGGTTACCGGTCCGTTTATCCGGTAACGAACTTCCTCGAGATTACCAGCTGGACTTGGTGATGCCCGGCAACTCGCCGTTGTGCGCCATTTCGCGGAAACGCACACGGGAGAGGCCGAACTTGCGCAGGTAACCGCGGGGGCGACCGTCCACCTGGTCACGGTTGCGGACGCGAACCGGCGAAGCGTCGCGCGGAAGCTTCTGCAGGCCGAGGCGTGCCTCTTCCCGCTGCTCGTCGGTGCTGTTGGGCGACACGAGCTGCTTCTTGAGAGCGAGGCGACGCTCTGCATAGCGCTCGACGATGACGCGACGCTGCTTGTCGCGTGCGATCTTTGACTTCTTAGCCATGCGGGATCAGCGCTCCTCTCGGAAATCGACGTGCTTGCGAACAACCGGGTCGTACTTCTTGAGCACGATGCGATCCGGGTTGTTCCGGCGGTTCTTGCGAGTCACGTAGGTGTACCCGGTGCCGGCGGTCGACTTCAGCTTGATGATGGGACGAACGTCCTGAGTCTTAGCCATCAGAGCTTCACTCCCTTGGCGATGAGTTCGGTGACCACGGCATCGATTCCGCGCACGTCGATGACCTTGATGCCCTTGGCGGACAGGTTAAGGGTGACGTTGCGTCGCAAGGACGGCACGTAGTAGCGCTTTTTCTGAATGTTCGGGTTGAAACGACGCTTGGTGCGACGCTTCGAGTGGGACACGTTGTGTCCGAAACCGGGGACTGCCCCGGTCACTTGGCAGGTTGCTGCCATGTCTCTCCTCCAGTTCACAAGTTACCGACTCTCGAAACAAGCACGTGCCACCAGATTCCTCCCGGTTCGCACAGCCATACGGCCGCGCGCCCGCCAAGATCTGACCGCGTCGCCTTGCGCCGATGTCGGAAGACATCAACAAATTTTCACGAAGCTGCCACATCGGATTCCCATCCGACGAGCCGGAACGGTGTCCGACGTGTGGCGTTCGCAATGAAAATTGTGTACGCCAAAACAGGTTTGCCCGTTCGGGCGAGATGTCTCACCAGCGCTGAAGCCGTAGCCTGTGAGAGATGGCCGAAGCTGGAGTGCAGCGGTGGGTGAGCACCATGTCATCTCGCAGCGGACAGTCGAGGACTCTCCGACACGACACAACAAGAGACAAGTCTACGGAGAATCCAGGCTCCAGAGCAAATTCACCCCATCTCACCCTCCCGGGACACCCAGCGCTGCAGAGCCGCGACACCCGGCGCCGCGGATCCGGGGCCCCAGCGACTCACATTCGGGGCACCCGGCGCTGCAGATCCCCGGGCACCCGGCGTTGCCGATCCCGGCGCTTCATCTGCGGGTTCCGCGGACTTCTTCTCCATGTTGCCCGCACTTCGATCTCGTGCCAAGGTAAGGAGATGATTGCCACCACCCCTGGCACTCTGGAGGACCGATGAGCGACGTTCCACCGAGGCCGCGAATTCGTCCCGCGACCAGCGATGACTGGCATCGGGACCGAACAGAACGATCAGGCCACGACGTGCCGCAGGGCCGGGATTCCGCGCCGAGCGGGGCGGAGTTCGACGACTCGACCTATTACGAGTACATGCAGCGGCACACCGGCGACTTCCCCGTCTCCCGCACTCGCACCGCGCTGGCAGCTCCCTACACTCCGCAGTCGGACACCGGGCCCGCCGGCGCCCCGGGCAGTGTTCCCCCCGAGCTCGCGCACTCGGCCCCGCCGTCGAAGAAGCGGACGGGCCTCAAGGTCGTCACGGTCATCGTCTCCATCGTCATCGTCCTGGCCCTGCTGGCCTTCTTCGGTGTGAGGTGGCTGGCTCCATCGACGGGCACCATCCCGGTCGACGTCAACGGCAGCGAAGGCCAAACGGCCTCCCCTTCCCCGTCCGAGGTGCTGATCCAGCCGAGCGCGAGCCCCGCGGAGCAGTTGGCCGGGTATGCCGATGACGGCGCGAAGAAGGCGACGGACCTCGAGGGCAGCTGGGTGACCCAGCTGAGCGCGAAGAAGTCGGGGATGCAGGCCGACGGGAAATCGTGGTCGGCGCAGGACATCCTCAACGAGTACGAAGCCAACCGCGTCAAGTATCCCGGCGCGATCCTCATCCGCAGCGGCGACTGGGGCTCGTACAAGGACGGCGGGTATCTCGTCACCGTCATCGACACGCCCTATCGCACCCCCGATCAAGCACTCGACCAGTGCCGGTCCTGGGGCCTCGACCGCGATCACTGCCTGGCCAAGCGCCTGGTCAAGGATGGCAGCCACGAGAACAACAGCGCTTACCTCGACGGCTGAGGAGCTGGGCGGGGAGCCTTCCGTGAGAGCACCGAGGTCACTCGCAGCCGTGAGCTGTTGATCCAGACGTCCGAGTACTCGACTGCCCGGCCATCGCCGAGGTAGCTGACCTGCTGCAGGTACTGCACCGGGCTGCCCACTGCGACCTGCAGCGCCGAGGCGACCGCCTCGTCGGCAGCCTCGGCGATGAAAGTGCGCCGTGCGGTGGCGACGCTCAGGTCGAACTCCGTCTCCAGGGTCCCGAACAGGCTCGCCGACGTGAAGTCCGTCGTTTCGATCCCCGGCGCCAGATCCGCCCTGACGATGTTGACGAGGTAGGCGACGGGACCGTCGGCCGTGGCCCGAATGCGCTCGAGGTGCAGGACTTCGCTCTGCGGCGCGATGTCGAGCAGGGCCGCGACAGGTCGCGGAGCGATGGTCAGACGGCAGTCCTCGACGATCACGTCCGTGACGATTCCCCGGGCGGAGAAGTCTTCGGACAGGGTCGTGAGTTCCTGCGCAAGCGCCGGTTCCAACTCGGCGGCGGTGACGAAGGTTCCCTTCCCGCGGATCTGCACCAGCAAGCCCTCGGCGATGAGGGTCCGCAGCGCCCGGCGCAACGTACCGCGGCTGACTCCGAGGTCTTCGGCCAGTTCGGGCTCGGGCTTGAGCCGGTAGTGGACCGGCCACTCCCCCGCGCCGATGCGGTCGCGGATCGCCTCGGCGATCTGCACATGCAGGGGCACCGGTGTCGAACGGTCCAAGCGTGAGGAAACCCCTTTGCCCTCGATGCCGGTCACGTCATTCTCCATTCTTGTCTCCGTTTGTCTACTCATTCCGCCGGGTCTCCTCGCCTGCCGCTCAGTCTACTCAGCAGTCACCTGAGGCCGGTGAATGCTGGGCGAAGGACCGTCCGGAGCGCGTTGTTGACAGGAATCTCGGCAGGCCCTAAGTTCTCCTATTGTAGTGGACATATATGTACATGAGGAGGCCCGGTGAACATCGCTGTAGTCGGTAGCTACGGAGTGGGTGTCACGATGCGCACTGCGCGTGTTCCCGATCCTGGGGAGACGATCTCGGGCGGCGAGCTGAGCACCGGTCACGGCGGCAAGGGCTCGAATCAGGCCGTCGCAGCGAGCCGCCTCGGCGCCCGGGTCTCGTTCCTCACCGCCGTCGGCGATGACGCCGCGGCGTCCTCGGCGATCGAGCTGTGGGAGGACGAAGGGATCGACGCCTCGGGCGTCGTCCGGATCCCGGGCGCGGCCACGATGACGGGGATCATCCTCCTCGAATCCTCTGCCGAGAACCGCATCATCATCGCCCCGGGAGCGCTCGATTCCCTGAGCGCTGCGGACGTTGCCGCGCGGGAAGCCGACATCGCCGCTGCCGACGCCCTGATCGTCTGTCTCGAGATTCCGCTCGACGCCGCTCGCGAGGCGCTGCGGATCGCCCGCGGCGCCGGCATCCTCACCGTCCTCAATCCCGCACCGGCGCGCGAGATCCCCGCCGAGATGCTCCGCGACGTCGACATCCTCACCCCCAACCTCACCGAGGCTCAGGTGCTGACCGGGGACCACGCCGCCTCGGCGCCCGAACTGGTCGAGCGCCTACAGGAGCTCACGGGGTCCCGCGTCGTCCTCACGATGGGTGATCAGGGCAGCCTCGTCGCCGACGACTCAGGCGTCCACCGGATCGATCCGGTGACCCCCGAACACGTGGTCGACACCACCGGGGCGGGCGACTCGTTCACGGCCGCGATCACGGTCGCCGTCCTCGAGGGCGACTCGCTGCACGCTGCCGCCGCCCGCGCGGCCTCCGTCGGCGCCCACGTGGTCGCTCGGCACGAAGTCATCCCCGCTCTTCCGCACCGCTCCGAGCTCGACCAGGATCTCTGGCCGCCGCTCCCACCCACCTGATCCACCACACAGCCGACAGAAAGCAGAGCATCAATGACCCGCCCCGACTTCCGCAGCATGCAGGCCCGCGAACTCGCACCGTTCATCCAGCACACCAAGATCGCAACCGGCATCACCCGAGACGAGATCGTCGCCCACGCCGAGGAGGCCGCTGAGTACGGCTTCGGCGCGGCCATGGTCCCCGGCTCCTGGGTGAAGACGGTCGCCGAGGTGCTCGCCGGCACGGGTGTGCCCGTGGCCTCAGCCCTCGACTTCCCCACCGTCGGAGTGACGACGAGCGCGGGCAAGGCCGCTGAGGCTGCCGAGCTCGTCCGCCTCGGCGCCGGCCAGATCGACATCGGCGTCCAGATCGGCTGGCTCAAGAGCGGGGACTTCGACGCCTTCCGCGACGACATCGCCGGAGTCGTGGACGCCGCGGGCGTGCCGATCAAGGTCATGCTCGAACTGCCGCTGCTCACCGAAGCGGAGCGTGAAGCCGCCGTGGAGCTGAGCATCGAGGCCGGTGCGAAGTACCTCAAGAACGCCAGCAGCGGGCAGATCGAAACGGCCAGCCCGGCCAACATCCGCTTCCTCGTCGAGCGGGCCCCCGAAGGCGTCCTCGTCAAGGCCTCCGGTTCGATCAAGGGCTACGAGCAGACGATCGAACTCCTCGAGGCCGGAGCCGCCTGCGTCGGCACCAGCGCCGGCATCGAGATCGTCACCGACACCTCGAACGAGACCACCAGCAGCTACTGACTGCCTCCCGCGCCCTCACCGCAGAGGGATGGAAAGGACACACCCATGACACGTCGACTCATCCTCGACACCGACACCGCCCAGGACGACTGCGTCGCCCTGCTCGTGGCTCTGCTCGACTCCCGGGCCAGCCTTGAGGCCATCACGATGGTCGCCGGCAACGTCGGCTTCGACCGCCAGGTCCACAATGCCTTCCTGACGCTGGCCGCGACCGGTCACCTCGGCGAAGTTCCCGTCCATCTCGGCTGCGAACGACCACTGGTGCGCGAGTGGGTGTCGGCCGAGAACGTCCACGGAGACGGAGTCGGGGGAATGAGCATCGATCTGGGTGACTGCGGCCCCGAGGCCGAGCACGGTGTCGATGCCCTCATCCGCATCGTCAACGACAATCCCGGTGAGATCGACATCGTCGCGATCGGGCCCCTGACCAATGTCGCGATGGCCGCGGTCAAGGACGCCGACTTCGCGAAGAACGTGCGGTCCCTGGTGATCATGGGCGGGTCCAACAACGGGCGCGGGAACATCACGGCCGCCGCCGAATTCAACTTCTACGTCGACCCCGAGGCGGCCGCCACGGTCTTCGCCGCCGGCTTCGACATCACCGTCGTGCCGTGGGCACCGCTGACGCTCAACGACGCCGTGTTCGGCGCGGACCGGCTCGAGCAGATCGCGACGATCGACACCCCGCTGGCGCGGTTCTTCATGAAGGTGTGCGCCGCGACCCTCGAATTCGACGAAGCGGTGGGCATCCCCGGCACCACCCACCCGGACTCGCTGTCCGTCGCCGTGCTGCTGGATCCCGAACTCGTCATCGCCGCGGCCGACTACAACGTGCAGATCGAGACCGGCTCGGAGCTGACCCGCGGTTACTCGGCGATGTCCTGGGGCGTCCACGACCTCGAACCGAATGCCCGCGTCATCGAGGCCGTCGACGGCCAGGCGTTCTTCGACCTCATCTGCTCCATCCTCTCCACCGAGGTGAGCCCGCAGCGCGCGATCGCAGGCCTCCAGTGAGCGGCGCAGGTTCCTCCGGGGGCGCAGGGCCGGCTGTGAGCACCTCCAGCGTCGAGTCGAAGCATGAGATCCGCCCGCCACTGGTGCTGACCGCCCTCGTCATCGCCGTGGCGAGCTTCCAGCTCAATGCGACGATGCTGGCCCCGGCCATCGGCGTCATGGCCGAAGAGCTCGACACCGACATCGCCACGATCGGTCTCTCGGCAACGGTCTTCTCCTTCGTCACGGCTGTGGCCGGCCTGTTCTGGCCTCCGCTCAGCGACATCATCGGGCGGAAGAAGGCCCTGGTGATCTCCACCGGGATCCTCACCCTCGGCAGCCTGGTCGCGATGCTCGCGGTCAACGTGCCGATGCTCATGGTCGGCCGCGCCATGCAGGGAGCCTGCGGGGCGACCTTCGCGCTCTCGTTCCTGGTCCTGCGCGAAATCGTCGACACGAAGCGGTTCGGTCGCTACGTCGGCATCATCACTGCGATCAACGCGGGTGTGGGCGGCGTCGACACACTGCTCGGAGGACTGATCGCGGACTGGATCGGTTTCCGCGGCATCTTCGGCCTCACCCTGGTTCTCGAGGTCCTCGCCTTCTTCATGCTGATCCGGTGGACGCCGGAAGTGCGGGCGCTGAAGAGCGGCCGCATGGACTGGTGGGGAATCGGCGCCCTGACGATCGCTCTCGTCGGCATCAACCTCGGCCTCACCATGGCCTTCGCGCCCGGCGGTCTGGCCTCGTGGAAGACCTGGCTGGCCTTCGCGGTCGCGGTCGCAGCACTCATCGGATTCCGCATCGCAGAGGGACGGGTCGCCCATCCTCTCCTGCCGATCGAGGCGATCACCGACCGCGGGGTCTGGGGTCTGCTCCTGACGACATTCTGCACTCTGGCGTCGAGCTTCTCCGTGCTCGTCTTCGTCATCCCGGCTCTGACGCAGGATCCGCAGTCGGGATTCGGGCTGAGCTCGACCGCCTCGGCGCTGCTCTTCCTCATGCCGTACTCGCTCCTGGGCTGGGCCAGCGCACCGTTCTTCGGAAGCCTGGCACCCCGTCTGGGCTACCGTCTGGTCCTGCGTGTCGGGCTGTTCGGCAGCCTGATCCTCACCGCGCTGATGGTCCTCGGCGTCGAGAACCAGATGACGCTGGCGCTCGTCGTGTTCTTCATGGGCGCGACGTATTCGGCGGCTGCCTCGTGTGCGCTCAACGGTCTGGGCATCATCTACGCGCCGGCCTCACACCCGGGCATTCTTCCGGGAATGAACTCGGCCGCGTTCAACTTCGGTGCCGCGGTCGGCATCGGCATGATGTCGGTCGTCATCGCGAACTCTCCGGGAATCGACGGCTACCGCAACGCCCTGATCCTCGCGACCGTGCTCACCGGCCTGGCTCTCGCGTTCTCCTTCGTGCTGCCCGGCAAGGTCTCGGCCGAAGAGAAGGTGTAGAGGCGGGGGCCGCGGCCGCGGTTTTCGGGATGCCGACGGGACGGCCCGGCAACCGTAATTCGCCCATGCGCCCGCAGCCGCCGAACGTATGACGCTCCGGCAGTTGCAGATCGCCCCCGCGCCCGTCGGGCACCCCGTTGGCTTCGCTGAACGCCGCGGCAACTGCAATACGCCCCGTTGCGACGGGGCGTATTGCGTCTGCACCGTCGTGGTGGCGAACAGCCCCCGTCGGCGTCACCTTCCGCCCGTCGACGTCGGCACAGAAGACGGCGGGCAAACAGCAATCTCAGGCGAACAGCCCGCTCAGGTCCACAGCTCACTCAGCGCCTCGGCGACTCTTCTGCCCTGGGCGAATCCGGCCCGAGCGGCCGTGGGCCGATAGGCGGCGTTCATCGCATTGGCCCCGAAGAGGTGCTCGTCGTCTTGATCCGGGAAAAGGGTGCGCACCTGACTGCCGCCCTCCTGTAGCTCCTCCGTCTGGCTGGCCAAGTCGGTGCGCCAATCTTTTGGGTGCAGTGAACGGCCACCAAAAGGGGCGAGAACCACGACGGTTCCACATCCCCGCGCCAATCCGGCGTTCTCGCCTCGCAGGTAGCCTCCGTCGATGAAGTGGTCATCGCCGATTCGATACGCAGGACCGCTCGAGCAACTCGCTGCGACGGCGTCGATGAGATCGATGCCGCTGTGGCGGTCGAAGACGGCTCCCTGCCCCGTGCGAGCGTTGACGGCGGTCACAGCGACCGTCCCGTCCGGCCAGGCATGGTTTGGCAGGCGGGACGAGACGATGTCTCTCCATCTGGATTGCCAGTCCTCGTCGGCGCGTTCGATGGCAGCCGCGCCGATCCGACGTCGGAAGACGCCCGCGTCGGCGGATTCGGAGACGAGCGAAAGCAGCGCGTCCAGATGCTCGTTCACCGTCCGAGCCACCGGCGCCCTCTCCGGCGGCTTGCGGACAGACGGTGACTCCCCAGTCGACCGCCCCGAATCCGGTGTCGCGTCGGCCGACTGGACTGACGATCGTGTCGGCGTTCCTGCCTGAAGCTGCTTGGGCGGCGCTGCCACAGTGAGGGAATACAGCTCGGGCACAGCGGCGCCGGAGATCTGCGCGGCTGCGGTCGATCCGGCGGAGGTGCCGACGGTCAGATCAGCCCCGGTCAGATCCAATCCGGCGTCGAAGCAGCCCGCGAGCACGCCGATGAGCCAGGCGTTGCCTGTCGACCCACCGCCTCCGAGCACGAGCGCGCGACCATGCACGGCCTCGATTCGGGATGTCGCGTCGAGCGCCGGACGGCACGATGTGCCCTGCGCCAGGGCCGGGTCGTGGTGAGCGTGGAGCGGCGAGCAGGATGCCGCAGAATCGGCTTGAGGAGAATGTGCGTTCATGGGAGTCGCCTTTCGAAAGTGCCTGATCGGCGCTCCCGAGAGCGACTACTGCTGTCGCCCGATCGTGGACGGAGAGGGAGCGCCCACGGTGTACATTGCGGACATGGGTCTCACCTCCTGACAGAAGAATCACGATCGTCGTCAACTATACATCTCGACAGATGCAGAACGCCCCGTTGCAACGGGGCGTTCTGCGTCTTCACCGCAGAGTTGGCGACCGGTCCATTCGCGGGGCCGCAGCCGAGTCACGCGAGCAGCAGGCTCGGGTCTTCGAGGCCTCGACCGACATCGGCGAGGAACTTCGAGATGATCTCCCCGTCGACCACCCGGTGATCGGCGCTGACCGACAGCGTCGTGATGTCGCGCGGGACGATCTCGTCGCCGACGACCCACGGGCGCTTGCGGATCTGCCCGAAGGCGAGGATCGCGGCCTCCCCCGGATTGATGATCGGCGTTCCGGCGTCGACGCCGAACACTCCGACGTTCGTGATGGTGATCGTCCCGCCCGCCTGATCCGCAGGAGGGGTCTTCCCCGACCGCGCCAGGGCAGTCAGGCCCTGAATGCTCTGCGCGAGCTCGGTCAGCCCCATCGACTGCGCGTTCTTGATGTTGGGCACGATCAGTCCGCGCGGGGTCGCCGCGGCGATCCCCAGATTCACGTACTTCCTGACGACGATCTCATCGCCTTCGAGGCACGAGTTGATCCGCGGATTGCGCGCCGCCGCCCAGGTCACAGCCTTCGCCACGAGCAGCAGAGGTGAGACCTTGACGTCCTCGCCGAGGAACTTCGTCGATTTGAGCCGACGCACGAAGTCCATCGTCGCGGTGACATCGACGTCGAGGAATTCGGTGACGTGGGGCATCGTGAACGCAGAGTCGACCATGGCCTTCGCCATCATCTTCGTCACGCCCTTGAACGGGATCCGCTCCTCGAGCTCCGCCGTCGATCCTCCACCCGCCGAGGCGACTCCCGCATCCGCGGACACAGCTGTCGATGCTTCCTCGGCAGCACCCGAGCGCTGCGCTGCCGCCTGCACGTCGTCGCGGGTGACTTCGCCCCGTGTGCCGGTGGGTGCAATCGAGCCCAGGTCGATGCCGAGGTCCTTGGCGAGTCTGCGCACCGGAGGCTTCGCCAAGGGCTTACCCGCCGAGGTGGTCGCCGGCTCCGGCGGGGCCGCGGCTGAGGCGGTCGACTTCACCGTCTGCGCGGCAGTCGTCGGCGCGGGTGCGGTTGCCGCTGATGCCTGGGTCGGTGCGGAGGAAGCAGCATCCGGGGCCGGAGCTGTCGCGCCCCTGCGCGGGCGACGCTTCGACGATGCTGCTCGGGCTCCGTATCCCACGAGCGTCGCACCGCCGTCCTCGTCCGCGCCTGCAGCGCCGCCCTCAGCAGCTCCGCCGGAAGCCTTGGTGGCAGCTCCGCCCGAAGTCTTGCCGGCGGCTGCGCCGGGTGCCGCACCATCGGACGCGGCACCCGAGCTCGAGCCATCCCCGCCGAAGCGGATGATCGGGGTGCCCACCTCGACGGTCTGGCCCTCTTCGACCAGAAGGGCGTCAACGAGTCCGGCCTGCGGGCTGGGGAGTTCGACGAGCGATTTCGCGGTCTCGATCTCGACGAGGATCTGATTGACGGTCACGGTGTCGCCGGCAGCGACCTTCCAGGACACGATGTCGGCCTCGGTCAGGCCCTCACCGACGTCAGGAAGTGGGAATTCGTTGCTCATTCATTCTCTCCTGAGGTCAGTAGGCCAGTGCCCGGTCGACACCATCGAGGATGCGATCGAGGTCGGGCAGGTAGTGCTCTTCCATCCGCGAGGCGGGGTACGGGATGTGGTACCCGCCGACGCGCAGCACCGGGGCTTCGAGGTTGAAGAAACAGCGTTCCGAGATGCGCGCGGCGATCTCCGACCCGAGGCCCAGGAAGGTCGGGGCCTCATGAGTGATGACAAGCCGACCGGTCTTCTTCACCGATTTCTCGATAGTGGCGAAGTCGATCGGGTTGAAGCTGCGCAGGTCGATGAGCTCGATGCTCTTGCCCTCGTCGGCTGCTGCCGAGACGACGTCCTGAGCGGTCGGCACCAGCGGGCCGTAGGCGATCAGGGTGAGGTCCGTGCCCTCGTTGACGACTCGCGCCGAGTGCAGGTCGAGCCCCCGTTCCTTCGTGTCGACGTCCCCGCGCTGCCAGTAGCGGCGCTTGGGTTCGAAGAACATCACCGGGTCCTCGCTCCTGATCGCGTCCTGGATCATCCAGTACGCGTCGTGGGAGTTCGATGGTGAGATCAGCCGCAGCCCCGCATGGTGGGCGAACAGCGTTTCGGGACTCTCCGAGTGGTGTTCCGGGGAGCCGATGCCGCCGCCGTAGGGCACGCGGATGACGAGCGGAACCCGCTCCTTGCCCAGCGTGCGGTTGTGCAGCTTGGAGAGCTGCGTGACGATCTGGTCGTAGGCCGGGAAGATGAAGGCGTCGAACTGGATCTCGATCACGGGGCGGTAGCCGCGGATGGCCATGCCGATCGAGGTGCCGACGATTCCGGACTCCGCAAGAGGGGAATCGATGACCCGCTGCGGACCGAAGTCCTTCTGCAGGCCCTCGGTGACGCGGAAGACGCCACCGAGCTTGCCGATGTCCTCACCAATGAGGACGACCTTCGGGTCGTCCTCCATGGCCTTGCGCAGTCCCGCTGTGATCGCTTTGGACAGCGGAAGCTTCTCCATCAGGCCTCACCCGCATCGGCGAACGAGGCGTGGTAGGCGCGGAACTCCTCCCGCTCCTCATCGACGAGAGGGTGGGGTTCAGCGAGGACGTGGGCGAACATCTCTTCAGGGTTCGGATCCTCCATGGTCATGCAGTTGTGGCGGATCCGGGCGGCAAGGGTGTCGGCCTCGGCGTCCACCTCGGCGAAGAACTCTTCGTCGGTGTCGGTGTGCTTGTCCAGGTAGGCCTTGAGGCGGGTGATGGGATCGCGGTCCTCCCAGATCTCCTCTTCGGCCCGATCGCGGTACTTCGTCGGGTCGTCGGCGGTGGTGTGGGCACCGCGGCGGTAGGTGAAGGCCTCGATGAGCATCGGGCCGTTGCCCGAGCGGACGGAGTCAAGGCTGGCGCGCGCCACGGAGTACATGGCGATGATGTCGTTGCCGTCGACCCGGATTCCGGGGACGCCGAAGCCCTCGCCGCGCTTGCACAGCGGTGCCGCAGTCTGAACGTGGGTAGGCTCGGAGATCGCCCACTGGTTGTTCTGGCAGAAGAACAGGACGGGGGCGTGGAACGCTCCCGCGAAGGTCAGGGCTTCGGAGACGTCACCCTGCGAGCTTGCTCCGTCGCCGAAGCAGGCGATCGCGACCGTGTCGCGTTCGAGGTCGTCGGTTCCGACGTCACCGTCGAGTGCGACACCCATCGCGTATCCGGTGGCGTGGAGCGTCTGCGAGCCGATGACGATCGTGTAGGTGTGGAAGCGATGCTCCTGCGGGTCCCAGCCGCCGTGGTTCTGACCACGGAAGATGCCGAGGAGGGTTTCGGGTTCGACGCCGCGGGTGTAGGCGAGACCGTGCTCGCGGTAGGTCGGGAAAACGAAGTCCTGCGGGCGGGCGGCCCTGCCCATTCCGATCTGGGCTGCCTCCTGACCGAACAGGGGCGCCCAGAGACCGAGCTGTCCCTGACGCTGGAGAGCCGAGCCCTCAGAGTCGATTCGACGCACCAGGACCATGTCCCGGTAGAACCCGCGCAGGTCCTCGTCGGTGAGTTCTGCGGCGAAGGCGTCGTATTCGCCGGAGGCGACACGGTTGCCGTCTTCGGTGAGCATTTGGATCATCCGAGGCTCCGAGGACTGACTGTGGGCAGTCCCCGCTCCTACTGAAATGTTGGAGGTCATTTCAGTTCTCCTTTGTTCAAGGTCCAACAGCACCGGAGGTGACCAGCGGTGGACTCGTTTCGTCGGGCCAGTGACTCTGGTGGGAGTCCTCGCCCTTGAGTGATGAGCTTCACAAGTATTCCTACGATAACGAATCCGCTCGCTGGGCGCCACATCAGCGGTGTGCGCCGGGTGCCGTCTGGTCAGGTCGTCCCCAGCCTATGGGGCGAATTCCACCCGTGTGGTCCCCGGCCAAAGGCCTGGGTGGCGAATTGTCGATCGCCGCTGAGTTGCGTGGGTATCCGACCAATGCACTTCCGACGACCGCAGTTCCCACCGTCGCCGAGGTGAGCCACCGTCGGTCCGCCCGGGCACGACGTCGTCGCTCCACCTCGGCGCCGGTCAATGACGTTTGCGTTTGCCCTGGTAGTCCTTGGTGTCTTTGAGGTCGCCGGAGAAGAACCCGGAGTTCCTGTCCGTGAATCGGCGGAGGTCGGGATGACCGGCCCGGGCCATCAGCGCGATCGACGCCGTGTAGGCGGCCGAGGAGTGGGCCGCACCGGCCGAGGCGAACTTCGCGTCGAATTCCGCATCGGTCATGTCGACGAGATTCGGGGCGCTGCGCAATGCCTGCGGATCGTAGTCGACGGTGATCGTCGACCACTTGTCGGTGGCGGGGTTCTCGTTGCCGTCGAGGTCGGGGACGAGATCCTGTTCGTGTTCGATCGACAGGACCTCGACGGACTCGTCAATGGCGAAGTCCGATATCGGCGCCCCGACGCTCACGAGCGCGGTGACGTTGACGTCGGCCAGGAACTCCGGGTCGGCGGCGAGAGAGCCGGCAGTGATCCCGCCTTGGGAGTAGCCGACGAGCATCACCTCCTCGGATCCGATTCCGGCGTCGGCGATCGCCTGCCGGACCATCTCGCGCATCACGGTGTCATTGCCCGCCATTCCCTGAACGTTCGTGGTCAGGTCCGTCGTGTTCGGCCCCGGCTCCGGGGACCAATCGGTGGTCGCCGGGATGTAGACGATGTAGCGGGTGCTGCCGTCGGGAGAGGCGATCTCTTCGATGCGCACCTGCCCGGAATCGACGCCGCGGTGGCGCCCGGCCTCCCGCACGTAGAGCTCGTCGATGTCCCTCGGCGGCTGGGTGGCAGCCGGAGTGATCCCGGCGGCTCTCCACACTTCGACGTCGGAGGGCAGGAGGAGGCCGAACATCGAGGCTCCGGCGAGCACCCATGCGGTCATCGAACCGGAGTCATGTGGCCACAGAAGGTGGTCGGCGTCGATGTCGAGGAGGGTCGGCGGCAGTCCCATGAAGCCGAGGACGAAGCCGGGCAGAACGTGCTCGATGACGGCTCCGGTGGCGTCGGAGTTCTCGAAGGCCAGCCTGATGAGATCCTCCTTCACCGCCGCCGCGGTCTGGCTGAGGTCGATGCCGAAATGCTGGGCGATGACGGTGTCGAGCCCGGTGACGTCGAGAAGCGTGACCGTCGCGGAAGCGGTGGCGGCCACGGCGACCCCGACGGGGATGAGCACGGGCAGGCTCAGCGCGAAGGCTCGCCCGGTCACGTATCCGAAGAAGTCGAGGAGGCCGCCGAAGGTCTCGCTGATCCCCTGCTCGGCCTGCCGGTAGGCCTCCGCTGCGGTGTGGATCGCGAGGATCGTGGCCTCGGCTTCGATGATGACGGCGGCCGACTGCTGGTGGACCAGGACTCGGCGGGCGTCGAGGTGGAGTGCGGTGACCGGTGCGGGAACCTGCGTCAGCAGCGTGGCGAGGTCGAAGTCGGCGACTGTGCTCTCGGCGAGCAGGTCATCGACCCGGTCGGCGATTCGTCGCAGGTGCACGGCGCACAGGTCGGCGCGGTCGTCGACTCGCAGCGCGGTGCCGCCGTGGGTGCGGGTGGCGATCATGTCCGAGCGCCTCGCACACCGACCGGAGGATGTGCCGCTGCGGCCGGAGCGGGCGGCTGTGCGGTCGGCGACTGCACCGAGGTGAAGCGCAGTCGGGTCAGCACTGAGGCGAAGAGAGTTCTGATCGCTTCAGCGCCCGCATCGACCTGTCGGTTCGCGCTGATCCCCTCACCGGTTCTCTCGAGCTCAGGGCGCAGCCAGCGGCCGTCTTGGCGCAGGAGGAACTCCATTCCACCCGGCCCGCAGGCGTGGAGGTAGGTGAGCGTGAGCACGCAGTCACGGTCGATGAGGGCGCTCAGCTCCTGGACTGCGGGCGCGAGTTCGTCCAAACTCAGGCGGCGCAGCAGCTGGAATCCGGAGAACTCATCGAAATCGACCCCGCGCAGAGCGAGAATCGCCAGCGCCGTGTGGTCATGGACCATCGCCTCGAGGTGCACGGCATCGGTGCCGGAGCTGATGACGAGGGTCATCCGCGCATCGGCGAAGTCGAGTTCGGCGGCGAAGCCGGTGAGCCAGGCCGTGAGAACGTCGGGGTCTCGACTCCGCTGCGGAGTCGGCACCGCCGTCGTCAGGCCTATGGGCAGCACCGGCGTCGATGCCGGTTCGTGTGCCGTGGAGTCGGCGTCGCCGACACTCTTCCGGCGGGCCGGTGCAGCGGCCTGAGAGGTGCTTCTCGGCGTCATCTCTGCCGGCCAGAGGCACTTGAGGCGAGCAGGCAGTCGAACGAGCCGCGCGAAGTCGACGGCGATCCACTTCGCACCGCCGCAGCTGTCACCCGGTTTCGCGGTGCTGGTCATAGCTGAAGCCGTCCTCCCACAGACACGACCTGCAGGTGCAGGTCATACGCCTCCGCGAGCCGATCCGCGCGGTCGGCGAGCGTGACGATCGAATCGGCGAGTCCCCCGAGCCGTTCCCGCAGGAGTCCCCCGGCCGGAGAATCCCAGACGTCGATCCGGCCGCATTCCTGTGCCAGTGATCTCAGCTCGTTCGCCCGGTGGAACCATTCGTCACGGTTGTGCGCCAGTTCGTCGGTGATCACTGCCCGTCCTCCCCCGCCCCGAGTGCCTTCAGAAGCTCCCAGTTCCTCCGGAAGCCCCCCAGTCCGTCCGCTCAGAGTAGGCAGCGCGTCCCAGCTGCGGAACCCGGGAGAGCTGCCTTGTGGATGCGACCTGAGCCTCCACAGCCGGGGTCCGCCTCAGTTCGGGCCCCATCCCCAGCCAAGCGAACACGAGTCGGGCCCGATCTCCTCGTGGTCGGATTCTGCCCGACCCTCGGCTTCGACCTCTGCCCAGCGAAGACGGCGCAGTCCCACCCGAGCGCAGGCCCATGAGAAAATGGACCCATGCCGACTGTTTCTCTTGCCGAAGTCTCGCCCGCTCTCGCACTCGGACCGCTCGACGGCCGCTACCGCAAAGACACCGCTGACCTCATCGATCACCTGTCGGAGGCCGCGCTCAACCGCAATCGGATCATCGTCGAGGTGGAGTGGTTCATCCACCTCGCGCAGAACTCCGTCATCCCGGGCGTGCGCACCCTCACCACCGAGGAAGTTGCCGGCCTGCGCGCCTTCGCCGAGGGCTTCGACGCCGACACGATCGCGACCCTTGCCGCGCATGAAGCCGTCACCGTCCACGATGTCAAGGCCGTCGAGTACACAATCAAAGAAGCACTAGTCGCACTCGGGGCGGATGATCTCAGCGAGCTCGTCCACTTCTGCTGCACCTCCGAGGACATCAACAACCTGTCGTGGGCGCTGGGCATCAAAGGCGCCACCGAACAGGTGTGGCTTCCGCGGGCCGAAGCCCTCATCGACGCCCTGGCCGACACCGCCGAGGCGCTGGCCGGGGTTCCGATGCTCTCCCACACCCACGGACAGCCGGCAACCCCGTCGACCATGGGCAAGGAACTGGCCGTGTTCGTCCACCGTCTGCGCCGCCAGTACGACCGCATCGCAGCCTCCGACTACCTCGGCAAGATCAACGGCGCGACCGGAACCTACTCCGCGCACATGTCCGCAGTGCCCGGGGCCGACTGGCCGAGGCTGGCCCAGACTTTCGTCGAGAACAGCCTCGGGCTGACCTTCAACCCGCTGACCACCCAGATCGAGTCGCACGATTGGGATGCCGAGCTCTTCGCCGACATCGCCCGCTTCAACCGCATCGCCCACAACCTTGCGACCGACATGTGGACCTACATCTCGATGAACTACTTCAAGCAGATCCCTGTCGCCGGGGCCACCGGCTCGTCGACGATGCCGCACAAGGTCAACCCGATCCGATTCGAGAACGCCGAGGCGAACCTCGAGCTCTCGTGCGCCCTGCTCGACTCCCTGGCCTCGACCCTCGTGACCTCACGGATGCAGCGCGACCTCACCGACTCGACCTCGCAGCGCAACATCGGCGTCGCCTACGGTCATTCGGTTCTCGCGCTGAACAACCTCGTCAAGGGACTCGGCCAGCTCGCCATCAACGAGGACGTGCTGGCCGCTGATCTCGATGCGAACTGGGAAGTCCTCGGTGAGGCGATCCAGTCCGTCATGCGAGCCGCGGGCCTGCAGGGAGTGCCGGGCATGGAGAACCCCTACGAGAAGCTCAAGGAGCTCACGCGCGGCAAGCGCATCAATCAGGCCGACCTCAAGGAGTTCGTCGCCGGACTGGGCCTGCCCGAGGCCGAGACCGAACGGCTGACCGCCCTGACCCCGGGCAGCTACATCGGTGTGGCAGCTCAGCTGGCCCAGGCGGAGGTCGCGGACTGGAGAGCGTCCCAGAACTGAAGGGTCAACCTCCCGTCTGTGACCACCGATTCTCGTCTGGGGCAACCGCCCACCGAACACGCGGTGCGTCAGTAGGCCCCGGACAGTGTTCCGACCAACCAGGCCACGCCGAGGATGACGGGAGGTCCCGCCGCGATGAGAGTGATCACGGGCGGGAACCTCCGCAGTCCGGCCATCGCCCACAGCCCGATGTCGACGAGAAGGACGGCGATGAGAATCAGCAGCAGCACCGCCTGTCCACGGTCGGGAGTACCGCACTCGATGAAGCACCCCGACCAGGCGATCATGGCGGCGAAACCGATCCACAGAATCGGGAACGCGAGGACGAGAGCGGCGAGCATCCCAGCGACCACGGCACGTGCGAGCGACTGCGGACGCGGGGCCGCCTCGGCTGTCATCGGTTGAGCTCTTCGAAGAATTCCTTCGCGACGGGGACGGCAGCCTCGGCGCCGAAGCCCCCGTCCTCGACGAGCACCGCCACTGCCATGTCTCCCTGGTAGCCGGCGAACCAGGAGTGCGTGCGCGGCGGTGAATCGCTGCCGTACTCCGCGGTTCCCGTCTTTCCGTGGACGGGCTCGCCTGGCACCGACTTCAGCTCGCCGGCGGTTCCGTCTGTGACGACGCGGCGCATCATCACCTGCAGGTCCTTGATGTGATCGGGGTCGATGACCTGTTCGTCGAGATCGGTCCGCTCGTCCGGGAGGACGAGGAGTGGGCTGACTGTGTCCCCGTTCGCCACCGAGGCGGCCATCACGGCGACCGACAGCGGGCTCGCGACCACCTTTCCCTGACCGATCATCTCCGCGGCATGGACAACAGGGTCGTCGTCGATGGGAACATCGGCCATCTTCGCGTCGACCCGAAGATCGAACTGCCCCATCCCGAGGTTCATCGCCGCGTTCGAGACGTCGGCGCTCGAGACCTTCTCTCCGGCTTCGACGAATGCGGTATTGCACGACTCGGCGAAGTTCTCCTCGAACGCGACCTCTCCGAGCACGTGATCCTCGGCGTTCTTGAACGATTTGCCGTTCACTCTCGTCGTCTTGGGGCATTCCAGCATGGTGTTCGGCTCGATCCCGGACTCCAGCATTGCCAGGCCCGAGGCGATCTTGAACACCGAGCCGGGAGCGTACTGTCCGGTCAGCGCCCGGTCCCAAGCGGCTCCTGCCGGGTCGTGGTTCGCCACGGCCACGATGTGCCCGTCGCTGGGACGGATTGCGACGAGCGCCGCCGGCTTCTTCGCCGTCGCAGCGGCCCGGTCCGCCGCCTCCTGCACGTCGACGCTGATGGTGGTCGTGAGGTCCTTCCCGTTGTGTTTGGGGAACTCGTGCACGACCACCGGTTCGGCGTCTTTGCCGTTGACGGCGACGATCTCTTCGTTCGCGGGGCCTCTGAGCTGTTCATCGAAGGTCTTCTGCATGCCGCTCCTCCCGACGACGGCCTCGGGGGTCAGTTCGCCTCCCGAAGCCTTGATGTCATCGGCAGACGCCGGCCCCGCCGTGCCGAGGGTCGCGGCGGCAAAGCCCTTCTTCCTGCTCAACGGCTGAGTCCGGGTCTTGAAGATCGTGCCGGGCAGGGAATGGATCGCGTCCCTGACTGCGTCGTAGTCGCTTTCGCGCAGAGTGATGACCGGCAGGAACTGCTCCGGTTCGGCGCCGTCGATGCGCGCTCGGAGCTCCTTGGCGTCGATGTCGAGGTCCTTCGCCAGAGTGGTCACCGTCTTCTCCTCGACCTGCGAGGGCCGGACCCCGACATCGATGACGGTTCCCTCGGACACCAGCGCTTCGTCGCCCTCTCCGAGGATGGATCCGCGCTTTCCCGGGCTCGTCCGGGATTCGAGGACGCCTCCGGCCTTGAGCGCGGGGTGGAGAGCGGTTGCGGTGAGGGAGGCCGACCAGAGCAGTCCATTCCGGCTCAGCGGCAGCTCGGACTCGTACTCCCAGGACTGCTTGTTCCGGTCCGTCCAGACCCAGCGGATTCGCGCGGCGGTGGATCCGCCGCGGTTCTCGATTCCGTCGAGCTCAACGCTCCGGGTCGACAGCAGCTGCGGATCGAGACCCTTGAGCACTGAGTCGTGGAGCTTCTGTGCGGTCTCCGCTTCATTCCAGACCGCAGAATCGAGGGAGCCCGCACGGAGGTCGGCGACTGCTGCCTCCGCAGCTGAGCGCGCCTGTATCGGCAGCTTCAGATAGGCGAAGACCCCGGCGGCGATGAGCAATACGACGACAATGGCGAGAGCCGACCACATCTGCGATTTCTGCGACATGGTCCAATTTTCGTGTCACCCGATGCGGAAGTCCATTTCCTCTCGGATCAGAGTTCGTCCTCGACGACGGTGTACTCGAGCACGGGTCGGCCGGCCGAACCGTAGCGAGGTCGACGCTCGAGCATGCCCGCGTCGGCCATCGCCTCGAGGTAGCGGCGGGCGGTGACTCGGGAGACGCCGAGGCCCTCGGCCACCTCGGCGGCGGACTGCCCCGGGCTCGTGTCGAGGACGGACTTCACCTCGGTCTGGACGGCATCGGGGACTCCCTTCGCCGTTGCCGCCACCGTATGCGTGCGGAGTGCCGCGATCGCCGTGTCGACCTCGGTCTGAGTGACTTCGCCCTCGCCGCTGTCGGTGCCGAGGCTGTTGCGGAATGAGGAATAGGCGTCGAGCTTCGACTTGAACACCGGGAACGTGAACGGCTTGATGATGTACTGGGCGACGCCGTAGGACAGCGCCTCCTGCACGATCTGCATGTCCCTGGCAGCGGTGACGGCGATGATGTCGACGTCGACTCGGTGGGCCCGGATGGCGCGGCAGACCTGCAGCCCGTGGCCGTCGGGAAGATTCATATCGAGAAGGACCAGGTCGATGCCGTCGGGGTCGAGGCCGATGATCTTGCCGGTCAGAGCCGCCATGGCCTGAGTCGCGTTCTTCGCCACGCCCGCCGTGTGGTAGCCGTCGATGCGGTCGACATATTTGGCATGCGCCCTTGCCGCAACAGCTTCATCTTCAACGACGAGCACACCGATGCTCGAGACGGATGTTCGTGTTCCAGGCATATCGGCAGTCTAACTGCGCCTGTTTTCTCCCTTTCGCGGATTCGTGTTCCAGGCCCGCCACAACTCTGGAACACCATGGTGTCGCCGCCACTGCTGACCGAGCGGCCGCGCCGCCGCTGCAGTCGCGATCGTGGAGGAGAAGTGACTGCTGATTGGACGTACGTTCAGTAGCATTGCCGGTAGCAGGAGCAATGCTCGAGAGAACTGATGGAGGTTCGCAGATGCGCACACTGAATGGAACCGCTGGACTCGAAGAGCTGGTCGGTGAGGAACTGGGCCGCTCCGAGTGGATGCTCGTCGATCAGCAGACGATCGACGCCTTCGCGGAGGCCACTGGCGATCATCAGTGGATCCACCTCGATGCCGACCGAGCGGCGTCGGGTCCGTTCGGCACGACAATCGCCCATGGCTTCTTCACCCTGAGCCTGCTGCCGAAGTTCTCGACGGAGATCTTCTCCCTCGAGGGTCCGAGCATGAAGATCAACTACGGGCTCAACAAGGTCCGCTTCCCGCAGCCGGTCCCGGTCGACTCCCGGCTGCGCGACATTGCGACCCTCAAAGAAGTCACCCGCACCGCCAAGGGCACGCAGCTCGTCGTCAGCCACGTCATCGAGATCGAGGGCGTCGAGCGTCCGGCCTGCATCGCCGAGATGGTCACCCTCGTCATCGAGTGAGCTCGCCGAGGCGGATGCCGAGCCGGGTGCCGAGTCGGCCCGTGCGCGGACCGGGCCCCCGCGCTGCCTCAGGCGCGTTCGAAGACGGCGGCGATGCCCTGTCCCCCGCCGATGCACATGGTCTCAAGACCATAGCGGGCACCTCGGCGATCCATTTCGCGCAGGAGCGTCGCGAGGATGCGGCCGCCGGTCGCGCCCACGGGGTGGCCCAGGGAGATCCCGGAACCATTGACGTTGAGTCGCTCGAAGTCGTCCCTGCCCAGTCCCCATTCGCGGGTGACGGCCAGCGCCTGGGCGGCGAACGCCTCGTTGAGTTCGATGAGGTCGATGTCGGCCAGGGTCAGCCCGGCCTTCTCCAGCGCCTTCGCCGTCGCCGGGACCGGGCCGATGCCCATCGTCTTCGGCGGCACTCCGGCCACCGCCCAGCTGACCAGGCGACCCAGCGGTTTGAGGCCCTGCGCCTCGGCCGCGGCTCGGGTGGTGACGATGCTTGCCGCAGCGCCGTCGTTCTGGCCCGAGGCGTTCCCGGCGGTCACCGTCGCCTCGGGATCGCCGCCGCCGAGGATGGGGCGCAGCTTCGCGAGCTTCTCCAGCGTCGTGTCCGATCGGATGTGCTCGTCGCGGTCGACCCGGTGCTCCGGGGTCTTGCGGGTCGCGGGGATCGTCACGGGCACGATCTCCTCGGCGAATCGGCCGTCGTCGGCCGCCGCGGCCGCGCGTCGGTGGGAGGTGTACGCGAGTTCGTCCTGCTCCTCGCGTCCGATCCCGTATTCGCGGCGGAGGTTCTCCGCGGTCTCGAGCATGCCGCCGGCGACGGGGTGGTT
This sequence comes from Brevibacterium sp., assembly GCF_031179145.1. Classification (GTDB taxonomy): domain Bacteria; phylum Actinomycetota; class Actinomycetes; order Actinomycetales; family Brevibacteriaceae; genus Brevibacterium. Next base: position 53,755 of record NZ_JAPSIB010000012.1, read on the forward strand.
CTTCCCGCCGGGGGTCGAGCGACCGCGGCTGAGGGAGTCGGTGAACTCGGCGCTGCCGCCGCGCACTCCCCAGCGGATCGTGTCGTTGTAGAACGGCGCATGCGACATCGATTCGACTCCGCCGGCGACGACGAAGTCCCCATTGCCGGAGCCGACGGTCAGCGCCGCGTCGATGACGGCCTGGAGCCCCGATCCGCAGCGACGGTCGACCTGCTTGCCGGGCACGCTCACGGGCAGCCCCGCGTCGAGCGCGGTGACACGGCCGATGCAGGGTGCCTCGGCGGTGGCGTATCCCTGCCCCATGATGACGTCGGCGATGAGATCCGGGTTGATCCCGGTGCGCGCGATGAGTTCGCGGACCACGGTGGCGGAGAGCTCCTGAGCGGGGATGTCGCGGAACTGGCCGCCGAAACCTCCTATCGGAGTCCGCAACGGTTCGCAAATGACGATGTCGTGGTCCACTGATTCTCCTTCTGCGGATTCTCTCGGGCGGGCTCAGTCGAAGCCTACGCCGGGCACCTGGCGGCCGGGTCGACCGATCTCATTCAACGGTAATGCCTACGACTCCGGGCCCGGCTCCCACCATGGCTGTTCGGCTCCCGCCCATGACTCCGGCCCCACTCACGGCTCTTCGACGACCGTGGCGATGGGGCCGGTCGGCGGGTTGCCCGCGGCTCCGGCGCGCGGCCGGTCGGATCCGCGGTCGGGCAGCCACACGGTGAGCACGGCGCCCTTGAGCTCGTCGCCGTCCTCTCCACGACCCTGCACATCGATGGCCCCGCCGAGGCGCCGGATCGCCTGCACGACGAGAGACAGCCCGACCCCGCGAGTGCCGGTCTCCTGCCGCCCCCGACCGCTATCGGTTTCGACGCCGTCGTGCTTCGTCGACCAGCCGCGTTCGAAGATCGCGTCGACGTGCTCCTCGTCGATGCCGGGTCCGTCGTCGCTGACTTCGATCGTGAACCCGCCGGGTCCGCCGGCGCCACTCAGGTGCACGTGCACCCTTTTGTCCTCGGACAGCACGTCCTGCCTGCTCAGCGCGTCGAAGGCGTTGTCGATGAGGTTGCCGAGGATCGTCGCGAGGTCCCGATCATCCCCGCCGAGGCGGCCCGTGAGATCCGTGGTGTCCACCGTCATCTCGATCCCCGCCTCGGCGGCCTGCGCGATCTTCGACAGCAGCAGAGCGGACAGGACGGGGTGGTCGAAGCTCATCTGGCCCTTCCCGGTGACCCGATTGAGGTCGTCGAGATCCTTGGCCGCGAATTCGATCGCCTCATCGGTGTGTCCGGTTTCGAGCAGTGAGACCACCATGTGGAGGCGGTTGGCGTATTCGTGGGTCTGCGAGCGCAGGGAGTCGGAGAACGAGCGCACGGAGACGAGTTCCCCGGAGAGTTCGGCGAGTTCCGTGTGGTCGCGCATGGTCACGACCCATGTGTCGCTGCCGACTTCGGTGGGCTGCTGATTGACGACGAGGACCCGTTCGTCGGTGTAGTGGATCTCGTCGCGCGCCCAACGGCCGGAGGCGAGGAGCTCCCGCAGCGCACTCGGCACATCGAGGTCCTCCAGGGGCATGGCCGTCTCCGGAATGGTCGAGCGCGCCGTATCCCGATTCTGTCCGGGGGTCTTCTGCTCCGCGGGCGGCAGACCGAGGAGCTCGCGCGCCTCGGCGTTGATGAGCACGATGCCTGCGGACCTGTCGACGAGCAGGAGTCCCTCGGACACCGCGGTGAGGACGGAGGAGTAGAACTCGAGCATGTTGCGCAGCTCCGTGGCGCCGTAATCGCCGGTGACGCGGCGCAGCCCGCGCGAGGTCACCCAGGACGAGCCGATGCCCATGATCAGAGTGGCGATCGCGATGCCGATGAGCCATTTGCTCTGGGGGATGAAACCCGCGCGCACCGAATCAGCGGTGCTTCCCACGATCACGGCGCCGATGACCGTCTGCGGATCCGCATCCGCCGCGAACCCCGGCGCACCACCGGAGCCCGGCTGCTCCTCGGCTGAGTTGAGATGCTCGGCCCGGACCGGGGTGACGGCATACATCGTGCCGTCCTCAGGCCCCCCGTCATCGATGAAGCGGACGACGGACTTTCCCCCGGCGATGCTGGACCCGTCGACCCTCGCCGCCAGCCTGTCGATGGAGCTGCTCGGCACGCTTCCGGAGTTCGCGGTCACGAGGTCGGTCTCATCGGCCGTCTGCTTCCCCGAGGTGCCCAGGGCGGGTGGTTCGAGGAGGTAGTCGATGGGGACGATGGCTGCGGTGTCGAAGTGATATTCGGCCACGACGTTGGCCAGCATCGCCTGCAGATTCTTCTGCGACGAGGGAGAGGGGAATTCGTTGCCCGCCGCGGCCTCCTCGACTTCGATGAGGCTCAGCGACAGGGAGATGCTCTCCGCCGCCGACCGCAGCAGATCCTGCTCCCTCTTCGTGTTCAGCTGGGAGAGCTGGATGTAGAGCATGCTCGTCGTGAGCACCATGATGCCGACGAGCATGATCGAGTTGGCGAACAGGATGCGTCCCGCCACCCCGAAGCGCACGCGCCTGCTCAGACCAATGACGGGCGACGCCAGGAAGCCTGGCACACCGGCGCGCTGATCCTTGGGCATGGGTCCATTCTGCCACCGGAGCGGACACGCCTCGTCGGCGTGCTGAACTTCGGCTTCACAGCGCCTGTCAGGGCTCAGATCCCGAGGCTGACCGGTCCCGCGGGAACGGCCGAGCAGACAAGGACCTCGTCCGCGCCGACGCGTGCCGAAGGCTCCACGGGGTAGGCGACCTCGCCGGCCCGCAGGGGCAGGACGCAGGTGCCGCAGGATCCGCCGCGGCACGAGCTCGCCACCGGCAGCCCCCGCGCTTCCAGAGAATCGAGCAGGGTTCCTTGCTGCGGCTCCCAGCCGAAGCCCGACCCGGACCGCTCAAGGGTCACCTCGGCGGGGGCGAATCGCGCGATCGCCTCACCGAGGTCCGGCCCAGGCGACGCGAACGTCTCCCGGTGGACGTGCTCCACTCCGGCCTCGACGGCGGCGGCGAGAACGGCACCGGTGAACCCGGCAGGCCCACAGACCATGACGCTGTCACAGCCGCGCAGCCATCCGACCAGGTCGGCATGCCTCGGCCGGCCCAGCTCTCCGGTGTCGTGGTGGTGCGCGTCGACCGGAACCCGGAGCTCTGCCCGTGCGCGATCGACCGCGCGGTCCCACAACGCTGCCGTGCGACTGCCGCGATCGACATGGAAGAGCCTGACCCCGCTGACCGCCTTGCCTGCAGTCCCCCGCAGCAGGCCGAGGCTGGGAGTGACGCCGATTCCGGCGGTGACCAGTGCGGTCATCCCCTGGAAGACGCGGTCCGCGGTCATCGTTCCGTGCGGTCCGGAGGCGAGGATTCGGTCCCCGATCTCCAGCCCGCTCATCACCTGCGAACCCCGCCCCTGGGTGCGCACCGCGATGGAGACGACGTCGCCTGTGACAGCGATGATCGTGTAGGTCCGCCAGAACAGGCCGTCGCGGTCGAGGTGGACGCGCAGGTTCGTTCCCGGCTCATCGAACTCGCCGATCCACCCCTGCTCATCGCGCAGGGAGATCTCGGCGATCTCCTCACCGCAGCGCGCGCTGCGCACGACGGTCATATACCTCGGCGTCCGGTCTCTGCGGACCAGGTCCGCTGGCGCGTCACCCTCGATCTCGATCTCGTCCCCCTCCCTGACGACGCCGGAGTCGAGGATCCGACCGTAGACCCCGCAATGCAGGTGCCCGCACGAGGCGGCGAGGAGCCGCGGGACGTTGACGTCAGCCTCGGCGGTGGTGGGATTGACGGTGGTGGCCGGGCACCGTTCGATCGCCTGGGTGATGGCGAGACGGACCTCGCCGAGGCGGACGATCTTCCCGATCAGGGCGAACTCCGCGTAGGGCTCAAGCCCGTCGACGAGGACGTTGCCGCGGAAGCGCAGGGGGTCGAGAGTGGGATCGAGCGCCGCGACCGTGGCCGGGTTGATGATCGAGATCCCGGCTCGCCGCGAATCGAACATGCCCTGGTCGGCGACCACCAGCGCCCGCGGGAAAGGGCCCTGGGCGGGTATGCGCCGGGCCAGGAACTCCGCCGAGGTGGTCCGTGCGCCCCGATCAGCGGTGCGAAACGTCGTGGACTCGCCGTCCGGGGCGGTGAGGGTGATGGTGACGGCCGAGTCTTCGCCCGAGTCGGAGCCTTCGCTCGAGTCGGAGTCCGTGCTCACCCGCCACCCCTGCAGCCCGGTGTCGTTCTTGAGCACGGTGAACGCCGAGTACTTCTGCCATCTGTCGTCGGGGACGGCGCTGCTGCCGTTGGAGAAGGCGGCGGCGCGGTCTCCGAGGATCCCCTGGTCTCGGCGGAGGTCTGCTGCGCCGATCCGCTCGGCGGGGAATCCTTTGACGGGGAAGCGGAAGAGACCGGCGATGCGCATGGTTCGATTGTAGGAGGGAGCCGCACATCCGGCATCGATCGCATCCCTTGACTCATACCCTCAGGGGGTATAGAGTATCGACATGACTGAGCATCATGGATACACCCCGCAGAAAGACGCCCTTGCTCGGCGGATGAAACGGATCGAAGGACAGGTCCGTGGGATAGCCAGGATGATCGATGACGACAAGTACTGCATCGACATCCTCACCCAGGTCTCCGCCGCAACGGCCGCACTGCACGCGGTCTCCATCAACCTCCTCGAAGAGCACATCGCGCATTGCGTGGTCGACGCCGCCTCCTCCGGTGGGGACGAGGCCCGCAAGAAGATCGAGGAGGCCTCAGCCGCCATCGCTCGACTCATCAAGAGCTGACAGGCCCTCGAGGTTCGCCGCCCCCTCCCCGGGCGCGGACCCACCCGGTCCTCGACTCTCAAGTCATGTGTCGGGCGACCTCGACCGCATCCCCGCGGCCGAGTGAGCTGAAGAAAGCAGGAGACATGACCACCACCACCACCATCACCGTTGCAGGAATGACCTGCGGCCACTGCGCAGGCTCCGTCAAGGAGGAGCTCAGCGCGCTTCCGGGAGTCACCGACGTCGAGGTCGACCTCGTCACCGGTGGAGACTCGCCCGTGACGATCACCTCGGCGGATGAACTCGACGACGCCGCGATCCGCGCCGCCGTCGACGAAGCAGGATACGAGGTCAAGTGATGACGCGCGAGGTCGAACTCGACATCACGGGAATGACCTGCGCGTCCTGCTCGGCACGGATCGAGAAGAAGCTCTCGCGGCTGGACGGGGTGAGCGCCGAGGTCAACCTCCCGCTCAACTCCGCCCACGTCATCGTCGAATCCGACCTCAGCGACGACGACCTCACCGCCGCCGTCGAGAAGGCCGGCTACGGCGCCATCGTCCGCACCGACTCGGCGCGGGGACCGGAGATCGTCGACTACGATCCCCGCCGGCTCCGTCCGCGCTTCATCGGCTCCCTGCTCCTGGCCATCCCGATCCTCGTGATCTCCATGATCATGGACCTGAAGTTCCCGGGCTGGCAGTGGATCGTCGCCGCGCTCGCGCTGCCCGTCGTGACGTGGGGTGCGTGGCCGTTCCACGCGGCGGCGTACAAAGCCGCGCGCGGAGGCTCGACGACCATGGACACCCTCGTCAGCGTCGGGATCATCGTCGCGGGCGGCTACTCCTACGCCACCCTGGTCCGCGCAGTCGTCGACGGACACCGGTGGGCGATCCCCGAGGATTACCACGTCTGGTTCGAGGCCGCGGCCGCGATCACGGTGTTCCTCCTCATCGGGAAGCTCACCGAGGACCGCGCGAAGACCCGAGCGACGGCGGCGCTCAAGGCGCTGCTCGACCTCGGCGCGAAGTCGGCGACCGTGCTGCGCGACGCTCCCGCTCAAGACGCAGGTGCCGAGCACGCACGTACCCAGGATTCGCGCTTCGAGACTCAGGTGCCGATCGACGAGCTGGTCGTCGGCGACGTCTTCCTCGTCCGCCCCGGTGAGAAGATCGCGACGGACGGCGAGGTGCTCGCCGGCCACTCCGCCGTGGACGAATCCATGCTCACCGGCGAATCCGTTCCCGTGGAGGTCTCCGCCGGCGACCACGTCACCGGGGCCACGATCAACACCTCCGGAGTCCTCGAGGTCCGGGCCACCCGGGTGGGAGCCGACACCACGCTGGCCGCGATGGCCGACCTGGTCACCCGCGCTCAGACCGGCAAACCCGCCGTCCAGCGCCTGGCCGACCGGATCTCCGCGGTGTTCGTGCCGATCGTCTTCGGCATCAGCATCCTCACACTCCTGGTCTGGGGGTTCGCCACCGGCGAGTGGGCGCTGGGCCTGCACTCGGCGCTCACGGTCCTCATCATCGCCTGCCCCTGCGCCCTGGGCCTGGCCACGCCCACCGCGCTGGCCGTGTCCTCGGGACGCGGGTCCCAGCTGGGAATCCTCGTCTCCGGGCCCGAAGCGCTCGAGTCCACCCGGTCCCTCGACACCGTGGTCCTCGACAAGACGGGCACCCTGACCACCGGGGTCATGAGCCTCCTCAACACGCAGCTGACAGGGCCGGACTTCGACGCCCTCGTCCGGCTGGAGTCGCAGAGCGAACATCCGGTCGCCCGAGCGATCGTGGCTGCCTCCGAGTCCCGGCTCCCGGCCGCTGACCGAACCGGCGAGCAGGCTGCGGCCCCCGGCGGTGCGCAGAGGCGTGATGGGGTCGAGGACTTCGTCAACATCCCCGGCGGCGGTCTGCAGGCGACGATCGACGGCGCCGAGGTGCTCGCCGGGCGGCCGGATCTGCTCCGCGAGCGGGGAATCGAGGTCTCGTTCTCCCCCGCCGAGGTACCGGCCGGAGCCACGATCGTGGCACTGGCGCTCGACTCGGAGTTCCGGGGCCTGACCTTCGTCTCCGACGAGATCAAGCCCGGCGCCGCCGAGGCGGTCTCCGAACTGCAGGCGCTGGGGCTGAACACTGTCCTCCTCACCGGGGACAACGCCCAAGCCGCCGAGGCGGTCGCGGGCAAAGTCGGCATCACCGAGGTCCGCGCCGACGTCCGCCCTGAGGGTAAGATCGCCGTCATCAACGATCTGCAGGCCGACGGGCAGGCCGTGGCGATGGTCGGCGACGGAATCAATGACGCGGCGGCTCTGGCCGGAGCGGACCTGGGCATCGCCATGGGATCGGGAACGGACGCCGCGATGGCTGCCTCCGACATCACGATGGTGCGCTCCGACCCGCGCCAGATCCCGCAGGCGATCCGGCTGTCCCGGAAGACGCTCGGACTGATCAAGGGCAACCTGTTCTGGGCCTTCGCCTACAACACGGCGGCCATTCCGATCGCGGCCCTCGGCCTGCTCAGCCCGATGATCGCCGGCGCGGCCATGGCATTCTCGTCGGTGTTCGTCGTCCTCAACAGCCTGCGCCTGCTCCGGTTCAAGTAGGAGCGACCGCACGGTCCGGGCCACCCGGACCGTGCGGGGCTTCAGCGGAATTGACACCGGCATTGCAACGCTGAGCGGAATTCATGACGCTGGCACTGTTGAGATGCGCATATTGTCGATACGGTCGTACATGTGACCAGATTTTCAGCGATGCCCAGCCCCGACAGCCGACGGCTGCACTACGACCGGATCGTCATCACCGACGTGCAACCCGTGGTCGAAGGCGGTGCCTTCCCTGCGAAAGCCACCGTGAACGAGGACATCCCGGTTGCCGCGACGGTGTTCCGCGAAGGCCACGACCTCATCGGCGTCAACGCGGTCCTGTTCGATGAGGCCGGAGACGAAGTCGACCGGATCCGGCTGGTGGAGCCGATCGCGGGCACCGACCGCTTCGTCGGAACCATCCGGCCGACGCAGGTCGGCCGCTGCAGCTTCGTCATCGAAGCCTGGGCGGACCTCTACGCGACCTGGGAGCATGCGGCATCGCTGAAGGTTCCGGCCGGCGTCGATGTCGACCTGATGCTGGCCGAAGGGCTGCAGCTGCTCTCTGCCGCGGAACAGCAGCGCGACCGGCCCGTCGAGCATCGAGCCGTCCTGACCGATGCGATCACCGCCCTCGGCTCCGCCGAACTGCCCGCCGCGGAGCGGCTTGCCGCCGCGACCACTGCGCAGGTGGGATCGGCGATCGCCGCACATCCGCTGCGCGAACTGGTCAGCGTCAGCGAGCGGATGCCGTTGAACGTCGAACGCGAGCTCGCCGGACGGGCCGCCTGGTACGAGTTCTTCCCCCGTTCGGAAGGTGCGCAGCAGGACGAGGAGACCGGCCGATGGATCTCCGGCACCTTCCGAACAGCGGCAGAACGGCTCCCCGCGGTCGCCGACATGGGCTTCGACGTCATCTACCTCCCGCCCATCCATCCGATCGGCGAAGTCAACCGCAAGGGGCCGAACAACACGCTGAGCCCCGGGCCTGAGGACCCGGGTTCACCGTGGGCGATCGGCTCTCGGCACGGCGGTCACGACGCAATCCACCCCGACCTCGGCGACTTCGCCGACTTCGACGACTTCGTCGCGCGCGCGAATCAGCTCGGCCTCGAAGTGGCCCTGGATCTCGCCCTGCAGGCCGCGCCCGACCACCCATGGGTCAAGAGTCATCCCGAGTGGTTCACCACCCAGCTCGACGGCACCATCGCCTACGCGGAGAATCCGCCGAAGAAGTACCAGGACATCTATCCGCTCAACTTCGACAACGACTTCGTGGGCCTCAGCCGCGAGGTGCTGCGGATCGTCGAACTCTGGATCGACCACGGCGTGAAGATCTTCCGGGTCGACAATCCGCACACCAAACCGGTGAGGTTTTGGGAATGGCTGATCGGGACCGTGAATGAACGGCATCCGGACGTCATCTTCCTAGCCGAGGCGTTCACCCGGCCGCCGATGATGCATGCGCTGGCCAAGCTCGGGTTCCAGCAGTCCTACACGTACTTCACCTGGCGCAACACCCGGGAGGAGCTCGAGGAATACCTGACCGAGCTCCGCGACGACTCCGGCGCGTTCCTGCGGCCGAACTTCTTCGTCAACACCCCGGACATCCTCACCGAGTACCTGCAGTTCAGCGGCCCGGCCGGGTTCAAGATCCGTGCCGTCCTGGCCGCCACGTCCAGCCCGCTGTGGGGCGTCTATGCCGGCTATGAGCTGTACGAACACGTGCCGCGTCCGGGCGCGGAGGAGTACATCGACAACGAGAAGTATGAGTACCGCCCTCGCGACTTCGATGCCGCAGAGGCAGAAGGGCGTTCCCTGGCGCCGTACCTCCGGCGGCTGAATGCGATCCGGAAGGAGCACCCGGCTCTCGGCGATCTTCGCAACATCCGGCTGCACAGCGCCGATGACGAATCGATCCTGGTGTATTCGAAGCGCAAGGATGACGATGCGCTGATCGTGGTCATCAACCTGGATCCGCACGCCACCCGGGAGACGACCGTGCACCTCGACCTCGAGGAGCTGTTTCCCGACGCAGGGTCCGAAGGCTCGGCCCCAACCGAGTTCGAGGTTCACGATCTGCTGTCCGAACAGACCTGGTCCTGGAGCGAACACAACTACGTGCGGCTCGACCCGCGCAGCGAGCCGGCGCACATCCTGCAGGTCAGGAGTCGTCCTTGAGCGTGCCGGCCGGCACCCAGCACACTGAGAAGGGACGAATATGACTGTCAGCGGAGAACTTCAGCGGCTTCTGCACTCCTGGCTGCCTGCGCAGCGCTGGTTTCCGGCGAAGGGACGTGGGATCTCGATCTCCGGATTGTCGTCGGTGCAGGTCTTCGATGAGCGCCGAGCCGACGACGCCGTCACCGGCAGGAACCACATCCTGATGCTCGATTCGGGCGACCGGGTCGACATCATCCAGGTACCGCTGACCTTTCGCGCCTCGAAGCTCGACGCTCCGGACTCCGCCTATCTCGGTGAAGTCAATGACATGATCCTGGGCCGGCGCCACGTCTACGACGGCGTTCACGATCCGGAATTCGTCCGGGCGATCGCCTCACTGATCACCGGCGAGCGCACCCATCCCGACCGGAGACTCGCAGGCCGCACCGTGGACGGGATCCGGCAGCCGGACGTCACCGGTGCGCCGACGAGAGTCTTCTCGGGTGAACAGTCGAACAGCTCCGTCGTCATCTCGGATCCCTCCGCACCCGCCATCCTGAAACTGTTCCGGGTGCTGTCAGCCGGAGCGAACCCCGACGTCGAGGTCACCGCAGCGCTCAGTGCCGCCAGCTGCACCGCCGTCCCGCAGACCATCGGATGGTTGGAGGGCATCTGGTCGAATCCGGTGTCGCTGACGGAGGAGTCCGGGCATTTCGCCGTGCTCTCCGAATTCATCGCCGACTCCACGGATGCCTGGGCCGCAGCCGTGCACGCTGCTCGGCATGACCTCGACTTCAGCGAACCTGCACACCAGCTCGGGACCGCGGTGGCACGCATCCACAGAACGCTCTCCGAAGTCTTCGGCGCCCATCATCCGGGCCCCGAGCAGACCGCTCATATCGTCGCTGATCTGCAGAAGCGAGTGCGGTGGGCGATCGCGGAGGCCCAGGATGTGCTGGCGCCCTACACGAAGGCGCTCGGCGAGCACATCGGCCGGCTGGAGGAGATCGACGACGTCGGTCCGGTGCAGAGGATCCACGGCGACCTGCATCTCGGCCAGGTGCTGCACTCCGACGAGCGCGGCTGGGTGGTGCTGGACTTCGAAGGCGAGCCGTTGCGGCCATTGTCGGAGCGCTCGCACCCGGACGTTGCGCTGCGCGACGTCGTCGGCATGCTTCGGTCCTTCGACTACGCGGCGAACTTCGCAGCGCTGGAGGACCCGGATCCCGCGTCACGGGACGCGGTGTCCGAACGAACGTCGGCGTGGTCTCGGAGCGCCACGGCGGCATTCCTCGACGGGTATGCTCGAGAGTCCGGTCAGCCGACGATCGGGTCCGACCCGCTGCTGCGGGTCTACTGGTTGGACAAGGCACTGTACGAAGTCGTCTATGAGCTGCGAAACCGGCCGAACTGGCTCCAAGTTCCATTCCGTTCACTAGGAGCGATATTGAATCACGAATCCGAAGTCACCGGTCCCGAGCAGGAATCCGACGCCACCGGCGGGCGCGAACCGGAATCCGCAGTCACCGGCGGTCCCGCGCAGGAATCCGCGGACGTCCCGGCGAAACCGGCGACGGCTCCCTCTGCCGGTTCGGTCGGCCCGCGCCCGGTCTCACAGGAAGTCCTGCAGCAGGTCTCCGACGGCAGCTATCACGACCCGCACTCCGTTCTGGGCGCGCACCAGGACGCCGACGGGACAGTCACGATCCGCGCATGCAGGCACTTGGCGAAGTCCGTTGTGGTCCGGACGGCCACTGACACGATCCCGCTCACGCATGAGTACGGCGGCATCTTCAGCGCCGCGTTCCGTCCCGCCGACGGGCTGATTCCGGAGTACCGTCTCGAAACCAGCTACACCGGCGACGACCTGCACGTCACGGACGATCCCTACCGGTTCCTGCCGACCCTGGGTGAAACAGACCTGCACCTGATCGGCGAAGGGCGCCATGAGGAGCTCTGGACCGTACTCGGCGCCCATCCGCGACGCTATCCCGGCGGTCAGGGCGACATCACCGGGACGAGCTTCGCGGTCTGGGCGCCGGATGCCCGGGCTGTCCGGGTGATCGGCAACTTCAACAGCTGGAACGGAGTCGGCCACTCGATGCGCTCCCTCGGCTCGTCCGGGGTCTGGGAGCTGTTCATCCCCGGCGTGGGCGAGGGTGAGGTCTACAAGTTCGAGATCCTCAGCCGCCACGGCCAGTGGCTGCAGAAGGCCGACCCGATGGCGTTCGGCACCGAGGTCTCGCCCGCCACCGGCTCGGTGGTCACCGAATCGCGGTACACGTTCCACGATGACGAGTGGATGGCCCGGCGCTCATCGACCGACCCGCACGACGCTCCGGTCAGCGCCTACGAGGTGCACCTCGGGTCGTGGCGACTCGGTCTCGGGTACCGTGAGCTCGCCACTGAGCTGGTCGACTACGTGGTGGAGCTCGGCTTCACCCACGTCGAATTCATGCCGGTGGCCGAACATCCCTTCGGCGGTTCCTGGGGCTACCAGGTCACGTCCTATTACGCGCCGACCTCGCGCTTCGGTCACCCGGACGAGTTCCGCTTCCTGGTCGACTCCCTGCACCAGGCCGGAATCGGAGTCATCCTCGACTGGGTGCCTGCGCACTTCCCGAAGGATGAGTTCGCTCTGGCGAAGTTCGACGGCGAGGCTCTCTACGAACATCCTGACCCGCAGCGCGGCGAGCACCCGGACTGGGGCACGCTGATCTTCGACTACGGGCGGCGGGAGGTCCGCAACTTCCTGGTCGCCAATGCCCTGTATTGGTTCGATCAGTTCCATATCGATGGGCTCCGGGTTGATGCCGTGGCGTCCATGCTCTATCTCGACTACTCGCGGGAAGACGGCCAATGGAGCCCCAATCAGGAAGGTGGCCGCGAGAATCTTGAGGCCATCGACTTCCTGCAGGAGGTCAACGCCACCGCCTACCGCCGATTCCCAGGCATCCTGATGATTGCCGAGGAGTCGACGGCCTTCCCTGGCGTCACCGCACCGACAAGCGGTGGTGGGCTGGGGTTCGGCCTCAAGTGGAACATGGGCTGGATGCACGATTCCCTCGGGTACATCTCCACCGATCCCCTGTTCCGTCAGTATCAGCACAATCAGCTGACGTTCTCCATCGTGTACGCATTCAGCGAGAACTACCTGCTGCCGATCAGCCACGACGAAGTCGTGCACGGCAAAGGATCGCTGCTGCGCAAGATGCCCGGCGACCGCTGGCAGCAGCTCGCGAACGTCCGGGCCTTCCTGGCCTACCAGTGGGCGCACCCGGGCAAGCAGCTGATCTTCATGGGCACCGAGTTCGGCCAGGAAGCCGAGTGGTCGCACGACCATGGCCTGGACTGGTGGCTGACCGATGATCCCCGGCATTCCGGTGTGCAGCGGCTGGTCAGTTCGCTCAACGACGTCTACCGGTCCACGCCGGCGCTGTTTGCGCGGGACAATGAGCCGGCCGGTTTCCAATGGCTCGATGGCGCGGACGCGGCACGCAACGTGGTGTCCTTCGTGCGCTGGGATCGCGACGGAAAACCTCTGGTCTGTGTGGCGAACTTCGCCGGGACGACGCAGGAAGACTACCGGCTGGCCCTGCCGTCCACGGGCATCTGGATCGAGCGGATCAACACCGATGCCGAGCAGTACGGCGGATCAGGCGTCGGAAACATGGGGCAGGTCACCGCGGTCGCCGGACACCATATGGGTCAGCCGGCGCACGCCGAGCTGCGTCTGCCGCCACTGGGCGTGCTCTACCTGACGCCGGAGGAGTGAGCCACCCCGGCAGCGCCTGCACAGAAGAACTGCCGGTCGGGCCAGGGCACATCTGCCCGGGCCCGGCCGGCAGTTCTCTCTGTCCTACTCCGGAGCTTTCTCGGTGCCGGCAGTCGGGCCAGCCGTCTGCTCCGCTTCGTCTTCGGCCGGTGGCGGCGACACCAGGAGTGCGGTCCCCTGATAGGCCGGCAGGCTGATGAAGAAGCTGTGCAGGTCGTCCACGACCCCGATCTCCTCGCCGGTGAAGGCATCGGTGACGAGGGCGCCGCACTCCAGGTGAGCCGAGTTGACGCTGCCGGTCACATCCTGCGATGAGAAGTTGAGCACCGTGAGCTGGATCGAGCCGGACTCCTGCCGATGCACCATGACCAGCAGACCCCGGTTGGAGACATCCGGCACGTCGATCAGGACGCTGGCCGCGATGCCGTGGGCGTCGCGGACTGCCAGGATGCCTGCCAGCCGACGTGCGAAGGAGTTCTCGTCCGCGAGCTGGTCCGGAACACTGCCGTACAGCGAACGGGCCGCAGGCATGCCGGATGCGGACACCTCGGTGCCGGGGTTCACCCCCATCAGGTCGTGGGCTCCACGGTTGATCCACCGGGTGTCTCCGCGGGCGATCAGCGTCGACACCTGTGACTTCTCCAACGGCAGGATGCCGCACAGGTCCCACCCGGAGAGCGCGAAGACACCGGGCTGCAGGGCGTTGTACATGGCAAGCAGCAGGTGCACCTGGCGGACCTGCTCGACCTGACCGTCGGTGATGGCGTCGAGATCCGTGATGCCCAGGGCCGCGGTGATCACGCTGGCCGTGGTGCACGCAATGCCATTCGTCGTGAAGACCAGGTTGTAGGGGGCGGCCTCCCCGGTGATTCCCCGGCGCAGGGTCTCCTGGACGTTCTCAGCCAGTTCGGCGCCGGTCAGCTCTTCGCCCCCGAGTTCGAAGACTTCGTCCTTGTGCCGGGTGGCGAAGTGCACGAGCTCGTAGGTGAGTTCGTCGTGGTTCTGCAGTGCGTGCACCAGGCTGGCCTGGTCGATGCCGATGTCCATGGCCAGACGCAGAGTGAGCCGGAGGAATTCGGTGTCGCCGGTGACGAGAGCGTGGTGGTACGCCGGTCGGGTGACGAAGTCGTAGGAGAGGTCGGGGCCCGCCTCGGAGGTGTCCTTGATGTCGTCGATGGTGAGGTTGAGTTCCTGGAAGGTGAACCCGCCGACCTTGCGCACCATCGAACCGATCAGCTGATTCGCCACCTCAGACAGCGGATGGCCCTCCGACCACCCTGCCATCTCCTCGGCGCCCTTCTCGACCCCGAGGAACCCGTTGGCGTCCAAGCGCAGCGCGCCCGTGCCGAGGTCCACGAGGGAGTGCAGTGCGTCGCCCATGACCAGGCGCATGCCGGAGAACGTGGGGTCGAGCCAGTTGAGCGAGGGCTGCCCGGCCTTGAAGTAGTGGAGGTAGACCCACCGGCGGAGCTGGCCGTTGGGATCCATCACGGCGCGGGTGGCACTCCAGTTGGTCTCCTTGACCATGGGCTCGTAGAAGATCACCCGCTGCAGCTGGCCGATGATGTAGCCGGCGTCCTGCAGAGCGCGTTCCGTCGCGGCATCGATGTTCACCGAGTCCTCGCCGTCGGGAACGTCAGGCAGAAGGTGCCAATCGGACTCGGGGATGTCGATCATGTGGTAGAGCCCCGGGTAGTCCCGGTAGTTCATCTCGGCCAGCCGGAAGTCGGCGCCCTTGCCGGTGTGCCCGGGGATGATGTCATCGATGATGATGCCGTCGTGGTCTTTGGCCACCGCGCACATCGAGCGGAACTCGTCCTCGGTGCCGAACAGCGGGTCGATGGCCATGCTGATCCGGTCGAAGTGACCGTCCACGCTCGGCGTGTACTCCCACCCGGTCAGCCCGCCGGCGCGCTTCACCGGACCGGTGTGGATGGCGTCGATGCCGATCTCCCGGAAGGCCTTCCACAGCTCCAGATCGCCCAGCGCCGCCAGGAATGACTGCCCGGGACGAGTGATGAGCGACAGCGGGTAGGCGGTGAACCAGACGGAGGCCGTGTCCAGGGCTGCTCTCGGATTGGGGTGGGCGTAGGGGTTCTGCCACATGCTCGCCTGGCCCGAGAGCTGCCGGCCCAGCGTTTTGGCATCTCCGAGCATCGACTGGTTGCGCAGCCACTCGACGTAGGCCTTGTTCCGCCCGTCTGGTTCGAACGGCGGTTTGGCGTTCCCGTACTCCTGGTTCCGTCGTGCCCGCGGCCGCAGGGCCCGCGGTCGGGCGGGGTAGAACGCCTCGTCGAAGGTGATGTCGGGGGCGGCAGCCTGGTCAGCGCCGGGTTCCGCCGTTTCGGATTCCTGACCGCTGCCGGAAGTGGAACGGATGTCGCCGCCGCTCTTCCGAGGGAGTGAGTCAGACATAAGTGGGCTCCTTCGTCGGTACCGTCAGGCGTGGTCGCGCTCTGTCACTCTATTTGATCATCCGCCGTGGCGGGGGCGAAGACCGCCGCGGAGCGAGCCGCCACAGTCACCAGCCGTCCAGCGGAACGTCGACCGCTGTCCGCCGGCGTCTCTGCCGGTTCGCCTGCGGTGGCCAGCAGCACGCCGCCGGAGGGCAGCGGCAGTGGCACGTCGACCGGTACGGTGCCGAAATTCAGCGCGATCTGCACTCCGCCCCGGCAGAGCACCAGCCAGCGCTCGTCCTCATCGAACCGGACGTCGACGGTCGAGAACCGCTGGTCGCGCAGTTCGGGAAGTTCCTTCCGCAGCCGGCCGAGCTGCCGGTAGAGATCGAGCAGTCGACTGTGGCCGTCGGCGTTCGTCTCCTCCCAGTTGAGCTTCGAGCCCGTGAAGGTCGTCTCGTCCTGCGGGTCCGGTACGAGCGATTCGTCCCAGCCCATGTCGGCGAATTCGCGCAGCCGGCCTTCGGCGGTGACTGCGCCGAGCTCCGGCTCGGGGTGGGAAGTGAAGAACTGCCAGGGGGTCGATGCCGCCCATTCCTCGCCCATGAACAGCATCGGTGTGAACGGCCCGAGCAGGTTGAGCGTCGCGGCGATGGCGAGTCCGCCCGGGTCGACCATCGCACTCAGCCGGTCGCCTGCTGCCCGGTTGCCGATCTGATCGTGGTTCTGGGTGCAGACGACCAGTTGCCAGGCCGGGGTGTGCGCCGTGTCGATCTCCCGGCCGTGGTGTCGGCGGCGGAAGGACGAGTAGGTGTTGTCGTGGAAGAAACCATGGGTGAGCACCTTGGCGAGCGCGGCCAGCGAATCGAAGTCGGCGTAGTAGCCCGCGGTTTCACCGGACACGGCCACGTGCACCGCATGGTGGAAGTCGTCGCTCCACTGCCCGGTCAGGCCATAGCCGCCGGCAGCGCGTGGGGTGAACAGCCGGGGGTTATTCATATCGGATTCCGCGATCAGGATATGCGGCTTCCCGAGGTGGGCCGACAGCTCGTCCGCGGCCGTCGCCAGCTCTTCGAGAATGTGGATCGCGCGGTTGTCGACGAGCGCGTGCACGGCATCCAGTCGCAGTCCGTCGACGTGGTAGTCGCGCAGCCACATCAGCGCATTGTCGACGATGTATCGGCGCACCTCATCCGAGTCCGGACCGTCGAGATTGACCGCTTCGCCCCACGTGTTCACGGCGGCGGTGTGCAGATAGGGCCCGAAGTTCGGCAGGTAGTTCCCGCTCGGTCCCAGGTGGTTGTAGACGACGTCCTGGATGACGCCGAGCCCGTTCCTATGGCAGGCGTCGACGAACCGCTGGTAGCCTTCCGGGCCGCCGTACTGCTCGTGGACGGCGTACCAGAGCACTCCGTCGTAGCCCCAGTTGTGGGTGCCGTTGAAGGCGTTGACCGGCAGCAGCTCGACGAAGTCGACGCCGACAGATCTCAGGTGTCCAAGCTTGTCGATGGCGGCGTCGAAGGTGCCCTCGGGGGTGAAGGTGCCGATATGCAGCTCGTAGATGAGGCCACCTTCGAGTTCGCGACCCGACCAGGCCGAGTCGGTCCAGGGGAATGCGGCGGCGTCGAAGGACCGGGAGAGCTCATGCACTCCTGCGGGCTGTCGTCGCGAGCGCGGATCGGGGAGCGGATCGGAAGCGCCGTCGAGCAGGTAGCCGTAGTCGACCTCGGGCAGCGCGAGCAGACGGGCGGCGGTCTCCGGGTCCTCAAGGCTCCACCAGCCGTCGGCGGCCTGCCGCATCGGGTGCGTCGTGCCATTGGCGAACAGCGACACCGTGTCGGGCTTCGGCGCCCAGACGGCGAACGGCGAATGGTCGGTGCGGTGGGTCATGGCGCCCCTTTCGGTTGCGGTCGGGTCTGGTTCGAAGATGCCGGTGGTCGGGAGGCCGATGGGTCGTGCCGGCCTAGGATCCGGCCGGTGCCAGCAGTGCGACCGGGTAGTCGGCGAACACCTCGGCGAGTGCGGCCCGACCGGCGAATGTGCGGCCGGTCAACGTGTCGATGAAGGTCCCTGGCGGCAGCGCCACGGTTGTGGTGCCCCAGGCATCGGCCACGCTCGCGGTGTCGGCCTCCGCGGTGCTCGCCCCCGGGGCCTGGATCCGCGCGGCGAGACCGGCGGGCAGCCGCGTTGCCAGGGTGAGGGCTCCGCCGCGGTCGAAGCCGATGAAGTGCTCGCGGGCAGGGCCCTCGGCCTCCAGTGGGCGGTAGCCGGAGAACAGCTCGGTCCGGTCGCGTCGCAGGCGCAGCGCCCGCGAGACGACGAGAAGCTTTGCCGCCCCGGTCTCGTCGATCGCCGGGAGTCTGCCCGCATCGATCTCGGCCAGCAGGGCGCGCCGTGCCTCGAAGTCGACGGCCCGGCGATTGTCCGGGTCGACCAGGGACGTCTCCCACAGCTCGCTTCCCTGGTACACGTCGGGCACGCCGGGGGCGGTGAGTTGGATCAGCTTGGCGCTCAGTGAGTTCGACCAGCCGAGAGGCTCGATGCGGTGCACGAACGCAGTGAGCGTGCTGTTCAGTTTCGGGTTGTCGTAGCAGGCGTCGATCAGGGCGTGCAGGGTGTCCTCGAATTCGGCGTCCGGCGCTGTCCAGGCGGTGGAATCTCCGGCTTCGCGGGCAGCCTTCTCCGCGTATGCGTGGAGGCGGTCGCGGCTGATCGGCCAGGCGCCGACGACTGCCTGCCACATCAGGTTCGAGAGCGGACCGTCCGGCAGCGGGGCGAGCTCCGAGAGCTCCGCGAGCACGCGGGCCCATTCCTCGGGCAGTTCGGCGAGCACGTCGATCCTCGCGCGCACGTCTTCGCCGCGTTTGGTGTCATGGGTGGACAGCGTCGTCATCGCCGCCGGAGTCTGCTGCTGACGTTCCCGTTGCCGCCGGTGGAACTCGGCGGGGGTGATCGCGAACTCGCCCGGGTCGCCGCCCACCTCGGTCAGCGAAGTCAGCCGCGTGTAACGGTAGAACGCGGTGTCCTCGACACCCTTGGCCATCACCATTCCCGACGTCTGCTGGAATCGCAGAGCGAGCGGATCTTCCGGGTCGGAGAGCCGAGGGACCAGGGCCTTGAGCGTCCCATCCAGCTCAGGCCGGCGCCGCAGCGTTTCCTCCACCGCCTCCTCCAGGTGCTGCGCACCGTCCGGGAGGTAGCTGCGGTAGACCGGGAAGTTCGCGATCACCTCGGCGAGCGCATCAGCTGCGTCATCGACCTCCGGGGCGAGCCGGGCGAGTCGCAGCACTTCGGAACGGAGAATCCCATCCGCGATCCCCCGCTTCGTGCCGTGGATGAGGTCCGCCCATGGCTCACGCTCGCCGCCGCAGAGCCGCGCGTCGAGCTCGTCGAGCGTCTGCTGCCCATTGCCGTCGATCAGCACCCGGTCGATGTCAGCCAGTGCATCGTAGCCGGTGGTTCCCGCCGTCGCCCAGCCAGACGGCAGGGCTTCGCCGGATTCCAGGATCTTCTCCACCAGCACGTAGGGTCCACCGGTCGCCTCGGCCAAGCGGTCGAGGTAGCCCTTGGGGTCCCGCAGACCGTCGGGGTGGTCGACGCGCAGCCCGTCGGCGAGGCCCTCGTCGAACCAGCGGACGATCTCCTGGTGGGACTCGTCGAAGACCCAGGGGACCTCGACCCGGATGCCGGCCAGGGTGTTGACGGCGAAGAAGCGCCTATAGTTGAGCTCGGCGTCGGCGCGCCGCCAGTTCATCAGCTCGTAGTTCTGCCTGGCGTGCACGGCGACCGGATCGATCTCGGCGCCGTCGCCGGGCAGGGTTCCGGCAGCGATCGGGAAGCGGTTGTCGTAGTAGCACAGAACCGGAGTGCCGTCGTCGAGAGTCTCGATGGTCAGCTTCGCCAGTTCACTGCCCGGGTCGTCATCATCGCCGAGGACCGGAACCCGGACCTTGCCGTTGCCGAACTCCCAGTCGACGTCGAAGGCTTGCGCATACCGGGAGTCTCGACCGTGCAGCAGCAGATCCCACCACCAGACGCTGAGCGCCGGCGTCTGGATCCCCACATGGTTGGGCACGATGTCGATGAGCACACCGAGACCGGCATCGTGTGCAGCCTCGGCCGCTGCGGCCAGGCCGTCCCGCCCTCCCCGGCTGGGATCGAGCCGGGAGTGGTCGATGACGTCATAGCCATGGTCGGAACCCGGTTCGGCCGCCAGCAGCGGGGAGAGATAGACCCAGTCCGCGCCGACGGCACGGAGGTAGTCCACCTGCCGGCTCACCTCATGCAGGTCGAACGACGGGCGGACCTGGATGCGATAGGTGGACTGGGGAATCTTCATGCGTGCTCCTCGAGACTGGCTATGCGTCGGAATCGATCGCGGCGAGGTTGACGGTCCGGCCCGCCAGCGATGCCTCCACCGAATGATCGGCCTCGGCGATCTCCTCGGCGTGTGCCCGGAGGACGACGAGCGACTTGGCATCGACCGTGAGCCCGCTTCCGGCTTCGCAGCGGTCCTCGTCGGTGTTCCGGCCGCCGGTGTCGATGACGACGGTCCAGGCCGGACCGTACTCCTCGTTCGGGAGGGTGAAATTCACCTCGTCGTCGTTGGCGTTGTAGAACATGATGAAGTGAACGTCGGTGATCGGTTCGCCCCGGTCGTCCACGCCTCGGATGCCTTCGCCGTTCAGCCAGACGCCGATCGAACGACCGAAACCGGAGTTCCAATCATCGGTGATCATCTCTTCGCCGTCATGGTTGAGCCAGACCAGATCGGGCAGCGGATCCTCAATCCCGGTGCGAACGGGATTCCCATCGAAGAAGCGGCTGCGCCGGAATGTCGGATGATCCTTGCGCAGTCTCCCGATGGCAGCGGTGAATTCGATCAGCGGCTCGTCGGCGTTCTCCCAATCGATCCAGGTCAGTTCGGAATCCTGGCAGTAGGTGTTGTTGTTGCCCTGCTGGGTGCGGCCCAGCTCATCACCGTGCAGCAGCATGGGCACGCCCTGGGAGAGCAACAGGGTGGCGATCAGGTTGCGCTGCTGCCGGGCCCGCAGGCCGAGCACCTCGGGGTCCTCGGTCGCGCCCTCAACTCCGCAGTTCCACGATCGATTGTGGGATTCGCCGTCGTTGTTGTCCTCGCCGTTGGCGTCGTTGTGCTTGTCGTTGTAGGACACCAGGTCGCGCATCGTGAAGCCGTCGTGAGCGGTGACGAAGTTGATCGAGGCGAAGGGACGGCGCCCGGAGGTCTCGTACAGGTCTGCGGAGCCGGAGATCCGGGAGGCGAATTCGCCGATCGTCGAGGGCTCGCCGCGCCAGAAGTCGCGGACGACGTCGCGGTACTTCCCGTTCCATTCGGTCCACTGCGGGGGGAAGTTCCCCACCTGGTAGCCGCCGGGGCCGACGTCCCAGGGCTCGGCGATGAGTTTGACCTGCGAGACCACCGGATCCTGCTGGACGAGCTCGAAGAACGTCGACAGCCGGTCGACGTCGTAGAACTCGCGGGCAAGGGCTGAGGCCAGGTCGAAGCGGAAGCCGTCGACATGCATCTCCTGCACCCAGTAGCGCAGCGAATCCATCAGGAGTTGCAGCGCGTGCGGCTGCCGGACGTTGAGGGTGTTGCCGGTGCCGGTGTAGTCCATGTAGTACTCGGGATCGTCCTCGACGAGACGGTAGTAGTGCGCGTTGTCAATCCCGCGGAACGACATCGTCGGGCCCAGGTGGTTGCCCTCCGCCGTGTGGTTGTAGACGACGTCGAGGATGACTTCGATGCCCGCGTTGTGCAGGGCGCGAACCATCGATTTGAATTCCTGAACCTGCTGACCGATCTCCCCGGTGGCCGCGTACTGGTTGTGCGGCGCGAAGAAGCCGATCGTGTTGTAGCCCCAATAGTTCGACAGGCCCTTCTGCAGCAGCGTGTGGTCGTGCACGAACTGGTGCACCGGCATCAGCTCGATCGCGGTGACGCCGAGACGCTGCAGATGGCTGATGATCGCCGGATGCGCGACGCCCGCGTAGGTTCCGCGCTGTTCCTCCGGCACCTCGGGATGCCGGGCGGTCAGTCCCTTGACGTGGGCTTCGTAGATGACGCTCTCATAATAGGGAGTCTTCGGGGCGCGGTCTCCCTGCCAGTCGAAGTACGGGTTGATGACGACGCCGTGCATCATGTGCTTGGCGGAATCGGCATCGTTGCGGGTCTCCGGCGAGCCGAACTCGTACGAGAACATCGCCTGGTCCCAGTCGATGTCGCCGGCAACCGCCTTCGCATAGGGGTCGAGCAGGAGCTTGTTCGGGTTGCAGCGCTGACCCTGTTTCGGATCGTAGGGACCGTGGACGCGGTAGCCGTAGCGCTGGCCCGGCTCCACCTGCGGAAGGTAGCAGTGCCAGACATAGGCATCGGCCTCGGTGACCGGGATGCGGGTCTCGGTGCCGTCTTCGTCGAACAGGCACAGCTCCACCGATTCGGCTGCTTCGCTGAAGAGCGCGAAATTCGTTCCTGAGCCGTCGTACGTCGCGCCCAGCGGATAGGGGTTGCCCGGCCAAACCTGCATAAATTCTCCTGTGTGGTGTTCGGCTCGAGGCCTCGTTCGTTCAACCCTACTGGGCATGTGCTCATGGGCAGGTGCTCACTGGTGCGTCACGTCCCTGCGGCCGGGACCGATGGTCACCGCCGCAGCGGGAGTCGCTCATCGGCTGCTGCCGGAGCTGCTCGCGTCGCAGGGACAGAAGCCGGTTCGCTCCAGTCGGAGCGAACCGGGTCCGTCACTTGAGGACTGGGAAACTCTGGTCGTTCTGCTTGTCGTTGCGCATGACCCAGTTGAGGACACAGGCGGTCAGGCTGACGGCGACGAAGGCGATCGCCGCGTAGAGGAAGCTGTGGCCGAACGCAGACGCGTCCTGCCAGGCCCGCGTGACGATGATGGAGAGGATCAGCACCGCGACGCCGCAGACCAATCCCACCCGCAGCGCGTCCTTGTATGACACCACGCTGGAGGACTTCTTGGATGATTTCGACGTAGCCATGACTCCAGCGTACCGAGTCCAGCTGAGAATCACTCCAGCGCACACCCAGTGCCTCACCCATCCCCGCGCAACTCGCCGCATCCGGCCCGCAGGTGGACTCCCTGCACGGGACAGGCGAAAATGGCAGCGTGACCCTCCCCTTCCGGCGGACCTCCGAGGAGGCGCCGCGTCCGCTCAAGACGCTCGTCGCCGCCTTCCTCATGGCCGCTTCGCTCCTGGTCCTGAGCCTGGTCCTGAGTTCGTGCGGTCCCGACGAGGGCCTGCGGGTCGAGCCGGTCGACGACACCTCTCCGACTGCCTTCGAACAGCCCTCCGGCAGCGCCGGCCCTCCCGACGAGCCGTTCAGTCTGAAGCAGATCCGCAAGGCGATCGAGCGGAGCTCGGGGAAAGCGGTGACCGGCAATGCGCCGGAGACCGAGACCGTCATCGCCGGCTGCAGCGATTGCCTGGCATTCGCCAAGCCGTTCACCGGCGGGGATCAGAAGTTCCAGGTCGTGACGGTGGCCAATCCGAAGCAGAGGAGTGAGACCATCGCCGCCGTCGTCGTCAGCGCCGACGACGACGAGCCGAAGCTCGAACTCATCGCGACCGGCAATCAGCTCACCCTGACTCCAGGAAGGAATGGGACACTGGTAGTGCAGGAGGCGATGTACGTCGACGGTGACGATTCCTGCTGCCCATCTGGCTGGTCGGTGCAGGTTTTCCGCCTCCATGACGGTAGGTTTGAATCGGGTCAACGCTTCACGCGTCTTAATGGAGAAACATAATGCATATTGTGCTGGTCGAGGATGACGAAGTCATCCGGGAGACAACCCAGATCGGGCTCGAACGGTTCGATTACACGGTGTCTGCATTTGCCGACGGCCGGGAGGGCTACGAGTTCGTCGCCGCCCACGGCGCCGACGTGCTGCTCCTCGACCTCATGCTGCCCACCATGAACGGCGCCTCGATCTGCCGCGCCATCCGTGAACGCTCGACCATCCCGATCATCATCATCTCCGCCCGCTCGGACTCGATCGACATCGTCCAGGCCCTCGAGGCCGGCGCCGACGACTATCTCACCAAGCCCTTCGACATGCAGGTGCTCAACGCCCGCATCCGCGCCGTGGTCCGGCGCTTCATCACCACCGGCACCGACTGGCTCGGCTACTCCCCGACGACGGGGACCTCCTCGGCCCACGAGACCGTGATCGGCCCCGGGGGAATGATCACCGGTGACGGAATCCCCGAGGTGCTCGGGCCCAGCCCCGGGATGGACAACCACGATCGCCTCCGCGCGCAGCTGAGCTCCGATGACACCTACCTCGGCGAGGGCGGGAGGTTCACCTCCGCACCCGAGCCCGATTCCGAGGAATACCTCGGCGATGTCAGCGTCCTGCCGCGCACCGAGGACCCGGTCGGCGGTCCCGCTCACCGCGGGCAGGCGTATCAGAGGCCCCGGCATGGTGCCGCGGTGCCCGGCAGGTCCACCGGGGCGACCGCCGGTGGAGCCTCCCACCAGGCGGCGGACAGCGGAGAGCTGGGACCGTTCCGGACCCGTCTGGGCTCCCTCGTCCTCGATACCGGCCGCCTCACCGTCGAAGTCGACGGCGAAGAGGTCCACCTGACCCCGACCGAGCTGCGCGTGCTGCTCCTGTTGACCGAACAGCCCGAGCACGTCTACTCCCGCGAGAAGATCGCCTTCACCGTCTGGGGCTACGAGTGGGCCGGGGACTCGCGGGTCGTCGACGTCCACATCCAGCGCCTGCGGAAGAAGATCGGTGCCCACATGATCGAAACCGTGCGCGGATTCGGATACCGATTCGCGGGCTGATCCGATGTCACTGCGCTGGAAGATCTCCCTCCTCATCGTCGCCTCCGTGATCATCGCGGTGCTCTCCTGCAGCATCATCCTGCGCCAATCGGCCGCCCGCGCCGAGGACGACAGGATGCGCGAAACCGTGACGGAGCAACTGAGCAACGCGGTGACGATCTTCTCCGAGACCGGGGTGCTCACGCTCAACGCCCGCATCGACGACCCGGAGCTGCCCGCCGACGCGCGCGCCGCCGCGCTCAAGGGCCAGAGCGTGACGATCCGGTCCGAGGTCGACGGGGAGGAGATCGTGTGGGCGGCCGCCCCGATCGAGGTCGGCACCTACACCGAGGTGATCTCGGTGCGCGCGTCGACCGAGGACAGCCAGGAGCTCATCGGCCGCATCGACCAGGCGCTTCTGGTCGGGATGATCGGCTCCGCCCTCGTCGTCGGCGGCATCGGCTCGCTGGTCGCCGGGCGGATCTCGCGGAGGCTGACCCTCGGCGCGCAGGCCGCACGGAAGATCGCCGCCGGTGACACCTCGATCCGGATCGCCGACGTCGTCGACGAATCCGACCAGGAGGTCGCGGCCTTCGCCTCGGCGGTCGACACCGCCGTCAGCCGCCTGACCGAGCGCATCGACTCCGAACAGCGCTTCACCGCCGACCTCGCGCACGAGATGCGCACGCCGCTGACCGGGCTGGTCAATGCCGCGAACCTGCTGCAGGAGGACTCGCGTCCGGCCGAGCTCGTCAAGGACCGGGTGCAGCGGATGCAGGTCCTCGTCGAGGATCTGCTCGAGGTCTCCCGCCTCGACGCCGGCCGGGCGAACCCGGAGTTCACCCGCGTCGACATCGATCAGACTATCCGCTCCCTGCTCGGGACCATGACCGCCTCCGGGGCACTGGCCGGGCACCGGATCGACACCCACCTGGCGGCGCTCAACTCGACCCTCGTCACGGATGTCCGCCGCTTCGAACGCATCGTGTCCAACCTGCTGGTCAACGCGATCAAACACGGCGCGGACCCGATCCGGTTGGAGACGAGCACCCGCAGCCTCACCGTCACGGACTCGGGACCCGGCTACCCTGCCGACATCGTCGACACCGGACCGACCCGCTTCGTGTCCGCCGGCGGAGGCGGAATGGGGCTGGGCCTGGTCATCGCTCAGGGCCAGGCCAGGCTGCTCGGCATCCGCCTCGTGTTCAGCAACGACCCGATCACTTCAGGTGCCCGCACCGAGGTGATCTTCCCCGATCAGGAAGCCCAGGAGCAGGCGCTGCGGCAGTACCTAGAATCGCGCTGAGGACGAGGGACCCAGCCGCCGAGGAGGCTGAACCGCGCCGCTGAGGACGACGAACGCCCGCTCAGGACGGGCGGTGAGCGTCGAGGAGCTGCGCGGCGCGGATGTAGCCCAGATGCGAGTACGCCTGCGGGTGATTGCCCAGGTGCATCTCGGCGACCGGGTCGTACTCCTCGGCCAGCAGACCGGTCGGTCCCAGCAGGTTGTCGAGCTGCCGGAACAGGTCCCAGGCGTCGTCGATCCGACCCACCTTGATGAATGCCTCGATCAGCCACGTGGTGCAGATGTGGAACCCGCCCTCGAGCCCGGGCAGACCGTCGTCGTAGCGATAGCGGAACACGGTCGGCCCGACCCGCAGGTCCCGCTCGATCGCGTCGACGGTGGAGATGAAGCGGGGATCGTCGGGCTCGAGGAGCCCGCTCAGGCCCACGAACAGGCATGCCGCGTCGAGGTCCTTCTCCCCATAGGCGACGGTGAAGGCCCCGACCTCTTCGTCGTACCCGTTGGTGAGCACATCGTGCGCGATCTCCTCGCGCAGCTGCCGCCACGCCCCGATGGGCTCCCGATCGAAGCGCTCGGCGATCCGCAGTGCCCGGTTCACGGTCACCCAGCACATCACCCGGGTGTAGACGTTGTGCTTGGGCGGGCGCCTGGCCTCCCAGATCCCGTGATCGGCCTCCAGCCACCGCTTGCTCACGGCTTCGACCATCTGACAGGTCAGGGTCCAGTAGTCCTCGGGCAGTTCGCCGAGGTGTTCGGTGATTTCGTCGAGGAGCTCGGTGATCGGTCCGAAGACGTCGAGCTGGACCTGGTGCTCAGCGGCGTTGCCCACCCGCACCGGGCGGGACCCGGCGTACCCGGGCAGATGCGCGAGCACCGCCTCGGTGGTCAGCGCCGAGCCGTCCACCGCGTAGAGGGGATGGAGCTGTTCGGGAGCCGCGGTGTGGGCGAGGATGCCGGTGAGCCAGGACAGGAATCCCTCCGCCTCGGCGGTGGATCCGAGCGAGAGCAGCGCCCGCGCGGTCATCGAGCCGTCCCGCAGCCAGGTGTAGCGGTAGTCCCAGTTGCGGACGCCGCCGATTCCCTCCGGCAGCGAGGTCGTGGGGGCGGCGAGGATGCCGCCGGTCGGTTCGTGGCACAGCGCACGCAGGGTGATCGCCGACCGGATCACCTCCTCGCGGTGGTGGCCCGGGAGGGCCAGGGTGTCGACCCAGTTGCTCCAGAAGCTCAAGGCGCGCTCACGGATGAAACGCTCCCCGCCGGTGGCCATGTACCGGGCGTCTCCGGAGGCGTTGCCGCAGGCGAGGACGAGCACGACCACTCCGCCCGGCTGCTCCGAGGGGACGACGACCGCCTCGGTGGTGTGGGACTCCCCCGCCTCCTGAAGGTCGAACGTCAGCCCCGGGGCGTAGAGCTGGATCGGCTCGGAGGTCCCGAGGACGCTGACGCCGTCGGGCGTGGTCACCATCCGCGTCGACACGGTCCCGTAGTCGAGGCGCGGCGCGAACTGGATCCGTGCTTCAGCGTCGCCGGTGAGCACACGCACGAGGATCGTGTCGTCGCTGTTCGACTCGACCGGAGCCAGGTAGTCGATGCAGCTCAATCCCGCCCACCGGGTCTCGAGCATCGTCGAGTGGGTGATGTAGCGCTGGGTCAGCGGCGCGGCGCCGGACGCGGCTTCGACGGCGAAGTAGCCGGCCGCCTCGGATCCGAGGATCTCGGAGAACATCGATGCCGAATGGGGCAGCGGATGCGGCATCCAGCAGATGCTGCCATAGGGGTCGACGAGGGCCGTGGACTGGCCGTTGCCGAGCAGGCTGTGCCGGTGGATCGGCGTCGCCTCCCGTCCGAACAGCCACGCCTTGCGCATCTCGAAGATCGCGGACAGGACGATCGAGACCTCTTCGGGGGAGCTCAGACGGAATTCGGCATGAGTCTGCACCGGCTCGGGCCCGACCTTGAGACCCAGGTCGAGTTCGCCGAGTGTCTCCAGCGCCTTCTCATCGGCGATATCGTCGCCGATGAAGACGACCACCTCGGCGCCGACCTGCTCCCGCAGACGCATCAGCGCCTCAGCCTTCGACGACGGCACGACGGCGAGGTCGATGACCTGCTTTCCACGGGTGACGTAGATCCTGTGCCGGTCCGCGAGGTCGTCGACGACGCCTTCGATGCGGTGCTGTTCGTCGACCGGCAGGCCGCGCAGGTGCACGGCCGCACCCGTCGTCTTGTGCTCGATCAGCCCCAGCGGCAGCGCGTCGACGAGGTCCCGGCGGAAGTCGGTGAGGACAGAGAGCTGAGCCGGGCTCAGCGCATCGAGGGCAGCCGTGTCCGTCTCACCGCCGTGCGACCCGAACAGGTGGACCTCCCGGGGCAGCCGCGACATGGCCGCGAGGTCGCGGAGACTGCGGCCGGAGATGACCCCCGCCGAGGTGGACGGCAGGGTCGCGAGCGCCCGCATCGAATCGACGGAGGCGTCGAGCGGGTAGGCCTGGCTCGGGTGATCGACGATCGGGGCGATGGTGCCGTCGTAGTCGGTGGCGACGAGCAGGGACGGTGAGCGTGAGACTTCGAAGAGCCTCCGGAACAGTTCGGAGGGGAGTTCGCGGCTGGCTTCGGCCAGATCGCCGAGGAGTCCCGACGCGGGGACCGAAGCGGCCACGGGGATGAGCGGGGAAACGTGATCGTAGTCGTGCTCGACAGTACTCATGTCACCTCGGGCTTCTTGTCTCAGGAGTCTTCTTCGGTTCGGGGTGTGGAGTCCGGGTCGGTCTCGGAGGAGCCGGCGTCGGCGGTCACGGCCTGCTTCGCCCGGCTCAGTCGGGAGTAGCCGCCGATGATGAAGATGACGCCGGCGATGAGTGTGGCGGCCCCGGTGAACCCGAGGATCGCCAGCGCCTGGAAGTCATCGCCGAAGATCAGGATGACGCCGAGCAGGCCATGGCATCCGGCCGAGATGAGGAAGTCCGACGCCATCGGATGGTCTTTCAGCTGCCGGTGGTTCCACAGCTCGATGAGTCCGTGCAGCAGCGCCCAGATGCTCAGCGCCGCCCGCAGCTCGGAGGGCTGATCCGCGAGGAACAGGAAGACGATCGCCGGGATCGTGATCACCGCCTGCCCGAACATCGCCGTGCGCACGCTCAGCGGTGCGCGCAGGGCCTGGTAGACGAGGGCGAGCGCGAACAGCACCAGGTAACTGATGCTCAGCAGGTCGACGACGTCGACGCGCAGGGACAGCTGGGTGGGATTGTGGGAGTCCCGCGGCCAGAAGACGGTCGCGAAGCCGAAGAGCACGCCGAGGACTCCACGGATGATCATGGGCGTCCCGAGTGCCCTCGCTTCGGCGAGGGGCCGGGTGAGCGCTGTGCGCGGTTCGTCGGTACTCATCACGGGTTCAGTCTAGTGACTTCCCGGCAGCTCTGTCCGACACGCTCGGGCCCAGAGTTGCGAATTTCACGCCGAACGACAAGGCGCCTTTCTTCTGTTGCGGCGCCCTCGTGCCCGATCGGTCAGGAGATCGTCAGGGTCCCGCCCGACTCCTCCACGGTGAACTTCTGCAGGGGATCGGTCGCCGGCCCGGTGATCACCTCACCGGAAGTGGTCGAGAACTGCGAACCATGGCACGGGCAGGTGATCTTGTCCTCTGTCACGGTGCGCACCTGGCAGCCCTGGTGGGTGCACACCGAGGTGAACGCGTGGAACTCCCCCGCCTTGGGCTGGGTCACGACGTAGGTCTCGTCGACGACGGTGCCGGAGCCGACCGGGACATCGTCTGCCGGGACGCTCGCCCCAGCCCCTCCGGACTCCTGCCCCGAGCCCTGCTTCTGGTCGTCGGTCCCGCACGCCGAGGTGAACGCCGCCGTGCCGCCGATCACGCCGGCCGCGCCCGCTCCCTTGATGATGGTGCGTCGATTCGCTTCCATACCCGCTCCTGAGTTCTGGTCGGCAGTCCCTGCTTCACAGACTAGCGCGTCCGGCAGCGCTCCAGCGGGGTCAATCGCGCCTGCGCCGGGTCGGGGGCTTGGGGGCGTGTCAGCTGCGTCCACTAGGCTGAAGGCATGACCACAGCCGCCACGACCTCCCCGCTCGACGTGCTCCGCGATGTCTTCGGTTATGAGGAGTTCCGCGGGCAGCAGGCGGCCGTCGTCGACCACCTCGTAGGGGGCGGGGACGCCGTGGTCCTCATGCCCACCGGCGGAGGCAAGTCCCTGTGCTATCAGATCCCGAGCCTCGTGCGCCCCGGGACGGGCGTCGTCATCTCCCCGCTCATCGCGCTCATGGCCGATCAGGTCGCTGCCCTGGACAACCTCGGCGTCCGGGCCGCCTACCTCAACTCGACCCTCGACTTCGAGCAGGCGCAGGATGTCGAGCGCAAGCTCCTCGAGGGAGAGCTCGACCTGCTCTACCTCGCACCCGAACGACTCGTGCTGCCGCGGACGATGGCGCTGCTCGAGCGCGCCGAGGTCGCACTGTTCGCCATCGACGAGGCGCACTGCGTCTCCCAGTGGGGCCACGACTTCCGCAGCGACTACCTCGGCCTCGGGGTGCTGGCGCAGCGGTTCCCGACCGTCCCGCGCATCGCCCTGACCGCCACGGCGACCCCGGCCACCCACGCCGAGCTGACCGCCCGCCTGCATCTCGCGGACGCTGAGCATTTCGTCGCGAGCTTCGACCGACCAAACATCACGTACCGGATCGAACCGAAGAACTCCGCCCGTACGCAGCTGCTCAATTTCATCACCACTGAGCATCCCGGGGACTCGGGGATCGTCTACTGCCTCTCCCGCCGTGGGGTCGATCAGCTCGCCGAGGCGCTCGTGGCCAGGGGCATCCCCGCACTGCCCTATCATGCGGGTCTGCCCGCCGGGGTGCGCGCCGACCACCAGGCCAGGTTCCTCCGCGAGGACGGCCTGGTCATGGTTGCGACGATCGCCTTCGGCATGGGCATCGACAAGCCGGATGTCCGCTTCGTCGCCCACCTCGACCTGCCCCGCAGCGTCGAGGGCTACTACCAGGAGACCGGCCGCGCCGGGCGGGATGGGCTGCCGGCGGATGCGTGGATGGTCTACGGGCTCGGCGACGTCGTGTCCCAGCGTCGGCTGATCGAATCCGGTGAGGGCGATCAGGTGTTCAAGCGCCGGGCGATGTCCCACCTCGACTCGATGCTCGCCCTCTGCGAGACCGTCGACTGCCGACGAGTGCAGCTGCTGCGCTACTTCGATGAGGAGTCGGGGCCGTGCGGCAACTGCGACACCTGCGCCACCCCGCCGGCGACCTGGGATGCGACGGTCGCGGTGCAGAAGCTGCTCTCGGCCGTCATCCGTCTCGACCGCGAACGAGGCCAGCGTTTCGGCGCGGGTCAGATCATCGACGTCCTGCGCGGCAACGACAATGAGCGGTCGCGGGCGAGCGCGCACCAAGAGCTCAGTGTCTGGGGCATCGGCGACGACCTCAGCGAAGCCGAATGGAAGACCGTGATCAGGCAGGTGCTCGCGCGCGGGCTCCTCGAATCGCATGGGGACTACGGAGTGCTCGTCCTCGGCGAGGACACCGGTCCCGTCCTGCGGGGAGAGTCAGCGGTGTTCCTGCGGGTGGATCCGGTCCGGAAGCCGGGATCGAGCGCGAGGAAGAACGGCTCGAAGCTCCGAGGTGACCCGGCTGAGTCGCTCGACGCCGCGGACTCCGCCCTGTTCGAGTCGCTGCGCACATGGCGTGCGGAGCAGGCGAAGGAACAGGGCGTGCCCGCCTATGTCGTCTTCCCCGATGCCACGCTCTACGGGATCGTCGAGGCCAGGCCGTCGTCGATCGCGGAACTCGGTGGAGTCAGCGGTGTGGGGCTGAAGAAGCTCGAGCGCTACGGGCCTGGCGTCCTCGAGATCATCGCCGGCCGGGGCTGAGCCCTGGGCGCTCAGCCCTGGACGCTCAGCCCTGGGCGCTCAGCCCTGCACGGTCCTCAGCCCTGCGCGGTCCTCAACCCTGGGCCTGCTCGGCCATGAAGGCCTCGGGGCCCTGCTCGGCAGCCTTCGGGTCCATCCACATGAACTCGAGGATGTTCCCGTCCGGATCGGTCATGCTGATCGAGTACATGAAACCGTAGTCCTGCGGCTCCTTGTTCTCTCCTCCACCGGAATCGAGGATGGTCCGGCGCATGGCGTCGACCTCCTCCCGGGACTGTCGGCTCAGTGCGGTGAGCACCTGAGCGGTCGACTGGGGATCGGCGATCGGCTTGTCGGTGAACGACCCGAGGTACTCCTTCGTGAGGATCATGAAGAAGATGTTCTCGTCCCACTTCACACAGGCAGCATTGTCATCGGTGAATTCGGGCACGATCTCGGTGCCCAGCGCGGTGTAGAAGGACTTCGCCTTCTCCAGGTCGGTGGTCGGCAGATTGACGAAGATCTCGGTCATGATGGCCTTTCACAGAGTGCGCGGAGGCGCAGGGATGGGGATTGGATGAGAATCGACCTCGACCGCGAGACCGATGTGACTCATATCACTACCATCGTCCCAGGGAGACCGCTTGTCAACGGTGCCCTTGACGGACCGAGCCCCCGCACCGGAACAGCAGACCGAGATTTCCCAGGGAGAAGATGGTCGATTTTCGGTATCGAGTTCGACCATCTCCTCCCTGGAAATCCTCACAGGTCCTGCCGAGGCCGGCTTCATTACGCGCACGATCCCTGACACGATGAGCACATGAGTGAAGACACATACGGCATCGAGCTGACCAGAATCGCAGAGAACCACTATCGCGCAGCCGCCCCGAGCGGTGCCAGCATCGAGTTCGGGCGGGGCGAGGGCCTGATGACTCCCGTCGAGCTGCTGCTCGCTGCAGTCGCCGGCTGCTCCTCGATCGACGTCGACACCGTGACCAGCAGGCACACCGAGCCCCTCCGGTTCGACGTCTCGGCGACCGCGAAGAAGCTCGACGAGGATGGCGCCTCACGTCTCGACGACGTCCACCTCGACTTCGATCTCGAATTCCCAGACGACGAGGCCGGCCGTCGCGCTGACTCGCGAGTGGAGAAGCTCGTCGGCCTCTCGCACGACAAGTACTGCACCGTGTCCCGCACAGTCGAGCACGAGACGGGAGTCGACTTCACCATCCGGCGCTGACAGAAGCACACAGCGCTGATCCTCAGGTGGCGATCCTCAGGTGGCGAGCAGTCGCCTCTTCTCCGCCTCGACGTCGAAGTCGGCCTCCGGCCACTGAGGGCCGATGTCCTCAAGAGCCTCCTGCAGCAACCGCTGGACTGCCAGTCGCGAGTACCATTTCCGGTCCGCGGGCACGACGAACCAGGGAGCCGCCTCGGTGGACGTGCGGTCGAACACCGTCTGGTAGGCCTCCATATAGTCCGGCCACAGTCGGCGTTCGTCAACGTCCCCGGGGTTGTACTTCCAGTGTTTGTCCGGGCGGTTCAAGCGTTTGAGCAGACGGTCACGCTGTTCGTCTGGAGAGATGTGGAGCATGACCTTGACGATCCGCACACCCGCCTCGGCGAGTTCGGCTTCGAAGTCGTTGATGGCCTGAAACCGCTGCTCGATCTCCTCGGGGTTGGCCAGTTCGCGGACCTTGCCGATGAGCACGTCCTCATAGTGGGACCGGTCGAAGACGCCGATCATTCCCGGGCCGGGCACCCGGCGACGGATCCGCCACAGGAAGTCGTGGGCGAGCTCCTCGGCAGTCGGCTTCTTGAACGCCGCCAGCTCGATCCCCTGCGGGTCGACCGCACCCACGACGTGGCGGACGATCCCGCCCTTGCCCGCCGTGTCCATGGCTTGGAGCACGAGGAGCACTGAGGGTCCAGAATCAGCTTCATGGTGAGCGGCGTAGAGGCGCTCCTGGAGGTCGCCGAGCTCGCGAGCACAGGCAGCCAGCCCATGATTCGCTGCCCTCTTGTCGCCCTGATAGCCGGGAGTAGCTCGAGTGTCGACGGCGTCGAGTCGGAACCCCTTCTCCACTCGCAGCAGACCTGTCGGATTCTGCGTCCATCGACCGCTGCTCGGTGCTTCGTCGGTCCTTGTCTGTGTCATGCGTTCATACTCGCAGTCACGCATCGGCTCGTCCAGAGCCGCCGATCACTCACACCGCCGCGGTCAGGGTTTCTTCAACGCGGCGCGGGCAGTGCGACGCGCGACCGCCGACAGCTCGCCGCCATGCTGGTCGAGGAAGCGGGCCAGCCGCTGCGGATCGACTCTCCCGATCTCACGGAGCGCCACGCCGACATTGGTCTGCACGAGGTGCTCCGGATCGGCGGCCAGGAGTTCGCACAGGAGCATCGGGTCGTCGAGGTCCCCCTGCCGGATGATCCAGAACGCCGCAGTGATCGCCAGGCGTCGTCGCCACCGATCGCCGGAGTCGGCGAGCTCGAAGAGTACGTCTCTGGGCTTGTCCAAGAGGTACCACCCGACGACACGTGGAGCGGCGCGGTCAATGAGATCCCACGTGTCGAACCTGTCGATGCGAGAGATCATGACGTCGAAGAGACGCCGCCGGTCGCCGTCCGTCAGCCCTTTCGCGCGCGCCTTGAAGTCGAGCACGGCGGCCGCGACCATGCGCACCTCGTAGGTGTCGGAGTCGAGGAGACGATGAACCTGGTCGACGTCCATCGCCTGTGCCTGTCGAGCGATGTCGAAGACGGCGCCCATCCGCACGCCCAGGACCTGGAGGCCTGGATCTGAAACGCGTTTGCGCGTCCGCGGGCGTTCCGATTCGTCGGCGGCATCTTCCAAGCGCCGGGCGATGTCTTCCGCTGTCGTGCTCTCGGTCATCGGTTCGTCCCATCAGAAGCGGGCGTCATGGTGGCCCCTCTGCCCTCTCGGTGTGGAGAGTGAAGACAGCCGCCTGCTGCGCGAGTGGCGCTGCAGGCGGCTGTCCCTGACGTCCTAGCTGAACTGCGGGAAGTTCGCCGGGTCTCCCGCGACGGGGGTCAGGCGTCGCAACTGGGTGACGTGACGGGGTTCGAGCTCGTCGAGTGAGGCCACGCCCAGCAGGGTCATCGTGCGACGGATCTCGCCGCTGAGGATCTCGATCATGCGATCGACGCCTTCACGGCCTCCGGCCATGAGCCCATAGAGGTACGCGCGGCCGACCAGGGTGAACTTCGCACCGAGGGCCACCGCGGCGACGATGTCCGCGCCATTCATGATGCCGGTGTCGACGATCACCGTCGCGTCCCGGCCGACCTCGCGCACCACCTGCGGCAGCAGGTGGAAGGGCACAGGGGCCCGGTCCAGCTGACGTCCGCCGTGGTTCGACAGGATGATGCCGTCGACGCCGGCCTCGATGAGCTTCACCGCATCGGGGACGTTCTGCACTCCCTTGATCACGAGCTTGCCCGGCCACATCTCGCGGATCACCTTGAGGTCCTCGTACGAGATGGTGGGATCCATCGCAGCGTTGAGCAGGTCTCCGACGGTGCCGCCGGTCGACGACAGTGAGGCGAACTCGAGCTTCGGCGTCGTCAGGAAGTCATACCACCACCAGGGGCGGGGAATCGCGTTCGCGACTGTCTTCAGCGACAGCTGCGGCGGGATCGAGAAGCCGTTGCGGGTGTCGCGCAGGCGGGCGCCGGCGATCGGGGTGTCGACGGTGAACATGAGAGTGTCGAACCCGGCTGCCGCAGCCCGCTCGACCAGGCCGTATGAGATCTCCCGGTCGCGCATCACGTAGAGCTGGAACCAGTTGCGGCTGTGCGGATTCGCCGCCTTCACGTCCTCGATCGAGGTGGTGCCCAGAGTCGAGAGGGTGAAGGGGATGCCTGCGGCGCCTGCCGCACCGGCCCCGGCCACTTCTCCTTCGGTCTGCATGAGTCGGGTGAACCCGGTGGGCGCGATGCCGAACGGCAGAGCGGACCGATCGCCGAGGATCTCCAGGCTGGTGTCGACGTGCTCGGCCGGCTTGAGGATGTCAGGGTGGAACTCGATGTCCTCGAACGCCTGCCGGGCACGATTCATCGACAGCTCTGCATCGGCGGCGCCGTCGGTGTAGTCGAACGCGGCTGCCGGAGTACGGCGCTTGGCGATGTCGCGCAGGTCGTGGACGGTGAGCGCCGACTCCAATCGTCGCTTCTTGCCGTTGAGCTGCGGCTTCTTGAACTGCATGAGCTCGAAGAGTTCGGATGGGCGAGGCAACTGTCGCTGGACCATGGTGTTCCTAACTGTGAGGAGATGGGACAAGTCTATTGAAAGGAACCGGCGAATTCCGGAGCCGGGCCGGCTTCTTCGCGATGGGCGACTCGCTTGATGAAGAGAGAGGCGATGATGGAGATGGCGGCGCAGACGGCGACGTAGACCGCGATCGGCCACCACTGACCGCCGCTGATCTCGAGCAGCCAGGCCCCGATCAGGGGTGCGGTGCCGCCGAACACCGCTGCACCGAGCTGGTACCCCAGGGATGCTCCGGTGTAGCGGACCTCGGGTGCGAAGCTCTCTGCGATGACCGTTCCGAGGATCGCGTTCACGCTGCCCCACAGCAGACCGAAGCCGAGGATCGTGGCGGCGAACAGCGCCCAGGTCTCACCGGTGTTGAGGATCAGGTAGTAGGGGACCACGAGCACGATCGTGGCGCCCGCGGACCAGCGGTACAGGAGTGAACGGGAGACGCGATCGGAGAGGCTGCCGAAGATCGGCATCCAGATCGTGGCGACGAGCGCGGCCGCGGCGACTGCCAGCAGGACGACGTTGTCGCGAGCTCCGAGGACATCGGTGGCATAGGCGACGACATAGGTGCCGAAGATGTAGAACGGTCCGGTTTCGGCCGCCTTCGAACCGATCGAGACGAGCACGGCGCCCCAGTGCTTGGTCACGACCTCCTTGATCGGCAGTTTCAGCTGAGCACCGGTCTCTCGGATGCGCTTGAACTCCGGCGTCTCGTCGAGGCCGTTGCGGATCCACAGTCCGACGAACACGAGCACGATGCTGCCGACGAACGGCACTCGCCATCCCCAGGTCATGAACTGGTCCTCGGGCAGCTGGGTGAGCAGGGCGACGACGGCCGCCGCCAGCAGCATGCCGAGGCTGATTCCCATCTGCGGCACGGCGCCGTACAGTCCCCGCCGGTTCTTCGGGGCATATTCGTAGGCCAGCAGCAGGGCCCCTCCCCATTCACCGCCGATCCCGAGGCCCTGGAGGATGCGGAAGCAGATGAGCAGGATCGGGGCGGCGATCCCGATGGCCGCGTAATCGGGCAGCAGCCCGATCGCGACCGTGCCCCCGCCCATGAGCATCAGCGTGATGAAGAGGGTTTTCTTGCGGCCGATCCGGTCACCGATGTGGGAGAAGATGATGCCGCCCAAGGGACGGAAGAAGAAGGTCAGTGAGAATGAGACGAAGGCGAGCATCGTCGAGATGAACTCGCTGTCGGTGGGGAAGAACAGCTTGTTGAAGACGAGCGCGGCGACGGTGCCGTAGATGAGGAAATCGAACCACTCGATCACGCTGCCGCTGAGGCTGCCCAACAGCACGCGGTAGTTGAGCTTGTGCGGTTCTTCCATGGAGGTGGCGGTCAAAGTTCTCTCCCTTGAGAAGGCAACTGTGATGGTCGTACGGGATCAATGTGGTCCGACCATATGGTCCGACCACATAGAAGTGTAAGACGCACCACTCGACCACGTCAATGGAACGTCCGGAGCGGGGCTGGGATTCCGCGGTCGAGCCGCGCGCTTCAGTCCCCCGAGTCCTCCGGCTCACCCGAGGTCTCCAGATAGTAGCCCTGGATGTGTTCGCGCAGCAGACGCGCCGCGGTCCGTGAGTCCCCCGCTCGGAGCGCTTCGTAGATCGCACGGTGCTCGGCGCGCAGCCGCGTCGCCGTCGTGGCCCAGTCGGGCAGTGCGCGGGCACGAGTCAGGGTGTGGTCGGCGATCGACGTGCGCAGAGCTTCCATGAGGGTGCTGATGAGCGGGTTGCCCGCAGCCCGAGAGAGCGTCACATGGAACTCGGCGTCGAGCGACAGGAAGTCCTCGAGCGGCATCGCGGGATCGTCCATGAGGTCGAGCAGCCGTTCCGCGGAGTCCCACGGCGCATCCTGGGTGGCGTGCTCAGCGGCCCAGGTCTCGAGGAGCTGACGCATCTCGTAGACGTGGGAGGCTTCGACGTGGCTGGTCGCCAGCTGCATGTTCAGCGCCAGAGTCAGCGCCTGTTCGGGGGCTGCTGTGATGATCGTCCCCGACCGCGGCCCGGAGCCGGTGGAAGTGCCGATGGTTCCGAGCGCCTCGAGCACTCGCAGAGCCTCGCGGATCGACCCGCGCGAGACCTGCAGCTCCTCCGCAAGCGCTCTCTCCCCGGGCAGGTGGTCACCGATTCGCAGGCGGCCGCTCCTCAGCTCGTCGGTCACCCAGTCCATCACCTTCTCGTGCGCCTTCATAGGCACCCATTATCCCGGTTGCGAAGAGCACCGAGATCCGCGCTGCTCACCGCGGCCGGGGCTGATGGACTCTCGGCACGTAGACGAGCTCCTGGATGTCAGCGTCCAGCCTCGTCGACTCCAGCAGCTCCAGATCGAAGTCTGCGGCTCCCCGGAGGACCGGATCGAGCCCGGTGTTCCCGGTGATCACCGGGAACACCGTCACCTGCAGACGGTCGACGAGGCCCGCAGCCATCAGCGACCAGTTCATCTTCAGGCTGCCGTGCGAGCGCAGCGGGAGAGCGGAGGTCTCCTTGAGCTCACCCACGACTTCCACGGCGTCTCTCCGGTGCAGAGTGGTCTCGCCCCAGTCCAGCGCCTCACTCGGATCCATGGATCGCGACACGACGACCTTCGGTGCGGCGCTCATCTTCTGCACCCACGGATCCATCGCCTCGGGCACACTGCTGACGATCTGGGACATCATGCGGTATGTGTTCGGACCGAACACCATGAGCTGGTCCTCGTCGAAGATCGTCGCTCGATGGTCGAGCAGCTCCGGGCCCTGCTTGCCCCAGTAGCCGGACCACTCATCGGTCCCGGCGCCATAGCCGTCGAGGCTGGAGAAGACATCGAATGTGTATGTCGTGGACATGGCTTCACTCTCTTCGTCGAGAAGATCGCCGCGGTGGATGGGCGATGGTCGCACACTACTCCTCGTCACTGAACAGGCCCTGTCAGTGCACCGGCTCAGTCCGGGCGACGGAAGGCCGAGGACCGCTTCCGCGACTTCCCGTCCTTGCCGCGGAACGACCACTGGCGCATCGGCTGCGGGACCCGCCACTGCTTCGTCCAGGCGAGCATCCGGAACCCGAAGGCAAGCGACGCGATCAACACCGAGGTGACGATGTTGAGCCATCCGGTCACCTCGGCGAGGATCGTCAGCCCGGATCCGAGGAGGGCCGGGATCAGGTAGAGGTCGGTGCCGCGGAAGATCGCCGGATCCTCATTGGCGACGACGTCGCGCAGCAGTCCTCCGCCGCATGCGGTCAGTGCGCCCATCAGCAGCGCGGCGGGCCAGTTCGCTCCGACGTCGAGCGCGATGGCGGTGCCCGTGAGGCTGAACAGCCCGAGCCCCATCGCGTCGAAGGTGACGATCCAGATGCGGGCACGTGTGGCATGGCGACCGACCAGGTAGACGAGGAGGGTGGCGACCAGCGGCGGGACGAGGTAGATCGGGTGGGCGAGCGCGTTGGGCACCCGATCGAGGAAGACATCGCGGATGAGGCCGCCGCCGATGCCCGCGAGCAGACCGAGCACCAGACCCCCGGTGATGTCGAAGTTGCGTCGAGCGGCGAGGAGGACTCCCGAGATCGCGAAGACGAAGGTGCCCGTCAGGTCGAGGACCAGCACGACTGTTTCCTGAAACGTCACCACAACTCCTGAATCTTGACGAAGCGCAGTTCATCACCTCCGACGTATCGGGCTGCGCGATGCGATCTCCACTGTAGTGTCAGCAGGTCGGGCTAGGGTGAGCCCATGACTCCTTCAACGATGAACGGTCAGACCGCTCCGACGATCGTGCTGGTCCACGGGGCCTTCGCCAATTCCTTCACCTTCGCGCCGCTGCAGGCCGAGCTGGCGCTGCGCGGAATCCGCTCCGCCGCCGTCGATCTGCCCGGCCACGGATTCGCGGCGACGTTTCCGGACAGCTATCAGGCGCCGCAGGATCTCGCGGCCCTCGCCGCCACCCCCGGTTCGCTGCGCGGGGTGACCCTGGCCGACAACGTCGCCCACCTCGCCGAGGTGCTGGCGCGGGCGAAGGAGAACGGCCCGGTCATCGCTCTGGCGCACAGTCGCGGCGGCATCACGCTGACGGCGACGGCGAACGCCCATCCGGAGCTCATCGATCATATGGTCTATGTCTCGGCCTGGGCCCCTGTGACCCTCGACGCCGCTGCCTACAACTCCGAACCCGAGATGGCGGACGTCGACACCGCCGCCATCGGCGCCGCACTGGTCGGCGACCCGCGGGAACTCGGGCTGCTGCGCTGCAACTTCCGCTCCAGCGATCCGGAGCTGCTCGAGGGCTTCCGCACCCTCTTCTTCGCCGATGGCAGCCCCGACGAGTTCCGGGCGTTCCTCAGCACCTTCCAGCCCGATGAGAACCTCGATGCCGGAACTGCGGCGGACCGAACCCAGCCGGCGACATGGGGAACGATCCCCCGGACCTACATCCGCCTCGGCGAGGACCGCAGCCTGCCACCGGCGATGCAGGACCGCCTCATCCGCGAGGCCGACGAGCTCATGCCCGACAATCCCTACCGGGTCCACACACTCGACTCATCGCACTGGGGTTGGCTGGTCCGGCCCACGGCCGCGGCCGAGCTGCTGAGGCGGATCGCCGCCGAGGCGGCCGGCAGCTGAGGCGGTCAGTGAGGTGAGCGCCGGCTGCCCCGGTGAGGGCTGAATCCGGTGAGGGCTGAATCCGGTCAGCTGAGTTCGAAGTTGTCGGGGTTCTTGTACGTCTCGACCTCGACGATCGGTGTGCCCTGGCCCTTGAGCAGCTTGGAGATCGGGCAGCGCGCATGGGCACGTCCCGCGTACTTCTCCATCTCCTCGGTGGAGAGGCCGTCGATGGAGATGTAGGCGCGGGGAACGAAGTAGTACCCGCCCGTCTTCTCCTTGTGCAACTCGACTTCGACCCTCACTCGAGACAGCGCGTCGATCTCGGCGACG
This sequence comes from Brevibacterium sp., assembly GCF_031179145.1. GTDB lineage: Bacteria > Actinomycetota > Actinomycetes > Actinomycetales > Brevibacteriaceae > Brevibacterium. Next base: position 94,664 of record NZ_JAPSIB010000012.1, read on the forward strand.
GCCAGCACCACCTTGAGAGTCTCGCCGAGGCAGGTGCTCCACGCCATCGCGAGGAACTGCTCGGGGTTGTTGCCCCGCTCGGTGTGGGACGTCGGGGCCGTGGCGAGCTTCTGCCCGTCCCTGACCCGCACCTCCCCCGAGGTTCCGCCGATATTCTCAACGGCGGCGGTGTAGATGGGAGCGCTTGCGCTGCGTGGTTCGTCCGAGTCTCGGTTGCGCACCTGGGGCTCGGCGTATCCGGGGTTCGTCGTCATTGCCCCATGCTACGTCAGGGCTCCGCCCGATTGGCTGAATGTTACGTGAACGCAATCCGCACCGCGGAAAGTGCCGGGACGGGTCGTGCCCGACTGGTCACAGCTCCCGAGGAAACACCGTCACACGGGCCCTGAGCTGCCGGCGACATAGTCGCGCAGGGGAACGGAGCCGTCGGTGAAGGACGCGAGGATCTCCTCGGTGATCCGCCACCCCTCTTCCGCGGCGTCCCCGCGCACGGTCAACGTCGGGTCTCCATCGAGGATTCCGCGCAGGACGCTTCCGTACGCCGACAGCTCCGGTTCGGCTGTGTCCGTCTGCGCAGTCACCCGCGTCATTCCACGCGAGTCGAACGGCCCGCCCATATTCAGCTCGAGCAGAACCTGATCCTCTTCGAACTTCAGCCGCAGGATGTTCTCGGGCACATCCCCATCCCGCGGGAACTGCGGATACTCGTGCGGAGGCTGCCGGAACTTCACGGCGATCTCCTGCCGCGGCTTGCCGATCGCCTTTCCTGATCGCAGGGTCACCGGGACCCCGTTCCATCGCCAGGTGTCGACCTCGAGCTTCACCTGGACGAAGGTCTCTGTCTCATTGGTGGGATCGACTCCCTCTTCGGCGATGTAGTCGGGCAGGCTCACACTGCCGACTGTCCCCGCCGTGTAGCGGCCGCGAACGATGGAGGCAGCGGGATCCTCGCCCCAGATCTTGGTCGCCCGAAGGATGTGGGTGGTCAGTGCGGGCAGCTCCACATGGTCGAAGCGCGCGGGAGGATCCATCATCATCAGCGCCATCACCTGGAGGAGATGCGACTGGATCATGTCACGAGTGGCACCGGTGGGGTCGTAGAACCCCGCTCGGCCCTCCAGTCCGAGGGTCTCGTCGAAGACGATCTCGATCGATTCGACGTGGTCCCGGTTGAGGAGCGGTTCGAAGATGCGGTTGGCGAAGCGCATGCCGAGGAAGTTGAGGACCGCCGGCATTCCGAGGAAGTGATCGACCCGGAAGATCTGGTCTTCCGGGAGCAGGCGGGAGGCGAGCAGATTGAGCTCCCGCGCCGACCCGAAGTCGGTGCCGATCGGCTTCTCCAGCGCCAGCAGCAGGCCCTGAGGAAGCTCGAGATCGGCCAGAACGTCCAGGGACTTGATGGTCACCGACGGCGGGAGCGCGAAGTACAGGCAGGTCTGTCCCTCGAGTGAGCCGAGCAGCTTCTCCATGTCGGCCTTCTTCGTCACGTCGCACTGCACGTACTTCGTCGTGTTCGTGACGTGGTCGACCGCGGGGCCGGCGGCATCGACGGAGGCGAACGCCTCGGCGACGGTCTGCGGCCAGGAGTCGTTCGCTCTCTGTGACGAGCCGATGACACTCACCCGTGTGTCGGGACGATCCGTCAGCAGGGTTCCGAGGCCGGGCAGCAGCAGTCGTGAGGTCAGATCCCCGGTCGCGCCGAGGATGACGAGGTTCGATATGGCTGTCATGGGCACACCCTACAAGGGAAGAATTTCGATTTCGAGGGGACCGGGCCACCCGCCGGTGCCTCGGTGAACCGGCCGCGCGCCCACGGAATCGGACGCGGGGTCCCTCCCTTCGCCAGTGTCACCACATCTGTTAGATTCGACGGATGGGAGACCGATGCACCGAAAGCACTCCGCTCGAAGACTATGCCCTCCTCTCGGATCTGCGGACCGGGCCTCTGCTGTCCCGGGACGGAAGCGTCGACTGGCTCTGCCTGCCGAGGTTCGACTCCCCGGCCGTGTTCTCCGCCCTGCTCGGCACTGAAGACGACGGACGCTGGCTGCTGCGCGCCGTCGACGGCGAAGTCGTCTCGCGCCGGTACCTCGATCGCACGTTCGTCGTCGAGACGGTGTGGCAGACACCGACCGGTCGGCTCCAGGTTCTCGACTTCCTTCCCCTCAGCGGCGAGAACTCGGACCTCATCCGCAGCGTCAAGTGCCTCGAGGGCACGGTCTCGGTCGAGCACGATCTGCGGATTCGCTTCGACTACAACCGGGCCAAACCCTGGACTCGCAAGGTCCGCCTCGACGACTCCGGGAGATCGGGCCTGCTGTCGGTCTCCGGACCCAACGCCCTGCTCCTCACCGGTCCCGAACTGCACCCGGACAGAGCCTGGCAGGAACGCCACAACTGCGCCGACCCCTCGGACGCCGACTGCGCAAGCGACGCCTATCCCGACGATGACGGCAGCTCCGACCTCGACGACGCGGCCGTCGACGGCGGGCCGTCCGACAACCCGCACGTTCGCACCGACCAGGACGAGCAGGGCCGCCCCGACTCCTTCCAAGGAGCCGTCCCCGATCGTCTGATCGGAGCGTTCGAACTCGGCGCCGGCGAGTCCCTCGACTGGGTGCTGACCTGGCATCCGTCCTACCACCAGCTCCCGGAACCCGCCGAGCCTCGCCGGGCCCTCGACCAGACCATCGGGTACTGGCAGAACTGGTCGGAGAAGGTCGAGGTCCGGCACAAGCACGACGGTCTCGTCCTGCGGTCACTGCTGGTGCTGCGGGCCCTGACCAACAGTGCGACCGGGGGAATCGTCGCCGCGCCCACCACCTCGCTGCCGGAGGAGTTCGGCGGCGAGCGGAACTGGGACTACCGGTTCACCTGGCTGCGTGACGCTTCGCTGACGATCGACACCTTGATCTCACATGGGTTCACGGACGGGGCTCTGCACTGGCGCAACTGGCTGCTGCGCGCAGTGGCGGGCGACCCCGACGATGTGCAGATCATGTACGGCGTCGCCGGTGAACGCCAGCTTCCCGAACACGAGCTGGACCACCTCGGCGGCTATGCCGGTTCCCGGCCGGTGCGCATCGGAAACGGCGCACATCGCCAGTATCAGGCCGACGTGGTCGGTGAGGTGATGATCGCACTCGCGGCGCTGCGCGACGCCGGCAAGAAGGAGGACGAGTACTCGTGGGCTCTGCAGAAGAACCTGCTGACCTTCCTCGAGCACAACTTCAACCGGAAGGGCCATGGGATCTGGGAGATGCGCGGCAAAGCCGACTTCTTCACCCATGGCCGGGCGATGATGTTCGCCGCATTCGATCAAGGTGTGCGCGCGGTCGAGGAGCACGGGCTGCCGGGACCGGTGCGGAAATGGCGGGAGCTGCGCACCCGTCTGCGCGATGAGATCTTCGACCACGGCTTCGACCCCGATCTCAACTCCTTCACACAGACCTACTCCAATCAGGAGGCCGACGCCTCACTCCTGCAGCTGCCCTTCACCGGACTCGTCAGGCCCGACGATCCAGCGATGCTCGGAACCGTGGCCACGATCGAACAGGACCTGGTCGACAGCGCCGGAATGGTCCGCCGGTATCGGACCGAATCAGGCCTCGACGGTCTCCCCGGACATGAGTACTCCTTCCTCATGTGCACGTTCTGGCTGATCGAGCAGTACGCTCTCTCCGGCCGTCAGGCGGAGGCCGAGGCGCTCCTCGATCGGACCGCCGGCTACGCCACCGACCTCGGTCTTCTCTCCGAGGAGTACGACGAGGCAGGTGGTCGATTGGCCGGCAACTTCCCACAGGCCTTCAGCCATCTGGGCCTGATCCGGGCGGTCGACGCCGTCACCGGCATCGACCGGTGCCCCAAGACGGCACAGGATTGAGCCGCCGGGAACCGACCGAATCGCACTCCCTCATCCCTGCGGAGCGTGCGACGTTGTTCGGTTGGATGAGCCGCGCCGCCTCGGGGAAACTGACCGCGCGCGACGAGGAGTGAGCACGAACCGCCCCAGCAGCAGGGCCAGACCGACTCCGACGAGCACCAGCGCGGTCGGCCAAGCGGCGCCGCTCATGACCAGCACGGGCAGCAGGGCGATGGTGGCGATGTCGACGAAGCCGATCGGGACGTAGGCGATCCCGTAGTAGTCGAGCGTCTTCGACTTCATGTTCGGGTCAACGATCCGCAGCAGGGCGATGCCCATGGCCACGGTTCCCGTGTTCCAGCCCCAGAGGAAGAGCGACTGCTCGACGGGGTGATCGGAGAATCCGCGCTTGGCGACGAAGAAGTAGAAGGCAAGGACGACCAGTGCCCCGAAGGCAAGCAGCAGAGCCAGCGGAGCAGCGTAGTCGACGACGACGGCGGGGTCGATCGCTGCGATGCCGAAGGCGACGAGGAGGTCGGTCGCCGATCCGGACGTCCGTTCGATGAGCCTCGGGTCGAAGTTCTGCCACACCCGCAGGGCTCTGAGCAGGAAGAGGACTGCGAAGCCGATGAGGAATGACACAGAGAACGTGGGAATGCTCAGCCCGCCCAGCCACTCTCCCAGCCTCGTCGCGACCAAGGCGGAGACGCCGCCGATCCCGATGACGAGTCCGGCGTGGTAGATGAGCGGGTCGATCGACATCGACGACACGGGAGCGTCTCCCACCGACTCACGCCGCTCTTCGGGGACGATCCCGGTCCGCATCGGGGTGGGCAGGTCGGCGAAGCTGCGCAGGTATGCGGTCCCGCCGCGCTGCGATTCGAGTTTGATCAGCAGGATGCCTCCGATCACGGAGACGACGATCCCGAGCGTGGCCGCCGTCATGCCCAGGGACTGCGCGGCCGGCCATTGGTCGCCGAAGACCTCGGCCAAGGCCGCCGCGGTGCCGTGTCCTCCCATGAACCCGGCGGCCAGCATCAGCCCGAATCCGTCGGGGATGTCGAGGTTGACGAAGATCAGAGCGATGACGGACAGGGAGAAGAGGAGTCCGAGACCCCATTGCAGGAGCACGATCGATTGGGACAGCGCCCATGTCGTGGCGACGTGCTTGGCGGCCTTCGCGAAGCCGTCGAGCTGCGAGGTGAATGGCAATGCGGCGAAGACAATGGCGATGAGGATGCCCGAGTACCCGCTCAGGCTCTCCGAGAAGGGGATCCACCCCAGACCGTTGGGCCCGAACACCAGGCCGAGGATCCCGGCGATGAGACTCGCGGGGAGGAACAGTGCCTGGAGGGCGCGGACCTTCGCCCGCAGCAGCGTTCCGATCAGCAGCAGAAGACTGATGAAACCCAGATCCGTGAAGACATCGCCTGCGCTCACAACCACCTCTTATCTTCGCATCGCGTTCATGCTCGGCGAACTCCGCCGGCAGGGCGCGGTCCGTCCGCAGGGCCCAGGACATACTACCGGCCACAGCGACCGACGGTGCCTTTCCCCCTGCAGGTGGATGTGGTCGGCCGCCGCCACTGTCTAAGCTGATGGGATGGCAGAGAACACGGCAGCCTCGAGCTCCCTCCTGGAACAGGCTCAGGACCCGGCCATCCCCACCGAAGACGAGCGCCGCGTCCACCGCAGCGACTGGTACCTGACGTTCGGCCTCGCCCTGTCCTCGGTGGTCTTCGCCGTCCTCTACTTCACTGCCGGCAACTGGCCGTTCGAAGCTCCCCTGTGGGTCACGTGCCTCACCTCCGTCCTCATCTCACTGCCGCTGCTCTGCCGCCGCCGCTTCCCGAGCCTGGTGGCCTGGATCCAGTCGATCATCTACGGCATCGCGATGATCTTCAGCGCGATGGAGCCCGGCGTCTCCCAGATCATCGTGTTCATGGGCATCTACTCGATCGGCGCCTGGCAGATCGACCGTCGAGCCGCCTTCGTCTCCCGCGTCTTCCTCTACATCGCGATGTTCGTCCTGTTCATCATCGGAATGGTCATCCAGTTCAACGACACGGACACGATGACCGTCCTGCAGTACGCCGCCAGCGTCGGCGTCGCGTTCCTCATCAACATCGCGTTCTTCGGCGGCGCGTGGATCTTCGGTGACCGGGCGTGGAATCAGCGGCGGCTCGTCAACGACCTGAGACGGGCCAACGAGGAAGTTCACGCGCAGGAGCGCCAGCTCGCTCAACAGGCCCTCGACCTCGAGCGGGTCCGCATCGCCCGTGAGCTCCACGACGGCGTCGCCCACCACATCGCCGGAGTCGGGATCCACGCGGCCGCCGCCCGGAGGAGCCTGGAGAAGAACCCTGCGAAGGCCGGCGAGTCCCTCAAGATCATCGAGAACTCGACCCGGCAGACCATCGACGAGCTCCGCACCCTCGTCTACACCCTGCGCGAGCCGGGCACCGGCGACGCGGAGCCGAGCGAAGATCCGACCACGCCCGGCGATCCCAGTGGCCCCGCGTCCGGCGGTGACTCCCCGAGCGGCAAGGACTCCGCTTCCAGGGGTGACTCGGCGAGCGCGAGCGTCTCCGCGATGGGGCAGCGCGGTGACGCACACCGGGTCCCCTGCCTCGGCGACCTTCCCGAACTCATCGCCGCCGCACAAGCGACCGGCCGGACGGTCGAGCTGACCACGATCGGTGAACCTCGCTGTCTGTCACCGGTCACGGAAACCTCGATCTTCCGCATCGTGCAGGAATCGCTGACCAACAGCCAGCGGTACGCGGACCCGCACGCCGAGGTCCAGGTGCGGCTGCGCTACGGAGACCGGGCGGTCGAGGTCGAGATCAGCGACTCCGGCTCAGCCGGGAGAGCGCAGCCGTCGAAGGGAACCGGCATGGGCATCATCGGAATGCGTGAGCGCATCACCGCGCTTGACGGCACTCTGCGCGCGGGTCCGAAATCGCGCGGCGGCTGGCTGGTCAGTGCGAGCATCCCCTACCCCCGCGTGAGCGCCGAGGTGAACGCCGGCAGCCCTTCACCCGCCGCATCCGCGTCCGCCGCCCCCTCCACCACCAACCCGACGAATCGAACCGAAGGACACCAACCATGATCCGAGTCCTCCTCGTCGACGACCAGTCCATGGTCCGCACCGGCTTCCGCACAATTCTCGAAAGCGAGGACGGCATCGCCGTCGTCGGCGAGGCCGAGAACGGGCAGCAGGCGATCGACCAGGCGCTCGCGCTCTCCCCCGACGTCATCTGCATGGATGTCCAGATGCCCGTCATGGATGGGCTCGTCGCCACGGCCGAGATCGTGCGCCGCGGCGCCGCCGGGGCCGTTCTCATGCTCACGACCTTCGACCGCGACGACTTCCTGTTCCGCGCCCTGTCCGCCGGAGCCGGCGGCTTTCTCCTCAAGACCGCCGAGGCGGAACAGCTCATCGCCGCGGTCACGGCCCTGGCCAACGGAGACGGTCTGCTGTCCCCCGAGGTGACGAAGAGGGTGATCGAACGATCCGTTCGGACGCCCGAGGCCGCGGCGCCGCCGGATCCGAAGTTCGACCTGCTCACCGACCGTGAGGTCGAGGTCCTCCACCTCGTGGCCTCGGGTCTGAGCAACTCGGAGATCGCGACGGAGCTCTTCCTGGGCGAGGCGACCGTGAAGACTCATGTGTCGAACCTGCTCACCAAGCTCGAGATTCGCGACCGCACCCATGCCGTGATCTGGGCGTACGAGAATGGAATCGTCAGGCCTCAGGCGCAGGACGCCGACTCGAGCCCGTCGAAGACGCGCGCGAGGCGCTGACTCGTCCGCACTGCTGAGGTCGAAATAGGCCGTGCGGCTGAGGCGTTCCCATCGGCCCGCGCATAGCGTGGATGCATGATCACCCTGGACAGCATCACACGCAGCTTCGGCTCAACGACGGTCCTGCACGACCTCAGCTTCACGATCGGCGCGGGCCGGATGACAGGGTTCGTCGGCTCCAACGGCTCGGGCAAGACGACGACGATGCGGATCATCCTCGGCGTCCTCGCCGCGGACTCGGGGCGCATCACCGTCGACGGCCACGACATCACGCCCGCGCACCGCAGCGCGATCGGCTACATGCCCGAGGAACGCGGCCTCTACCCCAAGATGCCGATCATCGATCAGCTCATCTACCTCGCCCGCTTCCACGGGCTCAGCCGCACCACGGCGCGCAGGCGCGGACTCGAGCTGCTCGAGCGGCTCGACTTGAACGGCGAACCGACCGACACCCTGGAATCAGTCAGCCTCGGCAACCAGCAGAAGGTCCAGATCGCGGCGGCCCTCATCCATGAGCCGCAGGCCCTCGTCCTCGACGAGCCGTTCTCCGGCCTCGACCCCGCTGCGGTCGAACGCACCCTCGACGTTCTCAAGGGGGTTGCCGCGACCGGTGCCCCGGTTCTCTTCTCCAGTCATCAGCTCGACCTGGTCGAACGCCTCGTCGACGACCTCGTCATCATCAACCGCGGTCGGCTCGTCGCCACCGGCACCACCGACGAACTCCGCCGCCTGCGGAGCCGACCGGAGTGGACCGTGGAGGGCCATGCCGATATGGCCTGGGTGCGGACCGTCCCCGACGTCGACGTCATCGAGCTCGACGGCAGCTGGGTGCGCTTCGCCGCCGCGGGCTCCGACGCCGCCGAGGCGGTGCTGCGTGAGGCTCTGACCCGCGGATCCGTCTCCTCCTTCGCTCCCCATCACCTCCCCCTCAACCGTCTCTTCCAGGAGGTCACGCAGTCATGACCGCGCAGACGAAACAGACCCCGGCCACGCAGCCGAACCCCACGATGACCGTAGCCCGCGCCGGCCTCATGGCGGCAATGGGTCTTGTCATCGAACGGGAGATCATGGTGCGCCTGAGATCGAAGGCCTTCATGATCTCGACGATCCTGAGCATCGTCCTCTTCGGCGCCCTCGTCGCCTTCTCCGGGACGCTTCCCTCCCTGTTCTCCTCGACGGACAAGGTGGCGGTCACCTCGGCGGGCACACAAGCGGTCGAGGGCATCGACGATGTCGAACCCGTCGACGTCGGCAGCGTCGCCGAGGCGAAAGAGCTGGTGAGAAGCGACAAGGTCGCGGCAGCGGTCGTCGATGACTCCGAGTCGCCCGTCGGCCTGAGAGTCATCGCCCAGCGCTCGGCACCGGATTCGATCGTCAGCGCACTCAGCCAGGTGCCGACCGTCGAGATCCTCGATCCCGATGCGCCCGACCCGGGCCTGACCTCGCTGATGGGCCTGGGCCTGGGGCTGGTGTTCTTCATGTCGGCGGTGACCTTCGGCTCGACGATCGCCTCGTCCGTGGTGGAGGAGAAGCAGTCCCGGATCGTCGAGATCCTGCTCGCGTCCACCTCCGCGCGCGCCCTGATGTTCGGCAAGGTCATCGCCTGCACGGTCCTCGCCTTCGGCCAGATCGCTCTCACCGCCGTCGCCGTCCTCGTCGGGGCCGCGATCAGCGGAAACGACCTCGTACTCGGGAAGATCGCTGAGCCGATCGCCTGGTTCGTCCCGCTCTTCGTCATCGGCTTCGTCATGGTCGCGGCACTCTACGCGGCTGCCGCGTCGATGGTCTCGCGCACCGAGGATCTGGGATCGACGGCCACGCCGATCATGATGACGATCTTCCTGCCCTACATGGCGGTCATCATGTTCTCCGACAACGAATCGGTGATGGCGGTGATGTCCTACATTCCGTTCTCGGCCGCGGTCGCGGTCCCGATGCGAGTCTTCCTCGGCACGATCGAATGGTGGGAGCCGCTGGTGTCCCTGCTCATCCTCGCCGTCACCACTCTGGGCGCCCTGCTGCTCGCCACCCGGATCTTCGAACGCTCCATCCTGCGGTCGGGGCCGAAGCTGTCGTGGAAGCAGGCCCTGACCGGGGGTGGTTTAGGGTAATGGCATGCATCCCCTGACACTTCCCCTGGCGACACTCATCTACGCGATGCTCCGAGGTGACCGAGCATGACTTCACGATCGTCAGCCGCACGAACATCAGCGCTGTCGACGGCTCGCGCCGAAGACTTCCGCGACGAGCAGCCGCTGAATCGGCGGGACTGCGCGGCGCTGGGTGTGCTGCTCGGGTTCCTGCTCTTCCTGGCCTTCAACTTCTTCGTCGACACCAGTGAGCTCATCATGACGATTGTGAGCTTTGCGGTGCCTGCCGCGCTCAGCGTCGTCTTGTTCCTCGTCTATCGCCCGCTGCTGCACCGGCATTGGGCGGCCTTCCGCAGCCACCTCGGGAAGAACCTGCTGATCGTCCTCGGCTGTTTCATCGGACTGCATCTCGTCCTGTTCCTCGTCAGACTGCCGTTCGGAGAGCTGTTCACGGCGGGGCCGCTCACACCTGTGACCGCCACGATCGAGCTGCAGGACGCGACTTCATGGCTCACTCTCGTCGTCGGCTTTCTGGCCACGACCAGTCCGGTCTTCGTCGCGTTCGTCGAGGACACGGTCTTCCGCCACACCCTGCTGGCCAAGATTCCGGTGTGGAATCGTGGCCTGTTCCTGCAGGTCATCCTTGTCCTTGTGAATTCGTTCCTGTTCGGCGCGATGCACATCTGGGCGTTCGGGGGAAGCCTTCCGGCCACCATCCCCTATATGGTCATCGGGCTGCTGATGAATGTCCTCTACCTCTGGACGAGGAATCTCTGGTTCGTCCTGGGCACGCACATCCTCTTCAACTCGGTGGCGCTCCTCGGCGCGGTCGCTCTGTTCATCTTCAAAGTCCTCGGACTGTGATTCGCGGCCCTCGGCTCACCGTGAACCGAGCAGCTCCTCGATGAGTCCCTCGATGCGGACCCTGATGTCATCGCGGATGGGACGAACGGCGTCGAGACCCTGACCCGCCGGGTCGTCGAGCTGCCAATCCTCGTAGCGCTTGCCCGGGAAGATCGGGCAGGCATCGCCGCACCCCATCGTGATGACCACGTCGGAGGCCTGCACGGCATCGGTGGTGAGAACCTTCGGCTGCTCATCGGTGATGTCGACGCCCACCTCTCGCATCGCCTCGACGGCAACGGGGTTGATCTGCTCCGCAGGCATGGACCCGGCCGAGCGCACCTCGATGGCGTCACCGGCCAAGTGGCGCAGGAAGCCTGCGGCCATTTGGGACCGGCCAGCATTGTGGATGCAGACGAAGAGGACGGTGGGGGTCATGGTGTCAGCCATTGCTCGGCTCCTGAAATCGTGATGCTAGCAGCTCGGACACGGCGCTGCGCCGTGACTCGGGAATTCGGTACCACACCCAGGTTCCACGCCGGTCCGCATCGAGCAGACCTGCTTCCCTGAGCTTCTTGAGATGGTGCGAGACGGTCGGCTGAGAGACATCGGCGAGCGCCGACAGATCGCACACACACGCCTCACCGCGCGGGTTCGCGGCGATCGCGGAGAGCATCCGCAGGCGAAGGGGATCCGCGAGCGCCTTGAGGACTCCGGCGAGCGCGACCGCAGCCTCGGAGTCGATCGCCGAGGAGGGAGTCGGCAGGCACTCAGCAGCGACCGAGTCGGCAGCGGTTTCCTTCATCGTGTCGCCGTTTCGCTCGTGAAGGGAGCCGTTTCGCTCCTGAAGGGATCGGTGTGGAACCAGCGGCGCGCGGCCCACAGGGAGACGTAGACGAGGCCGACGAGCACCGGCACCTCGATGAGCGGGCCGACGACCCCGGCCAGGGCCTGGCCGCTGGTGGCTCCGAAGGTGCCGATCGCGACGGCGATCGCGAGTTCGAAGTTGTTGCCGGCTGCGGTGAAGGCCAGCGTCGTCGAGCGGGCATAGCCGAGTCCGATTCCGCGCCCGAGCAGGAGGCCGGCGAACCACATGAGTCCGAAGTAGACGAGCAGGGGCAGTGCGATCCGCGCGACGTCGAGCGGATTGGCGATGATCGCGTCGCCCTGGAGGGCGAAGAGCAGGACGATCGTGAACAGCAGCCCGTAGAGCGCCCAGGGGCCGATCACGGGCAGGAACTTCTCCTCGTACCACTCCCGGCCCTGGCGCTTCTCACCGATCCAGCGGGAGGCGAACCCGGCGATCAGCGGCACGCCGAGGAACACGAGGACGTTGAGTGCGATCTGCCACACAGACACCTCCAGGCCCTGAGTGTCGAGGCCGAGCCAACCGGGCAGCACGGTGAGGTAGAACCAGCCCAGCACGGAGAACATCACCACTTGGAACACGGAGTTGATCGCCACCAGCACCGCGGTCGCTTCGCGGTCACCGCAGGCGAGGTCGTTCCAGATCACGACCATGGCGATGCAGCGGGCCAGACCGACGATGATGAGTCCGGTGCGGAATTCCGGGAGGTCGGGCAGGAACAGCCAGGCGAGGGCGAACATGACCGCGGGACCGGCCAGCCAGTTGAGGACCAGCGAGGAGATGAGGAGCTTCTTGTCACCGGTGACCGCGGCGACCTTGTCGTAGCGAACCTTCGCGAGCACGGGGTACATCATCACCAGCAGACCCAGGCCGATGGGCACCGAGATGCCGCCGACCTCCATCCGGCCCAGCAGCTCGGACACTGCTGGAACGAACCGCCCCACGAGCAGTCCGGCGACCATCGCCAGCCCGATCCAGGCGGGCAGCCACTTGTCGAGGGTGGACAGCCGCTTCGGGCCGGCAGGTGCGGAGGCAGAGGTCAGTTGTGACACGGAAGACTGATTCGACATGCTTCTATATTGACAGTCATCGATGCAATGCGGCAAATCCGCGTCGCCCGGGGGACAAAGGTCTCCGAAACGTGCCTCTCACAGCTTGGGACCGGCTCGGAGCAGAACATAGCGTAGAGATCGGAAGCACCGTCACGAAAGGTCCCACGATTCCCATGTTCAGGCAGTCCTCCAAATTGGCCAACGTTCTCTACGACATTCGGGGACCCGTCCTCGAAGAGGCGGAGGCCATGGAGGCGGCGGGCCACTCCATCCTCAAGCTCAACATCGGCAACCCCGCACCCTTCGGCTTCGAAGCCCCGGAGGCCATCGTCGTCGACATGGTCAAGCAGCTGCCCGAAGCGCGGGGCTACTCGGATTCGCGCGGCATCCTCTCCGGTCGCCGCGCCGTCGTCCAGTACTACGAGACCCGGGGGATCACGAATCTCGATCCCCAGGAGGTGTTCCTCGGCAACGGGGTCAGCGAGCTCATCACCCTGTCCCTGCAGGCCCTGTGCAACCCGGGCGACGAGATCCTCGTCCCGACTCCCGACTACCCGCTGTGGACCGCCTCGGTGGCGCTGTCCGGCGGGACTCCCGTCCATTACCGGTGCGACGACGAGAACGGCTGGCTGCCGGACCTCGAGGATCTGGAGGCGCGGATCACCGACCGCACCCGCGGCATCGTCGTCATCAACCCGAACAACCCGACCGGCGCGGTCTACCCGAAGGAGACGCTCCAGGCGATCGCCGACATCGCCGCTCGTCACGGGCTGATGGTCTTCGCCGACGAGATCTACGAGAAGATCACCTACAACGGCGTCGAGATGGTCAACATGGCCACCCTCACCGGCGACGACGTCCTGTGCCTGACATTCTCGGGACTGTCCAAGGCCTACCGGATCGCGGGCTACCGCTCGGGCTGGCTCGCGATCACCGGGCCCCTGACTGCGGCCCGCAGCTACCTCGAGGGCATCACCCTGCTGGCGAACATGCGCATGTGCGCGAACGTGCCCGCTCAGTACGCCATCCAGGCGGCCCTCGGCGGGAAGCAGTCGATCGAGGACCTGGTCCTGCCGCAGGGTCGGCTGGGTGCGCAGATGGAGCTCGCGCATGCAGGCCTCAACGCCATCGACGGCGTCTCGGCCAACCGTGCCGACGGCGCTCTCTACCTGTTCGCGAAGCTCGACGTCGAGAAGTTCGGGATCGTCGACGACGAGCAGTTCGCCCTCGACCTGCTGCGCGAGCAGAAGATCCTCATCTCCCACGGCACCGCCTTCAACTGGTCGCGCCCGGACCACTTCCGGCTCGTCACCCTCCCCTCGACCGAGGTGCTCAGCGAGGCGATCGACCGCCTCGGCGAGTTCCTCTCCGGGTACCAGCAGCAGGCGAAGAGCGCCTGCTCGCTGACGGCCGCCGCGGGCTGACTCGCGCGTGAACGCCCCAGGGCGGATTTGGTGGTCACAGACCTGAGGGAGAACCCCGCAATGAGCCGCTTCCGGCTCGGTTCTGTGACCACCAAATCAACGTGACCACGAGTCCCGCGCCACCGCGTCAGCGCCACTGCGCGGTGACGGCGCCGACGTCGGCGATCACCTCGGCGATGGCGGCATCGTGGGCGGCGACGATCGGGTCACGCCTCCTCGCCTGAGCCCGCGCGCCGGGCGTCTGCCGCCGGGACACGAGGAGCACGTCGCGGCGGCAGGCGCTCAGGGGCATGGGAATGACGTCGATCGCGGAGTCGTCGGGCAGGGAGGACTCGGGGATCATCGCGACCGCCAGGCCGGCGGCGATCATCCGGATGATCGCCGCGTAGTCGTCCATCCGCATGCCGACGCGGGGCTCGAAGCCGGCGGCCAGGCAGAAGGACCGGACCACCTCGTCGATGGCGTCCCCGGGATCGATGCTGAACGCCCAGGTCTGGGCGTGGACGGCGGTGAAGTCCGGCAGCCCGTGCTCGTCGATCGGGACCGGCCCCACGGACCTCGGCACGCAGAGGAAGAGCTGCTCGGAGTAGAGGTGCCGGGCCGTCAGGGTGGCCGGGATCCACGCGCGGTCGACGTCGGTCGATACGAGCAGCGCGAGGTCGAGCTCCCCGGACTCCAACCTCGCCACCAGCTTCGCGTGCTCGTCCATCGTCACATCGAGTGCGGCGACGACGCCGGATCTGCCTGTCTCATCGGGCTCGTCGGGAACCTTCCAGCGGGGCCTCCTCTGCAGCTGATGGTGGAGCTTCGGGATCACGCGTGCACCGACAGTGGGCACGGCGCCGATTCTCACCGGCACCGCCTGCGCCTCTCTCCACAGCGCGACCTCATCGCCGAGGCGCTCGCACAGACCGAGGATCTCGACCGCCCGGGACACGACGAGGTTCCCGACAGCCGTGGGCTGTGACCCGCGCGGACTCTTCTCGATCAAGGTGCCGCCGAGGTGGCGCTCGAGGTTGCGCAGGTGATGGTTGACGGTGGGCTGGCTCCACCCGAGAGCGGCCGCGGCGGCGGAGACGGAGCCGGACTCGGCGATCGCGGTCAATGCCAACAGGCCGCGAGTATCGAGAGCTTCCATGATCCTCCGTGCAGCAGCTGAATAGTGAGTATTCATCACTGTAGGAAACTTGCTGTTCTGCGGCAAGGGCGTCTTCTCTAGTCTGAAGGCATGACTGTGCACCAGGACTTTCCCATGCCTTCCCCGTCCGACCCCTCGGAATCCCACACCTCCCGCCCGGTGGGGGCCTCACGCGCCCCCTACGCGGACGCGTTGCGCGCTGCCGCGGCGCGCGATTCGCAGTTCCTCTGCACCCCTGGTCATGCGGGCACCGACAGCGGTGTCTCTGCCGGCCTCGCCGACTACTTCGGCGACGACATGCTCGCCCTGGACATCCCCCCGCTCTTCGACGGCATCGACCTGGGGGTCGACACCCCGAAGGACGAGGCACTGCAGCTGGCCGCCGAGGCCTGGGGCGCCCGGCGCACCTGGTTCCTCACCAACGGCTCGTCCCAGGGGAACCGGATGGCCGCCCTGGCCGTCGGCACCCTGGGCACCGGGGTCGTGACCCAGCGCAGCGCCCATTCGAGCTTCATCGACGGCATCGTGCTCGCCGGCCTCCATCCCGGATTCGTCTCCCCCAGCGTCGACGAGATCAACGGCATCGCCCACGGCGTCACTCCGGATTCCCTGCGAAGCGCGATCGCCGCCCATCCCGAAGAGGTCACCGCGGTCTATCTGGTGACCCCGAGCTACTTCGGCGCGGTGGCCGACGTCAGAGCCCTCGCCGACGTGGCGCACGAAGCCGGCGCATTCCTCATCGTCGACGCCGCCTGGGGCGCCCACTTCGGTTTCCACCCCGACCTGCCGGCCTCTCCCGTCACCGAGGGAGCCGACGTCGTCATCATGAGCACCCACAAGCTGGCCGGGTCCTTCACCCAGTCCGCTCTCCTGCACCTCGGCGACACCGAGTTCGCCGATCGCATCGAGCCGGCCCTCGAGCGCGCCTTCATGATGACGGCCTCGACCAGCGAGAACGCTCACCTCATGGCCTCGATCGACATCGCCCGCCGAGAGCTCGTCGATTCGCATGACGAGATCGCGGACTCCCTCGACAACATCCGCCACCTGCGGGCCCAGATCGAAGGCAGCGAGCACTATCACCTGCTCTCCGGCGACTTCATGAACTTCAGTGACGTCATCGACATCGATCCATTCCGGCTGCCCATCGACATCACCGCCACCGGGCTCGACGGCCATGCCGTGCGCAAGCGCCTGGCCCAGGACTTCGGGATCTTCGTGGAGATGGCAACGGCCACCACGATCGTCGTCCTCATCGGCCTGGGCAAGTCACCTGAGATCACCCGCCTCCTGACCGCCCTCGACCAGATCCGCCGCGAGCAGGGAGAGTCTGCCGCGGCGGCAGCGCTGACGTGGGACAAGTCCGCTGCGACGCAGGGATCGACCGCGCCGGAGATCCCGGCGCTGCCGCAGGCGGGAGACCTCGTCATGCTTCCGCGCGATGCCTTCTTCTCGGAGTCCGAACTGGTCCCCGCCGCCGAGGCGGTCGGCCGCATCAGCGTCAGCTCCCTGGCCGCCTACCCTCCCGGCATCCCGAACGTCCTCCCCGGTGAGGAGATCACCGCCGAAACCGTCAATTTCCTCCAGGCGGTGGCGGCCAGCCCCTCGGGTCACGTGCGCGGCAGCGCCGACTCCGGAGTCACCATGTTCCGGGTGGCGAAGAACCACGACTGACTCATTCAGGGCACCCTCTCTGATCCGTGATTTGCCTCACGGCAGATTTTTTTGCTCGACACCTCCCTCGGCAAAGCGGGCTATGGGATTGCGCCGTCTCCGACCAGATTGGTTCGGTGCACCGAAACTGTGACCTGCGCCACCTGCGCCGTTGACACTACTTGCGAGTAACGCAAGGATATTTGACATTGTCTCGCCGTCTGGACAGCATGCGGCGAGTGTTTCGCAGTCAACGTGAGGAATCAGCAGTGGCATCCGGCACCAGCGAACCGACGACGAAGAGCGCCAAGCTCCCCCGCCGCAAACGGAAGAGGAAGCGGCTCGAAGCCGACGACATCATCGTCGTCAGACCGAAGTCGATCCGGACCGCGATCGGCGGAACCACGGTCGGCAACTTCATGGAATGGTTCGACTTC
Source organism: Brevibacterium sp. (assembly GCF_031179145.1). Taxonomy (GTDB): domain Bacteria; phylum Actinomycetota; class Actinomycetes; order Actinomycetales; family Brevibacteriaceae; genus Brevibacterium. Next base: position 111,838 of record NZ_JAPSIB010000012.1, read on the forward strand.
GGCGTCTACGGCTACCTCGCCGTCACCATGACCACGGTGTTCACCGAGGGTATGGACAGGCAGATGGGACTGCTCGTCACGCTTCTCGGATTCGCCGTCTCCTTCCTCGTTCGTCCTCTCGGCGGAATGGTGCTCGGCCCTCTTGGCGACAAGATCGGGCGCCAGAAGGTCCTGTTCTTCACGATGGCGACGATGGCGACCTCGACGGCGCTCATCGGCGTGCTTCCCACCGCCGCACAGGTCGGCCTGTGGGTGATCATTCCGCTCTATCTGCTCAAAATGATCCAGGGCTTCTCCACCGGCGGGGAGTACGCCGGAGCCACGACTTACGTTTCGGAGTTCTCTCCCGACAAGGATCGCGGCTATTGGTCGTCGTGGCTCGACGTCGGTTCGTATCTGGGATTCGCCTTCGGCGCCGGCACCGTCGCCATCACCAGCGTGATCGCGACAGCTGTCTGGGGCGAGACGGCGATGATCGACGGCGGCTGGAGGGTGCCGTTCCTCATCGCCATTCCCCTGGGAATCGTCGCCATCTGGTTCCGGACGAAGATCCCCGAGACCCCCGGGTTCGAATCCTCACAGTCCAGCGGTCAGGCGGCGAAAGACGTCGATGACCCCTATGCCCGGCACGGACTCATCGGGGTGATCCGACATTTCTGGAAAGAGATCCTCATCGGCATCGCCATCGTCGCCGGTTCGCAGACAGTCGGGTATGCGCTGACCAGTTTCATGCCGACCTACCTCGAAGAGACGGTGAAGGTCTCGAACATCGAAGCGGCCGTGGCCACCATTCCTGTGCTCGTCATCATGTCCGCCTGCCTGCCCCTCATCGGTCGTCTCTCCGACAGGCGCGGACGCAAGTTCGTCTTCCTGGTCGCGGCGGGACTGACGATCGTGCTCATCGTCCCGGCCTTCGCCATCATGCAGATCGGGCAGATGTGGGCGGTTCTCGTGGCACTGTTCATGGTCGCGCTTCCGGCGGCCTTCTACATCGCCTGCCTGGCCTCCACGCTGCCGGCGCTGTTCCCGACCGCCTCGCGCTACGGGGCCATGGGATTGACCTTCAACCTCGGTGTGTCGCTGTTCGGCGGTACCACGCCGCTGGTCAGCCAGGCGCTCATCGACCTCACGGGGAACTCCTACATGCCGGCGTTCTACATCATGTTCTTCTCGATCATCGCCTTCGTCGCGGTGTGCCTGATGAAGGAATCCGCGCAGCGACCACTGCTCGGCTCGTTCCCCACGGTGGCCTCCCAGGCGGAAGCCGTCGAACTCGCTCGCACCCAGGACGAGAACCCGGACATCGACACCAAGACGATGCCGCTCGAGACCGGGAAGTGACCCCTCGGACCTGAAGTCTGCCTGCTTCGACCATCGCCCCTTCCGCGCACTTGGCGGGAGGGGCGATGGTCGAAGCAGCTGGGTCGAGTACACTTGCTCCGGCAGGATCAATCCCCCCACTGGACCGCGAGGCCGGTGTCCGTGCCGCCGGATCTTTCCGGCAGACAGACGATCACGATCGAAACAGGACCGGATGGACGCGCATCTTCATCAGCCCGGGGACAACCTGGCCGAAATCAGAGACGAAGACCTGCTGTCACTCATCGACGCCGGGACCTCCGGAGCCTTCGCTGAGCTCTATCGCCGCCACCGTGACCAGGCCCTCACCGTCGCGTCGGACACTCTCGGCGCCGGTGTCGCACGGACCGTGGTCGATGACTCGTTCCTCACCGTGCTCAAGACTCTCCTGCTCGATGAGACCCTGACCAGCGGCGCTGAGCGGGGCCCTGACTTCTCGACCAGGCTGATGCAGGCCCTGCGGGAGGAGATCAGCGGTCGCCAGGCGGCACCGACCGGCCAGGTCGGTGCAGCGCACGCCGAGGCCGCGGCCCTGGATCCCATCCTCACAGCCGCCGCACTCTCCGCACTGCCGGACAATTGGCAGCGCATCCTATGGCTGCGGGAGGTCGAGCGGCTGTCCCCGCGCGCGGTCGCCGCTCACCTTGATATCACTCCCACCGCCGTGACCCAGCTCGGTGTGCGTGCACGTCGCGGTCTTCAGGAGGCCTGGCTCGCACTCCAGCCGTCCCCGGCGGCCTCGGAGTGCCGCAGTGCGGGGAGCAGACTGGCAGAGTACGCCATAGGGAGGATGAGCCCTCCCCGCCGACGATCGGTCCGCGACCATCTGGAGAACTGCACCGACTGCAGCGCCATCGTCGCCCAGATCAACGAATTCTCCATCCGGTGTCGCTCAGTGCTCGTTCCGGCCCTGCTCATCTCCCCGGTCGTCATCGAACGGCTGGCCGACACTGTCAGCGCCGCCCCGGTCGGTGCCGCTGCGGCACCGGCAATCACGACCGAAGCACCGACCGTCACGGTCGAGCAGCCAGCAGCCCCGCAGCCCACCTCTTCGAGGCGGAAGAGAGTCCTGCCGAAACCGGTCCTGATTCCGGCGGCAGCTGCGGCGATCGTTCTGGCTGCGACACTCCTCGGCTTCTCCTTCGCCTCTCCCGAAACCGAGGACACCAGTTATCACACGGGAGACGACTCACCGAGCGCCCCGGCTGAACCTGACCCCAGCGACAGTGCACCCGGCGAGAAGCAACCCGCACCCGTGATCCCGAACGATGAGCCCGATCAGACCGTCGGGACGGACAAGGATGTTCAGAAGCCCGAGTCGGATGAGGCGAAGGCCGAGAGTTCCTCCCCCGAGCCCAGGAACCGGGACGATGAGCCGAGCCACACGCCGGCATCGCAGGATTCCGGCCGTGAAGAAGAGCGCGGCGGACTTCAGGAAGGGCCGTGGATCGGTCCCGGACCGAGCGAAGACGCTCCAGAAGGCCGGAGTCCATCGACGCCACCCCCTGCCGAATCCCCCGAACCGCCCGCGGATTCGCCCGACACCGAGGAACCGGGCACGTCGCCGGCACCTGAGCCGGAGCCCGCGCCGGATCCCGGCACGTCTGAGCCGGCACCGGATGCACCACCGGTCGACGGAACTCCTCCGGGAAGCTCGGGCCAGAGCGTCGTTTCATCGCCGGCCTGATCGCCGCTCACCCCTCATTCGCCTCGGTGCGCTTGAAGTAGTAGAGGTTCTGCACGACGAGGTCGCCCACCTCGGCGGGCTTGTCGGCCTCGATGAGATCGACGATCTGCACCAGTTCGCGAGCGGACAGGATATCGATCTTCCGCGCCTCGGCGTCGAGCGTGAAGACGCGGGACTGGTCGCGCAGCCGGAGGCTGATCGCTGCGGCCCGTGGACCCAGACCGTACTCCAGCAGGCGCTCGTGGAACTCGCGGTCGGCGGCGAAATACTCTGCGCGATCCTCGGCTTCGGCGGCGGTGACCGCCTCGGTGGCGAAGCGTCTCAGCGTTGCCAGCTGATCACCGATGGACTCGTTCGAGTTATCGGCCTCCGCCGCTCGTCGGCACAGCTCCTGGGCAGCCGGAACGGCGAGAAGCGACCGGATGCGGATGATCTCCTCGAGATCGTCACGCGTGACAGGCACCAGGCGGAAGCCGCGGTTGGGCACGGCCTCGACGGTGCCCTCGGCCACCAACGACATCATCGCCTCGCGCACGGGGCTCAATGACATGCCCAGCTGCTTCGCCAGTCCTGCCGCCGAATAGATCCGACTTTCATCGAGCTCACCTGTGGTGATCGCATGGCGGATGACGAGGAGGGCATGTTCGCGCAGGGACGGAGACGGCTTCGGTCGATCGAGTTGGGGAATCGTCATGCTTTCATCTCCGCTCACACTGCAGACGCTCTCTGCCGAGCGTCGTCACACAAGTCGTCTCGCTGATCCGGCTCGCCACGATCTGCGCAAGAACTATTGACAGCATAGCGGGGACAGCCCAAGATTGAACCAGATAATCGGTAACCGATTACTTATCTCCAGCCGTTCCTGCGAAGAAGGGGGAACCGTGTCCCACGATCCACTGCTCCAGCCGTTCCAAATCGGGTCCCTGACAGTGCGCAATCGCATCGTCTCCACGGCTCATGAACCGGCGTACACCGAGCTGGCGATGCCGAAGGATCGCTACCGCCTCTATCTGCGGGAGAAGGCGCGCGGCGGGGTCGGGCTGAATATGATGGGCGGATCCGCCGTCGTATCGAAGGACTCCCCTGCGGCGTTCGGCAACATCGACCTGAGCACCGACGAGGTGGTCCCCTGGCTGGCGGCCATCGCCGAGGACTGCCACGCCGAAGGTGCCGCAGTGATGATCCAACTCACTCATCTCGGGATGCGGTCGTCGAACTTCGCCGCCGACTGGCTGCCGCTGATCTCCTCGAGCAGGAACCGCGAAGCCGCCCATCGGTCCTTCACCAAGGCGATGGAGGACTTCGACTTCGAGCGCGTGGTCGACGATTTCGCCGCCGCCGCGGGGCGAGTCGCCGCCGCCGGGTTCGACGGTCTCGAGATCCTCCACGCCGGCCACATCTTCGACACCTTCTTCTCCCCCTGGCTCAATATGCGCGAGGACGACCACAACGGTGATCTCCTCGCCCGGGCGAAGTTCTTCCTCGACGTCGTCGACGCCGTCCGTGCCACTGTCCCCGCCGACTTCCTCCTCGGAACCCGGATGTCCGTCGATGAGCGACGCGAAGATGGGATGACGGAACCGCTGGCCATCGAACTCCTCAGCCATTACGTCCAGCACGGCGTCGACTTCCTCAACCTCAACGTCGGCACCATCGCCTCGGACAGGGAGCTCGCCGAGGCGATCCCCGGAATGGGGACGCCTTCGGCGCCGTGGTTGGAGACCTGCCGCCGCATACGCGCGGCCATCGACATCCCCGTCCTCCACGCGGCACGCATCGCCGACGTCCCCACTGCCCGCTACGCGATCGAGGACGGGTGCCTCGATCTCGTCGGGATGACCCGTGCTCAACTCGCAGACCCCTACCTGGTACGCAAGATCGGACAGAAGCGCGAAGACGACATCCGTCCCTGTGTCGGAGCCAACATGTGCCTCGATTCGATCTACACCTCGGGCTCGGCCACCTGCATCCACAATCCGGCGAGCGGGCGGGAGGAACACCTGCCGCAGGAGATCGACCGCGACGTCTCGGGACGAACCAAGCGAGTGGTCGTCGTCGGTGCAGGCCCGGCCGGCCTCGAAGCCGCTCGGGTCGCGGCGGTCAGGGGCCACGCGGTCACGGTGCTCGAAGCCGACAGCCGACCCGGCGGCCAGGTCCTCATCGCCTCACGCTCGGAACGGCGCCGGGATCTCATCGGCATCGTCGACTGGCGGCATCAGCAGTGCCGCAAGCACGGCGTCGACTTCCGGTTCAACACCCTCGCGGACAAGGACACCGTCACCGCACTCGACCCGGACGTCGTCATCATCGCCACGGGAGGTGTGCCGGAAACGGACTACCGCCTCGGCGAGGGTGCGCTCATCCATGACACCTGGGATGCGATGAGCGACAAGCTGCGGAAGAAGGGGCATGTCATCGTCTATGACGATCACGGCTATTACCCCGCCCTCGACGCCGTCGAACGCATGGCGCGCAATGGTCAGTCCGTCACCTACATCAGTCCCGAGCGAACCATCGGCATCGACGTCGGGTCGATGAACTCGCCCGCCTACCTGCGGATGTTCTCCGAATGCGGCGTCTCCGTCCACCTCGGCGAGCGCCTCGTCGCCACCGCTCGCGAGGGCAAACGCGTGCGAGCCACCCTGCGCAACGAGTACTCGGACCTGGAGACCGACGTCGAGGCCGACGCGATCGTCATCGACCATGGAACGGTCCCCTGTGACGAGCTCTACCATGAGCTCAAACCTCTGTCCGCCAACGGCGGCAGGATCGAACTGTCCGCGTGGGTCGAGGGGCAGCCGCAGCCTGAATCGACCCTCGCCGAGGTGCGGGTCCCGGCACTCGCCGGAGCCACCGGGGGAGCATCTGCTGGGTTCGGCACGCCTGCAGTCGCAGAGCCGGCACCGACCGTCGCAGCGGTCTCCGCCGACGTCACTTCGCTGCCCTCTGAGGAACCGGGATTCCGGCTGTACCGCATCGGGGATGCTGTGTCCTCGCGCAACATCCATGCAGCCGTCCTCGAGGGGCTGCGCGTCGGAGTCGGCCTGTGACGATGGCGCACCCGATCACCACCGTCGACTACCACACGGCCGGAGAGCCGTTTCGGATCGTCCCGATGCCCCCGCTCGACATTCCCGGGGACACCGTCGCCGAAAAGCGGATGAATGCCATCGCCTCGGCGGAGATCGACGGGCTGCGGCGTTTCCTCTGCTACGAACCGCGTGGACACGCAGACATGTACGGCGGTTTCATCACGGATCCCGACGACGAGGGGGCCCACTTCGGTGTGCTGTTCTGGCACAAGGACGGCTTCTCCACCGCCTGCGGGCACGGCACGATCGCGCTCGGAATCTGGGCTCTGCGTTCGGGACTGGTGGCGCCCGACCCCTCGGGCAGCACCGATGTCGTCATCGACGTCCCTTCGGGCCGGGTCACCGCCCGCGTCCACATGGATGCCGATGGCCGGACCACCTCGGCGGATTTCGTCAATGTGCCTTCGACCCTGATCGCGGAATCCGTTCCGGTCGAGACGAGCCACGGCACCGTCACGGTCGATCTCGCCTGGGGCGGTGCGATCTACGCCTGCCTCAACGTGGCCGGTCTGAGCAACACCGGCGGGGCGAGCCTCTCCGTGGCAGCGGAGAACCTGCCCACGTTCATCCGCCTGGGACGTGAGGTGAAGGCGGCCCTGGCCGGTGATTCGCGAATCGAGCACCCCACCGACCCGCGCTTGAGCGGGGTCTACGGCACGATCATCTACGAAACGCTCGACGGCGCGGGGACTTCGACCACAAGTCCCGCCGAGGGCGCGGGGGCGGCTGAGGGCGCAGGGGCGGCCGAGGGCGCAGGGGCGGCTGAGGGCGCGGGGGCGACTGAGCCGGACGGCAGCCTGCATCAGCGCAATGTCACCATCTTCGCCGATGGCCAGGTCGACCGCTCCCCCTGTGGTTCGGGCACCTCGGCGCGCGTCGGGGCCCTGTGGTCCCAAGGTCTGCTTGCCCACGACGGCGAACTGATCCACGACTCGATCGTCGGAACGAGGTTCAGGGCGCGCATCCTCGACGAGGGACAGGCGCTCGGCCGGCCTGCCGTCGTCCCGATCGTCACCGGCAGCGCCTACGAAGTCGCCCGCTCAGAGTTCACCCTCGACCCTGACGACTCATTGGTCCCGGGGTTCGTGCTCCGCTGAGTCAAGGTCGGGCGTCCTGGGATCGAGCACCTCGGCCTCGGTCACCTCGGCAACATGCCCCGTCGCCTTGTACTCCGCCTTGTCCGATTTGCGCACCATGCGCTCCGACCGGGCCCGCCGGAACTCGCTGCGGACCTCTCTCATCCGATCCCGCTTGCGCCTGCGTCCCTCCTCGGCTGTGGCGATCTGCTCTGCCGAGGGCTCGTGATCGCCCATGCCGACCTGCAGATCCTCCTGCTCGATCTCCTGGATGATGCCCAGGGCGCGTCGTTTGCGATAGCGCAGGATCTCCATGCGCACCACGCGGGAGAGGAAGTACACGCCGATGATGTTCGGGACGCTCATGAGGAAGAATGCGGAATCCGCCAGGCGCATCATCGCATCGAACGATACAGAGGCGCCGATGGCGATGGAGACCACCCAGACGACCTGGAAGATCCGTTCGGCGATCGGAGAATCCTTGGAGAGGAAGCCCAGCGCCTTCTGACCGTAGTAGCAGTAGGACAGCAGAGTCGAATAGGCGAACAGCACGGCACAGATCGTGAGGATCACCGGGAACCAGTCGGAGACCGTTCTGAACGCATCGGCAGTGAGAGCGATACCGTCCGAGGTCGACGAGAGGTAGGATCCCGAGACGATGATGGCCAATGAGGTCAAGGTGCAGATGATGACGGAGTCGACCAGTGGCTCCCACATGGCCACGAAGCCTTCGGTGGCCGGTTTGGTGGTCTTCGACGCCGAGTGAGCCGTCGCTGCGGTGCCGACGCCACCGGCGTTCGAGAAGAGTGCCCGCTGGATTCCGACGATCGCCACGCCGACGACTCCACCGGCGACTCCTTCACCGGTGGGATCGGTCTTGCGGGTGTAGCGCCCGCGGATCACTCCGATGGACGTGCGCAGGCCGGTGATCGGCTGAAATCGCAGATACCAGGTGATGAACACCGAGGCGACCGAGAGCCAGATGATGATCATC
>NZ_JAPSIB010000040.1 GCF_031179145.1 Brevibacterium sp.
GGGCGCAAGTCTATGCAGGACAACACTCTCACCGTCAGTTTCCGCGCGGATCCGGGCCCATGGGATGGGTGGCAGAAGGACTGGGAGATCGCGGCCGAACTCGTCGGACGGATGACTCTGGAAGAGAAACTGTCGTTGGTCTCCAGCCCGATGGCGTCGATGCCCGATGCGCCGGAGGAAGCGATCGGTTCTGCCGGCTGCACGGTCGGCATCGAGCATCTCGGGATTCCGACCTGGGACGAGAGTGACGCCAGTCTCGGGGTGACCAACCCGAACGATGTCCGCCATGACGATGTGACAACGGCCTTCCCCTCGACGGTCGCACTGGGAGCCACCTTCAGCCCGGAGCTGGCCAGACTGCAGGGGGAGACCGTCGGTGCGCAATCGCGCGCCAAGGGCTTCACCGTCCAATTGGCCGGTGGTGTGAACCTGGTGCGTGAACCGCGTGGCGGTCGCGTCTTCGAGTACATCAGCGAGGATGTCCTGCTCTCCGGAGTGGTGGCGGGCAGCGCAGTCGCCGGCATCCAGTCCCAGGGCGTGGCGTCGACCCTCAAGCACTTCGCGCTCAACCCGCAGGAAACAGGGCGGGTGATGGTCAGTTCCGACCTCAGCGAGAAGAATCTGCGCGAATCCGACCTGCTTGCGTTCCAGATCGCCCTCGAGCACGGCCAGCCGCGCACGATCATGCCCGGATACAACATGGTCAACAAGAAATACGCTTCCGAGAACGCCTTCCTCCTCAGCGAGGTGCTCAAAGGGGATTGGGAGTTCAAGGGATTTGTCATGTCGGACTGGGGCGCGACCCATTCGACGGAACACGCCGCCTGGGCCGGCCTCGACCGCCAGTCCGGGCGCCAGTTGGACACCGCGCACTATTTCGGAGAGCCGCTCAAAGAGGCAGTCGCTGCCGGTCGGGTCAGCACGGCCCGCCTCGACGAGATGGTGACGCGCATCCTTGCTGTGCTGTCGTCCGTCGGCGGACTGGACGAACGACGCCGGCCCACGAGCTTCCCGGCCGAGGAGCACGCAGAGATCGCCGAGCGAATCGCCGAACAGTCCATCGTGCTGCTGAAGAACGACGGCTCGGCGCTGCCGATCACCTCGGCGACCGGACGAGTCGTCATCGTCGGCGGGCATGCCGACGCAGGAGTGCTCGCCGGAGGCGGAAGCACCACCGTGACACCTCCGGGATGGGTGCACGACGGCGGGGTCGCGATCGCGCAACTGCCACTTCCCCGCGCCTACCACCCACCGGCACCCCTGGACGAGATCCGCAGACGCCTGCCCGACTCAGAGGTCGTCTTCCTCGACGGTGAGGTCACCGAGGTGGTCGGCCAGATCCACGCTGACGATCACGTCGTGGTCTTCGCCGAGAACTGGGCGACCGAGGGTCGGGATCTGCCCGACCTGCAGCTGGAGGGACGCCAAGACGACCTGATCTCTGCAGTGGCCGGCGCTGCCGAGAGCACGGTGGTCGTTCTGGAGACCTCAGGGCCGGTGCTGATGCCGTGGATCGATGAGGTCGATGCGATCCTTGCCGCCTGGTACGGCGGCAGCGGCGGAGGTGCAGCGATCGCCGCAGTGCTGAGCGGGGCGGCCACCCCTTCGGGCCGGCTGCCACTGAGCTTCCCCCGCAGCGAGGATCAGCTTCCGCGCGTCGAGATGACCGACCCCGGACTGACAACGTCGAACCCGGGGGAGCCACGACGGGGCTCGTACCTGAGCATCGACTATGACATCGAGGGCGCAGATATCGGCTATCGCTGGTTCGAGCGGCAGGGAGAGGAGGCGCTGTTCCCGTTCGGCTTCGGGCTCTCCTACACCACGTTTGAGTACACCGACATCGTCATCGCGACCGCCGGCGGGGGTGATCCCTCAGTCGAGCTCACCGTCACCAATCGTGGGGACCGCCAGGGGATCGACACTCCGCAGGTGTATATGGCACCCCCTCGCGTATCCGACAGCAGCTCCACATATCGACTTGCAGGCTGGGCTCGGGTCGACCTCGATCCCGGTGAGAGCCGACGCGTGCGCATCAGACTCGACGAAATGCGCATCTGCGCCTCGTTTGATCCTGACGACCCGGGATGGACGGTCCACGAGGGCGACTACTCGATCCGACTGGCACGGAATGCGGCAGATCGCCCGGTCCTCGAGCAGAAGGTCCGACTGAACGGGACGCGCTTGCGCCCGTGATGAATCTGTCACCCCACCCGGTAGCCGCAATGACCACCGTTGCACGGGTTGCAATTGGAGCCGGCGGTGCGGGGTGTCGAGCGCTCGGGGAGTATTGCGGCTACCGGGGTACTGTGCGGCTGGCGGGGTGCTTTGTCTCAGCCCTGCGCGGAGGAGAAGAACCCGGCGAAGAGCCACCAGAGGGGCAGGATGGCGGCGACGAGAAAGGTCGCCACTGCCCACCAGATGCGCCACTTCCATGTCCGCCGACGGGAGCCGATGAACAGGCACGCGAGGTAGGCGATGACGCACAAGCCGCCGGAGATGCTGAGCAGCACCAGGCCGGTGGCCATCCACGCGGAAGTGCCGAGATCGAAGATGTAGTTCGCGGTCTGCGCGATCTGCAGTGAGAACAGGATCGCGAGCACCAGGAACGGGACGCCGATGAGCGCCGCGGCGATGAGCGGCAGAGCCCTGAGCCAGCGCTCCCTCGGTTCCGATCGACCTGCGTATTCGACATATTCCTCAACCATCGCCCATCAGCTTAGACGCGGAATCCGACAAGAGCCTGGACGTGAGGGACTGTGTCCGGCACCACGGCCTCGGCGCGGTACGGCCCCCGCCTCCGCGTGTGACTGAACGCTCATACAGCCGGGTCGCCAAGGGCGGTAGGATTGTTTGGTGACTTCTGGCCAATACTCTGACAAGGACATCCGAACCGAAGCGGCTCGCCGCCGCACGTTCGCTGTCATCTCGCACCCTGACGCGGGTAAGTCGACGACCACCGAGGCGCTCGCCCTGCACGCTCGGGCGATCGGTCAGGCCGGAGCCACCCATGGAAAGGCCGGTCGACGCGCCACCGTCTCCGACTGGATGCAGATGGAGCAGGACCGCGGAATCTCCATCTCCTCGGCGGCTCTCCAGTTCGAGTACCGGGACACGGTCTTCAATCTCGTCGACACCCCCGGTCACGCCGACTTCTCCGAGGACACCTACCGCGTGCTCTCCGCCGTCGACTGCGCGGTCATGCTCATCGATGCCGCCAAGGGTCTTGAGGCGCAGACGATGAAGCTCTTCGAAGTCTGTGCCCACCGCAACATCCCCATCATCACCGTCGTCAACAAGTGGGACCGCCCGGGCCTCGAAGCGCTCGAGCTCATGGACGAGGTTCAGAACCGCACCGGCCTGCTGCCGACCCCGCTGACCTGGCCCGTTGGGCAGTCCGGGGACTTCCGCGGCGTCCTCGACCGGGTCGCCGGCGAGTACACGAAGTACACCCGCACCGACGGGGGAGCGACGATCGCGGGGGAGGAGACCTTCGCCCCGGCCCAGGCGCACGAGCTCGAAGGAGACGCCTGGGAGACCGCCGTCGACGAATCGGAGCTTCTCGACATGGAGGGCCAGAACCATGACCAGGAGACGTTCCTCGCCGGCAAGTCCACGCCGGTGATGTTCGCCTCGGCGGTGCTCAACTTCGGCATCCACAAACTCCTCGACATGCTCGTCGACCTGGCCCCGGCCGCCGAGGCGCGCGAGGACAAGGACGGCAACCCGCGGGACGTGGCCGCCCCGTTCTCCGGCTTCGTGTTCAAGGTCCAGGCCGGCATGGACTCGAACCACCGCGACCGGCTCGCCTACATCCGCGTCTGCTCCGGAGTGTTCGAACGCGGTTCAGTCCTCACCCACGCCTCCACGGGCAAACCGTTCGCCACGAAGTACGCGCAGCAGGTATTCGGCCGTGACCGCGACGTCGTCGACGAAGCGTTTCCCGGCGATGTCGTCGGCCTCGTCAACGCCAGCGCCTTGCGTGTCGGTGACTCCCTCTACCTCGACAAGAAGGTCGAGTTCCCCGGCATTCCGACTTTCTCGCCCGAGCACTTCATGGTCATCCGCGCCAAGGACTCCTCGAAGTACAAGCAGTTCCGGCGCGGCATCGAACAGCTCGACCACGAAGGCGTGATCCAGGTGCTGCGCTCGGATCTGCGCGGCGACCAGGCACCCGTGCTCGGAGCGGTCGGCCCGATGCAGTTCGAAGTCGCCGAGGACCGGATGACCAACGAATTCAACGCGCCCTGCAACCTCGAGCGCCTGAACTTCTCTCTGGCCAGACGCACCACACCGGAGTGTGTGCCGACCCTGGCCCGCGAACGTTCGGTCGAAGTGCTCAGCCGCTCCGACGGTGAGCTGCTCGCTCTGTTCTCCGACCGGTGGCGCCTGCAAGGTGTTCAGAAGAATCATCCGGATCTGATTCTGGAGCCACTCGTCGTCAGCTGAGTGGAGCACAGCACGACCACGTGGGCGAAACAGTCTGCGTGGACACCAGCCCCGCCGTTTTGACGAGGTCATTAAGATGAAAAGCTGGGCCGAACCGGGTTTGGCTGATGTCGGGCAGGCCCGACGCTCGGGGAAACCTGAAACGAAAAAGGAGAGTTCGTAGACGTGGGAACGAAATCGATTCGAGTCGCGATTGCCGGACTGGGCAATTGCGCCTCATCCCTTATCCAAGGTGTGGAGTACTACCGGGACGCAGCTCCAGGAACCCAGGTTCCGGGACTCATGCACGTGGAATTCGGGGATTATCACGTCGGTGATATCGAATTCGTCGCCGCATTCGATGTGGACGGCAAGAAGGTCGGCACCGACATCTCGGAGGCGATCGGCGCCAGCGAGAACAACACGATCAAGATCGCGGACGTACCCCCGACCGGCGTCGAGGTGCTGCGCGGGCCGACCCTCGACGGGTTGGGCCAGTACTACCGCGAGATGATCGTCGAATCCGACATCGAACCCGTTGACGTCGCCCAGGCGCTGCGCGATGCGAAGGCCGACGTCCTCGTCTGCTACCTGCCCGTCGGTTCGCAGCAGGCCACCGAGTTCTATGCCCAGGCAGCCATCGATGCGAAGGTCGCCTTCGTCAACGCGCTGCCGGTCTTCATCGCCGGGACCAAGGAGTGGGACGAGAAGTTCCGCGCCGCGGGTGTGCCGATCGTCGGTGACGACATCAAGAGCCAGATCGGTGCCACCATCACCCACCGGGTGATGGCGAAGCTGTTCGAGGACCGCGGAGTCGTCCTCGACCGCACCTACCAGCTCAACGTCGGCGGCAACATGGACTTCAAGAACATGCTGGAGCGGACCCGCCTCGAGTCGAAGAAGATCTCCAAGACCCAGGCGGTCACTTCGAACACCACGGCCGAGCTGAGCGAGCGCGACGTCCACATCGGACCCAGTGACTATGTCGCCTGGCTCGACGACCGCAAATGGGCCTTCGTCCGCCTCGAAGGCCGCAACTTCGGTGACGCTCCCGTGTCTTTGGAGTACAAGCTCGAAGTCTGGGACTCGCCGAACTCCGCCGGTGTCATCATCGACGCCGTGCGTGCGGCCAAGATCGGCCTCGACCGAGGCGTGGGCGGAGCGCTCATCTCCGCATCCTCGTACTTCATGAAGTCCCCACCGGAGCAGCAGAGCGACGACTCCGCCTTCGATGCTGTCGAAGCCTTCATCCGAGGAGACATCGAACGCTGATCTCCCGCCGCTGACCAGGGTCGGGATTCCAGAATGTGGAATTCCGTGGCGACCAGGGTCCGGATTTCGACAGGATAGAGCGCTCAGAGCCGCAGTCCGCCAACAGGTGGGCTGTGCTCTGGGCGCTTTGTGCATTCGTGCATGCCCCCGCGCGGTCGGTGACGATCGTGCCCGTCGAGCAGGAGAACCCATGTCGAGCAATGTCGCTGTGACCGATCAGCAGCAGAAGAGCAGATCCGAACTCAATTGGCTCATGCGCCTGCTGATCGTCATCGAGAAGGCCGGAAACAAACTGCCGCACCCGTTTTGGCTGTTCCTGTCTCTGGCCGCCATCGTCATGGTGCTCTCGGCCGTCTTCTCCGCCACCGGTCTGAGCGCGGTCAACCCGGCCACCGACGAGACGGTGACGGTCACCAATCTCTTCAACGCTGAGTCGCTGCGGACCATCGTCGGCGGGGCGACGGACAACTTCGTCAACTTCCCGCCCTTGGGGCTGGTGCTCATCGTCCTCCTCGGCGTTGCAGTGGCGGAACGGTCGGGACTCATCCCCGCGATGCTGCGCGGTACGATCGCCAGCGCATCGCCGAAGTGGATCACGTTCATCGTGGCACTGTCGGGAAGTGCGGCGTCGATCGCCTCCGACGCGTCCTACATGATCATGATTCCGCTGGGTGGCCTCGCGTTCAAAGCAGTGGGACGGAACCCGCTGCTCGGCTGTGTCGTCGCCTACGCCGCCACCTCGGGCGGGTACTCCGCGGCGCCGATGGTCAACTCCATGGACACGATCCTCGGAGGCCTCTCCACGTCAGCGGCCCAGCTCATCGATGACAACTATGTCGTCTCTCCGCTCGCGAACTTCTACTTCAACTTCGTCTCGATGTTCGTCGTCGCAGCGGCCGTGACTCTGATCACCGAACTCGTGCTCAACAAACGCGCAGACACCATTGTCCTCGACGAGCCCGACGAAGACGACCCCGAGGAATTCGACGTCAGTCTGTCGCTCGACGGCAATGAGAAGCGCGGCGTGGCCATCGCCAGTCTCTCGATCGTGGCCTGCGCCGCACTCCTGTTCTTCCTCGCCTGGCCGGCGGACTCGTTCCTGCGGGACGAAGCTGGAGGCTTCGGCCCGGATTCAGGTCTGATGGCAGGAATCGCAGCCATCATCGGGTTCGGGTTCTTCATCGTCGGCATCGTCTACGGCTACGCCACCGGATCGATCAAGAGGATGTCCGACATCCCCGACATGATGGGCAAGGGACTCCTTCCGTTCGTTCCCGTCCTCGTCCTGTTCTTCGCCGCGAGCCAGTTCCTGGCCCTGTTCAAGATGTCGAGCCTCGGCGAGATCATGGCCATTCGCGGAGCCGAGTTCTTCGGCTCTCTCAACACGGGACCGCTCGTCATCCTCCTCGGCGGGTGGCTGCTCGTTGCCTGTGGTGCCCTGTTCCTCACCTCGGGCACCGGGCTGTGGACGCTCATGGCTCCTGTGCTCGTGCCGATGTTCATGCTGCTGTCGATCTCGCCCGAGACCACCCAGGCGCTCTACCGCATCGGTGACTCGACGACGAACATCATCTCCCCGATGAGCCCCTACTTCATCGTTGTGCTCGGTTTCATCCAGCGCTACAAGAGGGACGCGGGCATCGGCACACTGCTGTCGTTCACGATCCCGCTGTCGTTTGCGATGTTCATCCTGTGGGGGCTGCTGTTCTTCGTCTGGTGGACTCTCGGCATTCCGTGGGGACCGGGTTCGGCCACGCACTACCAGCTGGGCTGATGGCAGGGAATGTTGAGGCGCTCGCGTGCGTTACGATCATGCAACGCCCGAACTGTCGGCGACGAAACTCGCAGTTCCCATCCAGGAGCTGTGACTAGACTTGTCGGTACAGTGAATCTGCTCAGATCGAAAGGGATCGACCGTGAGTAACC
>NZ_JAPSIB010000013.1:0-8090 GCF_031179145.1 Brevibacterium sp.
ACAGCGTGGTCCCTCGAAGCCAAGTGGGCCGCTCGATGTTCGCATTCTTCCACCCAGAGCGTTCGACGGACCGACCGGTGTTTGTGAGGTTGAGTTGCGGATGTCGTCAGACTGCCGATCAAGTCAGTTGCATCTGAGAACGACTGGGACGACCACCACGACGGCCGTCGCACTTTGAGATCGCGGTTGGCCTTCCCAGCTGTCAGTTGTCAGCTGAGTCCTGGCTTTCACCGTGAAGTTCACGGTGAAAGCAGTCAGGAATGATCTGGACGTGTACGTGTATTCGAATCGACCATTCACCGGCGACTTCACGACAACGCTTCCATTGTCGCCGAGCACGGCAGACTGCCATGTCACCAGATACTCAAGGTTGCCGGCGGAGGCCCCTGCCGGTGCGTCCCACCCGAAGGACCTGTCCGCCCGAGCCTAGATCGCCGGGACCCGGTTCGTCCGGTCCGGGGTGACCCCGACCTGGAAGTGGCCTGCTGGTGGTTGACCGGCCTGACCTGCAGAGAGACTCTTGCTTGGATCGAGCGCAGTTGTGACCTATATTGATGTCTTGTCAGGCCGGTGTGGTTCGAACCGGTTGAGGCCACCCAGCCGGTGCTCGAAAAAGGAGCGCGAAGCCGCGGAACGCGCGTGTGAGACATATATGGATGCATCTCCATGTCTCATCGCTCTGCGAAAGGTCCTTCATGGCCCACACCTCCGCTCATGTCGCTCAGACTCTTGCCCGTCACATCGATGAAGTCTTCGGACTCATGGGCAACGGCAATGCCTATTTCCTCGACGCCCTGCTCACCCGCACCTCGGCGAACTTCACTGCTGTGCGGCACGAGGCCGGTGCTGTCGTCGCTGCCGACGCGCACTTCAGAACCTCGGGTCGGGTCGCCGCCGCCAGCACCACGTACGGCGCCGGATTCACCAACACCCTCACAGCGTTGGCGGAGTCTGCGCAGGCGAGAGTGCCACTCGTGCTCGTCGTCGGTGACGAGCCGACTTCGGGCCCCAGACCGTGGGACGTCGATCAGATCGCCATGGCTTCCGCAGTAGGCGTGCGCACGTACACGGTGGGACGGGTGGATGCCGCCGCGGCTACAGTCACCGCTGTCGAACACGCGTTGACCTATCGTGTCCCCGTCGTCCTGGCCATTCCCTACGATGTCGCGACTCTCGACATTGGAGCAATTCCCGAGGTGCCCGGTCCGGGCATTCCCGCTCCCCTGGCTCCGGCGACCGAATTCGCGCGGACTTCCATCGACCGACTTGCCCATCAACTCGCCGAGGCAAAGCGTCCGATTCTGCTGGCCGGTCGCGGTGCTTGGCTGGCCGGTGCCCGAGAAGAGCTCGGAGCGCTTGCTTCGAGAACGGGAGCGCTGACCGCGACCACTGCCCTGGGTCGCAACATCTTTCCGGAGGCGCGTCGTGACCTCGGCGTCGCCGGCGGCTTCGGTGCCCCGGGCGCGATGGAGCGGATCCGCGACGCCGACGTCGCCGTCGTTTTCGGCGCCTCGCTCAACCAGTTCACGATGCGCTTCGGTGAGCTCTTCCATCCCACGACGTCGGTCTGGCAGGTCGACACCGACGAACGCGCAACGAGTTCTCGCGTGGGTGGGTACATCCGGGCCGACGCGAAACTAGCAGCGGCTGCGCTGGGAGACCGTCTGCGCGAGATCGGAGCAGAGCCAAGCGGCTGGCGGGAGACCGTCGACACCGAGGCGGAGCGGCAGTATGAGGTCGGTGCCGAATTCGCTGCCGATGGTCGCCTCGACCCGCGGTCGGCGGCCGCACGACTGCACGAACTGCTGCCCCAGGACCGGGTCATCGTCTCGGACGGCGGTCATTTCATCGCTTGGGCGAACATGTTCTGGGAGCCCGCTGCCCCGAACAGGATCGCGATGGTCGGCACGGCGTTCCAATCCATCGGGCTGGGCTGGCCGAGTGTCGCTGGTGCCGCCCGAGCCAATCAGAATTCGACGGTCGTCCTGACGACTGGGGACGGAGGCGGTGTCATGGCCTTGTCCGACCTCGACACGGCGGTTCGATCAGCGCAGGGCAGAGGAATCGCCGTCGTGTTCAACGATGCGGCCTACGGCGCCGAGGTGAACCTATATGGACTCAAAGGTCTCGAGAGATCGCCGATGCTCATCGATGAGATCGACTTCGCGGCACTGGGCTCGGCCGCAGGAGGCCAGGGCGTCGCAGTCCGCTCTCTGGCCGACCTCGACGTCCTCGAGGAGTGGAAGGCCACGCCCGTCGAGGAGCGGAAGTTCCTGCTCCTGGACCTGCGGATCTCTGGTTCGGTCATCGCGCCCTACCAGGAGGAAGTCATCCGCGTGAACTCGTAGGGACACCACCCGTAGGGACGCAATTGTATGGTCGAAAAACTGAGGAAAAGTGGGCCGTAGCGCCGTTTCTCCTCGCTTCTTCGACCACCGATCCACGCGCCGCATGAAATCTGCCTAAGATGAACTCACTATGACGCAGCAGATCACGGCGCGGAAATTCCGCGAAGGCAAATGGTGGGTCTTCGACATTCGCGAACTGGAACAACCCGCTTCCAGCGGTTCGGGAATACTGAAACCAGTTGGCCAGGCGCCACAGCTCGCCGACGTCAAAGAGGAAGCTCGCCTGCTGGCGGGTCTCTGGGTCGATGATGATCCTGACGTGTTCGAAGTGACCGTGGAAGTGGTTGATGCCCAGGCCTGACTCCAACACGCGTCCGGACACGACAAAGCCCGTCAGCTCAACATTCTGAGCTGACGGGCTTGTCATTTGTGGAGATGGCGGGAATCGAACCCGCGTCCGTCGGCAAATTATCAGGTCTTCTCCGGGTGCAGTTCGTGAAGCAGTTTCTTAGGTTCTGGCCATCGCACGAACACGTAGACCAACGAACGGAGTTGAGTTAAAGTCCCTCAGATGCCCTCAACAAACATCTGAAGCAGTGGCCCCTTAAGCGACGCCAGGAACTAGAGCAGAGGCAACTCTAGGCTGACGGATTCGCAGCTCGCGCTCTATCAGGCAGCGAGGGCGAAATCGGTGCGGTTGTTAGATTTAGCACCTATTTTTTTGCAGAGGACGTTTACGAGATGACTCTACATTCTCGACCCGCTTCTCCCGACGCATTGTCCGACGTCGAAACCGATCATCCCCATATTCTGTTACCAATCCCGCCCATCCCATTCCCTGCGGTGCAGGGCCTGTGCCGGGCAGGTTCACCAGCATACTCGTACAACACTGGCGAAGCCAACTGCATTCCCGACGCTTCCGAACCCATCGCCATGAGACGATGCGCCCGACGATCCGTCCGGAACGCGCGACATCAGGTTCAACGACACCGTCGTGCAGAGTATTCCCAACGGGACTCAAGTCACCTTGCATCGTTGAAGAGTTCAGTAGACTGGCAGATCACCGCCCAGGCGCGGGTTTCAGCGATACTGCTTCGACTTCATCGCCCGCTCGGCCTCGCGCTTGTCCTGAGCCTCACGCAATGTCTGGCGCTTGTCCCATTCGCGCTTGCCTCGAGCCAATGCGATCTCGACTTTGACCCGCGATCCATCGAAGTAGAGCTCCAACGGGATGAGTGTGCGTCCCGATTCCTTGACCTTCTGCGAGATCCGCAGAATCTCGTCACGGTGCAGGAGCAGCTTCCTGCGGCGCCTGGCCGTGTGGTTCGTCCACGTCCCCTGCAGATACTCGGGGATGTAGACACCTTCGAGCCACGCCTCACCCTGGAAGATCAGCGCGAAGCCATCCGTCAGAGATGCCCGTCCTTCACGCAGCGACTTCACCTCGGTGCCCGTGAGGACGAGGCCGGCCTCCCACGTGTCATCGATGTGATAGTCGTGGCGCGCCTTCCGGTTCCTCGCAATGACTTTCTTGCCCGTGTCCTTCGGCATTCCGACCTCCTCTCATCTTCGGTCCGATCCGATCGCGGCGCGATCCGGATGTCGTGCGCACAGCTGCATCCGCTCCCACCAGCGGTGAGAACACGCAGACCCAACAGCTTAGCCTAAACCCCGCCCGTACGGAAGGGCTCAGGAGATGTAGGGCATCGGGTTGACGTAGATGCCCTTCTTCATGATCTCGAAGTGCAGGTGGCAACCGGTGGAGGCGCCTGTCGTCCCGGAGATCGCGATGACCTGCCCCTTCTTCACCTTCTCGCCGTCGTGGACCTTGACCTTGGTGTTGTGGTTGTAGGTGGAGGCGATCGAGCTGCCCTTGATCTTGCCGTGCGAGATCACCACACGGTTGCCGTAACCGCCGTTCCACCCCGAGGAGACGACGATGCCGTCGCCTGCCGCGTGGATGGGCGTGCCACAGGGAACGCCGAAGTCCGTCCCCGTGTGCAGCTTCTTCCGCTTCGTGATCGGGTGGATGCGGTAGCCGAAGGGCGAGGTGATCGGGTAGCCCTGAGCAGGATTGGCGAGGGCACCGTCGCCGAAGACGAAGTTGCCCTTCTTCTCCTGCTCCTTCTCCCATTCCCTGACCTTCTTCGCCAGCCGGTCCTGCTCTTCCTGCTCCCTTTGCAGCTGCTCCTCTGTCGCGGCCTTGTTGTCCTCGATCGTCTTCTCGGCCTTGTCCTTGGCGTCGATGAGCGCCGAGAGCGTGTCAGCCTTCTCCTGCGCATCCTTCTGCGCGGCCTCTTTGGCCAGAACCGCCTCGGCGGCTTCATCCTTGAGATCGGAGATCTCATCCGTCACCGCGGACAGGCGCTCCTCGTTGTTCTCGTTGATCGCCCGCTGCTCCGACAGGTTCTCGATCGTGCGCTGCTGGGACCGCACCGCGGAGTCGACGCGCGCGATCCCGCCGTCGGCGCTAGTCCCCTCCGCCATCTGCAGCAGCATCGCCATGTCGGAGGTGATTCCCGAGTTCTGGTAGGCCTGCCGGCCGATCCGAGCTGCCGAGGTCTTCTGCTCCTCGATCGCCTCCGACCCCTCTTTGATGGAGGTCTTGAGGTCGTCCTGAGCGCCTTCGGCCGAGGACAGGCGAGCCGCCAACTCCTCGTCCTTCGCGATCGCGTCAGCCAGAGCGTCCTCTGCCTTCTTCGCCTCCGCCTCGGCGTCGGGAAGCGCCTCCTGCGCTTCGTCCCTCTCGGCGATGACACGGGCGAGTTCGTCGTCGAGCCCCTCGAACTCCTGCTTGAGCTCCTTGACACGCTCGTCGACGCGGCTCTTGTCGTCGCGGGGATCGGCCACCGCCGAGGTGACCGGCAGGAGAAGGGCAAGGATGGCTGCCGTGATGGCTAAGGGGAGTCGCCGTTTCATGTCAGACCTTCGTGTACTTATTCAGGGTGATGAGCGAGGAGGCGCCGGCCATGATCACGCCGATCGCGATGAGGATCGGGGCCACGAGGAAGACGTCGACCCCGGACACGAGGTTGAAGCCGGTGGCCTGGTTCTGCAGCCACCCGGTGACCCCGAAGTGGACGAGCAGGCCCAGTGCACCCGCGGACAGCGTCGCCCCGATCGCCGAGGCGATCACCCCCTCGAGCAGGAAGGGCAGCTGGATGAAGGTGTTCGACGCCCCGACCAGGCGCATGATCCCCGTCTCCCGTCTCCGCGAGAATGCGGACAGTCGGATCGTCGTCGCGATGAGCAGCATTGCGCACAGCAGCATGATTCCGGCGATCGCGACTGCAACGACGGTGGCGACGTTGAGCACCCCGAACAGCCGGTCGAGCAGATGGTTCTGGTCGACGACCTCCTCGACTCCTGGGGTCGAGGAGAAGTACTCCTTGATGATCTCGTACTTCTCCGCGTCCTTGAGCTTGACCCGGAAGGATTCGTTCATATCCTCCTGGGGGACGGTGCCCTCGAGGCTCGTGCCGTCGAACTGCTCCTGGAAGTGCTTGTACGCCTCTTCCTTGTTCTCGAAGTAGACCTTGTCGACGTAGGGGGCCAGTTCGGATCCCTCGAGGGACTCCCTGATATCGGCCTTCTGCGCCTCGGTGGCCTCACCGTCGACGCAGGTCGGAGCCTCGGAGTTGGGCGGGCAGAGGAACACCGAGACCTGCACCCGGTCGTACCAGTAGTCCTTCATCTGCCCGACCTGCATCTGCAGCAGGATGGCGGCGCCGACGAACAGGAGGGACACGAAGGTGACGAGGATGACGGACAGGACCATGGAGAAGTTCTTCCGCAGTCCCGAGGCGACTTCGGAGAGGACGAATCCGGCCCTCATGAGGCGACTCCGTAGGTTCCCTGCTCGACATCGCGGACGATCTGCCCGTCCGAGAGTTCGATGACGCGTTTGCGCATGCGGTTGACGATATCTCCATCATGGGTGGCCATGAGCACGGTTGTGCCGTTGCGGTTGATCTTCTCCAGGACCGCCATGATGTCCGCGCTGGTGACCGGGTCGAGGTTTCCGGTGGGTTCGTCGGCGAGCAGAATGCCCGGTTTGTTGACGACGGCGCGGGCGATCGCCACGCGCTGCTGCTCACCGCCGGAGAGCTCGTGCGGAAAGCGCTTCTCCTTGCCGGCCAGGCCCACGGTCTCGAGCACGTCAGGCACCAGGGTCGACATCGCGGCGCGGGACTTCCCGATCACCTGTAGGGCGAACGCGACATTGGCGAACACGTTCTTGTTGGGCAGCAGACGGAAATCCTGGAACACGGTCCCAATGCCTCGGCGCAGGTAAGGCACCTTCCAGCTCGGCATCTTCACGACGGACTTCCCGGCGATGTGGATCCGACCTGCACTCGGGACCTCTTCGCGCAGGATCAGCCTGATGACCGTGGACTTACCCGAGCCCGAGGCTCCCACCAGGAACACGAACTCTCCGCGCTGCGCCTCGAACGAGATGTCGTCGAGCGCTTTGCGGGTGCGCGCGTCGTAGGACTTCGAAACTGAGTCGAATTTGATCAAGAGTGTCTTCAATCATGTCGTGGATTGCCCGGGCGCTTCCACTGTACGTAACAGCTCCGTGATGTTCGGGGAGGCGCGTGGAGGCGTGTTGGGCGTCTGAGGAATTTCACAGGCACCCTTCCACGCCGAGGCGATTGAGTCCTCGGATCAGACCTCGGCGTTCTCCTGCTGCTTGCGCCAGCGGATACCCGCCTCGATGAGTCCGTCGAGGTCGCCGTCGAAGACGTTCTGCGGGTTGTTGACCTCGTAGCCGGTGCGCAGGTCCTTGACCATCTGGTACGGGTGGGTCACGTAGGAGCGCATCTGATCGCCCCAACTCGCCTTGATGTCACCGGCGAGTTCCTTCTTGTGCGCGGCTTCTTCCCGACGCTTGAGTTCGAGCAGTCGCGACTGGAGCACCCGCATCGCGGCCTCACGGTTCTGGATCTGCGACTTCTCGTTCTGCATGCTCACGACCACGCCGGTCGGTACGTGGGTGATGCGCACGGCCGAGTCGGTGGTGTTCACCGACTGCCCGCCGGGCCCCGAGGACCGGTAGACGTCGATGCGCAGATCGTTCTCATCGATCTCGATGTGGTCGGTCTTCTCGATCAGGGGCACGACCTCGACGGCGGCGAATGAGGTCTGGCGCCGCCCCTGATTGTCGAAGGGGCTGATGCGCACGAGGCGATGCGTGCCGGCTTCGACCGAGAGGGTGCCGTAGGCGTAGGGAGCGTTGATCTGGATCGTTGCCGACTTCACTCCCGCACCCTCGGCATAGGAGGTGTCGAGTTCCTGCACGTTGTAGCCGCGACGCTCCGCCCAGCGGATGTACATGCGGGTGAGCATCTGCGCCCAGTCGGTGGCGTCGTCGCCGCCGGCACCGGAGCGCACGGTCACGACCGCGGCTCGTTCGTCATATTCGCCCGACAGCAGAGTGGAGATCTCGAGTTCGGCGAGCTGGGACTTGAGTTTGGCGATGTCGCGTTCGGCTTCGGCCAGGGAATCGGCGTCGGCTTCGTCCTGAGCCATTTCGATGAGGAGTTCGGCGTCGTCGATGCGCTCACCGAACTTCTCGAGCTTCTCCAGGGTGCCCTGCTTGTGCGAAAGCTTGGCCGAGACCTTCTGCGCCGTATCCGAGTCGTCCCAGAACGTCGGTGCGGACGCTTCCTCCGTGAGTTCGGCGACCTCGGACCGCAGATTGTCCAGGTCGGACACGTCGAGGATCGACTTATAGGTTGC
>NZ_JAPSIB010000013.1:8190-118483 GCF_031179145.1 Brevibacterium sp.
CCGAGACCTTCTGCGCCGTATCCGAGTCGTCCCAGAACGTCGGTGCGGACGCTTCCTCCGTGAGTTCGGCGACCTCGGACCGCAGATTGTCCAGGTCGGACACGTCGAGGATCGACTTATAGGTTGCCCGGAGATTGGCGATTTCAGCAGAATAATCAATGGCCATAATGGTGCAATCCTAGTGCATTCGGCGTTCCACCCTGCGCCCGCACCGGGCGATGCGCAGAGTCACTACCGGATGATGCGCAGCGTTGCGAAATGAGAGAACCCCGCCGAGGCGGCCGTGGCCTTCGACGCGTCATTGTCCCCTTCACAGCGGTACTGGGGTGAGAATCCACGCCTGAGAACCCGTTGCGCCACGGCTCGCACGACGGCCGAGCCGAGCTTCTGGCCCCGATGATCCGGGGAGGTGAGGACACCGACGTCGGCGACCGGATGGTCGCGCCAGGGGTAGGCGGTGGCGACGGCGACGAGGTTGCCATCCGCGGCGTACGCACCGACGACTGCCCAGTGGTCGAGTTCGACGAAGGCCTCGTCGAGGTCGTCAGCGCTGTTCGCCGCCTGGAACACGGCGAAGTCCTTGATATCCGCGGCGCCCAGCACCCGAATGGTCACGGCGAGGTCCGGGTCCTCGAGCGCGTCGTCGGTACCCGAGCCCTCGGTCGCGTCGTCGCTGGCCGAGTCCTCGGGCGCGGCGTCCTCGGTCGCGTCCTCGGTCGCGTCCTCGTCTGCCGTGTCCTCGCCTGCCGCGTCGTCGGTGGCCTCGCTCACGTCACTGCTGGCCTCGGGACGGGACTCCTCCCCCACCTCGGCGAGGTCGTGGTCTGCGAGGATTCCCTCCTCGTCTTCGACGGTGAAGTAGAAGATCTCCTCGGACTCCGCCTCCGACAGCCCGACTCCCGCTGTGTCGAGGGCAGCAAGGAATCCCTCGACGTCACAGTCGGGATAGAGGAGTGGCTCGATGTCATTCGCGAGTTCATCGCTGAGAGTCACGCAGAGAGCACCGGTGTCGAAGTGGAGCAGACGGCATCGGCGACTGCTGCCCAGCTCCGGGTCGACGGCGACCAGCAGAGTGTCATTGCCGACGAGTTGGCGCAGGTGGGCGAACGGTTCAAGCCACGTCGTCTGCACGCGGTCGGAGAATTCGGGCGTGGAGATCATGGCGACTCCTTTGGGCCGGGACAAGCGAACTCAGTCACATTACCCCGCCGCCCCGGCAGTCGGAAGTCGAGAACCGCTATCGGCTCCGCTGAAACCCTGCCGAACGCCCGGTTTCCACGCCGGAGGACCCTGTCCGCGACAGGGTGTCCAATCAGCAGGAGTGCCAGCGGACAGAAATTCCGAAAGTACTAGCGCCACCAGCGAGAGATCTTATTCATCTCGCCGGTGGCGCGGTCAGTGGGACATGATCTGCGGATCATGGCGCTAATGAGGAAAACATATCCCTTCCCTCCGATTATCGCAAAAGCGACCCGCCATTGAGTGCGGTAATTGGAAAGTCGGATTGTTCTCGGTGGTGACAGTCGGCTTGTTCTCAAGGGTGAGAGCCGGGTTGTCTTCTGGAGTGAAGGCGGCTTGTCGTCCGAGGCGACAGTCGGCTGGCCCAAAAGCCGGACAGCTCCCGGCAGCGCCGGGGTCATCGCTGCGGAATGCCCGGCCGACAGGCACCTTGTCGGTATGAATAGAGCATTTCCGACTTCTCCATTTCAGATTCAGGGATAATCTTCACCTGCTCAATTGTCCGAGTTATCCACAGTTTTGAAAACTCTCTGGATTCCGTCTCGAACTACAGATAAATTGTCAGGGATTCGCACGACGTGGTGCGTCGTCAGAACCACCCCGAGGATGAAGCGTGGAAGCCACAGAGGTCATCAAGAGCGAGGTCCACAAGAGGATCAGGGATCTTGAGGTGGACCCGCGCGTCGACACTCAGCGCTCCCGTGAAGTCATTCGGTCCGTCATCTCGGAATACGACGAGCGCAGCCTGGTCACCAACCTGCCGCTCCTCGAAGACAAGGAGGCCACCTTCCGTGTCATCGACAATCAGCTCTCCGGCTTCGGTGCGCTCCAGGACTACTTCGACGACCCCCGTGTCGAGGAGATCTGGATCAATTCCCCCAGCGAGGTCTTCATCGCCATCGACGGCGTCCATCAGCTGACCACGACCAAGCTCACCCGCGGGGAGCTCGACGATCTCATCGAAAGGATGCTGCGAACGTCCGGGCGACGCGTCGATCTCTCCCAGCCTTTCGTCGATGCGATGCTTCCCGACGGTTCGCGGCTGCATGTGGTCCTCCCCGACATCACCCGCTCCTCGCCGGCGGTGAACATCCGCAAGTTCATCGCCCGGCCGCGCGATCTCGCCGGGATGGTCGCCCACGGAACCCTGACCGCCGGGGCTGCCCGGTTCCTCGACGCAGCGATCGCCTCAGGGGCGAATGTCCTGGTCTCAGGGGCGACTCAGGCAGGGAAGACAACCATGCTCAACGCTCTGGCTGGTTCCATTCCCGCTCGCGAGCGCATCATCAGCTGCGAGGAGGTCTTCGAGCTCAACCTGCCCAGCCGGGACTGGGTGCCCATGCAATGCCGCCAGCCATCGTTGGAGGGCACCGGCGAAGTCACCCTGCGTGCCCTGGTCAAAGAGGCCCTGCGCATGAGACCGACCCGGATCATCGTCGGCGAGGTGCGCGAATCCGAGAGTCTCGACCTGCTCATCGCGCTCAACAGCGGCCTGCCGGGCATGGGCACGATCCATGCCAACTCGGCCCGTGCCGCGATCACGAAGATCTGCACTCTCCCCCTGCTGGCCGGGGCGAACATCTCCTCGTCATTCGTCGTTCCGACCGTGGCGGTCAGCATCGATGTCGTCGTCCACCTCCGACGCGACTCGACCGGAGCCCGGCTCGTCCACGAGATCTGCGCGGTCCCGGGCGGAGTCGAGGGCGATGTGGTCGAACTCGATACGATCTACCACTCACCACAGGGAAAGCTCATCCGCGGCCAGGGCTTCGGTCACCTCGGCGATCGTTTCGCGGCCATCGGCAAGGACCTCTTCTCCATTCTGGAGACGGCATGAGCTACTCGCAGCTCAGCGTTCTCATCGGCGCCTGCCTGGGCGCGGGACTGTTCCTCGTCTGGATGTCCTGCTGGGAGAGGAACCCGAAGACGAGGACGCGGGCGCGATGGGTGCGCGAACTCGATGACATGCTCACGGGCGCCGGCTTCCCGCGTCTGCGTCCGCTTCACCTTCTGCTGGTGACCCTGGGGGTGTTCGCCTTCGTCGGCGCTGTCTCCACTGTGCTCACCGGGTCCTGGGCGATCGCCCTGTGCTTCGGGCTGTTCGCCTCCTGGCTGCCGTACCGACTGCTGCAGCACCGGGCGCGCAGCCGCCAGGTCATGCGCCGCGAACTGTGGCCGGAGACCTTGGATCACCTCAACTCGGGCATCAGAGCAGGACTGTCGCTGCCCGAAGCACTGAGCTCATTGGCCCACCGCGGACCTGAGCCGCTGCGTCCGCTGTTCGAGGTTTTCGCGGAGGAATATCGCGCCAGTGGTTCCTTCGCGATCGCGCTGGAGCGGTTCCGCCAGGTCAGCGCCGACCCTGTGGCCGACCGCATCGTGGTCGCCCTCAGCGTGACCCGGCAGGTCGGCGGAAGCGACCTGGGAACGATGCTGCGCGCCCTCGCCCAATTCGTCCGCGACGATGCTCGCACCCGCAATGAACTCTCTGCCAGACAGCAGTGGACCGTCAACGGCGCGCGCCTGGCCGTGGCCGCGCCCTGGGTGGTGCTCGCATTCCTGTCGACCCGACCGGAAACGGCAGCAGCCTACAATTCGCAGACCGGTCTGATCCTGCTGGCCGCCGGCTTCGTCGTCTCTCTGCTGGCCTACCAGGCGATGAAGAAGATCGGCCGGCTGCCACAGGAGCCGCGCGTGATCGAAGGTTCGTCATTGAGCTCGTCGGCATTCCGCAGGGGTGCCTCCGAGGGTGCGGTGGCACCTGCCATCGAGGGCGCTGCGTCATGAGTGTTCTCACCGCCCCGTTCAGCGTCCTCCTGCTCGGGGTCTTCAACGCCTTCGCCCTCTGCGTCTTCGTGTTCTCACTGCCACCGCTGCGACGTCCTCCTCTGTCGGCGCGGATCGCTCCCTATCTGCGTGACCAGGAATCGCTCATCGACATCTATGCCCCTCCGACCCCACGCAGGGAAGGGCTGCTTGGTCTGCTGAAGTCGGCATCGCTCGGGGCCGCCCTGTGGATCACCTCGCGGATCACAACGGATGCGACACTGAGCTCGAGGATCAGCCGCCTCGGCGGTCGAGCCTCCATCGAACGGTTCCGGATCAACCAGATCCTGAGCATCCTCATCGGCATGACTGGCGCGGGCTGTCTGGCAGCAGCGGTAGCGGCGGCACGCGGATTCTCACTGCTGGTGGCCTTCGTGCTCATCGTCAGCGGTGGAGTCGCCGGCCATGTCGTCAACGACTGGCGGCTGAGCAGCGCCATCGCCCGACATGAGTCAAGGATCCTGGCCGAGTTCCCCACGGTGGCGGAGCTGCTGGCTCTGTCCATCACCGCAGGAGAGGGGATTGTCGAGGCGCTCGAAAGGGTGTGTCGGACCTGTTCGGGAGATCTCGTCGACGAACTTCGGGCGGCCCTTGCCGCCACCCGCACCGGCACCCCGCTCGTCGAAGCCCTCGACGTCATGGCCACCCGCATCGCCATTCCCGAGATCGTTCAGTTCGTCGACGGTTTGGCGGTCTCGATGACCCGAGGAACACCTCTGGCCGAAGTCCTGCGTGCCCAGGCGGCGGACGTGAGAGAGCAGTCCCGGCGCCGTCTGCTGGAGCTGTCCGGGAAGAAGGAGATCGGGATGCTCGTGCCCGTGGTCATCTTCGTCCTGCCGGTGACCGTCATCTTCGCCGTCTTCCCGTCGCTGACGGTCCTCGACCTGAGTCCATGACGCCGCCCACCTCTCGGACAACCCGCACAGCCGCCACAGAGCTCCGGCGGCTTCACCTCCGACCACAACCGAACCCGAACTGTGCACCACCGAAGAAGGAGACACGATGATCCACCACCTGACGACGAAACTCACCACATTCGTGATCGGCCTGATTGCCAGTCCGCTGGCAGCAACACGTTCGCGTGCCCACCGCCTCGATGACGGAGGCCGCACGGGTGAACGTGATCGTCCCGACCGCGGAGACGTCCCCGGCTGGGTCCTCATCACGCTGATGACGGCAGGATTGGTTGTCGCTCTGTGGGCATTGGCAGGTGAGGCCTTCTCCACGATGTTCGAAGACGCGATGAACAAGGTGCGAGGCGCGGGGTGAGTCGCTGGACGAGGCGCGGGGTGAGGCGCAGTCGTCGAGTTCAGGTCGCGCCGGCCGATTCGAGCTCGGCGCCGGCCGATTCGGGCTCGGCGGTGGCCGAGTTCGCGCTCATCGCAGCCCTCCTCACTCTGGTCCTCGCGGGTGCGCTGCAGATCGGGTTGGTCATCCATGTCCGCAACACCGTCATCGATTCCGCCATCGCCGGTGCCCGGCAGGCCGGACTGGCGGACCAGACTGCGGCTGATGGTCGCCGCCTCACGGCCCAGCTCATCACCGTGTCCCTGGGCGAGCGCTACGCCGAGTCCATCGCTGTCTCGACCACGGGAACAGGTGACACCGAGATCGTCGAAGTCAGGGTGGCGACTCCGCTTCCCGTGATCGGACTGTGGGGTCCCCACGAGGTGTGGGACCTGACAGGGCGCTCGCTCGCCGAGGATGTGGACCGTGAGTGACAGTGTGGACGCTCCCCGGGATCTCGGTCCCGATTCCGGCACCGCAGTGATCGAGTTCATCTTCGGCTCGATCGTCCTGCTCATTCCCGTCATCTACCTGATGCTTGCGATGTCCCAACTGCAGGCCGCCAGCTATGCCACCTCCTCGGCGGCGGTCTCGGCGTCGAGGATCACGGCACGCGACGCCGAGCCGTCGGAGGCCCGGGCCCGTGAGGTGGCGATGATGCACTTCACCGATTTCAGGCTCGCCGAGGTGCCCGTGACGATCAGCTACTCGTGCTCGGGAGCATGTGGAGAAGCCGGCTCTCTCGTCACTGCGCGGGTGGAGACGAAAGTGCCCTTGCCCGGCCTCCCGCTCATCTTCGGCTCATCCAATACCCCACACATCACTGTGCGCGCTGCGCACACCGATGTCGTCGCCACCGGGCGTGGCTGAGGTGAGCCGCCCTCCCAGCCCGGCGGGCCGAGCGGACGAAGGCTCCATCACTCCTCTGGCAATCGGCTTCGTCGTCATCGCCCTTCTCCTCACCTTCCTCATCGCCACCCTGACAGATCTGCACATGGCCAGACGCCAGCTGCAGAACCTGGCCGATTCAGCGGCGTTGGCGGCGTCGGACTCCTTCGAACCCGCCCCAGGCAGCGATCCAGGCCTCGTCTTCTCACCCGGGGCGGCCGAGCGCGCCGCCGCTCGCTACCTGGACAGCGTGCCGACTCCACGTGGGCTCCGAGACATCGGCCTCCGCGCCGATGCCGACGGCGATCATTCCGTCGCCATCCACCTGCGCGCCGACTATTCGCCTCCTCTGCTCTCCCCATTCGTCCCTGGCCTCAT
The DNA here is from genome assembly GCF_031179145.1 of Brevibacterium sp. Taxonomy (GTDB): domain Bacteria; phylum Actinomycetota; class Actinomycetes; order Actinomycetales; family Brevibacteriaceae; genus Brevibacterium. Next base: position 14,809 of record NZ_JAPSIB010000013.1, read on the forward strand.
CGAACTTCGGGCGACAGCGTTCGCCCGAGGCTCACTGCGGACATCCTGAACTGCACTTCGACGCTTCGTCCTGTGGACGCCGCCGCCACTTGTGCCTGGCTCGGCTGTGGACGCTCACCGGCCGTCCACAGCCCCTCCGGCACGGATTGCGCTGCCGATCTCCACTTCGGATCGTTGTGCCCATGAGAACCGTCGGGATCGTCCATCGGATCGACGCGAATGCCGGCGTGCGCACCGAGGTGGTCGATGCCGACGACTCCCAGTCAGTGCTCGATGTGCTCAGAGCCATCTATGGCCCTGTCCTCACCGCGGCCGATCTCCTGGAGGGCAACCGGCTCCCCAGTGGACCGGACGATCCCGCTTCCGCGGATCATCCCTTTGCCACAATCCGGCCGCTGACCTGGGGTCGCTGGGTGAGTCTCAACCCGGTCACCGTTCTCGGTGCGCGAGCGTTCAACCGTCGCACCGGAACGATTCCGGTAGCGGTGATTGCGGGACCGGACTCGGGCTACTCGATCGGCATCGATCCCGACCGTCCTCTGCTCAGCCGCACCGCGCAGCCCGACTGCCTGTGCATCGTCGATCCCTGCCTGTCCCGACAGATCACCCGGATGGAACTGGATCCGTCGGGACACCGTCCGTTCTCCATCGCCGGAACCACGATCCTTCTCCCCGTTGCCACGTCTGCCCCAGTCGACACTGCACTCGATGCTGTCGACGATATGACCACCACCGAGGTGGCACCCGACCCCGTTGCGGAACCCCGTCCAGCCAGGCCACCCCAGTGGTGGACGTTCCTCATCCCGATCGTGATCGGGATTGTCTTGGCGGTGGCCACCGGGATGTGGTGGTTCCTCCTCTTCAGCGCTTCAGCGCCGCTGTCGGGTTACGTCGCGTACCGAATGGAACGGCGCCGTTTCGTCAGGGACTCGGCTCGGTTCGCGGCAGACAGAACACGGGCGGTCGACGACGCACGTGACCACTTGGCCGAGCTCATCGCCGAGCATCGAGTTCGCCTGCGCACCCGCCGCGGACTCTGCCTCGGGTTCGGGGAATCCCTGTTGCCGCTCACCGTCAGCGACGAACTGCGACCGGGCATCGACCACCTCGGCGGACGAGTCGTCATCGATGATGTGCCGTTGCGAATCGACCCGATGACGACAGCGGTCACCGTGACCGGAGACTTCCATCAGGTCCGCTGCATGGCCCTGGCCTGGTTGGCCGACCAGCACTGGTCATGGTCGCTGTCGAGCGAACTCGACGAACTGCCTGAACTCCAGGGAACGCGTTACGCGACCGGAACACAGGCTGACCGGTTGAGCGTGGGCATCAGCCTGCATCGCTCCGCGGAAGGAACGCAAGCGACTCTGCTGCTGGAACCTCCCACGTCCAAGGCGCGGGTCTCGCTGACCCTGAACAGTGTCGCCCAAGCTCATGTGCGCACCTCGACACTCGTCAACGGCCCGGTCCAGGGGCGGGGCTTCGTGGCCACTCTGATGCCCCCGGGCAGGTTCCTCACTCTCGAACGCGATCGGACGGAAGAGACTGCACACTCTCGTTTCCCGAGTCATGGCCTCGGCGACCACTACGACGATTCCCCTGAGGCGATCAGCCGCCGCTGGGACAGGTCTGGCCCCGGACCGGTGACGATCGGGCGCGGCGTCGAAGGAGAAGTCACCGTTGACCTGTTCCATGACGGTCCACACGCTCTGGTCGCCGGAACCACCGGCAGCGGCAAATCCATCCTCCTCCAGACCTGGCTGCTGGCGATGGCGCTGGAGAATCCGTCCGAACAGCTCAGCTTCGTCCTCATCGACTTCAAAGGAGGAGCGACGTTCGCGCCCCTGGCGGGCCTGCCGCACACCGACTGCGTCCTCGATGACTTCGATTCCGCGGCTACCTTCCGGGCCCTCATATCGGTGCGGGCAGAGATCACCCGGCGCGAAAGACTGCTCGCCGATCACGGTTGCGCCAATGTGCTCGGACTCAAGGATCCGCCGCCGCGTCTGGTCGTCGTCATCGACGAGTTCCACGCTCTCATGGCTTCTCATCCGAAGGCAGCAGAGCTCATCGAACACCTGACCGCGCTCGGACGATCCCTCGCCGTGCACCTGATCCTCGCCACCCAGCGTCCACTCGGCGTGGTCACCGGTCACATGAAGGCCAACATCAATATCCGGATCTGTCTGCGCGTCAGGGACGATGCGGACTCGTTCGACGTCCTCGGGATCAATGCCGCCGCCCACCTCCCGGCTTCGGCCCCGGGCGCGGCATGCATGGATTCGGGAACGACGCTCACTCGGTTCCGGGTCGCCACTCCGATCATTGAGGTCCCTCTCGCCGAGGTGGTCCTTCGTCCTCGCGTCAGGCCCTGGGATCCGGCACAGACTGTCATGCCGCAGAGCGGAATGAAGGGGGTCACCGTCGAGAACATCGCACGCGCCGATCGCGATCGGAGTCAGCGCAACGGACAGCAGACCCGCGGCGAGAATTCGGGGCACCACCATCGTGACTCGGACTCGAAGAGGCGGATCGTCCTTCCTCCTCTGCCTTCAGCCGCTGACCTGGAGGCGCGAATGGGAACCGACCACCCTTGTTTCCATACTGACGATGCGAACCGAAGCGGTCTCGACGATGCGAACCGGGGTGGGAGCGTGGTCAGCGGAATCATCGACTTCCCAGCAAGTCAGCGTCAAGACGTCTGGTCCTACCGCCCGGACACTGATGGATCACTCCTCGCGGTCGGCGCAGAGGCGCACATCATCGCCTCTGCACTGGCTCGGTTGGCGGCGAGCGCCTCGGCGACTCACCGAACCGTCGCCATCGGCCGCAGCGCCGATGTCCTCGACTGGGCAGAGATCCGCTGCGGAATGGATTCCGGGTGGAAGCTGCGGACGATTATCGACCATCTCCGCCAGCCGCGTCCTGTTCCCACGCTCGTCGTCTGCGACAACTGGAGCGAATTCGTCGACTCCCTCGACCATCACACCGCAGGTGAGTTCGATCTGCTGCTCAAGCATGCCCCCGGGCTCGGACTGACGTTCCTCGTCGGCGGCTCACGCACCTCATTGAATGTCAACGGCCCATTCGCCTCCCAGCTGATCTTCCCTCCGTACCCGGGCGCCGACGGGATGAGCGTCGGACTGGCACGGCAGCGGTTTCTCGGCAGCTGGCCGCGGTTTCGTGCAGTCCTCACCGGTCCCAGCGCCGAGGCTGCGGGCCGAGAGGGCGCAGACGTGCAGCTCGTGCCCCACTCCGGGCCACCTGCCGGCATCCATAGACTCGAACCCCGGTGGGTCGGCCTCGATGCACCGCCCCTCGACCCTCCGAGTACGCCGGCCGGGACTGATCGGGTTCCACTCGGCCGGGATCCGTTCGGCGAACTCGTCACCTGGGACACCGTCAGGGACGGACCGGTGCTCACCGTTCGCGGATCGCCACGGAGTGGAAAGAGTGCGCTCGTGTCACTGCTGCACTCGAGAGAAATGGAGATCGCATGTCATGACGACGCCCACCTCAAGTCCGTGTCCGAGCCGATCGACCTGCTCGACGGCGCCATCCACGCGCTGAGCCTTCCGCTCCGCCACTCCCCCGGATACAGCTCGCCGCTGGCGAAAGCACGAGATCTGGGACCGCTGCTCATCCTCGGCGCCCACACCAGACAGGACCTGAGCAATCTCGGCCTGCCCAGGCTCCCACCACTCGATGGAGGAACCGGGGTCGGCTGGTTCGTCACCGAGGCCGGTATGCAGGCGGTGCGCGTCTTCACCCCTCGGAGCCGTGCCGAAAGTCGAAGTGATCAGAAGGTGTCGGCAGGAGGTCCCGTGAACGTCTCATAGCGGTAGAGCTCCGTGGCCTTCCCCGAGTCGACCAGACGGTCGGCCAGAGCCGAGATCACGGGCATGCCGCTAGTGACCTCGAGGACGACGTCGGCATCGACGGAGAGGCGGGCGAGCAGGAGCGCGGCGTCGGCGACCGCGGCCCCGAACCCCTCGCTCGTCGGATCGGCTGCCTCGTCACGGGTCTCGAACATGGACGCGAGGATGAGTTCGGTCGGCGCTTCCTCCTCAGCACCGGGAACTTGGCCGCCCGGCACCTGGCTGCCCGAAGAGGACTCGACGTCGACGATGTCTCTCGGGGCCTGCTGGGCGGCCTCCCGGGCATAGGAGACGGCGAAGGCGCGCAGGCCCTCGTCCCCGCCCAGCAGAGCAGCGCCATGGGCGCCGGCCGCCTCGGAGAGGAACGCCGTGTTCACCTGACCGACTGACAGATCGGCGACCGCATCGTCCTTGTTCACCGCCGAGTACCAGGCAAGGAACGCCTTCGTCAGCTTGACCGAGCCGGTCGACACGATCTCGAGGTCCTCGGCGCGACCGCCGCCGCTGGGCGGCAGGGCGCCGGCCGGCACCTTGATCACTCGTGTCGTCGTCAGTGGGGCGAACCCGAGCGCTTGGGCGAACCCTTCGCCCGGGCTGCCTGCCTGCACCCGCGCCCGCAGGTCGAGGCCCTCCAACGCGGTTCCCACGGTCTCGGCACACGCTGCCTCGAACAGCTCTCGGCCCAGGCCCCGACCGGACTCTTCGGCGGCGACCTCCACGTGCACCCATGCCCGGTAGGGATGGACCGGGGATTCGGCGATGGTCGCCGCGCCCACGGGAACCCCGGGAACCACCTCGGCGATGACGGAGCGCAGCAGCGGCGCGTCCGAAGACGGCCGGAACAGGGATCTGGCCATGTGGGCGGCAGGGGTGTCGGCATCGCCGAACACCTCGCCCAGGCGCAGATCGTCGCCATCGGTCAGTGGTCTGATCGGCATCGGGGGCGCTCCTTGAGGGGACGAATGTGTTGATAATCTGGGCAAATGACTGACTTAAGCGATCCTACCGCCGCAGCTCAGGCCGCGGCTACGACCATCAACACGAACGCCGGCATCGAGCGCCACGACATCGCCCTCGTCCTCGGTTCGGGTTGGGGCGGAGCCGCCGACCTCCTCGGCGAGACGATCAGCGAGATCCCCGCGGCTGAGGTCCCCGGCTTCCACGCCCCGGCCGTCGTCGGCCACGGCGGCACCCTGCGCACGATCCGGATCGCCGCCAGTGGCAAGCACGCCCTCGTCCTCGGCTCCCGCACTCACTACTACGAAGGCAAAGGGGTGCGCGCGGTGGCTCATGGGGTCCGCGCCGCCGCCGCCGCCGGCTGCACGAACCTCGTCCTGACGAACGGCTGCGGCGGGCTCAACCGCAGCTGGACCGCCGGCACCCCGGTGCTCATCTCCGACCACATCAACCTCACCGGCACCTCCCCCATCGAGGGCGCCAACTTCGTCGACCTCACCGATTTGTACTCCCCGCGCATGCGCGCGATCGCGAAGGAGATCGACCCGACCCTCGACGAAGGCGTCTACGCCCAGTTCACCGGCCCCCACTACGAGACCCCCGCCGAGGTGCGCATGGCCGGGATCCTCGGCGCCGACCTCGTCGGCATGTCGACGACCCTCGAAGCGATCGCCGCCCGCCAGGCCGGGATGGAGCTGATGGGAATCTCCCTGGTGACCAACCTCGCCGCCGGCATCCAGGAGACCCCGCTCTCCCACGCCGAGGTGATCGAGGCCGGAGTCGCGGCAGGCCCGCGCATCTCGGCGCTGCTCGCCGAGATCGTCGCGAAGCTCTGATCCGCAGCACCTCATCGACCACGACGACGGACAGGGAGTGACATGACTCGAGTGACAGACCGCTTCACGAACGGCTTCGACGCACAGGTTGTGCGGGAGTGGATCGCCGACGACCCCGACCCTGACACGGTCGCCGAGCTCGAGGCGGTTCTCGCCTCGGCCGAGGCCGACCATGGGATCGCCATCGCCGATCTCGAGGACCGCTTCTCCGGGTCGCTGGTCTTCGGCACCGCCGGGCTGCGCGGTGAGATCGGGGCGGGGCCGAACCGGATGAACCGCGCCGTCGTCATCCGTGCCGCAGCTGGGCTCTCCCGGTTCCTGCTGCGCACCGTGGGTCAGGGCTTCAGCGTCGTCATCGGCTGCGATGCCCGGCACAAGTCGGATGAGTTCGCCCGCGATACCGCCGCTGTGGTGACGGCAGCCGGAGGACGCGCGATCCAGCTGCCTGAGCAGCTGCCGACTCCCCTGCTCGCCTTCGCCCTGACCCACCTCTATGCGGACGCGGGCGTCATGGTCACCGCCAGCCACAATCCTCCGGCGGACAACGGTTACAAGGTCTATCTGGGCGAACGTCCGCTGCTGGCGATCGAACCGGATCCGGCTGCCGCGGTGGCCGGCGCCGGGGCGCAGATCGTCAGCCCGGCCGATGCGCTCATCGCCGAGGAGATCGCCGCCGTCGAATCCGTGGCGTCCGTACCCCGGACGGAATCGGGTTGGGAACACCTCGACGACTCGATCGTCGAATCCTATCTGCGCCGCATCGACGACCTCGGACTGCGGGCGAGCGCGGATCTGTCCATCGTGCTCACCTCCCTGCACGGGGTCGGATCCCGCGTCGTCGAGGCGGCGCTGAGCCGCAATGGCTTCACGTCCGTGCACCCAGTGGTCTCGCAGCAGGCTCCCGACCCCGATTTCCCGACCGTGGCGTTTCCCAATCCTGAGGAGGCCGGCGCACTCGATGAGTCGTACGCCCTGGCACGCGAGGTCGGTGCCGAACTCGTCATCGCCAACGACCCGGACGCCGACCGCTTCTCCGCCGCGATCCCGGATACCGGCGCCTCCGGCGGTTACCGGCAGCTGACCGGCGACGAGGTGGGTCTGCTTCTGGGCGAGGACATCGCCGGTCGCCTCGCCGCGTCTCACGGCTCCGACGGCTCCCTGGTCTTCGCGAACTCGGTCGTGTCCTCGCGCGGATTGGCTGCCATCGCGCAGCACTATGGGTTCGCCGCCACCACCACTCTCACCGGGTTCAAGTGGATCTCCCGCGTGCCCGCCCTGGTCTTCGGGTACGAGGAGGCCTTGGGGTACTGCGTCGATCCCGGTGCTGTGCGGGACAAGGACGGGATCTCGGCCGCGGTGCTGTTCGCCGCCCAGACCGCACGCCTCAAGGCCGCAGGCACCACCATCGAGGACGAGCTCCACAGGATCCGCATCCGTGACGGTCTTTTCGCCACAGCACCGCTGAGCTTCCGGCTCGACGACATCTCCCTCATCGCCACGTCCATGCAGCGCCTGCGCGAGCACCCGCCGACTACCCTGGCCGGCTCCCCCGTCTCCGAGGTCCACGACCTCTCACTCGGCTACGAGCATCTGCCTCCCACCGATGGCATCGTCCTTCTCTCTGAGGAGAACTCCCGAGTCATCGTCAGGCCCTCGGGCACCGAGCCGAAGCTCAAGTGCTACCTCGAGGTCGTCGTCGGTGCCGGCGAGGCGACCATCGCCCAGCAGCGCCTCGGTGCGATCGCAGAAGAGCTGAGGGCGTACTTCGGTCTCTGAGACCTCCTCGTCGTCCTGTCGCCAAACTTGACAGGAACACTGCTTCTTTGTCTTCGCCGTCTGTCAGCACCGGTGACAGAATTGTTCCTGAGAGCCGAACACTGAGGGGGGACCGTTGATCTTCACGGTTGAAGTCGACATGGCCCGTTCGGCACTGCGCGAAGGCTGGAGCGTGCGGATCATCGGAGACTGGGGCAGCGGACGCACAACGGTCGCCAACGAGATCGCGGAATCATTGGAACGGTCAGGCGAGTCTGTGCTTCGATCTGTGGGAGAGCATTCCGCCGGCGACAGCCCGGGCTTCGTGCTCCGACGGCTGTCGACCGAGTTGGGGCTTCAGCCGTATTCGAACGATCTGGCAGGAACGATCGATCGGATCAGCCACGCCCTAACTCCTGAAACGCTGCTCATCATCGACGATCACGACCGGATGGACGAGCTGTCTCGCCGTGCTCTTGCGACAATCCGCGACCGCCGTCAGCTCAGAACCCTCATCACAGAGACCACGGGTACCGCGCACTCACGTAAGTTCCCGCTGCGATCCCCCGAACACATGATCCGAATGAGACCCTTGGATCTGACCATGACGAGCGCGCTGGCGCACGAAGTTCTCGGCTCCGCTTTGGACCCGATCACGGTTGCCCGAGTCGTCAGCAAGACCGGCGGATCTCCGGTCCTGGTGTCTTCGCTGCTGCTCACCGCAAGGAATCGAGGTCTGCTCGAATTGCGGGAATCCACGTGGACACAATCGGGATTCAGCTTGTGGAATGACGACATGCCGCCGGTCATCGACGAATTCCTGGACGCAGCAGGTCCCGACGTACGCGACCTGCTGCGTGGCCTCGCCGAAGACCAGGACCTCTCTCCGACAGATGTGGAGTTGCGGTATGGCGATCGGATCCTCCAACGCGCCCGAGCACTCGGACTGGTGCGCCCGGCGAATGCCACCGGAACGCCCCGACTGGTCCTCTGGCCGCCGATCATCGCCGAGCGCTACAACCGTTCCCGCGTGCCGAACTTGGTGGTGGGGACTCCGGCACCAGGTGCACCGGCGTGGTGCGGTGATCGCGATGCGTTGGCATCGTTGGCTCGCCGCTTCACCGACTCTGCGCTGGACCAAGCGGGGCGTGCACTCACTTCGTGGCTCCAAGAGCCTTCCGCCGAGCACGCTCTCGCCTATTACCAAACGGCATCAGGCGATCCCCGCCAGGAAGCCGATCTGCACCGAGTGCTGATGTCGACCCCCGTTGACGAGAGCGCAGCCGATTCGCATTCGTTCTTGCTCGTCTTCGCCCGGGCCCAGTGGTCAGCGCTCCACGACCATGACCCCGCCCGCGGGATTGAGCTGCTGACTGAGTACGGTCGTGCACATCCTCGATGGGCACAGTCCGGTGCCTCCGCGGCCGTATTGCTCAGTGTCATGTCGGGGCATGGTGTGTGTGACGATATCTCCGCACTGTACTCCCCCGGTGAGGACCCCACCGGGATTCGGCACTCGGCACTCCTGATCACTCTCCTGGCGAGCGGCCGGATAGATCAGGCACGTGAATTCGCTGACTCGCACACCGAACAGCGCAGATCATCGCATTGGGCGCGACAGGTACTCCCCCTGTTCGAAGGTGATGCGCGCTCGTCGCTGCGGCAAGCAGCGGAAGCCCTGGATTCCGCCGAGCACAGTCTCGATCGGACGTTGTTCACCTCCTCCGCTTACACAGCCGCAATGTGCCACCACTATCTGGGACAGTTCAGAGCGGTCCAGCAATGCGTTGATGCCGCGGTTCTCGTCGGACGTCCCCAACTGGACTACACACCGGTCTACACCGCTGCCTTGAACATCCAGGGCCTCATCTCGGTGTTCTCCGGTCAGTCCGGGACGGACAATGCATTCCTGAGTGAGGCGGCGACACTGATGCCGCAACCCGGCCCCTTCCTGGCCATGGGATCGGATTCGTTCCGCACCTTCATCGATCTGCCACGACCCGGCCCTGCTTACGATCATTCGGTGGCGCAGATGGTCAGCCGAAGGATCGAACTCGGATATGTCACGGCAGCGGTGCAGACAGCTGCGGGTCTGCTCAGCCTCAGCTACGGGACTCAGACAGCATCAGCGCTCAGGACCGCCCTGCAGCGCGGTCCCGTCCCAGCCTTCCGCGCGGTCGGTGAGCTCACTGAGCTCATCGACAATTCGGCGGCGCCGGATCGCATCGCCGAATACCTGCGGGAGCTGGGACCAGGGCAGCATGACAATCTCCTGCAAAGAGTTCTCATCGCTGCGGCAGGATCTGCCCGCGCAGCCAATGACCATTCCAGATCCGAGGATCTGGAGAGACTGTCCCGGGCCTGCTTCGATCAAACCTCACTGCCCGACACCGAACTTCCCACCATCGTCGGATCCGCGAGCACGGACCCCCTGACCAGTCGCGAGCTGGAGATCGCTCTGCTGGCGGGCACCCGAACGAACAGGGAAATCGCGTCGCGTCTGAACCTCAGCGTACGCACCGTGGAGAACCATCTAGCCCGGGCATTCCGCAAAACAGGAGCCGGCAGCCGTTCGGAGCTGTTCAGCATTGCCGAAGGCCTGCCCTCACACTGAGTCGATCGGGCTTCATCGAATCGTCTCAGAGCAGACGGTGGCCCCTTCAGTTCTGAGGCTGAAGGGGCCACATCATCGGGTTCTGTCTGACGTGGGTCGGGGCCGGACGTCTCCTGCGGAGGCAGGTTCTTCGACATCACGTTGTGTGAGGGCTCCGTTGGAACCAGCGGGCCCCGGGAACGGCAAGGATGAACATGACAACGATTCCGGTGATCACGGCTGCGATTCCTCCGGGAGTGCGCAGGAACAACGCCAAGTAACCAAGCAGAGGCACGGTGGCCACATGCAGACCGACGTCGCGCACAAGGTACGGTGAGGGGTCTTCGGACGTGTTGGCGTCACCTTTCAGAACGAGGGACACGATGTCGTCATGCAGCGGCTCGACGCTGACCACTCTGTGGGTGACGAGACCGTTTACATCGGGGCGAGGAACGGTGACGACGTCTCCGACTCCGATCTGCTCCGCAGGGACCGCACGCTCGAGTATGAGCGAACCGACCGGCATAGTCGGCGCCATCGAGCCCGAGACAACCACTGCGGGCTTGATGTGGAGGAATGCACCGATGGCGAACAGGACGATGCAGATCATGCCGACCACCGCTCCAGAGGTGAGCAGGAATGATCGGAGAAGGCGGAGGATTGTCATGCGGTGCTTTCTGTCTTCGGTTCTCAAGGATGTGATGGTGTCGCTGTCAGCGGCGCCACGTGCGCATCGGCTGCGCACATGGGAGGTCGCACCGGTTGTCAGCGCACTTGAACGGTGGCGGTCGCGGGTGCGGTGACAGGTTCGCCGAAAGGATGGGTGCCGTCTGCGTCTCCATAGAGATAGATCTTGTAACCTTGCTGGGCCTTGGCTGGGGTGATGCACTGTGAGAAGAAGGCACCGGCCACGGTCCCCGCACCCCATGCGAAGATGTGCCCATCGTCGAGGACTGCCCAGGAAGCACACTGCGTGGAGGCGACGGATGCCACCCTCGCACCCTTGGGTACCCCGCTCACAGCCGTCGGCAGCCGAATGGCACCGGTGACCGCGTCCGCACTCACCGAGGCACAGTCGCCAGTGCTGATTCGTCCCCCGCGGCTGGGCGATCCCACCGCCTGGCAGGCATTGTTGGCACCCCACCCGTAGACCTCTCCAGCTTCTGACAGGGCGGTCAGTGAACTGACACCGGCGGTGACAGCGGAGAATTCGATGCCACCGTCGATCGGAGCAGGAGAATGCGCGGGCTCGGTTGAAGTGGGCACACGACCCAGGAACTGCTCCCCGTATCCAGGTCGCGTGACCCAAGTCAGCAGCTCTCCATCCGTGGTGAGCATCCGAGCTGCACCCGCGCTGAAGCCCAGCTGCCGAACGGGGCATCCGGAGGTGTCCGTGAGGCGTGAACCAAGGGTTCCGGTGCACTCTTCGAGAGTGTCCGTCGCCATGTCCGCCACGATCTCCTCATACCGCGCGTGACGCTCGGCCTCGGTCCACAGCTTGTTCTCGTCATAGCTCAATCCGTCGGAGGTTCTGTAGAGGCGGGGGTAGCGTTGGAACAGCGCGCGGTTGGCTCCCTCATTGAGAGAAGGGCATCGTGTATTGACAATTGCCGGGCTCAGCCCGTCGGTGTTGTCGAATCCCCAGCTGTAGACCAGTCCGTTCTGTCCGACTGCGCCTGCAGAGTTGGTTCCTCCCCAGATTGACCGCCACCGCACCTCGCCGAGGTTGTTGCCGCTGTTCCCGGTGCATGGGAGCGCCGAGGGGGTGGCCGTGGTCATCCGCACAGCGAACGGGAGCATCTCCGAACGCGCTCCCCGAGGGTTGGGCAGGTTCTCCCCGCCGTATCCCCAGGCCCAGAGTGTTCCCTTGCCGTCGAGGGCCAGGAATTGGTTCTCGATTCGGGCGATGGAGACGATCTCGGGCAGGTGAGCCCCGTCCTGTGTCCGGGTCACCTGACCGGCCTTCCTGCTGTCGGCGACGGAGATGGCTCCCCGGCCGATCAGTCGGTGGCCTGCAGGTTTGACCCCATAGACCTGTCCCCAGGTCCACACTGCGCCCTGGGAATCGAGTGCCATGTAGGAGGTGGTATCGGCCCAAGGGGCATGGAAGTCGTTGGTGGACCCACCCGCATCGACTATCCGGACGCCGTGCGGGAAGTCGACTCGTGTCGGGTCCGCACGAGGGGACACCGTTGCGTCGCCATTGCCGTCTCCTGTTCCCCGGTACCCACTGACGTACAAATCTCCGCGGGAGGATACGAAGAGCGAAGACGCTGCCGACTGGTCGGAATGGACTGGAGGCGAGTCCAGACCGGGAGCGATGGTGAGGGAGCTGGATCCGAACGTGCTGTCGGTGAAGCCGGCGCTCGTCGGGCTCAGCGTCGCGAGCACGACGAGGGGAACGATGATCACCGCGAACGTCTTGAGCAGCAAGTTGAGGTCGGTGCCCCGGGTGGCGCAATCGAACGGCATCATGAACCGGAAGTCCCTTCAATCGTGATGGTGATGGTCCAGGAGGCTTCCTGGAAGTCCCGGAAAACCGGATCGTCGGCCAGGGCGATGAGCACCGTGAATTTCGACGCGGCAGTGTCCCCTCCGGCGAACTTCTCGCCCTGTGCTTGTGCTGGGCCGGAACGAGGTGAGAGCTGGGAGGCAGTGACGGTCGCCGGCTGTCCGAGACCGATGCCTCGTGCCGACTCGTCGGCATTGCCGAGCAGGACGCTTTCCACGCCGTCATGATGCTCGACCACGGTCGCCTTCATCTGCGCCGTGTGATCGGCCACCCGGCCGTGACCGGTGACGGCCACCGTCAGTTCAGGTCGGGTCGAGTGCGCCACACTGTTGTTGGCGACCTCTATCGGGATCCGCAGCTGTGAACCCGGGACCAGAGAACTCGTGGATCTGAACGTGAGAGCGGAATCGGATTCCCGGCTCAGCCGGACGATCTTTCCCGAATCCTCGAGGACGGCAAGTTCGAAGTGTGCCTCGAGTTCTGTCCGGAGTCGCGAGGTGTCAGTGAATGCTGCTTGGACAAGCACTGCCAGGACGAGGAGGACGAGGACCATGCCGGTGCCGATGGCAATGATGAGTCTGCGCTCGGCCTTCGACAAGAGGGATTTCGTCATCAGTGACCGGATTCTGCTCGTCACGATTCGTTCCCGTCGTTTTCGGCCCGCGTGCTGAGCCACGGCCGGGGATGAGCCTGCTTGTCGATCTCCGCTGAACCCTCTGCCCGGCTGCTGCGCATCAGCAGCCAGACTCCGGTCCCGATGAGAACGAAGGCGAGTATGAGAAGGGCGAAGACCCCTGAAGCCCCGGTGAAGGGAAGCTGATCCGGCTCCGCGACGTCCATGGCCATTGCCGCGCTGAACCGGAACTGCAGTTCGGCCCGGCTACCCTTGTAATCGTCACCGGCTTCGAACGGGAGAGCAGCGGTCGCCCTCAGTGTCAACCATCCGCCTTCACGAGGTGTCGGCAGGAAGATCACCTCGTTGCGCAATTGTTCCGCCGTGCCCGAGGCCAGCCTTTGTCCCTCATCGTCCATCAGGGTGATCTCGATCGGGTGCGGACCTGAGACCGCAGTTCCTGAAGTGGAGACGAGAGTGATGGTGAGGTTCTCCATCTCCTCTTCGGGTGCCCGGACGCTCATGGTCCATTCAGAGGAATGTCCGGGGGCCGGGGTGGCGACCGAGACGAATTCCCCGCGGGTCTCAAGTTTCTGTTCGGTCATCGCGATCGCATGTGTCGGGGCGGCAATCGCGGCGGTGAGGACGACGAGCAGGGTGACGATGGGCATTCTGATCATGTCCATGCTCCTTCCACATCGATCGGCGTGTCTCCGGGCGAGGTTTCCCCCACAAGGCGGAACACAAGGTCGAGTTCTTCGCCCAATGCAGAATCGGGAGCGTCGTCTGCGAGCCAGACACTGACATTCACGGTGGCTTTCGCACCGGGAGAGAGAGCTCCAGGGATGTCGAGTCCTTGGGAGTCCTCTGTCGCTGCATCGCCGGGGACCAAGCCAGAGGCCGTGTCCTCGGTCGACAGCTGTGCGCTCATGCGCAGGTATGCGAGCAGTTGATTTCCCGCTCGGGGTCGGACGAAGAGGTGCATCGTGACAATAGCGTCGTCGGACCGATTGACCACAGGCATGCTGATCCTGGTCGTGCGGTCGTGAGTGTCCGATTCGTCGTTCGTCAGGACCCTCACAGGTGCTCCGTTGTCCTTGAGCTCTGAGGCGTCCCTGTCCGTTGGATGCTGACCGTCCGGAGCCGATGACTGCGCGATATCGATTTTGCCCGAAGCTTCGACACTCCCGCTGAATCCGGCGAGGAACGCGGCGTGGGTCGTCTCCGTGACAGCAGGCAGGCAGAGGCAGAGGGCAACGAGAGCGACAATGCTGAATGTTGTTCGCGTAGGTGTCATCTCGATGCTCCCGTGAAGCGCAATCGGACTGTGGAGATCTCGGATTCGGTGATGCCGGATTGCGGGGCCATGATGATCGCGAGAGAATACTGTCGCACTTCACCTGGCCGGAGAGATTCGCTCGTGCATCCTGTGAGCAGCATCCGATCTCCGAGGACATCATCCACGAGAGTTTCGTCGTCATTTCGCAGAATGATCCGTGTCGTCCCCCACCCCGGAGAACGCGAGTCAGACCGAGGAAAGATCTCAGCGCACAGACTGGAATGCAGCGCTGTTCCCGAGTTCCGAACGGCAACGGAGTAGACGCTGTCCGGTCCCTGATTCCCGAGATCGTCATCGCCTCCTCGCGGAGTGATCGGGACTGGATTGCCTTGGGCCCAGTCCTCCGCTGACGGAGTCCACGACTCAGCCGCAGATGAGGCGACTTGCAGGTCGTAGTCGTGGCCTGGCCCAGGGCTCATGATCACGTAGGCATCGATAGCGGCGACACTCAGTGCCGCGGTCACGAGTACGGCGAATCCAGCCAGCGAACCAAGACCCAGCAGCCAACGGTGCTCAGGACCCGAACGGTGAATCAGGTTGTGCATATCTCTGTGCCATTTCTGGGTGTGGTGGAGGATCCTCCGGAGAAGGGTCACGGTTCGGGGAAGGTGGCGCCCTTCTCCGGAGGGAGTTGAGGGTTGGGCCTATTTACTGGACCCGTCGATGCGCGCTTGGACGGCGGCGCCTCCGCCGTTGGCGGCATTCGTGGCGGCTTGATCGGCTCCGTCAGCCAAGGAGATGCGAAGTACGACGACTTCACCGGATTTGGGTTTGAGGTCGCCCAGATCCACCGTCGACGTCGAACCGGCTGAAGAGAACGACCCTGTAGGAATCTGCTTCCAGTGCCCCGGCGCCGATGATGCATCGGGAACTGCGGCGTACTCGAAGCGAAGCAGATTCGCATAGGCGGAATCCGCCTTGCTGGGGTTCGCGGTCGTGTTCTCCAGAGTCAGCGACAGCGTCGAATCCAATCGCTCGGACGCATTGAGCACAGGGATGTTCACCTGAAGCGCCTCTCCTCCTGGAGACAGTGCATCTGCGCCGGCGATCTCCAAAGGCTCAGCATTCGGATTCGCTTCGACCCATTGCTTGACCGATGCGACGGTCGCCTCCTGCCCCGTCGACACTTGGATGTTGTACGCGTTCTGGTCTCCTCCGAATCCCTTCGCGCCGAAATCGAGCAGTGCGTAGTCGGTGAACGCTGCGGCGGTCACCAAAGCACCGATACCGAGTAGGGAACCTGCCCCGATCAGCAGTCGGCGCTTGCCTTTTCGAGGCTGCTGGTCGGGGTCCAGTTCAGCGCCACCCACGCTGTCCGGCAAACCTTCTTGTGGGGACTGAGTCGTCATCTATTGAGCTCCTTCGCAGTGAAACGCCAGCTTCTCTGACGCTTCTCCAGAATGAAGTCGCCCGTCGCCGATAAGTGCCCGCTCACTGTGCCTGGAGATGGAAATGAGTGCACAGCTGAGAAAATTGAGTAGCCCGGCAATTCGTTTGAGTGTCTCTCATGAGCAGCGCTGCGCAGGAGGCACCTCTGAATGGGCACTGACACGTGGTCGGACCGCTTTTCACCCAGAGGGGACGGCAGTTCCCTCTCAAGGGTGAGCAGTGCAAGGTGCGCCGGTTCCTACTGTGAAGGCATGACCACGATCTCTCCTGCCACCGAATCCCCCATCGATCCCGATTCCCGGCCCCAGAAGTCCATTCCATGGCGGTGGTTCACCGTCCTCGCAATTGCCTGGCTGGCGGTGTACATGGTGGTGCGCCTGGCAGTGGCGGCAGCCGATGACCTTCCGCCGATGTCGACCGGCGGCTCCGACCTCATCGTCCTCGCCGGGCCCTCGGGAATCATCGTGCTGGGCTTCGGCCTGGTCGCGGTTGCGCTTCAAGCAGGGTTTGTCCGCCGCAGGACAAACGGCGCTCACCCGCTGTTGCGCATCCTGGTGGCAGCGGTGGGTTCAACCGCGGCCGGTGCTCTGATGGTCGCAAGCTGTCTCATCCTGCTCGACCTCGTCGCCGCGATCCTTCCGGGCCTCGGGGTCGTCTTCCATCCGCTCGGCGCACTCCTGCGCCTCGGCTGTGTCGTCTCGGGCGTTCTGATCGCCGTGCACAGCCGGCACTTCTGGACGGCCACCCGGACGACCAGGCCGAGCCGTGCCCGCCCGACCACGACTCCGCGGTGGGTGGTGGCGTTCGCCTACCTGGCGGTGGCCGCCTGCACAGCGCGACTCGTCGCCCAACTGGTCGTGGGGCTGGAGATGAACCCGCTGACGCATGGGCCGGCCATGATCGTCTTCGAGACCGGCTTCCTGCTCGCGGGGATCGTTCTGCCGTTGGCTCTGGTGCACACGTGGGGTCGGATCTGGCCACCGTGGGTCCCCGGGCTGCGCGGCCGTCGAGTGCCCAGGTGGCCCCTCGTCGTCTCCGGATCGCTTCTCGGGGTGACGATGGCGTCGTACTTCGGGACGGCCACCGTGCAGATGATCATCGACCGTCTGCAGGGGCGCAGTCCGTTTCCGCCCGCGGGCGGAGTGGAGCTGCCCGAGGCGTTCTTCTGGGTGTCCGTGCCCGCCTACCTGGTGTGGGGAATCGGATTGGTCGTCACCACGTTCAGCTACGCGCGGCTGACGTCCGCGGAGCCCCGTCGGCTCAGTCGCTGAGTTCGGAGAGGATCGCGGCAGAGCCGGACAGGCCCAGACGCGAAGCACCGGCGCCGATCATCTCCTCCGCAGCCTCCGCCGAGCGGATTCCGCCGGACGCCTTCACGCCGAGGCGGTCACCCACGGCTTCACGCATGAGGGAGACCGCGTGCGCACTGGCTCCACCGGCGGGGTGGAACCCGGTCGAGGTCTTGACGAAGCCGGCTCCAGCCGCCTCGGCACGGCGGCAGACCTCGACGATCTGCTCGTCGGTGAGTGCCGCGGATTCGATGATGACCTTGACCAGGGCGTTGCCGCTGGCCTCGACGACGCCACGGATGTCGGCTTCGACCGCGTCGTAGTCGCCGGCGATCGCCTCACCGATGTTGATGACCATGTCGACCTCGGCCGCACCGTCGGCCACCGCGCGCTCCGCCTCGGCGGCTTTGATCTCCGGCTTCACCTGCCCGCTGGGGAAGCCGACGACGGTGGCGACGACGAGTTCGCCGGGATCGCTGATCGGCAGCATCGACGGGGACACGCAGATCGCGAGCACGCCGAGCTCCTTGGCCTCGGCCATCAGGGCGTCGACGTCAGCGTGGGTGGCTTCGGGCTTGAGCAGGGTGTGGTCGATCATCGCGGCGACGGCTGAGCGGCTGGTCATGGTTCTCCTTGTGGGTGGTGTCCCGGGGTGGCTGATCACGTCAATGATGGCAGGTCCGGTGTGGTGGTGTGGAACTCAGGTGATCGTCTCGAACACGACCGAGTCGCGCAGACCGCTGGTGTCTCCACCGATCTCGACGGCGCCCTCGAGGGCTTCGACAGCACGGCCGAACCGTTCCAGGGTGGCGGTGTGCAGGGTCAGCAGGGGCTGACCAGCGCTCACCTGGTCGCCCGGCTTGGCGTGGAGTTCGATGCCGGCCACGGCCTGCACCGGGTCCTCCTTCCGGGCGCGTCCGGCGCCGAGACGCCAGGAGGCGACTCCCACGGCCAGCGCATCGAGGCGGCTGAGCACTCCGGTCTCCGACGCGGTGACGACCTCGGTGTGCTCGGCGGCCGGCAGCGGTGCGTCCGGATCGCCGTTCTGCGCCCGGATCATCCGCTTCCACGCATCCATCGCCCGGCCATCGGCCAGAGCTTCCCGCACGTCGACGTCGGTGCGGCCCGCCAAGCGCAGCATCTCCTCGGCGAGTGCCACCGTCAGCTCGACGACGTCAGATGGTCCCCCGCCGGCCAGAACCTCGACGGATTCGCGGACCTCGAGCGCATTGCCCACGGTCAGCCCCAAGGGTGTGGACATGTCGGTGAGCAGGGCCGAGGTCTTCACTCCCGCGGCCGTTCCGAGGTCGACCATGGTGCGGGCCAATTGCCGGGCCTTGTCGAGATCCTTCATGAAGGCGCCACTGCCGACCTTGACGTCGAGGACGAGGCCGGCGGTGCCCTCGGCGATCTTCTTCGACATGATCGACGAGGCGATGAGCGGAATGCAGTCGACCGTCGAGGTGGTGTCACGCAGGGCATAGAGCTTCTTGTCCGCCGGTGCCAGACCGGAACCTGCCGCGCAGATGACGGCGCCGACGTCCTCGAGCTGGTGCAGGATCTCGGCGTTGCTGAGCTCAGCACGCCAGCCGGGGATCGACTCGAGCTTGTCCAGGGTCCCGCCGGTGTGGCCGAGCCCGCGGCCCGAGAGCTGCGGGACGGCGACGTCGAAGACCGCGACCAAGGGGGCCAGCGGAAGCGTGATCTTGTCACCGACACCGCCGGTGGAGTGCTTGTCCGAGGTGGGACGCGACAAGGAGGAGAAGTCCATCCGCTCCCCCGAGGCAATCATCGCCTGCGTCCAGTCGGCGATCTCCCCCGGCTCCATGTCGTTGATGAAGATCGCCATCGCCAGAGCCGCCATCTGCTCGTCGGCGACGACGCCACGAGTGTAGGCGTCGATGACCCAACTGATCTGGGCGGTGGACAGGCGGTGGCCGTCGCGCTTGGCGGCGATGACGTCAACGGCGTCGAAATTCTCTGGTGTCACGTCTCAGTCCTTCTCAGCAGTTGTCTCGGCGGCATGGGCCTCCAGGTGCGCGGGTCCGAAGGCCTCGGGCAGGACGACCGACATGGGTGCTCGTCCGGAGGGCATGTTGACCATCAGATCGTTGCCGCCGTGTTCGAACAGCAGCTGACGACAGCGTCCGCAGGGCACGAGGGTCGCGCCATTGCCGTCGACGCAGTCGAAGGCGACGAGGCGACCGCCGCCGGTCATCATCAGCTCGGAGACGAGCGAGCACTCCGCACACAGGGTCACGCCATAGGAGGCGTTCTCGATGTTGCATCCGCTCACCATCCGGCCGTCGTCGACGAGTCCGGCGGCTCCCACCGGATAGTGGGAGTAAGGCACATATGCGCAGTCCAATGCTCTGATCGCCTGTTCGCGCAGCAGTCTCCAGGTGTCCTCACCGAGATCCTCGGCTGTCACCGGAGTCGGTTCCTCACACCAGACGGGGTCGGGCTCAGGGTCTGCAGAACTCATTGTCATCCCTCTTCATCGACGTTCGGTCATTTCACGTACGGTACGCCTGCGGCCGCCGGCGGGCGAACCCGACCGACGAAGCCGGCAACGGCGAGGACGGTGACGATGTAGGGAAGCATGAGCAGCAGCTCGTTGGCCACGGGGGTCCCGATGGACTGCAGCGTGTTGCCCAGGCTCTTGGAGAACCCGAACAGCAGCGCCGCAAGCAGTGCTCCCTTGGGGTTCCATTTGCCGAGGATCATCGCAGCCAGGGCGATGTATCCCTGCCCTGCCGACATCTCCTTGCCGAATGCCAGTCCGGATCCGACCGTGAAGAACGCACCGCCGAGACCGGCGATGGCGCCGGCCATGATCGTGTTGCGCACCCGCGTGGCGTTGACCCTGATGCCCACGGTGTCCGCAGCCTTCGGGTGTTCGCCCACGGCCCGCATCCGCAGTCCCCACTTCGAGCGGAACACGAGGATCTGGAGGGCGATGACGACGAGGTACATGAGGTAGACGAGGATGTTCTGATCGAACAGCACCCGGCCCAGGATCGGAATGTCCGACAGCAGCGGAATCGGCAGATTCGGCAGCCGCTGACGAGCGTTCCACAGCTCCGCGTTCTCGGTCAGCACGGTCGAGTAGAGGAAGCTCGTGAGTCCGACGACGAGCACGTTGAGCACGACGCCGATGATGATCTGATTGACCCAGTACTTCACCGCGAAGAACGTCAGCACCACTGCGACCAGGGCGCCGGCGATCGGTGCGGCCAGCAGACCCGCATACGGGTTCTGCACCACCGACGCGACGACGGCGGCCAGGAAGGCGCCGGCGAGCAGCTGACCCTCAATGGCGATGTTGATGATACCGGAGCGCTCTCCGACGAGGCCGCACATGGCGCCGAAGATCAGCGGCACCGACAGCGCCAGCGCACCCGCGAGAAGGGTCGTCATCGGGATGACTCCGCCGCTGCCGCCGCCGGCCCAGGCCAGGAAGGACAGGACGAAGAGGACGCCGAAGAGCATCGGGAACCAGGAGGCGAGGGAGACGCGCCGCAGCGCGAACCAGATGGACGCGGCGGCCATCACCACGAGGATGAGCGAGAGCACAAGTCCTGCAGCGGTCGCGGGCACGACGATGTCGGGAATCGCGAAGAAGTCGCCCTCGGTCGCGATCCGGAACGTCGTCTGCCCGTCCCGGCCGATGAGGCCGAAGAACACGAGCGAGACGAGAGCGAGGATCGAGTAGACGACCGGGAACTTCCAGATGATGGGGGCCAGCGCCTTGGACTGGCCGGCCGGGGTCGCGTCAAGGGTGTGCGCAGTCATGTCTTAAGACTCCTTCCGCTTGAGCACCGGTGTGGGCAACCGGAAGATCGACCTCACCAGCGGTGGGGCCGCGATGAGCAGGACGATGACGGACTGGACGACCAGGACGATGTCGATGGGGGTGCCGGTCTGCGACTGCATGAGGTAGCCGCCGGCCTTGAACGCACCGAAGAGCAGACCCGCGAAGAAGGTGCCCAGCGGCTTCGACCGGCCTAGCAGCGCCACGGTGATCGCGTCGAAGCCGATCGACCCGCTGATGCCGCCGGTGAGCTTGCCCTCCGTGCCGAGCACTTGTGCGGCACCGCCGAGTCCGGCGAGGGCGCCGGCGATGAGCATGACGAGGATCGTCACCTTCGACACGGAGATTCCCGCGGTCTTGGCCGCGTGCGGGTTCGCGCCCACGGCTTTGAACTCGAAGCCGATCGTCGACCTCTCCAGCAGCCACCACACGAAGATCGTGGCGAGGACGGCGATGATGAAGCCGAAGTGGAGGCGGAAGGGCGGGGGCAGGAGGAGGAACATCTCTGCGGATTCGTCGATGACGCGCGACTGCGGATTCGCCGAGGAGGTGTGGGTGAACCAGTTCTGCTTGAGCAGGTAGCCCAGCAGGTAGCCGGCGATGGAGTTGAGCATGATCGTCACGATCACCTCGTTGGCTCCGGTCTTCGCCTTGAGCACACCGGCGATTCCCGCCCAGATCGCTCCGCCGATGAGACCGCCGAGGGCCGCCAGCAGCATGTGCACGCCGGCCGGCAGCTCGAGGGCGTAGCCGAGGAATCCGGCCACCGTCGCACCGAGGATGACCTGTCCCTGACCGCCGATGTTGAACAGGCCCGAGCGGAACGCCAAGGCGATGCCGAGACCGGCGAGGATGAGCGGTGTTCCGCTGACCAGGGATTCGGTCAGCGGGCGGATGGCGCGTTCGGTGGTGCGCGCGTTCCAGTCGAACACGGCTCCGCGGAACAGCGCCGAGTACGCCTCGCCGACGGTCGAGAAGAGAGTGGAGAAGAAGACGCCGGGAGCGGAGCCGATGTTCGCGGCCGCCGCGATCACCGCGGCGTTGGAGACGGCGATGAGGACACCGCCGAGGAGCAGCGCCAGCACGATCGCCAGCAGCGAGACCAGCCAGGAGCCCGACAGGATCTGCTGCAGCGTGCTCTGCTCCTGACCCGGCCTCGCCTCCGCTGTGGGAGGCGGTGCCGGGGACGGAGCGGCGGGTGAGATATCGGTGGTCATTCGTTCTCCTCCGCCGAGGTGGGGGCTGAGTTCTCGTGCGTGCTCGGGGTCCCCGAGCCGGAGGCGGCGCTGCCGCTGGTGGCGGCCAGTGCTTCGTCGGCGGGCACGCCGGCCATCATCAGGCCCAGCGCCTCTCTCGAGGTGTCGGGACCGACGATGCCGACGATGCGACCGGAGTACATGACCGCGATCCGGTCAGCGAGTCCGTAGACCTCGTCGAGTTCGGTCGAGACGATGATGCATGGGGTGCCGGCGTCGCGTTCGGCCACGATGCGCTTGTGGACGAATTCGATCGATCCGACGTCGAGTCCGCGGGTGGGTTGGCTGGCGATGAACAGCTGCAGCTTGCGGCCGAGTTCGCGGGAGAGCACGACCTTCTGCTGGTTGCCGCCCGAGAGCGTCGAGATCGGGTCGAAGACGCTGCCGAGGCGGATGTCGAACTCCTCGACCTTCGTCCGGGCCGCCTCGGTGATGACGTTCGATTTGAGGTTGAGCCCCTTGGCGTAGGGCTGCCGGTCGTAGACGTCGAGGATCATGTTCTCGCGGATGGCGAACTCCGCGATGATGCCGTCGGTGGACCGGTCCTCGGGCACGAAGCCGATTCCCGAACCGAGGCGGGATTTCACCGATCTGCCGGCGAGCTCCGTGCCGTCGAGGGTGATCGAACCCAGACGCGGTTCGGTCAGGCCGATGATCGTCTCGGCGAGCTCCGTCTGCCCGTTGCCCTGGACACCGGCGACGGCCAGGATCTCCCCGCGGCTGACCTCGAAGCTGACGTCGTCGACGACGACATTGTCCGATTTGTCGACGACAGTGAGGTTCTGCACCCGGAACGTCGCCTCCCCCGGGGAGGCGGGTTCCTTCTCCGTCGTCAGGGACACGGCCCGGCCGACCATCTGACTGGCCAGGTCTGCCTCCGTGGACTCCGGGGACGCCTCGCCGACGATCTTGCCGCGGCGGATGACGGTGATCGAGTCGGCGATCGCCCGGACCTCGCGCAGCTTGTGGGTGATGAACACGATCGAGGTGCCCTGCTCCTTGAGCTGGCGCATGATCGAGATCAGCTCATCCGTCTCCTGCGGGGTGAGCACAGCGGTGGGTTCGTCGAGGATGAGGATCTCGGCGTCCCGGGACAGGGCCTTGATGATCTCCACCCGCTGCTGGGCCCCGACGGGGAGGTCCTCGATGAGGGCGTCGGGATCGATGTCGAAACCGAAACGGGAGGAGATCTCCCTGACCTTGGCGCGCGCCTCGGCGAGGTCGAGCAGGCCCGGGCCCTTCGTCGGTTCGTAGCCGAGCGCCACGGATTCGGCGACGGTGAACACGGGCACCAGCATGAAGTGCTGGTGGACCATGCCGATTCCGGCGGCCACGGCGTCGCCGGGCCCGTCGAATCTCACTGGCTTGTCGTCGATGAGGATCTCTCCCCCATCGGCGTCGTAAAGCCCGTACAGGACGTTCATCATGGTGGATTTGCCGGCGCCGTTCTCACCCAGCAGGGCATGGATCTCGCCCGGTTCGATGACGAGATCGATGTGGTTGTTGGCCACGAACGATCCGAACACCTTGGTCATCCCGCGAAGCTCGAGTTTCACAGCTCGATGCGCTCCTCACACAGTAGAGAACTGCAGGGTCGAAGTGCTCTTCGACCCTGCAGCTTCAGCTCATTGGCCTATTTCGGCGAGTTCTCGGACTCCACGGTGAGAGTTCCGTCGATGATCTGCTGCTTGAGCTCATCGACCTTCTTCTTCACATCGTCGGGGACGTCGTCCTCGAAGTCGTGGAACGGCGCCAGTCCGACGCCCTCGTTCTCGAGGGTGCCGACATAGGGTTCGGAGGAGAACTTGTCCTCGACCGCTTCGCCCACGGTGTCCTCGACCGCGTTCGAGATCTGCTTGACCACCGAGGTGAGGATGATGTCACCGTATTCGGTCGATTCGTAGCCATCGGTGTCGACCCAGACGATCTTCGTCTTGCCGGATTCCTTCGCGGCGGCTGCCGCACCGAGGCCGACGGGACCGGCCACCGGCATGATGACGTCCGCGCCCTGCGAGATCAGCTGCTTGGTCAGAGCCTGGCCCTGACCCTGGTTCTCGAAGTCGCCGGAGAACGATCCGTCCTGCTTCTCCTTGTTCCAGCCGAGCAGTTCGACCTTCTTGCCGCTGTCCTCGTTGTACTTCTTCACACCGTCGGCGAAGCCGTCCATGAACACCGTCACCGAGGGGATCTGGATGCCGCCGAAGGTGCCGACCTTGCCGGACTCCGAGCTCGCGGCCGCGACGTATCCGGCGAGGTAGGCCGCCTCGGCGGTGTTGAAGACCAGCGGCTTGGCGTTCTCGAGGGTGACGGGCTTGCCGTCGGCGTCGGAGAACGTCGAGTCGATGAGGGCGAATTGGAGGTCGGGGTTCGCCTCGGCAGCCTCCTGGATCGCGTCCTCGAGGAGGAAGCCGACGCCGAAGGTGAGGTTGCAACCCTGCTGGACCATGTTGTCGACGTTCGGACCGAAGTCGGCGTCCCCCTGGGATTCCGCGAGCTTCTCCTGGATGCCGTACTTGTCGACGGCGGCCTGGAGTCCCGCGCGGCCGGACTGGTTGAACGACTGGTCGTCCCAGCCGCCGGAGTCGGAGACCATGCAGCCGAGGAAGTCCTCACCGCTGGCGGCGCCGTCACCTTCGCCGGAGCCGCAGGCAGAGAGGACAAGGGCTGAGGCGGCAGCCAGGGAGACCGCTGTTACGAGCTTTTTCACGTTGACTCTTTCCTTCGGAACGAACCGTTCTCGGGTTGGCCCGATCGGGCTCACCCACTGAAAATGCGAAACCGCTGAATGATTCCTCACTCTTTGGTGAATTACCGGTCAGTCTAGACCACCTTCGGCCGCTGATCCCGGGCGCTGGCATCCGCTCGCGCGACACCGATATGAAACCGCAACAAACCACTCGGGCTGCAAGCGGCGGCCCGCACCCGTGCTCTACCCTTGGTTAGGTTATGGCACATCTCCTGGGGGCTGAAGCCCTGCACCTCGAATACCCCACCCACGTCGTCTTCGACTCCGTCACCCTTGGTGTCGAGTCCGGGGACATGATCGGCATCGTCGGCCGCAACGGCGATGGGAAGTCGAGCCTCCTCGGCATGCTCGCAGGCGCGATCGAGCCGGATGCCGGCAGGGTGACTTACCGCGGCGGGATGCGGCTGGGCATGCTCACGCAGCGTGACGACCTTGCCGCTGAGGCGACCGTCGGCCACTCGGTCGTCGGCGACATGCCCGAGCACGAATGGGCCTCGGACGCGAAGACCCGCGACATCATGAGCGGGCTGATCTCCGACCTCGATTGGAATGCCACGATCGACAGCCTCTCGGGCGGGCAGCGCCGGCGCGTCGCCCTGGCCGCCCTTCTCGTCCAGGACTGGGATCTCATCATCCTCGACGAACCGACCAACCACCTCGACGTCGACGGCATCGCGTGGCTGGCCCGGCACATGAAGAACCGGTGGCCGAGGAATTCCGGCGCCCTCCTGCTCGTCACCCACGACCGGTGGTTCCTCGACGAGGTGTGCACGAAGACCTGGGAGGTCCACGACCGAATGGTCGAACCCTTCGAAGGCGGATACGCCGCCTATGTCCTCCAGCGTGTGGAGCGCGACCGGATCGCGGCCGCCACGGAGTCGAAGCGGCAGAACCTCATGCGCAAGGAGTTGGCCTGGCTGCGCCGAGGCGCTCCTGCCCGGACGTCGAAGCCGAAGTTCCGGATCGAAGCCGCCAACCAGCTCATCGCCGACGTCCCCGAGGTCCGCAACCCGATCGAGCTGAAGAAGATGGCCACTGCCCGCTTGGGCAAGGACGTCGTCGACCTCCTCGACGTGTCGGTGACCTTCGATGACCGGCAGATCCTGCAGGACGTCACCTGGCGGATCGGTCCGGGCGAGCGGACAGGCATCCTCGGCCCCAACGGCGCCGGGAAGTCGACGCTGCTCAACCTCGTCGCCGGCGATCTGGAACCGACCGAGGGCCGGGTCAAGCGCGGCAAGACGGTGCAGGTCGGCGTCCTCGACCAGCAGTTCAGGGAACTGGCGACGATCGGCGGACGCCGGGTGCGCGAGGTCCTGGCCGACTCGAAGACGACCTTCACGATCGAGGGCAAGGACTTCACTCCCGCCCAGCTGCTCGAACGCCTCGGGTTCGCGAAGGAACACCTGTCGGCTCGCGTCGATGACCTCTCCGGCGGTCAGAAGCGCCGGCTGCAGCTGCTGCTCCTGCTCATGTCCGAGCCCAACGTCATCATCCTCGACGAGCCGACCAACGACGTCGACTCTGACATGCTCGCCGCGATGGAGGACCTGCTCGACTCCTGGCCGGGCACCCTGCTCGTCGTCTCGCACGACAGGTACCTGCTCGAGCGGGTCACGGACCAGCAGTATGCGATCCTCGACGGGCACCTGCGACATGTGCCGGGCGGGGTCGATGCGTATCTGCGGCTGCGGGCCGCCGGGGCGGGCAATGCCGCGGCTTCCGGGTCGAGTTCCGGTTCGGGTGGCTCAGGTGGCTCAGGCGGCTCGGGTGGCTCAGGCGGCTCGGGGTCGCACGGCTCGGAGTCGGCCGACGCAGGTTCCGCGCAGCTGAGCGGCGGCGAACTGCGAGCCGCGAAGAAAGAGGTCTCGGCGATCGAACGGCGGATGGAGAAGCTGGGCGCCCAGATCACGAAGGTCCATGATGAGATGGCCGCCCACGACCAATCCGATTTCGAGGGCCTCGCGAAGCTCACCGCCTCGGTGCGAGCACTCGAGGACGAAGTCGCCGAGCTCGAGGAGCGCTGGCTGGAACTGACCGAACAGACCGGGTGAACGTCCGGATCCTGATGGAAGTTCAAGTACGCGGCAACGGCGCCGAAGTTCTGGCTCGCAGACGATCACCTGCTCGAGGCGTCGATGAGTCCTTGCAGCGCGTCTCTGGTGGTCGTGAGCTCGGCGATGCGGCCGTCGTACACCCGGAGGTGATCCGCGAGCAACGGTACCGCGCACGGCTCGAGCCGGTCAGTGTCGTGAATGCAGTCCAGGAGTTCTCGGATGGCCTCAAGCGGCAGACCGGCTCCGAGCAACCGCCGGATGGAACGGACCTGCTCGACGACGGATCGGTCGAACAGACGCTGTCCCGTGGATGAGCGCTCCGCCGCGATCAGCCCCTCGTTCTCGTAATGGCGCAGCATACGAGGAGTCGCCGAGGTGCGAGCCGCAAGTTCTCCAATCCGCAGTAATTCGCCCTCGACCTCGCGGCTTGCCCCTGACACTTGTGTCAACTCCTACAGTCGCTCTCATGACTACATCAATCACTCATTTCAATGGTAAGACGGCCGAAGCATTCGACCTCGCACCTTTGGCCTTCGCGGGGTTCGCCCACTTCACCGCGATGCAGGTCCGCGACCGCCGGGTGCGGGGCCTGGACCTGCACCTGACCCGACTCCGGGAGGCCAGCGACGTCCTTTTCGGCAGGCACCTGCCCGACGAGGAAGTCCTGGGCCACCTGCGCTGCGCGCTGGCGGACGCTCCCCCAAACGTGTCGCTGACGTGCTTCCTCTCCTCGCGGCCGGGAGAGTTCACTCCCGCCGGTGATGACGTCAATTTCGACATGCTGGTTAAGATCACCGACGCGGCGACGCCACCTGCCGGACCACTCTCCCTCGACGTCGTCGAACACGAGCGCCATCTGCCCCGAGTCAAACATGTCGGCGAGGTCTCCAAGACTCTCCTGCTTCGGCGTGCGAACGCGCGAGGGTACGACGACGCCGCGTTCACCGATCGATCAGGCCGGCTGAGCGAGGCCACCATCTGGAACCTCGCCTTCTGGGACGGCGAGTCGGTGATCTGGCCGAGAGCCGAGGTCCTGCCGGGCGTCACAATGCAGATCCTGGCCCGCCGGCTCGATGCGCTCGGCATCCCGCAGCAGAGTCGCGATGTGCACCCCTCGGAACTCGGGGCACATCTCTCCGCTGTCGTTATGAACTCATGGAGCCCAGGCATCCCGGTCGACAGGATCGGCGACGCTCAACTTAACGAAGCCATCGAGTTCGTGCGCTTACTGCATATGGCTTACGCCGAGGAGCCGCTGGAGCCTGCATAATGGACGCGCTTGAGAGGTGATCCAGCCGTATTGGACAATGAAATCCATAATGAAGTACGGTGACTCCATGGCCAGACCCCGCAGCTTCGACGAGACCGCAGTGCTCGATGCCGCGGCGCGTGAGTTCCGCGTGCACGGCTTCGCCGAGACCTCGACCGAGCAGCTCTGCGAAGCCGCGGGAGTTCGCCGCAGCAGCCTGTACAACGCCTTCGTCTCCAAGGACGAGCTGTTCGTCCGGGCGCTGGAGCGCTACGTCGCGACGACCGGAGCGCGTCAGGCATCGATCCTCGCAGATGACGCGCTTCCGGGCGCGGCAAGGCTGCGCGCCCTGATCGACGTCGTCGTGGACGAGGAGCTGCAGGCGTCGAGCCGAGGCCACGCGGCCGGTTGCATGGTCGTGCAGAGCTTGATGAGCCCCGATCTGCGCGAGCGGGATGAGCGCGTGGCCTGGATCCTTGATCGCGATCTGCGGGAGAGACTCTCCCTCCTGTCCGGAGCAATCCGCGCCGGTCAGATTGATGGTTCGATCGCGGAAGACATCGAACCTGGCGACGGAGCCATGCTCGTCAGCACCGTCATCTCGGGACTGCGCGTGACCGCGCAGACCGGCCTCGACACCGAGATTCTCCGCCGGATCGCCCTGACCGGAATGAGCTCCCTCCTGAACTGACAGCGCCGCCGCCTGGCGACGCTTCTTCATGCCCATATTTTGGATACTCCAGTACAGAAAGGCTCTCTCTTGAGCACAGCAACAGCACCAGCCAAGAAGGCGACGACCGTCCCACCCGCGGTGTACGTTCTCGCCGCCGGGGTCTTCGCGATGGTGACCAGCGAGTTCGCCGTCGCAGGCCTCATGCCTCAGCTCGCAGAAGGCCTGGGCACCGGGTTCCCGCAGATCGGCTACCTCGTGACGATCTTCGCCGCAGCGATGGCCATCGGCGGACCGCCGCTCACCTTCGCCCTGATCAAGGTCCCGCCGAGGACCGCGCTCATGATCGTCTTTGCGATCTTCCTCGTCGGCAACGTCATCGCCGCGCTCGCCACCGGCTATCCGATGATGGTCCTCGCCCGGATCATCAGCGGAGCGGCCTCGCAGGCGTTCTTCGGCATCGCGGTCTCGATGGGCGTTCAGCTCGTCGACGAGCAGATGCGCGGACGCGCAGTCGCGGTCGTGATGAATGGGCTGATGCTGGGCACACTCCTTGGCCTGCCTTTCGCGACCTTCGTCGGCAGCCGGTTCGGCTGGCAGTCCGCGTTCTGGGCGATCTCCGCGATCACGCTGCTCGCCGCCGCCCTGACCTTCGCCATGGTTCGCAACCCCGCCACGCCGGTAGAGCAAGGCATGGACGCCTCCGCGTCGACAGGCTCGGAGCTCGCGGTGCTGCGTCGGCCACAGTTCCTGCTTGCCCTCGCATCCAGCACGCTGATCATCGGCGCGACGTTCTCCGCATTCAGCTTCTTCACCCCGATCCTCACCGAGATCACCGGGTTCTCCGAGGGCATCGTGCCCGCGCTCCTGCTCGTCTACGGCGCAGCGACCCTGCTGGGCAACGTCGTCGTGGGACGCCTGGCCGACCGGCACACGATCTCGACGCTCCTGGTCGGCACCGGCTTGAACGCGCTCTTCCTTGCCGGCTTCGCGATCTTCACGGATCTTCCACCGTTGGCGCTGGTGTTCATGCTCGGAGTCGGCCTGTTCGGGGTCACCATGAACCCCGCGATGGCGGTGCGCATCCAACGCGCCGGCAGCACCGCGCCGCTGGTGAACACGATCCACGGATCGTTCATCACCCTCGGAGTCATCATCGGATCCGCCGTCGGCTCGGCACTCATCCCGCAGTTCGGTCTGCGTGCGCCGATCGTTCTCGGCGTCGGCCTGGCGGTCCTGGCAATCGCAGTCATATTGCCCGCCCTCGCCAGTCCCTACCTGCGCCGCGGCGCAGGTAGAGGCGCACCGCTACCAGCCGAGCATCCCGGGCTCGCATGTGCTGCACCTACCGCCAATCGATAAAGAAGGCTGACCTGGGTCAAGGCCTTCTGGCCCGCCGTCATCATCGCCGGCGTCGTCTGGCTCAAACTCGCCGACAGCCTCAAGCTCGACAGCAGGACCCAAACCGCCGCCTGAGCCACGGCGGCTTCCACGAGGAACGCCTTGAGCCCTGCTCGCCAAATCGAAGGCGAGCAGGGCTTCGCGGTCCAGAAGTAGACTGAGAACCGCAAAAAATAGCCGGCCAAGACGGAACTGTTCTCGCTGCCCCATGGGTGGCCGCCTCCATACAGCAGCATGCGTCTGCGTCAAACTGAAGTTTCTGGACAGATGAGCCGCGCTGAGTTGTACGCTGAATTATGGAGGTTGCCATCAGTGCTTTGAGGGCACGGCTGTCGCACTGGATTGAGCGAGCCTGCAATGGTGAGGAAATCATTGTCACCGAGCGGGGCAAACCAGTGGCTCGGCTGATGTCAGTTGACACCGCACCCCTACTCGAACGACTGACACAACAGGGAGTTCTGAGCAAGCCGCGATCAGCCGGGCGGCCCAGCGCACACGAGGCAACACGCGTCCGCGCACAAGGCCCGGTTTCCGATCTCGTCGGCGAACATCGCCGCTGACTCATGACGATCGTCCATTTTGGCAGCAGCGCGTTCGTCAAACTGCTTGCCGAAGAGGATGGCAGGTAGGCTACGGCCACCTCATCGGCTACGCACGACCCGGAGGAAAAGATGACCGCCCCCACGACACCGACTGCTTCTCAACTTCCCGCGATCATCAGCACGTTGAGTGAGTGGCAGACCGACGACTGGAAGGGGTTCCTGCATCCCGGAGACCTCGGCTGGCATTCGATGGTCGGCGCCGAGAAGTTGGCTGCAGATCTGCGCTGCTGGAGCGTCGAGGGTTCCGTCGTCGCCATCGGCATGTTCGACGGCGAGGATCTCTTCCGCATGGCGATGGACCCCTCGACTCTCGATGATGACGAACTCGCCCGCCGGATCGCAGCTGATCTCGATCGTGTGCTGCCCCCGGGAACGGTGACCGTCGAAGCGCGGGGCGCGCGTGCCCTGCAGGATCGCCTGCGCGCCCAGGGATGGGACTCGGACGAACCTTGGACGCCGCTCCAGCTCGACCTCCGCAATCCCTTTCGTGCGACTTCACACACAGTACAGCTGCGGGTCGAGGAGGCTGGACCCGACGAGGCAGAGGTGTGGACGGCGGTGCATTGGTCCGCGTTCAGGGGAACGACGCCGAGCGCCGAGGACAGGCAGAGGCTAATCCACCGGTGGACCACGATGGCGACGGGTCCGTTCGCACACCTTGCCCACCATCTCATCGGTTTCGACGATACCGATCGTCCCGTGGCTGTCACCACGGTCTGGACTGCCGGAAACGGACGCCCCGGACTCATCGAACCGATGGGAGTGCACCGCGACCATCACGGCCACGGCTACGGCGCGGCCATCACCCTCGCCGGTGCGCGGGCACTGCAGCAGCACGGTGCCTCTGCCGCAGTCGTCGTCGCCGAGAACTCCAACGCCGGAGCCCTCGCCACTTACCTCGCAGCCGGATTCACCGCGAGCGAACCCGTTGCCGACCTCGCCGGGTCCATCAGCTGAGAGTGGCCTGGCTCCGCTTCCGCGCGTAGGAGCGCGCCGCACGCACTCTGTCGCCGCATCGGGTCGAACACCACTGCCTGCGTCCGTGTGTCCGCAGCAGGAATCGGGTACAGGGCTCCGCTTCGCACTGTGCCAGCAATTGAGCCTCGTCCCCGGCGAGCAGCGTCGCGGCGTCTTCGGCGATGACCGACATGGCGTGTTCGATGAGCTGAGTGACAGGGTGTTCGAGTGAGCGGTGGAAACCCTCGCCTGGTGCGTGGCGAAGCAGCGACGCATGAGGAACGGCGACAAGTGCCGCATTGATTCCGTCGAGCGCGCGAGGATCGACTTCCGAGCCGGTGACGCACGCCGTGAACACCTGTCGCAGATCATTCCGGAGACCGACGAGGCGATTCTGACAATAGGACTGCAGCTGAGCTCCCTCACTGAGGAGGCCGCACTCGATGAGCCAGGCCGTCGTCGCGTCAGGGGTCGACAGGGCGTCCACGATCTTTCCTCCGGGCAGACGGATCTCACTGTTGACGAGATCGATGCTGTTGTGCTCTCGGGCACCGGGGCTCGGTGGAAGGGGACGGTCGAACATGTCTCTCATGGTATCACTGCCAATTTTCCGTGATCATCTGCTAGTCTCGTCTTCACGCGAAAATACATTGTCTTCCATGAGAAACGAGGTTCGACGTGGAGTTCCCTCCATTGTTCGGCTCTGCCCCATTCACCTTGTCCGTGCACACCGGCGGCGGACCCGGCGTCGGTCGCACCGCAGCTGACGGACTCTCCGAGACCATTCGCATCGCACAGGCCGCCGACCGCCTCGGCTATCACCGATTCTGGATGTCCGAGCACCATGCCATGCCCGCGTTGTCCGTCGCCTCTCCCCCGGTGATGATCGCCCGCCTCACTGCGGAGACCGAGCGCATTCGCCTCGGCGCGGGTGGAGTCATGCTCCCGAACCATGCGCCACTGGTGATCGCGGAGCAGTTCGGGATGCTCGATGCCCTCGCCCCCGGGCGGATCGATCTCGGGCTCGGGCGAGCGCCGGGAACCGACGGGGCCACCGCGTCAGCGCTGCGTCGCGGAGCCGGGGCGAATGATGCCTTCCCGCAGCAGGTCGCCGAACTGCTCGGGTTCCTCACCGACGACTTCCCCATCGGTCATCCTTACGCCGACGTTCATGCGGTTCCCGGACCGTGGCAGGCTGAGCAGAATCGTGTGCCCGCCTCGACCACCGACCCGGAAGTCTGGATCCTCGGGTCCTCGACGTATTCTGCGCATCTGGCCGCTCGGCTCGGCCGCCCCTACGCCTTCGCCCTGCAGTTCGGCGATGCCGACATCGCGACCGCGATGCGCATCTATCGCGAGAACTTCACTCCTTCCGAGGTGCTCGACCGCCCGTATTCGCTGGTGAGCGTGAGCACGATCGCAGCCGAGGACGCTGCGGAGGCGAAGCGGGAAGCGTCCACCTCGGCGATGGCGATGCTGCGCATGTTCAAGCGCGAGCCCTACAGCCTCCTGTCCCCCGAGGAGGTCGCCGACTATCCGGCGACGATCAACGAACAGGCGATCCTCGACCAGTACACCAACCGCACCTTCGCCGGCACCGCGGAGACCGTGGCCCGCCGCCTCGACGAACTCCACCGGCAGACCGGTGTCGACGAGGTGATGGTCGTGCTCGGCAGCCACACTCCGGGCACGAGTGAACGCACCGTCGAACTCCTCGCCGCCCACTACGGCGCCGTACAGACCTGAACCTCCCGGCATCCGCCGGAGCCGTTTCGAACCACAACAACCGATTCCACCACCAACCGAATCCCACCGCACCGATCACAGGAGATCTCATGTCCGCACCCCGCCGCGCCCTCGTCATCATCGACGCCCAGTTGGAGTACTTCAACGGCCTGCTGCCGATCCAGCATCCTCCCCGCGATGAATCACTGGCTCACATCGCCGAGGCGATGGATGCTGCCGCGCGGGCCGACGTTCCCGTCGTCGTCGTTTCGCACCAAGCTCCCGAAGGATTCCCGGTCTTCGCACCAGAGTCACCGACCTTCGCCCTCCACCCCGAAGTCGCTGAGCGCACCGACTCCGCGGCGCATAGGTTCACGAA
The DNA here is from genome assembly GCF_031179145.1 of Brevibacterium sp. Classification (GTDB taxonomy): domain Bacteria; phylum Actinomycetota; class Actinomycetes; order Actinomycetales; family Brevibacteriaceae; genus Brevibacterium. The sequence continues at coordinate 48,826 of NZ_JAPSIB010000013.1, forward strand.
GTCCTTCGGCAGCATCTTCGCGGACACCGGTCTCGACGAATGGCTGCGCGAGAACACGATCGACACCGTCACCCTTGTCGGATACATGACGAACAACTGCGTCATCGCCTCTGCCGCCGGCGCCGAGCCGCTCGGGTTCACCGTCGAAGTGCTCTCCGATGCCACCGGCGCCATCGACCTCGTCAACTCCGCAGGCTCCGCGCCCGCCCAGCAGGTGCACGAGACGATCATGGCCCTCCTCAACTCCAACTGGGCCGCGGTCACCACCACCGAAGCCTGGATCGACGCGGTGAAGTCAGGCAATGCCCTGGAGGGAGACAACCTCATCGAGTCCGCAGCACGGGGACGGAAGACCGACTGAGGGCCCCAGAAGATCGTCGCCAGTGGCCTCATGAGGCGGCAGCCGCGAGCCACGTCTGCCACAGCTCCTCGACATCGACGATCTCTTCGGCCCGAATCAGGACCTCATCGTCATCGGTGCGTCGGGCCCGCCCACGCACCAGCATGAGATTCGCCCCGAACAGAGGGTCACCCTGGCCGGATTCGTCGATGATTTCGATGTTGATGCATCCCGTGCCGTCGTCCAAGCCGATCAGCTCGGACTCACCCATCGAGAGCAGGACGTCCGCCGCCATCTGTGGATCGCAGCGGGTGCCTGCAAGGAGAATCTGAGCCCCTGGACGCATATCCAGGGCCTGAGCCGCCGAGGTGACGCCCAGTTGGTCGAGCATCGGCCGGTAGGGGTCGAGCACGTCCTCCTCATCGGGTTCCTCCGGGCCGGCCTGCCCATCTGCCCCAAGGTCGTCCGTAGCGCCCATGTCGGTCGCGCCCGCCTCGACAGCGCCCGCCTCGGTCGCGCCCGCCTCGGTGGCGACGACATCTGCCGAGACCTCCGCGGCTCCGTGCTCGCGGTCGTCGCGGGCGACGGGCACCGGAGCACTCGGGTCGGGAACGGTCACCTCGGCGAGGGTTGCGTCCCCGAGCAGCGGAACCCGGCCGTCGCGAGGCGCCCTCTTCCGAGGACGCGCGGTCAGCTGACGGACGAAGGCAATGATGTCGCCGCGAGGGGATCCACCGGCATTGCGTTCGCCCCTGCCGCGTGCAGCGCCTGAGCCGGAGTCCGCTCCGGTGTCGGCGGCGGCGACCAGGCTGTCGAATGCACCGGCAGTGGCCAGACTCATCATCAGCGCACGCGAGGGTCGAATCCGTTCGTGGACATCGGTGATCGATGCGAAGGGCTGTCCGTCGAGGATGTCGGCGATCTCCGAGTCCCTGTCATGTGCAGCCGCGCGTAGGGGCAGGCGGATGCCTTTGACCTCCCGTCCGATCCGCTCCACCCGGTGCCTGTCGCCGGAGGCACTGATGTCGATCGGCAGCAGCGGAATGCCGATGCGACGAGCTTCGTCCAGCAGCGCATTCCGCTGCTGCGCGCCGGGATTGTGCTCGAGGACCCCGGTGAGGAACTCGACCGGGAAGTGCGCCTTCAGCCAGGCGCTCTGATAGCTGGGATCGGTGAAGCCGACACGCGGAGAGTCGAAGCAGCCGAGAGTGCGTGCGGATCCGAGGAGCTCCAAGGTGACCTCGTCGTCGGCAGGGATGGCGTCGAGATCGATGGCACCTGCTTCCGACACATACTCGGCATCGGCCGGCAGCCCGCCCTCTCGGCGAGTGGCGCGTCCATTGACGCGGGCAACCTCGGCGACGATGAACGACAGAGTGCGATCCGCGGCCGCGAACTCCCCCGACTCGTCGTCGGAACCGTCGAGGACCGCGTGAGCGTCCCTGTCAGCGGCCTCCACGTCCCCGCTGGAATCCTCGCCGAGGTGGAGGCCGGGGATCGCCGGCTGCTGCCACTCCGCCATGATCCACCTCCCGATGACATTCGAATGCATGTTCGATATGTCAGTCTAGGTCCACCGGACGATGCGAGCAATGAGGAGCCTTACGTCGCCGAAACCCTGAAGTCACGCTGAACCTCAGCTGTGAACGTTATGAAATCTTGATATTCCGCGATCGGCGACGACCGCCTCGGCGCAGGTGAGTTTTGGGAATGTCACCAGGAGCATTGCCAGTCGACAACGGCCTTCGCCCTCCTCGGAACATTCAGAGAATACACAAGGTCGGGCACTGCCGTGTTGCTAGCCTTTTCGGATGCCGACTCGTGATTATCGACTCGATCGCGCCAAAGGCATCCTCATCTTCACAGTCGTGCTCGGTCATCTGCTGGCGCGAACATCCCCCTGGGAATCGGATGCACTTCGCGCGCCGATGACTCTCATCTACGCCTTCCATATGCCGGCGTTCGTCTTCCTAGCCGGGATCACCGCCAAGTCGAACCGGCTGGCCGAACGCGTCCTCACCTTCCTCGTCCTCCTCTTCACCGCACTTCCGCTGATGTGGGGCTGGTTGTGGGGCTTCGGACTCGACCCGGACTACGACCTCCTCACGCCGTACTGGTTCACCTGGTTCCTCCTGTCGATGGCGTGGTGGATGCTCACCGTGCCCTTCATCGAGCGCTTCCCCCGCCCAACCCTCACCGTCTCCCTGATCGCGGGCCTGATTGGCGGGGCGCTCCCCCTCATCGACTACGAACTCTCGGCCGTGCGGTCGTTGGTGTTCTGGCCGTTCTTCGTCATCGGCAAGCTCTATGGGCGCGAGATCATCAACTGGGCCGGGAACTTGGGGCTCTGGCAGAAGCTCGGGCTGAGTGCCGCGGCATTGGCCGTGGTCGCCGCGTTCTACCTCCGCGACGTCTCGGCCTCATGGTTCTACGGCGGAGCGCGTTTCGATTCACTCGGCGTCGACCTCACCGACGGCATCGGGACGAGGCTCATCCTCTCCGCCGGTGCCATGCTCCTGACCCTGGCGCTGCTGTCGTGGATGACGAATCGCAGCGGGATCATCGCGACCATCGGCGCCCGCAGCCTTGCCGTCTACATCGGTCACGGCTTTGTCGTCCGAGCCCTCCAGCCGATCCTCGACGACAGCCGCGACCACCTCGGCGCGACCATGATCCTCGGGGTCTGCTTCGCTCTTGCCGTGTTCACGACTCTTCTGCTGTCGTGGGAGCCCTTCGACCGGGCCCTGCGGACGTACGCGGCAACGGTGGCGACATTCCTGCTGAAACCCTTCCCGGTCCTCCGTGACGAACTAGGTCAGCATTCCGCACCGGCAGGTCCGGTTCGACGGGATACGACTCCGGCGCGACAGAATGCGGCCGGGGACGCCCCGAGCACAACCCCGGCTCGGCAGGACGCGGACGCTCGGCGCTGAGGACCCTCAGGCAGCGGATTGCGAAATCCGTCGTGTCCAGGTCTGGGTCGAACTCGCCGCCGGATCGGGCAAAGCTCGCCGCAGGCCCGCCATCGAGTCGTCTCGAAAAGTCGAATGTGTCATTCTCAGCACATCCGCTTCCGCGGACGTGCTTACATTCTCAGGCCAGGGCATTCCTCCGCCCACCCCCGCCAATCCACTGAGGAGAACCCATGACCCAGTCCAACCCACTGAAGGAACGGCTCGACGCCGGACCGGTGATCTGCGCCGAAGGCTTCCTGTTCGAGCTCGAGAAGCGCGGCTACCTGACCGCTGGCGAATTCGTCCCCGAGGTCGCTCTTGAATACCCCGATGCTCTGCGGTCCCTGCACGTGGACTTCCAGCGCGCCGGCTCCGACATCGTCGAGGCCTTCACCTACAACGGTCACCGCGAGAAGATGCGCGTCATCGGCAAGGAAGACCTGCTCGAACCGCTCAACCGCTCGGCTCTGCAGATCGCCCGCAGCGTTGCGGACGCCAAACCCGGCAACTTCATGGCCGGCAACATCTCCAACTCGAACATCTGGGATCCCGCCGACGAGCAGAAGCAGGCCGAAGTCCGCTCCATGTTCGAAGAGATGGTCGGCTGGGCCGTCGAAGAGGGCGCCGACCTCATCATCGGTGAGACCTTCTACTTCGCGGGTGAGGCGATCGCCGCCGCCGAGATCGCCAAGGCCAGCGGACTCCCCTTCGTGCTGACCCTGGCGCCGATGGCATTCCAGGAGATGGCCGATGGAGTCGGCATCGTCGAGACCGCTCAGCGCGTCGAGCAGCTGGGCGCCGACGTCGTCGGCCTCAACTGCTTCCGCGGCCCAGCGACGATGCTGCCGTGGCTGAAGAAGATCCGGGAAGCCGTGTCCTGCCACGTCGGCGCCCTGCCGATCCCCTACCGCACGACCGAGGACGAGCCGACCTTCTTCAACCTCTCCGATCCACGTGCCGCAGTGCCGTCCCCGCACGGCCGGACCTTCCCCACGGCCCTGGACCCGCTGCAGACCAACCGGTACGAGATCGGCGCTTTCGCCAAGGAAGCCCACGACCTCGGCGTCAACTACATCGGCGTGTGCTGCGGCGCGACCCCGATGCACATCCGTGAGGTCGCCGAGGCGGTCGGATTGACCACCGAGGCCAGCCGCTTCTCGGAGAACATGAAGAACCACTTCATGTACGGCGACAACAAGCGCCTCGCCGAGAACGTCGTCGCCCTCGGCGATCGCGCCTGAGCGTCAGGGTTCCGGCAGCTTCACGAGAAGCACCACTACAGCGAGCGCTGATTCCTACCAGTGCAACGGTAGGAATCAGCGCTAGTCGGGCTTCTCGCGAAGCGACCGAGGGGAGTTACGCCTCCCGGGTGGCACTGCGCCTCCCGGGAGGTACTGCGCCTCCCGGGAGGAGTTGCGCCCCCGCTACTTCACACCGATCTGGTCGAGGGCGGCTTCCAGGCGGGCGATCGTGCCATCGATGTCGCCGAGCTTGTCGAGGCCGAACAGGCCGATGCGGAACGAGGAGAAGTCCTCACCCTCCCCGCACTGCAGCGGGACGCCGGCGGCGATCTGGACCCCGACCTCCTTGAAGCCGGCACCGGTCTTGAGCTTCGGGTCATCCGTGTGAACGACGACCACGCTGGGCGCGGCGAACTCGGGAGCGGCGACCGACGGCAGTCCCCGTTCGGCGAAGAGGGTGCGCACTCGGTCGCCGAGTTCGAACTGCGCGGCGGCGAGCTTGTCGAAGCCGCGTTCTTCGGTCTCGAGCATGAGCTTGACGTTGTGCGTCAGGGCGTCGGTGGGCATCGTCGCGTGGTACGGCGTGCGTCCTGCTTCGTACTCATCGGCGATGAACAGCCACTTCTTGAGATCCATCGAGAAGCTCGTCGACGTCGTCGATTCGACGGCCTTCCGCCCGGCTTCGGACAGCATGACATAGCCGGCGCACGGCGAGCCGCTCCACCCCTTCTGCGGGGCGGAGATGAGCACATCCACACCGAGGTCGGTCATCGACGCCCACACGGCTCCCGAGGCGATGCAGTCGAGGACGAAGAGACCGCCCACCGAATGGACGGCTTCGGCGACGGAACGCACGTAGTCGTCGGGCAGCAGCATCCCCGAGGCGGTTTCGACATGGGGTGCGAACACGACGGCCGGGCGTTCGCGCTCGATCGCGGCGACCACCTCGGCGACGGGGGCCGGAGCCCATGCCGCCTGGGGTTCGTCGCTGACCGGGGACGCCTGGAGCACGGTCGTCTCACTGGCGATGCTGCCGGCATCGAGGATCTGCGACCAGCGGAAGGAGAACAGGCCGTTGCGCACGATCAGGCACTTCTTGCCGGTGGCGATCTGGCGGGCCACCGACTCCATCGCATAGCTGCCGCCTCCGGGAATGATCGCGGCCGCGTGCGCATCGTAGGTCTCGCGCAGGACGCGGTTGATGTCCTGCATCACGTCCACGAAGCGCGCGGACATGTGGTTGAGGGACCGGTCGGTGAAGACCACCGAGTATTCGAGCAGGCCGTCGGGGTCAACGTCATCATGTGGCAGTGTCATGGGCACAACATTGCCATGAACCGCGGATTCGAGCCACCGCATCCCACGCCGCCGGAGATGGCCGTACTCACAGCTCGACGATGCCGCTCCTCAGCGGGTCGCCGCCGCGCGCTGCGGCCTTACAGCTCCACTTCGCTGCGATCGCCCGACCACAGGGTATGGAAGGTTCCCGGACGGTCGACACGGCCATAGGTATGAGATCCGAAGAAGTCGCGCTGCCCCTGGACCAGAGCGGCCGAGGACCGCGGTGCGCGGATGCCGTCGTAGTACGCGAGCGCCGAGGACAGCGCCGGCACCGGGATTCCGACCGTGGCGGCGCGCACGACGACGTCGCGCAGCGACTGCTGGGTCTCGTTGAGGGAGTCACGGAAGTAGGGCGCGGAGACCAGCGAGGTCAGCTGCGGTTCGGCGGCGTAGGCGTCGGCGATGCGATCGAGGAAGCGGGCGCGGATGATGCAGCCGGCGCGCCAGATCCGCGCCACCTCGCCCAGGTCGGTATCCCACCCGTACTCGCGTGCCCCGACGGCGATCTCATGGAGGCCCTGGACGTAGGCGAGGACCTTGCCCGCGAAGAGCGCCTGACGGACGGTGTCGACGAAGGCGTCGCGCTCCGCCGAGGTGGTGCTGGGCGCCGCATCGTCCGCCGAGCTGGACGGGCGGGGGCCGTCGAGCGTGTCACCCGAACTGCGGAGCACCGCAGCCGCGGACAGGGACCTGGCGAAGACCGCCTCGGCGATGGTGGCGATCGGGGCCCCGAGATCCAGTCCGGTCTTCACCGTCCAGGCGCCGGTTCCCTTCGCACCCGCCGAGTCGACGACGACGTCGACGAACGGTCGCCCGGTGGCGGAGTCGGTGTGAGTGAGCACCTCGGCGGTGACCTCGACCAGGTAGGACTCGAGTTCACCCTCGTTCCACTGCGCGAACACCTCGGCGATCTGACTCGGGGTGAGTCCGGCGCCGTCCCGGAGCAGGGAGTATGCCTCGGCGATGAGCTGCATGTCGGCGTATTCGATGCCGTTGTGGATCATCTTGACGAAGTGGCCGGCCCCGTCGGTGCCCACGTGGGCGATGCATGGCTCGCCTGCGGTCTCAGGCTTGCGCGCGGAGCTCTCCTGCAGAGCCTCCTCCGGGGTCGGCTTCGGAACCTCCCCGGCGTCCGTTTCCGGAGCCTGGATCTCGGCCTTCGCGGCGATCGGTTCGAGGATGGGTCGCAACCGCCTCCAGGCAGCCTCGGTGCCGCCGACCATCATCGACGGGCCGGTCAGCGCGCCGACCTCTCCCCCGGAGATCCCGACGCCGACGAATTCGACGCCGGCGCGCTCCGCCGCCTTCCCGCGCTCGATGGTGTCGGTGAAGAGCGAATTGCCGCCGTCGACGATGATGTCGCCGGGCTCGAACACGGCGGTGAGGTCACCGATCGCGGAATCCGTGGCGCGGCCGGCGTTGACCATGAGGATCGCCACTCGAGGGCCGTGGAGCATCGAGGCGAGCTCCGCCGGCGAGGTCGCCACGAGGAATTCCGCCTCCGGGTGGGCGGCTGCCACGGCGCGGGCCCGGTCGACGTCCCGGTCGTAGATCGCCACGCGCGTGCCCGGTTGGCCGGCCAGATTCCGGGCGAGGTTGGATCCCATGACTCCGGTCCCGATCACACCTACATCAGCGGTCATTGTCTTCCCTCTCCCTCGTCTCGCCGGCTCCTGCTGCTGGCAATGCCGGTTCCTGCGACAGGCCTCGCCAGCCCTTGCGTCTGACAGTACCCTGGTGATTGACAGCCGACCGTGGTGATCGGACTGTGGTGATTGACAGCCGCGGGCAACTCACCTACGGTTTTATAAATCTGATTTATTCACCGCAGTCTAGCAATATCATCATAAGTTTTCGAGAGGTTGACGGAGATGGACGAAGGCACCAGCCATCCATTCACCCCCTCGACTCCTCTCATCATCATGGGAGTCTCGGGAACCGGAAAGACCTCTGTGGGACGACTGCTCGCCGCGGAACTCGGGATCGACTTCCTCGACGGCGATGACCTCCACTCCCCCGCGAACAAGGCGAAGATGCAGGGCGGAGTGCCCCTCGACGACGATGACCGCTGGCCCTGGCTGCAAGCAGTGGCGCTGCGCCTGAGCTGTCAGACCCCGCCCATCATCGCGTGCTCGGCGCTCAAGCGCAGCTACCGCGATTTCCTCCGCGCCCGGGTCCCCCTGGCATTCTTCATCCATCTCACCGGGCCACGGGAGAAGATCGTCGAGCACTTGGCGCTTCGTTCGCACGAGTTCATGTCGCCGACCCTCGTCGACTCCCAGCTGAACACTCTGGAGCCGCTCGGAGCCGACGAACCCCATCTCCGCGCCCCCATCGACGTCCCTCCCGAGGCAGTCTGCCGATTCGTCATGGACCGTCTCCCCTCCGCACTCGACCGCCATCGTCGCGCACTCGGCGCCGACGGCGCCGGAACTTCTGCCCGCACACCCAATCCCCGGCCCCTCGCCGAGCACTAGAGACCTCGAGGAAGAGGAATGACCGACATCACCCCCAGCTGGACCCTGCCCGCCTCCGCTCTGCTGCTCATCGCAGCCGCAGCGATCGCGCTTCTGCTCCTCCTCATCATCCGCTTCCGGCTCCACGCCTTCATCGCGCTCGTCACTGTCAGTGTGATCACGGCGCTGGTCGCCGGCATCGCCCCCGCCGATCTCATCACCGTGCTCTATGACGGGTTCGGCTCGACGCTGGCCAGCGTCGCCCTCCTCGTCGGCCTCGGCGCGATGCTCGGTCGGATGCTCGAACTCTCCGGCGGGGCCCAGGTCCTCACGGATGCTCTGATCAGGGCGTTCGGGGAGAAGCGGGCACCGCTTGCCCTCGGCGTCACGTCCCTGCTGTTCGGATTCCCGATCTTCTTCGACGCCGGCCTCGTCGTCATGCTGCCGATCATCTTCACCGTCGCCCGGCGCCTCGGCGGCTCCCTGCTCCTCTATGCCTTCCCCGCGGCGCTGGCGTTCTCGGCGATGCACATCTTCGTCCCGCCCCACCCCGGACCCGTCGCCGCCTCGGGACTGCTCGAGGCGAACGTCGGACTCGTCCTCATCTTCGGCCTCATCGTCGCCATCCCTACGTGGTACCTGTGCGGGTACCTGTTCGGGATCTTCATCGGCAAGCGCGTCGATGTGCCCGTCCCCACCATCCTCACCGGCGGCCGCAACGAGGAGTTCAAGGACTTCGCATCCGCGCCGAGGCTGTCGACTGTCATCTTCCTGCTGGCCCTGCCGTTGGTGCTCATCTTCCTCAACACCGGCCTCAACTTCGCCGGTCAGGCCGGCTGGATCGACGTGGAGACGACGCTGGTGACGGTCCTGCGCATGCTCGGCGAAACCCCGATCGCCCTGCTCATCACCGTGTTCGCCGCCATGTGGCTGCTGGGATGGCGCAAGCGCAAGAGCAGCACCATGGTCGAGAACATCGTCGACTCCGCGCTCGGACCCGTCTGCTCGATCATCCTCATCACCGGCGCCGGCGGCATGTTCGGCGGAGTGCTGCGCGCCAGCGGGATCGGTGACTCGATCGCCGATTCGCTGGCCGCCCTGGGCCTGCCCGTCATCGTCGCCGGATTCATCATCGCCGCGATCGTGCGCGTCGCCCAGGGTTCGGCGACGGTGGCTCTGACCACCGCGGCCGCACTCATGCAGCCCGTCGTCGTCGGCAACCCCGACTTCTCGAGCCTGCAGGTCGTCGCGATCGTGCTTGCCCTGGCCGCCGGTTCCGTGTTCGCCAGCCACGTCAACGACTCCGGGTTCTGGCTCGTCTCCCGCTTCTTCGGCATGGACACGAAGACGACGCTGAAGACGTGGACCGTCGCGCAGGCGCTGCTCGGCGTCGTCGGCTTCGCGTTCAGCTTCGCGCTCTACGGCATCGCCAGCCTGGTCTGAGCCTCCGCCTGCGGCTGGCCTGCCGGTCACCCCTCGCGGAGCTCGCCCTCCCACACGGGCGCCATCTCGTTGTAGGCCCTGGCGACGATCTTCGCCATCGCCTCGCGCGCCCGATCCCGCTCCTGTCCGCCGATCGCATCGGCCACGTCGAAGTGCCACTGCAGCGCGTCGGGATGCGGGAAGCGCGGCATCAGACCCGCCTCGGTGCGGCCTGTGAGGATCTCGGCGACGACGGTGTCGAAGGACGCGAACAGCTCATTGCCGCCGGAAATCAACACGGCCCGGTGGAAGGCGGCATCGGCGGCGAGGAACGCCTCGACGTCCCCGTTGCGTCCCGCCGTCCGCATCCGTGCGGCCAGGCCCATGATCTCCTCGGCCTGGTCCGGCCGGGCGTGAGCGGCCGCGAGTCCTGCGGCCTCGGGTTCGATCGCGACCCGCAGCTCGGTGAGCGAACGGAGCATCCGGGCCGGGCTGACAGCCATCCGCCAGCGGACGACGAGCGGGTCGAGGATCGTCCAGTCCTCCATCGCCAGGATCACCAGTCCCAGGCGGCGAACGGGTCTGACCATCCCCAGCGACTCCAGCACCCGAACGACCTCGCGGACGACCGACAGGGAGACCTCGTAGCGGGTGCGCAGTTCCTCGGCCCGGATCACAGCGCCGGTCTCCAGAGCCCCGGAGACGATGTCGGTGCCGATGGCGTTGAGCACGTTCTCGTGCAGATTCCCGGTGCCTGCCGCTGACAGGCGGCCGGTCTTTCCTGCCTCCGTCGACCCGGTCATCAGGGTTCGTGCACCACGTGCGCCCCCGGTGCCGGTCCGGTGGTCCTGATCGCCTCTTTCACACCCCGGGTGGCCTGGAGCAGGACCGCGAGGTCGAGGGCATGATGGGCATCGCGGGCGAGGAATCCGATCGTCGGGCCCGACCCGCTGAGCAGGGGCAGGAGAGCACCGGCGGCACGGCCGGCCTCCATCACCTCGGCGAGCTCCGGCATCGCGGAGACCGCCGCCTCGGTGAGGTCGTTGGCCGCCGCCGTCGCCAGCGCCTCGGGGTCTCCTGCGGCGAGCGCCGTGAGGACCTGATCGGGGATCACGGCGGGTGCAGGCGCGGGATTGAGTTCGTCGAACCGGGAGTAGATCGTCGGCGTCGACAGCTGCCCCGCCGAGGTGGCCAGCACCCAGTGGAAGGATCCGCGGGTGAGGACGGGGCTGAGCTTCTCCCCGCGGCCGAGGCCGATCGCGGTCCCGCCATGGAGGAGGAAGGCGACGTCGGCGCCGACGGCAACCGCGCAGTCGTGGAGGATCGACTCCTCGACTCCCCCGAGCAGGTGTGCCGCACCCACCAGAGCCGCTGCCGCGTCGGCCGAGCCGCCGCCCATTCCTCCGGCCACCGGCACCTGCTTGTCGATGATGATGTCGAGGTCACGCAGCACCTCGACCTCCCTCCGGCCTTCGAGTGCCCGGATCATGACGGAGATGGCTTTGCGGGCGAAATTCGACTCATCCTGCGGCACGCCCGCATCGGCATAGCGTCCGCGAACGACGATCTGGCCGCTGCCACCGGGAATCAGCGTCAGGGTCTCGGACAGGTTGAGCGCCTGGAACACGGTCGCCAGCTCGTGGTAGCCGTGGTCGTCCAGACCGCCGACGCCGAGGTGGACGTTGATCTTCCCCGGAGCGCGCACCGTCACCGGTGCCAGGGTCCGAGTTCGGGAACGCAGCTGAGCGTTCATTCCCCGCCGCTCCCGCCGTCGTCGTTCGTCCCTCCACCGGAAGTCGCCGCCGGCGCAGCCGCCCCGGCGGCGGCGAGTCGTTCGAAGTCGGCGACGCCGAGCGCCTCGCCCCGGGTCCTCGGGTCGATGCCGGCGGCGCGGAGGATCTCCTCGGCCCGCTGGGCGCTGCCGGCCCACGTCGCCAATGCTGCTCGCAGCGTCTTGCGACGCTGGGCGAAGGCAGCGTCGACGAGGCTGAACAGGCGGGCGCGGGCCGCCGGGTCCCGCTCGGTGCGGGTGACGTCGATGTGGACGAGACCGGAGTCGATGTTCGGCGCCGGCCAGAACACGTTCTTGCCGATCCGTCCGGCCAGGGTCACGTCTCCGTACCATTGGGCCTTCACGCTCGGCACGCCGTAGGTGCGCGAACCCGGGCCTGCCGAGAGACGTTCGGCGACTTCGAGCTGGACCATGACGAGCACGGACGTCAGGCTCGGGAAGATCTCGAGGAAGTGGAGCAGCACGGGGACGGCGACGTTGTAGGGCAGGTTCGCGACCAGTGCCTGCGGATTCGTGGGGACCTCGGTCACGCGCAGGGCGTCGGCATTGATGAGGTCGAACCGTGCGGACGCGTCCGCAACACGTGCGTTGCCGGTGCCCCCCGCCTCGGCGAGGTCCTGGGTGTGAGTCCTGATCGTCTCCGGCAACCTCTCGGCGAGGAGCCGGTCGATCTCGACGGCGGTGACATGGTGCCCCGCCTCGAGCAGGCCCAGGGTCAGCGAGCCCAGCCCGGGACCGATCTCGACGACGTTCTGCGGAGAGTCCAATCGGGCTGCGGCGACGATCGAGCGCACGGTGTTGGGGTCGATGACGAAGTTCTGGCCCTTCTGCTTCGTAGGGCGCAGACCTAGGTCAGCGGCGATTTCGCGGATGTCGCGAGCGGTCAATAACGTCACAGCCAACAACTTACCTCACTGATTCTCTGGGGCACATCGTCGTCGGAGTCCGAGTGCCCCGACAACCCCTGGCGGTCAGCTCCGCTCCACCGTCGTCCCTGTCGCACCTCTGCTCGCGCGGGCGCGCAGCGTGCCCCGAGCCAGATCGAGAGCCCATTCCGCGACATCGGCGACGAAGAACTCGTACGCCTCGTGGCCGAACGGCAGAGGACTGTTGGCATACGCACCGAAGCCGTCGATGGCCATATAGATCCGGACGCACGTGGCAGTGGCATCGACGTCGCCGAAATCGCCGCTCCCCATCCCCTCCCGGATCAGCTCGGTCATCTGCGCCCGGCCAAGCTCCTCCAGCTCTTCCACCGCCATCGCCATCGCTGCACTCGACCGACTGATGTGACGAGCCGAGGACCAGAGCCTGTGCCCGGCCTGGGCCTGCGGACCTGTCAGGCTCGTGAGGAGACGGGACATGCGCTCCAGCGGCGTCCCTGTGGCCTCGAAGAGCGCCGATCGCTCGGTGGCCGCCGCGGTCCTGAAGGCCTCGACGATGAGGTCTTCGACGGCCGGGAAATAGTGATGGACGAGGCCCGGCCGCACATCCAGCGAATCAGCGACGGCCCGCAAGGTGATCCGATCCAGCCCCTCACCCAGCGCGATCCTCACTGCGGCAGTGAGAATCTCCGCGCGGCGGGCGGCCGGAGGCTTCCGGGTCCTGCCATGACGGGGAGTTGACATCATGGCATCCATGCTATTGCATTAGTGACCAACAACATATTGGTCACTTGGCCAATAATGGTTTCGGCGCCAGCAACGACGCTAGTGACATCGAAAGGAACCCCCGTGACCACCTCCGAACATCCCATTCACGTCGACTCGCCCACCACCCCCGAGGTCAGAGGGATCGAGATCGTCACCGAGGCGGAGAGGCACGGGCGCGCCCGTGATCTCTTCGCGGTCTGGGCCGCACCCAACATCAGTGTCCTCAACTTCACCGTCGGCGCCAGCCTCACCCTCATGGGACTCGAGGTGTGGCAGTCCGTCCTCACCACCATCGCCGCCGGTCTGCTCTGGATTCTGCCGGGGATCGTCTCGATCAGCGGGCCCGCCGCCGGCACCTCCGGCTCGGTCGTCCAACGCGCGATCTACGGAATCCGGGGCAACAAGGTCGTCATCGCCTTCTATGGGTGGTTCATCTCCGGGGTGTTCCTCGCATTGAACTGGGTCGCCTCCTCATTCATGGGAGCCGAGCTGCTCTCCCGCTGGGGGTGGATGTCCAAACCCGCCGCCCTCGTCCTCGTCACGATCGTCGTCGCAGGCATCACCATCCTCGTCGCGATCTACGGCCACGGCCTCATCCTGCGCGCCTACGGCTACCTCACCGTCGGGCTCCTCATCGCCTTCCTCCTCGTCTCGTCGTTCATCGTCGAGCGCATCGACTGGGGGTTCTCCCAGCCCGAGCCTCTCCACGGGATAGCCTTGTGGTCGGCGGTGTCCATCGCGTTCGCGATCCAGGCGTCCAGCCCTCTGTCGTTCTCCAACAGTGCGGACATGGCGCGCTACCTGCCCAAGGACACGAAACCCTGGGCGATCGTCACGGCCACCGCTCTCGGCGGCGCGCTGCCGGGCACCGTCTTCTCCGTCGTCGGCATCTACCTCGCCACGGTCGTGCCCCCGGAGAGCCTGGACGTGGGCGTCGAGTATGCGATGCTCGACCTGCTCCCTATGTGGGTGGCACCGGTGTTCGTCCTCGGAGTCATCCTCACCACCATCTCCCTCAACGGCATGACCACGTACACGGCCTCCATGGCGTTCCAGTCGATCGGCATACCGATCCGCCGCATCCCGTCCGCTGTGGTCATCGGCGTCCTCGGTGCGGCCTTCACCCTCTACCTGGTCAACGCCACCAGCCTGCTGTCCGCCGTCAACCTCATGCTGCAGTTCCTCATCCTCATCTCGGCACCCACCATGGCCGTCTACGTCACCGATATCGTGCTGCGACGCAACCGCTACGACGGTCCGGGACTGTTCGTCGAGAACCCGTCGGGACCCTTCTGGTTCCACGGCGGCTGGTCCCTGGCCGGCATGGGTGCGGCGATCGCCGGCGCCGTCCTCGGCTCCCTGTTCATCACCACTGAGGTCTTCACCGGGCCGATTGCCGCCGCCCTCGGCTTCATCGACCTCTCCGTGCCGGTGGCACTGCTCGTCAGCGTCGGCCTCTATGCCGCCTGCGCCGGCAGGGGCATTCGACGGCAGCTCGCCACCGCGCCACCCGTCACCGATGACAACCACAACACCTGCAACTCAACCAAAGGAGTGTCCTCGTGAGCGATCAGCTCTACATCAACGCCAACTTCTTCACCGCCGACTCCCGCCCGTGGGCTCATGCCCTCGTGGTCCGCGATGAGCGCATCCTCTACGTCGGTGATGAGGCGACCGCCCGGTCCCTGAGTCCCGACGCCGCAGTGATCGATCTGGGCGGGCGGCTGGCTCTGCCCGGCTTCGTCGACGGTCACGCCCACGTGATCGGCACCGGGGAGGCCCTGAGTCAGGCCAACCTCTGGGGTGTGGAGGATCTGGCGGAGATCCGTGACCGTCTCGCACGGTGGAAGGAGAACAACCCCGACGCTCCACGCATCCTCGCCATGGGGTGGCCGCATGGTGCGATTCCCGGCGGACAGCCGCATCGCAGCATGCTCGACGAGCAGTTCCCCGATGTGCCCGTCTACGCCGTCGCTTATGACTACCACTCGATCTGGCTCAACTCCGCTGCCCTCGATGAGGTCGGAATCACCGTCGACACCCCCGATCCGCTGGGCGGTGTGATCCACCGCGACGAGACGGGAGAGGCGACGGGCTTCGTCGATGAAACCGCCTATCACGGGATCGTGGCACCCTTCCTCGACGAGCTCGCCGACGAGTCGACGAATGCCCGCAATCTCGAACTGGTGCAGGAAGCCTATCGTCTGACCGGAGTCACGACCTCGTGCGATATGGGCTTCAACGAGGCAGACTTCCAGACCTTCCTGGCAGGGGAACGCAGCGGTCGCTTGACGAGCCGACTCAAGGCGTACTGGCGCGTCAACAACACCGGAGATCTCCAGCAGAATCTCGCCCAGGTGGCACGCGCGGCAGAACTGTCCGAAACAGTCTCCTCCCCGCTCCTCGACGTCGTGGGCATCAAGGTCATCATCGACGGCACGGTCGACGGTTGCACCGCTGTGCTCGGCGCCCCCTATGCCGATGGCAGCACGGCCGAGCCGATCTGGCCCCTGGACGATCTTGCTCCAGTGGTCGCCGCGGCCGACGCGGCAGGCCTCAAAGTCGCCATGCACGCGATCGGCGACGAAGCGGTGCGGATCGCGATCTCCGCGGTCGAAGAGGCGATCCGCGCCAACGGTCCCATCCCTCGCAGGCACCGCATCGAACACCTCGAGGTCGTCGACCGTGCCGATGTCGAGCGACTGGCCGCACTGGGCATCACACCGAGCATGCAGCCCGTCCACGTCGACCCCGTCAACGCACCGTTCTGGCGGGCCCAGCTCGGTGACGAACGAGCCGACCACGGATTCCCCTGGCCATGGATGACCGAGGCCGGTGCCAGGCTCGCGTTCGGCACGGATTCCCCCACTGCCGCTCATCCACCTTTGCCGAACATGTACATGGCCGCGACGCGCCGATCTGCGTCCGCGCCCGAGGTGGCACCGAACAGTGAAGAACTCGCCGTCCCGCTGGAGCAGGCGATCGTCCATGGATCGGCTCACTCGGCCTGGACGTGCGGAGCAGAGGACGAAGTCGGACGCTTGCGCAGTGGTCTGTTCGCCGACTTCATCGTCCTCGACACCAACGTCTTCGAGCGCCCGGTCGACGAACTGCTCTCGACCTCCGTGGTGATGACTGTTCTCGGTGGTGAAGTCGTTCATGACGCGGGAGTTCGCGAAGACGGATAGGAGCAGACGATAGGGTGAACCCATGGATCCGCAGACTCTCACCGAACTCCTCGACGTCACCGTCCTTGACCGGCTCGACCGGATTGAGGACCTGCCTGCGGACGAACTCGCCCGGTCTGCCGCCCTGCGCAAGGAGAGCTACTCCGCGGAGGTGACCGCCGCCCTGCTCACCCAGGCCAGGCTGCGCAAGGACGCCGAGACCAAGCTCGGCCCGTTCGCCGCAGAGATGCTCTTCACCCGCGACGGTCTGGCCCAAGCCACCCGCCTGCCGGTCGCGGCCCACCATGCCCGCCGCCTCCTCGGCGAGGGCGGAGATGGTTCCGCTGCGATGACGATCGCGGACCTGGGCTGCGGGATCGGGGCGGACGCCTTCGCCTTCGCCGGCATGGGCGCCGAGGTCACCGCCGTCGACGCCGATGAGGTGACGGCGGCCATCGCCAGCTACAACCTCCGCCACCTCTCGAACGCGCGCGTCGAGCATGCCCGCGCCGAGGACATCGACGTCTCCGGGTTCGACGCCCTGTGGTTCGACCCTGCGCGCCGGCAGATCGGGCGGGGCACCAAGCAGGGATCGACCGCGCGCATCACGGATCCCGAGGAGTTCTCGCCCGCGCTGTCGTGGGTCATCGACCAAGCGCTGGCGGCGAAGGCGGCCGGGGTCAAGCTCGGCCCCGCGCTCGACCATGGCCTAGTCCCGGACGAGGCGGAAGCCCAATGGGTCTCCCACGGCGGAGAGGTCGTCGAGGTGTGCCTGTACTTCGGTGCCGCCCGGCAGCGGCCAGGACGCAGCGCCCTCATCATGGGCGAGCGCACTCTGCTCGTCCATGAGGACAACCTCCCGGATGAGGACGAGCCGGGAATCGGGGAACTCGGCGAGTATCTGCTCGAACCGGACGGGGCGATCGTGCGCGCAGGGCTGGTCACCGCCCTGTGCCCACCGCTGCAGGCCCGTCGCGTGCACCCGAAGATCGCCTACCTCACCACCGACGTCGCACCCACCGGCCCGGCCGCGGCCGGAGTCACGACCTACCAGATCTCCGAGGTGCTCCCGGCGAAGATCCCGTCCCTGCGCAAGGAGCTCGTCGCGCGCGGGATCGGCTCCGTGGTGATCAAGAAACGCGGTGCCGACATTGTCCCCGACCAGGTCCGACGCCAACTCAAACTGCCCAAGGGCGAGCAAGCCACACTGGTGTTCACCCGGGTGGGTGAACGCCACGTCGTGCTCCTCACCCAGCCCGTGGACTCAGCGAACGAGGAGACGAACCCATGACCCGCTCAGACGTGCTCATCACCGCCGACCAACTCCTGGCCCGGCTCGACACAGATTCCCCGCCGAGGCTGCTCGACGTCAGGTGGACGCTGCCCAAGCCCGATGGTCGCGACGACTTCGCGGCCGGGCACATTCCCGGGGCGATCTACGTCGACCTCGACACCGAGCTCGCCTGCTCAGGCGGAGCTGCCTCCGGTGAGGGCGATGCTGTCGACCCGACCGCCGGTCGCCATCCTCTCCCCTCGCCCGAACAGTTCCAGGAACAGGTGCGCAGATGGGGCATCGACGCGCTCACCGACGTCGTGGTCTACGACGACAACTCCTCTCTCGGCGCGGCTCGAGCCTGGTGGCTTCTGCGCTGGGCCGGCCTCAGCGCTCGCGTCCTCGACGGCGGCCTGGCTGCCTACGTCGCCGCAGGCGGTGCCCTGGAGAAGGGAGACGGTCCATCCGTCGAACCGAGCACCGTCACCATCAATCCGGGTTCGCTGCCAGTCATCGATGCCGATGAGGCGGCGGCGTTCGAGGGCGTGCTGCTCGATGCCCGGGCCGGTGAGCGCTTCAGGGGTGAGACCGAACCGCTCGATGCGAAGGCAGGGCACATCCCCGGAGCCAGGAATGCGCCGGCCACGGACAACACCGACAACGGCCGCTTCCTCGATGAGGAGTCCCTGCGCGCGCGGTTCGCGGGCCTGGGAGCGCTCGACCAGCCGGTCGGCGTGTACTGCGGGTCGGGAGTCACCGCCTGCCACAACGCCCTGGCTCTCGCGTCCCTGGGCGTCGAGTCCTCCCTCTACCCGGCCAGCTGGTCCGGCTGGTCCTCCGACCCGAATCGGCCGGTCGAAACCGGCGAGTGACGCTCGAGCTCGAGGGCGCGAAGGCTTCTGCTGAGCCGGGTCAGCCTCTGACTCGGGTCAGCCGCTGACTCGGGTCAGCCGCAGTCCGGGGCTTTGTCGCTGCCGGGATACTCGACCGGCAGCCGACCGGACGCCTCGAGGTCGCCCTTGAGCCACTTCGCCACGGCCTGCAGGGCGAACGGGTTGTCGTCGTAGGCCGTCACCGCCGTCTTCGCCGAGGTATCGCGCATCGTCCAGGGAGCGGCGGTCCCGACGGCCACCTCGGCGGAGGTCTTGGGACTGAGCGAGACCGTCGTCCCGCGCGAACCCACCTCAAGACCCACCTCCTCGGCGGCCTGCTTCAAAGTGGCGGTCTCGGTCTCGCTGCCGCCGACGATGGAGATCGCATCGGTGCCGGAGAATCCGCACTCGCCCTTGAGCACGGTCAGCGACTGCTCGGCGACATCGGTGAGAACCGCCCCCGGGTCCCCATCAGCCTGGTCCCCCACACTCTTCTGCACTTCAGACGTCGCCAGCTGCATCGCGACGACTCGCTCGGCCTTCTCGACCAGGTCATCGCGCTTCAGTTCGCCCTCCTCCATTGCGCGCAGCACTGCCTGCTGGGCAGCGGCGGAGTCCGGCGGCATCAGCGCCAGATCGGCGCCGGCCGCCAGCGCCCTGACGGTCTCTGCTCCGCCCTGGTTCTGTCCCACGGCCTTCATGTTCAGTGCGTCGGTGATGATGACGCCGTCGTAGTCGAGAGTCTTGCGAAGGGCGGAGTACGCCTCCTCATTGAGGGTCGCCGGTGTCGTCTTCGCATCCGGCAGTCCGATGTGGCCCATCATCACCATCGGCACGCCTGCTTCGACCGCGGACTTGAATGGCACCAGGTCGGTGTCCTCGAGCTCGTCGATGCTCTTCTTCGACACAGGCAGCTCCTCGTGCGAATCCACGTTCAGCCGGCCGTGGCCCGGGAAGTGCTTGGCGGAGGCCGCCACCCCGCCCGCCCAATAGCCGTCGACGGCGGCGGCCACCACCTCGGCGGCCTGATCATGGTCGTCACCGGCGGACCGGACGTTGATGGTCACGTCCTGTGCTCCGGTCGTGACATCGGCGACCGGAGCGAAGTCGATTGTGAAGCCGAGTTCGGCGAGATCACGGGCCTGCACTGCGGTCGCGGATTCTGTCAGGTCGAGGTCGTCGGTGGCCGCGAGCGCCATCAGCGGCGGGAACGGCAGGGCCCCGGTGCTCAGCCGCGACACCGGACCGCCTTCCTGATCGACCCCGATCGACACGGGCTGCCCCTGCGTCCGGGAATCGGTGAGCGCCTCGGTGACGCCTGCGACCTGCGCCGGGTCGGGGTTCTCCGGCAGGTTGTCCTTCATCACGATGACCCCGCCGAGGTGGTTCTTCCTGATCAGGTTCGCCCCGGTCGACGTGTCGGTGCCCGACCAGGTGCCGATGATCAGAGAACCGGCGAGTTCGGCGTCGGAGAAGTCGGCGACGATGTCCTTCGCCTCGTCGGCGTAATCGGACGGGGAGACCTCGGCGGGTTTCGGCAGGCTCGTCGTCGGCGACGCGGTTGCGGCCGGTGACGCCGCACCCGAGGTCTTCTCCCCCGCAGGAGTTCTCTCCGGAGTGCCTTCGGTGCATCCCGTGAGGACGAGCGCCATGGTCAGTGCCGTGAGAGTGAGGCCGAAACGCATGCCCCCATGCTAACGGTCCTTCACTTGTGAGGCTTCATGCGCAGTCCCCGATCTGAGGCACGAGGTGGACAGTCCGACATCGGAACCGCGAAACCGGAAATCGGCACGGCACTACTATGATCAGTCCATGGTCGATTTCGCACGCTCACCCCGCTCCACCATCGGAGTCGAATGGGAACTGGCACTCCTCGACGCCGACAGCCTTGATCTGACGCCCGCCGCAGAGGGTCTGCTCGCCGACGTCGCGGAGCACGCGCCGGATTTCGAGAACCGGATCGTCGGTGAGATGCTCACGAACACGATCGAGCTCGTCACCGGGGTCCACACGAATGTCGCCGGCATCGCCGGGGACCTGTGCGAGACCATGGCCACTCTGCGCAGTCTCACCGAGCCGCGCCGGATCGAACTGATGTGCGCGGGCACCCACCCCTTCGCGCAATGGCAGACCCAGGAGATCCGACCGAAGGACCGCTACCTCGAACTCGTCGACCGCACCCAGTGGTGGGGCCGGAACATGCTCATCTTCGGCGTCCACGTCCACGTCGGCATCGACTCGCGCGACAAGGTCCTGCCGATCGTCAACGCCCTCCTCGGCTACGTCCCGCACCTGCAGGCGCTGAGCGCCTCTTCGCCGTTCTGGGGCGGCACGGACACCGGCTACGCCTCGAACCGGGCGATGATGTTCCAGCAGCTTCCGACAGCCGGGCTGCCGTTCCAGTTCGACACCTGGGCCGACTACGAGAGCTATGTCCAGGACATGCTCAAGACCGGCATCATCGATCACATCAACGAGATCCGGTGGGACATCCGTCCCTCCCCCAATTGGGGAACGGTCGAGGTCAGGGTGTGCGACGGCATGCCGACCCTCGAGGAGATCACCGCAATCACGGCCCTCATCCAGTGCCTCGTCGACGACTTCTCCGCGCGCCTCGACGCGGGTGAGACATTGTCGACGATGCCGGACTGGTTCCATGCCGAGAACAAATGGCGCGCCGCGCGGTACGGGATGGAGGCGATCATCATCGAGAACGCGCAGGCCGACGAACGGCTGGTCACGGAATGCCTCACTGATGAGATCGAACGTCTCAGTCCCGTCGCCGAGCGCCTGGGGTGCCTGGCCGAGCTGCAGTCCATCTCCACGCTCATCGACCAGGGGGTGTCCTACCAGCGTCAGCGCGAGGTCTTCCGGACCAGCGGATCCCTGACCGAAGTGACCCGCTCCCTCATCAACGACCTGCGGCTGTCGAAACCCTGACCCCTACTGGTGGGTCCGGAGCATCTGAAGCAGTTCGGGAAGCGCCGAGGCGACCCCCGGGTGGAGAGGGTAGTCCTCGAGTTCGTCGATCGGCACCCATCGGAGCTCGAGGCTCTCGGGATCGTTGACCCTCGCCTCCAGTGCACGCCGGGTCCGGGCGATGACGGTGGTGTAGCTCCAGACGTCGAGGTCGACGACATGGGTGGCGAGGATCTCGATGTCGGAGGCGTCCTCGGGCACCCCCGCCTCCTCGTAGGATTCGCGCAGTGCTGCGGACACCGCGTCCTCCCCCAGGTCGCGAGCCCCGCCGGGGAAGCCCCAGGTTCCTCCCTGGGCCGACCACATGGCGCGGTGCTGGAGGAGGATTCCGCGCTGCGGATCAAGAAGCATGAGCCCAGCCGCCCCTTCGAGCCCCCAGAACTTCCGGCCGTCGTCGAGGTGGACCCAGCCGTCCCCGGACCGCAGCGGAGGCAGCGGCGGACGCTCGTCCTCAGGCCCGGACACGGCTGCCTCCTGACGCGACGTCGGGTGAGGCCCACAGCGAGACGTCGGGCGAGACCCCCTGCGAGGCTTCAGACGAGCACATGGTCGACGTCCAAGGATGACACGGCGGCGAAGTCGAGGTCGCTCGGTCCGATTCCCCGCCGCACGATCTCCGCGCCGAGGGCCGCGACCATCGCCCCATTGTCGGTGCACAGTCTCAGCGGCGGCACCCGCAGGGTCACTCCCGCCTCGGCGCATCTGGAGGCGAGCACCGAGCGCAGGTGGGAGTTCGCAGCCACACCGCCGCCGAGGACGACGTGGTCGATGCCGGTGTCGGCGGCGGCCAGCAGCGTCTTGGTCACGAGCACGTCGACGACGGCGTCCTCGAACCCGGCGGCGATGTCGGCCACCCGGAGGTCGGCGCCGATGGCCTCGGCCCTGGTGACCTCGCGCAGGGCGGCGGTCTTCAGCCCGGAGAATGAGAAGTTGTAACGGCGCTCGGGGTCGCGCAGGTCCTCCTTCCGCGCCAGACCGCGCGGGAACCGGACGGCCTTGCGATCCCCCGGAATGCCGCTGCCGTCGAGCTGCCCGAGCGCGGCCCGGGAGATGTTGGGCCCGCCCGGGTAGCTGAGGCCGAGCAGCCTGGCCGTCTTGTCGAAGGCCTCGCCGGCCGCGTCGTCGATCGTGGCGCCGAGGAGTTCGATGTCGTCGACGATGTCGCCGATGCGCAGGATCTCCGTATGCCCGCCGGAGACGAGGAGGGCGATGGTCGGGGTGGTCAGTCCGTCGATGTCGTCGGCGACGAGGTCGACCGCGACATGCGCGGCAAGGTGATTGACCCCATAGAGCGGCAGATCGAGGGCCGCGGCCAGTCCCTTGGCCGCCCCGACCCCGACCATCAGTGCGCCGCTGAGTCCGGGTCCGGCGGTCACGGCGACGGCGTCGAGCTCCGTCAGGGAGATTCCCGCCTGTTCGCACGCGGTGTCGATGGCCGGCCCGATCGCCTGCACGTGGGCGCGGGAGGCGACCTCAGGCACGACCCCGCCGAAGCGGACATGGTCGTCCATCGACGAGGACACGGTGTTCGTCAGGAGGGTCCGGCCGCGGACGATCCCGACCCCGGTCTCGTCGCAGGAGGATTCGATGCCGAGGACCAGTGGCTCACTCATCGCTGCTCCTCGACGTCGAGCGCGGAGTAGCGCGCGGTCAGGGCGTCCTCGTCCACCTCGGCGAACTCGAATCCCAGCGAGTGCGCGAACAGTCGCAGGTGGGTGTCCCACATGGGGCCGTGATCGGAGGCGAGCAGATGCGCGGACTCCGTGTCCGCAGCCGTCTGGGTGAATACGAGGACCGTGCTCTCGTCGCGGGAGTCACTGGTCGCGCCCGCGCCCGCGCCGCCGTCGGCCGCTCCGGCGACGGCGTTGAGGCGCAGGCCGAGCACCCCGAAGTCGTCGAGTTCGACGAGCACATGGTCTTCGGGCTCACAGCTGAGTATTTCGCCCTCGAGTTCGGTCTCGGTGAGGTCGAAGACGATCGTCGCGGTCGGCTCCTCGTCGCCGGCGTCAACCGTTCCAGCGCCGGCTCCACCGGCGTCGACAGTGGCCTCCGGGGACACTGCGCCGTCGTCGGTCACCGTGAACGGCGCGAACCATGCGCCGGCGTTCGCCCCGTCGACGAGCTTCGCCCACACCGTGGCCGGATCAGTGGGAAGCGGCATCTCGATGACGAGGTCCGTGCCGTTCTCCCAGCTCAGCAGCCGGGCTGCGGTGGTGATCATGCTTCGGCCCAGCAGTCGTTCAACGCGGTGATCTCATCCTCGGTGAGGGCCAGCTCGGCACCTGCGAGCAGTTCGGTGAGCTGTTCGGGCACCCGCGCCGAGGCGATGGTCGAGGGGATGACGTCGTGGGTGAGCTGCCAGGCGATGGCCGTGGCGGTCATCGATGTGCCGTGCGCGCCGGCCACTTCGTGGAGGACCTCGAGGGCGCCGAGGGCGGCCTGGTTCTCGAGCAGATCGCTCACTCGGTCACCGCGCACGCTGCCGCTCGCGTCGCCTCCGGTGTGCTTGCCGGTGAGGAAGCCCGAGGCCAGTGAGTGGTAGGGCAGCTCGGCGATTCCCTCGGCGCGCAGGAAGGCCTGCTTCTGCGGGTCGACGGCGCTGCGGGAGACCAGGTTGTACTTGTCCTGCACCACGCGATAGCAGGCCAGCGAGTACTGAGCGCAGATCTTCAGCGCCGAGCGGAGTCGGTCGAGCTCGAAGTCCGACGCCCCGAGGTAGCGGACCTTGCCGGATCGGACCAGGGCGTCGAAGGTCTCGGCGACGGCCATCTGGTCGACCTCATCGTCGTCGATGTGCGCGTAGTAGAGGTCGATGTGGTCGGTTCCCAGCCGGCGGAGGGAGGCGTCGACGCAGTCGCGGATGTTGGCGGGATCGAGGCCATGGTGCTTCGGGTGCATTCCGACCTTGGTGGCGATGACCATGTCGTCGCGGTTGCCGCGCGACTTCATCCACTCCCCGATGATCGACTCGGACTCACCGCCGACGTTGCCGGGAACCCAGACCGAGTAGGCGTCGGCGGTGTCGATGAAGTTCCCTCCCGCCTCGGCGTAGGCGTCGAGGACAGCGAAACTCTGCTCTCTGTCCGCGCCCCAGCCGAAGGGATTGCCTCCCAGCTGCAGGGGGTGGACCATCAATTTCGTGTCAGCCAATTGCACTCGTGTCATGCGTCCAAGACTATCGCCCCCGCCCTCCGCGAAGCACGGCGCCGCGATGCGCGGCCAGTCGCACAGCGTTGCCCGAAGCGGCGCCGGACCCTAAGCTGGAAGCCAGCCAGCAAGGAGGCACCATGCCCAGCGACTTCTCCCGGCGACTGCGCGAGACCACGGCCACGATCCACACCGATGTGGAGAACCGCGGGTTCATCATCGATCTCATGGAAGGCCGGCTCGATGCCCGCGCCTACGCCCTCCTGCTCACCCAGTACGAGGTCATCTACGACCAGCTGGAGCGCCGATCGTCCGAGTTCCGCGACGACCCGGTCTTCGCGCCCTTCGCCGACGCCCGGCTCGATCGTCACGCCCGGATCGTGGACGATCTCGAGCACCTGCAGGCTGTGCTCGAGACCCCCGGCCTCCCCGTCGCCGAGGCGACCCGCCGCTACGCACAGCGGCTGAGCGAACTGCGCACTCCGGAAGAGCTCCTGGCCCACCATTACACGAGGTACCTCGGCGACCTCTCCGGCGGGCTGGCGATCGGCGCGCTGATGGCCAAGCACTATCGCATCGGTCCCGAGGCGCTGACGATGTGGGACTTCGCGGACATCGGCAAGACCAAGCCGTACAAGGACGCCTATCGGTCGAAGCTGGATCAGGTGGCGGCCTCCGGCGGCGATGAGGACCTCATCCTCGCCGAGGCGCTGACGGCGTTCGAGCTCAACGGTCAGGTGCTGAACGAGATCGTCGACTTCATTCCCTCGTCCTCAGCCGCCTGAGGATCGGATCGTCGGCTGAGAGGGAACTCAGCCGCAGCCGCATGAGGATCGCATCGCTGCCCGGATAGTAGTCGGGGCGGCGGCCCCATTCCTCGAATCCGAGGGATGCGTAGAGGCGGATGGCCGAAGCATTGACGCTGTCGACTTCGAGATGGATGGCGTGAGCACCGCGCGTCAGCGCCCAGCCGATTCCGGTTTCGACGAGGGCGCGCCCGATGCCCCGACCGCGCGCACGCTCGGTCGTCGCGATCGTCATCACGTCGGCGTCCCGACCGGCCGCGGACATCACGATCCATCCGCCCAGCGTCTCGTCGCTCAGGTCCGCGGGCTCGGCGACGGACATCTCCCCCGCCGAGGTGGTTGACCTCGGTGCCTCCCCCGCCGAGGTGGTTGATCCGAGCGACTCCCCCACCGAGATGGATGGCCCGATCGGCTCCCCCGGCAAGGTCAGGGTGTGCGGGAGTTCGGCGGCGAACATCGTCGTTCCCGGCTGCGCTTTCACCGCCCAGTAGTAGCTCAGCGTCCAGGCGGTGGGCCCAAAAATGTGGGCATCGGCGGCGGCGACGACCTCGAGCTCCCACCAGCGCAGCGGCCGGATTCGCCATTGCGCGGACCAGTTCGGCTCCGGCGCAGGTTCATTCCGCCCCTGCGCGGGCCGGTGCTCCTGCGCGGGCCGGTGCTCCTGCGCGGGCCGGTGCTCCTGCGCGGGCCGGTGCTCAGGAGAGCCTGCGCTGTCCATCGCCTATTTCAGCTTGCTCGCACGCACGGGCGTGGCCTTCGCATCCGGTTCGCGCAGGTACTCCGGAATCGGTTCGGCCAGCTCGACGCCCGCCCGCAGATCGCGGGCCGCCGCCAGCGCCAGGTATTCGGCCTTGGGGTCGAGGATCGTGGCCGGGTCCGGGTCGCCGAGGAGATCCGGGTACAGGAGGAATCCGCGCCCGATCCGTGCCCCCGAGCGCTGCACCTGGGCAGAGTCGGCTGCGAGGGCCTCGGCGGTGCCCGGCGCAACGAGTCCCGCATACCCTGCTTCATCGAGGACAGCGCCGACGTCTGCCGGCTTCGCGACGAAGGGACCGGCCAGCAGCCCGAAGCCAGCCGATTCCGAATCCGTCGCACCAGCCGCCGCACCCGACTTCGCCCCGTAGACGCTGAAGTACACTTCCCTGCGTCGCGCATCCCCGGCCACGAGCACCGGCCCGGTGCCGGGCTCGCTCAGCCGCAGCTCCTCCGCCAGCGCGGCATGGGAGAGCAGGCCATTGACGGGAATCCCGCGGGCGGCACCGACCGCGATCCCGGCAGCGATGCCGACCCGCAGGCCGGTGAAGGGTCCCGGCCCGATCCCGGTGAGGACGAGGTCCGGTGCGGCCGGATGCGCCAGCACCCTCTTCATCGCCGGGCCGATGAATTCCACATGTCGGCGCTGGTCGTCGGCCTGCTCGGAGGCGAGCACCTCACCGGACTCGGTGTCGACCAGAGCCACCGAAGCCGCCTGCGATGTGTCGATGCTGAAGATGATCACGCGTTTCCCTCATCACAGTGGAGTCCGGCCGCTCGGATCGAGTCGACCATTCGGGGCAGCCGCTCCGTCCACGAACGGCCATGGCTGCTCAGTTCGACGATCCGCCCCTCGTCCGCAGCGGGTTCGTCGTCGTAGGCGAACTCAGCGATGTCCGCGGACGCTGGCGCCGCCTCGGCGTCGTCCGCGGACTCAGGCGCCGCCTCGGCGAGGGAGGGCTCTGTCTGCGACCGCGGGGTGATGGAGATGCTCAGGTAGTCGGAGCTGAGGGTCTCGGCCAGGCCGGCGCCCCACTCGACCACGGTGATCGACTCCTCGAGCTCCGAGTCGAGGTCGAGGTCCTCGAGTTCGGCGGCGTCGGAGAGCCGGTAGGCGTCGACGTGCACAAGGGTCGGACCGTCGCCTGCGGAAGGGTGCTCGCGGGCGATGATGAACGTCGGCGAGGTGATCCGCCCCTGCACTCCCAGGCACTTACCCAGCGACTGGGTGAAGGTCGTCTTCCCCGCGCCGAGGTTGCCCGAGAGGATGAGGAGGTCGCCGGCTCTCAAGTGCCCGGCGAGCGCCTCGGCGAATAGCCGCATCTGCGGCAGTGAGTCGAGAAGTGCTTTCATCGTGTCCCTGGTGGCAGCGGCATCCTGTCGACGCGGGCGCTGATCCGCGTGACGATTTCGTAGTTGATCGTATCCGACCAGGTCCCCCACTCCTCGGCGCCGGGTCCGCCGGGTCCGAAGATGACGACCTCGTCGCCGAGCTCAACCTCGCCGTCGTCGACGTCGATGACCATCTGGTCCATCGCGATCCGTCCGACCACCGGGTAGCGCCGTCCGCGGATGCCGACCTCGGCGCGGTTCGACGCCGACCGGGGAATCCCGTCCCCGTAGCCACCGGGCACGAGCGCGAAGCGGGTGTCCTTCGCGGCGGTGTAGGTCAGTCCGTAGGAGGCGCCGTGGCCGGCGGGAATGTCCTTGAGGTTGACGACCTGGGAGACCAGTCGCATGACCGGGGCCAGACCCAGATCGCTCGCCGTCCGATCCTCGAGTGGAGAGAGCCCGTAGAGGGCCAGGCCCACTCGCGCGGAGTTGCCCGGCAGTGGCGGCAGGGTCAGAGCCGCCGGAGAGTTGGCGATGTGGACGTCGAGGCTCTGGGGATCGCCGAGGCGGCCGGCCGCGGCGTCGAGGACCTCGCGCAGGCGCCGGCAGACAGAGTCGAAGACGTCGATCTGCTCCGCCGTCTCCCCCCGCTCCGGTTCGTCGGCGACGGCGAAGTGGCTCATGATGCCGGCGACCGCGATCCCGCACCCGCCATGACCGGCCAGCTGCTCCAACCGGTGCAGGGCGTCCTCGAAATCCGTCGGACTGAAGCCGTTGCGGCCCAGGCCGGTGTCGACCTTGAGGTGGATGCGCGCGGTGATGCCGGTGCGGACCGCAGCCGTGTGGAGTGCGTCGAGACAGCCGAGCGTGGAGACTCCCAGTTCGATCCCCGCGGCCAGGGCCGGTTCGAAGTCCGTGTCGGGTCCGTAGAGCCAGGCCGAGATCTCAGCCGCATCGCCGAGGGTCTCCCGCAGCGCCAGGGCCTCGGGAATGGTGGCGACGCCGAACTCCCGCCAGCCGGCGTCGAAGAGACTGCGGGCGACGAGATCGACCCCATGCCCGTAGGCATTGGCCTTGACGATGCACTTGAGCCTGGCGGGCGCGATCCGTTCGGCCAGGACCGCGGCGTTGGCGCGCAGGGCCGCCACATCGATCTCGGCTCTCACCAGGGACCCGGACGTCTCGATTCGTGTCACTGGACAAGCGTACCGTTCGGGACGTCGCGCGGGTGGAGGAGCTCAGCGACGACCTCACCGACCGCCTCGGCCAACTGCCCCGCATTGACGCTGAACCGACCTGCGGCGTTGTGCACGAGGACAGCGAGACCGACGACGTGAGCGAGGCGCCGAGGGGTGAGCAGATCCGATCCTTCCGCACGCTGCGCCTGCGCGTGTGCATTGGCGAGCAGTGCGCCGATGAGACCGGACAGCACGTCTCCCGAGCCCGCGGTCGCCAGGCTCGCGGGACCGGACTCCGGGAGCACGCAATACCCGTCGGGGCAGGCGATGACGGTCTGGGATCCCTTCAACAGCACAAGGGATCCTGTCTCTCGCGCCGCCTTTGCGGCCCACCCCATCGGGTCCGCATTGATCCGGGACGCGGAGATGTCGTCGCCGAGGAGGCGGCTGAGCAGGCGCGAGAGCTCCCCCGCGTGCGGAGTGAGGACGACCGGTCGGTCCCGCAGCACCGCACGGGCGCGAGAGTCGGGACCCGCACTCGAATCCGCGCCGGTTCCGGTGCCGGAATCAGCGCTTCCAGCTCGGCCGGCTCGCTCGACCAGCGCCAGTGACCCGGCGTCGAGCACGACAGGGATGCCCGTGTCGGCGATCGCCTCGAGTGCTTGGTCGACGAACTCGGCCTCGGGATCACCCGATCCCATCACGAGCGCGTTGATCCGACCCGCGGCTGTGACGACCTCGGGGTGCCGGTCGAGCACGCGTTCGGCCACCTCCGGTGATCCGAGGCAACGGATCATCCCGATGCCGGAACCCACCGCCGAGGTGGTCGTGAGCACCCCGGCTCCAGGATAGTCCTGGGATCCGGCGACGATGCCGAGCACTCCGCGTGAGTACTTGTGGTCCTCGGGCCGTGGGCGCGGGAAGTCGGCGCTGAGGTCGGAGGCGACCATCACCTCGGCGACGGCCTGCACTTCGTCGAGCTCGAGACCGATGTCGATGACGTGGACGCGGCCGGTGAACCGGCGGACGCGGGGATCGATGAGCTCGGCCTTGAGTCCGCCGAAGGTGACGGTGTGGTCGGCATGGATCCGAGCCTCGGGCGGTTGGGCCTCGGCCCGGTCGGGGTCGTCGGGCACCAGGTCGGAGGGGATGTCGACGGCGATGACGACGGCGCTGTGTCCCTGTCGGCGCCAGTCTCGGATCAAGTCGCTGACGTGGGCGGGCATGCCGCGCCTGCCGCCGGTGCCGAAGATCCCGTCGAGGACGAGATCGGACCGGCCCAGTTCGTCGCGGGCGTCGGCCGACGCATCTGCTCCGCAGTCGATGACGCGGGCTCCCGCCCGGCGGGCCGCGCGCAGACCGGCCTCGTGGGTGCGCTCGAAGAGCTTGACGATGCTCACGCTCGCGCCATCGCGGGACAGGGCGGCAGCGGCGAACAGGGCGTCACCGGCATTGTTGCCCGGTCCCGCGAGCACGCTCACGCGGGCCCCGGTGACCTGAGAGCGGCGCGAACGCAGGGTGGCGTTCGAGAACAGCGCCAGCGCCTGCGCGGCGCGCTCCATCAGCTGGGCACCCGCCTCGAGCAGCGGCCGTTCCGCCGCTCGGATGACATCACCGGGATAGGCTCGTTCACTCATGCGATGCTCCTTCCAGCGTTCGTCCCGCGCCTCAGGCCTCGCGGCGCAGCATCGGGTCGGGCGCAGCCTCGGATGCGTCGCCCTCGAGTTCGGCCTGCGCCAGCTGGGCCAGCTTCCGCCCGGCCAGGTGGGCGAGGAACAGCGCCTGGTCGCCCAGGGCCGCATCGCTGTGGCGGGCGCGCGGCGAGTGGTTCGACTCCCTCGCCGCAACCGGCAGGTCCGGCAGCGCGACGCCGATGTGCCCGTATGCGCCGGGCACGGCGGCGAGCACCCGGGAGAAGTCCTCGGAGCCGGGGATCGGGTTGTCCCTGACCACGGTCCGCTCGGGCCCGAACAGGTCCGCGAACGTGCGCAGGAAGAATTCGGCCTCCTCGTCGTCGTTGATCGTCGGGGGCAGCACCCGCACGTACTCGATCTCGCTGACGAGACCGTGGGCGGCGACCAGGGTGGAGACCAGGTTCGGCAGCTCCACCTCGGCGCGGTCGGTCACCTCATCGGAGAAGGTGCGGACACTGACGACGAGTTCGGCATGGTCGGGGATGACGTTGGGGGCGGTGCCGCCGTTGAACTGCCCGACCGTGATGACGAGCGGGTCGAAGATGTCGAAGCGGCGGGTGACGAACTCCTGAAGCTGACCGACGAGCATCGCGCCCACCTGGATCGGATCGAGACCGGTGTGCGGACGCGAGGCGTGGCCGCCCTTGCCGCGAACGGTGATCCGCATCTTCGAGAAAGCCGCCATGTACGGCCCCGGTCTGCAGTAGGCGACGCCCAGGTCCTGATCCGCAGAGACATGGATCCCGTAGGCGGCTCTCACCCGGGCGCCGGAAGCGTCGAGGACGCCTTCGTCGATCATCACACCGGCGCCGTTGAAGCCTTCCTCACCGGGTTGGAACATGAACACGACGTCGCCGGGCAGGCTGTCGCGGTCGCGGTGGAGGAGTTTGACGGCGCCGACGAGGCCTCCGGTGTGGAGGTCGTGACCGCAGGCGTGCATCCGCCCCGAGGTGGATGCGAAGTCAAATCCGGTCGCCTCGTTGATGGGCAGGGCATCCATGTCGCCGCGCAGCAGCACGGCCGGCACTTCGCCATGCGCATCGGGTGCGCGCCGGCCCCCGCGCAGAACCACGACGACCGAGGACAGGTCCTTGCCGCGGGAGATCTCGACGTCGAGTCCTTCCAGCGCGGCGCACACCAACTGCTGGGTGCGCGGGAGGTGGAGCCCGATCTCGGCTTCCTCGTGCAGGGCTCGCCGCAGGCTGACCAGGCCGGGAGCGATGTCCGCGGCGTCTGCCGGGGTGGGAAGGGAGACAGCTGGGGTATCGGACGAGGCACTCATACCGTGAGTCTATTCCCCGACCCCGCCGAGGTGGAGGCAGCTCACCGAGGATCCCCCGCCGAGGGGAGGACTGCGCACCGCCGTTCCCTCGGCGAGGTGGGGCTCAGTCCCGCACCGGGCTCAGTCCCACTCGACGCCGGGGCTGAGCGAGGGACCGCTGCCCTCGGCGATGACGAAGGTCATCGTCAGGTTCGCATCGTGGGTGATCGAGAGGTGGAGGCTCTCCCCGCCGATCCGGCGGAAGTGTTCGAGCACCAGCCCGGACAGGCGGAAGCTCGGCGCACCGGATCTGGCGGGGACCACCTCGGCGGATTGCCAGGGCAGCCACCCGGGGAAGCCGATGGCCTTCTTCAGGGCCTCCTTGGCGGAGAAGCGTGCCGCCAAGGAGGCATCCGTCCGGCGCTTGCCGTTGCGCTTGAGCTGCTCAGCAGGGGTGAGCAGGCGATCGAGGAGCTCGGGGACGCGGTCGATGTGCTCCGCGAACCGCGGCACGTCGGCGATGTCCGTGCCGATCCCCAGAATCGCCATGGCTCTCCCTTACTCGACCGTGACGGACTTGGCGAGGTTGCGCGGCTGATCGACGTCGAGGCCCTTCGCGGTGGCGAGCTCCATCGCGAAGATCTGCAGCGGCACCGTGGTCAGCAGCGGGGCCAGCAGGGTCGTCGTCTGCGGCACGTAGATGACCTCGGAGGCGTAGTCGCGCACAGCCTCGTCGCCCTCTTCGGCGATGACGACGGTGTTGGCTCCACGGGCGCGCACCTCCTGGATGTTGGAGATGACCTTGGCGTGGAGCGAGTCGCGGCCGCGCTTGCTGGGCACGACGATGATGACGAGCTGGCCGTCGTCGATGAGAGCGATCGGTCCGTGCTTGAGCTCACCGGCGGCGAAGCCCTCGGCGTGGATGTAGGCGAGCTCCTTGAGCTTGAGCGCGCCCTCCATCGCCACCGGGTAGCCGACGTGCCGGCCGAGGAACAGGACCGATTCGACGTCCTGGCTGCGACGGGCGAGCTCCAGCACCTGGTCCTTGCCCTCGTCGAGGACCGTCTGGATCTTCGCCGGGATCGTCTGCAGCTCTTCGAGGATGACGCCGATCTCGTCGCGGAACTTGTTGCCCCGCAGCTGGGCGAGGTAGAGGCCGAGCAGGTAGCAGGCGACGACCTGGGACAGGAACGCCTTCGTCGAGGCGACGGCGATCTCGGGGCCGGCGTGCGTGTAGAGCGCGGCGTCGGATTCGCGCGGGATCGTCGAGCCGAAGGTGTTGCAGATCGCGATGACCTTCGCCCCCTGCTGACGGGCGTGGCGCACGGCCATGATCGTGTCCATGGTCTCACCGGACTGGGAGATCGCGACGACCAGGGTCTTCTCGTTGACGACGGGATCCCGGTACCGGAATTCGTGGGCCAGCTCCACCTCGACGGGGATCCGGCACCAGTGCTCGATCGCGTACTTGGCGACCTGGCCGGCGTAGGCGGCGGTGCCGCAGGCGATGACGACGATCTTGTCGACGGTCTTGAGCACCGACTCGTCGATGTGCATCTCATCGAGCGTCAGCCGGCCCTCGGTGTCGAGGCGGCCGAGGAGGGTGTCGCCCACGGCCTGCGGCTGGTCGTGGATCTCCTTGTCCATGAACGACGCGAAGCCGCCCTTCTCGGCGGCGGCGGTGTCCCAGTCGACCTCGAACTGCACACCGTCGACCTCGTTGCCGTCGAGATCGGTGATGAGAACGGACTCAGGCGTGATGGTGACGACTTCGTCCTGCCCGATCTCCACCGCGGTGCGGGTGTAGTCGATGAACGCGGCGACGTCGGAGCCGAGGAAGTTCTCTCCCTCACCGAGGCCGATGACCAGCGGCGAGTTGCGGCGGGCGGCGACCACGGTGTCGGGGAGGTCGGCGTGCACGGCGAGCAGGGTGAATGCGCCCTCGAGCTGGGAGGCGGTGGTCCGCATCGCCTGGCTCAGGTCACCGGTGGCGCGGTAGTTCTTGGCCAGCTGGGCGGCGGCGACTTCCGTGTCGGTCTCCGAGAGGAATTCGAATCCCTCGTCGACGAGTTCGGCCTTGAGCTGGGCGAAGTTCTCGATGATGCCGTTGTGGATGAGGGCGAGTTTGCCGCCGTCGGCCAGGTGCGGGTGGGCGTTGACGTCGGTCGGCCCACCGTGGGTGGCCCAGCGGGTGTGGCCGATGCCCGTCTGCGCCGCCGGCAGGGGGCGGGCGTCGAGTTCGTCGAGCAGGGCCGAGAACTTTCCGGCTTTCTTCGCGGAGAACAGCTCACCCTCTTCCGTGACGAGGGCGACGCCGGCGGAATCGTATCCGCGGTATTCAAGCCTCTTGAGGCCGCCGAGCACAACATCGAGCGCCGTATGATCTGCGTTGTCCACGGCAGCTCTGGATACATAACCTACGATTCCACACATGCCTGGAATTTTACGCAATCAAGTCAAGTACGGGGCACAGCTGCGCTCCAGATGAGACCCGAAGTGACCGATCCCACCGCAATCGCGCTGCTCCGGAGCCGCGGGGACGGGGCCGACATGACGCGTGACACAATTGGCTCATGCCCACAGTCGATCCGTACCTAGACCGCGCCCGTCGCCTCGCCGGCCTGAGCCCGAAGCGCAAGTCGGATGAGCAGCCTTCCTCCCCGTTCTGGGAGTTCGACCGTGAGGTCTGGGGAAAGCTGGCCCAGGCGACTCCCCTGCCGCTGAAGCAGCGCGACATCGAACGGCTCCGCGGCCTCGGTGACCGGATCGACCTCGACGAGGTGGCGCAGGTCTACCTGCCGCTGTCGCGGCTCCTCAACCTCTATGTCTCGGCCCGGCAGAGCAAGCACGAACTCGCACGCGAATTCTTCTCCCCGCTCCACGAGGTCGGGCTGGAACCGCAGAACACCACCCGCACGCCGTTCGTCATCGGCGTCGCGGGCTCCGTCGCGGTGGGCAAGTCGACCACGGCGCGTGTGCTCCGCGAGCTCATGGCCCGGTGGCCGGACACTCCCCGGGTCGAGCTGATCACCACCGACGGTTTCCTCTACCCCAACGCCGAACTCGAACGGCGAGGCCTGACCGGGCGCAAGGGCTTCCCCGAGTCCTACGACCGCCGGAAGCTGCTCCGGTTCATCTCCGCCGTGAAGTCGGGGTCGGAGGAGGTCCGCGCCCCCGTCTACTCTCACCACACCTACGACATCGTCCCCGGCGCCGAGGTGGTCGTCCGGTCCCCCGATGTGCTCATCGTCGAGGGCCTCAACGTCCTCCAGCCCGCCCGGCCCCGCAGCGACGGCACCCTGGGCCTGTCGATCAGCGACTACTTCGACTTCTCCGTCTACGTCGACGCCCGCTCCCGCGACATCCGGCAGTGGTACATCAATCGTTTCCTCGCGCTCAAGCACGGGGCCTTCCAGGACCCCGACTCCTACTTCCACCGCTATTCGAAACTGAGCGATGACGAGGCGATCACCCTGTCCTCGGAGATCTGGGACTCGATCAACTTCCCCAACCTGCGGGAGAACGTGCTGCCCAGCCGCGGTCGCGCTGACCTGGTGCTCCATAAGTCCGACGACCACACGATCCGCAAGATTCAGCTCCGCAAGCTCTGAGCCGGAACCCTCCCGGAACCCGGACTCCCCGCATCCGGAATCGGGTTCCCGCACACCCCTGGCGACGGGACCTGCGCCCGCTCCTGCTACGCCGACAGCTGATTCGGAAATAGTTCTCGTCCGTCCCCGGTTGAAGACTGGTGATTGAAGAAATGAGGACGATGTGACCATGCAGTCGGCGCACTCGATGATGCGCACCGCCGTTTCCAACCGCAAGACCCCGCAGACGTCGATCCAGCCGGGAACCTACCGGCGGATCCTCACGTACGCGAAGCGCCACAAGAAGCGGATCGCGTTCTTCCTCACCCTGTCGGTCGCCTCGGCGGTCATCGGGGTCCTCAATCCCGTCCTCGCCGGTGATGTCGTCAACGCGATCACCGGCGGCGGCCCCGTGCGCACCGTCGTGTGGCTGGCGGTGGCGATCGGGCTGCTGG
The DNA here is from genome assembly GCF_031179145.1 of Brevibacterium sp. Classification (GTDB taxonomy): domain Bacteria; phylum Actinomycetota; class Actinomycetes; order Actinomycetales; family Brevibacteriaceae; genus Brevibacterium. Next base: position 84,531 of record NZ_JAPSIB010000013.1, read on the forward strand.
CGATCGCGGACGCGGCGATCTCCATCACCAACCGGTACATGTCCTCGCAGATCGGCGAGGGACTGATCTTCGACCTGCGCACCGCCGTCTACGAGCATGTGCAGAAGATGCCGATCGCCTTCTTCAATCGGACCCGCACCGGGGCGCTCGTCTCCCGACTCAACTCCGATGTCATCGGCGCTCAGCGGGCATTCTCGAACACCCTGTCGGGCATCGTGTCGAACATCGTGTCGCTGGCCCTGACGATCGGCGTCATGGTGTCGATCTCCTGGCAGGTCACCGCCCTGTCGATGCTGCTGCTGCCCCTGTTCATCATTCCCACCAGGCTGCTCAGCGGCAAACTCGCCGCGCTGCAGTTCCAGGCGGCTGAGCACAATGCGGACATGTCGACGCGGATGACCGAACGTTTCTCCTCCGGTGGGGCGACCCTGATCAAGCTCTTCGGCAATCCGACGGTCGAGACCGAGGAGTTCGGCAAGCGAGCGGGGCAGGTCCGCGACGTCGGAGTCAAGGTCGCGATGCTGCAGTCGACGTTCGTCTCCTCTCTGACCCTGGTCTCGGCGCTGGCCCTGGCCCTCGTCTACGGGATCGGCGGCGCCCAGGCCGTGCTCGGTCACCTCAATGCCGGTCAGGTCGTGACTCTGGCTCTGCTGCTGACCCGCCTCTACACCCCGTTGACGATGCTCGCCAACGCCCGCCTCGACATCATGAGCGCCGTGGTCAGCTTCCAGCGGGTCTTCGAGGTCCTCGACGTCAAGCCGCTCATCACCGAACCTGCTGATCCGAAGCCGCTGCCGCAGGGCGGGCTCGATGTGAAGTTCTCGAATGTCAGCTTCGCCTACCCGAGCGCCGACAAGGTGAGCCTGGCCAGCCTCGAGGACGTCACCGTCCTCGATGCCCGCGGCGGGGACGAGGTCCTCCATTCGCTCGACTTCACGATCCCGGCCGGGCACACCGTCGCGATGGTCGGCTCCTCCGGCGCGGGGAAGTCGACGATCGCCTCGCTGCTGCCTCGTCTCTACGACGTCACCTCCGGGTCGATCACCATCGGCGGCGTCGACGTCCGTGCCCTGTCATTCGCGACTCTGCGCGAGGCGGTGGGGGTGGTGACCCAGGACGGTCATGTCTTCCATGAGTCCATCCGGTCGAATCTGGCGCTGGCGAAGCCGGACGCCACGGATGCGGAACTCGAGCAGGCCATCGACCGCGCTCAGCTCCACGATGTCATCGCGGCCCTGCCCGATGGGCTGGACACGGTCATCGGCGAGCGCGGCTACCGACTCTCGGGAGGTGAGCGGCAGCGTCTGACGATTGCGCGGATGCTGCTGTCCGCCCCGGAGATCGTGGTGCTCGACGAGGCGACTTCCGCGTTGGACTCGACCAACGAGGCGGCCGTGCAGCGGGCTCTGACGCAGGCGATGACGGGGCGCACCGCCCTGGTCATCGCCCACCGGCTCTCCACCATCCGGCAGGCCGACACGATTCTCGTGGTCGAGGCCGGTCGGATCGTGGAGTCCGGTACCCATTCGCAGCTGCTGGCCCTGGGAGGCCGCTACGCCGAGCTCTACGCCACTCAGTTCGCCGCCGACTGAGAGCTGGGGATGCTGCTCGCGGCCGAGGGCACCGGGGATGCTGCTCGTGACCGAGGGCTGGGGATGCCTCGGCCAGGGGTGCCCTTGGTGGGGAGCCGGCGAACATGGGGATCGGGGATTGTCGATTTCGGGGATTACGAGGGTGATACTGCGAATCTGCGAAGTTTCTCCATTCAGCTCACTTTCGACGTTGTTGATTCCACCAGTGAAACTCTAGGGAGTGCGAGCGGAGACCGTCATCCCCCAAACGGATGAATTTCGCGCGACTTCTTCCCGGCCGCAGCACCGGACTCAGCTCACCGTGACGGCGGTGTCGAGACCGAGGTGGGCGGGCACCTCGGCGACGGAGGGCAGCGAGGCAGTGGCGGCGGTCGAGGCGAAGTCGTCTGCCTCCAGCGCTCCCGTGTGGACGCCGAGGACGATGCTCGCACCCGAGGCCACACCCGCCTGGATGTCGACCATCGTGTCCCCGGCGACGAGCACCGAGCTCACATCCTCAGTGCCCGTGCGCTCCATCGCCCGGTGGATCATGTAGGGATAGGGCCGCCCCGCTGCCACCTCGTCGGAGCAGACGACCGCATCGAGGTTGCCGCCCTCACCCGTCGCCCAGCCCAGCCCAGCGAGCAGGGGGTCGGCCACATCCCTGGAGAAACCCGTGGTCAGCGCGACCTTGATTCCGGTCTCGCGCAGCACCCGCAGCGCGTCTACGACTCCCGGCAGCGGGACCGGAGGGTTCTGGGCATAGAACTGCCGCAGCAGCTGCCGGAAGAGATCGAAGCAGCGGTCGACGGTCTCGGCGTCGCCGGCATGTCCGCCGAGGCGCAGAAGGCTGCGGATCGCTTCGACCTTGTCCGCGCCCATCCAGGTCTGCAGGTTCTCCGCGGTCACCTCGGTGCCGGTGGACTCCACGCTCTGCCGCAGGGCACGGTAGACGTCTCCGTGCTCGTCGAGGGTGGTTCCGGCCATATCGAACACGGCGAGTTCGATCGTTGTCATTGGTCTCTCCTCATCAGGGGTTGGGGATCAGGGGTGGGGGTCAGCATCAGGGCTGGGGGTTCAGCACCGGACCACTCGTAGGCCACGGTGCGCGCAGCTCAGTCGTCGGGGACGAGGCGGATGACGGAGTGCGGGGCGGCGACCGTGTTGCTCACGGTGAAGGTCACCCGGCCCGGCAGGTACCGGTCGTCGGAGTACTCCACGGGCCGGCCCGCCGAGGTCGACGTCACTCGACGCTCTCGCAGCAAGGGGGTGCCGATCTCGACGTCGAGCAGCCGGGCGTCGACGTCGTCGGCAGGCACCGCGTCGAAGGTGTGCCGAGCGGCGGCGAGTTCGACCCCGCAGGAGCTGAGATGGACGAAGATCGACCCGCTGTCGGAGTCGAAGTCGAACAGGTGCCGACCGACGTCGAGGACGAAGCTGGTTCGCTCGACCATCGCCGGCTCCTCGTCGAGGAGACGCAGCCGCAGCACGTCGACCACGAGGTCGGACAGATCGAGGCCGAGCACTCCGGCCGCATCGGCGCCGACGGTCCGCTTCGCCACTTCCACGGTGTGCTGACCCGGCTGCCGACCGCTCGAATGCGCCCACTCGGTGAACGACAGGAAACTCGTCAGGGACTGGGTCGGAACGGAGCCGACCACCCGTGCCGTCGCGCCCTGGCTCCCGGCGATGATGCCTTCGGCGCGCAGCCCTGACAGCGCCTGACGCACCGGCCCGCGGGACACCGAGAACTGCCGGCACAGTTCCGATTCACTGGGGACGGCGGCGCCGATGGGCAGCCGACCGTCGGCGATCTGTGCTCGGAGTTCGTCTCCGATCTTCTGGTGCAGCGACCGCGGTCGATCGCCGGAAGGTGTGGGACTTGTCATCACATGTTCGATCGTAGACCACCGCCGCACACCCTCGAGAACATCTCGGCTGAACGACAGTTGAACAGCTTCCGACCGCGTCTGCGCCCAGATGAACGAACGGACAACTTATATATACATGTGCCGTTACGGCTTGTTCCCGGGCGCTCCGGCGCGGCATGGTCGACTCATGACCCACTCAGACATCATCATCGTCGGTTCCGGCATCGTCGGGCTCGCCCACGCCAGGGCCGCGGCGCGCCGGGGACTGAGCGTGAGAATCCTCGAGGCCGATTCCTCCCCGCGCGGAGCCTCGATCCGCAACTTCGGTCACTGCTGCATCACCGGTCAGATCGGCGAGTTCTCCGAACTCGCCGAGGCCGGACGCGAACAATGGCTCGCCGCCGCACAGGAGGCGAACTTCTGGGCCGAGGAATCCGGCGCCTATGTGCTCGCCACCTCGCCCGCGCAGATGGCCGTCCTCGAGCAGGCACGTGAGGCCAAGGACCACACGGCCATCGATCTGCTCGGCGCCGAGGCGATGAGAGATGCGTTGACGGAGGGCCAGGGCTCCCGACTCGGCGGACAGGACTCTCGCCTCGGCGAGGTCATCGGCGGCGCCTTCCTCCGCCGGGATCTGCGCGTCGACCCCCGCACCGCGGCACCGGCGCTGGCGCGCTCACTGGGAGCCGCCTCGGCAGTGGAACTGCTCACCGGAGTCCGTGTCATCCACGTCGGCCATGGCACGGTCGAGACCTCGGTCGGCACCTACAGCGCCGATCACGTCATCGTCTGCACCGGCCACGGACTGCCCGCGCTGTTCCCGGCTCTCGCAGCCGATGCGGGGCTGATCGAGTGCGCGCTGTCGATGGCTCTGGCCACCACCCCTGCGCCCCTGACCACCTCGGCGGCCCTGCTGACGCGGACCTCGCTGCTGCGCTACGAGGCGTTCTCGACCCTGCCCGGCGCCGAGGCGGTGGCCGCGGAGGTCGCCGCCGATGCCCCGGCTCTGCTCGAGGTCGGGGCCAACGTGATGTTCGGCCCCCGTCCGGACGGTTCCATCGTCATCGGCGACTCCCATGACTATGCCGCGAGCGCGGACCCGTTCCTCGAGGAGTCGACGATCGACGTCCTGCTCGCCGAGGCGGGCGCAGTGCTCGGACTCTCCCCCACCGAGTCCTCGTCGACCCACGGATTCGAGATCCGCCAACGGTGGCAGGGCATCTACGCCTCGAGTGCCGCACGCCCGCTCATCGTCGAAGCCGTCGACGAGAGGACCACGGTCGCCACGGTCGCCACCGGGATCGGAATGACCATCGCCTTCGGACTGGCCGAACGCACTCTGGCGACCCTCCACCCCACCCTCCGCGCAGCCGCGTGAGCAGCGCCGCGGCCGGCCCACCCACCACTGCCCCGCCCCTGACCGGACTCCGTTCCCACCCCTGACCGATCTCCGTTCCCACCCCTGATCAAAGGACAGTCATGAAGCTCACCCGTTCCCGCGCCACCATCGCAGCACTGGCCACTGCCGTCATCCTCACGCCCGTCGTCCTCTCCGGATGCTCCACCTCCTCGGCGCAGGCCTCCCCCACCTGCCCCAACGGCAAGGTCGAATTCGGAATCGAGCCCTTCGAGGATCCGCAGAAGCTCGAACCCGCCTACCAGGCCATCGCCGATTCCCTCTCGAAGTCGCTCGACTGCCCCGTCAAGGTGCAGGTCCTCGAGGACTACTCCGCCGAGGTGCTCGCGATGCAGAACGGAAAGCTCGACCTCGGACAGTTCGGCCCCCTCGGCTACGTCTTCGCCTCCGAGCGGGCCGGCGCCGAACCGCTCGTCTCCTTCGGCACCGCCGATGGCAAGCTGAGCTCCTACACCGGAGGCATCTGGGTGCCCCAGGATTCGGCCATCAAGACCCTCGATGACCTGCGCGGCAAGGACCTGGCACTGGGCAGTGTGGGCTCGACCTCCGGTGACGTCCTGCCCCGGTCGGCCCTCGCCGAGGCCGGGATCGCGGAGAACGAACTCAACCTCAACTACGCCGGCGGGCACCCCGAGGCGCTCCTGGCGCTGACCAACGGCAGCGTCGACGCCGCCCAGATCAACTCCCAGACGCTGGGCACCGCCAAGGCAGAGGGCACCTTCAACCCCGACGACTACCGGCAGATCTGGAAGTCGGAGCCCATCCCCAACGACCCGATCACCGTCGCGAAGGACGCCGATCCGCAGTTCAAGAAGGCTGTCAAGGATGCGCTCCTCGACTTGCCGGCCAAGGACATCGAGAAGGTGGCGGCCTACCTCGACGTCACTCCTCCCGGTCAGCTCATCGAAGTCGACAAGAAGACGTACCAGCCGATGTTCGACCTGGCCAAGACGATGAAGCTGACCGAGAAGGACGTGTGATGACGACGGCGCTGAGAACTGCGGACGCCGAGGTGAGCGCCGGTCCCGCGCTGCTCACCGTGGACGGACTCGCTGTCTCCTATGGGGCTGCGCGGGTCCTCGACGGGGTCTCCTTCACCGCGAGGGCGGGCCGGCTGCTGGCCTTCCTCGGCGCGAACGGCTCCGGGAAATCGACGACCCTGCGTGCGGTGGCCGGCCTGATCGGGCATGACGGGGGAACTATCGAGTTCGCCTCCGGGACGGACCGACCCGCGATGGTGTTCCAGAAGATCCATCTCGTCGCCCGGCGCAGCGTCCTCGACAACGTGTGCGCCGGCGCACTGCACCGGATCCCGCTGGCCCGCTCCCTCCACCCCTGGCTGTTCCCGGCCGAGATCCGGCGGGAGGCGATGGCCGCCCTCGACCGCGTCGGCCTTGCCGACAGGGCCGACCAGCGAGCCGGCACGCTCTCGGGCGGACAGCAGCAGCGGGTGGCGGTGGCCCGGGCCCTGTGTCAGGGCGCCCCGGTGGTGCTCGCCGACGAACCCGTCGCGGCCCTCGACCCAAAGGCGGCACGATCGATCATGGCCCTGCTGAGAGAACTCGCCCACGAGGAGAACCTGGCCGTGGCCGCCGTGCTGCACCAGCCGGACCTCGCCCTCGAATACGCCGACCATGTCATCGGACTGCAGTCCGGTCGCATTGTCCTCGACGCCCCCGCCGAAGCGGTCGACCTCGACCAGATCGGCGAACTGTATGCGGAGGTCGCGCGATGATCACTGTGAAGCGAGATGCGGAGGTCCCCCCGGTGATCACCCTGGTCCACGACGCGCAGGCACCGCGCCCAGATCTGGCTCCGCCGACCCGCCGCTTCGGCGGCTGGCAGCTGGGAACCGCGGTCGTCGTCATCGTCGCACTCCACGTCATCGCGGTCAGGGAGACCGAGTTCTCCCTGGTGACCCTGATCGACGGCAGGCAGGGAATGATGAACTTCCTCGCCGAGGCGTTCCCTCCCGATCTCGACTGGTCCGACACGCTGTGGCCGGGACTGCAGGCGACCGGTATCACTCTGTGGATCGGACTGCTGGGAACCACTCTCTCGATCCCCACCTCGGCGCTGTTCGCGGTGCTCGCCTCCCGCACGACGACTCCGCACCCGGTCGTCTATCAGGTGTCGCGAGCGATCCTGTCGTTCCTGCGGGCCGTGCCGGACGTCGTGTTCGCCCTCATCTTCGTCACCGCTGTCGGCCTCGGGCCCTTCCCGGGTGTGCTCGCGCTGATCTTCCACAACACCGGCGTGATGGCCAAACTGTGGGCGGAGGCCATCGAAGAGATCGATCCGGGCCCGTCGGAGGCGCTGCGGACCGTCGGCGCGAACCGCACCCAGATCGTCGCCAACGCGACGTTCCCGCAGGTCATTCCCCAGCTGTTCGGGCTGCTGCTCTACCGCTTCGACGTCAACGTGCGGTCGTCCCTGGTGCTCGGACTCGTCGGCGCGGGCGGGATCGGACTGCTCATCAACCAGTCGATCAAGTCGTTCCAGTTCGACGCGATGCTCACCTACATCCTCATCGTCCTCGTGCTCATCATCGCCGTCGACCTCTTCTCCGCGGGCGTCCGCAAGAAGCTGGCGCTCTGAGCTGGGCCGAGTGCGAAGCGGGATCAGGGCCGGCCCGTGTGTCCGTGATCGGAGGCATAGGCGGCGAGGATACCCGCAGTGTCACCGCCCGAGCGCGCGAACCCGGACTTCAGTACCTCCGCGAGCCGGTCGAGGGACGCGGTCAGCCGCTGTCCGCTCATCGTGACTCCGGGGTAGGACGAGGACCCGGCCACCGCGGCCATCGGCACCACGGCCGACAGCCAGCGCGGCAGGGACAGGTCCTCGTCGACCTCCCGGAAGTAGTAGGTCTCGGTGTGCTGAGTGAAGTCGACCCGGATCATATCGAGCTGGGTCGACAGGCCGTCGAGGACTCGGCTGACCTCTCGCGGATCCAGCTCGGGGCAGCGGTCGGCGAATCCGACCCCGACCAGCGATCTGATCTCCAGGGCCAGCGCGCGGCGGCGCTCGAGGGGGGAGTAGACCCGGCTGAACCAGGTCAGCGCGCTGGTCAGCAGGGCGAAGCCGATGAGCCCCTCGAACGGCACGGTCATCCGGACCCAGGCCTGAGTGGCGACGACATCGCCGAAACCCAAGGTCGACAGAGTCACGAGGGAGATGTAGAGAGCCTCAGCCGGATCGGAATAGTTCGCGGGATCGATCCCCGGCGCGTAGGTGAGACCGGTGGGCACATGAGGCAGATAGATCAGGGCGAACCCGAGGACCTGGAACGCCACCCAGGCAATCACCACCGTGACCAACGCGGCGGGGCCGACGACCGCTCGGAAGCGCCGCCCGAGCGGTTTCGAAGCACACCAGATGCCGTGCATGATCCACCGGCTGACATGCCCGCGCCCCGAGGGGTTCATCAAGCTGTGGAACATGTCGTGCAGCCCGGTGGCGACGAGAAGCGCACCGCCGACGGTCAGGAACACCTCAGCACCCATGCTCGTCAAGCCCGGTCACTGCTCACAGAGCCAGGTGCGCCTTGACCGTCTGGGCCAGACGAGCGGCCTGCGCCTGCGCGGCGTCCTCGGTCTCAGCTTCGACCATCACGCGGATGAGCGGCTCGGTGCCGGAGGCACGCAGGAGCACCCGGCCCGAACCGGCCAGCTCCGTCTCGACGGCGCTGATCTCAGCGGCGACGACCGGATGGTCGACACGGTGCTTGTCGACTCCGGAGACGTTGACCAAAGCCTGCGGCAGCTGCGGGATCTCGGCGGCGAGGTCAGCCAGAGTGCGCTTCGAATCCGCCATCCGCTTCATCAGGTGCAGAGCCGTCTGCACCCCGTCGCCGGTGGTGCCGTGGTCGAGCATGAGGACGTGACCCGACTGCTCTCCGCCGAGGACGTAGTCCCCGGCGAGCATGCCTTCGAGCACGTACCTGTCGCCGACGGCGGTCTGCACGGTCCTGATCGAGTACTTGTCCATCGCCAGTTTGAGGCCGAGGTTCGACATCACCGTCGTGACCAGGGTGTTGTTCTTCAGCTCGCCGAGCTCCTTGAGCCCGATCGCGAGGATTCCCATCAGCTGATCGCCGTTGACCACGCGCCCGAGGGCGTCGACGGCGAGGCAGCGGTCGGCGTCCCCGTCGAAGGCCACACCCAGGTCCGACTGGGTCTCGACGACGAGCCGCTGCAGAGGTCCAAGATGGGTCGAGCCCACGCCGTCGTTGATGTTGAGTCCATTGGGCTCGGCCGCGGAGACGATGACCTCGGCGCCGGCCTGACGCAGGGCAGCGGGACCGACGACGGAGGCGGCACCGTGGGCGCAGTCGACGACGACCTTGAGGCCCGACAGCGGTCGCTTCGGTTCGTCAGCGATCGAGCGGACGAGGTGCTCGGTGTACTCGTCGGCAGCCGCTGGGTAGCGGGAGATGCTGCCGACGTCAGCACCGGTGGGCCGGGTCCACTCGGCGTCGAGGATCTCGAGGATCTCATCCTCGATGGAGTCGTCGAGCTTGGTGCCCCCGGCGGCGAAGAACTTGATGCCGTTGTCGGGCATCGGGTTGTGCGAGGCGGAGATGACGACGCCGAAGGCCGCTCCGGTGTCCCTGACCACGCGGGCCACGCCCGGAGTCGGCAGCATTCCGGCGTCGAGCACGTCGACCCCCGCCGAGGCGATTCCGGCGCTGATCGCGGCGGACAGGAACTCACCCGACACACGGGTGTCGCGACCGATGACGGCGAAGGGACGCTTGTCGCCGGTCCAGTCCCGGGGCAGGATTCGAGAGGCTGCGACCGAGAGCTGGAGCGCCAGCTTCGCAGTGATGTCGCGATTGGCCAGACCTCGCACCCCATCGGTGCCGAAGAGCCGTGTCATGGATCAGTCCTTTCCGCAGACAATGCGTTGATAGTAGTGCATCCCCCGCCGCGGCGCTGCGGAGGTGAATGCACGAATGCGGCCCCGAATCGGGTTCGGGGCCGCACTGTGTGTTCATGAAGCCGGCACTGCGGTTCCGCTGCGCGATTCGTTGCAGACCATGCGCAGCCCGCGCAGTGGAATCAGCGCTTCGAGAACTGAGGCGCCTTGCGCGCCTTCTTGAGACCGGCCTTCTTGCGTTCCTTGACGCGGGCGTCACGGCGCAGGAATCCGGCCTTCTTCAGCTCGGCGCGGTTCGATTCCGCGTCGATCTGGTTGAGCGAGCGGGCAATGCCCAGTCGGACGGCACCGGCCTGTCCGGACGGTCCGCCACCCGAGATGCGCACGACGACGTCGAAACGTCCTTCGAGGTCGAGCAGGCGGAAGGGCTCGTTGACGAGCTGCTGGTGCAGCTTGTTCGGGAAGAACTCTTCGAGAGTGCGTCCGTTGATGGTCCACTCACCCGAGCCTGGGATCAGGCGAACGCGAGCAATTGCCTGCTTGCGGCGGCCGACTCCGTTGCCGGGAGCGGTGATGGACTGGCCACGGCCACCTGCGGTCTGGTCGCCCAGGCCGGCGGATGCGGGAGTCTCAGAGGTGTATTCGGTCAGTTCTTCGATTTCTGGCGCGTTGGCGGTTTCAGCCACGGTTCTCCTCGGTAGGTCTAAAGCCTGAGCGCGCTTACTGCGCTACCTGGCTGAGTTCGTACGGCTGCGGGTTCTGAGCGGAGTGAGGGTGCTCGGCACCCGTGTACACCTTCAGTTTCCGCATCTGGGCACGTCCGAGACGAGTCTTCGGGACCATACCGGCGACAGCCTTCTCGACTGCGCGCTCGGGGTTGGTGGCGAGCAGCTCGGCGTAGTTGACGCTCTTCAGGCCGCCCGGGTAACCCGAGTGGTGGTAAGCGCGCTTCTGTTCAAGCTTCGCACCGGTCAACGCGACCTTGTCGGCATTGATGATGATGACGAAATCGCCGGAATCGATGTGAGGTGCAAAAGTCACCTTGTGCTTGCCGCGGAGCAGTTTCGCAACCTGAGCAGCAAGACGGCCGAGCACGACATCAGTGGCGTCAATGACGTGCCACTGGCGCTCAACATCGCCGGGCTTTGGTGTGTACGTACGCAAAAGTAGCCTTCTTTTCGTATCTCATGGTGCAGCGCCGGGGGGCTCATCGGGTCGTGAGTCAGATGAGCCGAGACACTGATTGTCTTGAATCGAGTCCGTTCGTCCACGTAATCCCCTCACCTACGGGCCTGCAACGCATGAGGCTATGCAAGGGAGCATGACGAACACACACAACGACAATCAAATATACACGCGGGCCGAGCCCCGGAGCAAACGCCCAGGCCGGTACCAGCGCGGGCCGATTCCACTGCCGATACTATGGTCTACGTGCCGCACACATCCAGCCGACTCACCCGCTTTCCCGCAGACAGAACTCTGGTGCTGGGACTGCTGCTCGGACTCCTCACGATGACGCTGGGGGCGTCGGGGTCGTGGGCGGCTCCGGCCGCTGCCGCGGGCACTGAGCAGCAGGGGCAGTCGGCACCGGCCGCGCTCGATCATCCGCAACCGGCTCCGCATGCTCCCGGCAGGCTGATCGTCTTCGGGATCCCCGGCCTGACCACGGATGACATCGACCCCGAACTCACTCCGAACCTCTACTCCCTGTACTCCGAAGGCGCGGGCGCCAACCTCAATGTCCGCACCATCGGCGCCAGCACCTGCCCTGCCGCAGCATGGGTGTCACTTGGCGCCGGCGCCCGCGCTGCGGCAGGGCAATCGAGTGACCCCGCGGTCGAGTCCTCCGCCAGCTGCCCCCCGATGGTCGATCCGACGATCGAAGGTGGGCAGCGGTCCGCAGCCGCAGGGGACGCCCCGTCGGGTGAGGAAGATCTCACCGGCCGGACCGGACAGATCCCCGACTTCGACAGCGTGAGGGCGCCCAATCAGGGGTCGGGGTACGCGGTCGACTACGGGCTGCTCGCCGACCAGGTGAGCAGGTCACAGTCCCCCGACCCCGATCTCGAGTCCTGCGTCGCCGCAGAGGGCGCCGGAGCCGCCTACGCCGTCGCCGACGAGGAGGGCATGGTCCGCAATTACACGGACAGCGCCGTCACGAGCAGCTGCCGGCTGAGCCTCATCGACATCGGCGCGATCGGCTCGGACTCCTGGCTCAACGACCCGGTCCCCAACTACTCCTACACCGTGCCCGTCGACGTCGATCGCGACGTTCGCATCGCGGCAGCCGATCGGCGGCTCGGCGAGCACCTCGATGCTCTCCGTCAGTCCCGTCAGAACGGAAGTGCGCAGGCGGACGCCGAACCCACGATCATCGTGGCCGGCCTCGGCGACAGCTCCGCGGTTCCGCGCCTGCGCGCGTTCATCCTCTCCGGACCCGGGATCGAGCCGGGCACCGTCACCTCGTCGACGACCCGCACTCCGCGGCTGCTCCAGCTCACCGACCTCGCCCCGGGGATCCTCGGCATCGTGGGCGCCCCCTCCCCCGCCGGCGTCAGCTTCGACGTCACCGCCTCCTCCGAGGACCCGGAAGATCGCCTCGACGATCTGGTCACCGACGCCACGAAGGCGGCGACGATCCACGGGAGCCTGTTCACGTACTCGATCGTCCTCGACGTCCTGTTCTACAGCCTGTTCATTCTCTGCGGGGTGCTGCTCACCGCCGCAGTGATCGCTCGCCGAGGCGGCCCCAGGGTCCATGAATTCCTGGCCTGGACGTCGATGGTCTTCGCAACCCTCCCGATGGGCGCGTTCCTGGCCGGACTGTTCCCCTGGGCCCGGTTCGAGCTGCCACATCTCGGCCTCGGGATCTCCGTGGTCGTCGGCTGTGCGCTCACTCTCGCAGTCGCCCTGCTGCCGCCCTGGGGTCGGACCTGGCGCGGGCGGGTGGCGGCCATGGCGCTGTTCAGCGTGCTCGTCATCGCCGTGGACCTGGCGACCGGCTCGCGCCTGCAGGGCAACTCCCTGCTCGGGTACAACCCGATCGTCGGCGGGCGGTTCTACGGGCTCGGCAATCAGGGTGCGGCGGTCTTCATCGTCAGCCTGTTCATCTTCTCGGGCCTGGCGATCTCCTGGCTGCGGGCGCGGGGTCATGCGAGGCTGGTCGTCATCGTGCCCGCCGTCCTCGGCCTGGCTGCCGTGTTCGTGTCCGGGAACCCGGCCTGGGGGGCGAAGTTCGGCGGTACGATCGCGACACTGGCCGGACTGCTGGTCCTCCTCGCCCTGGTCACCGGCATCCGCCTGTCGTTCTTCCGGTTGGTGCTCATCGGACTCGCCTCGCTCACCGTGCTGCTGGGGATCGCCTATCTCGACTGGCTGCGCCCGCCCGGCGCCCGATCGCATTTCGGCAGCTTCTTCGACCAGTTGGTCAGCGGGGAGGCGCTGCGGGTGATCCAGCGGAAGCTGGGCGCGAACCTGCACATCATCGAGATCAACCCGGCGCTGTCGATCATCACGCCCGTGGCCATCATCGCGATCCTCTTCTTCCTGCGGTACCTGCGCCACTTCCCGCAAGTGGCGAAGCACCCCGGGCTGACCCGGTTCACCGACACGTGGCAGGGCCGCCTGCTCGAGGTGTTCGCCGACCGTGACGTCCACTTCGGCTTCCTCGCCGCGGCCACGGGCCTCGGCGTGGGCCTGGTCCTCACCGATTCCGGCATCGCAGTCCCCTCCACGGGCGCGATGGTGCTGCTGCCCTATCTGCTCGCACTCAGCGCCGACACGGTGGATCCTCGAGGAGGCGCGGCGACCCGCCGCGGCGGCGCGGGACTCACCGACGACTCGTCCGGCCTGGTGGATCGCCGATGAGTGCCCACCCCCTGGCCGTCCGCACCCTGATCGGGGTCTTCCTCGCCGCGCTCATCGTCCTCGGACTGCCGGACACGGCGCTGGCCCGGACGATGACGGACCGTGTGACGTCGGCGAGTGACCCTTCATCGGGGACCACTGCCTCGGCGACCGATCCTTCAACCGGAGCCTCCACCTCGACGAGCAACTCCTCGATCGCGACCTCCACCTCGACGAGCAACTCCTCACCCAAGGTTCCCGGCAAGGACGCGAAGGCGCCGATCTTCATCGGGACCTCCGGGTTCACCTTCGAGGACGTCGATCCGCGCACGACCCCGCACCTGTGGACCCTGATGCAGATCTCGTCGATCGGCGCCATGACCCCGCGCAGCGTGCACGCCACCAGCTGCCCGGTCGACGGCTGGCTGTCAGTCGGCTCCGGACGTCGGGCCGCCGACGAACCGCGCCAGCAGTGCCGTGATCCGCGTCCGCCGCTCGAGGGGTGGACCGCTGATTGGGACGTGTACAGGCAGGTCGCGCAGATGGACAACTACGACGCCAGCCTCGGCTCTCTCTCCGAGGCCAATCCGAGGATCGCGGCGTTCGGACCGGGTGCGACGATCAGCGCCGCGGACCCCAGTGGTCACGTCAAGCAGTGGGAGCCGGTCGGCGACGACCTCGGGCAGCGCGCCGCCGAGACTTCGGCGACCGGGGAGCTGACGCTCATCGACCTCGGCAACACCGCCGCCGACGGGTATTCGCTCAAGGATCTCGATCATCGAGTCGGTGACATCCTCAAGCACACCGGGTGGCTGAACAGCGCCGGGGAACCGACGAGAGGCGGCGGGTCCACACGCATCATCTTCGCCTCGATCGCGGACGGCTCCTACGACGGCTCGACGATGCAGGCGGCGATGATGGCCGCCCCCGGGCAGGCGCCGGGACTGCTGTCGTCGAGCTCGACCCGGCAGCCCGGGCTGGTCCAGGTGCCGGATCTGGCGCCGAGCCTGATCGCGTACAGCGGCGGCGACATGATGGGCAACGTCGCCGGCGCACCGATGGAGGTGGGCAGCTCCCTCGGCTCGTGGCAGGCCCGCTACCAGGCGGTCCTCGACCGACAGGTGGCGGTGAAGACTCAGCAGGAGCTCTCCACGTGGTTCTTCCCCGTGGTCGCCTCGCTCATGGTCGGCCTGCTCGGCCTCGGCTGGCTGCTGCGCAGGAAGCACCGCGAGCTCGTCCATTCCATGGCGTTCCGGCTGGGCATCGTCTTCGCTGCCCTCCCCGTCTCGACCTACCTGGTCAACACCGTGCCCTGGGAGCGGGCGACGAACCCCGACATCGCGATGCTCGGCGCACTGTGCGGGTGGTCCCTGATCCTGGGAACGGTCGCCCTGCTGGGACCGTGGCGCAGGCTGAGGCTGGGGCCGGTGCTGTTCGTGTCCGTGGTCACCGTCGCCGTCCTCGCCTACGACGTGCTCACCGGGTCGCGGCTGCAGATGTCGACTCTGCTCGGGGAGCCGCTGCTGATCGCCTCCCGGTTCTACGGAATCGGCAATTCGGCATTGGCGCTGTACTGCTGCGCCCTGCTGCTGAGTGTCGCGGGATTCGCCTCGCTCGCTAAGAAGTCGCTGCCGCGGGTGCTCATCGTCATCGTTCCGGTCCTGGCGTCCTGCGTGCTGCTGGCCGCGCCTGGGCTGGGCACGAAGTTCGGTTCGGTGCCGACCCTGATCGTCGGCGTCGCCTACCTCGTCCTCGCGGCGGCCGGGATCCGATTCTCGTTCAAGCGACTGCTCCTGACCGTCGGCATCGCCGGGTTCGCGATGCTGATCGTCCTGTTCCTCGACTGGCTGCGCCCACCGCACCAGCGCACGCACTTCGGACGGTTCTTCGACTCCGTGCTCAGCGGTGAAGCACTGGCAGTGCTCTCACGCAAGATCGGGATGAACATCGACATCCTCACCCAATCGTGGATGACGGTGATCCTCCCGCTCATCATCATCGGAGTGTTCTGGGTGGCTCTCGTACCCCAGAAGTTCTCCCTGCTCGGACTGCGTGACACCTACCAGCGGGTTCCGCTGCTGCGCTCCGCGATGATCAGCCTGGCAATCCTGCTGGCCGTCGGCACGATCATCAACGACTCGGGAATCGTGGTCCCGGCGGTCGGGATCCTGTTCCTGGTGCCGGTGATCGTCCATCTCGAAGCGTTCGGCACGTCCCGGTTCGGGACGGGCACCGAACTCGAGCCGACGTGAACACTTCCGGTCTGGGCTGAGTCTGTCTCCTCGGAGCGGCTCAGCGGTAGAGTTCCGTCCGCCGTCGCGCCATGCCCACGGCCGCACTGCCTGCGACGATGAGGGCCAAAGCCGCGGCCAACGTGCTCATCAGCTCGAATCCGGTGCGCGGCAGGTCATCGTTCGCACCGTCTGCCGAACCGTCGGCGTTCGCTCCTGCAGCGTCCGCACTCGCGCCGGAACCATTCGCGCCCGAGCCTGCAGAGTCTGCACCTGCGCCGGCATCGGCAGCATCGGCATCCGAACCGTTCGCGCCTGAGCCCGCACCGGCATCCGACCCCGCGCCGGCCTCGGCACCTTCCGCGTCGGCGTTCGAACCGGCACCGCCGGCCGCGGACGTGGCGTCCGCCTCGACTCCGGTGTCCGGGCCGGCATCGTCGACGACCGAGGCGGTGGCGGAGAACTCATGGCTGATCGGCAGCGGGTTGTCGTCCCACCACTCGGCGGCACCGGCCCGCAGGCTCACGGTCAGCTCCGCCTCCCCCGAGGCGTCCTCGGGGGCGGTGACGGTGACGGGGAGCTCACTCCTGCCCGCCGGAATGGAGTCGAGCGTCACCGTCTGCCGCCCGCTGTATCCCTCCGGCAGTTCGACAGACACCTCCACGGGTCCTGCCACCGCCTCTTCGGCGGCGGTGGCGAGGAGGAAGACCGCGCTCTGACCAGGTGTGATGCCCTTTGCGGGAGCCTTGAGCTCCGCAGTGAGGGAGCCGTTGTGGATGACGTCGTGAGACAGGTCGGCCTGGCGCTCGGTCTTGTCGGGGCCGACCGGGGTGTTCTCGTTGAAGTAGTCCACCCAGGTCTCGAAGTCGGTGAGGCCCGAGAGCTCGAACTCGCCCTTCGCGAACGAGGAGAAGTTGTCGCCACCGGCGGCGAGGAAGCTCAGAGTCGCCACCCGGTAGTCCCTGTCCGGGTCGATCTCCTCACCGTTGACCCGCACCGACTTCACCCGCTGACTCGCCTCGGCGGTCGAATCGTAGACAACGTCGAGCTCCTTCGAGACGCCGAGGTGGAGGAACGGCCGTGAGGCGTCCGCCGGCTGCCACTGCTCCTCGAACAGTCCGATGACGTCGGCGCCCTTCATCGTCACCACACCGTGGTCGTTGGCGAACGGCAGCACGCCGCTGAGCTCAGCCGCGGTGACTTCGCAGTCCTTCTCGGTGTTGTAGATGTCCGCGCAGAGCAGGTCCTCGCGCACCCCTCCGGGATTGGTGATTCCGAAGTCGGCAGGCGCGAGCTGAGAATCCTCGACTCCGCTCTTCAGGGCATCGGCGACGAGATTGCCCAATGTGCTCTCGGAACCGCGGTCGTCGACCGGTTGTCCGTTCTTGAGGATCACCTCGCCGTTCTCGTCCCGCGCCCAGGCACGGGTGATGTCCTCGGTGATCGAGCCTGCGACGACGGAGCCTGGCACCTTGGCCTTCTCATCGGCCTCCGCGATGATCTCGGCGACCTGCGCGACGACAGGCGACTCGTATGACGCGTCCTCGGTGCTCAGCAGCTCGGACTTCTCGGTCGTCCATGTCCCGTCCGCCTCGGCGACGAGCTGGACCTGGCCGACGACGGAGCCGTAGCT
The DNA here is from genome assembly GCF_031179145.1 of Brevibacterium sp. GTDB lineage: Bacteria > Actinomycetota > Actinomycetes > Actinomycetales > Brevibacteriaceae > Brevibacterium. The sequence continues at coordinate 101,978 of NZ_JAPSIB010000013.1, forward strand.
GCCGGCCTCGAGCACCGGGCGCGTCCGGTTCGGGTCCCCCGGCACCGGCGCCTCGAACTCGTAGGGCAGGTGCGTGTGACCGGTGAACAGGACGTCGACGGAGGAGTCCGCCTCGGTGACGAGGCGGTTGAATTCCCTGTTCGAGGCCAGCGCCTCGTCGAGGGTGTCCGCGGTCGAGGCGCCGAGGTGGGCCTCGACGACCGTCATATCCGGTCGTTGGTCCGCCGGCAGGGATTCGATGTCCTTGGCCACTCTGTTGACGGCGGACGTCGGATCGCCGAACTCGATGTCGGCGATGCCGTCGGGTGAGACCAGCGAGGCGGTGTCCTCGGTGACGACGCCGATGACGGCGACCTCGACCCCGCCGACGTCGACGACGGAGTACTCGTCGAGACCTTCGACGACGTTCGTGGTTCCCCTGTCGTAGACATTCGCGGCGAGGTAGGGGAAGTCGGATTCGTTCGCGACCCGACCGGTCAGGTCAGCGGTGCCCTTGTCGAACTCGTGGTTGCCCACCGCAGAGGCCTGCAGGCCGAGGGCGTTCAGCACATCGAGCGTCGGGGTGTCCTGCTGGGAGGACGAGACGTAGGTCGACGCGCCGATGTTGTCCCCGGCGGACAGGAGCGCGGTCCCGGTCCCGCCCTGGTCGAGGAAGTCCGCGCGCTGCTCCTCGACGACCGAGGCGACCTGGGTTCCCGCTTCGACGATGCGCCCGTGGAAGTCCGTGATGCCCAGCAGTTGCACCCGGGTGCCCGGCTCCGCGGCTTCTGGGTCCACGGTCGCCTCGGCGTTCGCAGTCGCCTCGGGGTCCACGGTCGCCCCGGGATTCGCGGTCGCCCCGGGGTTCGTGGTCGCCTCCTCGGAACCGCTGCCGAGGGGGCTCGCCACGGCGGGCGCGAGTCCGGGCAGGGTCAGCATCGACACCACTGCACCGGCAGCCAGCACCTTGGTCGCAGGTTTCATCTGTACAGTCCTTTTGGTCGGTTCACCAGCCGCTCGGAAGTCGTTCGCGCGGGTGTGCGCTTCGTCGCCCGGTGTCAGGATGGGTCAGCTCCGACCAGCATCCTCGAGCGAAGCGAACGACAAGTTGCCTATACGTGAAATGTACACAGGATTCACACAACTGAAAAGGGGAATTCTCTCAAGATGACGGAATGCGGCGCATCCTGCACCGGAATCGGGTTCAGTCCTGGTCGCGGCGCGCCATCGTCTGCACGGCTCGCGAGGCGTAGAACTCCGGCGCGGGGTAGCCGACCTCTGTGAGCACGAGACCGTGCGGTGGCGTGACGAACATCGGCACCTGCGCTCCCACCCCGGCGTCCGCCTCGGCGAGGAGCTCTGCCGGACGGGTCACGGGCCAGGCGCCGGTACCGACCTTGATCAGCCCGCCGACCAGCGCCCGCACCATGTGGTGGCAGAATGCGTCCGCGCGGAGGTCGATGGTGATCACGGCCTCCTGGTCGCGGTCGACCTCGAACTCGTGCAGAGTGCGGATCGTGGTGGCCCCTTGCCGCGGTTTGCAGAAGGGAAGGAAATCGTGGAGCCCCTGCGCCTCTCGCGCGGCCTCGGCCATCGCCTCGGCGTCGAGCTCTCCCTTGTGCCGCGGGGTGACCGCGATCAGCAGCGGGTCGATGAACGAGCGGTCATCGGCCAGTCGGTATCGATAGGCGCGCCACAGTGCGGAGAAGCGGGCGTCGAAGTCCTCGGGCACCTCGGTCACGGCATGGATGACGAGGTCTTGGTGGCCGCCGATCGTCAGCACTCCGCGGAGACGGCTGAGCAGCGCAGCCTGAGAAGTCCGGTTCGAGCGGGCGATGAGCTTCTCCACCGCCGCGTCCGTCAGGTCGATGTGGACGACCTGGCGTCGGGCGTGAACACCCGCGTCCGTGCGACCGGCGACGACGGTGCCCACCTGCTCACCGGTGATCCGGACCAGGCCTTCCTCGAGAGTTCCCTGCACGGTGCGCAGCTGCGGCTGCTTCGCCCAACCGTGGAAGTCGCTGCCCTGATAGCCGAGGTCGATGCGGAATCGCGTCATGACCCGACCGTGCCGTTGATGTCGAAGACCTCACGCGGTTTGAACACGGTCCGGAACAGCCGGGACAGGAACCGTTTGCGCTGCCGGTGATAGCGGGCGACGTTCGTGTTGTAGATGCGGGCGCCGGCGAGGATCCTCTCGGTGAGGACCTCGAGCTGCCCGTGGAGCAGATGCGCGGTGGTCTCGAGCTCCTCACGCATGCCGTCGCGCACGGTCAGGGAAGACTCACCGGGGGCGGAGGTCTCGCCCGGCGTGGACGTCTCGCCCGTCCGGGGTGAGGAACTGCCGCCGAGGGACGCGGCTGCGGTCTCGATCGCGCGCGTCAGCGCGGTCTCCGCGGCGGCGCCTCGCGCGCCGAACGGTGCGCGCTCGGCCGAGGCCAGGGCCAGCCCGAGCCGGCCGAAGTCCGCAGCGGTGATCTGCTGCAGGGTGCCGAGGAACGCCGGGACGAGCGCATGCCTGGCCCGCAGTTCGACGAGCAGCTGACGTTTGGCCTCGTCGCACAGCGACCTCGCCATCGAGAGCTGGTTGAAGCGCACGATCGTGAGCACGAGTGCGACGACGATGAGAAGCGCAAGCGCGCAGGCCGCGATGACCAGCCAGATCATGCGCTCCCCTTCCCCGGTCATTTCCGTCCGTGCTTTACCGACCCTTTAGTTTACGCAGGGTTCACCCAGGGAGCGAAAAGGTTACCCCCGGGTCATGGCCGCCCGGGCTCGAGGGCGGATTTCGGCTTTTCGTCGCGGTGCGGTCGCCCGGGCGTTGCCCGCTCTTCACTCTGGCATCGTCGACTGGGGGTGTGAGAGTAGCGATCATTGCAGAGTCCTTCCTCCCCAACATGAATGGGGTCACCCACTCGCTGCTGCGGGTCCTCGATCACCTGCGCGACCGGGGCGACGACGTCCTCGTCATCGCCCCCGGCACTCGCCGCGACGGGCCGAAGGAGGTCGCCGGGGCGCGCATCGTGCGGGTCCCCTCGGTCTCCCTGCCCAAGTACCGGCGCATCCGCGTCGCCCCCGGCGGAGTCACTCGCATCCGGCGTCTGCTCGAGGACTTCGCCCCGGACGTGGTCCATCTCGCGAGCCCCTTCGTGCTCGGCTGGCGTGGGGTCCTCGCGGCGCAGGGCCTCGGGCTGCCGACCGTCGCCATCTATCAGACCGAGGTTCCCGCCTATGCCTCCCGCTACGGGATGCACGGGATCGAGGCGATGCTGTGGACGCATGTGCGCAACGTCCACCAGCATGCCTCGCTGACCTTGGCGCCGTCGACCTACACGATCGCTCAGCTGCAGAATCTCGGCATCGCCGAGGTGGACCTGTGGGCCCGTGGCGTCGACTCGACCCGCTTCGGCCCCGATCACCGCTCGGAGGCGTGGAGACGGTCCGTGGCCGGCGGGGGTGAGAAGATCATCGGCTTCGTCGGGCGACTGGCCGCCGAGAAGCAGGTCGAGGACCTCGCCGTCCTCGCCGACGTGCCGAACTCGAAGGTCGTCATCGTCGGCGACGGGCCGTGGCGCACCCGGCTCGAACGCGTCCTGCCGCAAGCGCACTTCACCGGATTCCTCGGCGGCGAGGCCCTGGCCCAGGCAGTCGCGAGCTTCGACCTCATGGTCGCACCCGGCGAGTTGGAGACCTTCTGCCAGACCATCCAGGAGGCGATGGCCTCCGAGGTTCCGGTCATCGCCCCCGCCCGCGGCGGTCCCCTCGACCTCGTCGACTCCTCCCGGACCGGGTGGCTCTACTCGCCGAAGGACCTCGCGCAGATGCGCCGTCATGTCGTCGACCTCCTCGGCGACGAGGCGAAGCGCCGGGCCTTCGGATCCGCCGGTCGGGCGCAGGTGCTGGGACGCAGCTGGAAGAGTGTGTGCTCCCAGCTCATCGGCCACTATGCACGGGCGATCGAGAACCCGAGCCCGCAGGTGACCCGGCGCAGCTTCGGAATCGTCGCGCTCCCCCAGAACCCGCAGAACCCGGGCCTTCCCCAGGACGCCTGAGGAATGCGGGCGGCGAGATTCAGTCGACGATTCCGCGGGCGTCGAGGGCCCGCCCCGTGTCCTGGGCGTACTTCACCGAGCGCAGGATCGCCGGGACGACCCGGGCCTGCAGACTCGTCTCCAGCCCTCTGGCGCGAGCCGCTCGGTCGCCTTCGCCCAGCAGGCCGGAGATGTGGGAGATCGCGCGCACCATCAGACTCGCGGTCAGCGCGATCGTGTCCGGGTTCGCACCGACGAGGCGCAGCGGCGAGACGACCGTGGTGAAGGCGTCGAGGAGCTGCGGGACAGTCGTCGTCAGCGTCAGCAGAAGTGCCGCCTGAACGCACGCGAATACCGTGCCGGCGACGGTGATCCCGGCGGCGAAGGTGCCGAAGAGGAACTGCATCCCCAACACGAATGCGACGAGAACCCCGGCATAGAGCCAGGTGAGGAGGAAATGACGCAGGCTCAGCCGGGCACTGAATCCGAGCACCACCAGCGCCGCGAACATCGACCAGTTGACGGTCGCGTCGCGGAAGATGAGCGCGACGATCCCGACCACGGCGATGACGAGTAGCTTTGCCCAGGCGGGGGTGCGGTGCAGCCACCCGGATCCGGGGGCGAGCTTCCCGAAGAGCTGCAGCCGTGGCCGGATGCCGGGCCGCCGGCTCATGTCGACTCGCTCATGATCAGGGCACGGTAGGCCTCGACAGCCTCGGCAGGGGCCGAGTCGTGGACGATCCGCCCTCCGTCGACGACCAGCGCCCGGTCGGCCAGGGTCGCGAACTCGAGGTCGTGGGTGGAGAAGATCACTCTCACCCCGCGACGGGTGACGACCTCGCCGAGGAGAGTGCGCAGCTTCTCCCGATTGCGCAGGTCGAGGAGCGTGGTCGGTTCATCGAGCACGAGGATCTGCGGGTCGACCGCGAGCACGGCCGCCAGCGCGACGAGCTGCCGCTGACCGCCCGAGAGCTCGTAGACGCTGCGGTCGGCGAGGTCGGCGATCCCCAGCTCCTCGAGCACCGTCAGCGCCGCCGCTCGTCGCTCGGCCTTCGGCACCCGCTTGCGCAGGGACAGTTCGATGTCCTCGATCGGCGTCGGCATGACGAGCTGCGCCGCAGGATCCGTGAACACGAACCCAACCCGGGAGCGCACCTGAGCCGGTGCTGCGACGGGGTTCATGCCGTCGATGTGCACCTGGCCCGAGTTCGCTGTGACGAGCCCGTTGAACAGCTGCAGCAGAGTGGACTTCCCCGATCCGTTGGCGCCGAGGAAGACGACCCGGTCCTCGGCCAGGGTGAAGGTCACGTCGGAGAGGATCGCGCGGATGACTTCGCCCTCGGCCGTGTCGTCGAGCACCCCGACGCAGACATCGGCGAAGCGGATCTCCCGCAGAGCAGAGGCGGCAGCACCTGCTGTGGCCTTGCCTTCGGCCATCGACACTGCCCCCGGCCGGTCTGCCGCAGGCGTCATCGTCGCGGCGGGTGCCGGTGCCGAGGCCGTGCGCCTGCCGAAGAGCCGGGGGAAGCTCACTGCCCCTGGCCGCCTTCACCGTTCGTCGACGCGGTGGTCGACGCGGTCCCAGCGGCCGGGCCGGCGACCGAAGCGGTCGACATAAGGGGTCGCGCACCTCGGCGGCGGAGAATGTCCGGGAACCCACGGTGGATGATCACGGCGACGGAGGCCGCGAGGATGTTCTTGAGGATGTCACCGGGCCAGTACGCGAGGTCGGCGATGAAGGCTCCGCCCAGCGGCAGCCCGCCGTTGATCGACATCCCGAGGATGCCCAGCGGGTGGTTGAGCAGGATGCTCGCGCCCAGGGAACCGGCGAACAGGGCGACGCCGAGCTTGCGGCCGCGGAACCGGCGGATGGCCCAGCGGGCGACGAAGCCGGCGGCCAGGGCGTAGAGCGTGAACGAGAGGATGTAGCCGGCGCTGGGACCGGCGAGCACGCCGATGCCGCCGCGCATGCCCGAGAAGATCGGCAGTCCGAGCAGACCGAGGGACACGTAGAGCAGAGTGGCCGCGGCACCCCTCCAGGGTCCGAGGACGAGCCCGCACAGGGCGACACCGAAGGTCTGCAGGGTGATCGGCACACCCACCGGACCGACCGGGATGGGAGGCATCATCGCCAGTGCCGCGAGCAGCGCGGCGAACACGGCGATGAGGGCGACGTCGGCGGCCCTGCTCGATCGCATCGCCGAGGTGGGGGTGTCAGTGAGCGCGTGAGTCATGAGTTCTCCATTGGTTGGCAGTACCCGGATCGGGTACTGCCAACCATAACTGAACAGTGTTCAGGAGTTGTCGACGGGGTACAGAAACCTCGGCGACTCTCTGATGAAGCCCCCATCGAGACGGCGTCCGCAGACGACACAACGTCCGCCGACGACACGAGCACAACCTCAGCCGACGACGCCCCAGCTCACTCCCACTCGATGGTGCCCGGGGGCTTGGAGGTGACGTCGAGGACGACGCGGTTGATCTCGTCGACCTCGTTGGTGATCCGGTTGGAGATCACGGCCAGGGTGTCGTAGGGAACGCGCGTCCAGTCGGCGGTCATCGCGTCCTCGCTGGAGACGGGTCGCAGCACGACGGGATGGCCGTAGGTGCGGCCGTCGCCCTGCACACCGACGGAGCGGACATCGGCGAGGAGGACGACCGGGCACTGCCAGATCTCTTCGTCGAGGCCTGCCTTGGTCAGTTCCTCGCGGGCGATGGCGTCGGCGCGACGGAGGACGTCGAGACGCTCCTCGGTCACCTCACCGATGATGCGGATGCCCAGGCCGGGACCGGGGAACGGCTGTCGGGAGACGATGGCATCGGGGACGCCGAGCTCGCGGCCGATCGCGCGGACCTCGTCCTTGAACAGGGCGCGCAGAGGTTCGATGAGCTCGAAGGTGAGGTCATCGGGCAGGCCGCCGACATTGTGGTGGCTCTTGATGTTCGCGGTGCCGGAACCGCCGCCGGATTCGACGACATCCGGGTAGAGGGTGCCCTGGACGAGGAACCCGATCTCCTCCCCCTCGTCCTTGGCCTCGAGCACGAGATCGGCAGCGGCGGATTCGAAGGTGCGGATGAATTCGCGGCCGATGATCTTGCGCTTGGTCTCGGGGTCGGTGACGCCGGCGAGTTCGGACAGGAACCGTTCGCGGGCGTCGATGGTCACCAGGCGCACACCGATCGAGTTGACGTAGTCCGTCTCGACCTGTTCGCGCTCACCCTGACGCAGCAGACCGTGGTCGACGAAGACGCAGGTGAGCTGATCGCCGATGGCCTTGTGGACGAGGGCGGCGGCGACCGAGGAGTCCACTCCGCCCGACAGGGCGCAGATGACTTTCTTGTCCCCGACGCGGGAGCGGATGAGTTCGACCTGTTCGTCGATGACCGATTCGTTCGTCCAGTCGGCTTCGAGCCCAGCCACCTTGTAGAGGAAGTTCTCCAGGATCCTCTGTCCGTTCTCGGAGTGGAGGACCTCGGGGTGCCACTGCACTCCGGCGAATCCGCGGTCCGGGCATTCGAAGGCCGCGACCGGGGTGTCCGGGGTCGAGGCGAGGACGTCGAAGTCGGCGGGCGCCTCGGTGACGGAGTCCCCATGGGACATCCACACCTTGTAGTTGGCGGGGGTGCCCTCGAGCAGGGAACCGGAGTCGCTGACGGCGAGTGGGGTCGACCCGTATTCGCGCTTGTCGGTCTTGGCCACGCGGCCACCGAGGCTGGTCGACATCAGCTGGAATCCGTAGCAGATCCCCATCGTCGGAACGCCGAGGTCGAACACCTTCTCATCGAAGCTCGGGGCACCTTCGTCGTTGACGCTCGAGGGTCCGCCCGAGAGCACGATCGCGACCGGCTTCTTGGCGGCGAAGTCGGACGCCGGGGCGTCGTGGGCGATGATCTCGGAATACAGTCCGGCCTCGCGAATCCGCCGGGCGATCAGCTGCGCGTACTGCGCACCGAAGTCGACCACGAGGACAGGAGGGACCTGTGTGCTCTGGGTTTGCGTCATGGATCAATTCTAATCATCGACCATGACGTGCGAGTCACCGGGCGGAAGGGCGCGAGCAGAGCCGACTGCGCCGCGGCGCCCTGGATGGACCTCGAGCGGAGGGTCTGCCGGTCGGCCTTTGCCGGCCGTCAGTCGGTCTTCGGGGCGACGACGACGGCCGCTTCGAGTTCAGCCTCGACCTGGTGGGTGATCCGGCGCTCGAGGATGAACGACATCACCGGCACCACGCCGGCCAATGCCAGGACGATGTACCGGCCCAGTGACCAGCGCATCTGCTGGTTGAGCCAGAAGCAGCCGATGAGGTAGACGACGTAGCACCAGCCGTGGCAGATGGCGATCGCAGCGGCCAGGTCGAATCCGCCGAGCATCAGCGCCGTCGAGGGGTCGGCGGCGATGAGGTACTTGTAGATCATCTCGACGGTGAGGATGAGAAGCATCACACCGGTGATGATCGCCATCACCCGGTAGAACTTCACGGCATTGCGAGCCGAGGTGAAGCGTTTGACACTCCACACACTGCTGTCGTCGAAATCGGGGCGGGAATCCAAGGACTCGGGTTCGTGGTTCACGCTCAGCTTCCTTCGGTCGGGGTGTCGTCGGTGGTGGTCGAGATGTCGCGGTCTCCTCGGCGGGCACTGCGCTTGGCACCGTGCTTGTGGGCGGGCAGTCCCGTCAGTCCCGCCATCACCTCGGGGTCGATCCTGCCCTGGCCCGCCGGTTTGACGACAACGTACTCTCTCCTGTTCGCAGGATCCTGAGAGTCGCCGCGCTCGAGGCGCCTGCGCAGGTAGTCGTCGCGCAGCAGCTGCCACCACATGTAGAGCGCCATCGCTGCGAAGATCAGCCATTCGACCGCATAGACGCCCGACTGCAGATCGAATCCGCCCTCGGCGCGGGTGGTGGTCGGGGGCACGGCGGTGAGCCCGTCGGTGCCGACCGAGGTGGCGCCGCCGGCGGTCTCCGGGATGAGGAAGCCGGAGTAGGTGAGCAGGCCTGGGAACAGGTTGATCAGCTGCGAGGTCGACACCGTGTGGACCTGGCCCTCGGGCAGATCGTTGGCGGGTACCGGCCCCTCGACGGGGCCGATCCGGGCCGTCATCTGCACTTCACCGGCTTCGGCTCGCGAATTCATCGCGGTGTCCTCGTCGGTGGTGAATCCGCGCAGGACGGGGATCGCGATCGTCTTGCCGTGCGTGTCAGCATCGGCACCCTCGCCGAGGTGAGCGCCATCGGGTGCGAACATCGTCACGACCCAGAATCCTCTGTCCCCGTCGAAGATCCGCCCTGGGACGACGATCTGCGCGTCGGGCAGCCAGTGCCCGGACAGGCTCACGCGCTGATCGGCGAGCAGCCCCGGCATCGGCACCTGCGCACCCATCACCTCGTTGAAGGGCTTGACCACTTCGAGGTCCTGCGAATCGATGGCGTCGTTCTTGTGCTGTGCGCGGTCGACCTGCCAGGCCGACAGCCCGACGAAGCAGGTGACGAGCAGCAGCACGAACAGCAGGGACCCCAGCCATTTGGGGGTCAGCGCCAAACGGAACAGTTCAGACCCCCGAGCCCGGCTGGTAGGGAGAGACGGTGATGTCGACGCGCTGGAATTCCTTGAGGTCGAGGTAACCGGTCGTGGCCAGTGCGCGGCGCAGTGCGCCGGCGAGGTTGAGTTCACCGATGGCGGTGCGTCCGGGGCCGAACAGCACCTGCTCGAGGCTGCCCACGGTTCCCAGTTCCACCCGGTGTCCGCGCGGCAGTTCGGGGTGGTGCGCCTCGGCGCCCCAGTGCATGCCGCGGCCGGGGGCCTCGGTCGCCCGGGCCAGGGCGGTGCCGAGCATGACGGCATCGGCTCCGACGCCGAAGGCCTTGACGATGTCACCGCTCTTGCCCAGGCCGCCGTCGGCGATGACATGGACGTAGCGGCCCCCGGATTCATCCATGTAGTCGCGGCGCGCTGCGTGGACGTCGGCGATGGCGGTGGCCATCGGGGCGTGGATGCCCAGAGTCTTTCGCGTGGTGGCGGCGGCCCCTCCGCCGAAGCCGACGAGGACGCCGGCGGCGCCGGTGCGCATCAGGTGCAGCGCCGCCGTGTAGGTGGCCGCACCGCCCACGATGACCGGCACGTCGAGTTCGTAGATGAACTGCTTGAGGTTGAGCGGCTCCGCCTGGGACGAGACGTGTTCGGCGGAGACCGTGGTGCCACGGATGACGAAGATGTCGACACCGGCGTCGACGACCGTCTTGTAGAACTGCTGGGTCCGCTGCGGGGTCAGGGCGCCGGCGACGGTGACACCGGCCGCGCGGATCTGCTCGAGCCGGGCGGTGATGAGCTCGGCCTGGATCGGGGCGGAGTAGAGCTCCTGCATCCGGGCAGTGGCCATCTCCGAAGGCAGCTGGGCGATCTCGGCGAGCAGCGGAGTGGGATCCTCATAGCGGGTCCACAGGCCTTCGAGGTCGAGGACTCCGAGTCCTCCGTGCCGGCCCAGCGCGATCACGGTCTCCGGCGACATCGCCGAGTCCATGGGGGCGCCGATGAAGGGCAGGTCGAAGTGATAGGCGTCGATCTGCCAGCTCAGGGACACGTCTTCCGGGTCCCTGGTGCGCCGAGCCGGAATGATGGCGATGTCGTCGAGTGAGTACCCGCGACGACCGCGCTTGCCTTTGCCGATTTCGATTTCTGAACTCACCCGTACAGGCTATCCCACGGCACCCACACAGGAATCTCAGCCCACTATGAGGAACGTGCGGTCTCCCCATCGGCGGGCGGAGCCCTCCCCCTCGGCGGTCGGGCTCAGCGTCCGAGGTAGTCGGCGACGACCGTCTCGGCGGCGGTGACGAAGGCGCGCACATGCGGAAGATGAGCCTCGCGGTCGCGCACATGCATGACGACCCGACGCAGCGGCACCGGGTCGGTGAGGTCGACGGCGACCAGACCGTGCGGGAGCTGGGCTGCCGAAAGCCCGGGCAGGACGGTGATCGCGAGGTTCGCGGCGACGAGGGCGAGCGCAGCGAACTCGTCTTCCGAAGCGGCGAAGGTCCGCGGGGTGATACCGGCCGCCGCGCAGGCGAGGTCGACGACTTTGCTCGTCGGTCCCGACCACAGGTCGTAGTCGACCCAGCGCTGATTCTCGAGGTCCTTGAACGGCACGGAGGAGCGGCCCGCGTATTCGTGGTGCTTCGAGACGACGACCCGGTAGTCGTCGTCGAAGAGCACCGTCCGCGTCATTCCCGGCAGCGACGTCTCCCCCTCCTGTGGAACCTCGTTGCGGACCTCGACCGTGCAGTGGCTGCGACGGACCTTCGCCGGCTCATTGAGCTGGATGTCGAAGCGCAGATCGGGGTGCTCCCCTGCCACGGGCCCGATGATATCCGGGAGCAGTCGGGCGTTGAACGAGGTGAAGGCGGCGATGCGCATCCGTGGCCGGTTCACGGTGCGATGACTGTCGATGAGCGAGTCGAGCCTGCCCAGGCCGGTGAAGACGTCGGCCGATTCCTCGGCGAGGCGTTTGCCGAGCTCCGTGATCTCGATTCCTCGACCTGACCGGCGATAGAGGGGTGCGCCGACGACCTTCTGCAGGGTCGTGATGTGCTGGCTGACGGTAGCGGGCGTGTAATTGAGACTCTTGGCGGCCGCGACCACGGAGCCGGTGGCGACGACGGCTCGCCAGATGCGCAGTCGGTGCAGATCCCACATGATCTCAGCGTAGCCGATGATCATTCGGCGTTGCCTGATGGTTGTTCAGAAACAGTTGCTGTTCCCAATGTGTGGTTCTGTGCTCGACTGCCGGACAATCGATGTCAGTCGAACCTTTTGGAGGAGCATCATGACCGGACCCGAACTCGCCACGATCGCGGGCGCTGCGACCGTGCTGGCGGTGACCCCGGGGCCCGAGACGATCCTCACCGTCCGGCTCTCGGCGCTGCGCCGGAAGGCCGGGCTCATCTATTCGCTGGGTTCTGCGACCGGCATGACGATCTGGATGATCGCCGCCCTCACCGGGGTGTCGGCGCTGCTTCGCGCCTACCCTTCGGCCCTGGTCGTCCTCAAACTCGTCGGTGGCCTGTATCTGTGCTTCCTCGGGCTGATGGCCGCCCGTCAGGCGCTGAGAATCCGTGCCGAGCTGCGCGGCGGCATATCCCTGGGCCACGAGGCTGCGCGGTCCGAGGCGATCGACGACCTGGTTGCGGAGCAGGTGAGTTCCGGCGAGGAGGTCTCCGAGACAGCTGCCGAGCGGGCTAAGACCTCGTGGGGTCAGCTGCGCTCGCTCATCTCTTACCGGCGGGGACTCATCTCCTCGCTGAGCAACCCCAAGGCCGGTCTGTTCTTCCTCGCGGTCATGCCGACGCTCGTCCCCGCCTCCCCCACGGGCACCGACTACGCCCTGCTCATCGCGATCGTCGTCGGTCTGCTTCTGGCCTATCAGCTGGTCCTGGCTCTCGTTGCCGGATATGCCGCAGCCGCGTTGGCGCGACGGAGCACGGACTTCTTCATCGAAGCGATCTCCGCAGGCGTGCTCATCGTGATGGGCATAACCGTCGCCGCAATCCCCGTGTAGCTCTCGGCAGCTTTCCCCGCGCAGTCCCCATTCAGCACTTCCTGCCACGCCCCACGCAACACTCCCAGCCACGCCCCACGCAGCACTTCCTGCCACGACAGACCGCGGGCCAGGAGCCACATCTGCCCGACGATGTCGGGGTCGAAATGACTTCTGGCCCGCGGTTCCCGGAGCAGCACCTGCGGTGCCTCCGTCTCTGCGCCTATCTGCGCCTGATGACTCGCAGACAGGGCAATTCTGTACTGTCCTCCCCCATCAGGGACGCCGGCGCGGACCGTCGTCCGAAGGCGGTGGCATCGTCGGCGCAGCGCCTGCCGGAGGCGGTGTCGTCGGAGAGGTCGCAGCGGAGTGCGCTGCGGTCCTGGCCTTCGCTTCCTCAGCGGCTTCCTCGGCGGACTCGTTCGCCGCCTCGGCGACCTTGTCGACGTCGACCTTGTTCAGCATCTTCGCTGCGGCCTCGCGACCGCCGAGCCCGAAGGCCAGCGCCGCCGCCAGGGCTCCGCCGACGACGACTGCGCCGAAGGCGAGGTTGACGATCGAATCCGCCAGCCCCATGTACTGCAGACCCATCGCGATGAACAGTCCGATGGTCGAGTACCGCAGCACCTTGCTCGCCAGGTTGTTCGTGATGAACTTGCCGATGAGCGAGGCGAGCAGGAATCCTGCGGCGATGATCACGGCGCCGAAGAGCACATTGCCGCCGAGTTCGAGGATCTCGTTGAGGATGTTGGTGATCTCGGGGAATCCGAGCATCCGGGCGGCCATGATCGCGAAGAAGATCATGATCGCGATCTGGACGATCTTCGTGATCACGCCGGACGCGGTGGTTCCCTCGGGAACGATTCCCAGCTCACCGATCGCACGATCAGTGCCCAGCCCCTGGAGGATCTGCTCGAGCAGGGTGCCGAGGAACTTGGCGATGGCGAAGCCGATCGCCAGGAGGACCAGAGCCGCGATGATCGCCGGGATCGCATTGAGGAAGAGTTCGAGCATCTGCTGAGCCGGCCTCGAGATGGCCTCGATGCCGAGGACCTGAAGCGCGGCGATCGCGACGACGATGATGATCACACCGAAGACCAGGTTGCCCGCCAGCGAGGAGATCTTGGCGTTCGCCTCGGATGCGGGAGGAGGTCCGGCATGCTGCCCGTATGGGGCCGCCCCGGAATGTCCCTGGCCGGGCACCGGCTGTCCCGGGTGACCGTGGCCGGGCACCGGCTCGGCGACATGCCCCTGCTGCGCGGTCCGAGGTGCGGCGCCGGGCTGTTCGCCGACTCCTACGGCGCGGTCTCCGAGCGAACGGAACTTCGACGTCAGCCTGCTCAGGTCCACTGTGTTGAGAGCCGTCTGCACCAGCTGCTTGGCGATCTTCGCGAAGACGTAGCCGATGAAGAAGATGAACCCGGCGCCGATGAGGTTCGGCAGGAATCCGAATATTCCACCCAGCAGCCCCTGCAGAGGCGAGAGGACCTGGTCGAGATTGAAGAGCTGGAGAACGGCGACAAGACCGAACAGCCACACGATCAGTGCGGCGATCTGTCCGATGGATTTCCCTATCTGCTGTCCATCATTCCCACTGCGCTGCAGAGCGGGAACCTTGTTGACCAATTTTCCGACTGCCCATTTGACGATCGCCGCCACGATCCACGTGACAATGAGAATGGCGATTGCCAGAAGCACTTTGAAGAGGACCGACCACAAGTCGGAGCCGCCTATATTCATAACAGTATCTCCTTCGACTGGGGCACGCAGACAATGGCGTCTGCGCCGCCCTGTGGTCTGGAGTCTATTGAGAACCAAATCTCAGAACAAGGGCTCCACCCCATTTGATCTCGTGAAATGAATACTTCGGCGCGTCGCAGGGAATACACTCATGTATATGTTTCAGCGTCTTATCAGTTCTTTCATAAACAGGTCACGATTCGATAACAACCAATTGAGATCGGAATCCTGAAAAGTCGATCCGATGAGGAGATGAATATCGGCAGATCATTCGTCACGGTGGAGAAATGGGTCAATTCTCCGCATTGTCCAGCGGACTACAGCTCAATCGGAGCATTGTCGATGAGGTGCGTGCCCCCGACATTCGCGGACACGAGCAGCAGCGTCGAGCCGCAGAAGTCCGGCGGGCAGGGACGGAACGTCGCCGCCTCGACAAGGCTGAGGTAATCGAGCTCGAGACCGTGGGCGGAGTCGAGCACCTCGCGCGCCGCGGCTTCGATCGCCTCCGGGCGCGAGCCCTGCTCGGCGACCGCGGTCGCGGCCTGCAGGGCATGCGGAATCGCGAGCGCACACTGCCTCTCCGCAGCATCCAAGTACTGGTTCCGGCTCGACATCGCCAGCCCGTCGGCGTCGCGGACGACGGGCAGACCGATCAGCTCGATGCCGAAGTCGAGATCGGCAATCATACGCTGGACCAGGCAGAACTGCTGGATGTCCTTGAGCCCGAAGACGGCCTGGTGCGGCGCGATGAGGTTGAACAGCTTCGCCACCACCGTCAGCACACCGTCGAAGTGGCCGGGTCGCGATGCCCCTTCGAAGACCTCGCCCATCCGTCCCGACGATACTCGCACCTCTGGCGCCGACGGGTACATCTCCCCCAACGCCGGCGCGAAGACGAAGTCGACTCCAGCCTCCCCGCAGGCGGCGAGGTCCGCGCTGAACGGCCGCGGGTACCGGACGAAGTCCTCGTCCGCACCGAACTGCAGCGGGTTGACGAAGATGCTGGCAACCACCACATCCGCGGAGGCACGGGCCCGCGCCATGAGGGCCCGGTGCCCCGAATGGAGAGCGCCCATCGTCGGCACCAGAGCTACAGTGCCCGTCTGTGCGGCCCGCCAAGCTCTCAGTGCCTGAATTCCGCCGACGTCCATCAGCGGAAGCTCCTCTCGGGCTCGGGGAATTCGCCGCTTCTGACCTCGGCGACGTATTCACCGACCGCCGCAGACAGGACGGAATGCAGGTCGGCGTAGCGCTTGACGAATCGCGGCGCCGCCCCCGGCCGCAGACCTGCCATGTCCTGCCAGACGAGGACCTGGGCGTCACAGTCGGCCCCGGCCCCGATCCCCACTGTCGGGATCGCCAGCTCCGCGGTCACCTGGGCTGCGAGCCCGGCGGGCACCATCTCCATCACCACGGAGAACGCCCCCGCCTCGGCGACGGCCCGGGCATCGGCGAGCAGCGAGTCCGCCGCGTCCCCGCGGCCCTGGACCCGGTAGCCGCCGAGGTTGTGCTCGGACTGGGGGGTGAAGCCGATGTGGGCCATGACCGGGATCCCCGCCGCGGTGATCGCCGAGATCCGGGAGGCGACCTGCCGTCCACCCTCGAGTTTGACGGCGTGGACCTGGGCCTCCTTCATGAAGCGCACCGCGGTCGCGACTGCCTGCTCGTCGGAGATCTCATAGCTGCCGAAGGGCAGATCGGCGACGACCAGCGTCCGCGTTGTCGCCCGGGTGACCGCGCGCGCAAGCGGAATGAGCTCATCGACGGTGACCGGCAGGGTGGTCTCGTAACCGTAAACGTTGTTCGCCGCCGAATCGCCGACAAGCAGGGCTTCGACCCCGGCGCCCTCGAAGATGGCGGCGGTGTACTGGTCGTAGCTCGTCAGCATCGCCCAGCGCCTGCCCTCGGCCTTCGCCCGGATGAGGTCGAGCGTGCGGATCCTGCGCCGAGGCGCAGCCGCCGCTCCGCTCGATGCAGGAGTCCTCAGACTCTCGGACGCGGAGGTCGCGATCGCCTCGGGCGGAGTCGGGCCGCCGTAGGGCGCAGGCTCTTCGGCATCGTTCGCCGGTGGGACAACGGTCATGGATGTCCTTCTCTCGGGGGGGTGCCCCTATATTCATTGGTAGGCCCCATGGTGGGGTCTGGTCGCTGGTCCTGGTATGGCTATTTTGCCCTGTTATTGATGATCCGGGGGGTGTTGCCGCCAGGAATCCAGGACACGCGT
>NZ_JAPSIB010000014.1 GCF_031179145.1 Brevibacterium sp.
AGTGAACGATGTCGTGAGACATGTGGTGAAGGATGTCTCGACACAGGCAGTGAATGATGTCGTGACACATGAGGTGATCGATGTCGAGAGACATCAGTGAACGATGTCGTGAAACCAGACACCACCGCCACCGCCATTGTGGGGGTACCTCCCGCTTGCGGGGGAATGTGTCGCGACATCGTTCACTCGATGTCGCGGCACATTTCTCATTTCCCGCCGCCCTCATGCAGGCGCCGACGAACCGTTGGCCGCCCGCTGATCGCCACTGCGGTGCGGTTCGCCGGTCGATGCTGAGCGTCTCTTCGGGCGGTGATTCAGAATGTGCGTGCAGCCCGCGTGCGCCGCATAAGCTGCCGGAAAGTAGTTGAAATCGCGCGGGGCACCGACTCCGGCTCGAAAGCTCCGGCAGAATCGATCCGAAGTCTCCATCGTGCGAGATTTCAAGTAGTTCTTCACGGGCCGGAGCTTCATTCGTCCGGATTGGGAGGGGTGGGCGGTGCTGCCCGTTTCACTTCACCGGCGAATCGACAACGTGACAAGTGTGTTCGACAACGCGACACCGGCATTTCGACAACCTGGCAGGTGTGATCGTTGACACATTCTGCGAAGCAGGCAACACTGTCCTGGTGAAACAGAAACATCTTTCCGTGATGTGAAATTTCACTGCGCAGGTACTTCGCGCAATACTCAAAGGCGCAGGTTCACCGCGCCACGTTCGAACACCATCGGGCGCCTGGTGCCGGCGCAGGCTCCAGTCCCCGAGTCTCTGTGTTCGGCGTTGAATCGATTCGCACAAGCGACAGACTGAGGTGTCCAATGGCAAAGACAGACAGAGACCAACACCAGGCCGCGCAGGCGGCCGGAGCCAGACCGGGAGCGCTCGACAGATTCTTCGAGATCACCGCCCGGGGCTCGAACATCAAGCAGGAGATCCGCGGAGGCATCGTCGCCTTCGTCGCGATGGCCTACATCGTCGTCCTCAACCCCCTCATCCTCGGCGGGTCCGCCGACGTCACGGAGGGAACCCTCGACTTCGCCCAGCTGACCGCGGTCACGGGCCTGATCGCGGGACTCATCACCATCCTCTTCGGAGTCGTCGCGCGGCTGCCCTTCGCCCTGGCCGCCGGCCTCGGCATGAACAGCTTCCTCGCTGTCTCCGTCGTCCAGGAGGTCACCTGGGCCGAAGCCATGGGGCTGGTCATCATCAACGGCGTCATCATCGTCGTCCTCGGAGCCACCGGCATCCGGACGGCCATCTTCAACGCGGTGCCCCATGCGCTGAAGATCGCGATCACCGTGGGCATCGGCCTGTTCATCGCGTTCATCGGCTTCGTCAATTCGGGATTCGTCACTCGCACCCCGGCCGGACCGCCCGTTCAGTTGGGGCAGAACGGATCGATCGGGTCCCTGCCGACGCTCGTGTTCGTGCTCGCACTCATCCTCATCGGGATCCTCGTCGCCCGGAAGATCCCGGGCGGAATCCTCATCGGGATGGTCGTCGCGACCATCGCGGCGATCATCATCCAGGCCTTCGCGAAGCTGGGCACCGTGGGCGACCCCGTCAATCCGGACCCCTTGGGCTGGAACCTCAGCGCACCTGAGATCCCGTCCCAGATCGTCGCTTTGCCGGACTTCTCGCTCATCGGCGCCTTCGATCTCTTCGGGGCATTCGAACGCATCGGCGTCCTGGCGGCGACGATGCTCGTCTTCACCCTGGTCTTCACCAACTTCTTCGACGCCATGGGCACGATGACAGGACTCGCCCGCAGTGCCGGGCTGCAGACCTCGGACGGAATGTTCCCCCGCATCCGCGGCGCGTTCATCGTCGAAGGACTCGGAGCCGTCGCCGGCGGCGGAGCCTCCGCCTCGTCGAACACGGTGTTCGTCGACGCGGCCGCAGGCATCGCGGAAGGCGCCCGGACGGGACTCGCCGCCTGCATCACCGGGGGACTGTTCCTCGTGTCCATGTTCTTCGCCCCGCTCATCGGAGTCATCCCGATGGAGGCCGGAGCCGCAGCACTGGTCGTCGTGGGAGCGATGATGGTGACCCAGATCCGGGAGATCGACATGAGCGATTTCCGGACCTCGCTGCCGGTGTTCCTGACGATGGTGACGATGCCGCTGACCTACTCGATCGCCAACGGCATCGGCGTCGGATTCATCTCCTGGTCGCTCATCCACGCGATGAGCAAGCGCGGCCGCGACGTCCACTGGCTGCTGTGGGTCGTCTCGGCAGGATTCGTCCTCTACTTCGTTCGCGGACCGATTTCGGCTATCTTGGGAGCATGATCGCAATGACGGGAACATTTGCCTGGCCGAAGGGCCAGATCGCTCACGGCAGCTGACAACGTGAGAGCTCGGCTTGTCGGCAGGTGCCGAGAAGCCTTCGATCTTCAGTGCTTCCCTTCTGTTCGCATGGATAACCAGAAGACCGCGAAGTACGATGCAATTGTTCCAACCATGCACTGTGCGTCTCAGTGACGAGACGCAGGAGGTTGATGGAATGTCAGCGGCAACGACGCAACAGACCGGCTGTCGGATCTCGGTGAATGGCACCGAGCACGACTTCGTCGGTCCACCACACACCAACGCCCTGGATTTCCTTCGCGGAGAAGGGCTCATCGCGGCGAAGGAAGGCTGCGCCGAAGGCGAATGCGGGGCCTGCGCGATCCTCGTCGCCCGGCCCGACGGCGATGACGGCACCAGATGGACCTCGATCAACTCGTGCCTGCTGCCGGCCGCCGCCCTCGACGGTCAAGAGGTCGTCACCGCAGAGGGCCTCGCCGACGGCGGCGAACTCCACCCGGTCCAGGAGGAGATGGCCGTGCGCGGGGGATCCCAATGCGGGTTCTGCACCCCCGGCTTCATCTGCTCGATGGCCGCCGAGTACTACCGACCCGAACGCGTGGCCGACGCCGCAGCCGCCTCGGAAGCCGCAACCGCCGCGGAAGTCGCAGCCGCCGCGGAAGCCGCAGCCACCGCCTCGGCGAGCGAGGACGGCCATCACTGCGGTCCCAACGGATTCGACATCCATTCCCTCTCGGGCAACCTGTGTCGCTGCACCGGGTACCGCCCCATCCGCGATGCCGCCTACGCGCTCCCTGCGCCCGACGCCAATGACGCTCTCGCCGCTCGCCGCGAACGGCCGGCCCCGGTTCCGCCTGCCACCGACCTGACCACGGTCGACACCCCCACGGGTGAGGTCGGACGGTACCGCAGGCCCGCCACCCTCGCCGAAGCGCTGGCGATCCTGCACGACGAACCCGACTCGCTCGTCGTCGCCGGAGCCACCGACTGGGGTGTGGAGGTCAACATCAAGGGCGCCCGCGCGAAGTCGATCGTCGCCATCGACCGTCTGCACGAGCTGCGCGGCATCCGCTGGGCCGACGACCACGTCGAACTCGGCGCCGCCCACACCCTGAGTGAACTCGACCGTGAGCTCGCGGGCCGGATCCCGCTGCTGGGCAAGCTGTTCCCGCAGTTCGCCTCCCGCCTGATCCGCAACGGCGCCACGATCGGCGGCAACCTGGGCACCGGTTCACCCATCGGCGACACCCCGCCGGCGCTCCTGGCGCTCGAGGCCGAGCTCGTGCTCACCTCGGTCGACGGTTCCCGCGTCGTGCCGCTGGCCGACTACTTCACCGGCTACCGGCAGACCGTGCGAAGCGCCGGCGAACTCATCACCGCCATCCGCATCCCGCTGCCGCTGGCACCCCTGACCTCGTTCCAGAAGATCGCGAAGCGCCGCTTCGACGACATCTCCTCGGTCGCGATCGGCTACGCGGTGACCGTCGAGGACGGGATCATCGCGAAGGCACGGCTGGGGCTTGGCGGCGTCGCCGCCACTCCGCTGCGAGCAGAGGCCACCGAAGCCGAACTCGAAGGCAAGCCGTGGTCGGTGGAGACCATGCACGCCGCCGCCGAGACGCTGGCGAACGAAGGCACCCCGATGGACGACCACCGGGCGAGTGCGAAATACCGGACCGCGATGCTGCGGTCATCCCTGGAGCGCTTCTACGCCGAGCAGGTGGGCGCCCTCGGAGGACAGAACCACAACGAGGAGGTGGCCCGATGAGCCACTTGTCCCAGCGCCCGGCCGACGCGGTCGTCGGCGAGACCCACCACCATGAAAGCGCCTTCGGCCACGTCACTGGCACAGCTCTGTACACCGATGACCTGGTCGGCAGGCTGACCGGGGTGCTCCACGCCTACCCGGTCCAGTCCACCCAGGCCCACGCGAGAATCAACTCCGTCGACACCGCACCGGCCGACGAGGTGCCCGGGGTAGTCCGCGTCATCACCGCCGCCGACATCCCCGGCGTCAACGATCAGGGCGCCAAGCACGACGAGCCGATGCTGCCCACGGGCGAGATCATGTTCTACGGCCAGCCCGTGGCCTGGGTGCTCGGCGAGAACCTCGAAGCCGCGAAGGCGGGAGCCGCAGCCGTCGTCGTCGATGCCGACCCCCTGCCCTCGCTCGTCACGATCGGCGATGCAATCGAGGCGCAGAGCTTCCACGGCATCCAACCCGTCATCGACAAGGGTGACGTCGACGGCGCCTTCGCCGACGCCGCACACGTGTTCGAGGGCGAGTTCGAGTTCTCCGGGCAGGAGCACTTCTACCTCGAGACCCAGGCGTCTCTGGCCCACATCGACGAGAACGGGCAGATCTTCATCCAGTGCTCGACCCAGCACCCCACCGAGACCCAGGACATCGTGTCCCACGTCCTCGGAGTGCCCGCCCACGAGGTGACCGTCCAGTGCCTGCGCATGGGCGGCGGATTCGGCGGCAAGGAGATGCAGCCCCACGGCTATGCCGCGCTCGCCGCTCTCGGCGCCAAACTGACGAACCGGCCCGTGCGGGTGCGCCTCGATCGCACGTGTGACATCACGATGACCGGCAAGCGTCACGGCTTCCATTCGTCCTGGCGGATCGGGTTCACGGAGGATGGGTCGATCCTCGCTCTCGACGCGACCCTGACCGCGGACGGCGGCTGGAGCCTCGACCTGTCCGAACCGGTCCTCACTCGCGCGATGTGCCACATCGACAATGCGTACTGGGTGCCCAACATCCGCGTGCACGGTCGCATCGCCAAGTGCCACAAGACCTCCCAGACGGCCTTCCGCGGCTTCGGCGGTCCACAGGGGATGCTCGTGATGGAGGACATCCTCGGTCGCGTCGCCCCGCAGCTCGGACTCAGCGCGCGCGAGCTGCGCCGCCGCAACTTCTACCCGGCCGGCCAGGACACGCCCTACTATCAGCCGGTCCGGCATCCCGAGCGGATGGAAGCGAGCTGGGATCAGCTCCTCAGTTCCGCCGAGGTGGAGCGCCGAGAGGCCGAGATCGCGGAGTTCAACGCCCGCCACGATCACATCAAGCGCGGGATTGCGATCACTCCCGTGAAGTTCGGGATCTCCTTCAACCTCACCGCGTTCAATCAGGGCGGCGCACTCGTGCTCGTCTACAAGGACGGCTCCGTCCTCATCACCCATGGCGGCACGGAGATGGGCCAGGGCCTGCACATGAAGATGATGCAGGTCGCGGCGACGACGCTCGGGGTGCCGCTGTCGACCGTGCGCCTGGCGCCCACGCGCACGGACAAAGTGCCCAACACCTCGGCGACGGCGGCGAGCTCCGGGTCCGACCTCAACGGCGGCGCCGTCAAGGACGCCTGCGAGCAGATCATCGACCGGCTGGTCCACGTGGCCGCGAGCCTCCTCGGAGCACCTGCTCACGAAGTGCGGATCAAGCGGGGAGTGGTCAGCGCGCTGAGCTCGACGAAGACCGTGACCTGGGAGGAGCTGGTCAACGCGGCCTACTTCCAGCGGATCCAGCTCTCCGCCTCCGGGTTCTACCGAACCGAGGGCCTGCACTGGAACCTGTCGGCGATGCGGGGCGAGCCCTTCAAGTACTTCGCCTACGGAGCCGCCGTGAGCGAGGTCGAAGTCAACCGCTTCGACGGCTCCTACCGGCTGCGGAGGGTCGACATCGTCCATGACGTCGGCGACTCGCTGTCCCCGCTCATCGACCTCGGCCAGATCGAAGGCGGATTCGTCCAGGGTGCCGGCTGGATGACGCTCGAGGACCTGCGCTGGGACGACAGCGACCGGCCCAGCCGTGGACGTCTGGCGACCCAGGCGGCGAGCACCTACAAGATCCCGAGCTTCTCCGAGGTCCCCGACGTCTTCAACGTCTCCCTGCTCGACAAAGCGCACGAGGAAGGCGCGATCTACGGGTCGAAGGCGGTGGGCGAGCCACCGCTGATGCTCGCGTTCTCCGTCCGGGAGGCGCTGCGAGAGGCCGTGGCCGCCTTCGGTGCGCCGGGAACGTCAGTCGAGCTGGCCTCCCCGGCGACGCCGGAGGCCGTGTTCTGGGCGGTGGAATCGGTCCGAGACACCCCGGGGCAGCCCGACGCCGATCCGCTGACCGCGGCCGCCGATGCCGAGGAGGAAGGCGCGCGGGCCGAGACTCCCGGTACCGCCGACTCCGAGGAAGGCGTCACCGTACCGTCATGATCTGGATGGACACAGCAGTCGAGCTCCGAGCAGCTCGGGTGCCGGCCGTCCTCATCACTCTGGCCGCCGTCCGCGGGCACGCCCCGCGCGAGGCCGGAGCGAAGATGATCGTCTCCGCCGATGAGCTCTATGGGACCATCGGCGGAGGCAATCTCGAGATGACCGTCGTCACCCGTGCCCGCGAGATCCTCGCCGAGATCGCCGCCCCGGCGACCGCCTCGGCGCCCGGGCCCGAGATGCTCACGCTGCGACTCAACGACAGGGCACCGGCCAAGTACGGCCGCCAATGCTGCGGAGGGGAAGTGACCGTCCTGCTCGAACCACTCACCGTGCCACCGACGATCGCCGTGTTCGGAATCGGGAACATCGGGTTCGAGCTGGCCCGGATCCTGTCCCGCCATGACATCGACCTCCACCTCAGCGATTCCCGCCCGGAGCAGCTTGCCGCACTCGACCGACTCGACGAGCCGGTCGCGGCGATCCACCGGGAGTTCGCCGTCGTGGGCGAGGAGGTCCTGTCCACGCTGCCCGCGGGCACCCACGTGCTCATCGTGACCCACGACCATGCCGAGGACCTCCACCTCTGCGACGCGGCGCTGCGCCACGGGAGCCTCGGATCCATCGGACTGATCGGATCGAGCGCCAAGTGGCAGCGTTTCCGCAAGAAGCTCATCGCCGACGGTCACACCCCCGAGGCCGTCGACACCATCCAGTGTCCGATCGGCCTGCCCGACCTTCCGGGGAAGCAGCCCGCGACGATCGCCCTGAGCGTCGCGGCCGACCTTCTGTCCCGGATGAGCTGAGCCCCGGCCGACCGTCCGACCCCGGACCACATCGCCCCGGCCACCGACTGCCCGCTGACGCTCGCGCGTCAGACCACGACCGTGAGGAACCCACCCATGATCATCTACCGCGCCCGGATCTTCGACACCCCGACCAACCCCTTCACCGGAGGAGAGCTGCGCGCCGACGCGGACGTCGCGCTCGTCGTCGACGACGGTCTCATCGCCGACCGCACCGACTTCGCCACCGCCAGGTCAGCCCATCCCGACGCCGAGGTGGTCGACCTGCGCGAGGGTGTGCTCATCCCGGGTCTCGTCGACACCCACGTCCATTACCCGCAGGTGCGGGCGATCGGCTACCTCGGCAAGCCGCTCCTCGAATGGCTGGACCGCTGTGCCCTGCCCGAGGAGTCCAAACTCGGCGACGAGGCCTATGCGCGGGCCCTGGCCACCGAGTTCCTGCGCGGACTGACCGCGGCGGGGACCACCTCGGCGATGGTGTTCGGTTCGCACTTCGCCACCGCGATGGACGCCCTGTTCACCGAGGCCGCCGAGGTGGGGCTGCGGATCACCTCCGGACTGGTCACGAGCGACCGGAACCTGCCGGAGGCGCTGCTGACCACGGTGGAGCGATCGGTCGCGGAGAGTCAGGACCTCATCGACCGGTGGCACGGGTTGGGGCGGCTGCGGTTCGCCGTGACCCCGCGCTTCTCCTACTCCGCGAGTCAGGAGCTCCTGGCGGCGGGCGGTCAGCTGGTCGTCGACAATCCCGGGATCTGGGTGACCTCCCACCTCAACGAGAACCGCGACGAGATCGCCGGTGTGGCCGCGCTGTTCCCCGAAGCCCTCGACTATCTCGACACCTATGATCGGGCGGGTCTGCTGGGGCGGCGGACGATCCTCGCCCACAACGTCCACCCCAGCGACCGGGAGCTGACCCGGATGGCGGAGACGGGGGCGGCCGCGGCGCACTGCCCGACCTCGAACTCGACCCTGGCGAGCGGCTTCTTCCCCCTGCGCCGGCACATCGAGCACGGAGTGCGTGTGGCTCTCGGCTCCGACGTCGGCGCGGGCACCGGATTCTGTCTCCTCAAGGAGGGAGTGCAGTCGTACTTCATGCAGCAGCTCGACCCGTCCGGGGGAGTGGCGCTGACGTCGGCGCACCTGCTCCACCTGGCGACCGCCGCCGGCGCCGCAGCGCTCGGGCTCGACGCCGAGGTGGGGGACCTGTCCGTGGGCAAGCGATTCGACGCCGTCCACATCCGGCCCACTGCCGGCGAGCCGTTGGAGGTGGGGAACCGGCACGCCACCAGCGACGAGGATGCCCTGGCGAAGATCTTCGCCATGGGCACCCCCGGCGACATCGCCCGGGTGTGGGTCGACGGCGAACCCATCAAGGGCTGATCCGCCGCCGACCACCTGGAGCCGTCAGTCCTGCCGGACGTCAGCCTCGACGACCTGCTTGAGCTGAGCCGTGTCGACGATGTCGCCGCAGTCGATCTTCGCGCGGATCTCCTCGACCTTCTCGTCGGGGATCACCGGGATCTCCTCCCCGTCGCAGTCGACGAACTTGCCGTCGATGAACATGTCACCTTCGCGCAGGTCCTTGAGATTGGACGGGGTGAGGTAGCGGACGGGGTTGGCGGCGAAGACGGAGGGATTCTTCGAGTTGCCGGCCTTGAGCTCGTTGAAGAGCAGGTTGAGGATCACCGCCATGATCGCGGCCGACGAGATCCCGGAGTGGAAGATCGTCTGCACCCAGGACGGGAACTGATCGTAGAAGTCGCCCTTGACGACGGGGACCATCGCGAAGGCCAGTGACGCGGAGACGATGATGAGGTTCATGTTGCCCTCATAGTCGACGGACTTGAGGTTGCGGATGCCGGAGCCGGTGACGGTGCCGAAGAGGATGAACCCCGCGCCGCCGAGCACGGGCATCGGCACGGCCGCGATGACCTGGCCGAGGACAGGCGTGAGGCCGAGCAGGATGAGGATCACGCCGCCGGCGGAGACGACGAAGCGCGAGCGGACGCCGGTCAGCGCCACGAGGCCGACGTTCTGGGCGAACGCGGACTGGGTGAACGAGCCGAAGAGCGGTGCGATCGCCGAGGACAGCATGTCGGCGCGCAGACCGTTGGCCACTCGCTTCGCATCGACCGGGGTGTTGATGATCTCTCCCACGGCGATGACGTCTGCGGCGGTCTCGGTCTTGATCACGAGGATGACGATGAGCATCGAGACGATCGCGGCGACGTCGAAGGTGGGGGCGCCGAAGGGCAGCAGAGCCGGGATCGCGATCGGGGCACCCGTGCCCACCTCGGAGAAGTCGGTCATTCCCATCGCCGCACCGGCGGCGGTGCCGATGACGAGCCCGAGCAGGATCGACAGCCGGGAGATCGTCGCGGACCCGACCTTGCTCAGCAGCAGGATCGAGGCGAAGGTGATGAAGGCCAGAGCGATGTTCTGCACCGAGCCGTAGTCGGCAGCCGAGTCGTCGCCGCCCATCGCCCAGTTGCCCGCGGTCGGGATCAGGGTGAGACCGATCGAGGTGATGACGACACCGGTGACGACCGGTGGGAAGAAGCGGATGATCCGGGCGAAGAACGGGGCGATGAAGAAGCCGATGATGCTTGCCACGATCACCGCGCCGAAGATGCTGCTGAGGTTCCCACCGCCGGTGAGGATCGAGAGCATGGTCGCGACCCCGGCGAAGGACACACCCTGGATGAGGGGCAGCTTCGATCCGATGAACCCGATGCCGATGCTCTGGATCAGGGTGGCGATTCCGCCGATGAACAGGCTGGCGGTGACGAGGGTGACGAGCTGCTGGCTGTCGACCCCGGCCGCGGTGCCGATGATCATGGGGACCGCGATGATCCCGCCGTACATCGTCAGCACGTGCTGGAGCCCGTAGGCGAAGAGCTGGGGAACGGGAAGCCAGGCGTCCTCGGGGCGGGTGGAGCCCGGGGGGATCGCGGCCGGCTTGTCGGCCTTGGCCTCGTCCGCGGTGGGGGATGTAGGGGATGTCCGTTTGGTGTTCTTCATCGTCGATAGAACCTTCCAGATGAGCGTTCTCTGGTCGTGGGCTCACTCGCGCACACAGCGGTGTGAGCCGGGGCCAGACTCGCTATTTTCCGTATCGTGGATCACAGTTTCCGAAAATTATGATCCCGACCACAATCCGCCCATTCGCGCTCCAAGTCAAATCGACGCAGGGGCACCGGCCGGTGAGGGGGCCGCCCCTGGACGGAGGGCGACCGGAAGATTTTCAGGTTCGCAGGTTGACCCCGCCTCGCGAAGAGGCCTATGCTGGATTTCATCCAACGGAAACACATTTCCACGATTCGGAAAGTGGTTCGCAGATCCAGCTCTATGAAGGAGGGTCTTCATGACTTCGACTTTCGACTTCACCACTGCAGACAGCTACATCCTCAACTGCTCCACCCTGCTCACCGAACTGCCGGTGATGGAGCGCGCTCAGGCCGCCAAGGACGCCGGCTTCAGCCAGGTCGAATTCTGGTGGCCCTTCGACGGCAACCCCACCCCGTCCCAGGACGAGGTCGACGAATTCGTCGCCTCCCTTGAGCGCGCCGGAGTGGAGCTCAAGGGACTGAACTTCTGGGCCGGCAACATGGCCGGCGGTGACCGCGGCATGGTCTCGATCAAGGGTGCCGAAGCCGACTTCGCCGCCAATGTCGAGATCGTCAAGGAGATCGGCAAGCGCACCGGCTGCAAGGCCTTCAACGCCCTCTACGGCCTGCGCACCGAGGGCCAGACGCCGCAGGAGCAGGACGAGGTGGCCATCGCCAACCTCAGGCTCGCCGCTGACGCGGTCGCCGAGATCGGCGGCACCGTCCTCGTCGAACCCGTCTCCGGCGCCGACGCCTACCCCCTGAAGAAGTACACCGACGCCGCCGAGGTGGTCGCCAAGGTGCGTGCGCACGACGTCGAGAACATCGCCGTCCTCGCCGACTTCTTCCACATGGCTGTCAACGGCGACGACGTCGCCGCCGTCATCGAGTCGGAGGCAGCGAACTTCGGCCACATCCAGATCGCCGACGCCGCCGGCCGCGGAGCCCCCGGCACCGGCGAACTCCCGCTCGAGGACTGGATCAACCGTGCCTTCGAGCTCGGCTACGCAGGTCAGATCGCCCTCGAGTACAAGCAGGACCGCGAAACGGCCTTCGCCTGGCTGAACGCCTCGGTCGAGCAGCCGGCCTGACCGACCACCTCGGCGGGGGAGACCGCCACCACCTCGGCGGGGGAGACCCGCATCCCGAACTGAACTTTCAACGAAGAAGGACATGCACATGAGCAAGACAATCGCTTTCATCGGACTCGGAATCATGGGCCTGCCGATGGCCAAGAACCTCGTCAAGGCCGGCTTCACCGTTCGCGGCTACAACCGCTCCCCGCAGAAGGCCCAGGACCTCGCCGCCGCCGGCGGTCAGGCCGCTTCCACCATCGCCGAGGCGGTCGGCGGTGCCGACGTCATCATCACGATGGTTCCGGACTCTCCCGACGTCGAGGCCGTGCTCACCGGTGAGGACGGCGTCCTCGCCAACGCCAAGTCCGGCGCCTACTGGATCGACTTCTCGACCATCCGTCCCGATGTCGCCCAGGACCTTGCCGCCCAGGCGAAGGAGAAGGGCCTCAAGCCCCTCGACGCTCCCGTCTCCGGCGGCGAGCCCGGCGCGATCGATGGCGTGCTCTCCGTCATGGTCGGCGGCGAGCAGGCCGACTTCGACGCCGTCTCCGACGTCTTCGACGCAGTCGGCAAGACCATCGTCCTCGTCGGACCCTCCGGCTCGGGCCAGACGGTCAAGGCCGCCAACCAGCTCATCGTCGCCGGCAACATCGGCCTCCTCGCCGAAGCCGTCGTGTTCCTCGAGGCCTACGGGGTCGAGACCACCTCGGCGCTGCAGGTCCTCGGCGGCGGTCTCGCCGGGTCCAAGGTCCTCGAGCAGAAGGGCCAGAAGATGCTCGAGCGTGAGTTCGACCCCGGCTTCCGCCTGGCGCTGCACCACAAGGACATGGGCATCGTCACCTCCGCCGCCCGCGAGGCCGGCGTCGCGATCCCGCTCGGCTCGACCGTCGCGCAACTCGTGGCCTCGACCGTGCAGCAGGGCAACGGCGGACTCGATCACTCCGGTCTCTTCACCGTCGTCGAGCAGCTCTCGGGCAAGACCGGCCAGAACGGTGACGGCCAGGCCTGAGCCCTCCCCACGAACAGGGGCGGGGCCGACTGTGAAACGACGGCCGGCCTCGCCCCCACCAACCACATACCGCCAGGGTCCACCTGGCCCCCGCAGGACGAACTCAGCGACGCAGACGTCGCGGTTCGCCCGGACACGAAGGACTTAAGAACTATGACACGTATGCGCGCAGTAGACGCAGTGGTGCTCATCCTGGAGAAGGAAGGCGCCACCGAGACTTTCGGTCTGCCCGGAGCAGCCATCAACCCCCTGTACTCGGCGATGAAGGCCCACGGCGGGATCCGTCACACCCTGGCCCGCCACGTCGAGGGGGCCTCGCACATGGCTGACGGGTACACCCGCGCGGCCGCCGGCAACATCGGCGTGTGCCTCGGCACCTCCGGCCCCGCCGGCACCGACATGATCACCGGCCTCTACGCCGCGGCCGCCGACTCCCAGCCGATCCTGTGCATCACCGGTCAGGCTCCCGTCGCCGTCCTCGACAAGGAGGACTTCCAGGCCGTCGACATCGCCTCTATCGCGAAGCCCGTGACGAAGATGGCCAAGACCGTGCTCGAGGCCGGTCAGGTCCCCGGAGTGTTCCAGGCCGCGTTCCAGCTGATGCGCTCGGCCCGCCCCGGACCGGTCCTCATCGACCTGCCGATCGATGTGCAGCAGACCGAGATCGACTTCGACATCGAGACCTACGAGCCGCTGCAGCCCTCGAAGCCGGCAGCCACCAAGGCGCAGGCGGAGAAGGTCCTCGACCTCATCGCCGAGGCGAAGCACCCGATCATCATCGCCGGCGGCGGAATCCTCAACGCCGATGCCGCGGACAAGCTCGTCGAGTTCGCCGAGCTGACCTCGATCCCGGTCGGTCCCACCCTGATGGGCTGGGGAGCGATCCCGGACAACCACCCGCTGCAGTCGGGCATGATCGGCATTCAGACCCATCGCCGCTACGGCAATGCCTCGTTCCTCGAGTCCGACCTGGTCATCGGCATCGGCAACCGGTGGGCCAACCGCCACACCGGTGACCTCGAGACCTACCGCAAGGGCCGCAAGTTCGTCCACATCGACATCGAGCCGACGCAGATCGGTCGCGTGTTCTCGCCCGACTACAGCGTCGTCTCCGACGCCGGCTTCGCCCTCGACGCTCTGCTCGAGGCCGCTCGCGGACGCAAGAACGCCTCGGCCCTGCCCGACTTCACGCAGTGGGCAGATGAGTGCACCCAGCGCAAGAGCACCGAGCACCGCAAGACCAACTACACCGAGAAGCCGATCAAGCCGCAGCGCGTGTACCAGGAGATGAACTCGGCCTTCGGCGAGGACGTCACCTACGTGTCGACCATCGGGCTGAGCCAGATCGCCGGTGCTCAGATGCTTCACGTCCACCGTCCGCGCCACTGGATCAACGCCGGGCAGGCCGGTCCGCTGGGCTGGACCGGGCCGGCAGCGCTCGGCGTGGCCAAGGGCAAGCCGGGCGAGACCGTCGTCGCGCTCTCCGGCGACTACGATTTCCAGTTCATGATCGAGGAACTGGCCGTCGGTGCGCAGCACAAGATCCCCTACGTCCACGTCGTCGTCAACAACTCGTACCTGGGTCTGATCCGTCAGTCGCAGCGTCCGTTCGAGATGGACTACGAAGTGTCGCTGGCCTTCGACAACATCAACTCCACCGGCGAGTCCGCCGGATACGGAGTCGATCACGTCGCCGTCGCCCAGGGTCTGGGCTGCAAGGCGCTGCGCGTCGATGATCCCGAGCTCATCGGCGAAGGTCTGCGCGTGGCCAAGGACCTGATGGACGAGCACCAGGTCCCCGTCGTCGTCGAGGTCATCCTCGAACGCGTCACCAACATCTCGATGGGCGCCTCGCTCGACAAGATCAACGAGTTCGACGTCCTCGCGCAGACCCCTGCCGATGCGCCGACCGCGCTGACTCCGCTGAGCGAGCTCGTCGCCGCGAAGTGACCGGCTGAGCACGATTTGATCGAGAGAGCGGCAGCGTCAGCGCTGCCGCTCTCCGCGCCCGAGTCCCCGGTTGGTCTCAGTGACCACTTCGGGGCCTCGGGCGTGGCTACACTTGTCACGGAGACGCACCGAGGACCGCCTCGGCCCCCGTGTGCCGTCAGGACCACCCGCGGCCGGTGTCACGACCACCGAACCAACCTGCCGGTTCAACCGGCCCCCGAAACACCCCGGCCGGTCCATCCGGCCGCCGAATCATCCCGGCCGGGAATCGGCCGGAAGACGAAGGAGTGAAGAATGATCGTCGAAGACGCCGGTTCGACAGCCGCAGGCGCAGCTGTCCTCGACCAGACCTCCGGCCAGGGTTTCGACCTGGTCATCAGGGCCAAGAAGGCGATGCTGCCCGACGGTGTGAGCTCAGCGGAGATCGGTGTGAAAGACGGCAGGATCGTTGAGATCGCCGCCGATTCGACACTGTCCGGCGCCGTCGCCGAGGACGCGAACGTCATCGAGGTCGATGAGACGCAGATCCTGCTGCCCGGCCTCGTCGACACCCACGTGCACGTCAACGACCCCGGCCGCAGCGAATGGGAGGGCTTCGACAGCGCCACCCGTGCCGCCGCCGCCGGAGGTGTGACCACGATCATCGACATGCCACTCAACTCCCTGCCTCCGACCGTCAACGTCGAATCCCTCGACATCAAGCGCGAGGTGGCCGGCCCCAAGGCATTCGTCGACGTCGGCTTCTGGGGCGGCGCGATCCCGGGCAACACCGCTGACCTGGGGCCCCTCCACGATGCCGGCGTCTACGGCTTCAAGTGCTTCCTCGAGGACTCGGGTGTCGAGGAGTTCCCTCCGCTTGAGCCTGCGGAGATGCAGGCGGACATGGCCGAGCTGGCCAAGTTCGACGGTCTGCTCATCGTCCATGCGGAGGACCACGAAGTGATGGCCTCGGCGCCGAGCGGATCCGGGCCCAAGTTCTCCGACTTCCTCGCCACTCGACCTCGCGAGGCCGAGAACGTCGCCATCCAGCGCGTGATCGATGCCGCCCGCGCGACCGGCGCCCGCGCCCACATCCTCCATCTGTCGTCCTCCGACGCGCTGCCGAGCATCGCCGCAGCCAAGGCCGAGGGCGTCAAGATCACGGTCGAGACCTGCCCGCACTATCTCGTGTTCTCCGCTGAGGAGATCCCCGACGGTGCGACCACTCATAAGTGCTGCCCGCCGATCCGCGAGGAATCCAACCGGGAGGCCCTGTGGCAGGGACTCATCGACGGCACGATCGACTGCATCGTCTCCGACCACTCGCCTTCGACCGCGGAGCTCAAGCTCCTCGACTCCGGCGACTTCGGGGCCGCCTGGGGCGGCATCTCGTCCCTGCAGCTCGGACTGTCACTCGTGTGGACCGAGGCCGCCAAGCGCGGCATCGACCTCGCCGAGGTGGTGCGCTGGATGTCGTCGGCTCCGGCCGAGGTGGCCCGGGTCGAGAACAAGGGAGCGATCGCGGTCGGCTTCGACGCCGATTTCGCGGTCTTCGCGCCCGAGGAGGAGTGGACCGTCGTCGCCACCGAACTCCACCACCGCAATCAGATCACCGCCTACGACACCCGCACGGTGCGCGGAGCCGTGAAGAGCACGATCCTGCGCGGGACTCCCGTCAGCTTCGACGAACCTCAGGGCAAGTTGCTGCGCGCCCGCTGATCAGGCACGCCATGGCGCCCGGGCACTTCTGTGCTCGGGCGCCACAGCGCTAGGGCCCGGCAATACGACAGCGGCCCGGCAATACGACAGCGGCCCGGCAATACGACAGCGGCCCGGACATCTCTCTCGAGAAGTCCGGGCCGCTGTCGTGCAGCAGTGCGGGTGCTCTGAACCCACCGCGTCTCGTTCGAGGCGAACACATGATTCGGCTCGGATGTCGAGTTGCAGGGGCATCGGCCCAACTTGTATGGACTTTGCTTCGATTTGGCCGCCCAGATCGAAGCTAAGTCCACACAAGTCGCTGAGGCGTCCCAGATCGAGGGAAACCGACCCGAACAATTGGAGCCGCCGGCGGAGAGATCGCCGTCAGGCTGCTTCGAGCTCCTCGCGCAGACGGCGGACGTGGCCCTCGGCGGAGACGTCGTACTCGACGCTGGAGAGGTTGCCCGATTCGTCGATGACGAAGGTCGAGCGCAGCGTGCCGTCGAAGGTATTCCCATTGACGGTCTTCTCACCGAAGGCGCCGTAGGCCTTGGCGACCTCGGCTCCCGGGTCGGAGAGCAGCGGGAATGTCAGCTGCTCGGACTCGGTGAAGGCCTGCAGCGCCTCGGCGTCGTCGGGGGAGACCCCGAGGACCTGGTAGCCGAGAGCCGACAGGGAGGCGAGGTTGTCGCGGAAGTCGCAGGCTTCGGTGGTGCAGCCCGGGGTCGCGGCCTTCGGGTAGAAGTAGAGGATGACCTTCCGGCCGACGAAGTCCGACTTCGAGTAGGTCTTTCCGGTGGCATCGGTGAGGGAGAATTCCGGGGCGCTCTGTCCGACTTCAAGGTGACGTGTCATGAGTGTTCCTTTCGAGAGTGCGAGCCCCGCCGGTTGCGGTGCTCGATGGGGGATCGTTCTGCTGGTGGTCGAGTGATTGTCGCAGCGGCTTCGACGGGCTTCCGCAACGGAGTCGAGCGGCCGCCTCAGCGCGTGGCGAGCAGGGCACAGGCATGCGCCGCCGTCGATTCGATCAGCTCTTCGGCCCGCGCCGACAGTTCCGCCAGGTCCGCGGGCCCGGGAGCGATCGACAGCGCTGCCGTGATGCCGGCCTCCCGGCTTTCGGCCGGAGTCAGCGCGACCCGACCGGCGACGACGACGATGCTCGCCGAGGCGGGGGAGTGGTCCCGGACGGCCGCGACGACCTTGCCGCCCAGGGACTGCGAATCGAACGACCCTTCGCCCGTGAGCACGAGGTCGGCGTCTGCGAGCGCCTCGCCCAACCCCACGGTCTCCGCGACCATGCGGGAACCGGGGACCACCTCGGCTCCGAGCAGCGTCGTCAGGGCCAGGGGAATGCCACCGGCGGCCCCGAAGCCGGAGGTGGCGGCCAGGGTTCGCGCGGCTTCGGGGGACTCGGCGAGCACCTCGGCGAAGTGGGCCAGTCCGGCGTCGAGGCGCGAGACCGTGGCCGGATCAGCGCCCTTCTGCGGTCCGAACACCGCGGCCGCGCCGCGCTCCCCGGTGAGGGGATTGTCGACGTCGACGGCGATGCGCCAGCGAACGTCGAGCGCGCGCTGGTCGAGGCCGGTGGTGTCGACGGAGGACAGGTGGGCCAGTCCGCCGCCGCCGGGGGGAATCGGGGCGCCGGTGTCGTCGAGCAGGGCAGCGCCGAGGGCGCGGACCAGGCCCGCGCCGCCGTCGGTGCTGGCGGAGCCGCCGATGCACAGGAGGATCTCGTCGACACCCTCATCGAGGATGTGGCGGGCGATGAGGCCGACGCCGTAGGTGTCGGCGCGTTCGGGCTCGAGCGGGACATCCGAGACCTGCGGCAGGCCGTTGGCCTGGGCCGCCTCGATGACGGCGGTCCTCCCGTCGGCGGAGACGCCGTAGAGGGCGGTGGTGGGCCGGCCGAGTGCATCGACGACCTCGACCGACCGGGCCGGGGTGTTCCACACGGCCAACAGTGCGTCGAGGGTGCCCTCCCCGCCGTCGGCGAAGGGAAGGTCGGTGATGTGGGCATCGGGGAACACCTGCCGGGCGCCGCGGGCAAGTGCGGCGGCGGCCTCTGCGGCAGTGGCGGACCCCTTGAAGGAGTCCGGCGCGCAGACGATGCGGAGTGCGGGGGACGTGGCGTCTTTGCTCATAGTTGAATCCAACATCATTGTCGTGATCACCGGGCGGTGCGGTCAGAGAGCGGACAGGCGCTCGGTCGAGGCGCTGCCGAGAACGGCCATGTCCGGCGGTGGGTGCGGCAGCGGAGACCCGCGGCCGTGCGACCCGCAGCCGGACATGGCAGTCGACTTCTCGAGTTTGACGACTTCTCAGGCCAGCTGCTCGTAGGCGGAGAGCGTGAGGAAGTCGTCGTAGCTGTCGCCGCGCAGGGTCATGTCGCGCACGAGCTCGGCGGCCGGCACGAAGAACTTCTCGAACTGCTCGTCGTTGCCGATGTCTCCGCGCAGCTTCTCCAGCTCCTCGTCGAGAAGACCGGAGACGTACTCCACCGTGATCTCCTGCCCGGTGTCAGCGGTGACGACGTTGTTGTGGATCTGCTGCCAGATCTGCGACCGGGAGATCTCGGCGGTGGCGGCGTCCTCCATCAGGTTGTGGATCGCCACGGCGCCGTTGCCCGAGAGCCAGATCGCGGTGTAGTAGATCGCGACGTAGAGGTTGGTGCGCACACCTTCCTCGGTGACGTCGCCGCTGGCGGTGGACAGGTCGATGAGGTCGCCGGCGGTCACGGAGACGTCGTCGCGGAGGCGGTCGAGCTGGTTGGGCTTGTGCCTGAGGACCTTGTCGAACTCCTCCCGGCAGATGTCGACGAGGTCGGGGTGGGCGACCCAGGAGCCGTCGAATCCGTCGTCGGCCTCACGGGCCTTGTCGTCGTGGACCTTCGCGAACGCCTGTGCGGTGATCTCGGGTTCGCGGCGGTTCGGGATGAACGCGGCCATGCCGCCCATCGCGAAGGCTCCGCGTTTGTGGCACGTCGACACGAGCAGCTCGGTGTAGGCGCGCATGAACGGCTGGTTCATCGACACGGCGGCACGGTCGGGGAGCACGAAGTCCGTTCCCGAGCTGCGGAAGTACTTGATGATGGAGAACAGGTAGTCCCAGCGGCCGGCGTTGAGGCCTGAGGCGTGCTCGCGCAGTTCGTAGAGGATCTCGTCCATCTGGAACGCCGCGGGGATGGTCTCGATGAGGACCGTCGCGCGCACGATTCCGTGCGGCAGGCCCAGCTTCTCCTCGGCGAAGGTGAAGATGTCGTTCCACAGGCGGGCTTCGAGATGCGACTCGAGCTTCGGCAGGTAGTAGAACGGACCAAGGCCCTTCTCATGGCCGAGCTTCGCGTTGTGGAAGAAGTGGAGGCCGAAGTCGACCAGCGCGCCGACGCCCGGTTCGCCGTCGATGAGGATGTGCTTCTCGGGCAGGTGCCAGCCGCGGGGACGGACGACGACGACCGGAGCGCTCGCGTAGTCGTCGACCTTGTACTCCCGGCCTTCGGGCGAGGTGAATGCGAGTTGACCGCGCAGCGCGTCGTAGAGGTTCTTCTGACCGTCGACGAGGTTGTGCCAGGTGGGCGACGTCGCGTCCTCGAGGCAGGCCAGCCACACCTTGGCCCCCGAGTTGAGGGCGTTGATGGCCATCTTCGCCGGCGACGGGGGACCGGTGATCTCGACGCGGCGGTCGGTCAGGGCGGCAGGCGCCTCGGCGACCTTCCAGTCACCCGAGCGGATCTCTGCGGTCTCGGGGAGGAAGTCGAGGGAGCCGGTCTCCGAGGCAGCCTTCTGCGCGTCCTTGCGGGCTGCGAGCAGTTCATTGCGCTTGGGCGCGAACTTCTGATGGAGTTCTTCGACAAAGGCCAGAGCCTCTGCGGTGAGGATGGTCTCCGAACCAGCCACCTCGTAGGGCTGGGTGATTTCGATGCTCATGGCTGTGTGTCCTTTCCTGACGAAAAACTCCTGAGAAGTGTTGGTTCCACAATATCCCTGAGTATCCATGATGCGGAAGAGCTTTTCCAAATTACGAATGACTCTACAGGTGGCAGTTCCCGGCCGAATCGCCGCCCCCTCGATTTGACTTCTCACGAGACCGCGCTCACACTCGAACCTAAAGAATGGAAAACATCTTCCAGGATGTGAAAGTTTCGCCTGGGGACTGCAGCACCGTCGCAGCGCCGCCGCCGGGACTTCCGCAGGGGAAGATGCACCGATCCCCTGAGGAGGTCAGAGTGGACCTGGACGAGTTCAACCGGCTCCCGGCCGACGAGGCACACGAGGTGCTGCGTCCGTGCCTCGACGTCGAGCGCTGGATCGACGGCGTCGTCGCCGGGCGACCCTACGCCGATGTCGAGTCTATCGTCGAATCCGCCCGCCGCAGCGCCGATCCACTCCGCGACGAGGAGATCGCTCAAGCTCTGTCCCATCACCCCCGCATCGGTGAGAGGGCCCAGGGCGACTCCGCCGAGGCGAAGCTGTCCAAGACCGAACAGGCCGGCCTCGGCGCGATGGACGGTTCCGTGCAGGAGCGCCTCGCCGCCGGCAACGCCGCCTACGAAGAGCGCTTCGACCGGGTGTTCCTCATCCGCGCCGCCGGCCGGAACCCGGAGGAGATCCTCTCGGAGCTCGAGCGCCGCATGAACAACTCCGACTCCGCTGAGCTCGCCGAGGTCGGCGAGCAGCTGCACCAGATCGCCGAGACCCGACTGACAGGAATCTTCGCATGAGCTACATCACCGCCCACGCCCTCGACTCGACCGCAGGCACCCCGGCCCGCGATCTGCAGGTCACGCTCTACTCCGGCTCAGAGGAGATCGTCAGCGCCCGCACCGACGAGAACGGCCGAGTCGTCGAGTTCGGACCGGACCACCTCGACGCCGGTGACTACCGCATCGTCTTCGCGACCGGCGAATACTTCGAGTCCCGCGGGCAGGATCACTTCCACCCGCAGGTGACCATCGACTTCACCGTCAAGGCGGGTGAAGCCCACTACCACATCCCGCTGCTGCTCAGCCCGTTCGCGTACAGCACCTACCGCGGCAACTGAGCCGATGGCGACGGCGTCGCCGTTCCAGGAATTCAAGGGGAAGCAGGTCCCCTGCAGGAGTCACATCCTCAACAAACCGCCGAAGTTCGCCGAAGGCCCCAGGGCTGTTCGACAACCTCGCAAATCAATTGGTTCGCAGCGGACGCGATCGTCGACGAAGACAGCGTCCGCCGCAATGAGAACAGGAGCAAGAAGATGAGCAAGGTGAAGCTGACCAACAATCAGTACGGCAAGGCAGAGAACCGTTTGATGAGGGTCTACCGTGACTCCGAACGTCACGAGATCCGCGACCTCAACGTCACCTCACAGCTGTGGGGCGACTTCGAGACCGCGCACACCGAGGGCAACAACGAGCACGTCGTGGCCACCGACACCCAGAAGAACACGATCTTCGCCAAGGCGAAGGAAGTCGGCGTGACCTCGCCCGAGCAGTTCCTGCTCACCCTGGCCGAGCACTACACCTCGAACTTCGACTGGGTCACCGGCGGCCGCTGGGCAGCCGAGGAGTTCGGCTGGGACCGCATCAACGATCACAACCACTCCTTCTACAAGTCGGCGCCCGAGGTCCGCACCTCTGTCCTCACCCGCGACGGCGACAAGGACACCCTGATCTCCGGGTTCTACGGACTCACCGTCCTCAAGACCACGGAATCCGGCTTCGTCGGCTACCCGAAGGACAAATACACCACCCTGCCCGAGACCGAGGACCGCATCCTCGCCACCGACATCGCGACGCGGTGGCTCTACAACACCACCGACCTCGACTTCGAAGGTGTGTACCGCAAGGTCAAGGAGATCATCCTCGACTCCTTCACCGACCACTACTCGCACGCTCTGCAGCACACGCTCTACCAGATGGGCGAGAAGGTCATCGAGCAGGTCCCGGAGATCGACGAGATCCGCTTCTCCTGCCCGAACAAACACCACTTCCTCTACGACATCGAGCGCTTCGGCCTGGAGAACCCGAATGAAGTGTTCATTGTCGCTGATCGGCCATACGGTTTGATCGAAGCCACCTTCACCCGCGATGATGTGGAGGAGAACAAGGAAGCCTGGAACGGGATCTCCGGATTCTGCTGATCTGAAATATCACGGGTCCACGGGAACACCTCCCGTGGACCCGACTTGTATGAGAGGGAACACAATGACTGCACTGTCATCCCAGCCAGGCGCCCGAACGGGTGCCGGATCCACCTCGGCGATCCCGAGGGACCTTGCCGACGAAGAGGTCGACGAGTGGCTCGAGTCCTGGGAAGGGCTCGTCAACGAGCGCGGCACCCTGCGCGCGAGCGAGATCATGGAGGCGCTGCGGCGCCGGGCCTCGACCCATTCGGTGTCGCAGCCCAAGGTCACGACCACCGACTACGTCAACACGATTCCCGCCGACCAGGAGCCGGAGTACCCCGGCGACGAACGGATCGAGCGCAAGTACCGCAAGTGGCTGCGCTGGAACGCAGCCATGCTCGTCCACCGGGCCCAGCGCCCCGAGATCTCCGTGGGCGGTCATATCTCCACGTACGCGGGAGCCGCGACACTCTACGAGATCGGCTTCAACAACTTCTTCCGCGGCCAGGATCACCCCGGCGGCGGCGACCAGGTGTTCTTCCAGGGCCATGCCTCTCCCGGCATGTACTCCCGCGCATTCCTCGAGGGCCGGCTCAGCGCCGAGCAGCTCGACGGCTTCCGCCAGGAGGCCTCGAAGGCCCCCAACGGACTGAGCTCCTACCCGCACCCGCGGCTGATGCCGGAGTTCTG
This sequence comes from Brevibacterium sp., assembly GCF_031179145.1. Taxonomy (GTDB): domain Bacteria; phylum Actinomycetota; class Actinomycetes; order Actinomycetales; family Brevibacteriaceae; genus Brevibacterium. The sequence continues at coordinate 22,937 of NZ_JAPSIB010000014.1, forward strand.
GCAGTTCCCGACGGTCTCGATGGGTCTGGGCCCGATCAACGCGATCTACCAGGCGCAGATGAACCGCTACCTGCACAACCGCGGCATCAAGGACACCGCCGACCAGCGCGTGTGGGCGTTCCTCGGCGACGGCGAGATGGATGAGCCGGAGTCGCGCGGTGCGCTCCAGCTGGCCGCCAACGAAGGCCTCGACAACCTCACCTTCGTCGTCAACTGCAACCTCCAGCGTCTCGACGGGCCGGTGCGCGGCAACGGCAAGATCGTGCAGGAGCTCGAAGCCGTGTTCACCGGCGCCGGATGGAACGTCATCAAGGTGCTGTGGGGACGCGAATGGGACTCGCTCCTGGCCGCGGACCGCACCGGTGAGCTCGTGCGGATCATGAATGAGACTCTCGACGGCGACTACCAGACCTTCAAGGCGGAGTCCGGCGGATTCATCCGTGACAACTTCTTCGGCCGCTCCCCGGTCACGAAGGGTCTCGTCGAGCACCTGTCCGACGACCAGATCTGGAACCTCAAGCGCGGCGGCCATGACTACCACAAGGTCTACGCCGCCTACCAGCACGCGGTGAACACGGCGGGCAAGCCCACCGTCGTCCTGGTCCAGACAGTCAAGGGCTACGGACTGGGCACCAGCTTCGAATCGCGCAATGCGACGCACCAGATGAAGAAGTTCACCGCCGCGGACATCAAGGTCTTCCGCGACCGGATGGACATCCCGATCACCGACAAGGTCATCGACGAGGATCCCTACGCCGTTCCCTACTACCACCCGGGGTTCGAGTCCGAAGAGATCGAGTACATGCTCGAGAAGCGCAGGGAGCTGGGCGGATTCCTGCCCAACCGCAAGCCCGAGCGCTCGCGCGCCACCCTCCCGGCGGTCAGCGACAAGGCGTTCTCGCAGACGAAGAAGGGCTCGGGGCAGCAGCAGGCCGCCACCACCATGGCCTTCGTGCGTCTGCTCAAGGACCTCATGCGCGAGAAGGGGATCGGTCAGCGCATCGTGCCGATCATCCCCGACGAGGCGCGGACCTTCGGCATCGATGCGTTCTTCCCGACCGCGAAGATCTACAACCCGAATGGGCAGAACTACCTCGCCGTCGACCGCGAGCTGTTCCTCTCCTACAAGGAGGCCGCTTCGGGTCAGCTGCTCCATGTGGGCATCAACGAGGCAGGCGCCGCGGCGGGCTTCACCGCCGCCGGTTCCGCGTACTCGACCCACGGCGAGCCGATGATCCCGATCTACGTGTTCTACTCGATGTTCGGATTCCAGCGCACCGGCGACGCCTTCTGGGCGGCAGCCGACCAGATGACGCGCGGCTTCATCATCGGCGCCACCGCAGGTCGGACCACCCTGACCGGTGAGGGGCTCCAGCACGCCGACGGCCACTCGCCGGTGCTCGCCGCGACCAACCCCGCCATGCGCATCTACGATCCGGCCTTCGGCTACGAGATCGGCCACATCATGCGTGACGGTCTGCACCGGATGTACGGTGAGCACGACCTCGGCGACGACGCTCGCAACGTCATGTACTACATCACCGTGTACAACGAGCCGATGCTCCAGCCTCCCGAGCCCGAGGACGTCGACGTCGACGGCATCCTCCGCGGCATCCACCGGGTCGCCGAGGCGACTCTGGGCTCCGGTCCGAAGGCGCAGCTGCTCGCCTCCGGGGTTGCCGTGCCGTGGGCTCTCGAGGCCCGCAGCATCCTCGCCCAGGAATGGGGCATCGACGCCGCTGTGTGGTCGGTGACCTCGTGGGCAGAGCTGCGTCGCGATGCGCTGGCCTGCGAAGCGGAGAAGTTGGAGAACTTCGAGGCCGAGCCTCGGGTTCCCTACGTGAGCCAGCGTCTGGGGGCGGAGCCGGGGCCGATCGTCGCGACCTCCGACTTCGAGTCGACTCAGCCGGATCTGCTGCGGCCGTTCCTCAAGCAGGACTTCGCGACCCTCGGCGCCGACGGATTCGGTTTCTCCGACACCCGTGCCGCTGCCCGTCGTCACTTCAAGATCGACGCGCACTCCATGGTGGTCCGCACCCTGCAGCTGCTCGCCGACCGTGGCGAGATCGAGCGCTGGGTGCCCGTCGAGGCGGCGAAGCGCTACCGTCTGAACGACGTCAACGCCGGAACCTCGGGCGCCGCCGGAGGCGACTCCTGAGCCACTGAGGCGCCGAGGTGCTGAGGGGGCTCCCGAGGTGCTGAGGCGCCGTTCGGCATGACTGAGGCCGGCTCACCGCGAGATGTTCGCGGTGGGCCGGCCTCAGTCGTCGGTGCGGACGGTCGCACTCGGGGGCGTCTGGCTCAGGGCTGGAATCGTGCTCGGCCAGCGCTCAGCCAGAGTTGTGTGCACTTCGTTTCGGCGGTCGGCAACCTGTGTGCATTTCGGTTCGAAATGAGCGTGAGAATCGAAACTAAGTGCACACTGTTTGTCTCTCGCCGAGGCGAAGTCCGGGCGTTCCCCGCTGGTCCTAGGCGCCGCCGTTCATTTCGCGTGAGATCTGCTCGGCGGCCTCGCGCAGCATGGGAATCGCGCGGTCGGCGAATGCCTGATCGACGCGGCTGATCGGTCCCGATACCGAGATCGCCAGGGGCGCGGGAGCATCCGGGATCGACATGGCGAAGCAGCGTACGCCCAACTCCTGCTCCTGCTCGTCGATCGAGTAGCCGCGTTCGCGGATCCGTTCGAGTTCGGCTTCGAGTTCCTCGATCGTGCCGATGCTGTATTCGGTCGGCGTGGGCATCCCCGCGGTGGTGACGATGCTGCGGACCTGTTCGGGTTCCAGCTGGGCGAGGATCGCCTTGCCGACGCCCGTGTCGTGCATATGGGTGCGGCGGCCCACCTCGGTGAACATCCGCATCTGCCGCTGTGAGGAGACCTGATCAACGTAGACGACCATGTCGCCGTCGAGGGTCGCGACGTTCGCACTCTCACCCAGTTCCTGCACGAGGGTGCGCAGGTAGGGGCGGGCGATCGCGCCGAGCTGCTGCCCGGCGAGGTTGCCGAGTCTCACCAGGCCGGGTCCGAGCGCATAGCCGCGGTTGGGCAGCTGTCGGACCACGCCGAGGTTGACGAGGGTGTTGAGGAGCCGGTGGATCGTGGGAAGGGGAAGGTTCGCCTCGGCGGCGATGTGGCTCAGCGTCGCGCTGCCGGAGGAGTTGGCGATGCAGTCGAGGAGGCCGAAGGCGCGTTCCACGGACTGGACACCGCCCTTGGTCTGACGGATCGCTGGGGTTACCGTTGCTTTGGTGGACATCCGAGTTCCTCTTCCTCAATCGGTGTGAAATCTGGACCGTCTCAACGCTGAGCCGGTGTGGAAAGCCTCCGTCGCCCTCCACGGCGGGCAGTGCGGGGCCGGCTGGTCAAACGGGGACCTCACGGTCCTCATGCACCGGCGGCGCACGGATCGGGGTCTTGCACTGAAGGCCTCGGCGGACGAATCTTATCGACAAGTCTAGTCGCAAAAATGGAAGAAAGTTTCCGTAGAGGCGGATTTCCGTGTGGATTTTCCACTATACAGAAGGTAGTATCCATCATACGGAAAAGACTTATCAGAGAGGATATCTTCCATGGCTGCTCCAAGTCCCGGATACTCAATCACTCTTCGAGTGGACACGGCGGTCGGCCAGGCGTCGTCGTCGGACCTCGTTGCCGCTGTCGCTGCCACCGGTGCCGTCGTCACCGCGCTCGACGTCGTGGAATCAACCCCCAAGTCGGTCGAAATCGACGTCAGCGCCGACACCCGCGACGTCGCCCACGCCGAAGAGGTTGCCTCTGAGCTGAGCAAGCTCTCAGGCGTCGAGGTCAAGAAGGTCTCCGACCGGACCTTCCTCCTCCACCTCGGCGGCAAGCTGGAGTCGACTCCGAAGGTGCCTCTGCGCAACCGGGACGACCTCTCCCGCGCCTACACTCCAGGTGTGGCCCGTGTCTGCCGCGCGATCGCGGAGAACAAGGCCGACGCCCGCCGTCTCACCATCAAGCGCAACACCGTCGCCGTCGTCACCGACGGCACCGCCGTGCTCGGCCTCGGCGACATCGGTCCCGAAGCGGCCATGCCCGTGATGGAGGGCAAGGCCGTTCTGTTCAAGCAGTTCGCCGGCGTCGACGCCTGGCCGGTCGCGCTCGACACCAAGGACACCGAGGAGATCATCGCCATCTGCAAGGCGATCGCCCCGGCTTACGGTGGCATCAACCTCGAGGACATCTCGGCACCGCGCTGCTTCGAGATCGAACGTCGCCTCCGCGACGAACTCGACATCCCCGTCTTCCACGACGACCAGCACGGAACCGGCATCGTCACCCTGGCTGCGCTGAAGAATGCGCTCAAGGTCGTCAACAAGAAGATCGAGGACGTGCGCATCGTCGTCTCCGGCGTCGGCGCCGCGGGCAACGCGATCATCCAGCTCCTCCAGGTCGCCGGCGCGAAGCACATCGTCGCCTGCGGCCGCGACGGCGCCATCGGCCCGAATTCGAACGTGAACACCGAGCAGAAGAAGTGGCTGCAGGAGAACACGAACCCCGAAGGCTTCGAGGGCTCGCTCAAGGAAGCCATGGTCGGCGCCGACGTGTTCGTCGGAGTCTCGGCGCCCAATGTCCTCGACGGAGACGACATCAAGGCGATGAACAAGGACGCGCTGGTCTTCGCGATGGCGAACCCGGACCCCGAGGTCGACCCCGCCGAGGCCCTCAAGTACGCCGCCGTCGTCGCGACCGGACGCAGCGACTACCCGAACCAGATCAACAACGTGCTCGCGTTCCCGGGAATCTTCCGCGGTCTCCTCGACGCCGAAGCCACGGACATCAACGAGGACATCATGGTCGCAGCCGCGGACGCGATCGCCTCCTGCATCCCGGAGGAGGACCTCCACCCGGGATATGTCGTCCCGTCTGTGTTCGACCCCGAAGTCGCCACGAAGGTCGCAGCAGCAGTCAAAGCTGTCTCCTCCTCCTCTTGAGACGCTGGCCGGCCTCCTTCGGAGGCCGGTCCTTTGTCTTCTCCCATCCCCGTCGCCGAGGTGGTCGGCCCGTAGGTGGACACCGCCCGTGCCGTCGCAGCCGGGGTCACGCTCGTCGTGTGACGCCGGCCAGGCCGCGACGGGTTGGGAGACAATGGGTCGAGAGACCGTCGATGAATCGCCACTCGAGTGCTGTGGCCCGTCCGTGCTACGAAAGTGAATGTGAAATTGAATCAGTCAACGCTCGACGAAATCGATGCTCTCCTGGGAGCAACGGATGAGATGTTGAGCAGCCGTTATCCAGGTGACCGCGACGTCCGCCAGCCCGTGCACACCGTGTACGCCCCGGCGCATCTGTCGAGCCCGACTCTGCCTCGGGAGTGGGGTGAGCGAGCACTGTCGTTCGTCGATGAGAACGGCGGCATGGTGCAGTTGGCCGAGAGGGTCATCGTCGCCGCCCGCAAGGAAGCCGGGTCGGCTGCGAGCCAGGCGCACCTGAGCCTGCACCAGGTGGCCCGGGAGGCCGAGCTGCTGGCCCAGGCAGTGACGGAGAAGCTCAAGACGGAACCGATCGAGGACCTGCGGCTGGACTTCGAGGACGGCTTCGGGCATCAGGGTGACGAGGCTGAGGACAGGTGGGCCTCCGAGGCCGGCCGCATCGCGATCGCCGCGCTGGCCGGGCCGACGGCACCGGCATTCATCGGAATCCGCTTCAAATGCCTCGAAGCGGACACCCGGGCACGTGGGCTGCGCACTCTCGACCTGTTCCTGGCCGCGGTCATCGAGGCGCACGGTTCACTGCCTGCACAGCTCGTACTGACTCTGCCGAAGGTGAGCACGGTCGACCAGGTCAAGGCGATGGTCATCGCGTGCCGTGCGCTCGAGGCCGAACACGGTCTGCCCACCGGTTCGATCACCTTCGAGGTCCAGGTCGAGACCCCGCAGATCATCCTCGGCGCCGACGGCACCGTGCCGGTGGCCTCCGCACTCCAGGCCGGGGACGGGCGGATCACCTCCCTGCACTACGGCACCTACGACTACTCGGCCTCCCTCGGGGTCGCCGCCGCCTACCAGGCGATGGACCATCCGGTCGCCGACTTCGCGAAGAACCAGATGATGCTGGCCGTCGCGGGTACCGGAGTCCACCTCTCCGACGGCTCGACGAACATCCTGCCGCTGGGTGAGCCCGAGGAGATCCAGCGCGCCTGGAGCCTGCATGCGGGACTGGTCCGCCGGCACCTCCGCCAGGGCATCTACCAGGGCTGGGACCTGCACCCGCACCAGCTTCCGACGCGTTTCCTCGCCACCTTCCGCTTCTACCGGGAAGGCTTGGAGGTCGCGGCGAAGCGTCTGCGCAACTACGTGCACAAAGAGGACTCGTCCGTCCTCGATGAGCCGGCGACCGCGAAGGCACTCGCCCGCTACCTCACCCGCGGGCTGTCCTGCGGCGCCCACGTCGAGGACGATGTCTGCGAGCGCGCGAACGTCCCGGTCGATGTCCTCAAGAGCATTGCCCGCACCGGCAAGCCCGAGTGATCTGAGCCCTGCCGAGAACGTGAGAACCACCGTCGATTCGAAGGAGAAGTGACCACATGACAATCACAACCGATCCCTACACCTACTGGGCGCCCACTGGCGGGCATCCGCCGCAGTCGGATCTGCTCACGGACCGGGCGATCGTCACCGAGGCCTACACCGTGATCCCGCGCGGCGTGCTGCGCGACATCGTCACCTCGGCACTGCCCGAGTGGACCGAGACCCGCTCGTGGGTGCTGAACAAGCCGGTCTCCGGGGGAGCGGTGACGTTCTCGCAGACCATCCTCGAAGTCGCCCCCGGCGGCGGTGCCGACAAGCCTGAACCGCAGCCCGAGGTCGAGGGATTCATCTTCCTCATGGCAGGCGAGGTCGACATCACCCACGAGGGGCAGACACACCACCTGACTCCGGGCGGATTCGCGTTCCTGCCCGCCGGCTCGAACTGGAGCCTGAAGTCGTCCGGCGACGAGGCGGCTCGGTTCCATTGGATCCGCAAGCGCTACCAGCCCGTCGCGGGTCTGGTTCCCGAAGCCGCATTCGGCAACGAGGCCGACGTCGAGCCGTCGCCGATGCCCGGCACGGAAAGCCGCTGGCGCACCACCCGACCGCTGGACCCGGCGAACCTGGCCTATGACATGCACGTCAACATCGTCACGTTCGAGCCCGGAGCGGTGATCCCCTTCGCCGAGACCCACGAGATGGAGCATGGCCTCTACGTGCTCGAGGGCAAGGCCGTCTACCGCGTCAACGGCGACTGGGTCGAGGTCCAAGAGGGTGATTTCATCTCGATGCGCGCCTTCTGCCCGCAGGCCTGCTACGCCGGTGGGCCGGGACGCTTCCGCTACCTGCTCTACAAAGACGTCAACCGTCAGGTCGAACTCTGAGCAGGAGGTCTGCGGTCTGAGCGCTGCGGTTGTGAGCGCCGCAGTCTGAGGCCGCACTCCGAGTGCTCGGAGTGAAGCACGGATGAGAAGTGCCCAGGTGCTGGAGATCCAGCGCCTGTGCACTTCTCGTCGGTCTGCCGACCGGTAGCCGGTCCGACCGACCGGCCAGCCGCCGGTCCGACCGACCGGCCGTCTGCCGATCAGACCAGATCAGATCAACTGCAGCGTGCGAGCCGTGTATTCGGAGAGCTCCTTGAGCAGGGCTTCGTCCTCGGCCAGGCTGTAGCCGTGCGAGGGGATCATATCCTTGAGCGTCGGCGTCCAGGTCTCGTACTGGCGCGGGAAGCAGGTCTTGAGCAGGTTGAGCATGATCGACACCGCCGTCGACGCACCTGGTGAGGCGCCGAGCAGAGCGGCGATCGAGCCGTCGGCCGAGGATACGAGCTCGGTTCCGAAGCCGAGGACGCCGCCCTTCTTGGGGTCGCGCTTCATCACCTGAACGCGCTGCCCGGCGTGGATGAGCTCCCAGTCGGCCGGGTTGACCTCGGGGATGAACTCATTCATGGCCGCGTAGCGCGCGGACTTCGACGCCACAACCTCGCCGAGGAGGTAGGTGACGAGGTCGACGTTGTCCTTGGCCACGTTGAGCATGGTCGGCAGGTTGTTGCCGCGGACCGAGAACGGAAGGTCGGTGAAGCGTCCGCCCTTGAGGAACTTCGGGGAGAACCCGGCGTAGGGGCCGAACAGCAGGTAGTTCTTCCCGTCGACGACACGGGTGTCGAGGTGGGGCACCGACATCGCCGGGGCTCCGAAGGAGGCCTGTCCGTAGACCTTGGCGTGGTGGCGGTCGACGAGCTCCTGCTTCGAGGTCCGCAGGAACATGCCCGAGACGGGGAAGCCGCCGTAGCCGCGTCCCTCCGGAATGCCCGATTTCTGCAGCAGCGGCAGAGCTCCGCCGCCGGCGCCGACGAAGACGAACTTGGCGTTGACCTTGTGGGTCTCGCGGGAGAGCAGGTCCTTGACCGTGACGAGCCAGCCGTCGGAGGAGCGCTCGAGGTCGGTGACCTGATGACCGGTGCGGACGGAGGCGCCTTTGTCGGCGACGTGGCTGAGCAGCTGGCGGGAGAGGGAGCCGAAGTCGACGTCCGTGCCGATCTGCATGCGGGAGATGCCGTTGACCTGGCCGGGTCCGCGCCCGTCGAACATCAGGGGCAGCCACTCGGCCTGGGTCGCCGGGTCGTCGGTGAACTCCATGTCGGAGAAGAGCGGGTTGCGGACCATCTGCTCGCGCCGGTTCTTGATGTAGGCGCGGCCCTTCTCACCTCGGCCGTAGCTGATGTGGGGCACCGGGTGGATGAAGTTCCGCGGGTCCGCGAGGACGCCGTTGTCGACGAGGTGCGACCAGTACTGGCGGGAGTGGTGGAACTGCTCGTTGATCTCCGAGGCCTTGGCGAGGTCGATGTGACCGTTCTCGTCCTCGGGGGTGTAGTTGAGTTCGCACAGCGCGGCGTGGCCGGTGCCGGCGTTGTTCCAGGGATCCGAGCTCTCCTTGGCGACGTAGTCGAGCTTTTCGTAGACCCGGATCTCCCAATCGGGCTGAAGTTCGGTCAGCATGGCCCCCAAAGTGGAGCTCATGATGCCGCTGCCGATCAAGACAACGTCGACCTTTTCCTGCGCTGAGGGCATTTCGACTCTCATTTCTCGTCACTGACTTGAAGTTCTGACTCAAACACTACTCTCCGGCAACCGGGAACCCGAACCCGGGCAGGGGCGACCTCGCGGACTGGAGACCATTATCACAGATGGTTCTTCGCCGGAGCGGTGCGAGAAGTGAGGTGCATCACTGTGCGGCCGTGGGGCGCTCCGCGACGGCAGCGTTCGTCGCCGAGGCGGCAGCCGCCAAGGGACCGTGCGCCCGAGCGCGGCGCTGTGTAACCATTGACACATGTCGAACCGTTTCTCGCTCCGTTCAGCATTGGCTGAGTTCCCCGCCTACGTTCCCGGGAAACCACCGGCCGGCGCACCGGGACTGACCCCCTACAAGCTCTCCTCGAACGAGCATCACCTCCCACCCCTGTCCGGGATCCTCGACGTCGTCGCCGAGGCCGCGCAGGTTCCCGCTGCGTATCCTGACCCGAAGTCGACGAAGCTCGTCGCCGACATCGCCGCCTACGCCGACGTCGACGTCTCCGAGGTGGTGCCCGGCGCCGGCGCCTCCGAAGTGCTCTCGGCCCTGACGAACATCACGCTCGAAGCCGGGACCTCCGTGGTCTACCCCTGGCCGTCGTTCGAGATGTACCCGATCCTCGCCTCGGCGCGGGGTGCCGAGAAGCGCGCGGTTCCGCTCCTGCCCGACGGTCGTCACGACTTCCAGGGCATGGCGGTGGAGATCGACGACACGACTCGGTTGGTCCTGCTGTGCTCGCCGAACAACCCGACTGGTCCCTCGATCCGCCGCGAGGAGTTCGAGGGATTCATGGCCGAGGTCCCGCCCCACGTCATCGTCGCCCTCGACGAGGCGTACTGGGAGTTCGCGACCGACGCCGAGGCGGTCGAGGGAGTGGCCGCGTACCGTCGGCACCCGAACCTCGTGGTCGTCCGCACCTTCTCCAAGGCCCATGGCCTCGCCGGGCTGCGGGTCGGCTACGGGATCGCCGATCCCGAGATCGCGGGTGGACTGCGGCAGGTCATCGCCCCCTTCAGCGTCACCGCTGGAGCTCAGGCGGCTGCACGGGAATCCCTGGCCCGGGTCGACGAGGTGCTCGTGCGGGCGAAGGAGATCGCCGCCACCCGTGACCAGTTCGCTCAGGATCTGCGCGACCTCGGGTACCCCGTGCCCGATGCCCAGGGCAACTATGTGTGGGTGACACTCGAGGCGGACGCGGCGGAGGCTTTCGAGGACGCGTGCGCCGCTCAGGCGGTGGCGATCAGAAGGCTGAGCGGGGGTGTGCGCATCAGCATCGGCCCTGATGAGGCGCTCGAGCGAGTGAAGGCTGTGGCGGCCGAGCTGCGTGACGCCGGTGTCCTGGGCGCCGGTGGGGACGTCGGCCGGTGAGCTCCTCCGCACTGCCCCTCGTTGACCTGGACGCCCTCGCCGAGGTGCTCAGCCCGGGCGCCCTTGTCACCGAGGCTGACGTCGTCGCCTCCTACTCCTTCGACAAGGCGCTGTTCTGCCCGGTCGGCACCGCCCTGGCCCTGATCCGCGCGCAGTCGGTCGATGACGTGGTGGAGACGATGCGCTTTGCCACCGAGCATCGGATCCCCGTCGTCACTCAGGGGACGCGGACCGGACTGTCGGGTGCCGCCAACGCCGTCGACGGCTGCCTGCTGCTCAACGTGGCGAAGATGAATGAGATCGTCTCCATCGACCCCGTCGAGCAGACCTGCCAGGTGCAGCCGGGCGTCATCAACCTCGAGCTCAAGAACGCGTTGGTCGAATACGGCCTGTCCTACCCGCCGGACCCGGGATCGGTCGCGATCTCGACGATCGGCGGGAACGTGGCGACGAACGCCGGCGGTATGTGCTGCGTGAAGTACGGGGTGACCAAGGACTACGTGCGCGGCATGACCGTGGTGCTCGCCGATGGAACGGTGACGAAGCTGGGCAGGTCGACGGCGAAGGGAGTGGCGGGGCTCGATCTGGCGTCCCTCTTCGTCGGCTCGGAGGGGACCCTCGGGGTCATCGTCGAGATCACCCTCGCCCTGCGAGCGACGATGCCACCGGCGATCACGGCGGTCGGGATCTTCGCCGATACGGAGTCCGCCGGCCACACCGTGGCCGAGTACATGGCCTCGGGCGCGGCACCCTCGATGCTCGAGCTCCTCGACGGGGCCACAATCCGTGCCATCAACGGCTACGGCGACTTCGGGCTGCCCGACGCCGCGGGTGCGCTGCTGCTGGTCCAATCGAATGCGCCGGGACAGTCGGCGGTCGCCGAACTCGAGGCCTTCCAGGAGATCGCTGAGCGCAACGGCGGCCTCGAGGTCCACTTCTCCGACGACCCCGCCGACAGCGAACTGCTCGTCGCGGCCCGCCGCGCCGTGTCTCCGGCGCTGGAGCGGCACGCGCACTCGATCGGCGGGGGAGAGCTCATCGACGACGTCTGCGTACCCCGCTCCCGCCTCGGCGAGTTCTTCGCGAAGCTCGCGGTCATCGACGCCAGATACGACGTCGAGATCCTCACCGCCGGTCACGCCGGGGACGGGAACATGCACCCGACGGTGATCTTCGACGCCCGCGACGAGGCGATGGTCGCCCAGGCGCAGTCGGCGTTCGCCGAGATCATGCAGCTGGGCCTCGACCTCGGCGGCACGATCACGGGCGAGCACGGCGTCGGCTACCTCAAGCGCGAATGGCTGCGACGCGAGCTCGACGAGGGCGCCTCGCTCATGCACGAACGCATCCGCGCAGCCCTCGACCCGCTGGGGATCCTCAACCCCGGCAAGGTGTTCGCCTGACGTCGGCAACGTGTCACCGACCGAACCGACGGGGAATGTCTCACCAGGTGAACCGGCGGGCGATACCGGCGATGTCCCCCGGCCCGGTCCGGCAGCAGCCGCCGATGAGCAGTGCGCCCAACTGAGCCCAGTCCTCGAGCGGGAACGTCACAGTCCCGTCGCCGAGGTGGCCCGCCGACCCGCCGCTCCACTCCATGGCCTCGGCGTCATACACCTCACCGGAATTCGGGTAGGCGATGAGCGGGAGATCGGTGGCGCTCGCCAGCGCGTGCAGGGCCGGAGTGACAAGGGAAGGCGACACGCAGTTGACGCCCACCGCGTGGATCGAATCATGCCCGGAGACAGCCTCGGCGAGGGTGCCCAGAGGAGTGCCATCGGCGAGGTGCTCACCGTCGGCGAGGGTCACACTCAGCCAGGCCGGGATGCCGCGCTCGCCGGCCAGGGTGCACAGGACCTCGATCTCGGCCAGATTCGGCTGGGTCTCGATCGCCAGCAGATCGACCCCGGCGGCCATGAGGGCCTCGATCCGGGGACGGTGGAAGTCGGCGAACTCGGTGGGTGTCAGTGAATAGGCGCCGGTGTATTCGGCTCCGTCGCCCAGCGCTGCGCCGTAGGGGCCGACGGAACCGGCGATGAGGACATTCGTCGCTGCGTTTTCGGTGGAGGACCCTGCCTCGGCGTCGGAGTGCGCCTCGGACTCGGACCTCGCACGCGCCTCGGCGGCCACCTCGACGCTGCGCACGATGAGGGCGCGGCCCTCATCCGGGGACATCCCCAGGGCCGCGAACCCGAGCGGCGTCGCCTGGTAGCTTCCTGTGGTGATGATCCGGGCACCGGCGCGGATGTAGTCGCGGTGCACTTCGGCGATGGTGTCGGGGTCGTCGCGCAACAGACCCGCCGACCACAGCTCATGGCTGAGTTCGACGCCACGGGCCTCGAGCGCGGTGCCCAGGGCCCCGTCGATGACGAGGGGCACGTCCGTGGCGATCGCACGGTTGAGCATCTGGGTGAAGGTCACTGTCATCGTCATCCTCTGCGGCGGTGGTCTGTCCGGTCCCAGTTAAGCTTGTCCGGTGACCCGAATCGAATCTCCCGCACCATCTGAGACGAGCGCACCCGCGCCCTCACCCTCCGCACCGTCTTCATTCGACTCCTCATCCCCGGGACCTGCGTCGATGGCGGCAGCGTCGTCCGAGGCGCCCGTCAACGACAGGTCGCAGTTCGGATTCGAGGTCGGCACCCGGCTCGAGACGGGTGGTCGCACCGGTGTCATCCACACCCCGCATGGGGACATCCGGACCCCGGCGTTCATTCCGGTCGGAACGAAGGCCACCGTCAAGGCGGTGCGTCCCGAGGAGATGGCCGAGCTCGGCGGGCAGGCGGTGCTCGCCAACGCCTACCACCTCTACCTCCAGCCCGGTTCGGACCTCATCGACGAAGCCGGCGGACTGGGGAAGTTCATGAACTGGCCGGGGCCGACCTTCACGGACTCGGGCGGATTCCAGGTGATGAGCCTCGGCGCCGGGTTCAAGAAGGTCATCTCGATGGAGTCCACGGGGGAGCAGAACGACGACCTCATCGCCGCGGGCAAGGACCGTCTCTCCCGCGTCGACGACGACGGGGTGACGTTCAAATCGCACCTGGACGGGACCATGCACCGGTTCACCCCGGAGGTCTCGATGCGCGTTCAGCACGAGCTCGGCGCCGACATCATGTTCGCCTTCGACGAGCTCACGACGCTCGTCAACACCCGCGGCTACCAGGAGACGTCCCTGGAGCGGACCCGGCTGTGGGCGATCCGCTGCATCGAGGAGCACAGGCGCCTCACCGCCGAGCGCTCCCACCGCCCCTATCAGGCGCTCTTCGGGGTGCTGCAGGGCGCGCAGTACGAGGACCTGAGGCGCAAGGCCGCCCGGGATCTGGGTGCGATGGACTTCGACGGGTTCGGGATCGGCGGGGCGCTGGAGAAGGAGAACCTCGGCACGATCATCACCTGGGTCTGTGAGGAGCTGCCGGAGAACAAGCCGCGTCACCTGCTCGGCATCTCCGAGCCCGACGACCTGTTCGAAGCGATCAGGACGGGTGCGGACACCTTCGACTGCGTCTCACCGTCGCGGGTCGCCCGCAATGCCGCCGTGTACTCGAAGGACGGCCGCTACAACATCTCGGGTGCGAAGTACCGTCGCGACTTCTCGCCGATCGACCCCGAATGCAGCTGCTACACCTGCTGCAACTACTCGCGGGCGTACCTGCGGCATCTGTACAAGGCGAAGGAGATGCTGTTCTCCACCCTGTGCACGATCCACAACGAGCACTTCATCGTCGGCCTCGTCGCAGATATCCGCCAGGCAATGGAGGACGGCCGCTTCGAGGAGCTCGAAGCGGAGGTGCTGGGTCGCTACTACGCGAAGCAGGTCTGAGCCCGGCCGGGACGCAAGGTCCATCACAAATGGTGCTGTACATCTGTTCCGGAACAGATGTATAGCACCATTTGTGATGACGATTCCGGCGAGGGCTACCTCGCGGCTTCGAGCTCGTAGCTCGGTTCGTGCTTCTTCACCAGCGTGATGACGCGGTAGGTGACCGGCAGCAGGATCACCTCGACGGCGACCTTGTAGACGAAGCCGACGATGACGTAGTTGACGAAGCTCATTCCGGGGATGACTCCGGCGAACGCGATGGTGCAGAAGATGATGGTGTCCGCGAATTCGCCCACGCCCGTCGAGGTCAGCAGGCGGACCCAGAGCTTCTGCTCGCCCATGCGCTTCTTCACCGCGACGAGCACGTAGGAATTGAGGAGCTGGCCGACGAAGTATCCGACCAACGATGCAGCGACGATCCGCGGATAGAAGCCGAGGACGGCCTCGAAGGCGTCCTGGTTCTCATAGCCGGGCCCCGGGGGCGAGATGAGGACGAGCCAGAACACGAAGGTGGCGAGGATCTGCAGAGCGAAGCCAGTGATCACGGCCTTGCGGGCCGCTTTGAAACCATAGACTTCGCTGATCACGTCGCCGAGGATGTAGGCGATGGGGAAGAGGAACGCACCGCCGTCGGTGACGATCGGGCCGAAGCCGATGACCTTGGTGGCCGAGATGTTGGAGATGATGAGGACCGCGCAGAAGATCGCGAGGATGACTGCGTAGTAGCGACCGCGCGAGGAGGCGAAGGCAGCGAGGCGATGGCCCGCGCCCGCGGCCTGGTCTGCTGTGGCCTCGGGGTGTCCATCCGTGACGGAAGGCGTTGAGGAGGCCGGAGGAGCGTCGGGGGAGTTTACCGCCGGATCGTCGTCACGACCCGGCGTCCCAGGCACGTGATCGGGATCCGGCTTCCCAGATGCTCCGGCGCTCTCACTCTTGGCGTGCGGTGTGTTCTCTGACAACGGTGATTTCCTTTCCGGCGGTGATCCGCAGGAGCTGGTCGTAGCTCAGCGGCATCATCGAATTCGGCGTACCGGCGGCAGCCCAGAGAACAGGGTAGTCCCGCAGTGCCACATCGACATAAGTGGGGATCGGCTGCGGATGGCCGCAGGGGGCGACGCCGCCGATGACCTGTCCCGTCGCCGAGCGCACCAGGTCCTTGTCCGCGCGGTCGAGCGAGTCGACGCTGATCACCTCGGCGACATGGTCCGTGTCGACCCGGTGCGCGCCCGATGTCATGATCAGCACCGGTCGGCCCGCCGTCTGGAAGATCAGGCTGTTGGCGATGGCACCGACCTCGATGCCGAGCTTCTCGGCTGCCGCGGCCGCCGTCGTGGTCGGCTGATCGAACAGGGTGATCTGCGGTTCGATCCCATTCTCGCGCAGCGCCTGCGCCACGGCGTCATGGTTGCGGTGCGTGCGCAGGGCTGTCTGCGCCTCACCCTCGCCGAGGTCGTCCTGCGTTCCCGCCGCAGCTGCGGCCGTCGTCGGTCCCGCGGCAGTCGCCGGTTCCGCGTCCGTCGCCGGTTCCGCGGCTGGTTCCGCGTCCGCACTGTCCGGCGCCTCCACCTCCGGACCGGCCTCCGCCTCCGGCTCGGCCAGGCCGCGCCTGCGCAGCAGCGGGGCGACGTCGGGGCGGGAGCCGAAGAACTTCTCGATCGCCGTCATCGGGTCGACCGAATGCCCGGGTGCGAGGATCGCCTCGCGGAATCCGTCGCCGGCCTCCCGGTTGAGCCCGCCCTGGTTCTCGAACCATTCGCTGACCCACGCGGCGATGACTTCGGAGTACAGGTAGGAGTAATAGCCGGCGGCGTACCCGGAGGCGAAGATGTGGCCGAAGTAGGTGCTGCGGTAGCGCGGGGGAACGATGGGGGAGAAGCCTGCTGCGGCGAGGACCTCCGACTCGAAGGACAGGACGTCGGCGATGTGCTCGCCGGCCTCGAGTGAGTGCCACGACAGGTCGAGCATCGCCGCTGCCAGGTACTCGATCGTGGAGAAGCCCTGGCCGAACGATTCGGAGGCGATGAGCTTGGAGACCATGTCGCTCGGCATCGGCTCACCGGTTTCGACGTGGCGGGCGTAGTGGGGCAGCACCTGCGGGTGGAATCGCCACATCTCGTTGAGCTGGGAGGGGAACTCGACGTAGTCGCGGGGGACCGCGGTGCCCGCCGTCGACGGGTAGGTGGAGTTCGCGAACAACCCGTGGAGGACATGGCCGAACTCGTGGAAGAGCGTCGTCAGCTCCGTCGGGGAGAGCAGAGTCGGGCGGCCCTCGGCGGGCTTCGCCAGGTTGAGCGAGAGGGTGACGACGGGGAGGTGGCCGGTCAGCCGGGAGCTCGTCACCAATTGGTCCATCCACGCCCCACCCTGCTTGGTCTCCCGCGAGTAGGGGTCGATGAGGATGAGCCCGAGGGCGCGTTCATTCGTGTCGGTGACCTCGAAGGCCCGCACATCCTCGTGCCAGGCGGTGACTCCCTCGCGCGGGCTGAAGGTGATTCCGTAGAGTCCGGTCGCCGCGCGGAAGACGCCGTCGACGAGGACGGCGTCGAACTCGAAGTGCTTCGCGACCTCCTCGGCGTCGATCCCGAACTCGTCGCGCCGGTACCTCGCGAGGTAGTGCATGACGTCGTCGCGGGCGATCTCCTCGAGGCCGTAGCGGACCTTCACGGCCCCGAGCTCCGCGGCGAGCTGGGCGTTCGCGGGCGAGATGAGGGAGGTGACGATGTCCGCGGCGGCGTCGGGCCCACCGGCGGTCTGGTTGTCGATCGCATACGCCGAATACGAGGAGTATCCGAGGAGCCTGGCCTGCAGTGCGCGCAGCGCGGTGATGTCCGCGACCTGGGTGCGGGTGTCGCCCTCGCCTCCGCGGGATCCGCGGACCATCGAGTTGTGCAGCACCTTCCGCCGGGTCTCCGGATCCTCAAGTGATCCGAGCACCAGCTGCTGGGTGACGTTGTCGAGGGGCAGGATGTATCCCGGCGCACCGCGTTCGGCCGCCCGGTCCGCCGCCGCCGCGATCTGATCCTCGCTCAGCCCGGCCAGCTGCTCCGGCTCCTTGGCATGGACGGCCAGGTCCCGAGTGTCCTTCTGCAGAGCGCGGGAGAAGGAGGTCCCGAGCGCGGTGAGCTCAGCGACGATCGTCGTCATCTGCGCCCGATCCTCCTCGCCGAGGCGGGCTCCCGCCCGGACGAACTCCTCGATCGTGAGCTCCTGGTGCCGTTTGTCCTCGGGGTTGAGATCGGTGATCGAGACCTGCTCGATCCGGTGGAAGAGGTCGACGTTGAGGCGGATCTCGGTTTCGGTGGACGACAGCCTGGCCCACACCTCGGCGATGGCGTCGGTGAGTTCGGGGCGGAGATGATTCGACTCGATGACCCGGACCAGCGCGGACAGGCGCGCCATCGGGACGGTGGCGGCTTCGAGCCGGACGGTGGAGGTGACGAAGGTCGGGTCGTGTTCGTCGGCGATGATCGCCTCGACCTCGGAGAGTGCGTAGTCGCAGGCCTGACCGGTCGCGTGGAGGAGAGCCGGGCCGGTGACGGCGGAGAAATCGGGGAGGGAGAACTCGCCCTGCGGATCGAGGAAGGCTTCCCAGACGTCAATGCCGGTCGGTTCGGAACTCATCGTCGACGTACCACTTTCTTCACGGTTCACGGTTGTGCTGCGGGCCTCTGTGCCGAGTGCAGCGGGTCTCGCCCTCGATCGTACCGTCTCACCTCGGCGCGGTTCGTGGAGACGACGGCGAAGTTCTGGCTCCCCGACGGCGCCTGGCCGCTGGTTAGACTGGGCATCATGAGCACAGGAGCGGCTGGGTACCCGAGACTGACGAGCGCGTTTCGCGTCGGCTTCACCGGAACCCTGGGCGTGGGGCTGGCGTATGGGCTGATGACAGCGCTGCAGTCACTGTCGACCGTGCTCATCTACACCGGGCTGGCCCTGTTCCTCGCCCTCGGGCTCGAACCGATCGTGCTGTGGTTGGTCGATCGCGGCATCTCCCGGTCGCTGTCGGTCGTCGCCGTCGTGCTGGCCTTCCTCGCCATCGTCGCGGGCACCGGCCTGCTCGTCGCGCCGGCCGTCATCCGGCAGATCCAGCAGTTCGTCGAGGATCTGCCCTCGATCGTCGCCGATCTGGCGAACACCGGCTGGGTGACCGACCTCGAGACCAGATTCAGGGGCGCCGTCGACGTCGACGGACTGTTCGCCGCCGCCTCCGACTGGGTGGGTGACCCGCAGAATGTGCTCTCGCTCGGCGGGGGAGTCGTGTCGATCGGGGCGGGCATCATCAGCTTCGTCACCGGGGTGATCATCGTCGTCATCCTCACCATCTACTTCGCAGTGACGATGCCGATGATCAAATCGGGCATGTTCTCCCTGGTCGCGGCCACCGCCCGTCCCACCGTCGTCGCCGTCACCGAGGAGGTCACGCGGTCCATCGGACGCTACGTCCTCGGCCAGGTGTCCCTGGGCATCATCAACGGGTTCTTCTCCGCCATCTACCTGACCATCATCGGTGCCCCGCTGCCGGCGCTGCTCGCCTTCGTCGCGTTCCTCGGCTCGCTCATCCCGCTCGTCGGACCGATCACCGCCTCGACCATCATCACCGCCTCTTGCCTGATGGTCTCGCCCGGTCTCGGGATTGCGGCCGGCATCTACTATCTCGTGTACATGCAGGTGGAGGCCTATCTGCTCAGCCCGCGCATCATGAAGGCCGCCGTCGATGTCCCCGGTGCCCTCGTCATCATCGCCGCCATCGCCGGTGGCACCCTGGGTGGTGTGCTCGGCGCCGTGGTCGCTGTGCCCGTGGCCGCCTCGGTGCTCATCGTCATCCGGAAGGTCGTGGTGCCCGCGCAGGCGAAGCGGTGACCGGGCCTGACCGCTGTCAGCCGCCGAGGTAGAACTGCGTCGTGCGTTCCGCCGCGGCCAGTGCGCTTCCGCGCTCCGTGCCCCAGGCGATGCTGGCCTCGGCCCAGGCCGCGCTCGAGGCGGTGATAAACGCCGTGCCGTCGGCGGACCTGGCCCACTCCTCTTCGTCCTCGATGACCCGTTCGCGGTCGCGGTCGGCCAGGTGCAGGGAGAGCCCGAGCAGGCCGAGGTCCTAGCCCACGCCGACGGCTCCCGGCCCATAGGTGTCCCAGAAGCCATCCGCCTCGGCGGAGACAGGAGAACTGTGCTCGATGGTGAGGCGGGCGTCGGCGCCTTCGGGCTCGACGGTCACCATGATCCAGGAGATCCCTCCGCCGAACTCCCACGTCGCGGAGAACGACCGCGGCGGATCGCAGACCGTGATCGTGCCCGCGGCGTTGTCCTTGAGCTGGTAGTGACCGCCGAGACTGAGATCCCCTGTCACCGAGGTGAACCAGCGGCCGATCCGGTCGGGGTCGGTCACGGCGTCCCACAGGTCCTGCGGCGAGGTCGGATACGAGCGGCTGACCGTGGCGACGCGGGTCGGTGAGCCCTCCCGCTTCCCGTCGGTGAGCGTCCGGTCGATGGCTGCCGCCTGTGGGTCATTCGGTGTCGTCATGGCTGGTTCCCCTCTCTGCGCATCGGCACGGGCCTATTGTCGTGGCTCTCATCCCCACCTATGGTGAAGGGACGAAGCCAAGCATCGGGTGCCGCATCTTCGGCCAGCATAGCGGTGGGACGCCGCTGATGGCCGTGCCGGAGACGACGCGAGTGAGGGGAACTGCCATGAACTCGGAGACCACTGTGAACTCGGAGGCCGCGAACCCGGAGACTGCGGAGAGCTCGGTGCCTCCGGGCCAGTCGATCGCCGCGGGTGAGGCCGCAGCGGCGGCAGCCCCCGCAGCGGCGGCTGCCCCCGCGGCGCCGCCGGCCCTCGAGTCGGCCTCGACGATCGCGGGGGAGACGAAGTCGCGGGTGGCGATGACCCAGGCGGCGGCCGACCTCCTGGTCGAGCTCGTGAGGAAGCACGGGCAGCTGATGTTCCACCAGTCCGGCGGCTGCTGCGACGGGTCGTCGCCGATGTGCTTCCCGGAAGGTGACTTCCTCACCTCGGACGCCGACGTGCTGCTCGGTCATTTCGAGCTGCCCCTGCCGGATGGCGGCGCCAACGGTGAAGGAGACGGCGGCGAGGGAGGCGGCGAGTCTACCACCTCGGGAATCGACTTCTGGATGTCGGTCGAGCAGTTCGAATACTGGAAGCACACGCACCTGACCATCGACGTCGTCCCCGGTCGGGGCAGCGGGTTCAGCGTCGAATCCCCGACCGGAAACCGGTTCATCATCCGCTCCACACTGATGGACATCGGATGATCGGGCCGGGAGTCTAGCGGCCGGGCGCAAGCACCTCGGGCTCGCCGAGGGAGAGCATCAGCCGGTTCGCCCAGTTGAAGAAGGCAGCGCAGTTGAGGGCGTCGATGATGTCGCCGTCGTCGAGCCCGACCTCGCGCAGCCTCGACACATGCTCGGGACCGAAGATCTGCGGGGTCAGGGTCAATGCCACGGAAGCCTCGACCACGGCGTTCCACACGGGATCCCCGAGGTCGGTGCCGATGCCTTCGTCGAGCAGCTGCTGCACGGTGTCGCGTCGACCGGATTCCTGGGTGGCGCGATCCGAGTGCACCGAGGCGCAGAACAGGCACCCGTTGAGCCGGGAGGCCGCGGTGGCCGCGATCTCACGTTCGGCCCGTCCCAGCCCGTCGCTCGTGTTGAAGAAGATGTCGAAGTCCGTCAGGGTGCGGGCCCGCAGGGCCTCCGGATCGCGGGCGAGCAGGCGGAAGTACGCATTCTTCGCGCGACCGGCCTCAACCAGGGCGTCGCGCTGGACGTCGCTGAGATCGGCTTCGGCGACGGGCGCGATCCACGGCACCCAGCCGAGCCCTGCCTGCTGGTAATTCAACGGCCGGTTGAGATTCGGGTAGGTGCTGATCCGATCGCCCACAGCGGTGAGGGCCGGGGAGCCCCCGGCCACGGCGCCGGCGTCACCCGCGGCCGGCGCGGATGCGTCGGCGGCTGACGGCACGGGCGCTCCGGCGAGTGCGGCGAGCCCGGTGCTGATCCGAATCTGGAAGTTGAGGAAGGACACCAGCTGGGCCAAGGTGACGATTCCGTCCTCGTCCCAGCCGGCGGCGAGCAGTCGGGCGACATGATCGGGGCGGGAGTCACGGGGATGGAGGACCAGCAGGTGGGCGAACTCCAGACCCGCTGCGGTCAGCGGCCCCAGCACCTCGGCGGACTTCTCGTCGACGTGGAACCACGGACCAGGCACGTTCTCGCCGGCGAGGTTCTCGGATTCGTGGATCCCGTACGGTCCGCGCACTGCGTCGAGCTCCGCGACGGCGGCGGTGCGCGCGACGCCCGCAGCCGGGGCGGACTCCGTCAGGGCCAGATCGAGGAGCTGCGCGACCGTCAGGGAGGCGGACTCGTCCTCGTCACGGAGGAGGTCGCGATAGAACACCTCGGCGGCATCGGACCCCAGCAGCCCGGCCGTGAAGGCAGCCACCGCGTAGCGGTCGCGGTAGCTGAAGGAACCCGGGTCGCCGGGTTCCAACAGCGCGATGAAGCTGAGCTGGGCGTTCTCCTTCGCCTGCGCGCGGTGATCGCGCAGGAGGTCGAGTGGGTCCTGGGCCGCGATTCCGGCCAGCGTGTTGATGATGTCGGTCATGTCAGTGCACCTGCTTCTGGGTTGTCGGGCGTGCCCCGGAAACGGCGATTCCGAGGGCGGGTGCCACCTCGGTGGCAAGGAGTTCGATGGAGCGCAGCGTGTGGGAGTTCGTCGCGGGCACGGAATGGACCTGGAAGCTGACGTCGGAGACCCGGCCGAGGACCCGGTCGGCGGCCAGGCGTTCGACGACCTGCTCGGGAGTGCCGAGGCAGGTGTCCGTGGCGACGAGGAGCTCGTCGAGGGCGAGGTCCTTCGTCTCGTACCCGACGAGGCGGTCGGCCTCCGCCCGGAGGACCGGCTCGGTGAGGGCGCGCAGCTCCGGAAGGGTGTCCGCGTCGGCGACGAGCGCGGTGCGCGAGGCGAGGATGCGCGGCTCGACGCCCGCCGGGAGGTTCTCCAGGTATGCGTCGATGATCGGCAGCTGCACCTCGTCGAGAGCCGCCGAGGTGCGTCCCTCCGGCCGCGGCTGCGTTCGCGAGAGCATCAGACCGTCCCCGGCCGCGCCTGCAGCCGCCGCCCCGGCCGCGGAGAACGTGGCCTGCCACAGGCGCGCGGCCAATCCGTCGAACGGTCGCGGATAGAGCTGGTGCCCGGTCGGCAGGGAACCGCCGGAGAGCAGGGTCCTCACCGTCGAGAGATGGGCGGCGAAGACCTCGCGGCGGTCGTCGAAGCTCGTCCCGAAAGCCGGAAACGAGTGAGGGTTTCCGCCGGATCCGAGGCCGATCTCGAGGCGATGCTCGGCAAGGACGTCGGTGACCGCGATGTCCTCGGCCAGGCGCACGGCATTCTCCATCGGCAACGTGATGATCGCCGTGCCCAGGCGGATCCGCGAGGTGCGGGCGGCGGCATGGGCGAGGAAGACGAGCGGGGAGGGCAGGCCGCCTTCAGCGGCGGAGAAATGGTGCTGGGCGACCCAGGCGGAGTCGAAGCCATGGGCCTCGGCCTGCTGGATCTGCTCGACGGCGAACCGGTAGCGCTGGTCGGCCGGAACGTCCTCGAGCAAGCGGGTGAAGAAGCCGAGCCCGGGGCCCGGTGGAACCAGGGTCATGCACCCACCACCGGGCGCGGAATCGCGTCCAACAGCGTTCGGGTGTAACCGGTCTGCGGCCGCGCGAACAGCTCCTCGGTCGGTCCGCTCTCCACCAGGTGCCCTTGAGACATGACCGCCACGGTATCAGCGATCTGCCGGACCACGGCGAGGTCGTGGGAGATGAAGACGTACGTCAGCCCGAGCTCCTTCTGAAGATCGTCGAGGAGCGCGAGGATCTGGGCCTGCACGGTGACGTCGAGGGCGGAGACGGCCTCGTCGAAGACGACCAGCTCGGGGCCGGCGATGAGCGCCCTGGCGATCGCGACTCGCTGCAGCTGTCCCCCGGAGAGCTCGCGAGGGCGACGATCGAGGAAGGAGCTCGGCAGGGCGACCCGGTCGAGGATCTGCGCCACCAGCTCGGGTCGGCTTCCGCGCGACCCGATGCCGAAGTTGCGCAACGGCTCGAGCAGCGTCTGCCGGATGGAGAACTTCGGATCGAGCGCCGAGTACGGGTTCTGGTGGACCAGCTGGACCGTGCGGCGGAAGTCGAGACGGTGCCGGCGCGCGGACCATCCTTGTCCGAGGTTCGCGGCGTCGAAGTCGCCGACGCGCAGGTGGCCGGACTGCGGGGTGAGGAACCCGGTCAGGGCCTTGCCCGTCGTCGTCTTGCCCGATCCCGATTCGCCGACGATCCCCAGCGTGGTGCCGCGGTCGACGGTGAACGAGACCTCCTCGACGCCGATGACCTGGTTCTGGCTGCGCGCATAGACCTGGGTGAGGTTCTCGACGGAGACGAACGGCCGCGACGAGGCGGAGGTCACAGCGGTGCGCCGCGACTTCGTCATCAATGCGGGTGCGTCGGCGAGCAGCCGCGCGGCGTAGTCGGTGGCAGGGGCGCCGAAGACCTGGGCCGCGGGCCCCGCCTCGACGACGCGACCGGCCTGCATGACGACGACCTCGTCGGCGCGCTCGCCGGCGACGGCGAGGTCATGGGTGATGAAGAGGATGCCCATCCCGGTTTCCGCACGGAGGTCGTCGAGCAAGTCGAGGACCTGCTTCTGCACGGTCACGTCAAGCGCCGAAGTCGGTTCGTCGGCGATGAGCAGGCGCGGTCGCAGCGCGATCGCGGAGGCGATGAGGACGCGCTGACGCATCCCGCCCGAGAGCTCGTGCGGGAACTGGTCGGCGCGCAGCTCCGGTCGGTCGATGCCGACCTTCGCCAGCAGTTCGATGACCTGGGCGCGGGCGCTCTTCGCGTCGGCCCGCTTATGGATGCGCAGCGCCTCGGCGACGGACTTCCCGATCGTCTGCAGCGGATTGAGCGAGTTGCCCGGGTCCTGCGGCACATAGCCGATCTGGCTGCCGCGGATCCCGTGCCACCCGGAGGCCTGCAGGTCCGTCAGCGACACCTCGCCGAGGTGGATCCGCCCGGCCGTGACCCGCGCGGACTCGGGGAGGAGGCCGATGACCGCGTTCGCGGTCGTCGACTTGCCCGATCCCGATTCCCCGACTACGGCGGTCATCGATCCGGGCCGGACCTCGAGATCGACCCCGTCGACGGCGGGAGAGGAATCGTCCCCTCTGTGACGGCGTCCGTGGGAGTAGTCGACCTGGAGACCGCGCACGGCGAGCAGGGGCGCGGATGCGGAGGAACCCGCTGGGGTCGACTGCGTCGACCGGGAGGTCGCCAGAGCGGAAGCGGTCATGACGTGGCCTTTCGCAGAGTGTTGCCGATCTGATGAGTGGCCAGGACGATGGCCATGACGATGAGGCCGGGCAGGACCGTCAGCCACCACGCGGTGGCGACGAAGTTGCGGCCTTCGGCGATGATCAGTCCCCATTCCGGGGTCGGTGGCGGGGTGCCGTAGCCGAGGAATCCGAGGGTGGAGATCTGCAGGATCGCGGAGCCGATCTGGAGCACGGCCAGGGACAGCACCGGGGAGATCGAGTTCGGCAGCACATGCCGGTACAGAACGGAGAAGAATGAGCCGCCTGAGCCATAGGCCGCGGCCACGAAGTCGCTCGTGTTGATCCTCACCGCCTCGGCGCGGGACAGGCGGGCGAACTGGGCGATCGCAGTGACACCGACGGCGATGGCCGCGTTGATCGTGCCGAAGCCGAGCACGATGACGATCGAGAGGCTGAGCAGGATCGCGGGGATCGAGAGCAGCACGTCGATGAAGCGCATGAGCACATCGTCGATCCACCCGCGGCGGGAGCCCGCGATGAGACCGATGGCGGAGCCGACGACGAGACCGACGCCCACGGCCACGAGGGCGGCGAGCAGGGACTGGGAAGCCCCGTAGACGACGCGGGTGAAGACGTCACGGCCGGTCTGGTCGGTGCCGAACCAGTGTTCGAGGCTGGGGGCGAGCAGCGCGGCGGTGTCCCCGCCGTCATTGGGATCGTGGTGGGTGAACAGGGCGGGGAAGAGCGCCCACAGGACCGCGATGAGGATGACCAGACCGGAGACGATCGTGGCCGGGCCGAACAGTTCGCGGGTGGCGCGGCCCCGACGGGCCTTCGGCGTCAGTGCGGGTATGGTGCTCATGATTCCTTGCCTCCTGCGAAGTTGCCGCTGACCGGTTCGGCCGGTCCCGTGTCCTCGGCCGTGCCGACCTGAGCGAGGGTGGACGTCCGGTTGCCGCGCAGTCGCACATCGATGACCGGGTAGAGCAGGTCGACGATGAGGTTGATGAGCACGTAGCCGAAGGTGGCGATGACGACGACGGCGAGCAGGATCGGGTTGTCGCGGTGGGTCACCGCCTGGGCCGTGATCTGGCCGATGCCGTTGCGGCCGAACACCGTCTCGGTGACGACTGCGCCGGCGACGAGCTCGCCGAAGATGAGTCCGATGATCGTCAGTCCGGGCAGGATCGCGTTGCGGGCGACGGCATGGACGAGGATCCATGGTTCGGAGGCGCCCTTGGCCTGGGTGACCTTGACGAAGGGGGAGGTCTTCACCTCGGTGATGGAGCGGATGAGGACCTGCGCGATCGGGGCGGACAGCGGGACAGCCACGGTCAGCGTGGGCAGGACCAGCGCCTCGGCGGATCCGGGTTCGACGACGGAGACGAGGCCGAGCTGGAAGGAGAACACCTGGATGAGGAGGATGCCCAGCCAGAACACGGGGATCGAGATGAAGAGACTGGGCGTCGCGTCGAGGGCCCGGCGCACCCACCGCAGCGGTCCCGAGGTCGGTCCGTAGGTGGCGAGCACGGCGATGATCACCGCGAGCACGAGGGCGGTGACGAACCCGGACAGGGCCAGCACCGCGGTCGAGGGCAGGGCCGCCGCGACGATCGTCGACACCGCCGCGCCCGTCTGCACGGAGAAGCCGAAGTTCCCGGCGAGGAATCCTGCGAGAGTGAGCAGATAGCGGCTGAGGGCGGGAGAGTCGGCGCCGGTCTCCTCCCGGATCGCAGCGATCTGGTCGGCCGACAGCCCCAGCGCAGGATCGGCGAAGCGGGCGGTGACGCCGTCGCCGGGGATGAGGCTGAGCAGCACGAACGCCGCGGTGAACGCGAGGAGCAGGACCAGGATGGCCTGCCCCAGGCGCAGGAAGAGGTACTTGGTGTCAACTAGCATTTTCGTCTGCCAACCATGTGTTGTAGAAGGACGGGCGGCCCACCGGTTCGGTTTCGAAGCCGTTGACCCGGCGGCGGAAGGAGAAGACCTGCGGCTCCTCGAAGAACGGCAGCACGTATGCCTTCTCGACGAGGTAGTCCTGGAACCTCTCGGCGGCCTCCTGCCTCTTCGCTCTCACCGGTTCGGTGGCGAGCTCCTCGAGGAGTCGGTCGATCTCGGGGTCGACGGTGGAATCCTCGGCATCGTCACGTCCGGTTCCGTTGAGGAACACGTCACGGTTGACCGAGGCGTAGTTGCTGCGGAGGTTGTCGTACTCGGCGCGGGCGACCATCGAGTGGTAGATCTGGATCTCATCGAGGCTGAGCGAGTCCAGGGTCTGCTTGCTCTGGTCACCGGGGTTGATCGAGAGGCGGACCCCGACGTGGCGCAGCTGCTGCTGGATCAGCGTCTGGACCTCGTTCGAGCGCGGCTGCGGCAGGGCGGTGTTGACGACGAGCGCCAGGACCTGGCCGTCCTTGACCCGGTAGCCCTCGGCATTGCGCTGGCCCCAGCCGGCCTCGTCGAGGAGACGGTTGGCCTCGGTCGGGTTGTGCTTCCAGGCCCCGGACTGGTCCTTGTAGCCCATCGCCCCCTTCGCCACCACGCCTGTTGCCAGCGGGAAGTTGGGGGTGAAGAGCTTGTCGACGATCTCGGTCCGGTCGATCGCTGCGATGAGGGCCCGGCGGACGCGGATGTCGGCGAGCAGGGGGTGGCGGAACCGGAAGTTGATGCCGTTGTTGATGCCGTTGGTGGGCTTCGCGTAGAGACGCAGTCCCTGCTCCTCGACCCGGGCCTCGTCGGGCGCCTGGACGTCGCGCACGCCGTCGGCCTGACCGGAGAGGACGGCCCCGATGCGCACCGAGTACTCGTTGTTGACGAGGTAGTCGATGCCGTCGAGATAGGGCCGGCCCTGGTGCGCCAGATGCGGCGGGGCCCAGTCGTAGTCGTCGCGGGCGCGGACGGAGAGCTTCGTGCCGATCGACTCAGCGGTGATGTGGAATGGTCCGCAGGTGTGGATGCCCGTTGCGCCGCCGGGTCCGAAGCCCTCGGCGTCGAGGCCGAGGGTCGAATCGGCGAGGAGACCGGCATTCATCGTCGACGTCGCCTGCGCGAAGCCGGGGGAGGGGGCGCTGAAGTGGAAGCGGACCCGCGAACCGTCGAGGACCTCGCTGCGCTCGTAGTTCGAGATCTGCTCCGACACGGGCAGGGTCCGCGCCTCGTCGCCTAGGCCGAAGAGGTCGAAGTTCCTGGCGACGTTCGCAGGAGTCAGCGGTGAGCCGTCGGAATAGGTCACGCCACCGCGGATCGTGAAGGTGTATTCGGTGGCGTTCGCATTCACCTCCGGCAGCTCCGTGGCCAGCCACGGGTGGAGCTCCAGCGTCGTGGGATCCTGCCACAGCAGCCGGGCGGAGATGTTGTTCATGATGCCGCCGTTGGGGTAGAACCCGACCGACGGCGGGTAGAGCAGCGTCCAGGTCTGGGGTTCGAAGTACTTGAGCACCCCGCCCTGGACCGGTGCGCCCTCGGCCAGCGGGGCGTCGTCGGTGGGGGTGCAGGCGCTCAAGGTGATGAGAGTGCCCAGCCCCAGTCCGAGACTGAGAATGCTGCGGCGGTCGATCGTGCGCGCCGAGGCGGAGGGACGGAGGTCCGTCATGGAGAGTGGTCCTTTGGGGCAGCGGGAACGCAGGTGTTCCCGGGAAGTCGGTTGGCGGAAGTGTCAGAGGCGTGGGGAAGCGCACACCTCAACGGACTGACTTGGAGGTAATTTAGCTCAACAATCTGAGCTGGCGACCAACTTCAAGTCGATGTGGAGGCGGCGCCACCACATTCGTGTGCCCGTGTGCTTCTGCATGCACTGAGTTAAACGCACGCCGAGGGCTGCGGTCAACTGCGCGCTTAATATTGAGACATGTTGGTACCCGAGCACTTCGATCACCTTGTCATCGCCGTCCCGGATCTCGGTCGAGGTGTTGAGCAATTCGCGGAGAACCTCGGGGTGCGTGCCGTCCCGGGCGGCTCCCACCCGGGTCTGGGGACGGCCAATGCGCTTCTCGGCCTCACCCTCGAGCGCGAGCGCGGTGTGCCGGGCTCGGCGCCTCGCCGCATCTACCTCGAGATCATCGGCCCCGACCCCAAGCAGGACCCGCGACTCGCCGCCGCCAGGCTAGCGGGGATCACGGAGCCGACCGTGCAGAGATGGGCCATCCGGCCGCACGACTTCGACGACGTGGTCGCCGCGGCGCGTGCGGCGGGCACCGAAGCGGGTGCGGCGGCACCGCACGTCGACCTCGGCGAGGTCCACGACATGACCCGGCGCACTCCCGACGGCGCAGTCCTCGAATGGAGGCTGACCCGGCGCACCCCGCTGGCGCTCGGCGGGATTCAGCCCTTCCTCATCGACTGGAAGGACTCGCCGCACCCCGCCGAGCGGACGATGCCGACGGTGGTCCTCGAAGCATTCTGGGCGTCGACGCCACGCGTCACTGAGACCCGCAGCGCTCTGAGCTCCCTGAACGCTACGATCGAGGTGGAGACCGGCGACGCCGAGTCCCTGCACGCCACTCTGAAAGGACCTGGTGGATCATGGACGATCTGAACGACACGAACCCGCAGCGGCCGACGCGCATCCCGGCGCACCTCGATCATCTGATCGTGACGGTGCCCGCGCTCGAGGAGGGCGTTGCCGAGTTCGAACGACGCACCGGGGTCCGTGCCGTCGCCGGCGGTCGCCACCCGGGCAGAGGGACGGCGAACCACCTCGTCGGCCTCAAGCCCGTCGGCTGGGCTCCCGGGGCGCGCGTCTACCTCGAGATCCTCGGCCCGGATCCCGCGCAGGAGCGACCGGAGGACGGGACCCTGCCCCTGGACGCGCACCTGGCCGAGGGTCTGACCCTGCAGACGTGGGCGATCCACCCGCCGGCCTTCGCCGCGAAGGTGGCCGGGGCCAACACCGACGGCGTCGACTTCGGTGAGGTGATGGACATGTCGCGGGAGACCATGGACGGCATCCTGCTCGAATGGCGTCTGACCAGTCGCACGCCTCTGCCGGACAAGGGCACGCAACCGTTCCTCATCGACTGGCTCGATTCGGTCCATCCCGCCGAGGCCGATCTGCCGAGCGTCGAACTCCTCGAGTTCTCGGTCGAGTCCCCGGACGTCGCAGCCACTCGCCGAGCGCTCGAGACCCTGGGTGCCGGTGACGCCGAGGTGGTCGACGGTCCCGAGCATCGACTGCACGCGCGCCTGCGCGGACCGGGCGGTGAGCTCGAGCTCTGAGCGGGAGCCTCGCAAACGCTAGACTCGTGCTGTGCCTTCACCTTCTAGTTCGACGTTCCCCGGCCCTGCTGTGAGACCGGCCGCTGCTGCAATGCTGGCGGCCGCGGGGCTGGTGGCGGTGAGCGCATGCGCTCCGGCCGCCGAGCAGAAGCAGGAGACCCGGCCGACACCGGTGGCGGTCGAGACGCTCGCCGCTCCCACGGTGGAGACTCCGACGGCCGCACCGGTCGAAGTGACCGAGGACGACATCCCCACCGGCGGAAGCGGCGAATGGGACAGGCCGTCGCGAGAGATCGGGCCCAATCGCGACGAGGGCAGGACGTTCACCGTCGCCGTCCGCGTCGAGGACAGCCTTCCCATCGATGCCGACGAAGCGGCGGCATTCATCATGGAGACCCTGCAGGACGAACGCGGCTGGCAGGACATCGACGACGTCTCGATCGAACTCGTGGACAAGGGCCAGGATGCGATGATCAGCATCGCGAGTCCCGACACCGTCGACGCCATGTGCCTGCCGCTGCGGACGATGGGCGAACTCTCCTGCCGCAACGGCTCCAATGTCATCCTCAATGCGAAGCGCTGGGTGAGCGCCACCGACGAGTTCGACGACCTCACGCAGTACCGCCAGTACCTCATCAACCACGAGGTCGGGCACGCACTCGGCCACGGCCACAAGTCATGCCCCGGTCGGGGCGAGCTCGCCCCGCTCATGCAGCAGCAGACGAAGGGCCTGGGCGGCTGCAAGCCCAACGGCTGGCCCTCTCAGGGCTGACGTCCACCATCATGGAGGTCGGCCCAGGTCATCCTGCTGAGGGCAGAACCTGACCGCTGAGGGCAGAAAGGGCTTCTGAGCCCCCGGCTTCACTGTCACTGTGGAGGCATGAATACGCAGACCGCAACCCCACCGACCACCCCGCCGCTCCTCCCGACATGGACCGACACCGACGAGAAGTCCACGGTGACGCCCATCCCCGAATCCCAGCGGATGCTCTACGCCTACCGCTCCGTGGTCTTCAACGGGGAGCTGCGCGACGAGAACGGCATGGAGATCGTCTCCCGCCTCATCCTGCTCAGCGCCGAGGACCCGCATGCCGACATCTTCCTCTGGATCAACTCACCCGGCGGGTCGGTGCCGATGATGCACGCGATCGCCGATGTGATCGACACCCTCCCCAACGACGTCGTCACCATTGCCTTCGGTTGGGCCGCCTCGGCGGGGCAGTTCGTCCTCACGATGGGAACGCCTGGCAAGCGGGTGGCGCTGCCCCACGCACGCATCCTCCTCCATCAGGGGTCGTCCGGGATCGGCGGTGCGGCCGCCGACATCGAACTGCAGGGTGACGACCTGCGCGAAGTCCGGGACTCGGTCCTCCGCAGGATCGCCGAGGCGACGGGGCAGAGCTACGACCGCATCTTCGCCGATTCCCTGCGCGACAAATGGTTCTCGGCGAGTCAGGCACTCGACTATGGACTCATCGATCGCATCGTGAACTCACCCGCCGATCTGTTCGGCTCGATCGGTCGCGGCATCCATCCAGGTCCGGCGTCGACCACTGCCGCATCCCCGGGGACAGGGACCAAAATCCGCCCCGCCTCGAACGGAGCGACATCATGAGCCAGTACACGATCCCGCACGTCGTCGACCGTTCGGGCAACAGTGAGAAGATCGTCGACGTCTACTCCCACCTGCTCGGGAACCGGATCATCTACCTCGGCGTCCCGATCGATGACGGCGTCGCGAACACCGTCATCGCGCAGCTTCTCCACTGTGAGTCGACGAGCCAGGAGCTGCCCATCCACATGTACATCAATTCCCCGGGCGGATCCCTGACGGCCATGACCGCCGTCTACGACGCGATGCAGCACGTCCGGGCGCCGGTGGCGACCACGTG
This sequence comes from Brevibacterium sp., assembly GCF_031179145.1. Classification (GTDB taxonomy): domain Bacteria; phylum Actinomycetota; class Actinomycetes; order Actinomycetales; family Brevibacteriaceae; genus Brevibacterium. Next base: position 54,634 of record NZ_JAPSIB010000014.1, read on the forward strand.
TGTGGGCCAGGCGGCCGCCGATGCGGCGGTGCTGCTTGCCGCGGGTGAGCCCGGGCAGCGCTCGATGCTCGCACACGCTCGGGCGGTGCTGCGCCAACCCCACGCCGAGGCGGCCCGCGGAACAATCCCCGACCTCATCGTCGCCGCCGACGAGATCGTGCGGCAGCGACGTGAAGTCGAGGAGATGCTCGCCGCCGACACCGGACGAACCGTCGAGCAGATCCACGCCGACCTCGACCGTGATCTGGTCCTGACTGCCCGGGCGGCCAAGGAGTTCGGCCTCGTCGACCAGGTCCTCTGACTTCAGACGGCGGGTGCTTCGTGCTCCAGGCGCTCACGCCGCGAGCGACAGCCGGGCCTGGCCGGAGGCGGGCATCGGCGTCGGCGTCATCGTCGACGAGAGATTCGAGAGATTCGCCAGCTCCAGCTGCAGCGAACCGCGCTGGATGCCGACCGCCACGAGCATGAGAACCTGCGGGAGGACGAGGCCGAGGACGACCGCGATCGCTTCGATGACCTCGGACGAGGGATCCTTGAGTCCGCGTTCGACCTCGGAGAGGTACTGCGTGGAGACGCCGGATCGCTCGGACACCTGCGCGAGAGTCAGGCCCAGCTCGGTCCTGCGCAGTCGCAGGACCCGACCCAGTGCTTCGCGCAGCAGTGGCGGCTGATGAACGTCCATGAAGCGAGCATAGGGTCCGCGGCACCGCGAGGCGAGGCTTTCTGCTCTGAGCAGACGGACCCGAGCCCCACCTCGGCGAGTGGGCATCCCGTCGTCATTCTGCGACGACCATGACGTCCGCGTTTCCCCATCTCCGCAAAGTTAAGTTAGCCTTGCCTATGTAAACCGGGAATGGGCCCGGTTCCCATCGACGAAAGGCAAGAATGACAGTTCAACTCATCCGCCGAGCCGCGGCAGCAGGCGCGGCCCTTGCGCTGGCCCTCTCCGTGAGCGCGTGCAGTCAGAACGAACACGCAACCGAGAAGGCCGCGAATTCCGGCTTCACCCCCGTGACGATCGAGCACGCATTCGGCAAGGCAGTCATCGAGAAGGAGCCCGAGCGGGTCGTCACGCTCGGCCAGGGCTCGGCCGAGACCGCCATCGCACTGGGCAAGACGCCGGTCGGGATGGAGTCCTACCCGTGGGGCAGCGACGACACCGGCTACCTGCCGTGGATCCACGAGGCCGTGACGAAGGCCGGGGACAAGCTGCCCGAACAGTTCCAGGGCGCCACCGAACTCGACGTCGAGAAGATCGCGGAGCTCGACCCCGACGTCATCCTCGCTCCCTGGTCGGGCATCACCCCCGAGCAGTACAAGCAGCTCGATGCGATCGCCCCGACCGTCGCCTACCCCAAGCAGCCGTGGACGATCGAATGGGATCAGCAGATCACGACGATCGGGAAGGCGCTGGGCGAGGAGCCCGAATCCGAGGAGCTCGTCCAGGACATCAAGAAGCAGTTCGCCGAGGCGAAGCGTCCCGAATACGAGGGCCTGACCTTCTCCTACATCTACAACAACGGGCCCGGCACCCTCGGCGTCTTCTACCCCGACGAGCAGCGTGTCGCGATGGTCTCCGCACTCGGCCTGAAACCGGACCCGGTCATCGAGACCCTGAAGAAGGACTTTGACGCGCCGGGCACCGACTCCGCCCTCATCGGGCTGGAGAACGCCGACAAGCTGAAGAACTCGGACCTCATCTTCACCTTCTACTCCGATCCCGCGAGCAGGAAGAAGATCGAGTCCCAGAGCGTCTACTCGAACATCCCGGCCATCAAGTCCGGGGCCGTCGTCGCCCCGGAGGACCAGGCGTTCGTCACCGGATCGTCGATCATCAACCCGCTGACCGTGCCGTGGGCACTCGAGCGCTACGTGCCGATGATCGACGAGGCCGTGAAGAAGGCGAAGGGGTAGAAGCGGCCAGAGCGCGCTCCGACGCTCAGTCGAGCGCGCTCAGCTTCTTCCACTCGTCCCAGTCGTAGACCCAGTCGGAGATGTCGCTGGCCTTGGTCGACAGGTCCACCGAGGAGCCCTTGATGACGACGGGATCCCCGTAGATGGCGGTGTCGTAGTACTCCTTGGCCCGCGCCGTGCTCAGGTTGATGCAGCCGTGGGAGACGTTGCGCGAACCCTGCGCACCGGTCGACCACGGAGCGGCATGGACGAATTCGCCGTTGTTGTGGATGCGCACCGCCCACTGGGTCGGGGTCTCGTAGTCCCAGCGCTCCGAGGTCATCGTGTAGTTCGGATGCTTCGACATCACGACGTGGATGCCGTTGTACGACGGTGCCTGGGGCGAGCCGAGCGAGGTCGGGAAGTTCATGATCTCCTTGCCCTCGCGGGTGACGACCATGCGATGGGTCTTGGCGCTCGCCTCGACGATCTGCTCGCGGCCGATCTCGAAGTCGATCGTCAGATCGTTCCCGCCGACCCGGCTCTTGGCCGTCGGGACGTTCTTCAGTGGAGCGTCGACGGAGACCTTGGAGTGGGCGGGCCAATACTCCTTGGGGCGGAAGTGCAGCCGCGACTGCGGATCGTCGGGCAGCCACGCCCACGAGCCCTCGACCGTGCGTTCCTTCCCGTCCTCGTCCGCGACCTCGACCGAGAGGCGGCGCTCGACGTCGTCGCGGTACTTCTTCGACACGGTCGAGGCGAACGTGAGGATGATCGGAGCGGCCACGCCGACCGTCTGATCGTCGGAGAGGACCGTGCGCACCGCCATCGCCGAGGCATCGGTGTCCGTGACCTTGACCGCCGAGGTGAACTCGTGCTCCTGCCCGTCGGGCGTCGTGGCCGTGGCGGTGAGTTCGTAGGTGCTGTCGGCGACGAGATCGTACTCGGAGATCCACTGGGCGGACTCCGGCGGTGCCGAGATCTCGTCGGAGTCGTCCTCTGAGGAGCCTTCCGTCGGGGTGGACGTGGATTCGGCGGACGGCGACTCGACCGGAGTCGACGACCCCGCCTTCGCCTCGTCATCCGACTCGGGGTCGAGGGAGGTTCCGGAGGCGTCGAGGAACACGCCGGGATCGGCGCTCATGCGGGGATGGTCGGCATCGCTGAAGCTGATACCGGTCAGCTCGGCGCCTTCGACGCTGAAGCTGATGCGTCTGCCGGGTTCGAGGTCGACCTCGGCGCCGGTCTTCACGACCTCACCGATCGGCTGGGCAGTGGCCGTGCTCGAGGGAGACGAAGTCGCTTCGGCGGTCGAGCCCGAAGCCGCTGAGTCCGCCGGGTCCGCGTCGTCGACATCGGCGATCCGGAAGACCGGGTGGGGGGAGGCCTGAGAGGTTGCCGCTTCCTTGCGGGTGGAGTCAGGGTCGGAGTCCGACGGCGTGCATGCGGCGAGAAGCGCCACTGCTGCGAGAGCAGCGACGGTCCCGCGGAATTTCGTGGGTGACAATACCGGGATCCTCGTTCGAACAGGGAAATGCAGACTGCATTCCATGGTAATGATCGTCGATCACGCTGGTAGTCAGAAAAGTGAGGAATGACGGCGCAACTCTTCGGTAACTCCAGAACGGACCACGGCTGACCTGGGAGGAAGTGCGCGGGTGATGTTGTGGAATTGTGATCTGGGAATAGAGGACTCCCCGTGCACCCGCCAGAGCTCGCTTACCCTTGCTGCCTTCCGGCCCTGGGGGAGTTCACAAGATGACGCCGCACGGGGAGCCGTCGATCAGTCTAGTCGAGACCCTCGGCGGGACACAAAACGAGACTGCCCGGACGCCTCGGCGGGGACCGTTATGGGGTCGTGACTGTCTCCTGCCTCGGTTCCCGACAACGCCTGTATAGGGTGGGTCTGACTCATCCCCGCTCCCCACGAGGAACCATGACCGTCTTTCGTCGCATCATCCTGCCCCTCGCCTTCCTCTTCGTTCTCGTCGTCATCGCCGCGCTGCTTGCCTGGATCGCGTTCAAACCGACCGCAGGGGACTCCTTCGATGACCTCGATGCGACCGGAACACCCGAAGCGTCGGTGGTGACCGCCGAGCGCGGAAGCATCTCGAACACCTTGGAGCTCAAAGGCACGATCGCCGTCGACGCGCCGACCGCGGTGAAGGCGAAGCACGACGGCAAGGTCAATCACCTCTTCGTCGAACCCGGCGACGAGGTACTCGAAGGCGCCGAGCTCTTCCAGGTCGTCACCGAGGGCGCCGCCGAGGCACCTGCCGAACCCAGCGGAACCGCGACGGAGGAGGGCGGTTCGGGCGAGGAGGAGGCGAGCGCCGGCAGCCCGGAACCTTCCCGGCTCCGCTATCACACGGTCGTGGCGCCCGACGATGGAACCGTCGGTGACTTCCAGATCGAACTGGGCGACTCCGTGTCCGCGGATACCGAGGTCACCGAGCTGCGGAAGCGGTCGTTCACGGCCAGGGCGGCCATCGAGCCCGCCGATCTCTACCGGATCCCCCAGCTGCCGGAGACCGCTGCGATCACGATCACCGACGGACCGAAGCCCTTCGACTGCGAGAAGCTGCGGCTCGACCAGGGCGACGGCACGGTGCGCGGCAGCGCTGCCGGGACACCCGGCGGTGCAGATGGCGAGTCGCCAGCCCCCGAGGGCTCGGGTTCCGGCGACTCCTCTGAGGGGCCGCAGCTGACCTGCACGATCCCTTCGACGGTGACGGTCTACAACAATCTTGCCCTGACCATGGTGGTCGAAGCCGGATCTGTCGAGGATGCAATCGTCGTCCCGGTCACCGCGGTGCGCGGTCTCACCGACGCCGGCACCGTGTGGGTCGTCGACGAGACCGGTGCCTCCCAGGAGCGCGAGATCGAAGTCGGACTCAACGACGGCGCGATGGTCGAGGTGAAGAAGGGCCTGGAGGAGGGCGAGCAGATCGAGGAGTTCGTTCCCGGCACCGAGCCCGACGCCGCAGAGATGGACGGCCAGGGGGATATCGGCGACATGGGCGTCGAATACGGGGAAGGCGGCGGGTTCTGAGCATGCGGCCGCACTCATCTCAGGAACTCTCACCTCAGCAGGAGCCCCTGCCGTCGCTCCTGTCACTGCGCCATGTCTCCCGCTCCGTGCCGATCGGCGAGGGGCGGATCCTCACGATCCTCGCCGACATCAACCTCGAGGTCGGCGCCGGAGAGCACATCGGCGTCGTCGGCCGCTCCGGCACCGGCAAATCGACTCTGCTCAATATCCTCGGGCTCCTCGATGCGCCGACGACCGGAGAGATGGACTTCGACGGCACACCCGTGCAGCAGATCCCGCGCAGCACGGCGGCACGGATCCGCGGACGGCAGATCGGGTTCGTGTTCCAGCAATTCAACCTCCTGCCCGGACGCACGGCGCTGGAGAATGTCGAAGCTCCTCTCATGTACGGCTCAGGTCGGGAGTTCCGCAACCGGAGGCAGATCGCGACCGAGATGCTCGGCCGTCTCGGCCTCGGTGACCGGCTGGATATGAAGCCGAACCGTCTCTCCGGCGGCGAGCAGCAGCGGGTGGCGATCGCGCGAGCCCTGGTCCGCCAGCCGCGGCTGGTGCTCGCCGACGAGCCCACGGGCGCCCTCGACGTCGAGACGGGGCAGCAGGTGATGGGCATCCTCGACGGCATCACCCGAGAATCGGGAAGCGCGCTGATCACGATCACCCACGATCTCAGCGTCGCCGCCATGGCCTCCCGGCGGTTCTCCCTCCACCGGGGACAGCTGCACCCCGTGACCGCGGACGTCGCCCCCGAGGCGCTCGCGGCCCTCGCCCCACCCGCCGAGGCGGTCGCAGGTGAGCGACCATGATCACGAGCTTCTTCGCCTCCGTCGTCGAGGCCTGGCAGGAACTGCGCGTGCACAAGGTGCGCGTCCTCATGTCGCTCATCGGCGTCGGGGTCGCCGTCTGTGCGCTGACTCTCGTCGTCGGATTCGGCGACATGATGCAGAAGGGCCTGGCCGACGAGTACGAGAAGCAGGCCGGGCGCGACACCACGTACACCTTCTCCATCTACGATCCGTCCGAGGCGACCACCGAGTCCGACGCCGCGAAGGTCAGGGCGGCGCTCGACAATTCGGCCGAGCGCTTCGGAATCTCCTACTACTCGGCCTACGGGCAGAGCGAGGCGTCCATTCCCGGTCCGTCGGGCTCGGTCGATGCCACGCTGTACGTCGTCGACCCCAGCTTCAACGTGATGCGTCGGCTCGAGCCCGAATACGGGCGCTGGTTCACGCAAGACGACAGGGAGAACATGTCGCCGCCGGTGGTCGCGGACACGTTCTTCCTCGACGAGTACGGAATCGACCCCGCTCAGCTTCCCGCCACGATCGACCTGCCCGGGCAGGGAGGGCTCAAGGCCACGGTCATCGGCGCAGTCGAATCACCGGCGTACGCCGAGATCGGCAGCCTGTACGCGCTCAGTGAACATTCCTCTCGGTTCGGGGAGGGGATCACGAGCCCCACCGAATTCGAGATGTGGTTCCCGCCGGAAGCGGCGGCGGAACTGGGCGAACAGGTGACGACCGATCTCAAGCGGCAGCTGCCCGACGCGGATGTCCAGTCCTACCGGTCGGATTTCGCCGCCGATATGGCCGACAGCCTGGGACCGGTGAAGAACGTCCTGCTCGTCATCAGCATCCTCATTCTGTTCATGGGCATGCTCGGGCTGCTCAACATCTCGTTGGTGACGATTCAGCAGCGGATCCGGGAGATCGGCATCCGCCGGTCGTTCGGGGCGACGAGTGTGCGGATCTTCTTCTCGGTGATGATGGAGAGCGTCGTCGCCACCACCGTGGCGGGTGCGGTGGGAGTGCTCGGGGCCGTCCTCATCCTCAAGGCTCCATTCGTCATGAACGTCGTGTTCGAGGGAATGACGACTCCGCCGCAGGTGCCGTTCATCGCGGTGGCCGTCGGCCTGCTGGTGTCGATCGGCGTCGGGGCACTGGCCGGGCTGGTGCCCGCGATCGTCGCCACCCGGGTCAGGATCATCGATGCCATCCGGGCGTAGCACGGTCAGGGTCCGGCCGGTCGCCGGGCCTTCGCCCGGAGGACCTCGCGTTCGCGCTCGTTCGTCGCCAGGTCCGCAGCCCGCTCGAACTCGGCACGAGCCTCCTCGGCACGGCCGAGGCGAGACAGCAGCTCTCCGCGCACGCTGGGAATGAGGTGGAACGTCGCCAGTGCGCCGGAGGCGGCGAGCTCGTCCACGACGCGCAGTCCCGCCAGGGGGCCGTCCGCCTCGGCGATCGCGATTGCGCGGTTGAGCTCCGTCACGGGCGAGGGCGCGGCGCGATTGAGATCGGAGTAGAGTACCGCGATCCGGGTCCAGTCGGTGGAGGCGACGTCGGTCGCCTCGGCGTGGACCGCCGCGATCTGCGCCTGCACGGTATACGCGCCGCGAGCCTCCCGCAGCGCCAGTGCGGTGCGCAGGGAGCGCTCGCCGAGGTGGATGAGCGACCGGTCCCACCGCGCCCTGTTCTGATCGGCAAGGAGGATGGGGCGACCGTCCGGCCGGACCCGGGCGGGGAAGCGGGCGGCGGTCGACGCCATCAGGGCGACGAGCCCGTGGACCTCGGGTTCTCCGGGCAGCAGCCCAGCGGTGACGCGCGTCAGCCGCAGCGCGTCCATGGCGAGCTCCGGGCGCATCCAATCGGGGCCCGATGCCGCCACGTGCCCCTCGGAGAACATCAGGTAGAGGACGCCGAGGACTGAGCTCAGGCGCTCGGCGCGATCCTCGGCCGGAGGAAGTTCGAAGGGAACCTGCGCAGCGGCCAGCTTCTTCTTCGCCCGCACGATGCGCTGCTGGATGGTGGAGACGGGGACGAGGAACGCCCGAGCGACCTGCTCGCTGGTGAGTCCGCCGACGACTCGCAGCGTGAGGGCGAGCTGGGCCTCGCGCCCCAGCACCGGGTGGCAGGAGATGAAGATGAGGCGCAGGACATCGTCGTCGATGGTGTCCGGATCCCAGGGCGGCTCGTCCACGGCGGCGTTCTGAGCGATCTCCATCTCGCTCGCGATCATCGCCACCCGGTCGTCGAGGCGGTCCCGGCGCCGCCAGTTGTCGATCGCCCGGCGCTTGGCGACGGTGGTCACCCAGGCTGCCGGATTGGACGGCACTCCGGACTCCGGCCACTGGCGAAGCGCCTCGGCGACGGCCTCCTGCGCCAGGTCCTCGGCCAGGCCGAAGTCGCCGACATAGCGGCTCAGGGCGGCGATGATCTTCGCCGCCTCGATCCGCCAGGTCGCCTCCACCGTGCGGCTGACCGCCTCGGCGGATCGGGTCAATTGCCGGCGAGCTTCCCCTCGGCGACCCATTCCTGCTCCTTCTGGATCCATTCGTTGTCCTGGGGGAAGTCCTCGGGGCCGGTGACCCTGCGGACCTCGATCTGTGAACCCGCGCCGAGCGGTGCGCGCTTCGCCCATTCGATCGCCTCCTCCTGCGAGGACACGTCGACGATCCAGAACCCGTTGAACAGCTCACGCAGCTCTCCGTACGGACCGTCGGTGACGACCGGATCGTCTTCGCTGAAGTCGACGACGGCTCCCTCGGAGGCGTCGGAGAGCCCGGCGCCGTCGGCGAGGACCCCGGCGTTGATCATCGATTCGTTGTACTTGCCCATGGCGGCGATGATCTCTTCGAAGTCGGTCTTCTCGAATGCGTCCACGGCGGCCTGGTCGACTGCGCGCATGATGAGCATGAACTTCATGATGACTCCCGTGTCATATCGGTGTGCGAAGGGCTCGGTCGAGACCCTCTCATGCACTACATCGAACAACACTATGACGGATCGACAGGTCGGCAGAAGAAGTTCGACAGAGTTCTCGAAACTCTCAGAGTCGGGTCAGCCGCAGGAGCCGAGCCGCCCCCGCACCGAAGCCGAGGGCGAGCAGAATCTGGATCAGGCAGGCCAGGGAGAACGCGGTGTCGAAGCCGAAGCGGACGGTGAAGATGTGGAACAGGGCGCCCAGGAGCGCCACGCCGACCGCGATGCCGGCCTGCTGCATCGTGGAGATCAGACCGCCGCTCAACCCGGCGACTCTGTTCGGGACCGCACCGACGACGGTTCCCACCAATGGGCCGAACTGCAGGGCCTGCCCCGCTCCGAGGATGACTCCGGGAAGCTGGAACCAGACGTTCCAGCCGGCATCGGCGAACTGAGCCACCGAGGCGGTTCCGATCAGCCCGAGGATCTGCAGCCCGGTGCCCAGCAGCATCGTGCCCGGGCCCGTGAACCGTCTGCTCAGGCGCGGAACGAGGAGAGACGCGACAAGGAAGGATGCGGCGAAGGCACCGAGGGTCAGCCCGGAGACGATCGCCGGATCCCCATGGCCGACCTGCGTGGTGAGGGCGAAGTTGTAGAGGAACGCCCCGAACCCGCCGAAGAACATGAAGGACATGAGCATGCCGATCCATGCTGCGGGGACCCGCACGACCTGCGGCGGGATGAGAGGATGACGTCCCCTCGCCTCGGCGACCTTCTGCCAGACCGCGAACGCGATCAGGGCGAGGACGGCCACGATCAGCAGTGCGAGCGGCAGCGGCAGCCACCCGGAAACCGGTCCCAGTGCCAGACCGATGACAAGGCCGACCATGCCCACTCCGAGGAGCACAGCGCCCGGAACGTCGAGAGGGCTGGCATGAGTGCTGCGCGATTCCGTGAGCCTGAGCGAGCCGAGGAATGCGGCCAGGGCGACCGCGCCGCAGCTGAGGAAAGCCGCCCGCCACCCCCAGGTTTCGCCGAAGGCGGAGATCAGGGCTCCACCGACGATCTGCCCGCCGACGGTCCCGACCCCGGAGAAGGCGCCGAAGAGGCTGATGGCCCGCAGCCGGGCATGCCCCGAGAGGGCGTGCTGGAAGCTTGCGAGGATCTGCGGCATCATCACAGCGGCAGCGAGACCCTGCAATGTGCGGGCGAGGAGGAGGGCCAGCGGTCCGGGGGCCAGACCGACACAGGTCGAGATGACGACCAGGGCCGCGGTTCCGACGACGAACAGCCGGCGGCGGCCGAAACGGTCGCCGATCCGTCCGCAGAGGATCAGACCGGCCCCGAAAGCCGCGGAGAACAGCCCCACCACCAGTGCTGATGTCGAATCGTCAATGCGCAGGGCCGCATTCACCGCCGGAATGGCGACGTTGGAGACGGAGAACATGTAGGTGGCGAGGAACGCTCCGACGTGCAGGGGCCACAGTGTGGGCGGGGAAGTCGGATCAGCCTCGGCGCTGACTCCAGAGGTGGCTGCGGGTGCGGATGCGGGGATCGACTGTTCGGGGGAAATTCGCATGCACCCAGTCTGAGCGAGTACAGGAGGGGACGGGAGGGCGTGTGCATGGTGTTGGTGGCACCACTCGGATGAGAGCAGCACGGCGCTGGAAGATCTCCACGATATGTGCCGAGAATGATGTCATGGCACACGTGAGAACCTCGGAACTCGGCCGATTCCTGCGTTCGCGACGCAACAGGGTCAGACCCTGCGATGTCGGTCTGCCCGCCGGGACGCGGCGGCGCGTTCCCGGACTGCGCCGGGAGGAAGTGGCCGTTCTCGCGAACATCGGCACGAGCTGGTACACCTGGCTCGAACAGGGGCGGGACGTGCAGCCGTCGGAGAGTGTGCTCGAAGCCATCGCCGAGGCGCTGCTGCTCGACCGAGAGGAACGGGCTCATCTGTTCCTGCTGGGTGGCTACCCCGACCGAGTGACCCGCCCGGGGATCTCGGCAGTCGACGAGCAGCTGCGGCTCCTCCTCGACGAGGTGATGCCGCTGCCGGCGATGATCACCGACCCGCGGTACACGGTCCTCGCCTACAACCCCGTGGAGAGGTACCTGCTGACCGATCTGGACGAGCTGGTGCCCGGCGACCGGAACTGTGCGATCCAGGCCTTCGAGAACGCGGAATGGACACGAGCGTTCTCCGCGATCGACGATCACAAGCGGATGCTGGTGGCGAAGCTGCGGGCTGCCTACGCCGAGTCGCTCGAGGATCCGGAGTGGAACCTGCTTCTCGACCGTCTCAACCGGTACCCGGAGTTCCGGAAGCTGTGGGAATCGGGAGATGTCGGGCGGGCGCCCGGACAGGTGAAGTCGATCGAGAATCCCTACGTGGGGACCCTGAAGCTGCGGATGACGACGATGATCGCCCAGGAGAATCAACGACTGACATTCTCCGTCTATCAGCCGGTCGATTCGATCACTCGGTCGCGTCTGGAGACGTTGGCCGGGTGGATCGCCGACGGCAGCATCGAGAGGAGGCGCGCCGAGGTGCTCGCCTGCCTGGCCGTTGACGAAACCGACGACGCGGAACGCTCCACCGTGAGGAGGCTGCGTGCCGTGGGGGAGTGAATCCGTGCTGCCGAGACGAGCAGGAGTGGGATGGTTCACACTTCGGTTCGTCGATTTCGCATTGCGGTCGCAGTCCAGGTAGGCTGATCTGCGGAGGATTCGCCTAGTGGCCTATGGCGCTCGCCTGGAACGCGGGTTGGGTTAACGCCCTCAGGGGTTCGAATCCCCTATCCTCCGCCACGCGAAAGAGCCCTCGGGAAACCGGGGGCTCTTTCGCATGCTGCGGCTTTTGAGGCGGGGTTTCCCGCCTCCGGATCTTCACGCCGGCGGCACTCCTCCCTGTCGACCGGCGTCACGCTCAGCGGCGCGTGCCGCGCCGGCGGCACATATCGTGCCGTGGGACTGCCCGCTTCTGCGGAGGCGATGCTCGGAACGCGGCCACTGCAGGGCGAACCCGCTCCGCCGCGTAGTTGAAAGCGCGCACAACACCGGATTGGGATCGAAATCGCCCGCCGTTTCGAGCACTAGTCGGTGTCGTGCGCGCTTTCAACTACTTTTCAAGAGCTCAGCCGCATGCTGCACGGATCGAGTCCCTTGGGACCGCATAGGAAAAGCCCCTCCCGACTGCTGATTGCGGCCGCGAGGGGCGACGTTCCGGCACCGGATGGCGCTCTGCTCAGCACAGGGAACAGCTCGCGGCTGACCCGGGCAGAGCATTGAACTCAGCTGAGTGCGTCGATCAGGGTCTTGCTGAAGGCATCGAGGTCGCCGGGGTTGCGCGAGGTGATGAGATTGCCATCGACGACGACCTCCGAGTCGACCCAGTCGGCGCCGGCGTTGCGGAGATCAGTCTGCAGGGACTGATAGGAGGTCATCTTCCGTCCCTTGAGCACGTCCGCCTCGGCGAGGATCCAGGGGCCGTGGCAGATTGCGGCGACCGGCTTGTTCGCGTCGAAGAAGGCTTTGACCAGTGCGACGGCGTTCTCATCGGTGCGCAGGGAGTCCGCGTTGAGCGTTCCGCCCGGCAGGACGAGAGCGTCGAAGTCGTCGGCCTTGGCTTCGCTGACGGGAAGATCGACGTCGAAGGTGTCGGCATGCTCCCAGTCGCCGTTCATCGCCTGCAGCGTGCCCTCGGAGGGTGAGATCAGAGTGGTGGAGGCTCCGGCCTTCTCCAGTGCTTCGCGGGGCTTGGTCAGTTCGACCTGCTCGACGCCGCGAGTGAGCAGAAGTGCGACCTTCTTGTCCGTGACTGCCATGTTTCCTCCTTCTGTGCGGATGGGGCTTGCCCTCCGCACAGCACAAGGGGGCCGGCGATTATTCCGGGTGACCTTCGCACCCGTTGCATCACCAATCACCACCTCGGCGGCGGAAAGCCGATGCCCAACCCACCGATGCCCAACCCACCGATGCCCAACCGGCCGTCGTTCAGCCCACGGCTTTCCGCACGAGCTCGCGGATCCGCTCGGTGACGGCGTCGGTCACTTCGGTCACCGCGAACGACACCGGCCACATCTCGCCGTCGTCGAGGCTCGCCGTGTCATCGAAGTTCACGGTGCCATACCGGGTCTTGAACTTCGCCGCAGGCTGGTAGAAGACGACGACCTTGCCGTCACGTGCGTAGGCGGGGAAGCCGTAGAAGGTCTTCGGATTGAGGTCGGGGGCCTCTTCGGCGACGATTTTGTGCAGCACTGTCGCGACAGCCTTGTCGGTGCCGGTCAAGGCGTCGATCGCCTTCACGCAGGCTTCCATCTCGCGGGCCAGCTTCGCAGCCCCTTTCAGGCCTTTCGTCGACCGCAGCTCCTCTGCCCGCTGCTTCATCGCGGCGCGTTCCTCGTCGGTGAATCCGCTCTTCGTGCTGGTTGTGTCGGTCATTGTCCTGCTCCTCGCAAGTCCGGTGGGTCGTTGCCGCTGTTGTCAGGATCCAGACTACGAGGGTCGGGCCGCGAAGACTTCTCGATTCCTGCTCGATTGCCGCGGAGAACCTGCCTCGGACTGCGATCGCGCAGGCGAGGTCGGCCACCCCACCAAGCCGGCCTCACCCCTTGAGGTCGAGGTCCTTCTCGTCGATTCCGGGGAACAGGACTTCGTACTGGATCATGGTGTCCTTGTGGTCGACGAGTTCCACGGTGCCGAAGTACGTCGTGTCCTTGGCGATGACGTCGCACGAGACGATGAAGCCCTGCCAGTTCTCGACCTTCATGTCGTCATCGCACTTCGTCTCCTTGATCTCGAGGCCGAACTTGTTCGTGAACAGGTCGACGAGATCGGCCTCGAGCGATTCAGCGGGGATCGTGCCGTTGCCGTTCTTGTCGACCTCGATCGAATCGTCACTCGCCCACGAACGGGTCCTCGCCTTGTCCGCCCACAGGTCGTCGGTGTCGCTGCCGGATTCGCCCGCCGCGGTGCTCGCTCCCTCCGGTTCGCCAGTTTCCGTCGGCTCCGCGGCCTCCTCCGCCCCCGCGGACTCCGTGGGGGAGGTCGCCGCCTCCGTGGCGGGGGTTTCGGAAGCTGTGGTCTCTTCGACGCGAGCGTCCGAGGCATCCTCACCGCTGGACTGCCCGGGCAGTGACCCGCATCCGGCGAGCGCGAATGCCGCCGCGATTCCAACGACTGCCGAGGTGCTTCTGACGATGGTGCTGATGCGCATTCGGAATCTCCTGCTCGGGGTTTGTGCCTACAGACCAAGATTGCCAGCAGAACCCGAGGCCCACCCGCCGAACGTGTGCGCATTCCGTGACGGATGTGTCCGTTCGGCCACATCGCTTCGCCTGGCCACGTGCTCGCCGAGATTTCTTGTGTGTTCACCGTGGAAGCGCTCGCCCCCATCCTCAGGCGGAGAGGCGCGGAATACTCTGGGAGAAAGTTTCGCCGAGGATGTCGAAACCGTCGCATCGGATCCGTCCCAGGGGTGCCAGCGACAACCAAGGCCGAATCCGGCCACGTCAGAGGAGAAGATCATGGCCAAGTACCTGATGCTCAAGCACTACCGCGGTGCCCCCGTCCCCGAGGGCTTCGTCCCGATGGACCAGTGGACCCCCGAGGAGATCAGCGCCCACATGCAGTACATGAGCGACTTCGCCGCCAAGCTCCAGGAGACCGGCGAATTCGTCGACGCTCAGGCGCTCTCCCCGGAGGGCACCTTCGTCGCCTATGGGGGAGAGGGCAAGCCGCCCGTCACGGATGGGCCGTTCCCCGAGACGAAGGACCTCATCGCCGGCTGGATGGCCATTGACGTCGATTCCTATGAGCGGGCGGTCGAACTCGCCGGAGAACTGTCCGCCGCCCCCGGCAAGGGCGGGAAGCCGATCCACGAATGGCTCGAGCTGCGTCCCTTCCTCGAGGCCCCTCCGACCGTCACGGACTGAGCGAGAGTCACGGGCCGCCGGAGAGTTGCGAATGGACGGACAGTAGGTGATCACCGACGAGGCGCTGCGCGAACTCGTCCCCGCAGTCATCAGCGTCCTCTGCCGCCGCGGAGCCGACTTCGCGGCGGCGGAGGACGCTGTCCAGGAGGCCTTGGTCGAGTCGATCACCGCCTGGGCGAACGATCCGCCCCGGGACCCCAAGGGATGGCTCGTCACCGTCGCCTGGCGCAAGTTCCTCGACCTGGTCCGGTCCGAAGCCGCGCGGGCCAGGCGTGAGGAGCGCAGCGAGAGCCTGGCCGAGAGCGGTGCTGTTCCCGCCGCCGAGGACTCCCTCGAGCTCTACTTCCTCTGCGCCCATCCGGCGCTGAGCCCGTCCTCGGCGGTCGCGCTCACGCTGCGCGCCGTGGGAGGTCTGACCACCCGGCAGATTGCCGCGGCCTACCTCGTCCCCGAGGCGACGATGGCGCAGCGCATCACCCGGGCCAAACGCAGCCTCGCAGGCAAGCGGCTCAACCGCAACGGCGACCTCGCCTCCGTCCTCCGAGTCCTCTACCTCGTGTTCAACGAGGGCTACTCCGGAGATGTCGACCTCGCCGCCGAAGCCATCCGACTCACCCGTCAGCTGCGGGTGATGTCGAACCACGCCGAGGTGGCCGGACTTCTCGCACTCATGCTGCTCCATCATGCGCGTCGGCCCGCCCGGTTCGCAGCCGACGGGAGTCTGGTTCCACTGGCCGACCAGGACCGATCGATGTGGGACACTGTGGCCATCGCCGAAGGCGTCGAGATCCTGCAGACGGCACTGGCCCGCGACGACGTGGGCGAGTTCCAGGCCCAGGCCGCGATCGCCGCCCTGCATGCCGATGCGCTCTGCGTCGAGGAGACCGACTGGACGCAGATCGTGGACTGGTACGACGAGCTCGCGCGCATCACCGACAGCCCGGTGGTCAGACTCAACCGCGCGGTTGCGGTGGGGGAGGCCGACGGTCCCCTGGCCGGACTGGCCGAACTCGCCCACCTCGATGAGAACCTGCCCCGGTACTTCGCTGTCGAGGCCCACCTGCGCGAACGTGCAGGAGAGGTCGATGCCGCGGCTGCGCTCTATTCGCGGGCCGCCGCCGCGGCCACGAACACCGCCGAACGCGACCACCTCACACTGCAGGCCGCTCGCCTGAACTCGTCGCGATCGTAGAATCGTCTCACTACCCGCAGCGCTCAGGAGGCCCACATGGCATCGACCACCGCGAACGATCCCGTCGCCGAGGTGATGACAGCGCTCGCCGCACTCGAGGATCCCAAGGCTCGTGCGATCAACGAGAGGCACGGCGACGCCCACGGTGTGAATCTCACCAAGCTGCGGGCGCTGGCGAAGGAGCTGAAGAAGAACGACGAGCTCGCCCTCGACCTGTGGGGCACGGGCGACACCGCTGCCCAGCTCCTCGCGACCCTCGTCATGCGCCCGCGCAGCCACGACGCCGACAGGCTCGATGCCATGCTCCGGGCAGCCCGGGGACCGAAGGCCCAGGCGTGGCTGGTCAACTACATCGTCAAGAAGTCGCCTCACGCCGAGGAGCTGCGACTGAGATGGCTCGACGACAAGGACCCCGTGGTCGCCTCGGCCGGCTGGACCCTGACGAGCGAACGGGTGAACAAGAGCCCGGCCGGCCTCGACCTGCCCGGACTGCTCGATGTGATCGAGGCGGAGATGAAGGAGGCCCCGCAGCGCCTGCAATGGGCGATGAACGAGACACTGGCCTACATCGGCATCGAAAACCCGGATCTGCGCGATCGAGCCCTGGCAATCGGGGAGCGGCTGCAGGTGCTCAAGGACTATCCGACACCGCCCGGCTGCACGTCTCCCTTCGCCCCGACCTGGATCACGGAGATCGTGCGCCGCAACGCCGAGAAGTGAGCCGCCACGCCGAGACGTGACTGGAGGGCGAGGCCTCAGCCTCCGGCCAGGTCGCGCAGGGCCTGCACGTGTCGCTCGAGCCGGGTCCGGCCGTCGGCGGTGATCGAGACCCAGGTCCGCGGACGCTTGCCCACGTACCCCTTCCGCACGGAGATCAGGCCGCTGGTCTCGAGCGCGGAGATATGCCGCGAGAGCACGGAGTCGGAGACGCCGAGTGAGTCCCGCAGGAGCTTGAACTCGGCCCGGTCGCGATTCTTCAGACTCGCCACGATCCCGAGCCGGGTGGGATTGCCGAGGTCCGGTTCGAGGCGCGCCAGGGACTCGCCGAGGTGGGGGATCGGTTCGGACGGCTGCTCGTCGGAGCCGGGGGTGTCGTTTCGTGTGTCCATGGGATGGCTCTCGTCAGCGGCGCAGTCCGACGAGCGCGAGGACGGGTGCCGCGATCCAGATGAGGACGGCTGCTCCGAAGGGAATCCATGACCCCGGTGCGTACGTGTCGCCGAGGACGCCGGCGATGAAGGCGAGGAAGACGGCGGGCAGCCAAGTCGAGAGCAGGAAGGTCGACCGGGTGCTCCAGCTCAGTGCCTTGACCAGGTAGACGACCAGAGCGGGGAGCAGCCACGCCAGGCTCGCACCCAGGACGAGAAGTCCGGTGTTCGTGTCGTCGATGACCCCGATGGCGACGAGTCCGACGGACAGAGCCGTGCTGAGGATGAAGAGCATCGTCACGAGCGGCCACGCGTCGTGGGTCCTGGCCTGGGACTGGGCCGATGCGACCTGGGAGAGAAGTCGGTCGGCTTGCTGCGGGGAGGGCGAGGTCATGTCAGCTCCTTCGATGCGGAAGTGACATCAGACTATCAAGTACTTTCCATAACGGAAAGTACTTTCACACAGATTCTCCCGGCACTTCATGCGCACTCCAGGCAGGCCGGCACTTCATGCGCACTCCAGGCACGCCCGGCACTTCATGCGCACTCGGGCGCTGCACACGCCCTTCAGGCGCTGGCCGCGACCGTCGCAGCAAGTTCCGTGGCGGCATCGAGGTGCTCGGGGGTGACCTCTCCGGTGAACACCAGGGGTGGGAACGCGAGCTTCCATCCCAGTCCCGTCGTGATCTGCTCCATCGCGCGGTCGGCGCCGGTGGTGTCGTAGCCTCCATGGATCCAGTACGAGAACGGCCGTCCTGCCGTCGGCTCCCGCACCTCGTAGTACGTCGTGTCGAAGAAGTGCTTGAGCGCCCCCGAGATGTAGCCGAAGTTCACCGTGGTGCCGAGGACGTAGGCGTCGGCGGAGAGCACGTCCTCGGCTGTCGCCTCGAGGGCGGAGCGGACGATGACGTCGACGTCCGCGAGCTCGGGCATGTGCAGTCCGCGCAGAGCCGCCTCGGCGATCCGGGACGTCGCCGTCGTCGGCGAATGATGAACGAGCAGAACGCTGACCATTCCTCCACGATAACGCGATTACAGTTGTGTGGAGAGTCGAGAAAGGGGAGATCGTGGCAGTCATCGTCGATCCGCTCAGAGGCCGGACGCGGCCCGGACCGAGTCACTCGGACGCGGAGATCATCGACGTCCTCACCGGCCTGGCCCCCGCGCGGAGCACCGCCGGTCCCGGGGCGAAACCGAAGGTCAGCAACGTCCCCGTCACCGATTGGGCGGTGCTGACCGGGGCGGGGATGAGCACGGACTCCGGGATCCCCGACTACCGCGGCCCGGATGCCGAGCCGCGCAAGCCGATGACGATCCAGACGTTCCTCTCCCACCCCGCCCAGCGCGCCCGCTACTGGGCCCGGTCGTGGGTCGGGTGGCCGCGAATGCTCCGCTCCCGCCCCAACCCCGGCCACCTGGCGCTCGCGCGCCTGCCCGTCATCGGGATCATCACGCAGAACGTCGACGGCCTCCATCAGGCCGCCGCCGAGGTGGTCGACGGTGCCGCTCCCGTCGTCGACCTGCACGGGAGCTTGGATCGGGTCATCTGCCTCGGGTGCGGACGACTCTACGACCGCAACTGGGTTCAGGACCGACTGACGGAGGAGAACCCCGATTTCGTCGAGACCGCGGGCCTCGACACGATCGACCCCGAGACCGCTCCCGACGGGGACGTCGAACTCGAGGAGACGGCGCACTTCAGGGTCGTCGACTGCCCGCGGTGCGGCGGCATCCTCAAACCGGATGTCGTGTACTTCGGCGATTCGGTGCCTGCGGCCCGAGTCGAGGAGGCGAACCGGATCTGTGAGACAGCCGGGGGACTCGTCGTCCTTGGGAGTTCCCTCGCGGTGCTCTCGGGGCTGCGGTTCGTTCGCTCGGCGGTGAGAGCGGGCAGACCGGTCGTCATCGTCACCGACGGGCCGACGAGGGGCGACGAGCTCGCCGACTACCGGTCCATCTCCCGGGTCGCCGACTTCCTCGATGACTGGACTCAGCGCGCGGCCGCGATCGGTGCACTCAGGCGAATTCAAGGCGACGATGAAATGCTTCGGGTATGAGCAGACTGGCACGAACCGAACGATTGAGACTGGTGTCCGCGGCCCGACGAGCAGGTGAGGACGCTCCCACTTTGTGCGAAGGGTGGAGCACTCGCGATCTGGCCACGCATCTGGTCATCCGCGAACGGCACCCCGTCGCCGCCCTGGGAATCTTCCTGCCCGGATTCGGCGACCGGCGTGAGAGCCAGGAGCAGGCCTACGCGACGATGCCGTATGCCCAGCTGCTCGGCCTCGTCGCCGCACCGCCGCGCTGGAACCCGGCTGCCTGGCCGGGTGCGGACAAGCTGGTGAACACGACCGAATTCCTCGTCCATCACGAAGACATCCGCCGGGCCGAGTTCGAATGGTTCCCCCGGCGCCTGTCCCGGTCCGAGAACGATGAGGTCTGGGCGCAGTGTCGGCTCGCTCTGATTCCGTACGCGACGAAGTCCGAATCCCGCGTGGAGATCGTCAGCTCGGGCTTCGGCAGCCAGAGCGCAGGTCGGGCCGGGGGAGGGCGGGGTCGAAGAGCGTCCGAGCCCGACGCACCGACAACGGTCATCACCGGCGAGCCGGTGGAGATCCTCCTCTATCTGATGGGTCGCGAGTCCCACGCTCTGGTCGACGTCAGAACGGGGTGAGGGAGCTCCCTGAACGTGGGGAAAACCCGAGCGGGGCGGAGGGTTTGTTCCATTCCCCGCCCGCTCCTGCGTCCCTAGGCTGAAGACAACCGCTCGCGCGGACTCGCGGGCACCAGCCGAAAGGGACGAACATGAACGACTACGACCAGCATCAGAGCCCGAATCTGAGCTCAAGCCAGAGCCGGTATTCGGATCATCCTCATCCGCAGCAGTCCCCGCACCCGCAGTCGTACCACCAGCCCTACCAGCAGCCGGGTCGGACTCAGGACGACCCGGGCAAGGTGCTCGGCATCATCTCCCTCGTCGCGACCCTCTCAACCTTCCTCGGCTTCAACTTCATCGGCCCGATCATCGGCATCATCACTGGCCACATGGCGCGGAACAACTCGCGGCAGGCCGGCTTCGCTGACAACGAGATGGGCAAGTGGGGCTTCATCCTCGGTATCGTGTTCATCTCGCTCGCCGCTCTCGGCGGTCTGCTCGGGCTCTCGCTCGGCGCTTTCGCCGGTCTGGCCGGAATGCTCGGAGCCTGAGCGCTCAGTACCCCACCCAGGCTCCGCGTTCCTGCTCGAGGACGCGGGGATGGAGCAGGGTCGACGCCTGAGGGTCGCCCACGGACTCCCGATCGCGATCGGGAGGGAACGTCGTGGAGGCGGCGAGCACCTCGGCGGTGGCGTATTGGAGGTCCTCGGGCGCATCCGCCGGGAGTGAGACTCTCGGCCTGCCGACCGTGTTCGGATCGGCGGCGAGGAAGTATCCCCAGTCGCCGAAGCTGGGGACGTCGACGTGATAGGGAGTGGTCGCCAGACCCGCCTCGGCGACGGCTTCTCCGATGCCCCAGTACGCCTGCGGGGCGAAGTACGGCGATCCGGCCTGGACCACGAGCCGGGCCTGCGGGGCCATGACCTGACTGATCAGGCCGTAGAACTCGATGCTGTACAGCTTCGAGGTGGCGACGTCGTCGGGGTCGGGGAGGTCGGCGATGATCGCGTCGAAGGCGGTCGCGTGTTCGGTCTCGCGCAGCCATGTGAACGCATCGGCGGCGATCGTCGTGACCCGCGGGTCCGCGAGCGAGTTCTCGTTGAATTCGGTGAAGTGCTCCGAGGTCCGCGCCAGCTCGAGCACCCGCGGATCGAGGTCGACCAACGTCACCGATTCGACGTCGGGGTACTTGAGGATCTCGCGCACGGCCAGTCCGTCCCCGCCGCCGAGGACGAGGACGTTCGCCCGGTCCCCGTTCATCAGCGGGTGGACGAGGGATTCGTGGTACCGGTACTCATCCGCCGAGGCGAACTGCAGGTCACCGTTGAGGTAGAGCCGCGTGTCGTGCGTCTTCGGCTGCCGGGTGAGCACGATCTCCTGGTAGTCGGTGCGCTGACTGAGCACGATCGGGTCGCGATAGAGGCGCTGCCTGGTGGTCATCTCGATGTCGTCGATGTAGACCCAGACAGCGGTGAGCAGACCCACGATGAGCACGAGGAGGGCCGCGAGCAGCACCTGAGTGCGGCGGCGCAGCTCCGCGCGGAAGAGCCAGAGGACGATGAGGATGCCGACGACGGTGTTGGTGATGCCCACGGCCAAGGCGCCGCCGGGCAGCCCGAAGAGGGGGAGCAGGACGAAGGGGAACGCGAGCCCGCCGACCAGTCCGCCGACATAGTCGGCGGCGAAGAGGTCGGCGACGGCGCTCGAGGCCTTCTGGGCGCGGATCCTCTGCACGAGCTCCATGAGCAGGGGGATCTCCGCGCCGATGAGGGCGCCGATGACGAAGGCCAGGGCGACCATTGCCACCGTGTAGACGTCGGCGAACGCGAAGGCGAGGTAGAGGAGGATGACGGACAGCCCGCCGATGATGCCCAATGCCGCCTCGATGAGGGCGAAGGCGAAGGCGGCGAACTCGGTCAGGCGCTTCGTCGCCAGCGATCCCACGCCCATCGCGAAGACCATGACCGCGAGGACGATGGAGGCTTGGACGATGGTGTCGCCGAGGAGGTAGGAACCCAGGGCGACGAGCGCCAGCTCGTAGACCATTCCGCAGCTGGCGCAGATGAACACGGCCAGAAGCACGAAGAACCGGGCGGGGCCGGCGGACATCGGCAGGCTCAGGTGCTTGGTGGCGTGGAGGTCGGCAGGGGTGCCGTCGCCGGCCGCGGTGGAGGGGCTGGAGCTCAAATCCGTACGACTCGGGTGATGCGGTGGATGGTGGCTCAAAGGAGAGCGGCGGCCATGATGCCTGCGATGCCGAGGTGGGCGGACGCGTTGACCCAGACCTCGGGGTGGAGCCGTTCGGAGTTGACGAGGTTGTCGCTGCTGCCCGGGGTCAGGGCGTTGATGAGCAGGAAGCTCAGTCCCATCAGGATGATGCCGATGAGTCCGAAGACCAGGGTGGAGATGATCCCGAGGGCCAGGTCGTCGGCGCTGGCGCGGATCGCGGCGATGACGATGATCGCCACCGCCAGGAGGTCAGAGGCGACGAGGACGGCGGCGTTCTTCGACCGCTGCTCCCACAGGATGACGTGGAGCTTGCCGGGGGTGAGGAGGTCGACGACGAAGTACCCGATGAGCATCAGGACGAGGCCGCTGAGGGCGTAGGAGAGGACGATTCCCGATTCGATGAGAAGTGAGATCAGCATGACTGCCTTTCAAGGTGCCGTTGTGATGGATGCGCGATCATGAGGTGGGGCGGTCACTTCCCGCTGCCCGGGCCGCCGCCGCGGAAGCCGGAGCCGTCGCCGTAGTTCGAGCCGCTGGACCCTCCGGATCCACCGCCGCCGAAGAAGAACGGGAGGAAGAAGAAACCGCCTCCCCCCGAGCGTGAGGTGTTGCAGCCGACGTACTCGTAGCCATCGCCTTTGCGTTCGTAGTCGCCTCGGTCCGGGGCGGAGACGTACTTCCCGTCGACGAGGTTGTAGTCGCCGCAGTTGCGCGCGGACGAGGAGCTGCCGGCGCAGCTCTGGATGAGGAATGCCAGGACGAGGAGCACGACGACGATGCCGACGATCGGGCCGCACCCGAGCTTCTTGCGCGGCTTCCCGCCGCGGTTCGCGCCAGAGCCCGAGCCGAAGCCGCCCCAACCGCCGCCACCGGGACCGCCCGGACCTGCCGGACCACCGGACCTGCCCGGATCACCCGGGCCACCCGGACCGAAGTCGCCGGGGCCGCCGGCTTCCGGACCGGAGCCACCGGGGCGGCGACCTCTGCCGTTCTCTTCGTCGAAGTTGAAGGAGCCTCCACCCATGGAGACGTTCGGTCCGTGGCTCATGATCGCTCGCCATCCGTTTCGATGTCTGCGGACCGGGCAGCGCCCAGTCGACTTGCGCTGTGGACGATCTGCCGGTGCTGCGGATAGCAGTGCCAGGTCTGCCAGGACACATGGCCCGGCTCCTCCTGCGTCGCGGCCAGCGCAGTGACCGCATGAGGATTCCCGGGGAAGGCGACCATGACGTGATGGTCGGCGGCACGTGCACGGTCGAGCACCTCGGCGACGGCCGACCCGAAATCTCCGGGCACCTGCTGCAGATCGCAGCGGAACTCATGCCGAGTGAACCCCGCCCAGCCGCCGCTCGTGGTCCGTGTCCTGCCCCAGGCCGGACGCTGCGGTCCCGCACCCTCGCCGAGGCAGGCGAACGTCTCGATGAACGCGTCCGTTCCGTCGACGCTCAGCGCCACCTGGTGGGAGCTGCCGATGACGTGGAGCTCGAGCACGGCGTCCACCGCCTCGGCGATGTCGAGCCTCTTCGAGGCCAGGGGAGCGATGCGGGGGTGGCCGAGAGAGAAGCGCAGCTGCTCGGCCGAGGTGTCGGCGAACCCGATGCTCAGGGCTGGCACCTCGGGTAGTGGAGGAGAGAGCGGGAACTCGCGCATCAGCTGCCGGAGTAGATGGTGAAGGAGCCGACGGGGATGGTCTCGCCGGTGCTCACTTCCCAGCGCCCGTGGTCGAAGCGTTCGAAGGCCAGCAGCTTGTGGTCGTCGGATTCGTAGTCGACGTAGTCGACGCCGCCGTGCTCGTTGAGTCCGGTGGTGCCTTCGGACCGGTAGGAGGCGGTGCCGTGCTCGACGAGCTTGTACTCGGTGCCATCAAGGGTGATGGTCTTGGAGTTCGGTTCGATGTCGAGCTCGGGGCGGTCGCGCCAGCGCGAGACCTGCACGTCGGGATCCTTCTCGACGGTCAGCCATTGGCGTTCGGCGGACTGATCGGCCTGGTAGAAGTGCTCGGCCCAGTCGTAGCCGCCTTCCGAGATGCGGAGGGTGCCGCGGACGAAGAACTTCTCATTGCCGAACTCCAGGAGGTCTCCGGCCTTGATCTGCATCGGGTCGCCGCCGGTGTTCTGCTCAGGGGCGAAAGGGTCCTGCGGGCGACGAGGCGCCTCGGTCTGCGCGGCCTCCTGCTTCTTCTTGGCCCGCATGCGCATGATGAGCACCGTCACGAGGACAACGATCGCGAACACTGCGATCAGGATGAGGATGTTGTCGAACACGTCTGCCTTCTTCGCTTTGACTGCCGGTCACATGCAGTTCTCACCCTATCTGCAATTTCGTCGGAATTCTGCTGAACACCGGCTGTGCGTCGGCATTGCGACCGTTCTGTGACGCCTGGGGTGTTCGCGGTGCGCGGTTCGAACCCTGACGCGGTCGTAGGAGTCGTTGCATTCCGGAGCCTTCCGGCTCTGTTCCGGCTTCTTCGCCTCAGCGGTGTTGTTCGCCTCAGCGGTGTTCGGGGTCGTCGCCGGTGGGGTCATTGCGGGTGGGGTCGTCGCCAGGTCGGTCGGAATCGGGCCCTGTCCCGGGGCCACCGTCGGCGCCGGGACCGGAGTCGGGATCGTGGGCGTCGATGGCGTCCTCGCGGGGCAGGCGGGCCCCGATGTGCGAGCCCGGTTTGGTCATCACCCGGTAGACGAGGAAGAAGCCGAGGCTGAAGATCCCGATGATGCAGAACGTCAGGAAGATGACTGCGCCGAGCCCGGGTTCCATCACTTCTCCAGGCGACGGCGGTCGAAGTAGTTGGCGAAACGCGCCTTGAAGGTTCCCATCCCGATGGACCCGGTGACGAACATCGTCGGGTTCGGTCCCTCCGGAATTGCGTCGACCACCGACTTCACCGAACCCCAGGACTTCGACAGATGTTCGACGTTGACTCCCCAACCGGCGGGGACGACGACGGTGACAGATCCCATTCCGGCGACGATCTCGACGAAGATCTCCCTCAGGTCGGTGCTGACCTCGAGGAAGTTGAGCTCGATGTTCGACGCCGAGGGTTCGCATCGGATGAAGGGTGGAACCCGCCATTTCCCTCTGCGGTTGAAACTCTCCCAGGTGGCGCGGAAGACGAGTGGGTAGTGCTGATCCCAACCGTCCTCGCGAACGGGCGGATTGTGAGGATGCCGAGGGGAGAGAGCCGCGCCCGGCCCGACGCCGAGACCGAGCCGGGGACCGGGGCTCGGAGGGAATCCCTGGGCCGGGCCGCGAGCGTCCCGGCGGAAGCGATGTGACGGCAGGTCTGTGGTGAGGTCGGCGAGGACCTCGTCGAGGTCGATGGGATACTTCGCGGTCTGGACCTTCTCCATCCTCTCGTCCAACTCCTCGACGGTTATTCGTCCGTCGCCCGCCGCCTGTCGCAGGATCTCGATCGTTTCGTCACGCTCTGCGTGACCGATCCGAAAGGTCCTGGCAGGATCATTGGCAGCGGGATCGGGGACGGGTTCGCTCATGACATCTATCGTGCCTGATCACAAGGACCAGCCACAATGGCAGGTGCCTCAGTCCGGATGCGGAGGCGAACTGGATCCCAGGCAGCGGCGAGGACGCAGCGGTTCCAATGGTGGTCTGGCCGATGCGCCGCGTCAGGGCGTGGCAGTAGGCTAGTCCCGTGTCCACCGCACTGTACAGAAGATACCGTCCAGAGACCTTCGACGAGGTCATCGGCCAAGAGCATGTGACCGATCCGCTGAAGGCCGCCATCGAGCGTGGTCGCATCAACCATGCCTACCTCTTCTCCGGACCGCGAGGCTGCGGAAAGACCACCTCGGCGCGGATCCTGGCGCGGTGCCTCAACTGCGAGAAGGGGCCGACCCCTGTTCCCTGCGGCGAGTGCCCGAGCTGTCGGGACCTGGCCAATGGCGGTCCCGGCTCCCTGGACGTCGTGGAGATCGATGCGGCCAGCCACAACGGCGTCGACGATGCGCGTGATCTGCGTGAGCGCGCGGTCTATGCGCCTGCCCGGGACCGT
This sequence comes from Brevibacterium sp., assembly GCF_031179145.1. Lineage (GTDB taxonomy): Bacteria > Actinomycetota > Actinomycetes > Actinomycetales > Brevibacteriaceae > Brevibacterium. Next base: position 80,453 of record NZ_JAPSIB010000014.1, read on the forward strand.
TTCAAGGTCTTCATCCTCGATGAGGCGCACATGGTCACCTCGCAGGGCTTCAACGCCCTGCTCAAGATCGTCGAGGAGCCGCCTCCCCACATCAAGTTCATCTTCGCGACGACCGAGCCGGAGAAGGTCATCGGCACCATCCGGTCGCGCACCCACCACTATCCGTTCCGCCTCGTCCCGCCCGAGGCCCTGGGCAACTACCTCGACGAGCTCTGCCGACGAGAGAACGTGCAGGTGGCCAAGGGCGTGCTGCCTTTGGTCGTGCGCGCGGGCGGTGGTTCCGTGCGTGACACACTGTCGGTCCTCGACCAGCTGATCGCGGGCTCGGGACCCAACGGCGTCGACTATGCGACCGCGATCGCGCTGCTCGGCTACACTCCGGATTCCCTGCTCAGCGACATCGTCGACGCGTTCTCCGCCGGCGACGGTGGTGGCGTCTACCGTGCCGTCGAGCGGGTCATCGAGTCCGGTCAGGATCCGCGGCGATTCGTCGAAGATCTGCTCGAGCGGATGCGCGACCTCATCGTCATCCACGCCGCCCCCGAGGCTGCCCATGCCTTCCTGCCAGAAGTGCCGCCGGACCGTCTCGAACGGTTGACGTTGCAGGCACGCGGCTTCGGTCAGGCAGAGCTCTCACGCGCTGCCGATCTGCTCAACCAGGGATTGACCGAGATGTCCGGGGCGACTTCGCCGAGGCTGCAGCTGGAGCTGATCTGCGCGCGCATCCTCCTGCCGGGCTCGGGACGCGGTCGTGACGCCGTGCTCAGCCGGGTCGAGCGGATGGAGCGCCGGATCGGAATGTCGCCGACGGGAGTGACCACCAGTGTTCCCGCTGTCGCATCCGGAACCGATTCGGCGGAGCCTGCATCGGGGGGCTCTGATTCCGGTGGTTCCCAGCAGACTCAGCCGCAGTCGTCGCCCGCGGCTCAGGGCGCTGCTCAGCAACCGCCGACGGCACAGGGCGGCCCGAGCACTGACGACATCGATGAGCTGACGGCAATGGCCGCGGCCGCCGAGTCGATGCTGCAGGAACCGACTCAGCCTCCGGCGGCTCGGCAGACGCAATCGCCGGAGGCGAGGGAAGAGCCCCGCCATCAGCAGCAGGCACAGAGTCAGCCGCAGCAATCGCCGCCGCAGCCGCGACCGGCAGAGCAGGCGCCCCAGCCGCAATCGCGACCGGCGCCCCAGCCTCCGCAGTCGAGCCAGGTTGCGTCTCAGGCTCCGTCTCAATCTGCAGGAGACGATCACTCGCAGCAGGCCGGTCCCGCCGGTCCCGGCGCAGGAGGCGTTGGCGGGGAGATCGAAGCGATCCGTCGAGCTTGGCCGAGCATTCTCGCTGCTGTCGAGAAGCGCAGCCGTCTCACCCGGGCGATCATCGCCGCGAATGCGATTCCTCAGACGTTCACGAACGGCGTCCTCTATCTGGGCTTCAACAACGCGGGATCCGTCCAGGGCTTCCAGCAGCGCGATCATGCCGCGAAGCTGGCGCTGGCGATCAACGATGTGCTCGGCATTCAGGCCGGAATCGACATCGGCGACGTCGGTCGCCTGACTGGCAGTTCCGGGCAGGGGGAGTTCGGCGGCGGAGGTCATTCGGTCTCAGGCAGTCCGAACACCGCGCCCGACGACTTCATCGGCAATCGAGGTCCCGAGTCCAACTCACGTCGGCCGAGCCCACAGGAGATCGCGGCGGTCGTCGGTCCTCGGGAGGTCGACAAGCCGCAGGTCGACCACGAGAAGTTCTGGGAGACGAACGATTCAGCGCAGGGCCCTTGGTCCACCGACGACGAGGAGGGCGAACCGGCGGGGGAGCAGCCTTCCCCTCAGGCAACACCCGATAGTCGCTCAGCTCAGGCGTCGCCCGGGCGTGATGCCGACGGCGAATCGTCTGCAGAAAGCAGCCGTCCGGCAACCGACCCGGATGACCGCTCTGCCTCAGCTGCAGGCAACCATGCCGAAGCTGCGGACAGCCATACCGACTCGGTTCCGGACTTCGGTCCTGCAGGAGTGATGTCGCAGCACGAGGCTGCGAGCGATGAGCACGACTCTGTCGGCGATGAGCGCGACGTCACTGACCTCGACGAACCGGAGATCGTTGTTCCTGATCTGTCCGACGACGACTTCATAGCGCCGTCGGAGTACTCATCGTCCGCAGAGACGGGTCGCTCGATGTCCGGCCGCGCCGCCGACACGGATCGCTCCACCTTTGCAGCGCGGCGGGGAGACGCGGACCAGGACTTCGAAACGCCCGTGGAGTACGTGCAGCCTCGGTGGGAAGAGCCCGCTTGGAACGACGCCCCGCAGTCGCCCGGTCCCAGTGACCCCACCAGTGCCGGGGCCGGCGCCGTGGAAGTCGGTGCCCTCGTCGTGCCGCCGCCCGAGGATGACGATCTCGACTACCTCGGGGCCTACGGCGATCCGGATGTCGACTTCATGGCTGAGGGCGAGAGTCCGACCGGCAGCGGTCCTGCAGGCAGCAACGGTCATGCAAACCACAACGGTCCGGGCAGAGACGTTCCGTCCTCTCCGCAGTCGGCTCCTACCCCCGCCACGCCCGCGAACGGCAAGGCGTTCACGTCCCGTTTCGCGGCTATTGCGCAGAGATACGGCGCCGAAGCGCCGGAACCGCCCCCACAGTCCTACGGCAATGAGCACAGCTCGATGGGAGCGGCTTCAGTCGCGACTGCTGATCGAACCCAGACGCCGGCGACGGGCAGCGACGAGGACGAGTACGATCCGGAGACGGATCTGGACGTCTCCGAGGCGCCGCAGATGGGGGTCGCAGTCATCGCCCGGGTCCTCGGCGGAGAAATCATCGATGAAAGAGAAGTATGAGCGCGGTTTATGAAGGTGCCCTGCAGGACCTGGTCGAGGAGTTCGGCAAGCTTCCGGGGATCGGCCCGAAATCGGCCCAGCGGCTCGCGTTCCACATCCTCCAGTCGGATGCGAACGATGTGAATGCCCTCGCTCAAGCGCTGACCGACGTCAAGAAGCGTGTGCGTTTCTGCGACATCTGCGGCAACGTGTCGGAGGAGTCCGAGTGCACGGTCTGTCAGGATCCGCGCCGCGACCGGTCGATCATCTGTGTGGTCGAAGAGCCCAAGGATGTCGTCGCGATCGAACGCACTCGAGAGTACCGGGGCCTCTACCATGTGCTCGGGGGAGCGATCGATCCGATGGCCGGTGTCGGACCTGACAACCTGCGGATCAGAGAACTGATGCCCCGGCTTCAGGACAGTGAGGTCAAGGAGTGTGTGATCGCCACTGACCCGAATCTCGAGGGTGAAGCGACGGCCACGTACCTGGTGCGCCTGCTCAGTTCCCTCGGTGTCACCGTCACGAGGCTGGCCTCGGGCCTTCCCGTGGGCGGAGACTTGGAGTACGCCGACGAGGTCACCCTGGGCCGCGCCTTCTCCGGACGCCGCGAGATGGACTGAGTCTCCGGCCGAGCATCCGTCACAGAGGTGTCTGAATGACGGGCAGGTGGAGTCCGCGTGTGGTCCACCTCCTACAATGGTGGGGGTGCCCGGGACGCGGCAGCTGCCTGGACGGGTGCAGCTGCGGCCCAGCACGGAACGCATAAGCGAAAGGGAAGAGACTGCAGTGAGCATAGTCGTCCAGAAGTTCGGCGGATCCTCGGTGGCCGATGCAGAATCGGTCAAGCGCGTCGCTCAGAGAATCGTCGAATACCGGCAGGCCGGTCATGAAGTCGTCGTCGTCGTGTCAGCGATGGGCGACAGCACCGACGATCTCATCGACCTCGCGCAGCAGGTCTCACCTCTTCCTCCGGCCCGCGAACTCGACATGCTGCTGACTGCAGGTGAGCGCATCTCCATGGCGGTTCTCGCCATGGCGATCGCCAATCTCGGCTTCGAAGCACAGTCCTTCACCGGGTCGCAGGCCGGAGTGATCACCGACGAGCAGTTCGGCAAAGCTCGGATCATCGACGTCACCCCCGGCCGCATCCGCTCGGCGCTCGACGACGGAAACATCGCCATCGTGGCCGGTTTCCAGGGAGTCAGCCAGACCGCGAAGAACATCACGACCCTCGGTCGCGGCGGCTCCGACACCACCGCGGTGGCGCTGGCAGCCGCGCTCAACGCCGATGTCTGCGAGATCTACACTGATGTGGACGGGGTCTTCACCGCCGATCCCCGCATCGTCGCCAGCGCCCGCAAGATCGACGAGATCGGCTACGAAGAGATGATGGAGATGGCCGCCTCGGGTGCCAAAGTCCTCATGCTCCGGTGCGTCGAATACGCGCGGCGATACAACGTGCCGGTGCACGTGCGGTCGTCATTCTCACGCAAACAAGGCACCTGGGTGACCGACTCACCCATCCCCGAAGCCTTCCGGCCGGCACAGAGCTCGAAGGCCTCTGCAGCGGAAACAGAAACGGAGTCCACCATGGAACAGGCAATCATCTCCGGGGTCGCGCACGACCGCTCGGAGGCCAAGGTCACGATCGTCGGTGTTCCCGACGTCCCCGGCAAAGCTGCCGAGATCTTCAAGACCGTGGCCGCGCAGGAGATCGACATCGACATGATCGTGCAGAACATCTCCACGCGGGAACCGGGCAAGACCGACATCTCCTTCACCCTGCCGATGACCGACGGCGCGAAAGCCCTCGAGGCGCTCGACTCGGCGAAGGAATCGATCGGATTCGACCAGGTTCGCTATGACGATCAGATCGGCAAGCTCTCGGTCGTCGGCGCCGGAATGCGCTCCCACCCGGGTGTCACCGCCACACTCTTCGAAGCCCTGAGCAACGCTCAGGTCAACATCGACATGATCTCCACCTCGGAGATCCGCATCAGCGTCGTCACGCGAGTCGATCTCCTCGACGACGCCGTCCGTGCTGCACACGCGGCGTACGGGCTCGACAGTGATCAGGACGAAGCCGTAGTTTATGGAGGAACCGGACGATGAGCGTCAATATCGGAGTAGTCGGAGCCACTGGCCAGGTGGGCGGCGTCATGCTCGACCTGTTGGCCGCTGATCCCGGGTTCGAGATCAACACCCTGCGCCTCTTCGCCTCGGCGCGCTCCGCAGGCAAGACGGTGGAGTTCAAGGGCCAGGAGATCGTGGTCGAGGACGCCGCCGAGGCGGATCCCACCGGACTCGACATCGCCCTGTTCTCCGCGGGCGGGGCCACCTCTCGGGCACAGGCAGAGCGATTCGCTGCGGCCGGGGTCATCGTGGTCGACAACTCGTCGGCCTGGCGCTCCGATCCCGAGGTCCCGCTGGTCGTCAGCGAGGTCAACCCCGATGCGCTCGACTCGCTGCCCAAGGGCATCATCGCCAACCCGAACTGCACGACGATGGCGGCGATGCCGGTCCTCAAGGCCCTCCACGCCGAGGCGGGGCTCAAACGCCTCATCGTCAGCACCTACCAGGCGGTGTCCGGTTCCGGACTCGGCGGCGTCGAAGAGCTCGCCGGACAGCTCGAAGCCGGAATCCCGGAGGCCCGGAAGCTTGCCACTGACGGCAGTGCCGTCGAGTTGCCGGAGCCGCAGAAGTACGTGGAACCGATCGCGTTCAACGTGCTCCCGATGGCCGGAAGCATCGTCGACGACGGTGAGCTGGAGACGGATGAGGAGAAGAAGCTGCGCAACGAGAGTCGGAAGATCCTCGGCCTGCCCGACCTCCTGGTCGCCGGCACCTGCGTGCGCGTGCCCGTGTTCACCGGCCACTCGCTGAGCATCCATGCGGAGTTCGACTCGGAGATCACTCCGCAGCGCGCCGCCGAGGTGCTGGCCGAGGCGCCCGGAGTCGTGCTCGACGAGGTTCCCACGCCGTTGAAGGCCGCTGGTCAGGACCCGAGCTACGTGGGTCGGATCCGTGCCGATCAGTCGGCGCCGGAGGGGAAGGGTCTCGTCCTCTTCGTCTCGAACGACAATCTGCGCAAGGGCGCAGCGCTGAACACCGTGCAGATCGCGGCGCTGCTGGCAGCGAAGCTCGAGTCGCGGGCGGCCTGAAGCATAAACAGGTTGCTATATATAAATATTTATATTAGTGATGGGCCCTCTGGCTGAGTATCGTGATCGATGCGCGAAAGCACTTCTGACGATCACAACTCAGCCTGAAGGGCCCCATCATGTTCACTTCCCGCGTCGGACTCACCGCCGCAGTCTCCGCCGCCGCTTCTGTTCTCGCTCTCAGCGGGTGCGGGGGACAGGCGTCGGGGTCGACCGAGCTGTCCGTCGTCACCTCGACGAACGTCTACGCTGACATCGTGTCCCAGGTGGCAGGCGACTTCGCTGAGGTCTCCCCGATCATCGAGGACCCGAACCAGGATCCTCATTCCTACGAGGCGACGACCCGGGACCGTCTCAAGCTGTCGAAAGCCGACCTCGTCGTCCAGAACGGCGGCGGCTACGACTCGTTCATGACAACCATGCTCGAGGCCTCCGATGCGAAGGCCGACGTCCTCGACGTGGTGTCGATCTCCGGTCTGCCCGGCTCTGAAGAGCTGACCAATGAGCCGCATGCGCACGGCGAAGAAGGTGCCGATGGCCACGCCCACGAGGCCGAAGCGGAGGGCCACGAAGGCCACGCGCACGAAGCGGAAGGCCACGCCCACGAAGCGGAAGGCCACGCCCACGAAGCCGAAGGCCACGCCCACGAAGCCGAAGGCCACGACCACGGTTCGTTCAACGAGCACCTCTGGTACTCGGTCCCGACGATGACGAAGCTCGTCGACGAGGTCGCGGTCCACCTCGGCGAGGCCGAACCTGCGCACAAGGACGACTTCACGGCGAACGCGGCGAACTACAAGAAGACCCTGGGCAAGCTGCAGTCGTCGATCGACGCTGCGAAGACGACCCATGGCGGGGAGAAGGTGGCGGCGACGGAACCGGTGCCGCTGTGGCTGTTCGAGGACATGGGACTGGAGAACGTCGTCTCCACCGAATTCCTCTCCGCCGTCGAAGACGGCAATGACGTCCCGCCGCTCGTGCTGAGGAAGGCTGAGGAGCAGTTGTCCGACGGTGACGTCGTCCTGCTCGGATACAATACGCAGGCGGCAGGACCGCAGGCGGAGGAGCTCAAGGCCGCGGCCGAGAAGTCGGAGATCCCCATCGTCGACCTTGCCGAGACCATGCCCGCCGACACGCACTATGCGGACTGGATGGGCACCTACATCACCGCGATCTCGGAAGCACTCGAAGGGCACGAACACTGAGAATGGCGACAGAGGACAGACATACGCCGGTGCTCAGCCTGCGCGACGCCCAGCTGCGGTTCGGGGAGCGGGTGCTCTGGCATGGGCTCGACCTCGATGTCGAGCCCGGAGAGTTCCTCGCCGTCCTCGGCCCCAACGGCACCGGCAAGACCTCGCTGCTCAAGGTGCTCCTCGGTCAGCACACGCTCTACCGCGGCACGGCCGAGATCAACGGGAAGAACGTCCACGCCGGCAACCCGGCGATCGGATACATTCCGCAGCAGCGCGGGATCGACCAACACACGCCGATGCGGGGCCGCGACCTCGTGCGGATGGGCATCGACGGGCACCGGTGGGGAACAGGCAGGCCGTCCCGGAGCCGGAGGCAGAAGGTCGATGCCCTGCTCGACGCGGTGGGAGCCGGCAGCTATGCCGATGCTCCCGCCGGGACTCTCTCCGGCGGCGAGCTCCAGCGGCTGCGCGTGGCACAGGCACTGGCGAACGATCCGTCCGTCCTCCTGTGCGACGAGCCTCTGCTCTCGCTTGACATCCATCATCAGAGGATCGTCGCCGCGCTCCTCAACGAGCAGCGGGTCACCCGCAACACCGCAGTCGTCTTCGTCACCCACGAGATCAATCCGATCCTGCCCTACGTCGACCGGGTCCTCTACATCGTCGGCGGTCATTTCCTCGTCGGCACCCCCGCCGAGGTGATGACCACCGAATCGCTCAGCCGCCTCTACGGCTCGCGGGTCGAGGTCGTGGAGGTGGGTGGACGCCTCGTCGTCGTCGGCGGCGAGGCGGAATGCGTCGACCACCATGTGCACGAAGACGAACTGATTCCGGACCGGGGGGCCATCTGATGTCGATGCAGGAGATCTGGGGAACCCTGTTCACCTTCGAGGACTACGGCGAACTCGTCGCGCTGCTCGCGAACTCCCTCATCGCGGCCGGACTCCTCGGTGTCGTCGGGGGGCTGATCAGCGTCTTCGTCATGGCCCGGGACATCCCGTTCGCCGTGCACGGGGTCTCCGAACTGTCCTTCGCCGGAGCTGCCTTCGCCCTGCTCGTCGGCTTCGACGTCGTCAACGGGTCGATCATCGGGTCGCTCCTGGCTGCCCTGCTCATCGGCATCGGCGGGGCTCGGGCCTCGGAGAAGAACGCCATCATCGGTGTGCTCATGCCCTTCGGCCTGGGTCTGGCCATCCTCTTCCTCGCCCTCTACGACGGGCGTTCGGCCAGTAAGTTCGGCCTGCTCACGGGGCAGATCGTCGCGATCAGCCCAGGCCAGATCCTGACCCTCGTCGTGTGCTCGATCCTCGTGCTCATCGTGCTCGCGATCGTCTGGCGCCCCCTCCTGTTCGCCAGCCTCGACCCCGAGGTGGCGCGCGCGAAGGGCGTGCCGGTGGGCGTTCTGACCATCGTGTTCATGCTCGTGCTCGGTTTGGCCGTGGCCCTGAGCGTGCAGGTCGTCGGGGTGCTCCTCGTCCTGGCCCTGCTCATCACCCCGGCGGCGGCCGCCACTCAGATCTCGGCGTCGCCGGTGTGGGTGCCGGTGCTCAGCGTGATCTTCGCCGTCACTGCCTCCGTCGGCGGCATCCTCATCGCGCTGGCCTCGCCGGTGGTGCCGATCAGCCCCTTCGTCACGACGATCTCATTCCTCATCTACCTGGTCTGCAGGCTCGCCGGTCAGAGACGGCTGAAGTCGCTGCATCGTCGCCGGGCGGTCCGCGAGGCCGAACTCCACGAGAGCCGCATCGCGTCCGTCTGAACGCCTGCGGGCGGGCGGATAGAGTGGAGCGCATGAAGAAACGTGCCCTTGCCGCGGCCGCCGTTGCGCTGCCGGCGGCCGCGGGGATCTCCGCCGGAATCTGGGGTGCGGCGATCGAGCCGCACCTGTTCGCGATCCGCCGCTACACGCTGCCCGTCCTCCCCGCCGGCCATGAGCGCATCCGGGTCCTGCACGTCTCCGATCTGCACCTGGCGCCCTGGCAGAAGCATCGCGCCGCGTGGGTCAGAGCGCTGACTCGGCTGGAGCCGGACGTGGTCGTCAACACCGGCGACAATCTCTCGGCGGACATCGTCGAGCAGGTCCTCGACGTGTTCGAGGGCCTGCTCGCCGTTCCCGGTGTCTTCGTCCTCGGGTCCAACGACTTCTTCTCGCCGAAGGCGAAGAACCCGGCCGGATATCTGCGCTCGAACTCGTCGGTCAGGCACCGCACCGAACCCGACCTCGATGTCGACGCTCTCATCCGCGGCTTCGAAGCCGGGCCCCGCACCGGTGAACGTGCCGGTACGCGCACCGGTGAACGTCCGGCCGGTGGGTGGACCTTCCTCGACAACGCCGAGGTGACCCTGGACATCCGCGGCACCCGCATCGACCTGTGCGGACTTGGCGACGCCCATATCGATCGCGACCGGATCCGCTCCGACGAGGCGCGTGAGTTCCCCCGGTTCGGAACCGAAGCGGATCTGAGGATCGGCGTCACCCACGCTCCGTACTCGCGCACTCTGGAGGCTTTCGCCTCGGCGGGGGCTGATCTGATCATGACAGGGCACACTCACGGGGGCCAGATCCGGGTTCCGTTCTGGGGTGCGCCGGTGACCAACTGCGATCTGGACCGGACCCGGGCCAGGGGAGTGTTCCCCTACCGGAGGTCACTCGTGGAGATCTCGGCAGGACTCGGCTTCTCACCCTATTCGCCGGTGCGCTTCGCGTGTCGCCCCGAAGTCAGCCTGCTCACCCTGGTGCCCAGGATCAGCTGAGGCCGTGCGTCGGCTCGGGAACAACCATGCGCGGAGACTGTGAATGGGGCACTTTCGGCGTTGTCTGAGAAAGCCCTCCATTCCGATTGGCTAAACTTGACCCATGGTGTCTCCTGAGTCAAATCCCAATCCCACCAAGAAGGCCGCGTTCCTCCAGTTCGTGGCCGTGAGTGCGGTGGCTGGAATCGTTGCAGCCGGCCTTGCCATCCCCGGGGTCGGGGTGGCGACGGCAAGCGCGAACAGCGCTGTCGATATCTTCAATGCGCTGCCGGCGACCCTCGAAGAACAGGATCTCGGCGAGAAGTCGACGATGCTGGCCGCCGACGGCTCGGAGATCGCCGAATTCTACTGGCAGAACCGCGTCGAAGTGCCGCTCGAGGACATCTCCGAGGCGATGCAGGATGCGACGATCGCTGTCGAGGACTATCGTTTCTTCGAACACGGCGGTGTCGACATCGAGGGCATCGCCCGTGCCGCCGTGCACAACATGGTGTCCTCGACGACGCAGGGCGGTTCGACCCTGACTCAGCAGTACGTGAAGAACGTCCTGGCCGAGAACGCCCATGCCGAGGACAACAGGGAAGGCGTCGAGGCGGCCAAGGAGTCCGAAGGCACCGCCGGATACGCCCGCAAGCTGCGCGAGGCGAAACTGGCCGTCGCGGTTGAGAACAAGTACCCCAAGGAAGAGATTCTCAACCGGTACATGAACATCAACAACTACTCGGGCCTGCCGAACGTCTACGGCGTCGAAGCTGCCGCCTACCGCTACTGGGGCATCTCCGCGAAGGATCTCAACATCCAGCAGGCGGCGATGCTCGCCGGCATCGTGCAGAACCCGTCGGCGTTCAACCCACAGCGATTCCCCGATCAGGTGCTCAAACGCCGCAACGTCGTACTGGGCCAGATGCTCAAATACAAGCACATCACCCAGGAAGAACACGACAAGGCCGTGAAGACGGGGCTCGACCTCGACATCCACGAGAACCCGAACGGATGCTCGGCAGCGAAGCACCAGGCTCAGTTCTTCTGCGACTATGTGGAGAACGTCATCCTCAACGACGAGACCTATGGAAAGACCGTCGACGACCGGATCGCCTTCCTCAAGCGCGGCGGTCTGACGATCAAGACCAGTCTTAATCCGAAGATCCAGGAGATCGCCGACAAGCAGGTGAAGAAGCGCGTGCCGGTGGGCGATCCCTCGGGCGCCGGCCACGCCATCGTCACGGTCGAGCCCGGTACCGGCGAGGTCATCGCGATGGCTCAGAACCGTGATTACACGGTGTCCGAGATCGAGAAGAAGGACAAGAACAAGAAGACCAGCATCAACTACACGGTCGACCGCAAGCACAACGGCGGCAATGGGTTCCAGGTCGGTTCGACATGGAAGCCATTCGTGCTCGCGACCTGGCTCAAATCGGGCAGGAGCCTGAATGCGACGGTGAATGCGACTCCCCGTAACTTCCCGGCCAGTTCATGGAAGTACAGCGGCTGCCCGGTCATGGGCGGAGACTGGAACCCGAGGAACGCAGGCGATGGTGACGGCAAGGGGTCGATGACCGCGCTGGCCGCCACCAAGGGATCTGTGAACACCGCGTATGCCGCGATGGGCAACCAGCTCAACATGTGCAAAATCATGGATACTGCGACGGATCTGGGCATCCGCTACGGAAGTGGCGAGCCGCTCGACAAGGCCGACAAGAGCGGCTTCATCCAGGCGCTGTCACCGGCGTCCATCCTCGGTACTGTGGAGACCACGCCGATCGCGATGGCTGCGGCCTTCGCCACCTTCGCCAATGATGGTGAGTTCTGCGGGCCAAAGCCGATCCTCGAGATCCGCGACCGCAACGGAGAGAAGCTCAAGGTTCCCGGTGGGGAGTGCAAGAAGGTCCTCGACAAGGACGTGGCTCGGGGCGTCGCCTACGCTCTGACGCAGACGTTCAACGGTGGTACGACCACGGGCCTGGGCATCGGTGTTCCGGCAGGTGCGAAGACCGGTACGACGAACTTCGAAGTTGGTCATTCGTGGCTGCTCGGGTTCACGAAGACGCTGTCGACCGCGGTCTGGACCGGTGACCCGAGCGGAACCCGCGACTGGCGCCGCAATGGCAAGGGCAAGGTCACGGGCCGCATCTATGGCGCGACGATCTCCGGTAAGACCTGGCAGGCCTACATGAGCCGGGCGGTCAAGGAGACCAAGGGTAACACCGGCTTCCCCCGCCCCAGCTCGAAGTACTACCAGGGCGGCGGCGGAGGCGGCGGCAATGACGGTGGAAACCGCGGCGGCGGTGGCGGCGGAAACGGTGGCGGCGGAAACGGCGGAGGCAATGACGGTGGAAACCGCGGCGGCGGAAACGGCGGCGGCGGAAACGGCGGCGGCGGAAACGGCGGCGGGGGCAACCCCGGACTCGGCGGAAACTGAGCCAGCCAGGCACTCGTGCTGAGCAGGGTGGGACGATCGATCTGATCGCCCCACCCTGCTTCCGTCCGTGCCCCTCTGGGAGGCGCTCGGACTCCGAGCCGGATGGTGATGAACGTCGGTGTTCTCCGCTAGTCTTGAGAGCGAAACAGCCGAGGCGGATCGAAACCTCCCCGTCCGGCTCTCGGACTCAAGAAGGAGAGACATGACCAAGTGGGAATACGTCACCGTGCCATTGATCGTCCACGCGACGAAGCAGATCCTCGACCAGTGGGGTGAGGACGGATACGAGCTGGTGCAGGTCGTTCCCGGTCCCGATGGCAATGGTCTCGTCGCCTACCTCAAGCGTCCCAAGGCCTGACCCGGCACCACTGCCTCAGAAACATCGTCACGGCACCACCGCTGCACGACCACCTCTATCGCACCAACGCATCAAAGGAGAACGAATGTCGAAGACTCTCGACCGCATCGCTGAGCTCGGACTGACACTGCCGTCGGTCCCCACCCCGGCCGGCGTCTATGTCCCCGCCCTGCGCACGGGCAACTACGTCCACACCTCCGGCCAGCTCCCGGTCGTCGATGGGAAGCTGGAAGTCACCGGTCACCTCGGCGAGGATGTCGACGTCGACACCGGCTACCAGCTTGCCCGCACCGCAGGGCTCAACGCACTTGCCGCCATCGCCGGCGTGATCGGGGACCTCGACAAGATCGTGCGCGTCGTCAAGGTCACCGGATTCGTCAACTCGACCTCGGACTTCACGCAGCAGCCTGCCGTCATCAACGGTGTCTCCGAACTCTACGGTGAGATCTTCGGCGACCGCGGTCAGCATGCCCGCAGCGCCGTCGGTGTCAACACCCTTCCGCTCGGCACCCCCGTCGAGGTCGAGGTCGTGGTAGAAGTCGAGGCCGATGCCGCTTAGCGGACGCACCCTGCCCGTCTCCACGGAACTGCAGTGGCTGCTCGACCACTGGCAGGCCGAGGGGCGGGCCCCCGCCTCCGAGGCGCCTCGGCCGTCCTCGGCGATCGTGCTGATCCGGGACTCCCTCGACGGTCTCGAGACCTTCGTGACCCGGCAGCTCGACGCCCGCGGAGTCGAGGACCGCAACCGGTGGGCATTTCCGGTGAGCAGCCTGCGTTCGGGTGACCTGCGCAGGCTGCCGCTGGCGGGCTGGAACTCGGCCCGCTGCGCCCGGGCTCTGAAGATCGAGAACAAGTCCCGCGCCCTGCACCATTTCTCCGCCGCCGCCAGAATCGCCTTCGCAGCGACCGGGATCCTGCTCGCGGAGAACATCGACCGCGACATCGTCGACAAGCCGCAGACCGATTGGCGGGCCACCCGCTCGCGGCTGTTCTCGAGTGAGATCTCGTGGTCGCAGATCCTGCGCGAACGGGACCTCAAGCTCCGCCCCGACCTGTGCAAACCGTGGATGCGGTGGATCAACACGACGATGCAGCTGCACCGTTTCGACACGATCTACTTCGTCGCCACGGTGCCCTACGGACAGGAAGTCGACTTCCTGTCGCCGAACGAGACCTCGGGTGGGTGGATGCGCCCGCAGGAGGTCCTCGCTGACACGGGCGGCGATCCCAACCGGGTCGGGGCGAGCACCCGCCTCGTCCTCGAAAGCCTCCTCACCGTGCCGACTGTCGGCGCCGCCATGGCCCAGATCCGCGATGTGCATCCGCTGCGGCCCGATGTGGGGCGCGAAGACGACGAATGGAGGCTCATCGTCCAACCGGGCAGGGACCTGTATCGCAAGGGCACGATGCGCGACCATGCCGTGGCCGTCGGCGACGACGAGGACGACGAAAGCCCCGGCTTCGTGTCCCTGGGCGACGACGACTCCGCGCCCCCGGCACCCGCAGAGGAGACCGACGAGTCATGAGAATCCGCGCGAACAATCCCTCGCCGATGACCCTGACCGGCACGAACACCTACGTCCTGACCTCGAGGGACAACCGTTCGGCAGTGCTCATCGATCCCGGCCCGGACCTCGCTGAGCACCGGGAGGCCATCCTCGCCGAGGTGGGGGACCGCAGGCTCGCCGCCATCGTCCTCACCCATCAGCATGCGGATCATTCCGAGCTTCTCGGCAGCGTCGAGGAGTGGGGCCCCGGCGTCCCCGTCCACGCCGTCCTGCCGGAGTTCTCCCGTCTGGCGGTTCCCGTGGCCGACGGTGACCGCATCGGATTCGGCGACGACGAGGCCGATGTCGTGCGCGTGGTGGCGACGCCCGGGCACACGATGGACAGCATCTGCCTGCTCCACGACGCGGTGCTCTACAGCGGCGACACCGTGCTGGGGGAGGGGACGACGATCGTCACCCATCCGGAGGGCTCCCTCGCCCACTACCTGGAGTCACTCGACCGTCTCATCGCCCTGCTGGAGGTGGGGGAGTACGACCGGATCGAGCCCGCCCACGGCCCCACGATCGCCCACCCCGCCGAGGTGCTCGAGCACTATCGCCGCTACCGCCGGGAGAGGATCGCCCAAGTGGAGGCCGCCCTGGAGCAGGGCGCACGGACAGCCGCCGAGGTGTGCGACATCGTCTACCACGACGTCGACCCGAGCGTCCGCGGCGCCGCCGAGCAGATCGTGCGGGCACAGCTGAGCTACCTGGGAGCCCTCGCCCCCGACGATGTGTCCTGACCGGCGGCCACTCCGGCTACGCGACGAACGCCCGGGTACGAATACCTGGGCGTTCGTCGGATCAGGTCCGACCACCTCGGCGGGGGAAAGGCGGTCGAGGGAGAATCAGCGGGCGCGGTTGCGCATCCGGTCCATGTCGAGGATGACGACCGAGCGGGCCTCGAGGCGGATGAAGCCGCGGGCGGCGAAGTCGGCCAGAGCCTTGTTCACGGTCTCACGGGAGGCGCCGACGAGCTGAGCGAGCTCCTCCTGGGTGAGGTCGTGAGCGACGAGGACACCGTCCGGGGCCGGCTTCGAGAAGCGCGCGGCGAGGTCGAGCAGGGCCTTGGCGACTCGGCCGGGAACGTCGGAGAAGACCAGGTCGCCGACGGTCTCGTTGGTCCGGCGCAGACGCTGAGCCAGGGCCTTGAGCAGGTTCATACCGGCCTGCGGACGGTCCTTGAGCCATGTTGTGAGGTCTTCGTGCTTGAGGCTGAGCAGCTCGGACTGGGACACCGCGGTGACGGTGGTCGAGCGCGGGCCGGGATCGAAGAGGCTGAGTTCGCCGATGATCTCGCCCGGGCCGACGACGGAGAGCAGGTTCTCACGGCCGTCGGAGGACTCCCGGCCGATCTTCAGCTTTCCGGTGGAGACGATGTAGAGCTCGTCCCCGGCGTCGCCTTCATGGAAGAGCACGGTGCCCCGGCGGAGACTCCGCGGGTTCATGAACTTCATCAGTGCACTGGTCGATTCATCGTCCAGTCCGGCGAAAAGCGTGGCACCCCGCACAACTTCAATATCCACTATGTCCTCCTAGTCGTGAGATTCACCATTAAATCTACCTGGTCAGCGGTGGTGACACCACCGAACCGGCGGGAGTTGGGGGCATTCGTCGAAAACGAGGAGGCTGCGTGCAGTCCGCGGATCACCGCCGGAGTCCGCGGCGAGGGACCGGACTGCGCAATCGCGGGGCACGGATTAGGATGGTGAGTCGTGTTGACGGTGGCTGAGAAGAGTGCGCGGAAATTCGCTGGTGAGACCCCGCTGGGCAGGACCCGACGGGCGCGCAAGATCAATCGGATCCTCGCCGAGGTGTATCCCAACGCCAAGTGCGAACTGGACTTCGCGACCCCGTTCCAGCTCCTCATCGCGACCGTCCTCTCCGCGCAGACGACCGACATCCGCGTCAACGCGGTGACCCCCGGACTGTTCGCCGCGTTCCCCGACGCGCACGCGCTGGCGGTGGCCAACCTCGGCGAGGTGGAGGAGCTCATCCACTCGACGGGGTTCTACCGGGCGAAGGCTCGCAACATCGTCAAACTCGCGAACGACCTCGTCGACCTCTACGACGGCGAGGTGCCCGCCTCGATGGACAAACTCGTCAAGCTGGCCGGAGTCGGGCGGAAGACCGCGAACGTGGTGCTCGGCAACGCCTTCGACGAACCCGGGATCACCGTCGACACCCACATGGGCCGATTGGCGCGCCGGTTCTGGTGGACCCAGGAGACCGACCCGGTCAAGGCCGAGGAGGACATCGCGAGCCTGTTCCCGAAGAAGGAGCTGACCCTGCTCTCCCATCGGGTGATCTTCCACGGCCGCCGCATCTGCCATTCCCGCAGACCCGCGTGCGGTGCCTGTCCGCTGATGACGCTGTGCCCGTCCTTCGGGATCGGTGAGCTCGATCCCGACAAGGCCCGGGCGATGTTCAAGTACGAGATGGCTCCCTTGGCGTGAGCGCGGGCTGCGAGGAGTCCGAGGACCCTGTCTGCGACTTTGAGCTGCGCCGTCAGCTCGAACGCCTGGCTTCCTCGAAGGGGTCACCGCTGTGGATGCGCCGGTCGACGGTTCCCGACGACGTGGAGGTCCGCTCCGCCGCAGTGCTCATGCTGTTCGGTCGGGGAGAAGCCCCGCGCACCGAAGCCGGACGGGCGGAACTGCCGCGACTGGCCGAGCTGGGGATCGAGGACCTCGACATCGTGCTGCTGCAGCGCGCCAGCACCTTGCGGCATCACCCCGGCCAGGTGGCATTCCCGGGAGGCAGCCGTGACCCCGAGGACGTCTCGCTGACTGCTGCCGCGCTGCGCGAGGCCGAGGAGGAGGCCGGCATCCCACCATCGAGCGTCGAGGTGTTCGGGGAGATGGACCCGCTCTACATCCCCGTCAGCAGGTTCGTCGTGACCCCCGTGATCGGATACTGGTCGCAGTCGGGAACCGTGCAGGTGATGGACCACGACGAGTCCTATGCCGTGCACCGTGTCCCGATCGCGGACCTGGTGGCACCGGCGAACCGAGGGACCTTCGCGCGCCCGGACCTGGGGATCACGACGCCCGCCTTCGACGTCGGCGTGTTCAGGGTTTGGGGATTCACCGCGGGAATCCTCGACTTCGCACTCGAGCATCTCGCCTGGGCGGGGGAGTGGGACCGCGGAGCGCCCATCGACATCGACTTCTGAGGCGTGAGCAGGGTGGACCTGGTGCGTTCGCGAGTCCGGTGCGGGCCTGGTGCGAACGCGGACCTGGTGCGTTCGCGAGTCCGGGCCGGGCCGGAAATCTCGTGTCAGAGCCTCGAGTTAGTGTGGGTCCATGGAGGCACAGCCCGCATCCGACACCCTCGCCGAGGCGGATCGGTTCAGTGCGCTCCTGCGTGCTCTGACTCCCGCGACCACGGAACGTGAGAGCCTGGACCGGATCACCGCCTTCGAGGCCCTCAAAGCCACCCTCACCGCAGTTCAGATTCGTGAGGCTGTCGCCTTCGAACAGCAGCGCCGCACCCGTGATGCTCTCAACAGCGTCCCGGTCGCCAAGCAGGGCAGGCGGGCGGGTGACGAGATCGGATTGGCGAGGAAGACCAGCCCGGGCACCGGCCGGAAGTTCCTCACCACTGCCCGCACCCTGAGCGCCGATCTGCCCAGCACGTTGACCGCACTGAGCTCAGGGGTCATCAGTGACGTCAAAGCACAGATCATCGTCGATGAGACCAGTGATCTCACTCCGGAACAGCGCCGCAGAGTCGACCTGCGGATGCGAAACACCCTGCCCGAGGCCGGACTCGGCACCCTGCGCAACGAGGCCCGAGCTCTGGCCGCTGAACTCGCCGCCGACGATACGGCCAAGAGAGCCGCCGAAGCGGCAAGCCACCGACGGGTGACGATGACCCCGACCCGCCACGGCATGGGACGCGTCAATGCGACCCTGCCGCTGATCCAGGCCGTGGCCGTCTTCGAAGGACTGAGAACCGCCGCGGACACGAAGGTGGCGGCGGGAGACGCTGGAGGCCGCACTCATTCCCAGATGATGGCCGACCTTCTCGTTGAGCGCACAACCGGTCAGGCAGAAGCCGGAGCGGTGCCGATGGAGGTCCACATCGTCATCGACACCGATTCCCTTCTCGACAGTGGTCGGGTTCCGGCATGGCTGCCCGGGTACGGTCCGCTCCCGAGTCGGACCGCGCGCGATTCGATCGCGGCGAACAGAGCCAGAGCGTTCATCCGCAGGCTCTTCACCACTCCGACCGAGAAGCAGCTGGTGGGAATGGAGTCGAGGCGGCGAGAGTTCTCGGGTCTGCTGCGGCGAATGGTGGTCTTCCGTGACGATGTGTGCCGGACGCCATGGTGTGATGCCCGAATCAAACACGCCGATCACGTCCAGGCTGCCGCGGAGGGCGGGCCCACCACCATGGAGAACGCCAGCGGACTGTGCGCCAGCTGCAACTACGCGAAGGAGCATCCCGGCTGGCGGCATCAGGCCGCGGAGAATGACCTGGTCGTGCTCACTCCGTCCGGCCGCCGGTACAAGGTGGGGCCGCGGCCATTCATGACGAGGGTCCGGATTCCTCGCCGGTCGCCGCTGACTCCCGCCGGCGCGCGCGATTGGGGACAGGCCCTGGCCGGGTTCCTCGATCCCCAGGACGAAACGCCGCCGCACCCGCCGCCATCGGACTTCAGCTCCCTCGAATACCAGTTCCGGTCCCGAATCATCGCCGACTCGGGATGACGCCAGACGCCGACTCGGGATGACGCGGGGCGGTGAGATGCGCCCTGTAAAGGCGAACCCGGAGTGAATGCGACCGTGCTCATGCGCATTCGCTTGATTCTTCGAACCTTGGAACCAGCCTCCACTTGCCGCCGGCGCCATAGGATGTCGGTCACTTTGAAGAGAAGTTCCGATCCCGGATCCTGGTCGACACCGGATGACGGCGAAGCTGCGCGGAAATGAGTGCGGTGAAGGCTGCTCAGTGGTGCTTTGCCGCGAAATTCGCGACCAGTTCGGCAACCACATGGCTGTGGGTGGAAGCCACGGTGTGTCCGGCCCCGTCGACGAGGTGATCCTCACAGTGAGGGAAGATCTCGGTGACCCACCTGTGGACGTGGGCGAACCAGGGATGGCTCTCTGCGCCACCGATGTAGAGAACAGGGCAAGTGATCGCGGCGGTACGTGCGGGCTCGAAGACCCAGCCGAGCAGGGCTGGTACGTCGGAGGCGAAGAACGTGGTGGCATCGCGCTCGACCTGCGCTATGTGCTGCTCATTGGCGGTGGACCGTTCCTCGAGCCAGCTCGGGATGCCGAGGGCGCGGTTGAACTGCTCAAGCGCCTGCGTCACACCCTCTGCGGTGTACGCGTCGTGCAGGCGCCTGTTCGCAGCGAGGAACTCCTCGGTCGGTGGCCCGTGTCGAGGTGGGGGTTCGATGAGGGTGAGGGTTCGGACAGCTGATGGGTCGATGGCGGCAAGCTCGAGCGCGACGGCGGCGCTGTAGCTGGTCCCGAGGATGTGCGCGGGGCGGGCGCTGAGCGCGTCCAGGACCGCGAGGCAGTCGAGGGCATCGCGACGCACCGAGCCGGGTTCACTCACGGTGCCGCTGGGTCCGTATTCCCTGCGACGGCAGTCGATCACCCGAAAGTTCCGGGCGATCTCGGACTCGTGGGACAGAGGGACGAGCGCCTCGGTCAGAAGCGCAGTCTGGATCAGCAGAAGGGGTTCGCCGTCGCCGTGATCATGGACGTCCACGGTCACCGCATCGGCGACCTGCACCGTGCGCGGGCTCGTCATGACGTCGAACGCTAACACCGGGCACAGTCCTGGTCAATGTTCGGCCGGAGCCATGTGCACCGCTCTGCGCCGGTGAGCCGTGCCTGCGGAGCAGTCGAAGATGACCAGCGGAGCCGGTATGAATGCGAAAGTGGCGCTGGATCCGATCCAGCGCCACTTTGCTCACGCGCTCATCCGCACACGATGTCTCGCATTGTCAGTAACGCGGTCCCGAAGGGTTGCTCAGTGCCCGTTTGACGCCCGCTACGAGAGACTTGCCGAGGTCGATCGCGGTGACCGGCACCGGGTTGCCCTTCTTGAACAGGGGAACGGCCACCAGGATCAGGATGATCGCAATGACGGCGAGGATTCCGAAGACCATGAGGAAGCTTCCCCACCAGGGCCAGCCGAGACCCTCGTGGAATGCCGCGGCACCCGCGAAGATGACCATGAATGATGACAGGAACAGGAAGAACAGAGCAACGATCGCCAGAGCGGAGCCGATGCCCAGGTTCTTCGCACCGGCAGTGGCCTCAGCTTTCGCGAGTGCAACTTCTTCTTCGACGATCGCCTTGGAATCGTCGCCGATGTCTTTGATCAGTTCGCTGATCGACCTCTCGGCCATAAGTGCTCCTATCGAAAGAGTGCGTGGACAATCATTCCTAAGAGTAGTCTGAACGTGCCTGCTGACCAAAGGTTTCCCGCCTGAATGACGAGAAAAGCCCGTCGGATCCGGTCTCCCTGGCCTCAAGCGCAGTTGCCGTCTCCGACGGGTTTTCTCACCGACTCATCACGACTTCGCCACGGACTCCTCGATCAACTGCATGACCGACGAGTCAGCCAGGGTCGTCGCATCGCCGACCGTGCGGTGCTCGGCCACGTCCTTGAGCAGACGACGCATGATCTTGCCCGAACGGGTCTTCGGCAGCTCGGAGACGATGTGGACCTTCTTCGGCTTCGCGATCGGTCCGATCTCCTTGCCGACGTGCTGGCGCAGCTCCTCAGCGGTGTCCGCGCTGTTCTCGACGTCGTTGCCCACGATGACGAATGCGATGACCGCCTGGCCGGAGGTCTCATCGGCAGCACCGACCACAGCCGCCTCGGCGACATAGGGGTGAGCGACAAGGGCCGATTCGATCTCAGCCGTCGACAGACGGTGACCGGATACGTTCATCACATCGTCCACCCGGCCGAGGAACCAGATGTCGCCGTCTTCGTCACGCTTCGCACCGTCCCCGGCGAAGTACGTGTTCTCGAAGCGGGACCAGTACGTCTCCTTGAAGCGCTCCGGGTCTTTCCAGATGCCGCGCAGCATCGACGGCCACGGCCGCCGGATGACGAGGAGACCGCCCTCGGGCCCCGCCGGGTTCTCGCCGGTGTCGTCGACGACGTCGACGGAGATGCCGGGGATGGGACGTTGGGACGATCCGGGTTTGGTGGAGAGAACGCCGGGCAGCGGGGCGATCATGTGCGCACCGGTCTCCGTCTGCCACCACGTGTCGACGACCGGGCAGCGCTCACCGCCGATGACGCGGTGGTACCAGCGCCAGGCCTCGGGGTTGATCGGCTCGCCGACGCTGCCGAGCAGGCGCAGGCTGGACAGATCGTACTTGGCGGGAACGTCTTCGCCCCACTTCATGAACGTGCGGATTGCGGTCGGCGCGGCGTAGAGGATGGTGGCCTTGTACTTCTCGACGATCTCCCACCAGCGACCCTGGTGAGGGGTGTCGGGGGTGCCTTCGTAGACGATCTCCGTAGCGCCGATGCCCAGAGGGCCGTAGGCGACGTACGAGTGGCCGGTGACCCAGCCGACGTCGGCCGTGCACCAGAACACGTCGGACTCCGGCTTGATGTCGAAGACGGCCTTCATCGAATAGAGCACCTGGGTGAGGTAGCCGCCCGTCGTGTGCAGGATGCCCTTGGGCTTCCCCGTCGTCCCCGAGGTGTAGAGGATGTAGAGGGGGTGCTCGGAATCGAAGAACTCGCATTCGTGCTCCGGGCTGGCGGTCTCGACAGCGTCGTGCCACCACTGATCCCGGCCCTCGGTCCACTCGACGTCCTGACCGGTGCGACGGACCACGAGGACGGTTTCGATAGGCGTGTCACCGTGCGAAAGCGCTTCGTCGACGGCGGGCTTGAGGCTGGTGGGCTTACCGCGGCGATAGCTGCCGTCGGCGGTGATGACCACACGCGCCTCGGCGTCGATGATGCGTGAGCGCAGAGCATCGGCGGAGAAGCCGCCGAAGACGACCGAATGCGGGGCGCCGAGGCGGGCGCAGGCGAGCATCGAGATGATCGCCTCGGGGATCATGGGCAGGTAGATCGCCACCCGGTCCCCGGACTTGACGCCGAGGTCGGTCAAGGTATTGGCGGCCTTCGACACCTCGGCGAGAAGCTCCGCATAGGTGTACGTGCGGGAATCGCCGGGCTCGCCCTCGAAGTTGATCGCGATGCGGTCACCATTGCCGGCCCTGACGTGACGGTCGAGGCAGTTGTATGCCACGTTGAGCTTGCCGCCGACGAACCACTTCGCGAACGGCGGGTTGCTCCAGTCAAGGACTTCATTGAAGTCCTGGTCCCAATCGACGAGCTCACGGGCCTGCTCGGCCCAGAAGCTGAGGTAGTCGGCATCCGCGCGCTCGTACTCGTCCGCCTTGACGTTGGCAGCGGCGGCGAACTCCTCTGGTGGGGCAAAGGTGTCGGCTGTTCCGGCTGTGGCGTCGGTCATGGTTCCCTCCGGCTTCATTGGTGGATCGAAAATTCTAGTTGCACTGTATACCCGGAGACAGGGACGGGTAACCGCCAACCGGTGAACCTGCGAGGCCAATTGGGGGTAGCCGTCCGAGCAGTTGAGTGGTATATGCCACATCTGCCGCTGTGCCGGCGGGACGTCGGACCGTCGACTGCTCGCGGAAGCCGATGCCCCAAATGGCGGGGATGGATGGTCAGTTCTGCAAGGATGGGGATGGGAATCTGTCAGGATGAAACCACAGACTGAAGAGTTCGAAGACCTTGTAGCCGAAATGGACTGGAGTTAGCGATGAGTTCGCCGCAGCATCCGACGGGATCAGGTGCACACCCGTGGCATGATCCACACGCACCGAACCCCGGACCGAACAACGATCAGCCGGCGGCCCCCGGCCAGGGATCGGCCTATGGCTCCGGCCCTGTGAGCGGCCCGCAGCAGTGGCAGAGCGGTCCCGGTCAGTTCGGCTCGGCACCCGGTGGACCGGGACCGTATGCACCCGGTGGACCGGGACCGTATGCACCCGGCGGACCTGGCCCGTATGGGCCCGGGTCACAGGGAGCGAGTCCATACGGGTCAGCGCCCCACAACTCCGGCGCATATGGTTCGGCGCCCGTTGCCTACGGTTCGGGTCCTGGTGCGTACGGTTCGGCACCTGGTGCTTATGGTTCTGGCCCTGGCTCCTACGGATCTGGCCCTGGCTCCCACGGTTCGGGGCCGCAGGGCTTTGCGCATGCTCAGCCGCCTCGTCGTCGGCGCAGCGGTCCCGGACTGCTCGGGCCGCTGACGCTGCGTGACCTGCTGCTCCTGTTCGCCGGTCTGCTGTCCCTGATCGTGCTCTTCGTGCCGTTCAAGTCGTTCGGACTCATATCCGTGTCGCTGTGGTCATGGAATGTCGACATGATGGGCACATTCCTCTTCAACGTGCTGGTCATCTGGCTGATCGTGGCGGCGGTCCTCGTCAATAAGTTCGGCACCGGTTCTCTGCGAGTGGGATCCTTGAGCCTGGATCAGACGATCTCCGTTCTCTCCGGAGCGGCATTCGCATTCGCCTTCCTCCAGCTCGTGACTTCGGCTCCGTACTGGCACGTCGGCGCTTACCTTGCATTCTTCGCCGCCCTCATCGCGTTCTTCGCCGGCGTCCTCACCATGCTCCCGTTCTTCGCGACCGAGTTCGCCAACCGTGACGAGATTCCGGCGCATCCGAAAGCCCGCCCGGTGTCCAAGCACGCTGCGTCCCCGGCGCCTCGGGCTCCGCTCCCAGGTGCGGCCGCCGGGGGCGGGTTCGGTCCACCGGCGCCAGGCGCAGCCTTCGGCAGTCAGCAGGGCGGACCTGCCGGCCAATTCGGTGGCCCTGACAGCCAGCCCGGTGGCCACCCCGGTGGAACCGGCAACCAGGCCGGCGGCCACTCCGGTGGGCGTGACAGTCACCAGGTCGGATCGGCCGGGCAGCCAGGCGGTTCGCAGCAGCAGTACGGTCAGCCGGACCAACGGATGCACGATTCGTTCGCTCCGCATGACAGCGAGGGGACGCACTCTCCGGACGGATCTGCGTCGACTCCGCAGGTGCACAGCACAGGTGGCGGCCAGACCTACCTCGGCGCCCATGACGCCGATGCCCCGCAGCATTCGCAGAGCGAACCGACGCAGACCCTCGGCTTCGGCGCACGAAGCGGAGACGAACCGGTCGCTGCTGAGACCGACTCGACCACTGCCTCCGAACGCCGGCGCGGTCGCCATGCCGCACCGGGTGGGGAAGCCGGCTCCGTCAACCCCGACGCCACCGGGAACCCCGACGCCACCGCAGCCGGAGCGACAGCTTCCGCTGCTGCTCCGACGGCCGGCGCGTCGGTCATGGATGAGACTCTCGTCGACACCCCGGCCGTGGGCGCTGCCGCCGGCGAGAGCCGATTCTCGGCCCCCAACAGTGACTCGGATGTGAATCGCGATTCCGGACAGAACCGCGGATCCGATGACTCCCGCGATTCCGGTCAGGACCGCGAGTCGAAGGAAGGATCGGGCGAGGGATCGTCGACCCAGAGCCAGGCGGCGGACAGTCGTTCGGAGCGGACGACGCCACCCGAGTCCGACGAGCCCACACAGTATGTTCCGATGGGTTCCTACGGAAGCGACAGCGACTCGAACTCGGTGGAGCCGGGGAACTCGCAGACGAGCGAGCAGGAGACCGTCGTCCAGCCCGCCGTCCCGCGCGACCCTCGGTCGGACGATAACCGGTCGAACACCAGCGGAGACGGCAGTCGGAATGCCGCCGCCCGGACCGGCGACCCTGAGTCCCGGACCGGCGGCCCTGAGTCCCGCACCGACGACCCTGAGTCCCGCAGCGAGAGTTCGCGTCGGGGAGGCAACGGCGGGCAGCAGATCATTCAGGCTTTCTGGTTCGCCGTTCCCGAACCGCGCGAAGCCGTCGACGCAACCACCGGCATGCCCGTGTTCACCATCTACCCAGGTGACTGGTTCCTCGGTCTCGAGGATCACGGCTCGTGGTTCAAGGTCCGCGACTCCGACGGTCGCGAAGGCCTGCTGCGCAACACCGAGGGAATCCAGCGCGGGTGAGCGCGAACGACCTGAGCGCTGCGGTTCTCGCCCTCGCCCGCCTCGGCGAGGTCGAGGAGTCGATGGATCGGGCCCGCAGTGCCTGCACCGATCTGCGCTGGCACAATGCTCTGCGCAAGCGCATTCCGGAAGCCGCCGCCGAGGCGACCGTGCGGTCGGCACGGTCCTCGGCCGCCCTCGAAGGCGCCAGGTATCCGACGAATTTCGTGCGTGAGGTCATCGCCGGCCGAGCGGTTCCCGACGACCTGTCGGGAACGCAGCTCGCCGCGGCGGTGCGGGTTGCCGCCCACGCCGCGGAGCTGAGTGCGCAGGCTCACCCGCTGCGGGGGAACCTTCTGCGCGTGCTCTCCACGATGTCTGTCGCGGCGGGCGCGGGGCTCGTCGACGACGATCGTCTCGGTCGGCCCCGCCTCGGCGAGGAGCTGCCCGGTGACCTGGCAGGACTTCCCGCACCGCCGCCTCCCGCCGAGGTGCTCGAGCGTCTGCGTGCCCTCGAGGAGATCCTGGCGGAGGAATCCCTGCCCGGACTCGTCGTCGCCGCCCTGCTGCACGGGGAGATCCTGGCGCTGCGCCCCTTCGCCATCGGCAACGGACTCATCGCGCGGGCGCTCTTCCGGATCCACATGGTGACCTCCGGCGTCGACCCCACCGGGGTCGCGGTCCCGGAGGCCGCGTTCCTCGACGATGCGACCGGCTACGGTCAGGCCGGCAACGCCTACGCGACCGGGCGCGACGTGCCCGGCTTCATCGTCTCGTGCGCGCAGGCTGTGGAAAAAGGAGCCGGTGAGGGCCGCATGATCTGTCAGGCGGTTCAGGCGGGACGGCTCCCGCGCACCGACTGATCAGCGTGAACACCGAAACGTTCAGACGAAGGGCGGCTCCTGTGACTTGAGTGCACAGGAGCCGCTGTCGTCTCCGCCTGTCCACAGGCGCCCCCGTCCCCTGGCGGAAGGCTCCGGCCGGATGCACCCTGGGGGCATGCAGGTCTCCCTCATCACCGACCTCGGTGCGATCATCGAGGAATGCGCACGAGTCGCCGAGAGCATCGGCATCGCCCTGAAAGTCCTGCCCCCGGACTCCGGCGGCTGGCAGAACTCCTCCCTCATTCTCCTCGGCGAGGACGTCAGGGAAGCGCCGGCAGCGGATCGGGCCGATCGGATCCTCGTCGTCCTCGACGGAGACGAACCGAACTCGGCGTGGAAGCGTGCGGCCCACCTCGGCGTCGAACAGCTGGCAGTGCTGCCCTCGGCGGCCGAATGGCTGAGCCAGCGGATGATCGCGGCTGTCGAGCCGCCCGTGGCGCCCGGGACGACGGTGGGAGTCATCGCCGGCTGCGGCGGTGCCGGCGCGTCGGTCCTCTCCTGCGCGCTCGCCCGGCGGGCCGGACCCAACACGGTCCTCGTCGACGCCGACCCCCTCGGAGGCGGGCTCGACCTCGTGCTCGGAGCGGAACAGGTGCCCGGCCCCAGATGGTCGGACCTCAGCTCCTCCCGCGGGCAGTTGCGGCCTTCGACGCTCAGCGATGCCCTGCCTCGACACGAGGGACTGGCCATCCTGTCCTGGGGCCGCGGAGACACGCTCGACCTCGACCCGGACGTGTTCGACGACTTCCTCGCCGCTGCCGGACAGGCGTTCGACCTCGTCATCGTCGACCTGCCCCGCCACGCGCCCCCGCAGTGGACCAGGCGCTGCCATCACGTCCTCCTTGTCGCCCCCGCGCGAGTCCGTTCGGCCGTGGCCGCCTCGCAGGTCGCGAAGCGATTGTCCCAATCCCATCCCGACGTCCGTCTCGTCGTCAGGGAGACCGGACCCGGCGGTCTCGACGCCCAGCTGCTGGCCGACTCCATCGGCCTCGGGCTGGCCGGCAGCATCCGCGACGACCGCGGCCTCTCCGCAGCCGTCGATCGAGGGGAGGGCATCCCCGGCGGTGCCAGGCTGGGTCGGCTCGTCGATCGGCTCCTGGGGGAGTGGGCCCCATGAGCGAATGGCTCGACGCCTCGCTGGTCGCGGAGGTCCGCAAGACCCTGCTCGACGACCCCGGCCCCATCACCACGGCCGCCGTCGCCGAGGCGGTGCAGCGGACCGGCCGGGTGCTCGGCTCCAGTGCGCTGCTCGAACTCGTCACCCGACTGTCCGCGCAGCTGTCCGGGGCGGGGCCCCTGCAGTCCGTGCTCGAAGTGCCCGGGACCACCGACGTGTTCGTCAACGGACCGCGCGAGATCTTCGCCGACACCGGCGACGGTCCCGTGCCGCTCGATCTGTCCCTGGGGTCGGAGGACGATGTCCGATCCTTGGCCGTGCGCCTGGCCGCCCTCGGCGGTCGCCGGCTTGATGACTCCAGCCCGTTCGTCGACGTGCGCCTGCCCGATGGCGTGCGCATGAACGCGGTCGTCCCACCCATCTCCGGTGAGAACACGATCATCTCCTTCCGCGTGCCCCGCCGCTCGGGCTTCACGTTCGACGATCTGAGCGGGGACTTCATTCCCGCGGACGTGGCGGAACTCCTCACCGAGGCGGTCCGGTCCCGGGCGAACATCCTCATCTCCGGCGGCACCGGAACCGGCAAGACCGTCCTCCTCGGCGCACTGCTGGGACTGGTCGCTGAGGACCAGCGGATCGTCATCGTCGAGGACTCCCGCGAGCTCATCGTCGGTCACCCGCACGTGGTGCAGCTGGCAGCCCGACAGTCCAATGTCGAAGGCGGCGGCGAGGTGACACTGACCGACCTCGTCCGCAACGCACTGCGCATGCGACCCGACCGCCTCGTCGTCGGTGAGTGCCGGGGAGCCGAAGTCCGTGACATGCTCACCGCGCTCAACACCGGCCACGAGGGCGGCTGCGCGACCATCCACGCGAACACCGCCGAGGCGGTGCCGAGTCGTCTGGCCGCCCTCGGCGCCCTCGCCGACATGAAGCCGCAGGCGGTGCACTCACAGATGGCGACCGCCATCGACCTGGTCATCCACCTGCGCAGGACGGGCGCCGTCCGCGGCATGACCGAGCTGGCGATTCCGACCAGGGAGACTCCCGAGACGGTGGTGATGGAACCGGTGTGGGGCAGAGCCTCGGCGCAGACCGAGGGAACATTCAATCGGCGCGCGCTCGCACGATTGGAAGCCGTGCTGGACCAGAAGACGGCATGATGGTCCTCGCCATCGCGGTGCTCGTGGCGCTCGCCGTTGTGCTCAGCTCCCCGGTCGATCCGCGGGCGCGGCTGCGGGAGCTGCTCCCGCACCGAGGTGACGGAGACGAGAGCGACCGGTCGGGTTCCGGGCGCGGCCGAGCGAAATCCCCCGCCGGCCGGGCCGACCCCGAACGGGAGAGGCTGTGGGCGATCTCCGCCGTCGAGAACTGCGCCCACCTGCTCAAGGTCGGGATGACCCCGCAGGCGGTGATGGCGACGCTGAGCCGCCAGAACATGCAGCTCCGGCCGATCTCCCGGGCGATCGCTCTGGGTGAGGACCCCGGCCGCGCGATCGCGACCCGCCACGACGGACTGTCGAGAGTCGCCGCCGAGGTGTTCGCCGGGATGGCAGCCGTGTGGACGGTCTCCGAACGGTCGGGAGCCCCGGCTGCCGACATGATCCTCCGGTATGCGGCCGCGCAGAGGGATGCCCTCGACGCCGACCGTGAACGGCGGATCGCGATGGCCGGGCCGCGGGCGACCGTTCGCGTGCTCAGCTGGCTGCCGCTGCTCGGAATGGGGCTGGGTCTGCTCATCGGGGTGGAGCCGATCGACCTCGTCACGGGCCTGCCAGGTCGCCTGAGCGTCGCCGCCGGGATCGTCCTCTACATCCTCGGACGGCTGTGGATGAAGCGGATGATGCTGCAGGCGCAGCGATGAATGCAGGTGCAGCGATGAATGCAGGTGCTGCGATGGATGCAGGAGGAGGGGCGCACTGATGGTTGCGATACTCGTCGGAGCATTCGTGGCCGCGGCAGTCCTGCTGTGGTCGGGCACCTCTGCTGGGCGTCTGTCGAAACTCCTCGCGGACGCCGAGGCGAAGGGGTCGGGCGTGTTGTCCCGGTCGGGAACGAACGGCCGGGGCATCGAGATGACGTCCGAGTCCGCGGTGTCCGACGAACAGTTAGCCTTCGATCTCGATCTGGTCGCCATCTGCCTCACCTCCGGACTTCCCATCCCGGTCGCACTCACCCTCACCGCGGGGGCGACGGGCGACCGGTCGGGGTTCGAGAGGATGGCACGCGTCCTGTCGATCGGCGGACAGGAGCTGTCCGATGATGACCGCCTGCTTCCGGTGCTCGAGGTGTTCGAGTTCTCCGAACGCACCGGCGTCGGCCCGGCACCGCTGATCGAAGCAGTGTCCAAGGAGCTCCGTGATTCCTCCCGCCGGCGACGACAGGAAGCGGCGGCCGCTCTGGGCGTCAAGCTCGTCGTTCCCCTGGGACTGTGCATCCTCCCGGCCTTCCTCCTGCTCTCGGTCGTACCGGTCGTGATCTCGCTGCTGAGCGATCTGACTTCCGTGTTCTTCTGACGTGGACCTTTGTCTCAGGAGTCTCGCCGGCACGCATTGGTAGGGTCGGGTCATGGCACCGATCCCTCCCTTCAACCAGCTCTCCGACGTCGAACAAGCCGTCGACTATGCCGAGAATCTCTTCGTCGGCCGCTACGTCCGCCTCCGTGCACTGCGCGAAGACGACCTGCCCTACCTCGAACAGTGGTGGTTCGATCCATCGATCGTCGTCCTGCAGAACACCACTGTCCTGCCCTGGCCGGAGGGCGGGGTGTCGGAGCAGTTCCAGCAGTGGAGCGCGAACAGGGACACCAGCTCGGTCGGTTTCAGCATCGAGCTGACCGAGACCGAGGAGTTCGTCGGACATGTGACTCTCTTCGGTCGCAATCCCATCAACCAGTCCGCGACATTGGCGATCATCGTCGGCCCGGAGTTCCACGGGCGCGGATACGGCTCGGACGCCGTGCGGCTCGCGATCCGCTACGGCTTCCTGCAACTGGGACTCAACCGGATCGAACTGCAGACGTGGGCTTTCAACGCACGCGGAATCGCCTCCTATAAGAAGGCCGGATTCGTCGAGGAAGGGCGCCGTCGGGAGGCCGTGTTCTTCAACGGTCGTCGCCACGACGAGGTGATGATGGCGATCCTCAGGGACGATTGGGCCGGCAACCGCTGACTCGTCCTTCTTCGTCGGGGGACACACCTTCCACTCATGCTCGATCACCCTGTGAACTGTCGACCTGTTTCCACAGGGCCGAAGCCGAGGCTCGACGGCGATGCGATCCTGCCTCCACTCTGAGAATCAGTCCGCAGACTGCGGGCGACCGTCTCACAAGGAGCAGGCAATGACCGCATTCACATTCGACCCGAACCTCGACGAGGACCCCATGGGTTCCGGCGACGAACCGACGGCCTTCGACGACGACCAGTACTCCGCCCCGTGGCCGCCGATGGTCCGTGACGACGAACCCTGGGGTCCTGACGCCGGTGCGACCACTGCCGAGTATGCGATCACCACCTTGGCAGCGTGCGGGTTCGCCGCACTGCTCGTCGTCGTTCTCAAATCCGAGCCGATCAGGGAACTCGTCACCGGCGTCATCCAGACCGCGCTCGGCCTCGGAAGCTGACATGCGCATCGGATGCCCTTGTGAGCCACGACGAGCGGGACGGCGCCGGGGCCACGACGAGGGGACGGCGACCGCCGAATTCGCCGTCGTCATGCCCGCGGTCGTGTTCCTCCTCGTCGTGCTCACAGGGGCAGCCGCGATCGGCTTCACCCAGCTGCGGGCGTTCGACGCGGCTCGCTCGGCCGCCCGTGAGATCGCCCGTGGCGAACCTCCCGCCGCGGTGATCGCCGAGGCGAAGAAGCACGCAGGCGAAGCCTCCGACGTGGTGATCAGCAGGGAAGGCGGATACTCGACGGTGCGGGTGAGCATCCGTCTGCCCTCGCTGATCGTCTTCATGGACGAAGTCGATGCTGCGGCGATCGCCCGCACCGAGGGCGACCGAACACCAGTGTCGATGCCATGACCTCCATCGTCGTCGGGCTGTGCTCATTGCTCATCGTCCTGGTCACGGCGATCGGCGGACTGACCCAGGCCTTCGTCGCCCACAGCACAGCGCAGAACGCGGCAGACCTCGGTGCGCTTGCCGCCGCCGATGCGGTGCGCGGACTCGCGACCGGCGATCCCTGCGAAGTCGCGAAGGATGTGGCCGGGCGCAACGGCGCGACAGTGCGGGACTGCCGGGCCTCGACGTCGGAGCAGAGCGCCTTCGTCGAGGTGGAGGTCGATATTCCCGGCCCGCTGCCGAAAGTGAGGGAGAAGGCCGTCGCGGGCAGGTAGTTGCTGCCCGGCACCCGGTCAGGGCGTCGCGGCCGACCCTGCTGGGGCGCTGCCAGTCGGGCGCTGCTAGTCGAGCACTGCGCGCAGCAGCCTCAGGGCTGCCGCCTTCTCCAGCGGCTCATTGCCGTTTCCGCATTTGGGCGACTGCACGCAGGACGGGCATCCGTCGATGCATTCGCAGGCGGCGATGGCGTCCCGGGTGGCTCCCAACCAGTCCTCGATGACCTCACTGCCGCGCTCGGCGAATCCCGCCCCACCGGCGAGCCCGTCGTAGACGAACACTGTCGCCATCCCGGTGTCGGCGTGCATCGCCGTCGAGACGCCGCCGATGTCCCAGCGGTCGCAGCCGGCGAACAGGGGGAGCAACCCGATCGACGCATGCTCGGCCGCATGGACGGCTCCGGGCAGATCCGCTCGGAGGATCTCCGCTTCATCGAGCAGTGACTGCGGGATCGTCCACCATACGGCTGTGGTCTGCAGCGTCATCTCCGGCAGATCGAGTTCGTGTTCGGCGATGATCGCGCCGCCGCGCTTCGACCGCATCCGATAGCCGACGACGTGGTCCTTGACGTCGACGGTGCCGCTGCATACTGCGACCCCGGAGGGCAGAACCCGCTGCTGGTCGGTGGACACGATCTCGATCTCGGTCAGCGATCTGGCCTGAGTCGTGTAGTCGACCTCGGCCCGTTCGACGAGCACGACATGATCGTCGAGATCGAGCTCGAGCACGGTGAAGTCCGTCCCCTGGTGCGTGTAGACGGCTCCGGGGTGGGCTCCCGTGTGCGCCCCCGATTCGTCGACCGTGCCCAGCAATGTCCCAGTGCTCGCCTCCACCAGTCGGAACTGCCCACCTCCGCTGCCCCTGATGTCGGAGAGGTCGGTGGCCGGGATGTCCTTCGCCCAGAACCAGCCGGCGGGGCGTGCACGCAGGAGCCGACGGTCGACGAGGTCGGCGATCACCTCGGCGGAGTTGTCGGGGAAGTGCACGAGCTCGGCTCTGGTCAGAGGCACCTCGGCGGCGGCCGCGCACAGGTGCCCGCTGAGCACATAGGGATTCCCGGGATGGATCACGCCGGCGTCGACGGGGGCGTCGAAGATGACTTCGGGATGGTGGACGACATAGGTGTCGAGCGGGTCGTCGCGGGCGATGAACACCGCCATCCACCGCTGACCCGAGCGCCCGGCCCGCCCGGCCTGCTGCCACAGGGAGGCGAGAGTCCCGGGCCAGCCGGAGATGATGACGAGGTCGAGTCCGGAGATGTCGATCCCCAGCTCCAGGGCGTTCGTCGAGGCGACAGCGAGCAGACGACCCGAGCGCAGCGCCGACTCCAGGAGGCGACGCTCCTCGGCCAGATAGCCGCCCCGGTAGGCCGCGACCTTGTCCTGCAAGGACCCGTCGACCTGACCGACTTGGTCGCGAACAGTTGAAGCGAGAGCCTCGGCCCCGCGGCGAGAGGCGATGAAAGCGATCGATCGGTAGCCGGCGCACATCGCGTCGGTGAGGACGTCGGCCGCCTCGACCAATCCGCTGCGCCTGTCCCCACCGGGAGACACCGGAGGCTCCCACAGGGCGAAGGCCCCGGCCGCGCGCGGCGAGGAGTCCTCGCTGACCGCGTGGGCCTCACGACCGGTGAGCTTCGAGAAGGCGACCTCCGGATGCGCCATCGTCGCCGAGGCTCCGATCACGACCGGGTTCGCTCCGTAATGGGCGGCGATGCGCAGCAGTCGGCGCACGATCAGAGCCACGTGCGAACCGAACACCCCGCGATAGCGATGGGCCTCGTCGATGACGATGTAGCGCAGCGACTTGAACAGACGTGCGAACCGCTGGTGCTGCGGCAGGATCCCGCGGTGGAGCATGTCGGGATTGGTGAAGACGACGTTCGCGTGTCTGCGCGCCCAGTCCTTCGACGCCTGTGAGGTGTCGCCGTCATAGGTCGCCGGCCGCACCCCTCGGACGATGAGCTTCTCCAGCTTGGTCAGCTGATCGGCGGCCAGCGCTTTGGTGGGGGAGATGTAGATCGCCGAGGCGGTGCGCAGCGTGTCACGGGTGGATTGGACGGATTCGAGGATCGGCAGCCAGAAGCCCAATGACTTGCCCGAAGCGGTCGGAGTCGCGATGACGACGTCCGATCCCGCCCGTGCGGTCTCGGCGGCTTCGACCTGGTGTCGCCATGGGAGGTCGACTCCGATGGCATGGCAGGCGTGCCGGAGTTCCTCATCGACCCACTCGGGCCACTCCGACTCGTGCTCGATTCGCTGTGGAACATCGTGCACGTGGACGATCCGGTCGTCCCTGACACCGAAGCCGGTGACGATGTCGAGGAGGGCCGAAGAAGTCATGCTCTCAATTATGTCGCAGCGACCATGAGCGGCTGCACAGCCCGGCGGAGGCGGAATCGATAGGATCGCGATGTGACTGATCATGGCGAGACCGCAGCGAACCAGGCCCATGGCACTCCGCACGAGGCCCACAGCACTCCACACGAAGCTCTCGGTGCTCTGTCCGAGACGCTGGGGGCGAGGCTCTACAGCGCCGGATACACCGAACCGCGGCTTCGCCAGTTCTGGGGCGGCGCTGTCTCCGACGCCCTGGTGCGGAACAATGCGGCGCCCGCGATCCACCACTGCAGGAAGGTGTTTGCGAGCGGCCAGACGCTCGCGACCGGAGAGCCGGCTGCCGCCGCTGACCTGGCTGCGGGCGCTGACCTGGCGGCGATCGCGCTGCTCTTCCATTTCCACCAGGACGTCGCCGCCGAGGTGGTCCGCCGCGCGCTGGGCGACGAGGCCTTCGCCGCAGCAGTGGATGCCGGACTCATCGAGCTCGGAGAGGACAGCTCCGGAGACGCCGGAGCGGTCGTGACGGCCCCGTGCGCGCTCACTCCCTACGACCTGCCCGTCGGCGTCCCACGCGGGTTCCGCCCGGGTGACGAGAACCTCTACCTCATCAGCGACCACGGCACTCTCGTCGACCCGGACGTGCTCGAAGGCGATTTCGTCCTCGGTCTCGGTGGTGCCGGGCGCACCCTCGTCTCCCTGACTCCACGGGATCGCGTGGGGCTGGCCGCCGACATCGGCACCGGCTGCGGAATCCAGGCACTGCTGCTCGCCCGTCATGCCGATCGGGTGATCGCCACCGACGTCTCCACCCGTGCGCTGCGGCTGGCCGAGCTCAGTGCCCGGCTCAACGGAGTCGACACCATCGAATTCCGGTCCGGCTCTCTGCTCGAACCCCTGTCCGAGAGAGTGGACCTGCTCGTGTCGAACCCGCCATTCGTGATCACCCCGCGAATCGCCTCCGACCAACCGAACGGACCGGCGGTCCCCGACTTCGAATACCGCGACGGAGGGATGACGGGCGATGCCCTGGTGCGCTCACTCTTCACAGCCATCCCCGAAGTGCTGGCGCCGGGCGGCCGGAGCGTATGCCTGGGCAACTGGGAGCTGAGCGACGAGGACGCGGCAGCATCGGCGGGCCCCGAAACCTGGGTCGCCGATCCCGACACCTCGGTGCTCGTCATCGAACGTGAGGTCCTCGACCTCATCGCCTACGCCGAGACCTGGATCCGGGACGGAGGGGTGACACGGGCGAGCCTCCAATGGAACCAGGCGACGGCGGCGTGGATCGATGACTTCGCGTCGAGGGATGTCACCGGGATCGTCTTCGGCTATGTCCTCATGCAGAGGGTCGAGGGGCAGGGGATCGATAACGATTTCCGAACATTTGCCGACAGTGCGACTTGTTCTTCACCGGTGATGCCGAGCACCGACGCCACGTTCAAGGCCAAGGTCAGGACCACCTCGGCGCCGGCGAACAACGCACACGGGATCGGGGCGTTCGTGCAGACGATCTTCGAACTGCGGTCCTGGCTCCAAGGCGTCGA
>NZ_JAPSIB010000015.1 GCF_031179145.1 Brevibacterium sp.
AGCGTCATAATGCTGCTGTGATGTGTCTGGCCAGGCGTCGGCTCAATGTCATGTTCGCGATGGTCAAGCACGGGGTCTTCTACGAGGCGAAGACCCCGGCTGCTGCTTGACAATGAATGTAACGGGCTCATCTCCGCAGGCGCGGAGCGGACGTTGCCTGCATCGTCGACGGCTTTGCGGGCGAGGGCTCATCTCCGCAGGCGCGGAGCGGACGGTCTTGTCGCAGGCGAATCCGTGCCGGTGCGGGGCTCATCTCCGCAGGCGCGGAGCGGACTAGATGGTGTCCGTGAGGTACTGGCCGACGATGGGCTCATCTCCGCAGGCGCGGAGCGGACGCCCACAACACCCAGCCGAAGCTGGTCGCGGCGGGCTCATCTCCGCAGGCGCGGAGCGGACTACTACAAGGGTCCGTTTGGTGCAGTGCCGATGGGCTCATCTCCGCAGGCGCGGAGCGGACCGCTGTCGCGGGTGCGGCCGACCAGTGTGTGCGGGCTCATCTCCGCAGGCGCGGAGCGGACTCTCCGGTGAAGCGGATACCTGCCACCCTGACGGGCTCATCTCCGCAGGCGCGGAGCGGACATGCCGAGGAAACTCGCGCCCGGAGCTGCATCGGGCTCATCTCCGCAGGCGCGGAGCGGACACACCCACGAATCCAAAGCCCGAGAACTCGGTGGGCTCATCTCCGCAGGCGCGGAGCGGACACGAAAAGGGGGCCAACCCGCGCGAACGTGGTGGGCTCATCTCCGCAGGCGCGGAGCGGACACCATGCCGCTCGACACCAGCCAGTCCCACAAGGGCTCATCTCCGCAGGCGCGGAGCGGACCCTATGGGTCTCTTTGGCATTCTAGGCACAGCCGGCTCATCTCCGCAGGCGCGGAGCGGACGGAGCACCCGTACCAGTACAGCGGCGTTGAGCGGGCTCATCTCCGCAGGCGCGGAGCGGACCTCGCCCCGGCGGGGTCGACGGAGGACGGACAGGGCTCATCTCCGCAGGCGCGGAGCGGACAGACCCGCCGCCTCCCGGGCAGTGTTGAACCAGGGCTCATCTCCGCAGGCGCGGAGCGGACCGAGTGGGCGGTGGGACGGTCCAATAGGCGGAGGGCTCATCTCCGCAGGCGCGGAGCGGACGTACGCCGTGATCGTTGTGACCCCAGTCAACGGGGCTCATCTCCGCAGGCGCGGAGCGGACATCACGTTGACCGGCACGAACGCCCACCCGGTGGGCTCATCTCCGCAGGCGCGGAGCGGACCAACGACGACGACCCTGCGCTGACAGGTGCCGCGGGCTCATCTCCGCAGGCGCGGAGCGGACGTACGCCGTGATCGTTGTGACCCCAGTCAAGGGGGCTCATCTCCGCAGGCGCGGAGCGGACAGCGATGGCTGCGCCGGCGACGAGGAAGCCGAGGGCTCATCTCCGCAGGCGCGGAGCGGACGAGAGGTGCCGTACTCGCTAAACGATCCGACCGGGCTCATCTCCGCAGGCGCGGAGCGGACCTGTTGGCGCGTGTTCATTTTCTCTGAGGTGCGGGCTCATCTCCGCAGGCGCGGAGCGGACCCCATGTGTGATTGGACTGCATGGTCGGTGAGGGGCTCATCTCCGCAGGCGCGGAGCGGACCGCGTCACCGCCACACGCGAGACCGACGCCGGGGGCTCATCTCCGCAGGCGCGGAGCGGACTTTTCAGTTCCCCTTGGTCTTGTGATTGATGAGGGCTCATCTCCGCAGGCGCGGAGCGGACCATCCTCGAAGGCGCTCGCCTCACCGCTGCGGGGGCTCATCTCCGCAGGCGCGGAGCGGACACAGCCTCGTTGTCGGTGGCCGCGTTCTCCGAGGGCTCATCTCCGCAGGCGCGGAGCGGACGTCCGCGTGAAGGACCAGGAAACCGGCCACGAGGGCTCATCTCCGCAGGCGCGGAGCGGACCCGGTGATGCGCCGGTCTATCCCACATGGGTTGGGCTCATCTCCGCAGGCGCGGAGCGGACTCACCGTCGAAGCCTGACGGTGAGTTGTGGGAGGGCTCATCTCCGCAGGCGCGGAGCGGACGATGGATTTGGCGGCTTCCTGGAGGCGTTTCCGGGCTCATCTCCGCAGGCGCGGAGCGGACGTCTCTGTTGGTGAGCATGCCGGTGCGGGCCTGGGCTCATCTCCGCAGGCGCGGAGCGGACACTTGCTGACCTGGGGCGGTATCAGCAAGTTTGGTCAGTCTCGTACGGTTTGTGCCGGTTGGTCGGTCACTAATACCGAACTCAATCTTCGACCGCTGGAGTGTTATTCGCTGACCCTCAGCTCCCCCGCTTCACCCAGTCTTCGAGGTTCGGCTTCTCAGCGCCGATCGACGTCGCGTCACCGTGACCGGTGAGGACCACTGTCGCCTCGGGCAGCTTGAACAGGACGTTCTGGATCGACTCGATGATCGTCTCGAAGCTCGAGTACGACCGTCCTGTCGCTCCAGGGCCACCGTTGAACAGCGTGTCGCCGGAGAACAACACCGGTCCGACCGCGGAGCCTGCACCGGCAGAGTCTGGCACCGGAAGACCGGTTTCGATGAAGAAGCACGTCGAGCCGGGGGAATGGCCCGGTGTATGCAGAGCTTTCAGCCGCACACTGTCGATGCTCCACATGTCACCATCGGCGATGTCTTTGTCGGGCTGGTAGTCCTCGTAGGTCATGTCCCACAGAACGCGGTCCTCGGGGTTGAGGTGGACTGGAGGATTGCCCACTCGGTGAGCGAACTCCCTCACTGCTGCGACATGGTCATTATGCCCATGCGTGAGCAGGATCGCCTTGACGTCGCGACCATTGACCGCCTCGGCGATGGCCTCGGGGTCATGAGCCGGGTCGATGACGATGACCTCGGACTCGTTGCCGACGATCCACACATTGTTGTCAACGTCCCAGGTCCCACCATCAAGGGAGAACGTGCCCTTGGTGACCAGGTGCTCGATTCCAGCAGCCATCAGAACTCCACCACCGATCGCAGAACTTCACCGCGTCCCATCTTCTCGAATGCCTCCTCGACGTCTCCGATTCCGATTCGCTCCGACACGAACTTCTCCAGTGGCAGGCGACCCTGCTTGTACAGGTCAACGAGCATGGGGAAGTCACGCGCGGGCAGGCAGTCACCATACCAGGAGGACTTGAGGCTGCCACCCCGGCCGAACACGTCGAGCAACGGAACACTGAGCTCCATCTCCGGAGTCGGGACACCGACGAGAACCACGGTGCCGGCGAGGTCGCGGCCGTAGAAGGCCTGACGCCAGGTCTCGGGCCGGCCCACCGCGTCGATGACGACGTCGGCGCCGAAACCGCCGGTGAGCTCCTGGATCGCTGCGACGACTCCGTCCTCGTCCAGACCCCGCGAGTTGACAGTGTGAGTGGCGCCGAGATCCTTGGCCCACTCGAGCTTC
Source organism: Brevibacterium sp. (assembly GCF_031179145.1). GTDB lineage: Bacteria > Actinomycetota > Actinomycetes > Actinomycetales > Brevibacteriaceae > Brevibacterium. The sequence goes on from NZ_JAPSIB010000015.1 coordinate 3,409, forward strand.
TTGTCGTCGAGGTCGACGGCGATGATCGTTCCGGCACCGGCCAGGGCAGCACCGGCGATCGCCGCGCATCCCACACCGCCGCAGCCGATGACTGCGACGGACTTGCCGCGGGTGACCTCGCCGGTGTTGATCGCAGCACCGATGCCAGCCATGATTCCGCAGCCGAGCAGACCCACGACAGCAGGATCCGCCTCGTCGACCTTGGTGCACTGTCCTGCGGCGACCAGCGTCTTCTCTGCGAACGAACCGATCCCGAGTGCCGGTGTCAGCTCGGTGCCATCCTCCAGGGTCATCTTCTGAGAGGCATTGTGCGTGGCGAAGCAGTACCACGGCTCGCCGCGCTTGCACGCCCGGCAGTCACCGCAGATGGCGCGCCAGTTGAGGATGACGAAATCGCCGACCTCGACGTTGGTCACGCCCTCGCCGACCTCTGAGACGACGCCAGCCGACTCGTGGCCGAGAAGGAATGGGTAGTCATCGCTGATCCCGCCCTCGCGGTAGTGGAAGTCCGTATGGCAGACACCGCACGACTTCACGTCGACGACGACTTCACCCGGTCCGGGGTCGGGGATGACGATGTCGGTGAGTTCCACCGGCGCACCCTTGCTCCGGGAGATGACACCCTTGACAGTCTGTGGCATTGCGTCTCCTTGTCTGTAGTGATCAGTGTTGGCCGAAGCCATTCGCGTTCATGCATGTGATTACACCCCCACCCTAACCACACCGTGAGAGCGCGACCACCGGGTGTCCGCTTGGTGAGTCGAACGGTGTTTGAACACCCTCAGCGCTGCCCGCTGAACGGCAGAGAAGAAGCCCGGATGGCATCGTCGATACGACAACGGCATCCGGGCTTCAGCTCGGTCTCCCGAACTCACGATTCGCGTGTTCGAGCCGGTCAGGTCACTCCATGTCGGGGTGCTTGCGCAGGTGCACGATCGCAGCGGCGAGGCCGCCCCAGACGGTGACCATGGCGACGATCATCATGATGATTGCTGGTGCTTCCATCACTTGTCTCCTTTGAGTTCTTCATGGACTGAGTCGGCGACCGAGGCATCGGTCTCGTCTAGGGTCTTCTGCGGCCATTTGAGCAGCGACAGCACGATGGCGATGACGATGAGCAGGGCGATCATGCCCCAGCCGAAGACGCCGGTGAGCAGCGGTGGGTAGTCTTCGTAGCCCTCGGTGGCGAAGGTGATGATCTGAGTGATGAGCATGTAGGCGAGCACCACGGCAGTGACGCCGCCGAGGACGATCATCCAGAACCAGCCCACTTTGAAGCTCGACACTGCGTTGAGGTGATCGCGCAGCAGCGGCAGCTTCCGGGCGAACCAGCCGACCACGATGAGACCGACCACTGCAGCGCCGACGATGCCGATGTTGTTGGCCCAGGCGTCGACCGTGTCGAGCACATAGAGGCCGGTCACGGTCGGCATGAGCAGGATCGAGATGAGAGCCATGGTGCCGCCGACCAGCCAGGTCGACGCCTTGTTGCCCACCCCGAATTTCTCCCGCAGCGCCTGGATCGGAACCTGCACGATGGAGATCAACGAGGTGAGGCCGGCGAAGACGAGACAGGCGAAGAAGGCGAAGCCGAACAGACCACCACCGGGCATCTCGGAGATGAGGGTCGGGAATCCGACGAAGGCCAGACCGATGCCGCTCGATGCGACCTCGGAGACCTCGGTGCCCTGAGCGCTCGCCATGAAGCCGAGCGCGGCGAAGACGCCGATGCCGGCCAGGATCTCGAATCCGGAGTTCGAGAAGGCGACGACCAGCCCGGACCCGGTGAGGTTCGTCTTCCGCTTGAGGTAGGACGCGTAGGTGATCATGATGCCGAACGCGATCGACAGCGAGAAGAAGATCTGACCGTAGGCCGCGATCCACACCTTCGGATCCGCCAATGCGGCGAAGTCGGGAGTGAAGAGCGCGTTGAGGCCCTGGGCCGCACCCGGGAGGAACAGTGCCCGGATGACCAGGATCAGGAACAGGATGATGAGCGCAGGGATGAAGATCTTCGAGAAACGGGCGATGCCGTTCTGGACACCCAGAAGCAGGATTCCCAGTGTGACGACCCAGACCAGGATGACCGGGATGAGGACGCCGGGCACGAACTGGAGCGAGACCCCCGGGTCGCCGAGCTGGAGGAATTCGCCGAAGAGGAATCCTTCGGCGTCATCGCCCCAGGCCTGGTTGAGCGAGAAGAACATGTAGCAGCCGGCCCACGCGATGATGGCGGCGTAGTAGATGCCGATGACGAAGGCGACACCTGTCTGGAACCAGCCGATGGGCTCAGCGACCTTCGTCGCCATCCGGAACGCCAGGGGAGCCGAACCGCGTGCGCGGTGACCGAGGGCGTAGTCGAAGAACAGCAGCGGGATGCCCGCGGTCAGAAGAGCGACCAGATAAGGGATGAGGAAGGCGCCGCCGCCGTTTTCGTAGGTCACGTACGGGAAGCGCCAGATGTTGCCGAGGCCGACTGCCGAGCCGATGGCTGCGAAGATGAACGCGCCGCGGGTGGCGAAGACCTCCCTCTGGGGTGATGCGGTGGTAGACATGATGTCCTTTCATTTCTCAACCACATTGTTGTGAGGCTGAACTTCGGTTCCGGGTCCTCGTGGGATCACCTCGCCGACTTGTTCGTTGATCGTTTGCCGGAGGGTCTCCCCAGTTCAGCGACCATCAGTCCCAAGGACCGGGAACTACCATACTGTGAACCCTAAGGGAAACGCAGGTCGGCTTCCGGGGGAGCGAGTAACGTTCTCATATCAAAATCCGGACAAGGGCATCCCATCGGTGCGGAGACCACGCCGAGGAGCCGCCACGTCGATCCCCATACCACTTCCGTGCTCTCCGCACCGCCACCGCGATCGCCTCCGATCGGATTCTCCCCGCACCCCCGTTAGACTTGTCCGTGTGACTATCGCTCTCTACAACACCGCCAGCCGCACAACGGAAGAACTGCGCCCCGTCGAGGACGGACACGTCGGGATCTACGTCTGTGGCGCCACGGTGCAGGGCGAACCGCACATCGGGCATCTGCGTTCGGCCTCGGTCTTCGACCAGCTGCGCCGCTGGCTGCTCTACCGCGGCTACTCGGTCACCCTGATCCGCAACGTCACCGACATCGATGACAAGATCCTGTCGAAGTCGGACGAGGCTGGACGCCCCTGGTTCGCCCACGCCTTCATGTACGAGCGCGCCTTCACCGACGCCTATGCGGCTCTCGACGTGCTGCCCCCGAGCTACGAGCCCCGCGCCACCGGCCACATCACCGAGATGATCGAGCTCATCGAGCGTCTCATCGTCGCCGGGCACGCCTACCCCGCCCTCGATGACTGCGGCGATGTGTACTTCGACTCCACCTCGTGGTCCGACTACGGCGAGCTGACCAACCAGCGCATCGACGAGATGGAACCGGCCGGCGACTCCGAACTGCGCGGCAAGAAGGACCCGCGGGACTTCGCGCTGTGGAAGGCGCACAAGTCCGGCGAGCCCGAGACCGCTTCGTGGCCCTCGCCGTGGGGACGGGGCCGGCCCGGCTGGCACATCGAATGCTCGGCCATGTCGATGAAGTACCTGGGGGCGAACTTCGACATCCACGGCGGCGGACTCGACCTCCGCTTCCCCCACCACGAGAACGAACTCGCCCAGGCCCGCGCGGCAGGCGATAGGTTCGCCAACATCTGGATGCACTCCGGACTGCTCAACGTCGGTGGGGACAAGATGTCGAAGTCGCTCGGCAACTCCGTGTTCGCCTCCGACCTCTTCGCCCGCTTCAGTCCGCTGGCCGTGCGCTACTTCCTCACCAGCGCCGGCTACCGCTCGATCCTCGAATTCTCCGCCGAGGCGATGGAGCGTCAGACCGCCTCGCTCGACCGCCTGGCCAACTTCCTCGATCGCGCCCGGCAGGCCCTCGGGGACGACGCCCCGGCCCTGCCGAACGTGCACTCCGGCTACGCCGACCGCAGCGTCGACGTGCCCGAGGAGTTCGCCGCAGCACTCGACGACGACCTCGGCGTGCCCCGTGCCCTGTCCGTCGTCTTCGCCACGGTCACCGAGGGCGCCAAGCTCCTCGACTCCGCATCCGATCGGGACCGGTTGGGTCGGATCGTCGCCGAGGTGGAGCTGATGCTCGACATCCTCGGGGTCAATCCCAGCGCCGAGGTGTGGGCAAGAGGCGGTGCGGATGCGAAGCTGGAATCGGCCTTGGACGCCCTCGTCGCCGGACTCGCCGAGCAGCGGGCAGCCGCGAAGGCGGAGAAGGACTTCGCGACCGCCGACGCCATCCGCGACACTCTCGCGGCCGCCGGCATCGTCATCGAGGACACGGCGGACGGCTACCGCTACCACCTCAGGGACAACTGACATCTGACCTGCACGGTCAACGGACATCGCACCCCGGCGGCTGAATCGCCGGCGGAGAACTTCGAACGAAGGACACACATGGCTTCCAACTCACGATCCAAGAAGGGCCCGACCAAGGGCTCCGGCGGCAAGAACCGACGCAGCCTGCAGGGACGCGGTCCGACCCCCAAGGCCGAGGACCGCGTCTACCACAAGGCCCACAAAGCCAAGCAGGCGCGCCAGGCCGGCGCCGCCCAGCAGGCGAAGCGGAAGAAGAAGGAGCACGGCCCGAACATGGTCGCCGGCCGCAACTCCGTGCTCGAAGCGCTGCGTGAGGACGTTCCGGCCACAGCGCTCTACGTCGTCGGTCGGATCGACTCAGACGACCGAGTCCGCGAGTCGATCAAACTGGCCGCCGAACGCGGCATCTCGATGCTCGAGGCCTCCAAGCCCGACCTCGACCGGCTCACCGACGATGCGATCCACCAGGGCATCGCCCTGCAGATCCCGCCGTACGACTACGCCGAGCCGGAGGATCTGCTCGAGTTCGCCTCCGAGCGCGCGGAGGCCCCGCTGCTCGTCGCCCTCGACGGCATCACCGACCCGCGGAACCTCGGCGCGATCGTCCGGTCCGTCGCGGCCTTCGGCGGTCACGGTGTCATCATCCCCGAACGCCGCGCCGCCTCGATGACGGCCGCGGCCTGGAAGACCTCCGCCGGAGCCGCTGCCCGGGTCCGCGTCGCGCAGGTCGTCAACCTCGCCCGCGCCATCGATGAGCTGAAGAAGCAGAACGTGTTCGTCGTCGGCCTCGACATGGACGGCGACGTCGAACTGCCGGAGCTCACCTTCAGCCGCGATCCCCTGTGCATCGTCGTCGGCTCCGAGGGCAAGGGAATCTCTCGTCTCATCGCCGACAAGTGCGACCAGATCGTGTCGATCCCGATCGCCGCGACCACGGAGTCCCTCAACGCCGGCATCGCCGCAGCGGTCTCGCTCTACGAAGTGGCCCGCGCCCGCCGCGGCTGACTCCCGGCCGCCTGAAACTGTGTCCGGTCTCCTCACTTGAGGTGTCCGGACCGCCGAGGCGGTCCTCAGGCCTCGATGCTCGTGCGGTAGTCCGCCTCGGTGAGGCCGCCGACGCGGGAGTGGCGGCGGCTGTAGGTGAGATAGATGACGGCTCCGACGAGCATCCACAGTCCGAAGACCGCCCAGGTCACCCCGCCGAGGTTGATCATCAGGAACGCGCACGCCAGGGACCCCAGCGCCGGCAGGACCGGGCCGAACGGGACCCGGAACGAGCGCGGCAGATCCGGGCGGCGGACCTTGAGGCAGATGACGGCGACGTTGACGAGGCAGAACGCGAACAGGGTGCCGATGCTCGTGGCGTTCGCGAGCTCCCCGAGCGGGATGAAGGCCGCCGTGATCGCCACGAGCACGCCGACGATGAGCGTGCCCACGAGCGGCGTTCCCGTGCGCAGGGACACGCGCCCGAAGACGCGGGGGACCATGCCGTCGCGGGCCATGGTGAGCAGGATGCGTGACTGGCCGTAGAGGACGGTGATGACGACCGAGAGGATCGCCAGCACCGCTGAGACGGCGAAGAGGAGGACCGCGACGTCCGAGCGGGTGATCTCATGGACGATCTGGACCAGCGGCGCGGTGGTGGACTCCAGACCGAACCACTCCCACTGCCTGGCGCCGATGGCGGCGATCGCCACAAGGACATACATCGTCGTGACGATGAGCATCGAGGCGATGATCGCCCGCGGCAGGTCCCGCTTCGGATTCTTCGCCTCCTCGCCGGCGGTCGAAGCCGCATCGAAGCCGATGTAGGAGAAGAAGACGCTCGAGGCGGCGGCGCTGACCCCGGCCGCCCCCATCGGCAGCAGGGGAGTGAAGTTGCCGGCCCGGAACGCGGTGAAGGCGACGAGGCAGAAGAAGATGAGGATGCCGATCTTGACGAACACGATGATCGTGTTGACGACTCCCGACTCCCAGGCGCCGCGCATGAGCAGCAGAGTGGCCAGGACGACCACGATGAGGGCGGAGAGGTTGATGACTCCGCCGTCGGCGCCAGGGCCGGTCGTCAGCGAGGGCGGGAGCTCGAGGCCGAAGATCCGCAGGGTCTCGTTGACGTAGTCGGCGGCGCCGACGGCCACCGCGGCCACGGACACCGCGTACTCGAGGACGAGGCACCAGCCGCACACCCAGGCCGCGCCTTCGCCCAGAGTGGCATACGAGTACGAATAGCTCGACCCGGACACCGGCACCATGCCCGCCATCTCCGCGTAGCTCAGCGCCGACAGCAGGGCGGTCGCACCGGCGAGGATGAAGGCGATCCAGACCGCAGGTCCCGCCACCGGGACGGCTTCGCCGAGGATGACGAGGATGCCGGTCCCCAATGTAGCGCCGACGCTGATCATCGTCAGCTGGAAGACGCCGAAGGTTCTCCGCAGTCCACCGGTCGCGGAATCGCGGCTGTCCGCGATCATCGTGCCGATCGCCTTCCGGCGGGTCAGCTGCCGCGACAGCGGAGGACGGGAATGCGCCGAGGCGGCAGTCGGGTTGTCGTAGGTGTTTCGTTCAGCCACGACTGCACAGTCTAGACCTGCGGGTCAGCCCGTCACACGTCCGGGGTGAAGCGGCCGTCGTGGGCCATCCAGCCGCCGTCGACGATCTGCGAATGCCCGGTGACATAGGAGGAGGCGTCCGAGGCGAGGAACAGCACGGGCCCGGCGATCTCATGGAGATGACCCCAGCGGCCCAGCGTCGTCTTCTCGGCATAGGCGTTCCACCACTGCTCATCGGCCTTGATCTGCTGAGTGAGCGGGGTGTCGAAGGGTCCGGGCAGGATCGAGTTGACGCGCACGCCCTGCGGTCCGAGCTCGCTGGACAGCGTCTTCGTCAGCTGCACGACACCGGCCTTCGCCGCGGCGTAGATGCCCTGGCCGGGTTCGACGGTCAGCGCCCGGAACGAGGCGAAGGTGATGATCGAGCCGCGACCGCGTTCGGCCATCTCGGCGCCGAAGCCGCGCATCAGCCGATACGTCCCCTTGAGGTTGATGTCGATGACGCGGTCGAACTCCTCGTCGGTGGTGGTGATCAGGCGCTTGCGGACGTTGGCGCCGGGCGTGACCACGAGCACCTCGGCGTCGGGGTGCGCTGCGACGAGGGCGCTGACCGACTCGGTGTCGGTGATGTCGACCTCGACGGCCTCGGCCTGCGGACCCGAAGAGGCACTGTGCCCACCGGGGGTGCGGGTGCCGATGATCTGCACGGTCGCCTCGGCGCCGGAGAGGTTGAGATCGGCGGCGATGACACGGGCACCGGCATCGGCGAGACCGATCGCGCTGGCCTGCCCGAGGCCGGAACCGGCGCCGACGACGACGGCGGTGCGGCCGCTGAGGTCGAACAGGGACGGGATCGAGGGGTTGGCCTCGTTCGAGGGTGCGGTCTGGCCTGACGAGTGATCCTGCGACATCGGCGGTCCTTGCTCTTCGAAGGGCGGGAGGTGGTGCGAAAGCATGGTGCGGGTGACATTCAACCTATCAGGACATCAGAACTGCCTGCTGTCGACGTAGCGGGACTCGTCGGGGAGGTTCGCGAGGTCGTCCATGATGAAGTAGGCGATCGCTTCGCGGATCGGGATGTCGCGCTGCCGGGCGCGGGACATGACGCGCCGGTGCTCGGCGAACTCGTAGAAGATCTGCGCCGGCTCGAGCTTGTGGGTGAGGCTGTTGGGAATGGCGTCGATGAGCGGTTTGTAGACCTCGGCCAGCCAGATGCGGGCGCCCTCGTCCTCGCTGAGCTCGACCGGGGACCCGGCTGAACCGTGAGCGCCGCCGAATCCATGAGCGCCCGCGGAATCCCGGTGGGGGTCCTGCTCACCGCCATGATCATGATGCAGGCGGGTACCGCCGGAGACAGCGGAGGACCGGTAGGCGTCGAGGTCGTTGAGCATCGCCCGCGCCTGGTTCTCGTTCGCCCCGATCCCCGTCAGACGCAGGAGCCTGCGCGAATGGTGGTTGGGTTCGACGACCTTCGGCTCCACCAGCAGGCTGACCCCGTCGACGTCGGTGGTGACGGTGAGCTCGCCGAGGTCGAAGCCGAGGTCGTTGAGCCGCCGGATCCGCTCGTCGATGCGCCAGCGCTCATTGATGGAGAACTCCTCGACCCGGGTCAGCTCCGCCCACAGGCCGTTGTAGGCCTCGAGCAGTCGATCACTGGCCGCGAGCGGGTCGACGCCCGGATCGATGATGCCGCCTGCCTGCAGGTCGAGGAAGTCCCCCGCGATGTTCGTCCGCGCGATCCGCAGGTCCATCTCCCGCTGCCCGGTCGAGAGCTGATCGTGGAGCTCTCCCGTCTCCGCATCGACGACGTAGGCGGCATAGGCGTCGGCGTCGCGGCGGAACAACGTGTTCGACAGCGAGACGTCGCCCCAGTAGAACCCGACGAGGTGGAGTCTGGCGAGCAGGACGGCGAGGGCGTCGACGAGGCGGCCGGCCGTGTCCTCGGCCAGCGATCGGGAGAACAGCGCCCGGTAGGGCAGGGAGAAGTCGAGGTAGGCGGTGAGCAGCGCCCCCGGCAGGGGCTGCCCGGATTCCGTCGTCCGGTCCGTGACGATGGCACGGGGTTCGACCGTGGGCACGTCGAGGTTGCCGAGCACACCGAGGATGTCGAACTCACGCAGCGCCCGATGCTCGTCGGTCTCCTTGATCGCGAGCACCTCGTCGCCGATCTCGACGAAGCGGACCACGTGGCGGGAGATGCCGCGGGGGAGCCCGCCGAGGAACTGTTCAGGCCAGTCCTTGAGCGGCAGATGCCACGGCAGCTTCTCGATCGCCGAGTGATCGGCGCGGTACACCGCGTGGATCGATGGTGCGGGCACCGCTCAGAGGTCCACGTCCGAGCTCGAGGCGACGAGCGCCTCGGCGACCTCGGTCTTCTCCACCCCGATCAGGTGGCCGTTCTCGAGGTAGGCGATGCGGTCCCCGAGGACCTTCGCGTCCTCGAGGTTCGCGGTCGCGTACAGGGTGGTCAGCTTGAACTCCTGTTGGAGGTCCTTGACGAGCTTGAGGGTCTCGGCCTGGTCCTCGGGCACGAGGTTGACCACCGGCTCGTCCATGATGAGCACCTTGGGCTGGCGGACGACGGCGCGGGCGAGGGCGATCGTCTGCCGCTGCAGCTGAGAGAGGTCCCCGGGCTTGGCGTCGAGGATGTCGATGAGCCCGATCTTCGAGGTCACGGATTCGACGCGGGCCTGGATCTCCTTGGCGGGCAGTCCGTCGACGCGCAGCGCGAAGCCGAGGTTGTCGCGCACGCTCATGTGCGGGTAGAGGGCGTAGCTCTCCAACGCCAGGGTCACATCGCGGTCGTTGACGGCGGCGGCGGTGACGTCGATGCCGTCGATGAGGATCGAACCGGTCTTCGGCCTCTCGAGTCCGTGGAGCATCCGCAGGATCGTCGACTTGCCCGAACCTGTCGGTCCGTAGAGGACGAGGAACTCCCCGTCGTCGATGAACAGGCTGAAGGGATGGACCGAGGGTGAGACGGTGTTCTCATACGTGTGACTGAGGCCATTCAACGACACTGTTGACATTGTTCCTCCTAGATAAGTCATAAGTCATGAGCAGCTGGTCGTCGGTGACCTGGCGGGGATGCTCAGTCCCATCAATCCTATGCGGTCGCACTGTCGGAGCGCGCCCCGATGAGGCGAAGGCAGGGGTGATTCTCAGCACTGTGACAGCCCCGGGACAGGCCAGCGACACCTGCCGGTCAGGCTGTGTTGGCCAGTAGACTCTGGGATATGAAGGTCACGCTCGACGAGGTTGCCGCCCGGGCAGGAGTGTCCCTGGCGACCGTGTCCCGGGTTCTGGGCAAGCGCGGCAGCGTCGCCGAGGCGACCCGAGCGAAGGTCTTCACCGCGATGGATGAGCTCGGCTATTCCCGTTCGACGCTGCTGCAGGCCGCGCCGAGGCGATTGGTCGCCGTCAGCGCCCCCGGAAACCCCGAGTACTGGCAGGTTCAGGTCTGCACCCGGGTGGCCACCGCCCTGCAGGACCGCGGACTGCTCATCACCCGCCCGCCGGTGGAGACCGAGACCGGCCCGCTCGATGTCGCCATCGCCGCGGGGGCGGTCGCGCTCGTGACTCCGACCCTGACCAGCCTCGGCACCGACATTCCCTGCATCAGGGTCGACGAGCAGTCGGCGGGGACCGCGGGGGACGGCGCCGGCGACGTCATCGCCGCGCGCCTTGACCTCGGCGGGGGGATGACGACTGCGTTCGAGCACCTGCGGGCGATCGGCCACCGCCGGATCGGGCTGATCTGCAATGACAGCGGTGAGCTGGCTGTGCAGCTGATCAAGCGGTTCCGCGCCGACCACCCGGCGAAGTCGTTCGGTCTCAACCTCGACGACTGGATCGCACCGGTGCCCAAATCCTTCTCCGGCGGATCGCGGGCAGCCCTCGAGCTCAAGGACGCCACCTGCACGGCCGTGATCGTCCAGTCGCAGCTGCAGCTGCACGGCGCGCTCCACGGCCTGCGCAGCCGGCACCTGCAGGTGCCGCGCGACATGTCGGTCGTCGGGTTCGGCGATTCCCCGACGATGCGGTTCACGGGGCCTCCGGCCACGGTTCTCGGCCTCGACCTCGACGGCCTGTCCCAGGCTCTCGTCGAGGCGACCCTGAGCACGCTGAAGATGTCGGGTGAGTCGCTGAAGTCCGTGCCGCCGGTGTTCCGTCCCCGTCTCTACGCCCGCGCCTCGACGACGGCGGCCCGGCAATGAGCGCCGAGGTGAATGCGCGGCTGCGCAACCACAGGCACGTCAAGCTCGGGGACATCGCCGCACTCGCCGCGGTGTCGAAGGCGACGGCCTCGCGGGCGCTGCGCGACCCCGGATCGGTCTCCGCGGCCTCCCTGGCCAAGGTCCGCCGGGCGCTGGCGATCCTCGGCGTCGAGACGGAGACGGCGACGGCACAGGAGGTGCCGATGATCGCCCTGATCCGCCCCTCGGTGCCCTCGGGCAACGTCGACCCCTACGATCGGCTGTTCCAGATGCTCACCGACCGGATCTTCGCCCAGCGGGTCGCCGCCGTGCACGTCGAGGCGATCTCGACCCAGGTCGACGCCCTGACCCAGTCGCTGACCGGAGCCGACGGGGCCGGGCCGCGCGTGCAGGGGGCGATCGTCCTCGGCGGAGGAGCGGCAGGTGAGCTTGCCGTGAAGCTGCAGGAGTTCACCCTCCCGCTGCTCAGGGTCTCCAACGCCCGGCATTCCGACGGGATCGCGCGCATCGTCCTCGACGCCGCCGACGGCATCGCCACCGCAGTCCAGCACCTCGTCCACCTGGGGCATCGCCAGATCGGGCTCGCGGTCCTCCGCGACACCGCCGCCGCGGGACGCATCGCGGCTTTCCGGAAGTCCATGGCGAGCATCCTCCACATCCCGGCCACCCGCGACCAGGCCCCCATCGTCGAGGCGACGGGAGGGGCGATGGCCGGCGTCGCCGCAGCCGAGGAGCTCCTCGGCACCCGCTGCTCGGCGGTGATCGCGTGCGCACCGTCCCTGTCGTTCGGCGTCCTCGAGGCGGCGTCGCGCGCTCGCCTCAGCGTGCCCCGCGACCTGTCGCTGCTCACCGTCGGTGACATGCCCGACGCCGACGTCATCGCCCCGCCCCTGTCCCAGGTCAGCTACGACTGGGAGACCGTGGCGGAGTCCGCCCTCGCCGAGGTGATGACGATGATCGCCCACCCCGCGCAGGCGACCCGGATCGACTACTCCGTCACCCCGGACCTGGTGCTGCGGGCCAGCGCGATGCCGCCGCAGCGGCGGTGAGGATCAGCCCTGCCGGCCATCAGCCCTGCTGCTCGCGGCGGCGGTCGACGGTGAGGATCAGCCCTGCTGCCGGCGGCGGTCGGCGGCCAGACGCTGCAGGAGCTCGGCCACGGCCTCGGGGTCGGCGATGCGCAGGTTCGCGCGGGTGGGGGCGGAGCCGACCTTGATGCAGATGCTGCCGGGCACGGTTTCGAGCTGGGCGAAAGCGTCCTCGTCGGTGACATCGTCGCCGAGGTAGACGGTTGTCGTGGGGGAGAACGCCTCGACGAGGATGTGCATGCCGTCGCCCTTGGTGGCGCGTTTGACGGAGAGCTCGACGATGTCGTGGCCTTCGATGACGCGGATGCCGGGATGTTCGTTCTGCACCTGCACGACATGTTCGTGGAGGTCGGAGGCGAAGCGCTGATCGAGGCCGCGGGTGTGCACGGTGCGGGCGAACGGCTTGTGCTCGACCCGGATCTCCATGTCGCTGTGCTCGGGCATCGTGTGTTCGAAGGCGTCGATGTGGGAGTCGATCGCCTTGAGCATCGCCTGCTCGGAGGAGGTGAGCATCGGCGGATCCTGAACGGCGGCGGGAGCCGGGCCGGCAGTGTCCGGTGCGCCCACCTCGGCGCCGGCGACCGAATCGCCGCCGATCGGGGAGACCACGTCGCCCTCGGGGCCGAAGTCCACCTCGGCGCCGTGCGAGCCGACCACCCACACGCCGGGGGGCGGATCGGCCAGCTGCCGCAGGGTCGCCGCGTCCCGGCCGGAGACCAGGGCCACTCGGGTGCCGGGGATCCGGCTGAGCTCGGCGATCGCGCCGGCGGAGCCGTCGAGCATCCGGCTCGTCGCCGGGTCGTCCTGCAGGGGTGCGAGCACACCGTCGAAGTCGAGGCCGATGAGAACGCGGTCAGCAGTCGTCAGTGGACGCAGGTCGATGTCGGCCGCCGCAGTCAGGGCTGGTGTCAAGGAACCCACTCCTATCCTTCCGACGAGAGCGACGAACCCGAAGCGCTCAGCGAGGCCGACTGGCCGCCGGCGGGGACGGAGCCGCTGAAATTCGCCTGGGACTCCGCCGGGGACGTCGGATCAGCGGGCGCCGTAGCGCCCAAGGGCACGTTCGGTCCTGAGGTCGACGGGGTGACCGGTGGGGTGACGCCGGAAGCCTTCGCGGCGTCGAGCTCATCGCTTGGGCCCATCGTCGCCGGTTCCGCAGTCTCGGGGACCGCCTCGGCGATGGAGGATGACGACTCGGTGGACGCCGACGCCTTGCTCGTGGGATCGATGACGGGGGCCGACGGCTCCTGGTCCGGCTCCTGCGCCGAGGACCCGCCGGAGAACGTGGTCTCGGGGCTGCTGCGGATCGACTCCAGCTCGGTGAGGAACTTCTTCGACCACACGCTGACGGTGTCGGAGGCGACCTTCTTGCGCATCTGCCGCATCCGGCGCCGCTGCGTCTTCGAATCCATGTGCACCGCGTCGAGGATGCCCGCCTTGAGATCGGCGATGTCGTGCGGATTGACCATGACGGCTCCGCGCAGCTGCTCGGCGGCGCCGGTGAACTCGGAGAGCACGAGGACCCCGTCCTCCTCGGTGCGGCAGGCGACGTACTCCTTGGCGACGAGGTTCATCCCATCCCGGAGCGCGGTGACGAGCATGACGTCGGCGGCGAGGAAGAACGCCGTCATCTCATCGCGGGGATAGGAGTGGTGGAGGTAGTAGACGGCGATCGAGCCCACGTCCTCCTGTTCTCCGTTGATGCGCCCGACGGCGAGCTCGACGTCATGGCGGATGATCTTGTACTGCTCGAGGCGTTCGCGGGAGGGGGTGGCGATCTGGATCAGGACGACGTCCTCGACCGAGAGCTTGTGCTCGGCCAGCAGCTCCCCGAAGGCTTTGAGCCTGTGCCGGATGCCCTTCGTGTAGTCCATCCGGTCGACGCCGAGCATGACGACCTTCGGATTGCCGACCTCCTGCCGGATCTGCTTGGCGCGCTCGATGATCTTCGGATCCTTGGCGAGCTCCTCGAGGAAGGGAGTGTCGATGGAGATCGGGAATGCCTCTGCCCGCACGATGTGTGCGGGCAGCTGATCGGTGGCGGGGACCGCGACGGTGGATCCCTTGGTCATGTAGTTGAGTCGGCCGCGCACTGCGCGCCGGAAGTTCGCGGCGTCGGCCGGACGTTGGAATCCGACGAGATCCGCGCCGAGGAGGCCCTTGAGGATCTGGTCGCGCCAGGGCAGCTGCGCGAAGAGTTCGAAGGGAGGGAAGGGGATGTGGTTGAAGAAGCCGATCGCCAGGTCCGGGCGTCGCTCACGAACCATCTGCGGCACGAGCTGGAGCTGATAGTCGTGAACCCATACGGTTGCGCCCTCGGCCGCCACCTCGGCGACTCTCTGCGCGAAGCGCTCATTGACGTGGACATACGCCTCCCACCACTTGCGGTGGTATTCGGGGTTGACGATGACGTCGTGGTAGAGCGGCCACAGTGTCGCGTTGGAAAATCCTTCGTAATACCTGGACACTTCGGTGCTTGTCAGTGTGACCGGGATCAAATGCATCCCGTCGATCGTGAAGGGGTCGAAGTCGACGTCGGCGACTCCGGTCCACCCGATCCAGGCACCGGCGTGCTCTTTCATCACCGGAGCCACCGCGGTCACCAGACCGCCTGGTGAGGTGCGCCATTCGGAGTCGCTGTCGGTGGTGTCGCGATCGACGGGGAGACGGTTCGCAACGACGACGAATTCGCTGTCGCCGAAGGTGGTGTCTGTGTCGGGCTCGGCAGAGTTGACGGTGTTCATCTGCGCCTCCTCTAGTAATGGTCCTTGAGAGAGAACTCTACTCGCTCGACTACGCTTGGACGCGTGATGGTTCAGGATTTGGGAGGGTATCGCCTCATCGAAGAGCTCGGTTCGGGCGGGATGGGTGTCGTGTACCTCGGTGTCGACGGCGGGAACAACCCCGTCGCCGTCAAAGTCCTGCATCCGCACATCGCCGGGGACGAGACCGCCCGGAAGCGCCTGGCCCGCGAGGTCCGGACGCTGCGCCGGATCCGCCATCCCCGCATCGCCGAGGTGCTCGATGCGGAGCTCGACGCCGATCAGCCCTTCATCATCACCGAGTTCGTCGACGGCCAGACCCTGTCCGACGACGTGCGGGAGAACGGCCCCTTCGCCGAGGACGAACTCGTGCACTTCGGCCACGCCCTCCTCGACGCGCTCAACGCCGTCCACGAATCCGGGGTCATCCACCGCGACCTCAAACCCGCCAACGTGATGATCATGGACGGCGAGCCGATGGTCATCGACTTCGGCATCGCCCAGGTCGCCGACGAAGTCCGCGTCACCGCCACCGGATTGGTCATGGGCACTCCCGGGTATCTGTCGCCGGAGATCGCGGACGGGAAGACCTCGAGCGAGAAGACCGACTGGTGGGGGTGGGCTGCGACGATGGCGTTCGCCGCCACTGGACGCAACCCCTATGGCTCGGGCCCCTTGGAAGCGGTGCTCGGCCGGGTCGCGATGGGCAAGTTCGACCTCGAGGGCGCGCCTCCGAATTTCGTCCCGCTGCTGCGGGCCTGCCTCGACCCGAAGCCGGAACGCCGGCCGAGCGGGCAGATGATCCTCGACGCACTCGTCGACATCGAATCCGGTCGACTGCCCCAGCTGGGTTCGGGATCCCTGGCGGCCGGAATCAACGGCCCGGCCCGGACGAACAGCGGCACCGCCGTCATGCCCGCCGTCCGAGGTGACGGCGGCGGCCATCCCGGACGCGCGGGCGCGGCAGGGGCCGCGGGCCTCGGCGCAGCGGGCCTCGGCGCGGCTGGGCTTGGGGCAGGTACCGCGGGCGGGTCCGGGGGAGCGGCTGCCGGTCCCGCAGCCGGAGCGGATCGAGCCGGTGGGATGTCGGGGCTCGGAGCCTTCGGCCACGGCTCGCTGCGCGGAGACTACCCGGATGCGGGGCCCGCACAGGGATATGCCGACGCTGATCCCCGACTGCGCCAGCAGGCGCAGTCGGGCTACTCCCAGCCTGGCCACCTTCAGCCCGGGCACCTTCAGCCCGGGCACTCGCAGCCCGGTCACCTCCAGCCCGGCTCGACGAACAGCCGGCCCACCGACTATCAGGGCGGGCACGGTCCTGGGTCGGGAGGGCAAGGAGGGTCGCAGGGACCCGGTGGTCAGGCGGGACCCGGTGGCCAGGCATGGCCCGGTTCCGGTTCGGGGCAGATGGTCAGGCCCGGCTCGGCACCGGGGCAGGCGCCAATGCAGCAGGGGTACATGCCCCAGAGCGGACATCCACAGCAGGGCCCGCACGGGTCGCCGCTCCAGGGCCCCCAGCAGCAGAGCCTCCAACAGCAGGGTCAGCAGCCCGTGCCTCAACCCGGACCCGAGTGGAGTCCGCAGAGCCGGACGCACGCGGGCGGCTGGGTGGTCTTCGGGCTCATCGTGCTGGCCGTCGTGCTCATGCCGCTGAGCCCCCTGGTGATCTGCGCGTTCTCCATCCTGTGGTCGATCTTCGCGAGGACCGCGACCCGCCTGGATCGCAAGGCGCAGAGGTACCGGTTCGAAGGCGGCGGAGGCCGGCTGCGTTCGGTCGCCTCGGTGCCGGGGGCGCTCCTGGCCTCGGTGGCCACCTCGGTGGCGTCGTTCATCCTGCCTGCGATCGCCGGCATCGCCACGCTCGTCCTCACTCGGCTCGACGTCGCCGGGATCGTCCCGGGAGGGCAGTCGGAGCAGTGGTCGGTGTGGGCCGCCGGCGCCGCCGCTGCCCTGGTGCTGTGGGTCGGTCCCGGTGCGGCGAGTCTGCGCTTCGGCTCCCGTCGGCTGGTCGCCGGGGCGACGCGGAATCAGCTGGGTCGTCTCATCGCCTTGGCGGTGATCACCCTGCTGATCCTGCTCGGAATCATGGTCATCCAGTCCGGCGCGGGAATGAACTGGTGGCCGTTGACAGTGAGCCCGTTCGACTATCTGCCGGGACCGGTGTAGTTGAAGTTTGAATTTCCCTGGGAGTCGGTCTCGGGCTCCTTTCGGTAAGGTGTGAGTCGTCGGGCTGCGCTCGTCGAATCGAATCGATTCCCTCTGGTCCGAGACCGGGCCTCAAAACCGATCGAACGTGAGGAACAATGGCGAAAGACAACTCCGCAGAGCAGAGGCGGAACAAGGCGCGTGAGAACGCGCGCCAGATTGCAGCAGCCCAGGCGAAGAAGGAGAAGACCGCGAAAGTCATTCTCTGGTCCGGCATCGCCGTCGTGGTGGTCGTGGTCGCCGCAGTCGTCGGAGTCCTCATCTTCCAGCAGTCGAAGCCGGGCCTGACCCCGGCGAACTTCGTGGCCGGCGGAGTCAGCATCGCCAAGGGCAACACCGTGGTGCAGCCGAAGTCCATGCCCGAAGGTGAGAAGTCGGATCTTCCCACCCCCACCGAGGCGGGGGCGAAGGAGAACGCTGCGACGGTGACCGTCTACCTCGACTTCCAGTGCCCCGGATGCAAGGCATTCGAGGAGGGGAACTCCGCGACGCTGATGAAGCTCGTCGAAGAGGGCACGGTCGTCCTCGAGTACAAGCCGATCGCGATCCTCGACCGGTTCTCCGGCGGCAACGAGTACTCGACCCGGTCGGCCAACTTCGCCGCCTGCGTCATCGACTCCCAGCCCGACGTCACAGCGGAGCTGATCCCCGCCCTGTTCGCCCAGCAGCCGGCGGAGGGCACGGAGGGACGGACCGACGAGGAGCTCCTCAAGGTGGCGAAGGACGTCGGCGTCGACACCTCCGCGCCCTTGAAGTCCGACCCGGAGCAGACCGTCGAGCAGTGCGTGACGGACCAGTCGTTCAAGAAGCACATCGAGACGACGACGCAGGAGGCTCTCGACTCCGGCGTGGAGGCCACCCCGTGGGTGCTCATCAACGGCAAGCACACCGAGAAGACCGGCGACCCGCAGTCGCTGACCGTGGAGATCCTCAAGGCCACGGGCGAGTTCAAGGGCTGATTCGCCGAGTCGGCGCCCAGAGTCGGCGCCCGAGTCGGCGCAGTGACGCTGGCGGACACGCAGCACTGACTCGGCAGCAGAGCAGCCAGAGCCGCACCTCGGTCCGGTCCCGGCAGGGGCCGGACCGTTTTGTGGCGGCTCGGGTGAATGAACTACTATCGAACAGTCGCTGACAGCAGCGCCTCCTTAGCTCAGTTGGTAGAGCACCGCTCTTGTAAAGCGAAGGTCGTCAGTTCGAGTCTGACAGGGGGCTCCATCGGGCCAGGCGCGAGGTTTCGCGCCTGGCCCTCGTCATGCGGTGAGTCCGGGAGCACAATGGGAAGCATGAACGCCGCTGAACTCCTCGTCGAATTCGCCTCTCGTCCCCTCGACGCCGCCCGGGCTCTTCCACGGCTGAGTCCGGAACAGCTCAACTCCCACCCCGCCGGCCATCCCAACTCCATCGCGTGGCTGCTGTGGCACAGCGGTCGCGAAGTCGACGTGCAGGTGGCCGAACTCACCGGCGGAGCGGGCGTCTGGGAACAGTACCGGGAGCGGTTCGGCCTCGGCGAAGTCGGTGAGTCACTCGGGTACGGGCACACCCGGGAACAGGCCGCCGCGGTCAGGGTCGAGGACCATCAGCTGCTCATCGACCACCTCGGCGCGGCTCTGACCTCTCTGCAGGACTGCGCCCGGGGACTGCCCGAGGAGGAACTCGACGAGGTCGTCGATGACAGCTGGGACCCGCCGGTCACCCGCGGCGTCCGGATGGCCTCCATCATCGACGACGCCATTGCCCACGTCGGTCAGGCGGCCTACGCCGCAGGTGCTCTGACGCGCATTTCGTGATCCCAATGCTCTGACCCGCAGTTCGTGAACCCAATGCTCCCACACGGGTCCTCACGGGCCGTGAGCGTTCTTCGACGGCAAGGGGTCCTGAGGGACTCCACATCGTGCCTCCAGTCAGCACCCAGGTTCGCGCAGTACGGTGAAAATCCCCATCCGGGGGAATGAAGTCAGACTTTTTCAGGAGGATGTTATGGGCCTGGGTGACAAGATCAGCAACAAGGCTGAAGAGGTTAAGGGCAAGGCCAAGGAAAAGGTCGGCGACGCCACCGACAATCCTGAGATGCACGCCGAGGGCAAGGGTGAGAAGTACCAGGCCGAGGCGAAGCAGGTCGGCGACAAGATGAAGGACGTCGGCCGCGACGCCAAGGATGATCTCGGTCGCTAGTCGATCCTCCACCGAAGAGCCCCCATCGCCCGATGGGGGCTCTTTCGTGTCCGCTCGCTCTAAGATGTGATTGCCAGCCACACCCGAGCCGGAGGCGACGACTGTGACAACCGCGGACACGGGCCGATTCCGGCTCACCCCCATGCGCCCACGCGATCCCGGAGAGCCTGCTCGATCAGCGAGCACGCTTGAGCTCTTCTTCGATCTGACCTTCGTCATCGCGGTGGCCATCGCCGCGTCCCACCTCCACCACGCGGTCTCCGAGGGACACATCGCCGAAGGCCTGGGAAACTACCTGATGGTGTTCTTCGCCATCTGGTGGGCGTGGATGAACTTCACCTGGTTCGCCACCTCCTTCGACAACGACGACTGGCTGTACCGGGTGATGACCATCGTCCAGATGGGCGGCGTTCTCATCCTGGCTGCGGGCATCGAGCCGGCCTTCGTCGAGGGTGACTTCGCGCTCCCGGTGCTCGGTTACGTCCTCATGCGCGTCGTCATGATCGCGCAGTGGCTGCGGGCTTCGCGGCATGCCGGCGGCGCCCGGAGGACGACCATCGTCTACGCCTGCGGGATCGGCGCGGTCCAGATCCTCTGGCTGGCCTGGCTGGCGGTGCCCGCCTCGCTGGCGCCGATCGGCTTCGTCCTCCTGGCCCTCGCCGAGATCTCGATCCCGCTCATCGCCGAAACGCGCGGAACGACTCCCTGGCACCCGCACCACATCACCGAGCGCTACGGCCTGTTCACGATCATCCTCCTCGGTGAAAGCCTGCTCGCCTCATCCAGTGCGATCTTCGAAGCCTTCGCAGACATCGAGGACGTTGTTCCGCTCATCTCGCTCGGGGTTCTGTGCCTCATCGTCACCGCGTCGATGTGGTGGATCTACTTCTGGCCGCCGCACCACCGCGCGATAACGGCGCTGCGCGGTTCCATCACCTACGGGTACGGTCATTACCTCATCTTCGCCGCCGCCGGGGCGTTCTCCGCCGGTGTCAGCGTCGAGGTCGACTCTCAGCTGGGCCACAGCTCCCTCGACCCGGTGCTCGCCACGTTCACAGTCTCGGTGCCCATCGCGATCTTCGTGCTCGGAGTGTGGCTCCTGGCGATCAAGGACAATGCCGACCGTGTCGTCAACACCGTCGTCCCGGTGTGTGCGGTGCTCGTGCTGCTCGACCCGATCATCCCGATCCCCACCTTCCTCACCACGCTCTTCATGATCGTCATCGTCGTCACCCTGGTGCTGCGCAGCCCCCAGGGCGCCGAGGCGGACGCAGGTCCGGCGGGAAAGCGGCGGGCCTGAACGCGGTCGTCCGGCGCCCGCCGTTCGCGTCCGGCGTCCGGCGCCCCGCGCCCCGCGCCCCGCGCCCCGCGCCCCGCGCCCCGCGTCCGGCGCCCACCGTTTGTGTGAGGTCTGAGGTCTGGTCCGTGTCAGTGCTGTGTGCGACGCTGGTCACATGAGAGATCACCAGTCATCACAGCACCCCGTCCGCCGGTTCCAGACGGTCGTCCCGCCCTACCTCCTCGACGCCATCGCCGAGCGCGGAGCGGAGAAGTTCCCACGCGCGGCCGCCGCGGCCAGAAGCTGCCGACCCAGCGACACCGAGCACCGGAACCTGCGCGCCGAAGGTCTCAAGGAGGCGCCTGCTCCGGGCGGGCCCTCGGCGGTGCGAGCCGAGGCTGCGGCGACCGAGGGCCTCACCCGCTGGGTCCACGACGCTCAGAACCGTGAGGAGCTCCCCGGGGTTCTCGTCCGCAGCGAAGGACAGGAGCCGGTCTGCGATGAAGCGGTCAACGAAGCCTACGACGGTTTGGGTGCCTCCTACCGGCTCTTCGCCGAGGTGTTCGGCCACAACTCCCTCGACGACAGGGGAATGCCGCTCAGCGCCACCGTCCACTACGGTCAGGACTACGACAACGCGTTCTTCGACGGACGTCAGATGGTCTTCGGCGACGGCGACGATCAGGTGTTCACTGGATTCACCGGGTCACTGAGCATCATCGGCCACGAGCTCAGTCACGGCGTCATCGCCCACACCGCGAACCTCGAATACCAGGGTCAGCCGGGAGCCCTCAACGAGCACTTCGCCGACGTCTTCGGCGCCCTGACGGAACAGTACGCGAACGGCCAGGACGCGCGGAGTGCGAACTGGCTGATCGGGGCGGGCATCTTCACCCGCGCCGTCAGCGGTGATGCGCTGCGCAACATGCTCGAACCCGGCACCGCCTACGACGACGACGTCCTCGGCAAGGATCCGCAGCCGGGACACATGGACCAGTACATCGACACCACCTCGGACAACGGCGGAGTGCACTTGAACTCCGGCATCCCCAACCGGGCGTTCGCCCTCGCCGCGACCACCCTGGGCGGCAAAGCCTGGGAGACCGTCGGCCAGGTGTGGTTCTCGGTTCTGACCGGTGACTCCATCACCACTCGCACCGACTTCGCGCAGTTCGCGCCGATGACCATCGCCGAGGCGGCTGTGCAGTTCGGTGAGGGCACCGACGTCCACGACGCCATCGTCCAGGGCTGGGAGGCTGTGGGCATCTCGAGTCCCGATTCGCGTCGGGGCAATCACGGGAGCAGCTGGTGAACACCGAGGGCAATCGCGAATTCGGGCATCTCATCGTCGAGCGCAGCGGGGGAATCGGCGGTTTCCAATTGGTTTGGGACCTCGACATCGACCACAGCGAGCATCGCGAGGAGATCGGCCCGCGGGTGGCACAGCTTCCGTGGAGCAGCGCAGAGGAATCCCAGAACGCACCGTCTGCGGCCGATCGTTACGTCTTCGCCATCGAGAGCCGGTTCGGCCAGGCGCGGTTCGGAGAGGGGGAGCTGAGCGGGGAGTGGAAGGAGATCGTCGACGAGGTGCGCGAGATCACCGAACCCGAGCGCCGCCGACCGGGATGAGCCCGCAGGGTCAGTGAGTCCGGTCGGCTCCGTCGGGGCGGGCTCTGCCTGGCGTGGCTCCGCCGGCAGGAGCCTCAGCGGCCGGAGTGCCCTCGGCAGAAGTGTCTTCGGCAGAAATGTCTTCGTCCGCAGTGCTGCGGACCGGGGTGAGCCTCGGCAGCTTCGGCTCCAGATTGTCCCCCGAGGACGCCCCGCGCAGCCGGCGCGAGACCCAGGGTGCGAAATGCTCCTTCGCCCACTTCGATTCCTCGGCCACGACGGCCTTGATCGCGCGGGTCGGTCGCGCCGGCATTGCGAATCCCTTCCCCGGCAGCGAGTGCCCGCTCTCGAGTGTGGCCAGCGCCTGTCGAGCCACGAGGTCATGGCCCTGCGAGGAGAGGTGGATGCGATCCTCGGCCCACATCTCCGCGGCGTACACCGGGCGCAGCCCCCACACATCGATCATGTGACAGCCGTGGCGCTGCGCGATCGTCCACAGGTGCGAGTTGTAGATGCCGACCCGCGGACGCATCGCCCGGATCAATGGGGAGCTGAACTCCGTGTCGAACCCCGTGCTCATCAGCACTTCGATGCCCTCACCGCGCAGGGCGATGACGGCGCGCTCGAACTGGTTGGCCAGATCGTCGATGTCGGCCTTAGGCCGCAGGCAGTCGTTGCCGCCGGCGCAGAGTGTGACCAGATCAGGGCCCAGTTCGAGCGCCACAGGCACCTGCTCGTCGATGATCTGCGCCAGCAGCCGGCCGCGGATCGCCAGATTGGCATACGTGAGCTCAGGGCTGCCGATCGGCGAGTCGACGAGCATCTCGGCCAGGCGGTCCGTCCAGCCCCGGAATCTGTCGGGGACACGTGGGTCGTGGTCCATCAGGCCTTCGCTGAACGAATCGCCGACAGCGACATATGAGCTGATGGTCTCAAGCATCCGCGGGTCCTTCTGTCTGGAATGATCTCCCTCCAAGCTACACGCGATCCCTGACGGTGTCCTCCCTCCCCGGATGGAGATCGACGCGCTCCCCGGACGAGTATCGGTGCCCTCATCGGATGGAGATCTGGCCCCTCTCCGAACCGGGGTCGAGGTCTTCGCCGGACGAGGAACGGCGGTGGCGTAGACTCGAAATCGACACGGCAGTCAGCGCCCCAGCGCTCAACTGCAGCGCCCCTCGCGCTGGTGAGCACCCGATGCACTAGGAGCACAATGTATCGTTCGGTTCCGGTCCCCGCAGCCGCAGACTTCGCCATCACCAACGCTCGGATCGTGCCCGTGGCCGATGCTGACGGGCAGCGCGCCGAGACCATCGAATCGGGAACGATCCTTGTCACCGACGGGACGATCTCCACCGTCGCCGACGGACAGCCGGACGACCTGCCCGAAGGCGCCGAGATCATCGACGCCGCCGGTCGCTGGGTCCTGCCCGGGTTCATCGAATCGCACGGTCACCTCGGCGTCCATGAAGATGGGGAGGGCTGGTCCGGCGACGACACCAACGAGATGACCAACCCGATCGGGGCGGGTCTGCGGGCTCTTGACGCGATCGACCCGGGCGACATCGGATTCAAGGACGCATTGCGCGGCGGTGTCACCTCGGCGCTGATCAAACCGGGATCGGGCAATCCGATCGGCGGTCGGACCGCGTTCGTCAAGACCTGGGGCCGGATCGTCGATGAGATGCTCGTGACCCAGGACCTGTCGGTGAAGTCGGCGCTGGGGGAGAACCCGAAGCGCGTCTACGGCGACAAGGGCGCCATCCCGTCGACCCGTATGGGGACCGTGAAGCTCATTCGCGACGCCTTCGTCGAGGCGCAGAACTACCGCGCCAAGCGCGGTCACGCCGAAGCCGAGGGCACGCCGTTCGAGCGCAACCTCGTCTTCGAGACGCTGGCCGACGTCCTCGACGGGAAGCTCGTCTGGGATCAGCACTGCCACCGCGCCGACGACATCGCCACGGCAATCCGGCTGGCGGAGGAGTTCGGCTACCGCCTCGTCATCAACCACGGCACCGAGGGCCACAAGATCGCGGACTTCATCGCCGCCAAGGGCATCGACGTCATCCTCGGCCCGCTGATGACCACGCGGTCGAAGGTGGAGCTGCGTGACCGTACCCTGGCCACCGCCGCGGCTCTGGCCGACGCGGGAGTGCGCATCGCACTGACCACCGACCACCCGGTGATCCCGATCAACTTCCTCGTCCATGAGGCTTCGTTGGCGGTGAAGGAGGGCCTCGATCCGGTGGTGGCGATCGAATCCCTGACGATCAACCCCGCCAAGATCTTCGGCCTCGACGACCGGCTGGGATCTCTGGCCCGGGGCAGGGATGCAGACCTCGTCATCTGGTCGGGCGACCCCTTGGACCTCGACTCCCGCGCGGAGCAGGTCTTCGTCTCCTGCCGCAAGGTCTACGAATTCGACGCCGAGACCGGCACCGCCGCCGTCGCGGACCCGTTCGGCCCGACACTCATCAGCGAGCCGTGACACAGGAGAACACCGAAGAGGCGACCACCGCCGAGGTTCCCCTCGAACGCTCGACCGCGCCGGCGCGCGGTGCCCGGCCGGGCCGGGCCTCCTCGGCGCAGAGGACATCCGCGTCCGGACGGGGGAGCGGGGGCGAGACGGGATCGCAGGCGCTGCGCGAACTCCTCGACCGGTCCCGGCACGAACTGGCGCGCAAGCCCGAGCCGCAGAGGTCGAAGTCGAAGGCTGATCAGAGGGGTGCCTCCCAGCGGGTGGCCCAGCGGGTGGCTCGGCGCACCGTGGGCAGACTCGTCTCGGGCACCGCGGTCAACACTCAGCCGATCCCGATCATCACGGCGCTCAAGGGCACCCCGTATCAGGCGCCGGTGCAGGCGAGCGAGCCGAGCGAGGAAGAGGCCCGGATGGTCCTCGACCTGGCAGCGGACATCGCCGCGATCATGATGCGCGCGGGCGCCGGCACCAGTGACATCGAGGTGTCCGTGATCGCCGCCTGTGCCGCCTGTGGCCTTGCCACCGCCGAGGTGGACCTGACGTCGAACACCCTCGTCGTCCACTATTCGACCTCCGACGGTCGGCTGCTGACGGTGATGCGAGTCAACCGAGGGGAGTCGACGCATTACGCGAAGCTGGCCTCCGTCCACAAACTCGTCTCCGACCTCGTCGATGGCACGCTCGGCTTCCACGAGGCCCGGAACCGCCTCGACGCCATCCGCTCACAGCGACGGCCCTACCAGGAGTGGTTCGTCACCGGCTCCTGGGGAATGCTGGTCGGCAGCGTCGTCATGCTCCTCGGCGGCGGGGCCATCGCGATCGGGCTGGGCATCGTCATGGCCCTGCTCGTGTTCCAGCTCGGGAAGTACATCGGTCGCACCAGCCTGCCCTCCTTCTTCATCATCGTGGTGCAGGCCGCGGCGGCGACCCTCATCGCCATGGCCGCGTGGAACTTCGGGCTCGTCGATGCCCCGCAGTACCTCGTGGCGGCCGGGATCGTCCTCCTCCTGCCCACGCAGGCGCTCTTCTCCGCCGTGCAGGACGCGCTGACGAACTTCCCCCTCACCGCGGCCGGGCGGATCATCGGTGTGTTCATGTCGTTCGCCGGCATCGTGTCCGGACTGGCGGTGGGACTCGTGTGCGGTCGCGCGCTCGGACTCGACCCGATCGAAGTCCTCGTCCCCCGCACCAGCGTCCACGTGGTGGCAGCCATCATCAGCATGGGTGCGGCGGCGGTCGTGGCGATGGCCGGCGCCGTCGGGATGCAGGCCACCCGTCGGTTCATCCTCCCTGCCGCCTTCGTTGGTCTGGCCTCGCACATCACGATGATGACTCTGACCCTGCTCGACGTCGACAACGTCCTGGCCAGTCTGCTCTCGGCCACCGTCGCGGGCTTCCTGTCCCGGCCGTTGGCGCTGCGCCTCGGCGCACCGGCGATCGTGCTCACGATCCCGGCGATCTACACACTGCTCCAGGGCCTGGCGATCTTCACCGCCGTCTATCAGATCGTCGCGGAGACGGACTCCACGTCGTTCGCCGTCGGTCTGTCCTCCCTCTTCACCGCGATCGTGGCCAACGCCGCGCTCGCCGTCGGCGCCGTGCTCGGCAACTACCTGGCCCGACCCCTGCAGCGGAAGAAGGCGAAGGCCGATCAGGCCGCCGAGGAGGCTCGCGGACCCGAATCCGCGCGCGGTCCCGATATGGTCCGCGGTTCGGAGTCATCCCCGATCGACCGCGGCTCCCTGTCCGGAGGCGCCACCTGAGACCTCGCGCAGGTCGGCGTCATCGAGCACGGCGGGCCGGTCACTGCAGATGGGCCGGTCACCGAGGCGCAGTCCCTGCAGATGGGCCGGTCACCGAGGCGCAGTCACTGCAGGCGCCAGTCGACGGGCGCCACGCCCTTCTGCTCGAGGAGCTCATTGGTCCGGGAGAACGGACGCGAACCGAAGAAGCCGCGGTGGGCGGACAGAGGGGAGGGGTGGGCTGATTCGATGATGGCGACCTCGGCCCGGCCGGAGCGCAGCTTCGGGGCGAGGCTCCTCGCATCGCGTCCCCAGAGGATCGCCACGAGTGGCTGGTCCCGGTCGACGAGGGCAGAGATGGCCCGCTCCGTGATGGCCTCCCACCCCTGTCCCCGGTGAGAGGCGGGTGCGCCCGGGCGCACGCTGAGGACTCGGTTGAGCAGCATCACCCCCTGCCGGGACCAGGGGCGCAGGTCGCCGTGGGCCGCCGGCTCGATCCCGAGGTCGGTCTGGAGCTCTCGGTAGATGTTCGCCAGCGACCGCGGAAGCGGGCGAACCTGGGGATCGACGGCGAAGGACAGGCCGATCGGGTGCCCGGGGGTCGGATAGGGATCCTGGCCGACGATGAGGACCTTCACCTCGGCGAGGGGCTCTGCGAAGGCGCGGAAGACGGAGTCGCCGTCCGGCAGGTAGGAATGGCCTGCGGCGATCTCCTGCCGGAGGAAGTCGCCCATCGAATGGATGTCTTCCTCCGCCACGGACAGTGCCTGAGCCCAGTCGGGGGACATGATCGTCGACAGGTCGGTGCGAGAAGTCATGACCGCGATTCTAACCATTGGATCGTGTCTCACCATGGGGCCTGGCGGAACCCGTGACGGCGACGGAGACCGCGGGCGGAGAGTTCGACCGCGGGGCCTGGCCTGATCGCTGGCCTGGCCCGATCGCTGGACGCGGGCTCCGCGCACGGAATGCAGAGGCACTGTGCGTGATCGCGCAGCCCCCGGGCGTTCTGCTCACCCGGGGGCAGAAGATATGCTCAGGGGAGGATTTTCACCGCCAGTACGTTGTCGAAAGGACCACAATGTCGCAATTCCCCCAGGCCGAGGACTGGAAGATGCTCATCGGCGGCGAATGGGTCGACGCCGCAGACGGCGCTCGCACCGACGTCATCACCCCGATCGATCGCAATGTCGTGATCGCCACCGTCCCCAACGGCAAGGAAGCCGACGCCGACCGCGCAGTCGCCGCCGCCCGTGCCGCCTTCCCCGCCTGGGCCGCACTCCCGTTCAAAGAGCGCCAGAAGATGCTCATCCGATGCGCCGACGCCCTCGACGCCGGTGCCGAGGAACTGGCCCAGCTGACGGCTCTCGACACCGGAAACGCGATCCGCACGCAGGCCCGGCCCGAGACGGTCATCCTCGCCGACCTGTTCCGCTACATGGGCGGCGTCGCCGGTGAGGTCAAGGGCAACACCCTGCCCGCCGGCGACGGCCAGCTCCAGTACACGAAGCGCGTGCCGCTGGGCGTCGTGGCAGGCATCCTGCCGTGGAACTCGCCCCTGATGATTGCCGCGTTCAAGACCCCGGCGGCGCTGGCCGCGGGCAACACGATGGTGCTCAAATGCGCCGAGGATGCGCCTCTGACGATCCTCAAGATGGCCGAGCTCATCTCCGATCTCCTGCCCGCCGGCGTCCTCAACGTCGTCACCGGAAAGGGCTCGGTCATCGGAGAGGCCCTCAACCAGCACCCCGGTGTGGACAAGGTCTCGTTCACCGGTTCGACGAACGTCGGCCGTCACGTCGCCGAGGTGGCAGGCGGACGTCTGGCCCATTCGTCGATGGAGCTCGGCGGCAAGAGCCCCAACATCATCTTCCCCGACTCCAACGATCAGGACACCCTCGAGCAGGTCCTGCTCTCGACGCGCTTCGCCCGACAGGGACAGTCCTGCACGATGGGATCGCGCCTGTTCCTCCATGAGGACATCTACGACGACTTCCTGTCGAAGCTCGTCGCCGAGGTGGCCAAGATGAAGGTCGGCGACCCGCGCGACGAATCCTCCGACATCGGCTGCATCATCAACCAGAAGCAGTACGACCAGGTCGCGTCCTACATCGAGATGGGCAAGTCGATGGAAGGCGTGGAGGTGGCCTATGACGGCTCCGACTCCCTCGAGGTCGGCGAACCCGGCTTCTACCATGCGCCCGTCATCTTCTCGAAGGCGCGCAACGACTGGCAGACGAGCCAGGAGGAGATCTTCGGACCCGTCCTGTCGGTCATTCCCTGGAAGGACGTCGATGACGTCGTCGAGATGGCCAACGACGTCGAGTTCGGCCTCGCCGCCTATGTGTTCACGAAGAACCTCGACGCCGCGCTGTCCCTGGCCAACCGGATCGAATCCGGCTGGATCCAGATCAATCAGGGTGGCGGGCAGATGGCCGGTCAGTCCTACGGCGGCATGAAGACCTCGGGCTTCGGCCGCGAGGCATCGCTGGAGGGCATGCTCGAGGGATTCACCCAGATCAAGCAGGTCAACATCCGCATCCGCTGAGCCGGAGCCGGAGTTCATGAGGGCAGGGGGATCTCGATCTTCCTGCCCTCAGTTCTCGGTCGTCCTGCCTTCGGGTGTGACCGGCACGCCATCCGCCCGGAATGACAGTACTGTCATTTCGGCGATAATATGAGAGCAAAGTTTTCTCCGAAGGAGCACACCCTCTATGCCGAGCAGCGACGACACCCCTGAACTGAGTGAACTCGAGGTGTCCGTTTTGGAGTTCGAGCGGCGGTGGTGGAAGTATGGTGGCGCCAAGGATCACGCGATCCGAGAGCGCTTCGACATGTCCGCGACCAGCTACTTCCAGATCTTGAATTCCCTGCTCGACAATCCTGCAGCACTGGCCAGTGATCCCATGCTGGTGAAGCGGCTTCGTCGAATCCGCTCCGCACGTCAAAGTGAACGTGCACAAGCCCGCGTCTCGAGGTGAGCATGAACGACGAATTCGACGACGTCCAGCCCGGACGCCGGAGCGGTGCGCACCGTCAGGAGGCTGCAGCCAAATCCAATGTGGGAGCGATCGCGCTGGTCATCGTGCTCGCGCTGGTGGCAGTGCTGCTCGTGGTCGCAGCCATCAACATCATCACCTCGTCGATGCGCGACCCCGAGGCCGACGTCGCCGAACCCGCGCCGACCACCTCCGCCGAGGCCACCCCGTCACCGACCGAGAGCGAAGTCAGCGTCGTCGACGCGTCCCTGAAGGTCGATGTCCTCAATGCCTCCGGCGTCTCCGGCGCGGCCTCGAAGTTCTCGAAGGCAGTCGAGAAGAAGGGCTGGGAGATCGGCACCGTCGGCAACCATTCGACGGACCGCACCGATTCCGTGGTCTACTACCAGGACAAGTCGAACGCCGCCCAGGCGCAGCTGGTCGCCGATTCCCTCGGCATCGAGACGACTGAGCAGTCGAACGAGTTCTCCTCCGACCTCTCCGTCGTCATCTGCTCGGACATCGCCCGCCGCGGCCCGGAACCCGCCGCAGGAGCGCCGAGCGAAGGCGCCTCGAACGAGAGCGGAGCCGAGGGCGGTCAGGCCGGCCTCGGCGGATGAATCGCGCCGAAAAGTAACGAATCGATAACAGTACGGGAGCGCGGAACGGCGATAACCGTGCTGCGGTAGAGTGGCATCAGCTAGGCAAGCACTTCCACCTTGAGTTCTGTTCGTGCTTCTCCGAGGTCATTCTCCAGAGGTAATAGAGAGACATCGCGGGGTTGAGTTTTACTAGCTTCCGTCCCTGCCGTCGCGACTCGCTCCGATGGTCGAAGGCGGAATGGAATTGACACTGCATTGTATGGAGAAGTAATGGCACAGGGTACCGTCAAGTGGTTCAACGCTGAAAAGGGATATGGCTTCATCACCCTCGAAGGCGACAACCAGGACGTGTTCGTCCACTGGAGCGCAATCCAGATGGACGGCTACCGAGCTCTCGAAGAGGGCCAGCAGGTTGAGTTCGAAGTCGGAGAAGGGCAGAAGGGTCCACAGGCGGAATCCGTCACCCTCCTCTGAGACTCGAGAGCTCGCTCTCCGAGCTCGAGAACTGAAGAACTTCTGAACCGCTTCGGCGGGAGTCGGCTCCGGCCGCCTCCCGCCGAAGCGCTGTGGAGCGCCGGGCAGCCATGCCCGGCGCTCCTCGTGTGTTCAGCGGGAGACGGTGCTCCGCTGCCCGGGGCCGCGACCGGTGAGGAGTGCTAGGGGTGCCGTTGCGGCGGTGACCACGGCCGCTACGAGCAGCGAGATGGTGTAGCCCAGGGGCGGCTGAAACAGCGCAATGGTGGCGAAGACCGCGATTCCACCGCCGGTGCCCAGCGCGACGAACACCTCCTGGATCGCGCCCACCTGTCCCGCGCGGCTGCGCGGCGCGGCCTCGAACAGGGCCGTGGTCGACAGAGCTCCGATGAATCCCAATCCGAACCCGATGACGAAGAGCGGTGCGACACCGAACTCGGGGGACAGTCCCAGCCATGCCAGACCGGCAGCCTGGGCGAGCAGTGCCCCGCAGATGGTCCGCGGCTTGCCGAGTCGAGCGGCAACCACAGGAGCCACCAGTCCGCCGAGGATCGTCGCCACGGCGTGTGGAGTCAGTGCAAGGCCGGCCGCTATCGGAGTCCGGCCGAAATGGTCCTGCAGGTGGATGCTGAGAAGATAGACACAGGCCATCGAGGTGGCGGA
Organism: Brevibacterium sp.; assembly: GCF_031179145.1. Classification (GTDB taxonomy): domain Bacteria; phylum Actinomycetota; class Actinomycetes; order Actinomycetales; family Brevibacteriaceae; genus Brevibacterium. The sequence continues at coordinate 34,592 of NZ_JAPSIB010000015.1, forward strand.
GGCAACGAGGATCTGCAGGCCCGCAGAAGAGAACGGGGCGCGGGCGAACAGATCGACGGCGACGAGCGGATCCCGCAGGCGTCGCTGTCGGAGGACGAAGAAGGCCAGGACCAGCCCTCCCCCGAGCAGCCAGAAGGGGCTCTCGGCCCACGACACCGACATTCGTTTGATTCCATAGACGATTGCTCCGATTGCCAGGCCGGAGCTGATCACGCTGAGCACATCGAGCGAGCGCGATCCCGGAGACGAGGTCTCGGCCAGGCAGATGGGGGTGAGGACAGTGGCGCTCAACGCCAGGGGCAGGCTGGCCAGGAAGACAGCCTGCCAATCCCAGCGCTCGGTCAGAATGCCGCCGAGCACGGGACCGAGGGAACTGCCCAGGCCGTACACTGCCACCCACAGGCCGTTGGCGAGGACCAGGTTCCGACCTGTGAACAGAGTTCCGATCGTTCCGACCACGCCGGCGATCATGAGCGCGCTCGATGCCCCCATGAGCACCCGCGCGATGATGAGGAACAGTGGGAACGCACTTGCTGCCGCCAGCCCTGCCGACAGTGCGTAACCGAGGGTGCCTGCGATCAGGATGCGTCGGCGGCCGAAGCGATCGCCGAGGCGCGCGGCCACCACGATCGTGACCGCGGTGGTCAGGGGATAGGCGTCAACGACCCAGGCCCGGACGGAATCCGCCAGGTCGAGATCGAGTGCGATCCGAGGCAGAGCTGTGTTGATCATGCTCACTCCGAGCGCGCCGGCGAGGATCGCCGTCAGCAGCGGCAGCATCGTCGGCCACAGGCCGCCCTGTTGGTCACCGGCGGAGTCTCGGGAGATCACACTCTCAGCATCGGTCTCGGCCGGTTCTCCGCGCAAATGCGGGCGCTGGTTTCGTGACCGGCAGAGCTCCGCCGACGGTGCGGAACCGGGGACCCCGAGGTGGCCCATATTTGCACTCTCAAGGGGAGAGTGCTAAATCTAGTAGTGGTGAAAGCCAAGGGACCCACCAATCGTTTCGAGGGCGTGGTCCGCGTGTGGAATGGAACATGCGGGTGCACTCTCTGCCGTCGCGGGCGTTGACGATTGCTCTGAATCCCACTCCACTCCATCAGGGAGGATCTAAGCCACTATGGCAAAGATGATTGCATTCGACGAAGAAGCTCGTCGGGGACTTGAAGCAGGTCTCAACCAGCTTGCGGACGCGGTCAAGGTAACCCTTGGACCCCGCGGACGCAATGTCGTGCTCGAAAAGCAGTGGGGAGCACCGACCATCACCAACGATGGCGTCTCCATTGCCAAGGAGATCGAACTCGAGGAACCCTACGAGAAGATCGGCGCTGAACTCGTCAAGGAAGTCGCCAAGAAGACTGACGACGTCGCAGGCGACGGCACCACGACTGCAACTGTTCTGGCTCAGGCCCTCGTGCGCGAAGGTCTGCGCAACGTTGCCGCCGGTGCCGATCCGCTCAGCCTCAAGCGTGGCATCGATAAGGCTGTCGAAGCCGTCACCGATGTCCTGCTGAAGAACGCCATCGACATCGAGACCAAGGAACAGATCGCCGCCACCGCCGGTATCTCCGCTGGAGACCCTGCCATCGGTGAGCTGATCGCCGAGGCCATCGACAAGGTCGGCAAGGAAGGCGTCGTCACCGTTGAGGAGTCCAACACCTTCGGACTCGAGCTCGAACTGACCGAAGGCATGCGCTTCGACAAGGGCTACATCTCCGGTTACTTCGTCACCGACACCGAGCGTCAGGAAGCTGTCCTTGAGGATCCCTACATCCTCATCGTCAACTCCAAGATCTCGAACGTGAAGGACCTGCTGCCCGTCCTCGAGAAGGTCCAGCAGTCGAACAAGCCGCTGTTCATCATCGCCGAAGACGTCGAGGGCGAAGCCCTGGCCGTCCTGGTGCTGAACAAGATCCGCGGAACCTTCAAGTCCGTTGCCGTCAAGGCTCCCGGATTCGGTGACCGCCGCAAGGCGCAGCTGGCCGACATCGCCATCCTCACCGGTGGCCAGGTCGTGTCCGAGGAAGTCGGGCTCAAGCTCGACAACGTCACCGTCGACCTGCTGGGCACCGCCCGCAAGGTTGTCATCACCAAGGACGAGACAACCATCGTCGAAGGTGCAGGGGACGCCGAGGAGATCGCCGGTCGCGTCGCGCAGATCCGTGCCGAGATCGAGAACTCGGACTCCGACTACGACCGCGAGAAGCTGCAGGAGCGCCTGGCCAAGCTGGCAGGTGGCGTTGCAGTCATCAAGGCCGGAGCCGCGACCGAGGTCGAGCTCAAGGAGACCAAGCACCGCATCGAAGATGCAGTGCGCAACGCGAAGGCTGCCGTCGAAGAGGGCATCGTCGCGGGTGGCGGTGTCGCTCTGATCCAGGCCGGCAAGGACGCATTCGCCGACCTGCAGCTCGAGGGCGACGAGGCAACCGGTGCCAACATCGTCAAGGTCGCCATCGAGGCCCCGCTCAAGCAGATCGCCACGAACGCCGGTCTCGAAGCCGGTGTGGTCGCCAACAAGGTCGCACACCTCGATCGCGGGTACGGCCTCAACGCCGCCACCGGCGAATACGAGGACCTGCTGGCCGCCGGCATCAACGACCCGGTCAAGGTGACCCGTTCCGCTCTGCAGAACGCCGCCTCGATCGCCGGTCTGTTCCTGACCACCGAATCGGTCGTCGCCGACAAGCCTGAGAAGGCTCCTGCCGGTGCCGACGCAGGTGCGGCGGGCATGGACGGAATGGGCGGCATGGGCTTCTGACCCAGCCGTGCCGAGCGGCTTCGGCCGCTGACATGCTCTACCGAAGGGCGAGGGGATCCGATCCCCTCGCCCTTCGGCGTTCAATCGTCCCGCGCTCGTCTGCGCCGCGATCGCGCTTCGCGTCGTCGACGGCGGATCTCGTCCTTGCTGCGCGGGCGGTGTCCGGAGGCGAAGAGATGCGGCTGTGACGGCAACCCGTGGAGTCCCGGATGCGGGCCGATGCCGATGTCCTCGTCGGCTTCCGGGCGCGAACCGGTTCTGCTTCGCTCCTCCAAGCTCCGTGACGCTTCGGCATCGCCGAGGTGCGCCCGTGCTCGCTGGGTCAGTTCCTTCTTCCTGTTGCTGATGATCCTGTCCTTGCCGGTGACGTGGGAGAGCGCGCCGAACAGCACCGGCACGATCACGAAGATCGGCCAGAAGAATATGAGGCTGCCCGCCGCGATCGATGTCGCGGCCCAGATGGCGACGGTGATCCCCACCGGTCCGGCGATCATGCCGAAGAGCGCTTGTCTGACCCTGTTCCGGTAGTACTTCTCGGCCGCAGCAGCGATCTGCTCGGGAGTGATCGGCACCCGTTCGTCCTCGAGGCGAGCGAGAGCCTGCGCCCGCGCCTTGTCGTCCATCGCTGCCGGTTCGAGCTCGCCCGCCTCGACGACGAGATCCTCGACGAGCGCGGGAACCTCACCGAGGGTCTTCACCCGCTCGGCGGCATCGAATCGCTCGTCGAATTCGTCCGCACTGATCTGCCCCAGGGCGTAGGCCTCGGAGAGCGCCTCGGCGACCACGGCGCGGTCCGCGTCCGAGGCGCGAACCGCGCCGTGGATTCGCGGATCGGCACTGAACCGCGACCAGATTGACTCCTTCATGTCCTCCACTGTAGCCGCGCTGTTCGGCAGGGAAGCCGCGGATTTCCCCTCGATTAGACTCGAAGCGTGGAACCCGTCGTCCTGCTCATCCTCTTCGCCGTCTTCCTCGGGGCGCTGTCGCAGCGGGTCACGGGAATGGGCTTCGCCCTCGTCTGCGGACCGTTCCTCGTACTTCTCCTCGATCCGTTCTCCGGCGTCGTTCTCGTCAATCTCTGCGGGATCCTCGCCAGCTCCGTCGTCTTCGCCCGCACCTGGCGTGAGGTCGAATGGCCCTCGTTCTGGCAGCTGGCCCTCGGCGCGATCCTCGGAGCGGTTCCCGGAGCTCTGCTGGCAGCGTCCCTGCCGGTACCTCCGCTGCAGATCCTCATCGGATCCCTCATCGTCGTGTCCATCATCTCCTCCCTGATCATCGGCCATATCGGTCACACTCTCCCCGCGCGGCCCGCGGCCAAACTCACGGCCGGGCTGCTCTCCGGTGCGATGTCCGCCTCGGCGGGCACCGGCGGCCCGGCGATCAGCGCCTACGCAGTCCTGACGAAGTGGGAGCATCGAGCCTTCGCCGCCACCCTGCAGCCGTTCCTCATCGTCGGGGCCGGCTTCGCCGTCGTGCTCAAGCTCTCGATGGACGATAACGCGTGGCCGGAGCTGGATGCGGGCACATGGGTGGCGATCGTGCTCGTCCTCGCCGCGGGGCTGAGCCTCGGTGAATGGCTGTCGAAGCGGCTCCCGGTGTCGGCCGCCCGTGTCACGATGATCGTCCTCGCTCTCGGCGGGGGAGTGGCGACCTTGATCAAAGGGTTCGTGCACGTGGTCTGAGTGCCACCGACGGCGCTGCCGGCGACCCGAGCGCGGAGTCGGAGCCGAACCTGTGCTCCCGCCGTGATCCAGGCCATGACAACCGGGAATGCTGAGCGGACATGGTGGTTCGGCTCAGTCGTCTGTCAGACAAGTCGGGCATACTGGGTGAGGTACATTCACCTCGGGAGGCGCACATCGTGGGAACAGTATTCCTGTTGATACTCATCGTTCTCGGCACCATCTTCTTCATCGGCCACCGCAAGGAGAAGAAGCGCAAGCAGGAGCTGATAGCAGAAGAGCTCAAGCAGGTGAAGCGAAGCGCGGAGGAGGATGTCACCTCCTTCGGCGAAGAAGTCGCCGAGCTCGACATCCTCACCACCGGTGTCGAACTCGACGAAGGCGGGGCGCAGGACTACAAGCGCGCGCTCGACGCCTATGACACCGCCAAGGAGACCCTCGAGAGGGTCGACGAACCCAGCGACATCCGCCACGTCACCGAGGCGCTCGAAGACGGACGCTATGCCGGGAAGTGCGTGCGCGCCCGGGTCGAGGGCAAACCCCTTCCCACCCGCCGCCCGCCATGCTTCTTCAACCCCCAGCACGGCCCCTCGGTCGAGGACATCGACTGGGCACCCGCGGGCGGCCAGCTCCGCCCGGTCCCCGTCTGCGCCGCTGACGCCGAACGTGTTGCCGTCGGCGCCGAACCCGCGGTCCGCAAAGTCGTGACCGGCGACGGACACACTCGCCGCGCCTACTGGGACGCCGGCCCTGCCTACGCCGAATACAATCGCGGCTACTTCAACTCCTATGCCGGTTCAGGTCTGCTCCCCGGCGTGCTGATGGGCGCAATGCTCTTCGGCGGCATGGGCGGCGGCTGGGACGGCTCCTCTGCTGAGGGATTCACCGACGGCTCGGCCGGGGACGCCGGCGGAGATGCCGGAGGCGGAGACATCGGCGGCGGCGACGGCGGAGGCCTGTTCGGCGGCGACGGCGGCGGATTCGACTTCGGAGGCTTCGACTTCTGATGGACGTCATCACCATCCGCGACGAGTCCATCAAGCTGGGTCAGCTGCTCAAACTTCACGGCGTGGCCGAAGACGGTGCGATGGCCAAGGACCTGATCGCCGCCGGCGACGTCCGTGTCAACGGAGTCGTCGAGACCCGGCGCGGGGCCACGATCCACCTCGGTGACCGCGTCGAAGCTCTGGGCGAAGTCTTCGAAGTCAGCGCGGAGTAGTCACTGGCTGAGACCCGGGGCATCCCACAGCGCTGACCAGCGGGACGTGTCCGGCTCGAACGGAAGCTCTTTGGCGAGCACACCGCGGACCTGGATCTCCAACGAGTTGTCCCTCTGCTGGGGACCCGTCTGTGCGAACGGGTAGAACGTGCCTCGCTTGTACTGATAGACGAGTGCGAGCCGGCGGGAGTCCGCATCGGCGAAGCAGACCGTCGAACACAGCAGCATCGAGTCGAACCCCTGGTTGACCAGCGCTGCGTTGACCGCGTGCAGATTCGTCACGAGATTGCCGACATCCCCGTTCGCGTCCGTGATGACCTGCCAGGTGTAGCCGAAGCCATCATTGGTCTGTGTGACGGAGGTGGCGGGGTCCGAGCCGATGAGGGCGATGCTCTCCTCCTCCGCGGACTGGAAGGCGGCGCCCTCGACCTGCCTGAACGCCACCGCCCCGACTCCGGTCGGGACGAACCCGGTGGCGGCCTGGAGCGTCATCGCCGCCGGCGGAAGCGCGAACAGATCATCGAGGTTGGCGCGCTTGGGCGCGGTGCGGCCGAGGAGTGCGTCGAAGAAGCCCATGGAAGTCCTTGATCGTCGGAGTGTCAGTTCGGCTGTGACAGTTGGCGGGAGATCTCGCCCAGCTGTTCCAGCCGGCGATCCAATGAGGGGTGGGTGGAGAAGAGCTCCTTGACGCCCGACCCGCCCTGCGCGGCGGGGATGAGGGCCAGATGGTTCGCCGAGGCGGTTGCCCGCAGGTCCTTCTGGGGGATCTTGTTCATGTCCCCGCTGAGCTTGGTCAGCGCCGAGGCCAGAGTGGACGGTGCCCCGGTGAGGATGGCGGCGGCGCGGTCCGCGGCGAGTTCGCGGTACCGAGACAGGCTGCGGATGAGCAGGAACGACAGACCGTAGACCACGACGCCGACGAGTATGAACAGCAGCTGGACGGGCACACCGCCGTTGTTGTCGCGGCGACCGAAGCTCATGTAGTAGCCGGCACGCATCATCAGGCCCGCGATGACACCGGTGACCCCGGCGACCGTCATCACCGTGACGTCCCTGTGGGCGACATGGGAGAGCTCGTGGGCGAGGACGACCTCCACCTCCTCACGGTCGAGGGTCTCGAGCAGTCCCCGGGTCACGCAGACGACCGAGCGCTGCGGCGAGCGGCCCGTGGCGAAGGCGTTGGGGGTTGCGGAGTCTGAGACAGCGACCTTCGGCTTCGGCGAATCCGAGAGCTGGCACAGCCGGTCGATCATCGTGTGCAGCTGCGGAGCCTGCTCAGGGGTGACCTCTCTGGCTCCCATCGCTCGCATCGCGATCGAATCGGAGAAGTACCACTGGAAGAAGAACACGCCTCCGCTGACCACGACTGCGATGATCACCCCCGACGTGCTGCCGCCGAGGATCCACCAGATCGCAAGGATGAGGATGACGTAGATGAGCCCGTTGAGGAAGACCGTCCATCCCATCCGCAGGCTCAGTCCGTTGTCCTTGACGAAGCGGTTCTTCATCGTGTTCCTCTCTCGGTATGGGGGAGTGCCGGGGCGTGCTCTCTGCGGCCCGATGGCAGTTCCGGCCCATTGCCTGGCTGCAGGCAATGGGCCGGAACGTCGTTGTCGCGGATGTGCGGAGGGATCAGACGGGGTCGGGGATGAAGCCCTCGCCGGTGAGGAGTTCGGCGATGTCCTCCAGGGACGCATCGACGAACGGGACGACGAAGTCGCTGGTGCCCAGGAAGTCGTCGGGGACCGGCTTGCCGTGGCCGACGACGAAGTCGTGCAGGGCGCCGAGGGCCGTCCGCGCGGCTGTCTCGTCGCCTTCCTTGACTGCGATCTCGACATCGTTGTCGTACTTCTGGAGGACGGCATTGTCGACATCTGCCACGTCGAACTGTCCCTCGCCCATGATTCTGATGATCATCACTTGTCCTCGCCTTCGAGGGACTTCTGCTGGCTCTGGGAGCCGGCCGGCAGCGATTGGCGCATCCGTGCCAGTTCCATCTCCACATCGTTGTCGCTGGAGAGGGCATCGAGCTGTGCGCTGATGTCGTCCTTGCGGCTGCCCGTGACGTCGTCGAGTGCGCCGGAGGCGATGAGCTCGTCGACGGCACCGGCCCGAGCCTGCAGGGAGGCCGTCTTGTCCTCGGCGCGCTGCACGGCCAGTCCCACATCGCCGAGCTCCTCGGAGATGCCGGAGAACGCCTCGCCGATCTTCGACTGAGCCTCGGCCGCGGTGTATGTGGCTTTGATGGTCTCCTTCTTGGTCCGGAAGGCGTCGACCTTCGCCTGCAGGCGCTGGGAAGCCATGGTCAGCTTCTGCTCTTCGCCCTGGAGCTGCTCGTGCTGCGTCTGGAGATCGGTGATCTGCTGCGAGAGACCGGATTTGCGCGTCAGTGCCTCTCGAGCGAGATCCTCACGACCGATCTCCATGGCCTTCTGAGCCTGACCCGAGAGTTTGTTCTGCTGCTGTTCGAGCTGGGTGATCTGCAGCTCGAGCCGCTTGCGGCTGGTGGCGACGTCGGCGACACCGCGTCGAACCTTCTGCAGCAGCTCAAGCTGCTTCTGGTACGAATAGTCGAGAGTTTCGTTGGGGTTCTCGGCTTTGTCCAGGGCCTTGTTGGCCTTCGCACCGAAGATCATCGCGATTCTTTGGAAGATACTCATCCGTAGTCGACTCCTGCATTGGTTCTGACCCGGCGCTGCGAAACCGGTCCTCCCGCATGGGGATTTCCGTGCCGGCACCGCCTGGAACTATCGTCATCAGCTTACTGACAAAAACTGACAATTTGCCAGGTGTCGACAAGGAATCCGGTGGCCGGACCGCTTCCCGATGACGGTAAGCCGAACTCAGGGAGCGAAGAGCCTCGAGTTCGCCGCTTCGACCTCCGAATACTGTTGGGCGGCGGTGTTCAGTGCCCCGTGGATGGAGTTGAGCGATTCGAACAGCTGCTTCTGCGCGGCCTCCCACTCGTTGATCACGGATTGGAAGTTCTGGGCGGCTCCACCCTTCCAGCAGTCCTGGAGCGCGAGCAGATTCCGCAGCATCGTGTTGGACTCGGATACGAGGGTCTGGGAGGTGGCCGCAGTGGCGGTGGCGGCGGACGAGACGCGATCGGCGTCGACTTCGAAGCTCATGATCTCTCCTCAGTGTGTACGGGAAATGACTCCCTCAGCGTGACCGGAGAACTCGTCGGTGAGAAGAGCGCACAGACAGGGTGTGGACGAAGGTCTCGTCGTCCACACCCTGTCGTGCATGAGTGCGTCCAGCTCTCCCCGGGTCCGGGCGGCCGAGTCGGGCTCCGGTGGGCGCTATCTGAGGCTGCTCGTGGACACGGGAGTGCGGTCGCTCGAGGACACGGGAGTCGGGATCACCTCGGCGGCACTCGGTGCGAAGGTCACTGGAGCACCAGGGTCGCCGAGATCGTCTGCTCCTGTCCGCCGCGGATCACGGTGAAGTCCACCGGCTTTTTCACCGGCTGCGCTCTGACCAGGGCTCGCAGCGCAATCGCGTTGTTGACCGGCGAACCGTCGACCGCGACGATGTGGTCTCCTGCTTGGAAGCCGGCAGCCGCTGCCGGTGAGCCGTTCTGCACGGACTGCACCTCTGCGGTGCTGCGGGTGATGCCACCGCTCTTGACCTGGCCGTCGGTGAGGGTGATGCCGAGGAAGGGGTGCTTCGCATCGCCGGTCGCGATGAGCTGATCGGCGATCATGACAGCCTGGGCGGAGGGAATCGCGAAGCCGATGCCGATCGACCCCGACTGGCCTCCACCCTCTCCCGGCTGGCTCAATGAGGCTGCAGCGGAGTTGACCCCGATGAACTTGCCGTTGCCGTCGACGAGGGGACCGCCGGAGTTGCCGGGGTTGATGGCAGCATCGGTCTGAATGGCGTTCGTGATCGTCGTCTCCCGCTCTTGGGCGGTGGCGTCTTCACCGATGTTCTCCGTGGTCACCGGCCTGTCGAGGGCGGAGACGATGCCCGTGGTGACGGTGTCGGCCAGTCCCAGAGGATTGCCGAGCGCCATCACCGGATCGCCGACCTGCAGCCTCTCCGATTCGCCGACGGGAAGCGGCGTCACCCCGTCGGGCATCTGTTCGAGCTTGATGATCGCGATGTCCGTCGACGGATCGCGGCCGACGATCTTCGCGCGGATCGACGCACCGTTCTTCATCGTCACGTTGAGCTCGCCGCTCGGGGTGTCGGCCGGGGCGACGACGTGGTTGTTCGTCACGACATGCCCCTGATCGTCGTAGACGGACCCCGAACCGAGCGCGACGACCCGCCCCTCCGAGGCGGCTTGGATCGCGACGACGCTCTGCGAGGTCTTCTTCGCGACTTCGGTCCAATCCGGAGTCTCGATCGTCTGCTCGGCCACCTGACGATTGGGCTCCTCCTGCATCGAGGTCACCGCGTAGCTTCCGGCGAAGGCGGCAGCACCGGCGATCAGAGCCGCGATCGCGGCGATGGCGATCGTGGCAGCCCAGCCTGGTCCCTTCTTCTCCCGCCGAGATGGCTGTTCCGGTGGATACTGTCCGAAGCCGCCGCCTGCGGCAAGGGGCGCAGCACCGCCGTGGGCGCCGGAATGATCCGTGCCATAGGGGTGGGGCGACTGAGTGCCGTGGATGCTGGAGGGATCGGTGGCGTAGTGACGAGACGGATCCCCGGGGTGGGAGCCCTGTGATCCGGCCTGGTCATACACAGGCGATTGGGCATAAGTGGGCTGACCTGGGTACGTTCCCTGGCCGTGCTGGGAGCCCGTGCCCTGCTGCGGATCCTGACCGTATTGGCCCTGCTGATCGTACTGGGCCTGCTGACCGCGGTGGTCCTGCTGGGAGTCCGTGCCCTGGTGCGTCGCCGCGTGCGGCGCATACCCGCGAGCCGGAGGCGCGGTGGGCGGACTGACCCGCTCAGGTCCCTGAGTCGAACCGCGACCCTGGGACGAGGGACCCTGGGACGAGGGACCCTGGGACGAGGGACCCTGGGACGAGGGACCCTGAGGCGGGTTGGGACCCTCAGGTGAGTTGGAACCTTGGGGGGAATTGGAACCCTGCGGGGAGGCGGGACCGAAGGTGCGCGGAACTTCGGCCCCGCTGCGGAAGCTCTCCGATGACGTGCGCGAGGAATCCTGCGGGAACGTTCTGTAGTCCTGACCGCCGTGGCGTCCGCGCCTGGGCGACGTGCTTCCCTCTTCGCCGCCGCGGCTCTGGTTCTCCGGGGTGGTGCCCTGGTCGTCGTTGCTGCTCATCGGTCGTCCTTTCGCGCGTTCGGAGCATTGTCTGCGAGCTCTGGGATCGGCAGGTCGACACGGAATGTCGCTCCTCCGCCGGATGTCTTGTGCACGGAGATCGCCCCGTGATGGTTCTCGACGATTGCCTTGACGATGGAGAGGCCGAGCCCTGATCCTCCGGTGTCGCGGGTGCGCGAGACATCCAGGCGATAGAACCTCTCGAAGATGCGGGGGACGACGTCGGGTTCGATGCCCTCTCCATGGTCGCGGACCTCGAATCGGACTCGGCCGTTGGGGAACCCACGCAGCGAGTCGTCGACGGAGACGGTTCCGGCGGCGGTGACATCGGGGACGATGCCCGTCGGCTGGCTCGCATCCGACTGGTCGTTGCCGCTGGAGTCACCTCGGCGGAAGATCCGCACGCCCCCGGTGACGAACCCGCGCTCCCGGGACTTCTCCTTCGCTCCGGCCTTGACCCCGGCTTCACGGGAACCGCGCCCGGCCTGGGATCTGCGCGCCTCCTCGGCGGGTGAGCCGATCGTTCCCACGGCGAACTCGATCGCAGTGTTCTCCGGAGTGTGACGGACCGCGTTGCCGGCCAGGTTGACGATGACCTGGCGGATCTTCGTCTCCGATCCCTGGATCAGCGGCACCTGAGGGGCATCGCCGCCGTCGAGCCCGATGAAGCTGATGTCGCGGTCAGGGGCCTGGGCGGCGGTGTCGGCGGCGGCGTCCCGGACGATCTTGTGAAGATCGATGGGGCCGATCTCGGCCCGGCGCTGCTCGTCGAGGCGGGCGAGCACGACGAGGTCGTCGACGAGCACTCCCATGCGCTTGGCCTCCGACTCCATCCGCTCCATCGCCTGTGCGATGTCCTCGGGTTTGGTGATCGCGCCCTGCCGATAGAGCTCGGCGTATCCGCGGATCGTCACCAGCGGGGTCCGCAGCTCGTGCGAGGCGTCGGAGACGAACTGCCGGATCCGCTTCTCGGACCTGGTCTGACCGTCGAACGAGTCCTCGATGCGCCCGAGCATCGTGTTCAGCGCCGCCGAGAGGCGACCGAGTTCGGTGTTGCGGGGGAAGCTCGGCACGCGCTGGCTGAGATCTCCGGCGGCGATGCGCGATGCCGTCTTCTCGATGTCGCGCAGGGGGCCGAAGGTGTTGTTGATCGCCCAGTAGCCGACGCCGGCGACCATGGCCAGAGCCATCAGGCCGATGCCGATCATCGTGTTGCGGGCGCGTTCGTTGATGTTGTCGATCTCGCGGTCGAAGGGCACCGCGATGGCGACGAGGATGTCAGTGTTCTGCACCTTCATCGCCCGCGCCCGCCACTGCGACTGGATGCCGCTGACGGTGAATGGAGCCCCCGAGAGCTCATACACCTTCTCCTCGGTGATATGAGGAAGGATCGGGCGGTTGTGCGGCTCCGGAGCCACGGGATCCTGGATCGGTTCGCCGTTCGAGTCGTAGAACTGGACGTAGAACCCGCCGGGCAGCAGATCCTGGAGCTCGTCCCAGGAGTTCGAATCGATCGTGGCGGGAGAGTCGTCTCCGGAGTTCGGCTTCTCCGTCGACTGCAGCTCGGCGGGCTGGAAGACCTCCTGGTACGCCTGCTGAGCGAGAGTCTCCGACGCGGAGATGAGCCGTTCGTCGGTGCGTTCGATGAGGCTGTCGCGCAGATTCTCCAGCACCCAAGCGCTCGTGCCGGAGAGCACGAGCAGCATCAGGAGCATCATGATGGCCAGCAGTTTGGTGGTCAGGGACCACTCTTCCCAGAAGCCGGGGGAGCTGGGTCGGGATTCTCTTGCCACGTGAGTAATGTACCGCCTGAGTTTGCGCGGTTACTTCGACTCAGGTGTGCGCAGCATGTAGCCCACTCCGCGCTTGGTCTGGATCATCGGTGTCCATTCCATTTCGATCGGGTGTCCTGCCGCATCGGTCTCCGGGGTGACGTCGATCTTGCGGCGCAGGTACGAGATGTAGGACTCGACGATGCCCGTGTCACCGCCGAAGTCGTACTCCCAGACGTGGTCGAGGATCTGCGATTTCGACAGCACCCGGTTGGCGTTGAGCATGAGGTAGCGCAGCAGCTTGAACTCCGTGGGGGAGAGGTCGATGAGAATGCCGGAGCGCCGGACCTCGTGCGTGTCGTCATCGAGTTCGAGGTCTCCCGCGACGATGACCGCATTCTCCTCGTCCTCGAGGCTGCGGGTGCGTCGGAGCACGGCCCGGATCCGGGCGACGACCTCTTCGAGACTGAAGGGTTTGGTCACGTAGTCGTCACCGCCCACGGTCAGTCCGGTGATCTTGTCGGAAGTGTCGTCCCGGGCGGTGAGGAAGACGACGGGGGCGTTCATGCCGACCTGGCGCAGGCGACGTGTGACGGTGAAGCCGTCCATGTCGGGCAGCATGACGTCGAGGACGAGAAGATCGGGATTCGTCTGCTCGGCCAGGCGCAGCGCCTCGGCGCCGTTGGCGGCGGAGACGACGTCGAAGCCGGCGAAGCGCAGGCTTGTGGACAGAAGTTCGCGGATGTTGGGCTCATCGTCGACAACGAGCAGTGTGGCCTCGATGTCGTTCTCGTTCTGTGTGCTCATGCCTCCAGTCTGCGGCCGAAGTCTGAGCGCGGGGTGCCTGTTTCCTGAATGTCAGTGTGATCTGCGTCACAGGAATGTTCTCAGGAAAGTCCTTTTGGGGCGAATCTCCCGCTTGAGCTCTCAGGAAAGAACGGCGAATTTCGGCAGGCTCTCAGCTTTCGCGCAAGTCGCTCACATCTTTGCGAAGCGCCTTCTATGAACTCTGGCGGGCGCGGAAGGCCGCGACGTGCGTGCGGTTGGCGCAGTTGCCTGTGTCGCAGAATCTCTTCGAGCGGTTGCGGCTGAGATCGGCGAGGTAGGCGGCGCAGTCCTCGGCGGCGCAGTGGCCGAGGCGGGCGAGCTCGCCGGCCCGAATGAGGTCGATGAGCACCAGGGCGACGTCGGCGGCCACTCGATCGGCCAGGGTTGCCGAGGCCCCCACGGCGTGCAGGTGCCAATCCCAGTCCCCGTGCCGGACCAGCTGCGGCAGCGCGTCGGTCTCTGCGAGTGTGAGATTCGCCGCCTTTGCGACCTCCTCCTCGGCCGCCTCGGCGTCGGTGGCGAGGGCTGCGGCGAAGCGAGCGCGCAGACGACGGGTCGCTTCGACATCGGCATCGGTCGCCTCGAGCGGGCCGGAGAAGTCGTGCCGAGCCGCGAAATCACTGAGCTGGGCGCTCGTCCTCAGGGTGTCGTCCGCCTCGGCGGAAGTCCCTGTGGTGTTGAGCAGGTCGACGAGCATGAGGAGGTTCGACCGGATGTCGTGGGCAAAAGTCATGGTGCGGCAATTGTGCCACAGGCGGTAAGGAGCAAAACACATTTGACTCATTTCGTGTGACTGGGAAATACTGGCAGGGCGCACTCGCGCACCACTCTCAGCTCGCCCGCACGAACTCCGTTCATGCGCTTCGCACTCAGGTCCGCACTCAGCCAGATCCGAACCCAGCTCGGGCCGGCCACTTTCAGGAGGTCAGGAATGAATCGTGCCGTCGTCATGGGGTTCCTTCTCACCCTGGCGTCCGCCTTCTTCTTCGCGGTCTCCGGACCGATTGCGAAGACGATGTATGCGATCGGCTGGACGCCGGGCTCTGTCGTCCTCATCCGCCTCACCGGTTCGGCCCTTCTCCTGCTCATTCCCAGCCTCATCGCCCTGCGCGGTCGTTGGGACGAGGTCCGCAGGCACTGGAAGACGGTTCTCACCTACGGGCTGGTCTCGATGGCCGGCGTCCAAGGGTTCTATTTCATGGCCGTCGAGCACCTCACGGTAGCCGTGGCTCTGCTGCTCGAGATGACGGCGCCGATGCTCATCGTGTTCTGGATCTGGGCGCGATCGAAGACCAGGCCTGCGACCGTGACCTTCATCGGGGTCGTCGTGTCGATGATCGGGCTGGTGCTCATCCTCGATGTGCGCAATTCGGACATCAGCCTCTTCGGCGTCGTCATGGCGCTTGCGGCGGCCGTGTGCCTGGCCAGCTACTTCCTCGTCTCGGCGAAGGAATCGATCAACGTGCCGCCGGTCGCCCTGACCGGACTCGGCATGGGAGTGGGCGCGCTCGTGATGGGCGTCGTCGTTCTCGTCGGGCTCATGCCCTCGGGGGTCGCCGCCGCTGACGTCGACTTCGGCGGGCACCGGGTGTCGTGGATGCTGCCGATGGCGATGATCATCGCGTTCACGGCCGGCGCCTACATCACCGGCATCCTCGGGCTGCGCTACATCGGCGCCACCGTCGGATCGTTCGTCAACCTCATCGAGGTGCCGTTCTCCGTCATCGTCGCCTGGCTGCTTCTCTTCGAGATGCCCGCCCCGATCCAGCTCTTCGGCGGGGTGTTCATCCTCGGCGGCGTCGGTTTCATCAAGTGGGGCGAGGCCCGACTGGCCCGCCGGGTGGCCCGCCGCCAGGTCGTGGATCTGACCGCCGAGGCCGTGCCTGTCTGAGTGCTCCGTCGACTGAGCCGTGCCTGTCTGCCTGTTCCGTCGATCGAGGCCGTGCCTGTCTGAGTGCTCCGTCGCCCGAGGCCGTGCCCGTCTGCCCGTTCCGACGACCGCAGCCCTGACGACTCCGTCGACGAAGGCCCCGTCCTACCGCATCTCGATGTCGTAGCTGTAGCCCTGCTCGGTGAGGAACCGGCGGCGCTGCGCCGCGAAGTGCTCATCGACGGTGTCGGCGGCGACGACCGTGTAGAAGGTCGCGGAACCGGCATCGGCTTTGGGTCGCAGGATCCGGCCGAGCCGCTGTGCCTCCTCCTGCCTGGACCCGAAGGCGCCGGAGACCTGGATCGCCACCGAGGCGGCCGGAAGGTCGACGGAGAAGTTCGCGACCTTCGACACGACGAGCACCCGCAGGGCGCCCGACCGGAAGTCGCGGAACAGCTCCTGCCGCCTCGACTCCGGAGTCTGACCGGTGAGCACCGGGGCGCCGAGCACCTCCCCGATCTCCTCGAGCTGATCGAGGTACTGGCCGATGACGAGGATCTGGGCGTTCGGGTGATCGGCGACGAGCTGGCTGACGATCGGCAGCTTGGCATCGGAGGTCGCGGCCAGCCGGTACCGATCCTCGCCGTCGGCCCGGGCGTAGGCCGTCCGGGTGCCCCCATCGAGGCGGACCCGGACCTCGTGGCAGTTGGCCGTCGCGATGAAGCCCTGCCGTTCGAGCTCCTTCCACGGCACCTCGTACTGCTTGGGGCCGATGAGGGAGAACACCTCGTCCTCGCGTCCGTCCTCACGCACGAGCGTCGCGGTCAGCCCGAGCCGCCGCCTGGCCTGAAGGCTGGCCGTGAGCCGGAAGATCGGGGCCGGCAGCAGGTGGACCTCGTCATAGATGACGAGACCCCAGTCCTTGGCGTCGAGCAGCTCGAGGTGGAGGTAGGAGCCCTTCCGGCGGGTCGTGAGCACCTGGTACGTGGCGATCGTGATCGGCCGGATCTCCTTCGTCGACCCCGAGTACTCCCCGATCTCGTCCTCGGTCAGTGTGGTGCGGGCGAGGATCTCGTCCTTCCACTGCTTGGCGGACACGGAGTTCGTGACGAGGATCAGCGTCGTCGTCTGCACACGCGACATCGTTGCCACTCCGACGATCGTCTTGCCCGCACCGCACGGCAGCACCACGACTCCCGACTCCCCGTGCAGGGACGTCTCGATCGCCTCCTTCTGGTAGTCGCGCAGGTGCCAGCCCCCGCCGTGGGCGTCATCGCTGAGCTCGATCTCGTGCGCCTCGCCGTCGAAATAGCCGGCGTGGTCGGAGACCGGGTGGCCCAGGGTCAGCAGCGCATGCTTGAGCTCGCCGCGCTCCGAGGGATGGACGAGGACGGAGTCGGCGTCGAGGCGCTGTCCGAACTTCCCGACGAGGTCGGGCTGACCGACGAGTCGGTCGAGCAGGTGCGGTTCGCTCGAGGTCAGGGTCAGGCCGTGGACGGGATGGTCGATGAGGGTGAGCACGCCGAAGCGGTCCATGATGTCGACGATGTCGACGAGCAGTTCGTGCGGGACCGGGTACTTCGCGAATTCGAGGAGGACGTCGACGACGGATTCGGCGTCGTGGCCGCTGGCGCGCGCATTCCACAGTCCCAGCGGCGTGATCGTGTAGGTGTGGATGTACTCCGGGGTGCGCGAGAGTTGTGCGAACGGGGCGATCGCCACGGCCGCCTCGACGGCCAGGGGATGCCCCGACTCCAGCAGCACTGTCCGGTCGGACTGCACGATCAAAGGACCGTTCATGCTTCTCCTGATTCCTCTCTCGCCGAGGTGGTCCCCGGCTTCGGCACGAACCGTGCCCTCGCGATCTCCGCCGAGGTCAACGTCGGGACCCCGCCGATTGTTCCGCCGGCGTGGGATCGCGACCGAGATCACCGAGCTGTGGTCGCATACGCTCAGCCCGCCGGGCCGAGGAGCTCGACGCTGACGATGCGCGCGATGGACAGGGACGCCTCGGCGCCGGTGGTGGCGACCTTTCCTCGCACCCGGCCGCCGTTGACGGTGGCCGGCCACATCTCGATCACCCTCTCCTGCCCGTGGGAGTCGGCGAGCCTGATGCGCACCAACTGCTTCTGGGTCGCCGCCTCGCGGAGGCGGTCCATGTGTCCCAGCGGCTCCTCGGTGCGGGTTTCCCTCTGCTGACGACCCCGCGGAGAGCGGAGGATCCGGATGTAGTCGTCGAGGTGCGCGTCCGTGACCCGGGCACGCTTGCGGACGTGGACTTCCGGGGTGGCTTGGGTGATGACCGCGCGTTTGCGCGGAGCCCCCTCCGGGGTGTGGAGGAAGGCGTGGTGGTCAGCGGACTCGAGCAGATGCATGGTGCGTTCGGGGCCGATGTGGCTGACCGCGACGGTCGGGGCGAGACGCTCGAGTCCGGCGGGCAGCATCAGTGGGTCGGAGAGGATGACGTCGAGGTCGACGGGGTCGTCGACGACGAGGACCGCGCGGGCGCCGGCGACCTGCACCCGGTGCAGTCGGGCCGCCGTGTTGGTGATGAGGAACTCGAGCGTCGAGGGCAGCTCCTCGGCGCTGATCTCCGCCAGCTGGGCCAGCGCCTGCTGGGGATCGACGCCCGACTGCAGACTGGCCTCCACCGTGTCGGCGTCGATGCGGTACACGGTTCCCTGTCCCCGGGCCTCGACCACGGCGTACCGGCGCAGGATGTGGTGGACGCGCGGTTGGATGGGGCCGGTGGCGATCGCAGTGAGGTCGGACTGGATGAGGACGGTGTCGACCTCCTCGACGAGGCCGGAGCGCACGTTGCGGATCACCTCGGCGGGGACCTCGAGGCGGTCGAGGCTGAAGCCCAGGGGAGCAATCGACGGATCCTCGGCGGCCTCATCGGTCATCGCTGCCGCCAGCCCGGCCCCGAGCAGCGAGCCGAATCGGCTCGGGCCGAACCGCTCGGGACTCTTCAGCGGGGTGGTCGCCAATCCGAAGGTGACCGCCGTGTGGAGGATCTGTTCGGTGATCTGGAATTCGTGGGCGGGGATGAGCGGATGCCGGGCGAGCACCTGGGAATGGATCCAGCGCGCAGACTTCGAGGACCCGAGACCGATGTCGTGGAGGATCTCCAGGACGGTGAAGCGCAGCAGGGGCATTGCCGGAACCGACTGCCCGAACCCTTTGAACAGAGCTTTCTTCGGTGTCGCCAGCACGGTCAGCCGCTCGTTCGCGCTGGTTCCCGCGACCAGCTGGGCGACGTCCTGGGATTCGCGCAGCCAGTTGGTGACGAGGGCGGCCCAGAGGTCGGCCCGATCGCCCTCGAGGTGGGCCGCGGCGCCGTCGCCGGCTGTCCACTGCGGGTCGAGCGGGTCGTCGAGGACACCGATGAGGCCCAGGGACCGTGCCGCCAGCAGCAAGGTGATCGTCTGCTCGAGGCCGAGGTCGATCGTCCGTGCCAAGCGTGAGACGTCGCGTTTGGAGATGCCGCCGCTGGTCAGGCGGGAGACAGGGGAGACGGCGAGATCGTCGACCAGTCCGCGCAGGGAGGAGATCACCTCGGCGACGGCGGCCTGTTCGCTGTTGTGGATGAGGGCCTGCGGGATCGTCTCCGCGGTCTCATCGATGGTGCCGGTGGACGCCTGCCAGGGGTGGGCGCGTGCCGATTCCGCCGCCGAGGTGGGCAACAGGGTGATCGCCTCCGACTGGATCCGCCATGTGGGGTGGTCGGCGAGCAGCCGACCCGGGGACGGGGCGCCTGCGGACTCCTCGGGGGAGGTGCTCGGCCAGGCCAGGCCCAGGTCGCGCAGGCGGGGGAGGACCGCCTCGGCGAGGGTGGGATCGATATGGGAATTCTCACGCACCGCGATGTCGGCGGACATCCGGGCGGCCGTGGCGAGGGCGATGAACACGTCGAGCTCGGTGGCGGTCAGAGCCTCGATGCCCCGGGAGACGCCGATGCGCGAGGACGCGGCTGCGGCCAGGGCGCCGATCGTCGGGGATTCGGGTTGGAGGAGATCGCGACGGGTCCTGACGAAGGACTCGAAGTCGGGATCAGGACTCTGGGACAGCCACGCGCTGAAGGTCATTGACATCAGGGTCAGTTTATCCTGCGGGGTACAATGGACGGGTCAAAAGCATGAGGATCTCGGGAAGGATGAGCATTGCCTGCCAAGCGCGTCGACTCCATCATCATCGTGGTGGCCGTTGCAGCCTCCTTGCTCGGAGCAGCCGGACTTCTCGGCGTTCTGGGGCAGGCGTGGATGGGTCAAGCACCCTCGCATGTGCTCACGTATCTGCCGATGATCCTCCTTCCGATCTCTTTCGCCTTGGCGGCGGTGGCCCTGATCCGAGCGGTCATGAGGCGCAGGCAGACTGAGGTGGGCCAGAGCTGAAACCGTCCGCCGGCTGACGCCCTGCCCGGCTGACGTCTGGTCCTGGTCCGGCTGCCGCCTGGTCCGTGACATCGGCGGCTGCGGCGCACGGCGAGCTGGGGAACACGAGGACAGCTTGAGGATCAGGAATCCGCGGCGGACCACACCGCCCAAGGAATCGGCTGGACCCGAGCAGGCAGCACCGGCCCCCGCCGTTGAACTCCTGCAGACCAGTGTCGCGGGGGAGCGGCGATGTTGACGGAAGCTCCGCTGCGACGCAGGACTCACCATGACTGCACCGCTTCTCGTCCCAGACACGTCATGTACGCACAGCCTCGACATCGGCAGCACGACCACCAGGATCGGCTCCGCCTGACTCGCACACGGACCAGCACTGCTGACTGACTTGTCTCCGACGATCGACTTACACCACTGACCAGCACCACCTGACCGACTTGCACGACCTGACGGACTTGCACGACTGACCAGCACCACTGACCGACTTGCACGACTGACCAGCACGACCTGACCGACTTGCACGACTGACCGACCGGCGCCATCGCGGAGCCGGCGACACCGACAGCAACAGAGAGGACACCATGCCAACCGGACGCGTGAAATGGTTCGACGCCGACAAGGGCTACGGATTCGTCGTCGCCGAGGACGGCTCACAGGCCTTCCTCCATTCCTCGGTACTGCCCGAGGGAACCGAGGTCGCCAAGGGCACCCGACTCGAATACGACGTCGTCGACTCCCGCAGAGGCGCCCAGGTGCTCAAGGCACGTCCGCTGAGCGCCCCGGCGAAGGTCGCCAAGATCCGCAGGCGACCCGCTGAGGACATGGCGGTTATGGTTGAAGATGTCATCAAAGTACTCGATGACCTCAGCAACGGACTGCAGCACGGCCGCTATCCCGACCCGACCCACGGGAACAAGGTCGCCGCCCTGCTGCGGGCAATCGCAGACGATTTGGAGTCCTGATGTCATCACTGTTCCGTGAGTGGATGGCCGGCCTGCGGGCCGAGCCGACTCGCAAGAGCCTTCCCTCCGCCGCCGCCGAGGCGCCTGCGGAGATCGCCGCCGCCGCCGAGGCGACCGTCGAGGCGAGCGCCGAGGCGACCGTCGAGACCGCGCCCTCGACCGCGAACGAGGCGCCTCGCACCGTTCGCGCACGTTCGGTGCGGTCGACCCCGGAGAAGGTCGTCCTCGACGCCCAGCTGGCAGCGGCCATTGACGTCGCCCGGACCGCCATCGCCGAGGTGGCAGGCAGTGCCGTGATCGGTGAACACCTCAAGGCCGAGGCAGAGGGCACCCGCCTGGTCACCCACTACTTCGTGTGCACCGACCCGGCCTACCGCGGTTGGCGCTGGGTGGCGGTTCTCGCTCGGGCACCGCGGTCGAAGAAGGTCACCGTCTGTGAGACGGCGCTGCTTCCCGGCCCAGATGCTCTCGTCGCCCCCGAATGGGTGCCGTGGGAGCAGCGGGTCGAGCCCGGCGACCTGACTCCGAAGGACACCCTGCCCAAGGTCGACGACGATCCGTACCTGCAGCCCGGGTTCGGGCAGGTCGAGGAGACCACCGACGGCAACATCGACGAGATCCCGAACTTCGAGTTCGGGCTCGGGCGCAGGCGGGTGCTGTCCCCCGAGGGCATCTCAGCCGCCGCCGCACGCTGGGCGGAGTCCGAGACCGGCGCCGACAGCGAATTCGCGGCGCGCGCCTCGGCGCACTGCTCGACCTGCGGGTACCTGATGCCGATGGCCGGGTCGTTGCGACAGAACTTCGGCGTCTGCGCGGGGCCGCTGTCGCCGTTCGACGGCCGGGTCGTCGCTCTCGACTTCGGCTGCGGCGCGCACTCGGAGACCGACGTCAAACGGCCCGAGCCCGAGGCCCCCGAGGCCGTCATCGACGATTACGCCGGCGAACTCGAGTTCCAGGAGGGCTGAACCACCAGATGGCGCACACGTTCCGGTCGCTGGCTGAACCGAACTACCGACATTGGTTCGCCGGTGCCCTGATCTCCAACACCGGGACGTGGATGCAGAGGACGGCGCAGGACTGGATCGTCCTGACCTCCCTGACGAACAGCAACGCGAGCGCCCTGGGCGTGACCATGGCACTGCAGATGGGCCCGCAGCTCATCATGTTCCCGTTCGCCGGAGCGCTCGCCGACAGGTTCTCCAAACGGAAGCTGCTCATCGTCACCCAGGCTCTCCTGGGCACGGTGGGGCTGATCCTCTTCGCCCTGGTCGTCACCGGCCTCATCGAACTCTGGCACGTGTACGTGCTGGCACTCGTCCTCGGCATCCTCGCGACCCTCGACAACCCTGCCAGGCAGGCATTCGTGTCCGAGCTGGTGGGGGAGCGGCTGCTGCCCAACGCCGTCAGCCTCAACTCCGCATCGTTCAACGGCGCCCGGATGATCGGCCCCGGAGTGGCGGGAGTGCTCACCGCTCTGGTGGGTGCCGCCCCCGTGTTCCTCATCAGCGGCCTCGGCTTCGCCGCGACGCTGTTCGTGCTCGTCCGCCTCGACCGCTCGCGTCTCCACTCCTCCGGCCGCCGAGGCGGTGGCGGGATCCTCGGCGGGTTCCGGTATCTGCGGCGACGACCGGACATCGCGATCGTCCTCGCCGTGCTGTTCCTCGTGGCCACCTTCGGGTTCAACTTCAACATCTACACAGCCACGATGGCACACGTCGAGTTCGGCAAGGACGCCAGCGGGTTCGGACTGCTCAACTCGATCATGGCGATCGGCTCGGTGGCCGGGGCCCTCGCCTCGGCGAATCGGGAGAAGCCGCGGCTGCGGTTCGTCTTCGGCGCCGCCGGAGGCTTCGGTCTGGCAGTCGGACTTGCCTCATTGATCGCGAACTACTATCTGTTCGCAGCTTCCCTGGTGCTCGTCGGATTCGCCTCGCTGACGATGATGACCTCGGCGAACGCGTACGTGCAGACGACGACTCCGGCGCACTACCGCGGGCGGGTGATGGCGATCTATGCCGCGGTGGTCATGGGCGGAACGCCGATCGGGGCGCCGCTGGCCGGATGGGTGGCCGACAGCTTCGGCCCGCGGATGGCGATGGTCGTCGGCGCGACCTCGGGCTTCGTGGCGTTCGGGGTCGGCTTGCTGTGGATGATCGTCTCCAAGAATCTGCGCCTGAGCTATGACCCCCGTTCCCGCATCCGCCTGCACATCAGCTACGAGGGCCGCCCCTGAGGGGAGGCGGATTCGCCTACAGTGGACCTTGCCCTCCACCCGGACCTGGGACGGACCGGAGCCGGGACCTTGAACTCACGAACAGATCGGACGCACATTGAGCACGGACATCCTCACCACCTCACTGGCAGGACTGGCGGTTCTCGTCGGCTGCCTGGGCATCGTCGTGCCCGTGCTGCCCGGCTCCATCCTCATCGGGCTGGCGGTCCTCGTCTGGGCGTTCGTCATCGGCACCCCGAGCGCGTGGATCGTCTTCGCGATCGTCGCCGTCTTCATCGCCGTCGGCATGAGCGCCTCCCTGGTGCTCACCGGCAGGAAGCTCAAGCAGCTGTCGGTCCCCAACTCCTCGGTGGTCGTCGCCGGTCTGCTCGGAGTCGTCGGGTTCTTCGTCATCCCCGTGGTCGGGCTGCCGATCGGATTCGTCGGCGGACTCTACCTGGCCGAGCAGATCCGGCTGCGTGATCCGAAGGACGCCTGGGATTCGAGCTGGGAGTCGATCAAAGCGATCGGGATCGGCACCGTGATCGAGTTCGGCCTCGCCCTGCTGGCGACGATCACGTTCGGCGTCGGAATCCTCATCCACTTCCTCTGAGCATGCCGCTTCCGGGAGCGGCACTTCGCCCTTGCGGCGGCAGTACCTCCCGTTCGCTTCGCACCCAATACCGCTAGCGCCATGGACAACCCTTGCGCAGGTTGTTCATGGCGCTAGCGGTAGGGTTTGCGAGAAGTCCTTCAGCTCGGGGTGCGAAGGACCCTCAGCTGAGAGCGTCGATGACGAAGTCGAGGCAGCTGAGCAGTGCCTTGACGTCCTCCGGGTTGACCGAGACGAAGGTGGCGATGCGGAGCTGATTGCGGCCGAGCTTGCGGTAAGGCTCCACGTCGACCACGCCGTTGGCCCGCAGCACCGAGGCCACGAGGGCGGCATCGACGGACTCATCGAAGTCGACGGTGACAACCACCGAGGAGCGATCCTCAGGATCGGCGACATAGGGGTGGGCGACCTCGCACTCGTCGGCCCAGGCGTAGACGCAGCCCGATGTCTCGCGGGTTCGCGCGGTGGCCCAGTCAAGGCCGCCGTTGCCGTTGATCCAGTCGATCTGTTCGGCCAGGAGCAGGAGAGTGGACACAGCGGGAGTGTTGTAAGTCTGGTTCTTGCGCGAGTTCTCGATCGCCGTCACCAGGTCGAGGGAGGCGGGGATCCACCGGCCGGAGTCCTTGATCTCCTGCGCCCGCGCGATCGCCTTGGGCGACATGATCGCCACCCACAGTCCACCGTCGGAGCCCATGTTCTTCTGCGGAGCGAAGTAGTAGACGTCGGTCTCCCGGATGTCGACGGGCAGACCGCCGGCACCGGAGGTCGCGTCGATGAGGACGAGCGCATCGTCGTCGATTCCCTCGGGGCGGGCGATCCGGGTGGCGACGCCGGTCGAGGTCTCGTTGTGCGGCCAGGCGTAGACGTCCGCGGAGGGCACCTCGGCACCGTCCGCTCCGGCCTCGGCGCTATCGGCACGAGCAGCCTCGGCGAAGGCGGCCGGAGTCGGCACGGCGGAAGTGCCGGGCTCGGCCGTGAGGATCAGGGACTTCTCGAGGTGGGGCGCGTCGTTCGTCGCCTTCGCGAACTTCTGCCCGAATTCGCCGAAGGTCGCATGCGCAGCGCGCTCACGCACGAGCCCGAAGGCTGCGACGTCCCAGAACACCGTGGAGCCGCCGTTGCCGAGCACCACTTCGTATCCGGCCGGAAGGCCGAACAGCTCGGCGAGCCCGGTGCGGATGCGGCCGACGAGGTCCTTGACCGGAGCTTGGCGGTGGCTGGTGCCGAGCACCGTGGAGGCCGAGGCGGTCAGCGCATCGATCTGGGCGTGGCGGATGCGAGCCGGACCGGATCCGAATCGACCGTCGGCGGGCAGGAGTTCGTGTGGGATCGTCATATTCGTCGCAGTCACGATCGACATTCTACGGTGCCCCCGCCGGCCACCCGCGTCACCAGTCGATGCGAACCCGCGACAGCGGAGAGGGGCGAGGGACGTGATCCGTCCTCTCGGCTGACATGCCCATGTCCGTCTGCGCCCGTAGAGTACAGGTATGAGTGAGCCAGTCGACCGCCTGCCCCAGACGCGCGTGTCCTATGAATCGCCCACCTTCGACGACCCCGGACCCGTCCCGCTGGACCTGTTCCGGAAATGGTACGACGAAGCTGCGGAGTACATCCGGGAACCCAATGCGATGACCGTCTCCACTCTCGACGAGTGGGGTCCCTCGTCGCGCATCGTCCTCCTCAAAGGCGTCGACGCCTCCGGTTTCGTGTTCTTCACGAACTTCGACTCGGCGAAGGGTCGGCAACTGCGCGCCGACCCACGTGTGGCCTTGAACTTTCCCTGGCACGACATGGAGCGCCAGGTCCGCATCCGCGGCCTCGCCGAGGTGACCGCTGCCGAGGAGTCCGACGCCTACTTCGCGCAGCGCCCCCGTGGCTCCCAGATCGCAGCCACCGTGTCGAATCAGTCCCAACCAGTCGGCGACCGGATGCAGATGCAGGCCGAATACGATGCCGCTGCGGCCCGCTTCGAAGGCCGGGAGGTGCCCCGCCCCGACAACTGGGGAGGATTCAGGGTTCGGGTCTTCGAGATCGAGTTCTGGCAGGGTCAGCGGAACCGATTCCATGACAGGTGGGTGTTTCGTCGCAGCGGTGGCAGTCAGGAGCCTGCACCGCTGTCTCACGCATCGGCCTGGACCCCGACGCGACTGTACCCCTGAGTAATCTTGACCCACCGGACAAAGGAGTGACCTTGACCCAGAACTCGCAGACCGCAGCAGACCCACAGACCGCAGCAGACCCGCAGTACGGACCCGATGCCGTATTCGACAACCTCATCGGGGGAGAACGCCGGGGCTCCGAGGACCGCAGCCTCAACCGCAATCCCTCCGACCCCTCGGACGTCCTCGGTCAGTATGCCCGCGCGGACGAAGCCACGGTCCGCGACGCGGTCTCAGCCGCCAGAGCGGCCGCAGCCGGCTGGGCCGAGTTCCCGGCGCAGCAGCGCTTCGCGATCCTCGACACCGCAGGCAGCCTCATCGCCGAGCGCGCCGACGAGCTCGCCGACCTCCTCGCCCGGGAAGAGGGCAAACAGCTGACCGAGGCCCGTGGCGAGGTTCTTCGCGCCTCCCAGATCTTCAAGTTCTTCGCGGGGGAGACCGTCCGCAACACCGGGGAGATCATTGACTCCGTGCGTCCCGGCCTCGTGGCGGAGATGACCCACGAGCCGATCGGCGTCATCGGCATCATCACCCCCTGGAACTTCCCCATCGCCATTCCTGCCTGGAAGATCGCGCCCGCCCTCGCCTACGGCAACACCGTCGTGTTCAAACCTGCCGAGCTGGTGCCCGGCAGTGCGTGCGCGCTCGTCGACATCCTCGTCGAGGCCGGTCTGCCCGGCGGAGTGCTCAACCTCGTGATGGGTCCCGGCCGCGTCGTCGGTGAAGTGCTCACCACCTCCGCCGAGGTGGACGCCGTGACATTCACCGGCTCCGTCTCCGTCGGCCAGGGCGTCATCGCTGCGGCCAGCGCCAACGGCATCCGGGTGCAGTGCGAGATGGGCGGGAAGAATCCGCTCGTCGTCCTCGGCGACGCGGACCTCGATGCGGCTGCCGAGGCCGCCGTCAACGGTGCCTTCTACTCGACGGGCCAGCGGTGCACCGCCTCGTCGCGGATCATCGTCACCTCCGACGTCCACGATGAGTTCGTCGCTCTGCTCAAGGACAAGATGGCCACACTCACGGTCGGCGACGCCCGCGCCGAGGGCACAGTGATCGGGCCCGTCGTCTCCGAATCACAGCTGGAGCAGGACCTCGAATACATCGACAGGGCCCGCTCAGAAGGTGGAGATGTCACCGGCGGCGAACGTGTCGACGGCGGCACCGACGGCTACTTCCTCAGTCCGGCGCTCGTCACCGGAACGAAGCGCGGCGACACGATCAACACGGATGAGGTCTTCGGTCCGGTCGCCTCGGTGATCGAGGTGGCCGACTACGACGAGGCTCTGGCCGTGGCCAACGATACGGAGTTCGGCCTCTCGGCCGGCATCTTCACCTCGTCGTTGAAATACTCGACTCATTTCAAGCGTTATGCCCAGGCCGGGATGGTCATGGTCAACGCCCCGACCGCGGGCGTGGACTACCACGTGTCCTTCGGCGGCCGGAAGGGGTCGAGCTATGGTCCGCGCGAGCAGGCTCGAGCGGCACGTGAGTTCTACACCGTGCACAAGACCGCCTACATCAACGCGGGTTGAGCCCCGGTGAGCGCTGTCATCACCGCCTCTGCCTGAGCTCGAGACAGAAGACGGCCGAGGTCGGGCCGAGATAGGATTGATTGCGAATCGCAATGGCCGCGAGACCTCGCGCGGCCCGAAGTGGGGTCGCGCGACTGCCTGGCGGAATGCCTGGTCCGGGCGACTGGAAGACGAAGAGTGGAGAAGCTGGTCCTAAGTGAACGACCTCATTGATACAACCGAGATGTACCTCAAGTCGATCATCGAACTCGAGGAACAGTCGATCGTGCCTCTGCGGGCTCGGATCGCCGAACGATTGGACCACTCGGGTCCCACCGTGTCACAGACCGTGGCGCGGATGGAACGCGACGGCCTTCTGCACGTGAGCAATGACCGCCATCTCGAACTCACCGCCGAGGGGCGCCGCATCGCCACCGAGGTGATGCGCAAACACCGACTGGCTGAGCGTCTCCTCGCCGATGTCGTGGGACTCGAATGGGAACTCGTCCATGACGAGGCCTGCCGGTGGGAGCACGTGATGAGCGAGCAGGTGGAGCGCAAGCTGATCAGGCTGCTGCCCGAGACCTCCTCGGGTCCGTACGGCAATCCGATCCCCGGGCTCGATGTCATCGGCGGAGAGGCGAACTCCATTTCCGAGGTCATCGACCTGGCGACTGCGGTTGCCCGTGACGGTGCCAAGCAGCTGCGCATCGCCTGGCTGGCCGAGCCGCTGCAGGTTGACATCCACCTGCTCCAGCAGTTCCAGGTCGCCGGTGTCCTGCCGGAGACCGATGTGGAGATCTCACGCAGCGGTGAGTACATCACCGTGCAGGTGCCCGGTGCACAGGACGTGCTGGATCTGCCGCTCGAAACCGCAGCGCACGTCTTCGCCTACAAGAACAGGTGACGCTTGATGGCTTCGCTGTGACACGCGTTACATTCTTGACCGGTCCGTGACAAAGCGACGGTACCAGGGGTCCGGGGAGTGGGTGACCACCCCCGGACTTCGTCGTGTAACGCGCCGATTGTTACAGAGATATGAATCTCATTTACCCTGTTTTACGCCTCTGACCAGGCCCTTTATGGAAAACCTCCGGGTTGTCCCTATGCCGTCGTGATGAAAATGTGACAATCGATCACTGATTGGTTACAGTTGTGGAGGTCGCCGCGAAAGTGCCGACTTCACACCGAGAACCGCGCGCCGCGCTCGCTGTGAACCTGAGGACCGGAAGCGGCGGTTGGACATCATCCAATAGGTGACGAGAGGGAAACGTGGCAACTAAGCAGCATGGCCGCCGCGCCGCAGAGGCCAAAGTCAAGACGCCTCTGACCGAACTGACCGAAATTCTCAATGCCAACTCCGCCGTCTTCGGACGTCGCGCAGCCGTCGTGGCTGCCAGTGGTGGACTGCTCACCGCGGCCGTTCTTCCGGCTGCAGGCCAGGGCGCCGACGACAGTGTCGCCGCCTCCCAGCAGGCTCAGACCCAGGTGGAGTACCAGAACCAGTCGGCGACCGTCGTTGCAGACGCCAAGGCCGAGAAGAAGGACGAGAAGGCATCCGCCTCCTTCAACGCCGACATCCAGACCGTCACCGCGAAGCCCGCTCCTGAGCCCGAGCCGGAGCCGGCTCCAGTCACCGACAACGGATCGTCGGATGACTCCTCGAATGCAGACAAGGGCAACGACAAGCCCAAGGCGAAGAGCGACGACAAGGGCGGCGATTCCGGTTCTGACGCCGGCTCGATCGACGGTTCCAAGGCCGAGCAGGTCATGGGTTGGGCAGAGCGCGGAGTCGGTGTGCCCTACGTCTACGGCGGCACCAGCCAGAGCGGCTGGGACTGCTCCGGATACACTTCCTGGGTGTACGGCAAGGTCGGCGTCGACCTGCCTCGCACCTCGAGCGCACAGAAGGCCGCGGGCAAGGTCGTCTCCAAGTCGGAGGCGAAGCCCGGAGACCTGGTCTGGCACCCCGGACACATCGGCATCTACGCCGGCAACGGTCAGATGTACGACGCAGGTTCGCCGGGATCCGGCACCTCGAAGCGCAGCTACAGCTGGATGGGCGACGTCACCTTCATCCGCGTTCTCTGATCTTCGCACTGCGAAACTCCCCGCCACTCTCGACGGTCCTCGAGTATGGCGGGGAGTTTCTGCGTTCCCTGAAGCTTTCGGCGAGCGACAGGTTCGCCCGAGGCGAACTCGGATTGCCGCGCTCCGGCAGACGCCCCTCCGGGCATCGCCGCGCTCCGGGCAACGCCCCTCCGGGCATCGCCGCTCGGGGAGGATGAATGAAAACCGAAATCTCGCTGAAACCCGTTGCGTGAATTCGATCACAGAGGCACTGCGGCGGTACCCTTGAAAAGGTTGAGTTCCTTGAGTGAGGGGAAGACCCGATGGGACATGCGCGAATATTCCGGATAACCGTTCCAGGTTCTGGTGCGGAGCACATATCTGTGTCCAGTTCCATGTCCAAGGCGTTGTGTTGCGGCACGGCGCCTTTTGCGTTCCCTGGAGCCTGTGCGGCCGGAGCGTTCGCAGCCACCCCGTCAAGGTTGTTGGATCGTTTCGCCGTTGATACGTCCGTGAGGTGCGCGTGATGAAGACTCTCGTGCTGAATGCCGGTTATGAGCCACTGTCGGTTGTTCCGTTCACCAGGGCAGTGGTGCTGGTGCTGACCGGAAAGGCCACAGTTCTGGCCGCTGAGGACTCTCCCGTCAGATCCCAGCATGTCAGCCTCGAGCAGCCGTCCGTCATCCTCCTCACCCGCTACGTCAAACCGCCGAGGGACCGGCGAGTGTCGCTGTCACGACGCGGAGTGCTGCGCCGGGACGGCTACCGCTGTGCCTACTGCTCGAAGCCCGCGAGCACTGTCGACCATGTGCTGCCGCGGTCGCGCGGGGGAGTCAACAGCTGGGAGAACCTCGTCGCCTGCTGCCGGGAGTGCAACAACCGGAAGGGCAACCGCACCCTGGCCGAGCTCGGATGGAAGCTGAACGTCCGACCGCAGGAGCCGCGCCTCGGCCAGTTCTGGATGCGCGGCATCGACAAACCCGTCGAGCGGTGGCGTCCGTTCCTCGCTCTCAGCGACGCGGCCTGACAGCGGTCTGCTGAAGACATGGACTCCGCTTGTCGGCTGGTGTGGAGCCGCCTACCGGCTCCGCCCCGCCGCGACCCGGACCCGGCCCGTCTTTCGTTGGCGAAGAGCGGCGTTTAGTTGTCCGTACTGTGACCCATTTCGAAAATCGATGTGACATGCTGGACACACCGTCTTCCGATCTGTTCTAGGGTGGAAGCCGGAAAGTTGCTTCAACACAAGGAGCTTGCGATGAATGAGCAAGACCGCATGCACGATGCCGATCCCGGCCCCGCTGGTGACACCGAGGCCGTCATCGTCGGCATCGACGGTTCCCCTCCCAGCCGCAGCGCATTGGCCTGGGCGATCAATGAAGCGAAATCCTTGGGCAAACCCATCCGACTTGTCGGGGCGTATACGATTCCTAGCGTGGCGGCGGCCGCGATCGACGTCTCCTATGTCCCCATCGACGACACCTCCATCCGCGCATCGGTGACGAACACCCTGAAGGAGGCCGCCGCCGAGGTGAAGGCGGCCGGGGTCCCCGTCGAAGCCGTGATCGAGATCGGCGATGCCGCCGGTGTGCTCATCGATGAATCGAAGACCGGATGCCTCGCCGTCGTCGGCTCCCGCGGCCGCGGTGGATTCGCCGGCCGCCTGCTCGGCACCGTCTCCAGCGCGCTTCCGGCTCACTCCAAGTGCCCCACGGTCGTGGTGCCGACCACCTGGCAGCCGGACGCTCACAGGACCGCGCATCCCACCTCGTCGCGCCCGATCCGTCATGACGGCGCCGAAGTCCCGGAGCACGACCCCGACGCCGAGGCGATCGAGGGCCTGCGTTTCGACGGCAAAGTCGTCGTCGGCGTCGATTCTCTCGGCGTCGACTCGCCGGCGCTCTGGAAGGCCGCTCGCCTGGCGGTCCGCCGCGGTTCTCCGCTGCACATCGTCGCCGTCGTCACGACCACCGTGATCGGGCCCGAGTGGCTGCCGAGCACGGCTGATCTCGAGCGTCTGGTCAACGAGGCCGCTGACAAACTCGTGGTCGCCAAGCAACGGCTGAAGGACGAGTTCCCGGACCTCGACGTGACGTGGACTCTGTTCGACGGCCAGCCCGCCGAGGTGCTGGTCCGAGCATCGGACACCGCCGAGGTGCTGGTCATCGGGTCTCGTGGCCGAGGCGGTTTCGCCGGTCTCCTGCTGGGTTCCACATCCCAGTCGGTGCTGCCCTACTCACAGTGCCCGACGATGGTCGTCCGGGTCTCTCGCGACCATCACAAACGCCGGCACGGACAGACGGACGCCGAGCCCGGTCTCTGAGCTGAAGGACGCCCTGGCCGCGGCGGTGTGCGCTGCGGCCGGCCCACCTCGGTAGGTGTGCATTCAGGCGAGCCGCGGTGCTCCGAGGCGGGCATGGACGCCGGGACTGAAGTGGACCAGGGGTGGCTCGTCGAGGAGGGGAAGACGGGATTCCAGCGGAACGGACAGCAGGCTGCCGTCGACGTCCGCCTGGTGCAGCCTCCATGGCTCATGCGCGGCAGGCACCCGACACAGCCGGCCGAAGCGAGTCGTGTACGCATTCCAGCGTCCGGTGAGGAAGACGTCGAGCCGTGATTGATCCTCGATGGCAGCCCCGACCTGGACGTCGAGGTCTCGCCGTGCGACCCCGCGTCCGAGCGAGTAGTGGACCGATTCCGAGTCAGGGCGCGTTTCCTCGACTCTGAAACTCCCCGGGCGATGTCGGTATGGCAGTCCCAGCGGTCTCAGTCCCCACACCATGACGTGGCGAGGACAGTCGAGGGCGAAGAACCACAGACCATCGCGGCCGGCGTGGTCCCGCACGTAGGTGCGGATGTTGAGTTCGACGAACGTCGACCATCCGGGCACCGGCGGCAGAACGGTCGGGCGGACCTCGCGCATGATCAGCGGGGTGAAGCTCACCCAAGCGCTGCCGTCACAGGTGTCGGGTTCCAGGCCGTCGGGCAGGAGCCGATCGAGATCATCGGCTCCTGCCCGATAGTGGAGGAAGGTGACCCGGTCCCACACCTGTGCGGAAAGGGGAACCCGCACCCGATGGTCAGGAGTGAGACCGCTCATGTCGCCTGTCCTCTGCGCTCATTGACGTCTCATTCCCTCTTGAGCTTGTCCTGGACCGTGCTCGCGGTCTTCTCGACGAAGTTCGGCGTTTCGGTGGTGCCGAACAGTCGCGAATCCGGATGCGTCGGAGCAGGCATCGGCGCCGAGGTGGTCGGACCGTCGTGATAGGTGAACGTGCCGTTCCCGTCAGGGCTGGTCCCCGCCGCCCACCGTCCCTTGGCGGCGTCTTCTCCATCGGAGAAGTTCTGGTACTGGTATGAGACGTCCGTGTGCTCCTTGGACTGGGGGAAATTGCTGGGGACGGGAAGCATTTCGGTTCCGTCCTCCTTGAGCTCCTCGATCGCGACTGGTTCTGGTGCATGGTGTCGCGGGCGATGAGGAAGGACAGGAGATCACGCACTCCCGGGTCGTCGCTCATATGGTAGAGGCGAGCGACCTGCAGGCGCCCCTGCATCTCGGCGTTCGCATTCGAGGTGAAGTCGGCGAGCAGGTTGCCGCTGGCCGTCACGTACGCGCCGGTCCAGGGATTGCCGTTGGAGTCGACCGGGCGGGCGCCTGCTCCGGACACGATCGCGTGCTGCACGTCCGTCCCGCCGACGACGGCGGCAATCGTGGGATCGGACTGGACGGCGTCATCGGTGATGCCCAGGGGAGACTTCTCGAGCAGCTGGGCGATCATCTTCGCGAGCATCTCGACGTGGCCGAATTCCTCGGCTGCGATGCCGTAGAGCAGATCCTTGTACTTTCCGGGGATATGGATGTTCCAGGCCTGGAAGCTGTACTGCATGGCCACGGTGATCTCACCGTATTGGCCTCCCAGAACTTCCTGGAGCTTCCGCGCATAGATTGCGTCGGGGGATTCGGGGGTGGCATCGTACTGGAGTTCTTGCTTGTGGAAAAACACTGCTTCTCCTTTGCCGATCGAGGGTTGACACGGCCCTCCTGGCGGCTGCCGGAAGCGATCATTTGATCGATGGCCGCGCACATCGCAAACGGTAGTGACAAGGAAGCTGGCCGACAAGACTTTCCAGGGACTCAAATGCACAACCGTATCCGGTGCAGGGCCGGCCGGGGATCGGCGGAGTCCAGCGGGGGAGTGCCGGCGGAGCTCGCCAGTGACCGAACACAGTGCTGCGGCCGGAATAGGTCTGGCACAGGTCTGGTACAGGTCTGGCGCACGCCCGGGTGCGAGATCTATCGTGGATCCATGGCTCGAAGCACCGCGTGCATCGCCTCCGCACTCGTGGCGTGCCTGTTCCTCCTCGGATGCGACGCGTCCCCAACGCGCGAGCCCCCGTCCCCGTTTCCGGAGCCGACAGCGGGCGCAGTCCGCATGGCCGCTGTCGGGGATTCGATCACTGACGGCGATAGCATCGATCTCGCCAGTGGCCGGCCCGGACCGCAGTCGTGGGTGAGCTACGCGGTCGGCTCCGACGTCGAGTTCGTCGGTGGCTGGGCGGAATGGGGCGCGACGACGGAGCGCATGGCCGAATCCGTTCGCGGGCCACTCGATGCCGATGTGCTCGTCATCCTGGCCGGGACGAACGATGCGGGATGGATCGAGCACGAGCAGATCGGCGCGAACCTGGAGCGAATCGCCGAGAAGGCCGACGTCGACACGGTGCTGTTGTCGTCAGTGCCCCCGATCGATTCCGCGTCCAGCAGCACAACCGAGCTGAACGCCTACCTCGAGCACCTCGCCGCCGAGCAGGGGTGGGCATGGGTGGACGCTGCCGCCGGGTTGCGCAACAGTGAGGGTGAGCGCTTCGCGGAGGGGATGAGCTATGACGGCGTGCACCCGACGGAGCAGGGCGCGCGCGTGCTCGGGGAGGCGATCGGAGAGGCAGTCGTCGAGGCCGCAGATCAGAGCGTCTGATCCGGGCTCGCGATTGAAATAAGGTGCGGCGCCTGTTGTGACGAGCCATCTTCATCTTGGTTATCTTGAATCCAAGTGCAACTGCGCCCCCGGCGCGATTCGAACGCGCGACACCCGCTTTAGGAGAGCGAACAGAATGACGTTGGGATCATTCGGGAGATGTTGAGTGCAGCCTCTGAACTGGGGTAATGTGTGGTTCTTCCGTTGGTGAGGCCGAGTGTAAAACCGTGATCTCGGAGAACGTTTTACGCGATTTTTACGTGATCCCGCTGTCACTGAGGGAGTCCGCGCCCCGTTCCCACGGTAACGATTTACCCCCTTTCGGGTGGAAAGTTCCGGTGGCCGCTGCCCCCGCCTCGACGAGCAGATGCGTCAAGGTGACTCATCTGATCCTCCGGGGAAGGGTAGGTGCGGACGCGGGCGTCCGAGGACTCGACGCGGCGAGGCTTGTCTATCCCATTTGGGCGGTTGCCATGAGCGGTAGCCGCCGAAATCGAGACATATTCAATTCGATCCCTTTTCGTTGTCATTACTCCTCCAGCGGGCGCGTGTAGCTGATAGTTTTCGGAGCGAGCGGCAACCGCTGTGATTGGAACCAAAAGCCCTGTTAAGCTCGCAATGGCGTACCCAGCGCCAAGTTGAAATTTAACGAAAAGGAATCCCCTCATGAAGAACAAAGCACTCTCGACATTCGCTGTGACGCTCTCAGCCGTTGTGCTCGTCATGTCCCCTGGTATCGCTCAGGCCGATGAACTTGTGAACGAGTATTCAGTGTCAAATGGCGCAGATGGCTACAACTCTACGCTGACACTCGAATACGACGCTCCCATATCGAAAACCGAAGCCGCGAAAGAAGTCAAGGAGATTGTCGGAGAAGCCGGCCCCGCCACAATCAGTCCCCAGGCAGGGAAAGTCGCCGTACGTAAATGCAACGTAATGTTCTCCCAGAAGGACTCAAAGGGAAACATGTCGATTCAGCATAAATGCAAAAGCAGCAAGAGCCCATGGGGATTCACCTTGAACAAGAACCTTCAAAAGGTAATCACTTCCAAGGTCGACGAAAATGGTATGAGTGCCAAAGTCAACGGGAAGGACCTCGGGAAACAGGCGGACCACAACGTGGCGAAGAACTACTTCTTTCACGGCACCTTCACTTCCAAAGACAACCAGACTATTGATTGGCGTGACACGTTCAAGTTCAAAGTCAAAGGCAAGTCCAAAATTACGACCCTGACAATCGGTGGCCGAGTGAAGTTCACGGCATGACCATGGACATACCAGAGCGCGCCAACATCGACTACGACCGCATAGACGAGATCGCCCTTCCAGCCCTGCAGCGGCTCCTCAAACCCGGCGAACTCCAAAGCCTCAGCTTCGAGTACTCGCATAAAGGCGAACTTCGGGCACAGATGAAAATCGGGGAAGACAGACTCTCGATCCGACTGTCGGACCCTGAAGTAGAAGAAACGCGAGAGGAAGCAGCTCAACGCTTCTACGAAGACCTGCAAGACTTCCTGGCCACGTCCGAATTGGCGTGGGGAGAGTTGCGCGAATAGCTCACGCGCTCTTCCGGTGTGACCCACGTCAGCCGTGGCCGCGCTCAGGGTCCGTCCAGATACAACAAAAGAGCCCCCGGCACGAATGCCGGGGGCCGTATTGGGAAGGAAGGTCGGCTGCGACCTCTCACAGTAACCGCTACCAAACTCGCAACCCGATGGTAATAGACCATTCCAGCCCCTAGAATCCAAAGGCCAGTGTGGAAAAACAGCTCACGGGGATATCCGCCCTATGCCGAGGGGCGGGTTCGTGAGAGGGGGAGAGAGTATACAGCCCAATGCGGATTCTGCTGTTGCTACCCTGCTTTGGACTACCCGTCTGGCTAACCTGACTTCCTGCATCTGGAACCACTGGTAGCTGCGGGACACCGGGAGTTTCTGGTGTCCCGCAGTATGGTTTCAGAGTGCGCCGAAGTGCCCGGTTGTGCCGGTGAACTGTGAGCGTTGCTCGATTGCGTCGATGACGGTCTCCGTGAGGTCGTCGTTCGGTTTGATGAGGTCGGCGAGGTCTGGCATTTCTGGAAGGGTTACCTGTCCTCGTTCTCCGAGCGACTCGAGATGTGCGATGGCCGCCTGCTGTTCTACCGTGAGGGCGGGTGCTGGTGGCGTGAACGACTCGGAGTCCTTCTGCCGTGCGTCTCGCCGAACCTCGCGGCCTGCAAGTAAGAGTTCGTGACTGTGATCTGCTGGCACTACTACCCGACGCGCCTGGTCCAGGTCAGCCGGTGAGATGCCGTCGGGAACTCCCGGCTCTCCAGCTATAGTCGACATGAGTGCTTCCTCGATTATTGATTCGCGCTCTGGCTTGGTCTGGCCCTCCTGGACCGTCTCCTCATTTGTCTGATGGTTGGCAGCGTCCACCGCCTGCCCTCCGAATGAGGGGCGACCGTCTTCGGGGGTGTCTACCGGCTGTGCGGTCGGAGTGGACAGCACCTTGTTGACGAGGCCTTCGTCGTCGTTGAGGGCCAGTGATCCCGTGGCTGCGAGTCATCCTGTCGCAGGTCGGGAAGGCACGTAATCGGTGGGAAGAGAACTTCCGGCGCACGATGACTGCCAAGCGAGAGCGGATGGGAGTGTCCCAGACCGCAATGGCCAAGGAGCTTCAGCGTCGCGGCCTCCAATTTCGGCAGCAGATGGTCCAACGCGTTGAGTCGGGGGAGCGGCCCCTGAGGCTGAACGAAGCCGTAGCCGTGGCGGACATTCTTGCGCTTGATTTCGATGCGGCAATCCGAGGCCCAGAGGCTGACGAGGATGCTCTTCGCCGCCAATACGAATCAAAGCTGCGCGAGGCAGTGAGTGCGGTCGTCAAGTTTGAAGAGGCCCGAGACTCTTTAGGTTCAACATTGGCGGAGGTGAAGCAATTGATCGAGGATCATGTGAACTTGGCTGACACAGGCCCGTTGTATGAAACTCATCATTCGATATCGGCGCTCATGGCGGTATTGACAGGCTTGGCCGATGACGTGGATAAGGCGATGGAGATTCCGGCGAGAGAGCTTAAGGCGATGTACGAGGGGCGAAATGGCGAGCATCCAGAAGACTCCGAGTAGCCGCTGGCAGGTCCGCTACAAAGACCCCGACCGTAAGCACCGAGCGAAGACATTCCGCCGCAAAGTCGACGCTCAGAAGTTCCTCCACGAGGTTCAAACCACCATTGCCGAAGACTCCTACATTGCCGCCGAACGCGGAGCCGTCGACGTGCCCACACGGGTGCAGCAGAACCTCGACGCCCGATCGGATATCGGCATCACCACGAGGAACCGAACCCAGGGGATCATCAACACCCACATCTCCCCGAAATGGTCGTCAGTGGCCTTGTCGGAGGTCGAGCACGCCGATGTTGCGCGGGGGGCGAAGGAACTGATCGAATCCGGACAGTCAGTGCGCTCCGCGAAGAAGATCATCAACATCATCTCTGCCAGCTTCGACGCCGCCGTCCGTGACCGGCGCGTCTACAGCAACCCTTGCCAGGGTGTGAAGTTCCCGAGGCCGACACCGAAAGCGAAGATCTTCCTCACCGCCGAACAAGTCGAAGAACTAGCCGCTGCAACGGTCGATGACCGGCAAGCTCTCAGCGTCTACACGCTCGCCTACTGCGGTCTCCGATGGGGTGAGCTGGCAGGGCTGAGGGTGCAAGACTTCGACCCGCTGCGCCGACGCTTCAACGTCGAGCAGACCATCGTAGACGACAACGGGAAGACGATCGTCAAGCCGCCGAAGGACCACGAAATTCGTTCCGTGCCCATCCCGAAGTTCCTTGTAGAGAAAATCGCCGCGCATGTCAGGGTGCAGGCAGCGCGGACCTGATCTTCACCTCGGCGCGAGGTGGGCCGCTGCGAAACCGGAACGAACGTGGCCGGTGGTTCGATGCCGCCGCCGAGAACATCGGCCTCCCCAACCTCGCGCCGCACGGTCTGCGGCACACGGCAGCGAGCATGGCAATCAGTGCCGGAGCGTCTGTGCTCTCGGTGCAGAGGATGCTCGGACACTCGTCGGCCACGGTCACCCTCGACGTGTACAGCGCACTGTTCGAAGACGACCTTGACGAGGTGGCCGAGAGGCTGGATTCGATGAGGACTGAAACTGGTTTACGCGATTTTTACGCGAACCGGAAGATCGAGACTCTGGGTTGAAGCGTTTTCCCTGGTGAGAACTGCGCCCCCGGCGCGATTCGAACGCGCGACACCCGCTTTAGGAGAGCGGTGCTCTATCCCCTGAGCTACGGGGGCAGTCCGGTCGTTCATCGACCTGATGTGGTTCCGATGCCCGGCACCGGGTTCGCTCGACAGCTGCGCCGCGCGGATTTAGAACCACGACCACCCAGTGTAGCGTAGAAGAAACCACGATGTTCCACGGTGCGCCAGCACCCATTCGGAGACGATTCTCGTTAGGGTCGAACTGTGCCAGATTCCGTTGTAGACGATCAGTACCCAGAGCTCAGCGAAGTCTTCGCTGAGTGGAAAGAGCAGGCCGCCCACCTCGGCGGTCGCGACACCATGCTCCATTTCCGGGACTCTCGCGACGGCAGCATCGATCTCTCCGGAGCACACCCCTCCGGCCTGGCGCAGCTGCTCGCCGGTCGGGCGACTCGCCTGTCCAGCCTGGTCCGCGACCACGAGATCCTCGCCGACGCGCGGCGTCGTGCACGGTCGATCCGGTCGAAGGCCGAGCAGCTCGACAACGAGCGCGGAATCCGCACGGCCCATCTGGCGATCGGCTTCGCCTCTTGGACAGAGAAAGACTCCAAGTACAAATTCAATGCTCCTGTGGTCATGCGCCACATCACGCTGGTGCCCCGCGGATCTCGGGTCGAGGATTTCGAGATCGTCCTCGGCAACGAGATCACGATCAACCCGGCGCTGGTGCACCACCTCGCCGAGGTGTACGACCTCGAGGTCCCGGTAGCTGAATGGGTCGACGCCACCGGCGGTCCGCACGGTTTCGATCCCGGACCGGCTCTCGACCGACTGCGCGACCTCGCCCAACCCGTCCCCGGACTGCGGATCAACCACCGCTTCGTCGTGTCGACATTCGCGAACATCGCAACCCCGTTCACCTCGGACTATCTGCCCACCCAGCATCCGGTGCTGCGGGCCCTGGCCGGCGACGAGGAGGTCCGCAGATCCCTGGGCGGGTCGTCGTATACGCGGACAGCCGCGGTCGGGAAGAAGTCGACCGCTGAGGCTCAGCCGAGCACCGAGTCGAAGTCCGCTGAGTCGAAGTCGGACATTGTGGCGAAGTCCGCTGAGTCGAATTCGGGCATTGTGGCGAAGTCTGCTGCGCCGAAGTCGGATGCTGAGTCGAAGTCGGATTCAGCACAGGGCAAGGCCGTATCGATGACCACGACGCGAGCTGAGGGCACCGACGAGGCACCGGTCGAGAACACCTCGGTCGAGGACGCGCCGACCGACAAGGCTTCGACCACCGCATCAGCCGGCGAAAGTTCGTCTTCTGAGAACGCCTCTCCGTCCCGTCAGGGCCTGTCAACCGAGCAGGGCCTGTCAACCGAGCAGGGTCCTTCAACCGAGCAGGGCCGGGGCGCCTCGAGGACGGATGAGGACGAGTACGCAGAACCGACCGTTCGCATCGACACTCTGCACGAGATCGACCGTCAGCAGGACGGGAAGAAGACCAGCGATTCGATGGGCGTCGACGAGACGTCCGACGATTCGAAGTCGACAGCCTCGCAGTCCGCGGCATCGTCAGGAACCGAGCCCGACGGCGGGTCGGCTGGCCTCACGACCGCAGGCGACCCCGCGACCGCAGATGATTCCACGACCACCGGAGCATCCTCAGAACCGGCCGCCGCAGACGACTCCGCTACCACCGCGGCGTCCGCAGACCGGGCCGCCACAGCTGACTCCGAGACCACGGCCCCCGTCGGATCCGACGACGCAAGCACCGCTGACGCCCCCTCTCCAGCCGGAGCACCCGAAGCCGACGACGAGGTAGTGCCGGCCGCTCTCCAGGAACCCGTCACCCCCCTGCCGGATCGCAAGCCACAGGAGGAGTTCCTCGTCATCGACGTCGACGGTGATCAGCAGGCCGTCGTCGACGCCGCCGTCTCCGGGCGCTCCGTCGTCGTCGACACACCTCCTGGCACTGGTGCCACCCAGGTCGCCGTCGCCGTCGCCACGACCCTCGCCCACACGGGCAAGAGTGTCCTGTTCCTCGCGCAGAACTCCGATGCACTCGATGACTTCTCGAGCCGCCTCGGCGAGGTCGGGCTCAGTGATTTCGCGGTCGACACCCGCGAAGGTGTGGACCACATCAAGAAGCAGCTCATCGGACTCATCGCCTCGGCCGAGAAGGCCGAGCGGCCCAACCTCTCCCAACTGCTGACCGAGCTCAACGAACAGCGGGAGACGCTGGCCGAGCACGTGACCTCCCTGCACCGTAGGCGCAAGCCCTGGGACGTGTCCGTCTACGAGACGATGCAGCACCTGGCGGAGCTGACCTCGGGAGACCTTGCTCCGCAGACCTCGGTGCGCTTCGGCGAGGACATCCTCTGCGCCAGTGAGGACCGGCGCAATGCGCTGCGGGACAAACTCGGGGAGCTGTCCGCTCTCGGCGCCTTCACCCTCGACGTGGAGGACACGGTGTGGTTCGGCGCCGATCTCAAATCCGTCGAAGAGGCCGAGGCCGCCCGCACCATTGCCGAGCGTCTCGGGCGCACGATCCCCGACCTCGTGGAGGCGGTGGAACCGGTCCTCGCGAAGGCGAAGCTCAACCCCCGCCGCAACCTCGACGACTGGTCGCGAGCGATCAAGGTGATGCTGCGCGTGCGCACGACACTCGACAACTTCGCCCCCGACGTCTACGACCACCGCCTCGACGATCTCATCGCCGCGACGGGCTCAGCCGAATACCGCGCCGAGGTGGGCGTGGAGATGGGCATGCTCCAACGCAAGCGTCTGAAGAAGTCGGCGAAGGAGTTCCTCCGCCCCGGCGCCGACGTCCCGGACCTCCACACCGCTCTCATCGATGTGCGCGAGCAGCGGAAGATCCTCGCCGACCTCGCCGGACACGACGGCCGTCCGCAGG
Source organism: Brevibacterium sp. (assembly GCF_031179145.1). Taxonomy (GTDB): domain Bacteria; phylum Actinomycetota; class Actinomycetes; order Actinomycetales; family Brevibacteriaceae; genus Brevibacterium. The sequence goes on from NZ_JAPSIB010000015.1 coordinate 75,957, forward strand.
TGCCCCGCGGTGTTCTCGAAGCCGATGAGATCCTGCAGGGGATCGAAGCCGACATCGTGAAGATCTCGCCCGTCTTGGAGACCACTCCGGACGGGGGCGACCTCGGTTCGATGCTCATCGAGGAGCTGCAGGCCAGGTGCGAGGCGATGGGTGCCGACACGGACAACCTCGCCGAACTGCCCGAACGCTCTCGTCTCCAGCGTGAGCTCGCGGCCGAAGGCCTCTCCGAGCTGATGACCGACCTGCGCAAGCGGAAGGTCGACCCGGCACTGGTCGGTCCGGAGTTCGACCTCGCCTACTGGGCGTCGGTGCTGCAGACCATGGCGACCGAGGATCCCCAAGTCGGTCGCCACGACGGCGCCGCACTGCACCAGGTGGCCGAGGGCTTCCGCGAGAACGACCGCGCCTTCGTCGCCGCCGGTGCCCAGCGTCTGCGCTACAACCACTCACAGGCATGGAAGCACGGGATCGAGACAGACCCGATCGCCGCCGGCGTCATCAAGCAGGAGCTGCTCTCGCCGCACACCTCCGTGCAGACGATGTCGACGAAGGGTCCCGACCTGCTGACCACGCTGGCCCCGGTGTGGATGGCCAGTCCCTTCACGGTTCCCCAGCTGTTCTCCGCACTGCCGCTCTTCGACGCGGTCATCATCGCCGACGCCGGCCGACTGTCGATCCCCGACGTCGTTCCCGCGCTCACCCGGGCCCGCCAGGTCATCGCCCTGGGGGACTCCCGCCTGCTCGGACCGCGCCCCTTCACCGTCGCCGTCGACCGCTGGGGACCGGACGAGGGCGAGCACCCGAACTCTGTGCAGGACCGCCTCGGCGAGTTCCTGCCGCGCATGCGGCTGTCGAACTCCTACCGGCTGTCCCCGGTGGGCCTCATCGATCTCGCCAACCGGCACTTCTACGGTTCGACGATCACGACGCTGCCCACGGCTCACACGGGTGAGGGGTCGGGTCTCGAGTTCTCCTATGTCGCCGACGGCAGAGGACCGACCGACATCGGCACCAACCGGGTCGAAAGCCCCGATGCGGAGGTCAAGCGGGTCGTCGAACTCGTCCTCCGGCACGCCAGGACCCGTTCCCGGGAGTCACTGGCCGTCGTCGCGCTGACCCAGCATCACGCCCAGCGCGTGGCAACCGCGATCTCCCGGGCGATGAAGGACCTCCCGTACGTCGCCGCATTCTTCAGCGACTCGAGCAAAGAGCCGTTCATCGTCACCGACTGCGAACGCGTGCAGGGAATGTCACGAGACGCGGTGATCTTCACCCTCGGCTACGGTCGGACCGTCCATGGTCGCGTCATCCACGACCTCGGCCCTCTGTCGGGACCCGACGGAGAGCGGATCCTCGCGGCCACGATGACCCGGGCGCGGAAGCGTCTGACCGTCGTCTCGAGCATCGAGGCCGAGGACTTCGATCCGACCAAGCTCACCGGTGGGGCGAAGCTGCTGCCGCGTCTGCTCGAGGAGATCGCGGCCGGTGGTGTGAGCCAGCCGGGGCCGCATGGGGAGATCTACGACCCGCTGTTCAACGACATCGCCTCCCGGCTGCTGCAGTTGGGCGTGGTCGCCCACGAGCATTACAACGGGATCGATCTCGCTGTCGCGAACTCGGCCGAGGACGAGCACGGCATGATCATCGCCGTCTCCGGCGACGGCCCCCAGTATGCGTCGGTGCGCAGCATTCGCCAACGCGACCGGGTGCTGCCCGAGCAGCTCGAGCGCCGCGGGTGGCGGTTCATGCGCGTGTGGTCGACCGATGCGTTCGTCGATCCGCAGACCGAGACGGAGAAGATCTACGAGGTCTGGCGCAGCGCCGTGGAGAAGATGAGTCCGCAGGCGATCCTCAACGCCGCTCGCGCGGCATCCGTGGTCGTCGGACGCACCGGCAGCCGGCCGAAGCTGGTGCCAGGTCTGCCCATGCACAAGTACTCCGAATCGGGCCTCGACGCGATGATCGACTGGATCCAGTCAGACTCCGTCGTGCGCAACGACGCCGAGATCAAAGAGCTGCTGCGCACCGCGCTCGCACAGAAGGGCAACTCGCAGCGTGGGGATTCCCGACTGCAGGCAGCCGTGGATCGGTACCGGAAGCGGCATGCCCAAGCCAAGAGAGTCACCGGCGCCGAGGTGCTGATCCCGGAATCGTCGCACCACAGTCCCGTGGAGGGGGAGATCATCCCGACCTTCGACACGGGAAAGATCCGGGCCGAGGAGCTCGAGGACGCCGGACTGATCGAGAAGTCCGCAGCCGTCGAGACCCGAGAGACCGAGACCGTTGAAGAGTACGCGGAAGCGGAGTCAGAGGGTGCGGCCCAGCGGAGCTCAGGCAGCAGTGCCTGACGAGGATGTCGACCCCACGGGACCTGCGGAGGCGGAAGAGCCCGAGAAGCGCGAATCGTCGTCGGTCTCAGGGGACGCCGGGGCAGAGCCCGAGAAGGCGCGGATCGACGACGAGGCCGACGACGAGTCCGGGCAGAAGAAGGTGCGGATCGACGACGAGGCCGCGCAGAAGAAGGCGCATCTGGAGAAGATCCTGCGCGACTATCGAGCGACGCTGCGCAATGAGTCCTACTCCGGTCACAGCGGTTTCAGCGCCGATGACTATCGGTCGCAGAAACCGCCGCACTGGTAGTCCAGTGCGGCGGCTTCGATCGAGCTGCTGAGCAGGTGCGTCTGCCGTGCGGCGACGGTGTCAGTGGCGGGGGTTGTTCGAGTCGCCGTAGTCGTTCGAACTGGTGCTGCCGGCCGTCTGGGTCCGCAGGATCTCACGGATGTCGGTGAGGAGATCCTCGGCGGTCGGGGGAACGACCTCTTCCGGGGCACCGCGCTTGCGCAGATCGTTGAGCTTGTTCATCGGCACGATGATGATGAAGTAGACGATGGCCGCGACGATGAGGAAGTTGATGACGGCGGTGATAACGGCGCCGAGATCGATCGTGGACTCCGGGACGTTCGGGTTGATCTGGAAGGACAGGGCTGGTCCTTCGGTGCTGCCGAATGCGGCGATCAGCGGATTGATGACCTTGTCGGAGAAGGCGGAGACGATCGCGGTGAACGCTCCACCGATGATCACAGCAGTGGCGAGCTCGACGACGTTTCCTTGCAGAATGAAGTCCCTGAAGCCCTTGAACATGTGAAGTACCCTTTCGGCAGTGTGGATCACCCATGACAGTGCGGGAGACGACGTTGCTCATGGGTCTGTGGGAATACCTTCATATGGTACACAGCGGGCAGTCCGCGACACGGGTGGTCGGCGAAAGGCGGGCAGCGCAGCACGGGAGGGCGGCGAAGGGCCGGCAGCGCAACACGGGAGGTCGGCGAAGGTCCTCAGCGCGGGAGGGCAGTGCAGGCTCTCAGCGCGGGAGGGCAGTGCAGGCTCTCAGCGCGGGAGGATGGCAAAGCTGATGGGCAGACCAGTGAATTCCGCGATCCGTCCGGCATCCTCCGACGACAGGATCACCGACACGATCTGTCCTGAATCGACGGCGATGCCATCCTGCTTCACGATGACCCGTGCGATCGTCACCTCGTCGGCGACGACCTCTGAACCGCCTTCGGGCAAGGAGCTGAAGAGGCGGATCCGCTGTCCAGGTTGGAGCAGACTGGCCGCCGCATCGTCGACGAGGCGCACCGGCATGATAAGGTCACTGCTCCCAGCCGGCAGTGCCTGCTCATCGAGGAGGGTCGACCGGGTCACCGGAGAACCCTTCGACAGTCCCGCAGAAGTGCGCTTGTCTGCGGCGTCGTCAACCGACGTGAAGGTCTGGTCCGGGACGAGTGCAGTCGGGAAGTCGACGACCACCAGGTCCTGTTCGCGCAGCTGGGCACCGGGAGGCAGGTTCCTGTTCGCCACGACCACTGGAGTTCCGCCCTGAGACGGAGTCAGCGCCCAGACCACAAGCGCGCAGGCGAAGGCGAAGCACAGGGCCGCGATGATCCGCTGGGGTCGGATTCGCGTTGTTCTCAGCATCGAGAGTTCTCGGACTCGCTGCACGATTCGCATCTCCCGAGACTGCCCGAGACCGAGCCGCCCGAGCAAGAGTCGACAAACCGCCTGTGGATGAACCGTTTTCATCCACAGGCGGTTGAAGCATGAGTCGAGGGCTGTCCACACGCGGTTCGCGCACGAGTGAACGCCGAGGGATGTCTCTCAGCTGGCGGCGGGAGCGGCGGCCGCCGGTGCCGACGGGGCCGCGGAGGATTCCTTTGCGCTGCTCTTCGATGCTGCAGTCGAGGTGCTCGTCGAGCCCGAACGGGAATCAGTGGCGTAGAAGCCGGAACCCTTGAAGCTGACTCCCACAGTGCCGAAGACCTTCTTCAGGCGGCCCTGGCATTCCGGGCAGATCGTCAGAGAATCATCGCTGAAGTCTTGGTGAATATCAAAAGCGTGACCACAGCTCTTGCAGGCATAGGAGTAGACGGGCATTTGAAACCTTTCTTCGACGAAAAGATTATAGTGCACCGCGGCTGGCGACAGCGAGTGCCCGGGTCAGGGGCCTGGCAATCGAAGCTCTGTGGGCGGGCAGCGCTGTGCGTCGGTCACCGCTGTACGCCGTGCGGCACTTCCTTCCACAGGTTAACGCGGACGAGTGCGTCCTTATTTCGGGTGCGGAATGCTTTGAGCCGCTACTGGAAAGAGTGAAGCCCTGCCTCCGTCACCGCCCTAGTGATCCGCAGGTCCCACGGTTCGACGTGCAGACCATCGAGACCGATCTCCTCGTCGAAGCAGACCCCGAAGATCGCGGTCTGGTGGGCCGAATCGGCAAGCGGAACTTCTCCCATGGGGCCGAACGTGCGGTCATAGAAACCACCGCCGTTGCCGAGGCGGGCTCCGCCCTCACCGAACCCGAGGGCAGGGACGAACACGAGGCCAAGGCCCACCTCGGCAGACATCAGTTCCGCCGCACTCAACTGAGGCTCCGGCTCTCGGATGCCCCACCGGCCCTTCGGCTGCAGGGTCCGGATCGACTCCCGCACCTCACCGAACACCAGCGGTCGGCCGACCTCGGTGACAACGGGCAGGTACACCCGGCCTCCTGCCGCGAGGAACCGGTCGATGCAGGAGTCGAGGTTCGGCTCGCCGCGCAGGGCGGCGTAGGCGAGCATCGAGGAGCCGGACAGATCCGGCGCGGGCATCGCTTCTGCCCGGGGCGCCGATCGGGACGGGCTCGGCCGGGACTGGATGGTGGAAGCGGCCGTCCAGGCCGCCTCGGCGACGTCGGGCATCGATTCCGCACGGGCGGCTCGTCGGCTGCGAATCCGGGACCGCAGCTCTTCTTTGGAATTGTTTCTCTGCACGTCCTCAAGCTTAGTTGTCGCACCTCGTGTGGTTAAGATGAACTGCATGAGTGATGGAACGACGCGCCGTGTGCGCAAAGCTGTGATCCCGGTGGCCGGTCTCGGGACCCGCTTCCTCCCCGCGACGAAGGCGACGCCGAAGGAAATGCTTCCTGTAGTCGACAAACCAGCCATCCAGTACGTGGTTGAGGAAGTCGTCAGCGCGGGCCTGCAGGACGTCCTGATGATCACCGGCCGCAACAAGCGGCCGCTGGAGGACCATTTCGACAAGGTCGATGGCCTCGAAACAGCTCTGGCGAAGAAGGGCGACGACAAGAAGCTCGCCGCTGTCAGGCACGCATCCGAACTCGCCGACATCCATTACGTGCGCCAGGGCGACCCCAAAGGTCTGGGCCATGCGGTGCTCAAGGGGCGCCAGCATGTGGGGAACGAACCGTTCGCGGTTCTGCTCGGCGACGACCTCATCGACGAGCGCAGCCCGATCCTGCCGAAGATGATCGAAGTGGCCGAAGAGACCGGCGGCAGCGTCGTCGCACTGATGGAAGTGCCCTCGGAGTCGATCCATCTCTACGGCTGCGCAGCGGTGGAAGCGACCGACGACGACGAGGTCGTCAAGATCACCGGCCTGGTGGAGAAGCCCTCCGCGGACGAAGCTCCGTCGAACCTGGCGATCATCGGGCGCTACGTCCTCGCTCCGGAGATCTTCGACGTCCTCGAGACCACGGGACCGGGTCGCGGCAACGAGATCCAGCTCACCGACGCGCTGCAGACCCTGACGGGCAGGGACGGCAGCAACGGAGTCTACGGCGTCATCTTCAAGGGTGCTCGGTACGACACCGGCGACAAGCTCGACTACCTCAAGGCCGTCGTCCAGATCGCCTGCGACCGGGATGATCTCGGCAGCGATCTCAAGGCCTGGCTCAAGGACTACGTGGCGAGGATCGACTGACCGCCCAGAGCCGAGGCTGAGGCAGATCATGTGGCCGGTCATCCTGACTGATCAGCGCTCCGACATCGCGCTGCGCCCCCTGCACAAGCGTGACGAGGACGCCTGGCATGAGGTGCGACGTTTCAACCGGGACTGGCTCAGGCCCTGGGACGCGACGCTGCCGACCCCGGGGCATGAGCTGCCGGGGTTCCGGGCGATGGTTCGCATGCACGAGAAGCAGGCCAAGCGGGGGCAGTCCCTGCCGTTCGCGATCGAGGTCGGCGGGGTCTTCCGCGGCCAGCTGACCGTGTCGGGCATCCAGTGGGGATCGATCCTCAGCGGGCAGATCGGCTACTGGATCGATTCGCGCGTGGCAGGTCGATCGATTGTGCCCACCGCGGTCGCCATGGCCAGCGACCACTGCTTCTTCGCCGTCGGCCTCCACCGGATCGAGATCAACATTCGACCGGAGAACGCCGCCAGTCTGCGGGTCGTCGACAAACTCGGATTTCGCGACGAGGGACTGCGTGAGAAGTACATGCACATCGACGGTCAGTGGTGCGATCACCGCACGTTCGCCCTCGTCGCCGAGGACGTCCCGCATGGGGTCCTCTCCGCTTACCGCCACGGTCAGGACATGTGAGCAAAACTCGTCGGCAGTTTGACCGACACACCTCACTCCTTCACGACCTTGTCCCGGACTCCGCTCTAGGGTTGCAGTGTGGACACCAGCATCATCGTCGTCATCGCCATAGTCGTGGTCTTCGTCGTTGCTGTGCCCACAATGATCCGCCGCTCCGCGACCGAGCTTTCCCGTGTCGACATCGACAGGGTCCCGGATGAGGCACGAGTCATCGACGCCGATCTGCAGAATCCGTGCAGAGATCACACCGCGCGCGCTCGAGTCTTCCACGCCGACACGACCGTTGAACCGGCCGTGCCGCGTGCCGTTGTCGAACCACTGGCCGATCGTCCGCAGCTGCGGCTCTCGGCCCCGGCCCCGGAGCTGTCCGTCATCGACGGTCACGCCGGGCAGACCCTCGCCGAGGTGACCCCGCAGCCGCGCCACGAACCCGAATCCCAGCGGCAGTCGCTGCCGCTGGCAGTCGGGCAGGCGCGACCGGCCTACCTCGTCGACGTCGGTCACGGCACGGACAGTGCCCAGCAGGCGACCGCGAGCCGGCCGAGCAATGTGCACCGGCTCCACCCTGCGGTCCACGCCGTGTTCACCCAGTCGGGTCCAGGGCAGTCAAGCCCCGACCGGCCGGGACCCGCGGCACATCTCGCTGGGCCGGGGGAGAGGACGACCGGTGCAGGGCCGGCCAGCGCAGGCGCTGACCGAGCAGGGCTGAGTGGCAGCGACCGCCTCGGTGGGGGAGCGATCCCACTGCACCGGGGCAGCCGCGGCAGTGGCAATCCGGGAGAGATCTCCAGCGCGGGGGCGCCGTCCCACACGGGGCGGGACCTGCAGACTTCCAAGCGAAACTTCGGCGCCGATGAGGACCTTTCGATGACTGAGAACAAAACGACCCTGCAGGAGTCGATGAGCGCGCTCGGGACGATGATCCGGGGATTCGCTCTGGTGCTCCTCGTCTCCCTGCTCGGCATTCTGGTGACCGGCGTGCTGACGATCTTCGCGGTCGTCCATCCCGCGCTCATCGGGGTGTTCGCCGGGCTGAGCGTCGTCTCGCTCGTCATCGTGCGCACCCTCAACCTGCGCAAGTGGGAGATCAAGAAGCAGCTGCGCGAACTCGACAGGATATCGGCAAGCAGCCCGGCAGCCACTGACAGGACGCCGCCGAGGCCGACGACGATCGGATCCCAGGCGACTGCAGTCAAGACCTCTGCACCGAAGACGACTGCGTCGACGGTGACTGCACCGAAGGCAGCCAGGGGCACCGGCGCGGCACCTCGGGCAACGGCGGCGACCAGCACGGGTGCGTCGCAGGCAACAGCGGCGAAGCCGGCACAGCCCAGCGGTTCGACGAAGGCGGCGGCAACCGGCGCCTCGACCAAGGCGACGCAGGCGCGCGCGGTCATCGAGCGCAACGCCTCGGCGAAGCGTGCTCGCGAAGAAGCCACCACCGGCGAGATCCCGATCGTGCACATCCGCAGCGAAGCGGCTGCCGGTCACTCCACTCGACAGGTGCTGCTGACCGGTCCGATCCCTGCTGTCGAAGACAAGCCTGAGAAGACCGAAGACAAGCCTGAGAAGACCGAAGACAAGCCTGAGAAGACCGAAGACAAGCCCGAGAAGACCGAAGACAAGCCCGAGAAGACCGAGGACAAGCCCGAGAAGCCCGTCGCAACCTCGACCCCGACACCTGCGAAGGCGGCAGACGCTGCCCGCGCGGACTCCGGAACCGGGAGCCGAACCCCGAGTGACGCTTCCGCAGATACGAACGCCGCTCCGACTGCTGGTGCCACGGCGATGTCCGTGATCACGACCGGCTCGGAATCACCCGTGTTCACGACTGACTCGGAGGCACCCGTGTTCACGACAGACTCGGAAGCGGACGCAACCGCTGGCGACGCGAGGAGCAGGACTGCGACCGATGCCACCGTCGCAGCCAAGTCGGCTGCAGGAACAGAGAAGCGCGACGCCGACCAGAAGCTCGCTGTCGAGCAGACTGCAGACGACGCAGGCAAGACCGCTGCCGATGCCTCGACCGGGAAAGCCCGGACGGTCAGCGACCCGTTCACGCAACGGCTCAAGGCTCGCGATGCCTGGTCACCGACCCCACTGCCCGTCCCGGGCTACGTCACTGCTCCCGAGGTCGAACACCCGATTCCGGCAGCGACCAGAGCCGACGTCGCCTCCTATGAGATCGAGTCCCGCAGCCGCGAGGACATTGCGGCGCAGTTCGCCGCAGAGTTGGGCTACCGGCCCGAGCTCAGCGACTCGGCTCGGGAAGAGGGACCGCTGGGCCACGGTCGCACCGCGATCCGCACCTCGAAGGCCGCCGACCTCGGCGCCGTCAACGACGTCCTCGCTCGTCGCCGCGCCTGAGGCACTCTGCCGGCCGGTCCATTGCCGGCGCTCGTGCGGCAGCCGAGCTCGTGCGGTTTCCACCTCGTGAATGAAGAACCGCCCCGGTGACTGTTTCCAGTCGCCGGGGCGGTTCTCCTCTCCCGTGATCATGCGTCACATGATCATGAGTCCCGTGATCATGAGTCACATGATCAGGAGCGCGGGGTCGCCACGTACTTGATCTCGAGGAACTCGTCGATGCCCACACGACCGCCTTCACGGCCGAGGCCTGACATCTTCACGCCGCCGAATGGTGCGGCAGGATTCGAGACGAGACCGGTGTTGAGACCGATCATGCCGACTTCGAGCTTCTCGGCCAGCGAGAGCGCACGCTCGATGTTCTCGCTGAACAGGTAACCGGCCAGACCGTATTCGGTCTCGTTGGCCAGCGCGAGGGCCTCTTCATCGGTGTCGAAGGTGACGATCGGAGCCACGGGGCCGAAGATCTCAGTGGTGCGGATCTCGGAGTCCTGCGGGACGTCGGTGATGACGGTCGGGTCGAAGAAGAACCCTGCTCCGTCGATCTTCTTGCCACCGGTGAGCACCGTGGCGCCCTTGGTCACGGCATCATTGACGAGTGCTTCCACCTTGTCGAGCGAGTCCTGATCGACCAGCGGGCCGACTTCGGTGCCCTCGTCGAGGCCGTTGCCGACCTTCATCGAACCGATCTTCTCAGCGAGTTTCTGCGAGAACTCCTCGGCGACCGAGGAGTGCACGAACAGTCGGTTGGCCGCGGTGCAAGCCTCCCCGCCGTTGCGCATCTTCGCCAGCACCGCGCCGGTGACGGCCTTGTCGATGTCGGCGTCCTCACAGACGACGAACGGGGCGTTGCCGCCGAGCTCCATCGAGGTCTTCATGACGTTGTCGGCCGCCTGCTTGAGCAGTCCGATGCCCACCTCGGTGGAGCCGGTGAACGTGATCTTGCGGGCGATGCCCGACTCCATCCACGGGGTGACCACGCGGCGGGCGGAATCGGAGGTGACGACGTTGAGCACTCCGGCCGGCAGACCGGCTTCCTTGAGCACGTCGACGAGCATGAGCGAGGTCAGCGGGGTGAGCTTGGCGGGCTTGAACACCATGGTGCAGCCGGCGGCGATCGCGGGACCGATCTTGCGGGTGCCCATCGCCAAGGGGAAGTTCCACGGGGTGATGAGGATGCAGGGTCCGACCGGTTCGCGGGAGACCATGATGCGGGTCTTGCCATCGGTCGACTGAGTGTAGTCGCCGCCCACGCGAACGGCTTCCTCGGAGAACCAGCGGAAGAACTCGGCGCCGTAGACAACCTCGCCCTTGGACTCGGCGAAGGGCTTGCCCATCTCGGCGGTCATCACGGCGGCGATGTCGTCAGCGCGTTCGATGAGGAGATCGAAGGCGCGGCGCAGGATCTCGGCGCGTTCGCGGGGAGCGGTGGCCGCCCAGTCTGCCTGTGCGTCGCCGGCGGCCTTGATGGCCTCTTCGGCGTCGGCTGCGGATCCATCGGCAACGGTGGTGATGAGGTCACCGGTGGCCGGATTCACGACCTCGATGGTCTTTCCGCCCTCGGCGTCACGCCACTGGCCATTGATGAAGAGGCCCGTGTTGAGTTTGTCGATGATCGGCGTGATGTCCACGTCTGATCCTCCCTTGGTTGTAGAAAAGAGCATGGTTGAGCGCAACCTTGTTCAGTGTAGTCGCCAGACTCGCGCGATGATATACGGATTTCGTCGCCTGAGACCGTCAGTTCGGCGGATTGCGTGCAGACGCCGACAGTGACGCGTGGACGAGTGCGCTGGTGGCGACCAGCAGACGGTTGTGCAGGGTGACCCCGCGAATCACCTGGAGGCAGATCTGATCCCGGCTCAGCCCAGTGCTCAGTGGTCTGGTGTTGCGGCGGGCGATCTCCGTGAGCGCCTGGGCGTGCCGGACCACCGTGTCCACCCCGACGGGGTAGCCTGCCGCGGTCAGCCCGTCCAGGGCCGCGGCCACGGCGTGGCGGGCGGTGGCCGAAGCATCGGGGAGATCCAGCTTGGTCAGGGCGGTGAGCACATCGTCGTTGAAATCTCGCCGAGGTGGTGCCGCCGAGCCCGCGTCCGCGTCGGAGTCCGTGGCTGAGGCGGTGTCTGGATGGGTGGCGGGGGTGTCGGTGTGCGTGGGGCAACCGCTCCCGGTGAGAAGACCGGGCAGCGAAGTGGTCGCGCGCAGGGCCAGGTTCTGGCACCTGCCCATGAGCTCGATGTCCTCGACATCCTCACCGTCGATCGCCTGAGTCAGTGCTCTGATCTCGTCGATGGAGATGCCCAATTCCCGGCGGAGCCAGGAGATGAGGGCGAGGCGATCGAGATGGGACTCTCCGTAGACGGCGGTGGTCGCGTTCTTCTTCCGCCCCGGTGGCAGGATCCCCGCGTGGATGTAGTACTTGATGCTTGCGGTCGAGACTCCAGACCTCTGCGCCAGAACACTGAGCTTCACGTTCCCCACCTCGCTGGCGCTCGACCGCGCACGTCTCGTGCGAGGCTCGGCGCCTCGGATAGCAGCAGCGGTTGCCCCTATCTACGTTGTGACACTTGGTTAGTGAGACTATCTTAAAGGCATGTCAGCGCTCATCGTCGCCATCCACGCAATCGCCGCCTCGGGGGTGGTGCTCCTCGCCCCGATTCAGATCGCCCGCCGCCGCAAGGACCGCAGGCACAGGATCATCGGGCGCTCCTGGGTCGTGCTCATGTACCTCGTCTGCGTCAGCGGAATGTTCATCTACTCCCTCACCGGGGGTTTCACGATCTTCCACGCCTTGGCGATCTTCACTTTCGGTACCACCACCATCGGTGTCATGGCGATTCGGCGCGGAGACGTCCGCAGGCACATCGGAATGATGGTCGGCTCGTGGGTGGGCGCAGTCTTCGCGGGAGCATTCGCCGCTCTCGTTCCCGGCCGTGACATTCCGATGCTCGCGGTCAACGATCCTGCCACCTTGTGGACCATCGTCGGCGGCACGATCATCGCGATCTCGGGCTGGGTGGTCTGGGTGCTCAGATTCCTGCCGGCAGAGGGGGAGCCTTCGCCCGCGAGACAGCAGGGGGAGCCTACGCCCGTGAACCCTCGAACTCGGGATGCTTCTCGAGGAAACTCATGACGTAGGAGCAGGTGGTGCGGAACTTCATGCCCTCCTCGGCGGTGGTCTCCAAGGCGTATCGGACGAGGTGAGCGGCGAGGCCGCGGCCGCCGAACTCGGGGGAGACCTCGGTGTGGGTGAAGACGCGCACCGAGCCGGCGGCGGCGGAGGAATCGGAGTCGTCGACGCCGGTTGACTGGTCGATGTAGTCGGCGACGCCGATGACAGTGCCGTCGTGGCTCAGGGTGAAGCGTGAGCCGGAGGCATCCTCGGCGATGGTGTAGGTCTCGTCAGAGATCTCGAGGTCCATGGTGCTCCCATCCGGCAAGCGCGCTTGCCGTGCTTTGCGACTGGAACGCTGACCGTTCGTCCTGGTACGTGACACTATAGTTCCGTTCGCCGAGGTGGCACTAGCCTTGGTGCACACGCACATTCAGCCGTTCGTGCACATGTTCATTCAGCCGTCGCCTCGGCGGCTGCAGGAAGGAGTTCTCGTCTCATGACCACCCAGCGCCAGCCCACCCTCGTTGATGCTCATGTGCTGAACCTGCAGGAAGCGGGATTCGCGGTCGCCGAGCTCACCGATGCCGACATCGACGACTACGTCGTGCTCGTGGGGTCGGCCTATCGGGGAGAGGCGTCGAAGCAGGGGTGGACGACGGAGGCCGACCTCCTCGACGGGCAGCGACTCGACGCCGGGATGGCGCGCGAGATGCTGGCCGAGACCGGATCCTCGATCATCCTCGTCCGCTCCCGCGATGGGGAAGCGATGGGCAGCGTCTACGTGCGCCGACCTGTCGACGGGGTCGCATACCTCGGTGTGCTCGCGGTCTCCCCGCACGGGCAGGGACAAGGGGTGGGTTCGGCTCTGCTCAGCATCGCCGAGGCGTGGGTGTCCGAGCGCTGGGGCGCGCATTCCCTGAAGATGACCGTGATCAGCAAGCGCGAGGACCTCATCGCCTACTACGTCCGCCGCGGCTACGAGCTGACCGGAGCGGTGGAGCCGTTTCCGTACGGTGACGACCGTTTCGGGGTGCCGAAGGTCGACGACCTCGAATTCGTCGAGTTGGTCAAGGCGCTGCGATAGGCGGCTCAGGTGCTCAGGAGCTCAGGTTCGCGGCTCAGAACATCATGGCGGGCAGGACGAGGCCGCCGACGAGGACCACGGGCCCGATGACGATCATCGACATGCCGAACTTGACGAGGATGGTGGTCAGGCGCGACTTCGCCTCGGCGGGCGCGGTGGCCACGACAGTGGCGCCGAGCGTCGAGAACGGGGAGACGTCCACGACGGCCGAACACACACCGAGTGCCGCGATGAGGGCCCAGCCCGGCACTCCGCCGGCCGCGATGAGCGGCAGCGCCAGCGGGACGAGGGCGGCGAGGATGCCGGTCGTCGAGGCGAAGGCCGAGACCAGGCCTCCCACGATGCACAGGACGAAGGCGGCGATGAGCGGCGAGCCGATCGCCTTCGCGCCCTCGCCGAGCAGGTCGACGGCTCCCATGGACTGGAGCACGCCGACGAAGGTGATGATGCCGCCCACGAGCAGCACGGTCGACCAGTCGATCTTGGGCAGCGCCGCCTTGCCGGTCTTCGGGTCGACCAGCGCGAGGATCGCGCCGAAGAGGAAGCACAGCAGGCCGATGTCCGGCTCCTGCCCGAGTGCCGCCAACACGACGACCGTGCCGATGAGCGCGCCCATGAGCGCCACGGTGAGGATCTGGACGAACGAGAACGGCGCCGAGGCGGTCGAAGCACCCGAGTTCGAGGAGTCGAAGAGCGCTTCGTCCTCCTCGTCCTCGCCGAAGGCCACCTTCGTCGCCGAGGCGGAGCCCCGCGAGATCCCGGCACTCCGCAGGCCGGCGCCCGAGCCGCCGACGGCACCTGCCGCCGTTTCCCCAGCGCCTGCCTCGGCGCCCACCTCGGCGGAGGTTCTGGCGTTCGCCGCTGACTTCTTCGTGAAGAGGCTGCGGCCGAACATGAAATAGGCGACGACGAGCATGACGAGGTAGACGCCGACGGCGATGCCGAAGAGCAGGAACGGCGACAGATCGATGCCCGCGTCGTGGGCCGTGCTGTAGGTGACGATGCCGTAGAGGCTGGTGGGGGCGAAGCCTCCGGCGCCGATGGCGAAGCAGATGGCGAGCCCCATCAGGGCGTAGTCGACTCCGTACTTGCGGGCGACCTGCATGCCCACGGGCATCATGACCAGGCCCGCGAGGGGAGCGCCCATCGACGCGATGCCGGCGGTGATGAGGAAGAAGACGGCGGGCAGCAGGACCGCCGAGGATCCGACCTTCTCCAGCGCCCAGTCGATGATCCTGTCGACGGTGCCGTTCTCCTGCGCGATGGCGAAGAAGTAGGTGACGCCGGCGAGCAGCACCATGATGGACAGGGGGAACTCGGCGATGATGTCGTCGACGGCCATATCGGTCAGGAGCAGCCCGGTGCCGGCGGCGCCGACGAGCATGAGCACGCCGATGTGCACTCCGCGGATCGCGCCGATGGCGAAGAGGGCGATGAAGATCCCCAAAGCAAGAATCTGTTCGAACATGACTTCCTCGGGTTGTCTGGTTGATCGCTGTGACAGCGCTGAGGTACCGCTGAGGAACATTACCAGCTGAGCGGATTCCCCAGACCCGAACGGGCGGAGCTCAGGTCAGAAGCAGGGCACCACCCAGGCCGACGAGTGCGATGACGAGCGTCGTGAAGCCGGCGAGCCCCGCCGGGCCCGCCCCCATGCTGCGCAGGGAGCGCCACTGGACTCCGCGGCCGAGAGCGAACATCGCCATCGCCAGGCACACAGTCTGCACCCAGCCGAGGCCGGTGACGGCGATGTCGGGCAGCAGCCCGAACGTGCGCAGTCCGGCGAGGAGCAGGAATCCGAGGACGAACACCGGCACGATCGGCGGACGTGTGCCTTCCGTCGCCGAGGTGGTGGATTCGCTTGTGGGGACCTCCCTCGCCGAGGTGGTGGCCGCTGTCTGCGAGACCTCACCGGCCGGCGGCACAGCTGCCCGGGCGCGCACCTCGGCGCGGCGCATCGCGAGGCCGAGGACCGTCACGGTCGGGGCGAGCATGATGACCCGGGAGAGCTTGACGAGGACGGCGACTTCGAGGGCGGTGGGACCGAGGATCCCGCCGATCGCCACGACCTGCGCCACTTCGTGAGTCGCGGCGCCGCCCCACATCCCGGCCGTGGCCTCCGGCAGGCCGAAGGCTGAACTCAGACCCGGGACCAGGGCGATCATCAGGGTGCCGAAGAGCACGACGAGACCGACCGCCGCGGCCACGTCCTCCTTCTTCGACCTCAGCGTCGACTCCACCCCGGCCACCGCGGCGGCGCCGCAGATGCCGAACCCGCAGCCGATGAGCAGCGCCAGACCCGACTCGACCCGGAACAGGCGCGCGCTGGCAAGGCTGACGAGGATTCCGGTCGCCACGACCACAGCGGCGAGCACGAGGACCTGCCAGCCGAGGTCGAGGATGTCACCCAGCAGCACCTGCGCCCCGAGAGCCGCGATGCCCACCCGCAGCAGCGGTTTGGCCGCGAAGTCGAGGCCGGGAAGGAAGCATTCGGGCAGGTGGGGCACGACGTTTCCGACGACGACGCCGAGGACGATCGCGACCAGGAGAGGGGAGAGGACGGGCACGAAGCCCGAGGCCGCCGCGGCGACGACGGTGGCCGCCGCCGCGAGGCCAAGGCCCGGCAGGAGCCGGAGGGGATGCGCTCGGAGTGCATGGACTCCGCGGGGATGCTGCATGCCTTCAGTCTGGACCGTGACGCGATTCGCCGGTAGACGTCAGTTCCGCAGCAACCCATATGAGCCTGATATGACAGGATAGGGGTGTGCATGACATGCGGAGAATGCAGGAATGGCCCGAACTGCAGGCCCTCGGACTGCTCGTGGCGTTGAACTCGAACGCGCAGTCGATCGGCCAGGCGGCAGCCGAGGTCGGCCTGGCGCAGCCCAATGCCTCCCGCAGTCTGCGCAATCTCGAACGCGACCTCAAGGTCCCCCTGCTCAAGCGCTCCCCCCGTGGTTCCGAGCTCACCTTCGAAGGCAGGGCCGTCGCCGGCTGGGCCGCCGAGGTGATCGAGGCCTACTCCAATCTCAACGCCGGCGCCCGTGCCATCCAGGACGCCCGAGCCGGAACGGTCCGCATCCGCGCCTCATTGACGGTGGCCGAATACCTGCTGCCCGCGCACCTCGTGACACTGCACGCCCAGCGCCCGGACATCGAGGTCGGACTCACCGTGGAGAATTCGGCCGCTGTCATCGCCGCAGTCCTTGAGCGCCGGTGCGACTTCGGGCTGGTCGAATCGCTGACCCTGCCCGAAGGGCTCCGCGCCGAGGTGATCGGCCGCGACAGACTGCTCATCGCCGCAGCCCCGCACTTCGCCGGAGCATGGACCGAGCCGATCGCTGCGGCCGAACTCGCGGAAGTTCCCCTGCTCGTCCGCGAGCTCGGATCGGGGACGAGAGAAGTCATCGACGCCGCGCTCGTCGAGGTCGGCGGTCCCCGGATCGCAGGGGAGTATGGATCGAACTCGGCACTGAAGATCGCTGCGTCCACCGCGGTGGCTCCGATCGTGCTCTCCGAGCTGGCGCTGCGCGATGAGATCCGGGCAGGGCGGCTGGTGGCCCTGCCGGTCGGTCCCGAAGTCCGACTCGGCCGGGTGCTGCATGCCCTGTGGTCACCGGAGCGGCGGCTGACGCCGGGAGCGCGGACGCTGCTCGAACACATCGTCAGCGCCGGAAGCTGAGATCGCATCGCGAAGCGCAGAACCGGGGTCTATATTGTCCCCATGACTTCGCGTGAACCCTCCTACGCTCCCGAAACCGTGCTCGTCGACGCCGCTCGCCCCGACCGCAGTCAGGGTGCGGCGGTGAATCCGCCCATCGTGCTGTCCTCGACATTCATCGGCAGCGGCGACATCGGCGACGCGAAGTACGCCTACGGACGGTTCGGGACCCCGTCCTGGGAACCGTTCGAAGAGGCGCTGGCCGAACTCGAGCACGCGAAGCTGCCCGGCCTCGTCTACGGCTCCGGGCTGGCTGCGATCGCCTCGGTGCTCAGCCTCATCCCGCGCGGAGGAACCCTGCTGATGCCGCGCCACAGCTATCAGGGTTCCCTCCAGGCCGCCGAGGAGCTTGCCGAGCGCTGCGAATTCGCTCTCGTCACCGTCGACATCGACGACACCGACTCGGTCATCGCCGCCCTCGATGAGGTGCGCAGCACTCCGGCCGCCGCGCGCTCGAAAGCCGCGGATGCCCCGGACCTGGCGGCCGCCTCGGCGGGCAGTGCAGATGACTCCACCACCGCCTCGGCGATGCTGTGGATCGAATCCCCGACCAACCCGATGCTCGAGGTCGCCGACGTGCCCGGCCTCCTGTCTGCCGCGCGGGAGCGGGGGATCCTCGGCGTCGTCGACAACACCTTCGCCACTCCGCTGCTGCAGACCCCGCTCGACCACGGGGCCGACATCGTCGTCCACTCGGTGACGAAGTACCTGGCCGGGCACTCCGACGTCGTCCTCGGCGCCGCAGTGACCAGCGATGAGAACCTCCATGCGCGGCTGCTTGCCGATCGCGCGATCCGCGGCGCGATCGCCGGCCCCTTCGAGGTGTGGCTGGCTCTGCGCGGCCTGCGCACCCTGTCGGTGCGGATGGACCGCGCGCAGTCCAACGCCGCGGAGATCGCGGCGCGTCTGAACGCGCACCCCGACGTGGCCGAGGTCCGCTACCCGGGACTGGCCGACGACCCCGGCCATGCGCGCGCCGCCGAGCAGATGAACGGCTTCGGGGCGATCGTCGCCTTCTGCGTCGACGATGCGCAGAAGGCGACCGCCATCGCCGAGGCGGTGGACCTGTGGACGCCCGCGACCTCCCTGGGCGGGGTGGAGTCCCTCATCGAGCGCAGACGTCGGCACGCCTCGGAGCCGGAATCGGTCCCCGAGGGGCTGCTGCGGTTGAGCGTGGGCATCGAGCATGTCGACGACCTGTGGAATGACCTCAAGGCCGCCATCGAGGGTTGAAATCGGGACCGAGCGCGGCTGGGGCCGCAGGGAGCGGCAGGAGCGGCTGAGATCATCGGGCTGAGATCGGCGGGCTGAGGCCGGCGGGCTGAGATCGGCGGGCTGAGATCGGCGGGCTGAGGCCACGGGAGAAGTCGTCGAAACGATGTGACCCAGATCAACTTATCGTGCGTTAAGGTGGAAATCGTCCCGCCTGAGCGTTCACGAAGGAGTCGCATTGACGTCCAGCATTCTCACCGACCTGCGCGATGGGATCCTCACCGTCACCATCAACCGGCCCGAGACCCTCAACTCCCTGACGGCCGAAGCCTTTCGCGCCATCGGAGAGGCTGTCGCCGAGGCGGCAGCATCGGCCCGCGCCGTGATCCTCACCGGCAACGACCGCGCGTTCAGCTCGGGCGCTGACCTGCTCGAATCCACGAAGGGCCTGGACCTCTCCGAGGCCAATGGGATCATCCGCTCCCTCATCGACCTGCCGGTCCCGACCGTCGCCGCTGTCTCCGGACCGGCCGCGGGCATCGGGTGTTCGCTGGCGCTCGCGTGTGACTGCGTCGTGATGAGCGAGCAGTCGTATCTCATGCTCGCCTTCGCGAAGATCGGCCTCATGCCCGACGGCGGGGCCACAGCCCTGGTGGCCGCCTCGGCGGGTCGGCATCGGGCGATGCAGATGGCGCTGACCGCACAGAAGGTATGGGCCGCGCAGGCGCTCGAGTGGGGACTGGCCAGCGAAGTCGTCGCCCCCGGCGAGCAGCTGAACCGAGCCCGCGAGGTCGCCGAAGCCTTCGTCCAGGGTGCGCCCTTGGGCCTGGCCCGAACCAAGCACGCGATCAACGAGGCGACCCTGACGTGCCTGGGCGAGGCCTTCTCCCGTGAGGTCGAGGGCCAGAACGCGCTGCGCAGCACCAAGGACTTCGACGAGGGCGTCGCCGCCTTCACCGAGAAGCGCACGCCGAGCTTCACCGGCGAATAGCCCTGGCCAGGCCGTGCGCGTCGCCGACCCCGGCAGCGTGCGCTGCAATCCGATCGCTCCCGAAACCTCCACCTGAAACCGCGAGTCACGTCAGCAGAACGCCACCTGAACCTACCACCCGAAACTGCGAGTCACTAGGAGTTCCCATGCTCACCGGAATCCCCTCCACCCTCGGAGACAGCTACCAGCTCAACACCACCTCGTTGATCCGACATGCGGCCACGGTCTTCGGCGAATCCGAAGTCGTCTATCGCCGCTCCGACGGCTCCTGGGGCCGATCGAATTACGCTGACGAATTCCGGCGCATGGCTCAGCTCGCGCACGGGCTGACCGAACTCGGCATCGGGGCCGGCTCGATGGTCGGCGTCCTCGACTGGAATTCGCGCCGCCATTTCGAGCTCTACTTCGCCGTGCCCGGCCTGGCCGCGACGATGCTCCAGCTCAACCTGCGCCTGGCACCCGAGGACCTCGCCTACGTCGTCAGCCACTCGAAGTCCGACTGGATCGCCGTCGACGAGACCCTGCTGCCCGTCGCCGAGGCGCTCGCCCCGAAGCTCGACGTCAAGGGCTGGATCGTCATGACCGACAAACCGACCGGTGAGATCGAGACGAGCCTGGACAACGTCGTCTTCTACGAGGACCTCATCGCCGACAAGCCCGAGACCTACGACTGGCCCGTCGTCGATGAGAAGACCGCCGCCTACGCGGGCTACACGACAGGCACGACTGGCCGGCCGAAAGGCGTCTACTACTCGCACCGGTCGATCTACCTCCACACGATGGGCGGACTGGCGGCGCTGAACGCGACCTTCGAAGACTGCGTCATGCCCATCACCCCGATGTTCCACGTCCTGTCCTGGGGCTTCCCGCAGAACGCGGTCGCCGCGGGCGCCAGGCTCGTCTTGCCCGGCAAATTCGCAGCCGAGGAGTTCGCTGCCATCGGCCAGGCCTTCATCACGGAGAAGGTCACCCTGGCCAATGGTGCGCCGGCGATCTTCGCCCCGATGCTCGAGATGATGAAGAAGATGCCGCAGCCGCCGGACCTGCGCGGCGTCCGTCTGGTCTCCGGTTCCTCGGAGCCGCCGCTGTCGATGATGCGCGGCTTCAAGGAGATCACCGGCGCCGAGGTGATCCACGGCTACGGGGCCACGGAAACGACCCCGCTGGCGACGACGAACTGGCGGATCAAGCCCGATCTGGACCTCAGCGAGGAGGAGCGCTGGGACTTCAAACGGTTCCAGGGTCTGCCGATCATCGGCGTCGAGATCAAGGTCGTCGACCCCACCGGGGCGGAGCTGCCCCGCGACGGCAGGTCGATGGGCGAGGTCGTCATGCGCGGGCCCTGGATCACCGAGTCCTACTTCCAGCAGCCGGACAACGCCGACCGGTTCCTCGACGGCTGGTGGCGCTCGGGCGACGTCGGCGTCATCTACCCCAACGGCTACCTCAAGCTCACCGACCGGCTCAAGGACGTCATCAAGTCCGGCGGCGAGTGGATCTCCTCGATCGACATGGAGAACGCGATCCTCGACAGCCCGAAGGTCAGGGAGGCCGCCGTCATCGGCGTTCCCGACGAGAAGTGGCAGGAACGCCCCGTCGCCTACGTCGTGCCCGATGACGGCGCCAAGGTGACCCGTGAGGACATCATCGAGGTGCTCGGTGAGCGCTTCGCCAAGTGGCAGCTGCCCGACGAGGTTATCGTCACCGACGAACTGCCGCGCACCTCGGTGGGCAAGCTCGACAAGAAGCTGCTGCGCCAGAACTGGGAGTCCGAGGCCTGACCCGGCAGGGCATGAAGAGTTGTGTGATGTTCGTCCCGATTCGGGCGACTGAAACCGAACGAACGTCACGCAGGTTGCGGTGGAGCCGAACCACCGTCACCCATGATGGCTGCCTGTGGGGAGGATTCGCGGCTGCAGGCCGAGGTGCGCGCGGATCGACTGTTCGATGAGGACCAGATCAGATCGTCGGGTCACCTCGATCACTGTCCATCCTTCAGCCTGCAGCGCATTTCGTCTGTTGAGGTCCTCATCCCATTGATCTGGAGACACCCGGTGGTGATCTCCGTGATACTCGATGGCAAGCCTGTGCTCGGGATAGCCGAGGTCCGGGTGGTAGATGCGGTTGGTGAGCGAACAGTGCACTCCCGGATGGATGACTGGTTCGGGAAGGCCGACCCTTCTCAGCCACAGACGCAGGAAGGTTTCCATCGGGGAATCGACGTTCTCGCGTACGAGGTCGAGCGCCTCGGCGATGCTCCTTCGGTGGCGCAGGTATGGGCGATCGATGCGAGTTCGAAGGTCGCCGAGGCTGCACAACGGCCCGCTTCTCCAGCGCCCGACGATGGCATCGCCGAGTTTGACGAGATCGTCCGGCTTCAGAACCGGAGCCAGGTGGACGAACACATCGGCAGCGGAGACCACGTTCAATCCGTACCACTCGACGGGAGTGATCGCATTCAATCGCGAGAGCTTGATCGTCGGCTGTCGAGTCTGCCTGGATCTCACCGTTATGGCGAGCTCGACGACGATCCTGCCATTGAATATCTGAGCCTGCTGCAGATTGCGAGGAAGCGGCAGCCCGAAGATCCGCGCGGCAGTCAACCCGCTGCCTGACGAATCGGCCAAGAGCGCTATCGCCGCTGAGAGGCTGATTGCTTCGTCCACCCAGCGGTCGTTCGCCCAGCCGGGAATCACTCGTCTTCGAAGCGTCTGGTGATCGAGCCACACTCCATGGTGAAGCTTCGAGTACCTGGCATTGTGCATCAGCGCATGGTTGGAAATTCCGGCGAGGGCTCGGTTTCGGCGTCGAAACCAGACGGGGATGTCTCGCTCGGCATCCGGTTCTCTGTAGGTCATGGTCACACTGTTCACAACCACCGCGTATCTGTGAAGACCTGACCTGTCCCTGTGGAAACTTCTCTCGGATCCACAGCCTGGAGCACATCAGTGCCGCGCAGCCCGAAGGCGTGCAACCCAGGTTGGCTCCGGTACGAGAATTCTGCCCAGATTGCCTGATCACCCCGGGGTGACTGTTGGCAACGGAGCGCTGATTGGCGGTGGTGTCGTTTCAGGCGCCGTGCCGGGACTGTCGGGCGGACGCGTTTCGCCGGTGTTCGTCCACAGCTCGGAACGCATCAGTGAGTATTCAGCAACGGTGACGCGTCTGTTTTTGATCAATGACGCGGAATCGTGTGGAGAAAGTGCCGTTTCTGACGTGCGAAACGGTGTGATCGTCACACAAGTTGCCAGGATGGATCCCTCGCCGGAGGTGGGACCCGTCGGCGCCGGTGGTGGGACAGCGCCCCAGCGACTCTACGAACCTCAGGGGTGGTGGAGCACGTACGTGCCGCCCTTGAGGCAGGTGTCGAGGACCCAGCCGTCGGCGATCAGCGCGGTCAGCGAGTCGCGCAGGGCGAGTCGCCATCGCCCGGCGAGTGCCGCATCCTGTCCGCGCAGGGTTTCGATGTCCGAGGGGATGTCGAGGGAGACTGCGGTGGCCTCCTTCGGCACTTCGCAGACCAGGGGTTCACCATGAGTGTCGGCGCGCAGGCATTCGAAGGCGCCGTCGGCGGTGGCAGGTGAGATCCCGCCGGGCTGGTCGAGCCGCCAGGACACGAGCATCCGGTCGCTGGCCTGACCGGAGTTCACCCCGTCGCGCATCTGACCGTAGAAGTCCTCGAGGTAGTCGATCATCCGCACGCCCAGCCGTTGGAAGTTGAAGTAGGCGTTGCGGGCGACGAGAGGGTCGAAAGTCCAGGTCATCTCGGTCAGGCCGAGGTTGAGGCACCACAGGCGCTGGTGGAGCTTCATCGCCGATCCCGCGCCCCGGCCGATGTTCTGGTGACGGACCCCGGCGATGTGCGAATGCATGACGGTGCCCAGCGGTTGACCGAAGAACCCGATCGTGACTCCGATCATGACATCCGGTTCGTCGAGGCTGTAGGCGGCGGAGACGTAGTTGCCCGCATGGGCGAAGGCGATGATGAGGCTCGGCTCGAACACGTTCGTGCCGGTGGCGTCGACGTTCCAGACTTCGTCGAGGAGCAGCGAGGCCTCCGCCGCCTCGGCAGCCGTATGGATCTCGCGCACTTCGATCCCGGCGGTCTCGGCCGCGGCCGCGTACTCGTCCTCGGCGAGGGCGATGATCTCCGAGTCGACTGTCCTCAGTCCTTCGAGCGGGTTCATGTACGACATTGTGCCACTTAAATCCCCGGTCACACCCCTGCCGAGGCCAAATCTTCACCCCTGCCGCAGGCGGGCCTGCCGGTATAGCCTGAAGCCATGAGCCTCACTGTCGCTGTCATCGGAGCCGGAACCATCGGACGGTCGTTCGCGTGGCTGTTCGCCCGCTCCGGTCATTCCGTGCGGGTCCACGATCCCCGCAGTGACCTCGCCGAGGTGGTCGCCGCGCTCCAGGCCGACGTCAGCGCCGATGCCGCCGCCGAGGAGCTGTCCGCCGACCGGATCGGAGCCGTCGAACTCGCCGAGACTCTCGAGGACGCAGTCGCCGGGGCCCGCTTCATCCAGGAATCGGGGCCCGAGGACCCGGAGGCGAAGATCGAGCTCTTCTCCCGCCTCGCGGAGTGCGCCCCGGACGATGCCATCCTCGCGACCTCCTCGTCGACGATCCCCGCTTCGACGATCGCGGCCGAACTGCCGCCCGCCGCGGCGCGGCGGGTCATCGTGGGTCACCCTTTCAATCCACCGCACCTGATGCCCCTCGTCGAGGTCGTGCCCTCCCCGCAAACCGACCCCGCAGTCACCTCGGCGACGGTCGAGTTCTACCGCAGCTGCGGCCGGAGCCCGGTGGTCCTCGGCAAGGAGGTGCGCGGCTTCGTCGGGAACCGTCTCCAGAACGCGCTGATGAAGGAGGCGATCTCCCTCGTCGAGAACAAAGTGGTCACCGCGAGTGAGCTCGACGAGGTGCTGAAGAACTCCCTCGGCCTGCGGTGGTCCGCGGTCGGGCTGTTCGAGGGAATGCACCTCGGCGGGGGAGAGGCAGGCATCCGCGGGTTCATGGATCACATCGGCCGGGCATTCGCCGCCATCGAGCCCCTTCCCAGCGCCACCGGGCAGTGTGCCAAGGGGCAGAGTGCCCCTGGGCAGAGCGCCACCGGGCAGAGTGCCACCGAGCATGGCCGCCCGGGACGGCGCGAGGCCGAGCGGATGGAGGAGGTCTTCGCTCAGGTCGAACAGGCCTATGGGCGACGTCCGAGCTCGGGTGCCGCCGAGGCGCGGGATCGGATCCAGCGCGCCGTGCTGCAGGCCCGCAGCCAGGCCGACTGAGGCTGTGACCCCGAGCGCTGTCCGAGGTCGAGCGATCGCCTGACCTTTCGAGTGGCATCGTCCCCGGCTGAGGCAACGGAAACCCTGGTGACCCGGGGTCCACGCCCCTAGGGTGATGGGTCCAGCAACCGTGCGAGAAGGAGGTCGGCATGACTCGAACAGCAGTGGTCACCGGGGGCGGCGCGAGGAATCGGGAGGGCCACCGCGGTGGCATTTGCGAAGGCGGGGTATCAGGTCGCGGGGGTCGACATCGCCGGCCGCGCCAGCTCCGCTCTCGACTATGAGCCCGCCACCCGAGAGGATCTGGAGCGGACGGGGACTCTGGTGGAGAACGCGGGCGCCAACTGGCTGCCGATCGTCGCCGACCAGCGGGACAAACCGGCGCTCGAGGACGGATTCCACACGATCGTCGAGGAATTCGGCGGCACCGATGTGGTCTTCGCCAACGCCGGCATCCAGGGATTCGCCTCGCTGCTGGAGATGAGCGACGATCTCTGGCAGGACCAGATCGACATCAACCTCACCGGCACCGCGAACGTGCTCAGGGTCGCGGCCGGGCACCTCGTCGACCGCGGGGGAGGGAGGATCATCATCACCTCCTCGACGCAGGGCCAGCACGGCACGCTCCATGGCAGCGCCTACTCCGCCTCGAAATGGGGTCTGATCGGGTTGATGAAGTCGGCAGCGCTCGACCTCGGGCAGCACGAGATCACGGTCAACGCCCTGATCCCCGGTCTCATCGACACTGCCCTGACCCGGCATGAGAGCCGCTATGCGCAGCTGATCCGCAACAGCGGCGGCGAACCCACCGGCGATCCCGACCAGGACGAGAAGACGGCGGCCGAGGGCAAGAGCACGACGGTGCCGCTGGGAGTTCCGTGGATCGACCCGGAGGATGTGGCACCGCTGGCGGTGTTCCTCGCCTCGGAGGAGGCGCGCATGGTCACCGGGACCAGCTTCGCCGTCACCGGAGGCGACAGCGCGAACGTCACCGCCTGACAGCCCCGCAGACGAAGCCGCAGACGAAGAACCGGCCGGGAGTGCAAGAGCACTTCCGGCCGGTTCTCGGTGTCCGTGAGTCAGCGGGCGTACACCCGCGAGCTCATGAACTGATCAGCAGATCAGGCGCGAGTCCGGTTCTTCGTGATGAGTCCCCAGATGAACGCGAAGACGATCGCTCCGATGACTGCGACGAAGAACGAACCCCAATCCCATGGGTCACTGAACGTTGCCCCGATTCCCTTGCCTCCGAAGAGACCGAAGAGCAGACCACCCACGAATGCGCCGATGACGCCGAGGATGATCGTGGCGATCCAGCCACCTCCCTGTTCTCCAGGAAGGATGAGCTTGGCCAATGCTCCAGCGAGGAGTCCTACAACGATCCAACCAATGATGACCATGATGTTGCTCCTTTCTCTGTTCTCCGGCAGCGACCGGGGCTGATGAGAAGGACCAATCCTCGGGCGAGGATGATCTGTTCCCAGAATAAACCCCTTCGTGGGCCAGTGAGCAAGCAATTTCGCTTGCTCTTGCCCGTCGCCGCCTCGCTGACCGACCAAACGCTACCATTTGGCCAGGGGACTTGCCTTTTGGGGCAGCTTGGCCCCGGTGCCTCACTCCGGTCCGCGGAGAACAGTCAGACGGCTCCGCGGTAGAAGTAGGTGGTCCTCTCGGCGATCAGGCCATCGACGTCGAAGAGGAAGAAGTCGGCGAATCCGACGGTCACCTCGGCGCCGCTCTTCAGCCGGCCCTTGAACACTCCGCGGGCGGCGGCACGGTCGCCTTCGATGAGGATCTCGTTGAGAGTATGGGCGCCGGATTCGATGACGCGCTCACCGTGGTAGAACTCGGTGATCTGCTCGCCGACCATCGGCGGATATCCCGGGCGGTCGTAGCGCGAGCCAGGGGCGAACAGCGCCGAGGTGGCGCCCGGGTCCCCGGCGTCGACGGTCGAGTAATAACGCTGGACAAGCTCTGTCACGCTGGGCATGCCACTACCGTAACAGCGATGGCTGCTCCCGGATCAGATCGTCGCAGGTCAGAGAAGGGGGAATTGCCGCCGAGGTGGAAGGGCCATAGCGTGGACCGTGAGCAGTGCCGCGCCGGTGAGCGTGGGACGCGACCGACCGGAGCGGTGCTCGACGAATCGGATGAGCAGACACTCGTCCACCCCGACCAGGAGAAGAGGCCAGAGATGACAACGCTCTACCGTGTGACCGACCCGGCGACCGGCGAGGTCAAAGAGGAATTCCCGACCGCCACTGATGCCGACATTCTCACCGCCCTCGACCGCTCGGCAGCGACCTTCACCGACTGGAGCCGGACACCGGTGGCCGAGCGCACCGCCGTGCTCACCCGCGTCGCCCAGATCTACTCCGAGCGCGCCGAGGAGCTGGCCGCGGTGATCCGCACCGAGATGGGCAAGGCGGCCCCCGAGGGCAAGGGCGAGGTGGCGCTGTGCTCGCGGATCTATCAGTACTTCGCCGACAACGCCGAGGCGTTCCTCGCCGATGAGCCTCTGCGCGGACCCAAGGACGGCACCGCCTGGATCCGGCGCAAGCCCGTCGGCTCGATCCTCGGGATCATGCCGTGGAACTTCCCGTACTACCAGGTCGCCCGGTTCGCCGCCCCCAACCTCGCGCTCGGCAACACGATCCTGCTCAAGCATGCTCCGCAGTGCCCGCGCTCGGCACAGATCATGGAGGACATCTTCCTCGAGGCAGGGCTTCCCGAAGGCGCTTACATCAACATCTACGCCAGCAACGAGCAGGTCGCCGACATCATCCTGCCCGACCCCCGCAACCACGGGGTGTCGCTGACGGGCTCGGAGCGGGCAGGTGCGGCGGTCGCCGCGGAGGCGGGGAAGAACCTCAAGAAGGTGGTCCTCGAACTCGGAGGGTCGGATCCCTACATTCTCCTCGACACGGAGGACGTGGCTAAGAGTGCGAAGACGTTCTTCGCCACGCGCATGGGCAACACGGGTCAGGCCTGCAACTCGCCCAAGCGGATGATCGTCATGGACGACGTCTACGACGACTTCCTGTCCTCCATCACCGAGGCGGCCAAGTCGCTGACCCCGGCAGACCCCCGTGCCGAGGACTCCAAGCTCAGCCCCCTGTCCTCGACGGCGGCCGCCGAGCGTTTCATCGAGCAGGTCAATGACACGGTCAGCGAGGGTGCGACCCTCCTTGCCGGCGGGAAGAGGTATGACGGGGACGGTGCCTTCGTCGAACCCGTCGTCCTCGCCGACGTGGAGAAGGGGATGCGCGGCTACTACGAGGAGCTGTTCGGTCCCGCCGTCATCGTCTACCGGGCGAGCAGCGAGGAGGAGGCCATCGAGCTGGCCAATGACACCCCGTTCGGACTCGGCGCCGCCGTGTTCTCCACCGACTCCGAACGGGCCGAACGCGTCGCCGATCAGATCGAGGCCGGCATGGTCTTCATCAACACTCCGGAAGGCTCCCGGGAGTACCTGCCCTTCGGCGGAGTCAAGCGCTCCGGCGTCGGCCGGGAGCTCGGACCGCTGGCGATGGACGAATTCGTCAACAAGCAGATGGTGTTCAAGAAGAACGCCTGACCCGGCGAAGTGACTCTGGTTAGACTGAACGAACACTCAGAAAACTCTCAGTCGGAGGTTCGTCATGTCGTCAGAGAAGTCGACCGCAACCGAGATCAACGCCGCCGCCTCACAAGGCTTCATGCGGCCATTCAACCGAGTCCTCGAGCGTTGGATCCCCTCAGCGCTCACCTTCGCCATCGTCCTCACCCTCATCGTGGCGATCCTCGCGTTCATCCTCACCGGCTCCACCCCGGTCGAGGTCGTCACCGGCTGGGGCGAGGGCCTGGCCGGGCTGCTCGAATTCATGACGCAGATGGCACTGATCCTGCTGTTCGGGCACATGCTCGCCAACACAGGTCCGGTCCGCATGCTGCTGACCGCGCTGGCCAGGGTTCCCGGCAGCGCCACGTTCGCCTACGTGTTCGTCTTCGTCGTCGCGGCCCTCGCCAGTCTCATCACCTGGGGACTCGGCCTCGTCGTCGGCGCCCTCCTGGCCAGGGAGATCGCCGTGCAGGCACGGGAGCGGGGCATCAAGGTCCACTTCCCCCTGCTCGTCGCCGCCGGCTACTCCGGTTTCGTCGTCTGGCACATGGGCTATTCGGGGTCCGGCCCGCTGACCGCGGCCACACCCGACTCCTTCCTCTCCGAATCCCTCGGTGGGCAGACGATCCCCGTCAGCGAGACGATCTTCTCCGCCTGGAACCTGCTCGGCATCCTCGGCGTCATCGTCGTCTGCGCCGTTCTGTTCTTCCTCGTCGCACCGAAGAAGGACGCCCCGGTCTATGAGCTGCCGCAGCAGGTGGGATCGGAATCGTTCGGCGAAACCACCGACGAGGTGGTCACTCCCGCCGATCGGATCGATGCCTCCCGGATCCTCACCCTGATCATCGGTCTGGCGCTCGCCGTCTACCTCATCATCCACTTCGCTCAGGGTGGGGGATTGACCCTCGACATCGTCAACTGGTCATTCCTGGCGCTGATCTTCCTGCTGGTCAAGAACCCCTTCGAGCTCATCCGCCTGACGAAGTCAGCCGCCTCGAACGTCGGCGAGATCCTCCTCCAGTTCCCTCTCTACGCCGGCATCCTCGGAATGATGAGCGGCACCGGCCTCATCGTCGTGTTCTCCGACGCGATCGTCTCGATCGCGAATCCGACGACCTTCGGGGTGCTCGCTCTGCTGTCGGCCGGTCTCGTCAACTTCTTCGTGCCCTCCGGCGGCGGTCAGTTCGCCGTCCAGGGGCCGATCATGCTGGATGCGGCCAACCAGCTCGGCGTCGACCCCTCGATCGCGATCATGGCCGTGGCCTACGGCGACCAGTGGACGAACATGCTCCAGCCCTTCTGGGCGCTGCCGGTCCTCGCCATCGCAGGGCTGAAGATGCGCGACATCCTCGGCTACACCTCGGTGACGTTCTTCGGCTCGGGCGTGGTCATGGCCGCCGTCCTGCTCATCGTCTCCCTCTGAGCCTCATCCTCGCCGAGGTGGGCGTGGGGGTCTTCGTCCCGCGGAGGCGACTGCGCGATTCCCTGGGAGCGGATCAGTTCGACGATCTCGTCCTCGGACACCGGCCTTCCCCACGCATCCCAGCCCACGTGGATCTGGCGGTTCCCGGCGTCGGTGAGGACCTGGTCGGAGTGGGTGTGACCGTGGAGCAGGATCTCGCCGACGTCCCGGAGCCTCCACTGCTCGAACCGATCCTCGAAGGTGTGATCGCCTGCGTAGGGGAAGTGGGAGAGGACCACCGGGATCCGGTTGTGATCCGATTCGCGCAGCGTCACGCGCGCGGCCATCGTGGCATAGGAGATACCTGCCTCGAGGAGTTCGGTGTGGGCGGGCACGGACTTGCTTCCGAACAGAGGGTGCGCTCGGTCGTGGTTGCCGAGGACGAGCCGGATGTCGCCGTTGAGCCGCGCGATGAGGTGGGCGATCGCCGAGGGGCGCTGGAGGGTGAGGTCGCCGAGGTGCCAGACCGTGTCCTCGGGCCTCACGGAGGCGTTCCACGCCTCGATGATCGACTCGTCGTGCCGGGCGAGGTCGTCCTCGGTGACTTGGTCCTTGGTCGTGTCCTCAGGCACGAAGCCGCGCAGGATGACCATGAGTCGGTGGTGGAGGTGGGTGTCCGAGGTGAAGTATGTCGTCGGCATGGGGCCAGGGTACCCCTGCCGACATTGTCCATCGGGAGGTGCCCCTGCTGACGCTGTCCGCCAGGGGTGCCCCTGCTGACGCTGTCCGCCAGGGGCGCTGCGTGCGACGCCAGGGGCGCTTCGTTCGACGGCGGTCCTCCGCGTCCGCACCTCGCGCTACCGTTGCAGGGTGGAGAAGATTCAGAGGGACCGGAAACCCGACGACCATGAACTCGCGTCGACGGAGCAACTCGACCCGGCGGAGCAGCTCGACCCGGCGGAGCAGCTCGAGTCTGCGGAAAGCGCGCCGACGCACGGTGGAGTGGTCATCGGTGCGGACGGCCTTGCCCGCTCACCGTGGGCGTACGGTGACCCGCTGCTGCTGCAGTACTACGACACCGAGTGGGGTCTGCCCGTCACCGACGAGGCCGGGGTGTTCGAGCGGTTGAGTCTCGAAGGGTTCCAAGCCGGCTTGTCGTGGGTGACGATCCTGCGCAAACGCGAGCGATTCCGCGAAGTGTTCAAGGGCTTCGACCCCGAGGCGGTCGCCGGCTTCGACGACGCCGACGTCGACCGGCTGCTCCTGGACGCGGGGATCATCCGCCACCGGGGCAAGATCGAAGCCTGCGTCGGCAACGCGAGGGCGACGATCGCCATGCGGGCAGAGGGCGGTCTCTCCGATTTCATCTGGAGCTTTCAGCCCGAGTCGACGCCGCGTCCGCTGTCGGTCGACGAGGTGCCGACGACTGCGCCGGAATCCGTGGCGCTGTCGAAGGCCCTGAAGAAGCGCGGCTTCCGCTTCGTCGGACCGACCACCATGTATGCCCTGATGGAGGCGATCGGTATGGTGGATACGCACCTCGTCGGTTCGCATCGCCGCGGTGCCTCGGGCATCTGGCCGGACTGAAAGGACCTCATGAACGACATCCATGTGAGCGCGCTCGTGCTTCTCCACCCTCAGCGTCCGGAACTGCTCATGGTCCGCAAGGCGAACACGACGTCGTTCATGCTCCCGGGCGGGAAGCCCGAGCCGGGAGAGGACGCGGCGGCGACGATTGCCCGAGAGGTCGATGAAGAGCTCGGCCTCGTGCTCGACCCGGCGAGCCTCAAGCTGCTCGGCACCTTCACGGCCGACGCCGCGAACGAAGTCGACCACCGTGTCGTCGGCACTGTGTTCCACTACGAGGGGCTGCCCGAGGGCCTCGATGTGGACCGCATCAGCCATCGCGCGGAGATCGACGAAGCCGCATGGTTCCCCTATGACCCGATGCCCGAGGACTCCGTCGAACGGCAGTTCGCACCGCTGACCCGTGACGAAGTCGTGCCCTCGATGCTCGCCGCGGGCCTTCTGGCCCGAGTCTGACCCGCGCGTGGGTCTTCTGACCCACGTCTGACTCGCGCGCGACGAGAGCTGTTGGCTCTGCGCCTGAGGGTTTCGACGCTGCGGGCA
The DNA here is from genome assembly GCF_031179145.1 of Brevibacterium sp. Classification (GTDB taxonomy): domain Bacteria; phylum Actinomycetota; class Actinomycetes; order Actinomycetales; family Brevibacteriaceae; genus Brevibacterium. The sequence goes on from NZ_JAPSIB010000015.1 coordinate 107,742, forward strand.
CTCGATGCGGTCAGCTATTCTGCTGCCTCGAGTAGGCGATGACGGCGCGGTAAAGATCGAGTGTGCCGCAATGGGCGCCCTTGGCCAGAGACCGCATCAGCCGCCGGTAGGTGGAGTATTCGAGGTGGGCAAGGTTCGAGGTGTCGACGAGGGCGAATTCGTGGAGGACTCCGACAGCTCGGGCATCCATGATCGCGAACTTCTTGGGGTTGAACACGGCGAGCAGAGTGCTGCCCAGAGGCATGCCGACCCCGGGCAGCACCCGGAGGAAGGGCACCCGCAGGTGATTCGGAGTGTCCTCATCGAGGGCTACCGCGGTGACGTATTCGATGTCGTCGGAATCGAGTGACTCGAGCGTGGGAAGAACGGCAACGGCTTTCCACTCGGCGACTCTGAGGAAAGCTCCGCGCTTGTAGTATTCGCGCCTGACGACCTTGGGTCCGATCGTTTCGAACAGGTGCGATTCGAGATCCGTGACGGCATAGAGAGGCTCGAACCGACGCACGAACTCTGCGTCGATGACACCACTCGCCGTCAGGTCGGGAGTCTGGGTCGACGTCATTGTTCAGCCACCGAACCGGGGTTCGGGGATCCCGGTGACACCCAGCCCGGAGACAGCGAAGACGGATCCCCGCAGCTGCCCGTCCTCCGGCTTGCCCGGCTGCGGCGGCCGGCCCATCGAGGTGACGAAGAGCGTGTCGAGGTTCGGCCCGCCGAAGGACAGGCTCGTCACTTTGCGCACCGGCATCTCGACAATCCGGTCGAGCTCACCTTCGGGGGTGAACCGGGCGACCTTGCCGCCGAAGACGATCGACTTCCAGATGCAGCCCTCCGAGTCGACGGTCGCTCCGTCAGGTGCGCCGCCCAGGCTCTCATCGATGCTCACGAGGGTTCTCCGCGAGGAGATCTCGCCGGTCGTGGTGTCGTAGTCATAGGCCCAGATCTCACCAGTGGGAGAGTCGGACAGGTAGAAGGTCGCCCCGTCGGGACTGAAACAGGGGCCGTTCGGGGTGGTCAATCCCCGCTCGAGCTGATTCAGCCGGCCCTGCGGATCGTAGGAGTAGAGGTTTCCTGTCGTCTCCTTCTCCGCATCGTCCATCGTCCCGAAGACGAATCGTCCCTGCCGGTCGACCTTGCCGTCGTTGAGGCGATTGCCGGGGGATTCGGGCTCAGGATCGACGAGGAGCTCCTTCTCACCGCTCTCCCTGTCGATGCGGTGAAGTCCGGTCTTCAGCGAGGCGATGAACGCGGAGCCGTCGGCGCTCAGCGCAATGGAACCCACCTTCTCGCCGACCTCCCAGGTCCGCAGGTCGGAACCCGCCGCGGTGGAGCTGAAGATTCGCCCCTGGGCGATGTCGAGCCAATGGAGTCGCTCGGACTCCGCGTCCCAGAGTGGGCCCTCGCCCAACACGGGCTTCACATCGGCCACTACGTCAATTCGTGGTGTCATTCGCGCTCGCTCCTTCATTCCGACCGGCAGTGCCACACAGCGCCGACCCCTGATCAGCATCGGCTCCGCTGAGTACCGACGATACTAGTCACGCCGTGTGGGGGACAGGCGCATGCTCCGGTAGGGTCCAATCATGAGCATCTCGCAGATCGCCACCAAGGGTGTCACCCCGGCACTGCTCGGCCTGGTCTGGTCGGGCATGTTCGGCTTCTCCGCGTTCTTCTTCAGCTATTCGACCATGGTCACCATCGGCGGGCTCCAGGGCCTGTCGTCCGTCACCGCCGGAACCGTGCTGACGGCGATGATGATCGGTGTCATCGCGGCTCAGCCCTTCGCGCCCTGGGCGGGCAGAGTGTTGGGCCTGCGAGGAGCGCTGCTGCTCGCCTTGGGTCTGCAGCTGCTCGGTCAGATCGTCGGTCTGCTCGCCCTCGCCCCACTTGTCACCCTGGTCGTCGGCGGGCTGTGCGGGGGAGTGGGCTTCGGGCTGTTCGTCGTCCTGGCCAATGCCGCTGTGCCCGAGACCGTTGCCCCGACCCGGATCGGCCGAGCGCTGGGGCTGTTCGGCGGAATCACCTCGTTGGCGGCGGCCATCGCTGCTCCCCTCGGCCTGTGGCTGGTGGAGTCGGTCCCGGTCTGGGTGTTCCGGACGGTGGTGTGCGTGACGCTCCTCCTCGCCGTGCCGACCGTGCTCAAGTTCCTGCCGGGTCGGGCGGCCATGCAACAGGGCGAGGTCGATCCCGCTGCGGGAGTGCGGGCCGCGGCCGGGCGCCCCACAGGCCGACCGCGGAGGTCCATCGCCGAGACCCTGAGCCTGATCGTCATGTTCCTGCCGTTCCTCATCGGCATGATGACGTTCGGTCTCATCGTCGGCTTCGGTCCCGGTGAGAACGTCGCAGGAGCGGCAATCTTCATCGCGTCCATGCAGCTGTCCGCAGTGGTCGGCCGTCTGGTCGCGGGGAACATCGCCGACCGGGTCCCTCCGTTCGCCCTCAACCTCGCCGGAATCGGAATCGTCGTCGTGGGCCTCGTGCTCACGTCCATCGCGGGCGGAACATTCCTCTTCATCGTCATGGCGATCGTCGGTCTGGGGCTGGGGACGATGCAGTCGGCCAGTCTGGTCGCTGCCTTCACCGTAGTCAGCACTCCGGCTCGGGCCAGCGTCGCCTGGAACATGAACTTCGACATCGGCCTGGCCATCGCCGGTGTGCTCGGCGGGGTCGGATTCACCTACCTCGGCGATACCGGCACGTTCGTGCTCTGCGCCGCGCTCCTCCTCGTCGCCGGGATGCTCAGCTGCATTGTCAGGCTGCTCCGCCCTCAGGACTGAGCCGGCGACGAAGGCGGCCTCGCCCTGAGACGCGAGCCCGCACCGGTCTCAGTGGGTCCCGTCGTCGAGTTCGGCCAGCAGATTCACCGCCGCCCGGGTGTACTCTCCGATCCACCGGTCGTGGATTCGCTTGATCGGCAGCGGGGCGAGCGCCAATCGTCGCGTCTTCCCGATCCGCGCCCCTGTCACCAGCTCGGCCCTCTCGAGCACGCGGATGTGCTGGAGCACGGTCGTGCGGTCGAGGTCGGGAAAGGCATCGCAGACCTCTCCCGTCGTGCGCGGCTGGGTCCGCAGGAGGTCGAGGATGCGCCGACGCGTGGAGTTCGCCAGCGCTTTGAACACCGCATCGTCACGTGAATCGTCGGCAGCTGTTCCCTTCTCCCCATTCATGTGATAAAAATATCACATGAATACTCAGGGCCGCGCACCCGATGCGCCACTGGAAGAACTGTCCTTCACCGTCACCGGCCACATCTCGAAGTCTCCGCACGAGACCTTCGAGGCCGTCGCCGATCCCGAGCAGCTCTCGCGCTACTTCACCACAGGCGGAGCCCGCGGTCGGCTCGAAGCCGGAACGGAGGTCTCATGGGACTTCGCCGACTTCCCGGGTCGGTTCCCGGTCGAGGTCGCCGAGGTGGTCCCCGATGAGAAGATCGTCATCCGGTGGGAGGGCGATGAGTCCGCGACCGCACCGAAGACCGAGACGACGTTCACGTTCGAACCAGTCGACGGCGGCTCGCGGACTCTGGTGACCATCACCGAGAAGTCGTGGAAGCTCACACAGAAGGGTGCCGACGGGGCGTTCGGCAACTGCATGGGCTGGACGGGGATGCTCGCCGCCATGAAAGCGTGGCTCGAGCACGGGATCAACCTGCGCGAGGGCTTCTACAAGTAGGGGAGCTGCCTCACACGATGCGCGTCTCCGGCGACTTGGTCTCGGCCGGGTCCTTGACTGGGAGGTCACCGAGCGCCTCGTCGATCCGGGCGAGCACCTCGGCGTCGAGCTTCACGCCGGAGGCGGCGACATTCGACTCCACCTGCTCGGGGCGGGAGGCGCCCACCAGGGCGGCGGCGACATTGCCATTGGCGAGCACCCAGGCGATCGCGAGCTGAGCCATCGTCAGTCCGAGATCGGAGGCGATCGGCTCGAGTTCGGCCACGGCCGTGAGCGTCTCATCGTCCAGGTAGTGGGCGATCATGTCCGCCCCGCCCTTGTCATCCGTGGCGCGGCTGCCCTCGGGCAGCGGGTGGCCCGGCTTGTACTTGCCGGTGAGCACGCCTTGGGCGAGCGGCGACCACACGATCTGGGACAGGCCCAGCTCCTCGCAGGTGGGAATCACCTCGGCGTCGATGACGCGCCAGAGCAAGTTGTACTGCGGCTGATTCGAGATCAGCTGGATGCCCAGCTCCTGCGCCAGACCGTGTGCGGCGCGGATCTCCTCGGCGCGCCACTCACTGACGCCGATGTAGAGCGCCTTGCCGGCGCGGACCACATCGGCGAAGGCCTGCATCGTCTCTTCCAGCGGGGTCTCGTAGTCATAGCGGTGGGCCTGGTAGAGGTCGACGTAGTCGGTGCCGAGCCGGCGCAGCGAGCCGTTGATCGACTCCATGATGTGCTTGCGCGACAGCCCGGTGTCGTTGTGCCCCTTGGGGCCCGTGGGGAAGTAGACCTTCGTGAAGATCTCCAGGGACTCCCGGCGCCGCCCCTTGAGGGCGTCGCCGAGCACCTGTTCGGCCACCGTGTTCGCATAGACGTCGGCAGTGTCGAAGGTCGAGATGCCGGCGTCGAGGGCCGCATGCACGCACTTCGTGGCGATGTCGTTCTCCACCTGGGACCCGTGCGTGAGCCAGTTTCCGTAGGTGATCTCCGAGATCTTCAGGCCGCTGTTTCCAAGATATCTGTGTTCCATGCCGCCAGCCTACTCAATGACGCCGAGGTGGTGGAGGGGACGGCGCGGAAGCCGATGACTCAGACGCCGGGACACGTACGCGAGGTCGCGGACTCAGCTGCCCGCAGGCGAGGGCGGCCAGGGCGAGGGTGAAACCGAGCAGTTGGATGAGGTTGAGGGTCTCTCCGGCGAAGGCGACACCGAGTCCGGCGGCAACCAGCGGTGAGAGCAGACCGAGCAGCGCAGTGGCGGTGACGGGCAGTCGGCCGAGGCCGCGGAACCACAGCGTGTAGGCCAACAGCCCGCCGACGATCCCCAGCCACAGATATCCGGCAAGGCCGAGCCCATCGATGTGCACGGGAACGCCCTCGAGGAGCAGCGTCGGAATCAGGAGAACCAAGCCTCCTGCGCCCAGTTGCCACCCCGCGAAACCGATGGCGCTGAGACCGGGAGGCCGGCCCCAGCGTTTGGTGAGGATGACGCCGGTGCCCATGGACGCGGCTCCGGCGACTCCGGCGATGAGCCCGACCGGATCGAATCCGGCACCGGGCCCCAGAACCACCATTCCGACTCCGATCACGCCGACCACGCCCCAGGCCAGTCGCCACCGCGACAGTCTTTCCCCGAGCACCAGCACCGCGAGGAACGCGACGAGGATGGGTTGAGTCGCTCCCAGTGTTGCGGCGACCCCGCCGGGCAGGCGCTCAGCGGTGATGAAGAGCAGCGGGAAGAACACCCCGATGTTCAGAGTGCCGAGGATGAATGCCTTCCACCACCAACTGCCGTGGGGCAGCCGGCGCGAGATCAGCAGGGCGAGGAGGCCTGCCGGAAGAGCCCGCATGAGTGCGGCGAACATCGGGTGGTCGGCGGGGAGCATCGCCGTCGTCACAAGGTAGGTCGTTCCCCAGACCGCCGGTGCGAACGCCGTCGCCGCGGTCACCCCGAACTGGGAGCCGGCAGCAGTCGGTGGAGAGGCTGGAATGGCAGTTGTGGTCATGGCTCCAGCATCGTGGCCGATGAGTAATGAGTCCAACACATGTTCCTCATCGAACCGATCGTGATGCACGATAGATGAATGGAACTGCAGCAGTTGCGATACGTCCTCGCCGTCGCCGAGGAGCGCAACTTCACTCGTGCGGCCGCGCGCTGCCATGTCGTCCAATCCGCCCTGAGCCATCAGATCAAATCCCTCGAGCGCGAACTCGGGGTGCAGCTGTTCGCGCGGACCAGCCGCAGGGTCGAGCTCACCGACGCCGGAGCCGCCTTCGTCCCGGCCGCCCGCGCCACCCTCGACGCAGCTGAACGTGCCATCGCCGAGGCGGCCGTCGCTTCAGGTGAGATCCGCGGAAGCCTGACGATCGGAACCATCCCGACTGTCACTGCCATCGAGCTGGCAGCGATCCTCGCCGACTTCCACGAAGCGCATCCGGCCGTGAGGATCCAGCTGCGTGGGGGCAGCAGCGATGCGTTCATCACTTCCGTCCGCGAGGGCGAACTGGACATCGCCGTGCTCGGGCTGCCCGAGGCCATCGTGCCTGCGCGAGTGGCGACCCGAGTGCTCGCCCGCGAACGACTCGTCGCCGTGCTCGGCACGAATCATCGCTTCGCCGCGCGTCGCCGCCTGCGCCTGGCCGACTTGGCAGACGAAACCTTTGTCGACTTCCCGGCCGGTGGTTCCGGCCGGGCACAGTCCGATCTGGCATTCGAGGCGGCCGGGGTGAGCAGGCACGTCGCCTTCGAAACGATGGGCATCGAGCTCATGCTCGACCTCGTCGAACAGGGTCTCGGGATCGCCCTGCTCGCTCCCGCCGTCGTCCCGGCCGAGCGTGAGCTGGTGACCGTGGCAGTCACGGACGGTCCGACGAGAATCGAATACCTCGCGTGGAGTGACTTCAACCCCAGTCCCGCGGCGCTCGCCTTCCTCGAGATCCTCAAGCACCACCTCGGCGACTGAAAAGGCCCTGGACAAAGGAATGCCGGTTGGAATTATGCCTCGCCGAAGCGGCCACACGAAGAGTTGAGCGACCAGCTCCCCACGGCGAGCGGGTGCTTCGGGACCGGTAGCGAGAAGTGCGGCTTCTCGAAGGTTCAGAGCTGACGGAGGATATGAGCTTTTCGGTTCTGACGCTGGTGGTCGGGCCCGCGTCCCTGGGATTCTCGACGTCACGGGTGATCGGCGGTCCCAGGTGGACGAGGGCTGGTTGGCTTCGGAGATCCTGTGTCAGTGGCGGGTGGCAGACTCAGAAGCACGGTAGCAGCTCATAGACGAGAGGCGGTGACACGGCATGGATGAGGCGACATCGGCAAACGGCAGCCGATTCTCTCTGCCCGCGCATTCACCGCTCACCGAACTCGCCTCGAGGTCGGCAGAGTGCGACCGAATCCAGTTCTCAGTGATCGAGTCCCTGGCCGACTACGCGCTCACACGGGCCTGTGCAGCTGTGGGTCTGCCCATGGAAAGCAGAGGAAGGGAAGCGAAGTCGTCGGCTGCGTCTCCTCGTTTCGCTACTGTCGCTGACAGCGTGTTGCGGACTGTGCCTCGGCCGGCTTCTCCCGATCCTTGGGCTGATTCGGATACTGCTGCCGTTTCGATGAGCGCTGGGGCGGTCACCTCTTCGGCTCCAGAGGTGACCGGCACGACTGACCCAGGAACGCTTAGTGCGGCAGGTGCCGAAGTACCCGGAGCGACGGAAGCTGATGCGAAAGTGCCGGTCGATGTTGCGCTGTTTCCGGGGTTCGAGCCTGAGGAAGGGTTCTCGGCATGGACCTGCACTCACCTGGCCAAGGACGATCTGAGACAGGTCACCGCGATTCTTGGCACGACGATCGGCAGGGCCAAGCGCAAAGTCGGCACGGCGATGACTCTTGTGCATGGTCTTCCGCAGTTCTGCCAACGGGTGCGGGCCGGGGAGTTCACTGCGGCTCATGTGGAAGTTGTCATGTATGCCTGTGACACGCTTGCGATGCGCCATCTTCCTGTCGTGGACCGCTACCTCAAACAACGGCGGGCTGACGTCACGTGTGAGACGCTCAAGCGGACTCTGCTGCAGCAGATCATGGTCATCCAACCACCGGTGG
>NZ_JAPSIB010000029.1 GCF_031179145.1 Brevibacterium sp.
ATCATTATTGAACGAGCGACGCCCTGTCGGGGTGATTCCGGGTTGAGCAGCGAGCATGATGCCGTACCTCCTACCCCGCCCTATTTGCCAGGAACTGTCTCACAACAATCCTGGCAAATAGGGTGCGCGGGTGCCTTTCGAGGCGAAGTGGTGCGCTCGACGCATTCTGCCGCCTTTGCCGGCCAAGTCGACAGGGAGAAGTGAGAATGCAACCAACTTGTTCCGCGCAATTTCACTTCTTGGCAACAGTCAATGTCATCCCCACTCGTGTCCGGGTCCGGCGAGCCGCATTGGACGCACTGAAGCGCCGACAACACCTCATCGAGGGTGTTCTCGGCGCTTCGCGCTGTCTCTGCGCGCCCTGTCGACCGGCGGCATGCGCCACACCAGCGCATTGCCGCCTTCAGCTTGCGACGCACCAGCCCGTCGTCGCCTTCAACGTGGGACGCACAAGCAGGCCGCCACCGGCATGGTCCACGGCGGCGCCGGCAGTGCGTGCGGCCGCAGATGCCAGTGGATGCACTCACCTCGCTGCCTGTGGCGGGCACAGCGTGCCCGGCACCGCGCCCTCCACCAACAGCGTGCCCCGCGCAGCGCCCTCCCCCAACAGCAAGAAGGTCGAGAGCTCACGAATCGTGTGCTCTCGACCTTCTGCGTCTGTGGCCTATTCAGTTCTCAGTCGCCCCACACCTCAGTGCGCGATGATCTTCTCCGTGTCGAGCGCGGTGAACTTCGTCTCCGGCGCCCACATGAGCGAGACGATGAAGCCCACTGCAGGGAACGCTGCGGCGATGAGCAGCGTCGAAGTGACGCCCAGATGTTCGAGTGTCACCGGGAAGAGATAGGTCGCACCTGCCGCACCGACGCGGCTGATGGCGGCCGAGAACCCGACGCCCGTGGACCGGAAACGGGTCTCATACATCTCCGGCGGGTACACGTACTGGACGCTGTTGGACGCGGTGATGATGAGGACGAATGCCCCGAACACAGCGAACGTGAGCATCGCCGGCTGGTCAGTGGCCAGGCCGAGGTAGACGAGGAGGACCACCATGATCGCGAAGGTCCAGATCACGAACGTCCGCCGCGGCAGCAGCCACAGCAGCCACAGGCCCAGTCCCGCTCCGGCCAGTTGGATGCCATTCATCATCAGGTCGGCCCCGAATCCGCCGGCCAATCCCAGCTGCTCCAGCACCGGAGTGATGAAGGTGAAGATCGCGAACAGCGGACCGACCTGGCAGAACCAGAACAGGCCGGAGTAGACGATGACGCGCCAGTCGTTCTCCCGGAAGAACTCACGCAGCCCAGATGCCTTCGGCTCCTCGGTCAGTGGAGGCAGCGAGTACTCAGGACCATACCGGGAGGTGATGATCCTCTGCGCTTCCTCGGTGCGGCCCTTGCTCTGCAGCCACCTCGGCGACTCCGGAAGTCCGAAGCGGATCACGAGGACGATGAGAGCCGGGATGGCGCTCGAGGCGAGCAGCGACCGCCACGCATCCTCCGGCCAGACGTGGGACACGAAGAACGCGGAGATGAATCCGACGAACCAGAAGGCCGCGATGCTTCCGAGCAGGACGCTGCGGTGCCGACGTGGAGTGAACTCGGCCAGCAGCGCCGTGCCGACGGCGTATTCGACGCCGATGAGCAGCCCCAAGCCCAAGCGCAGGGCCACCAGGTCCCAGGTTCCCACGACGAACAGCTGCGCCAGCGAGAGCACGAAGAACCCGACGAGGTTCCAGAAGAACACGGGCTTGCGCCCGAACCTGTCGGCGACCCGGCCGAAGAACAGCCCACTGACGAAGATTCCGATCAGCGCACTCGAGGCGATGAGCCCCTGGCCGAGCGAGCTGAGCCCGAGCTCCTCCGAGGCGGGGCCCACGGCCCCGCCGATGACGCCGAGGATGTACCCGTCGACGAAGATCCCGCCGAACGCGGCGATGGCGACCAGAGCGACGAGGCGATTGAGCGGTGCTTCGTCGACCGAGACCGGTGAACCTCCGGAAGCCGGAGCTGCCGGGGCGGCCGAAGCCGCCCCCGAGGGCTCAGGCGCACGCACGGTGTTCTCGGGGGTGGGCTCCCGAAGGGAGTCCCCACCCGTCTCGAACCGCGGATTCACCGCAGAACCACCGTGCGCTTGCCGTTGAGGAAGACACGGCCCTCGCAGTGCCAGCGCACTGCGTTGGACAGCGCCTTGCACTCGGCGTCACGGCCGGCGGCCACGAGGTCGGAGGGCGCGAAGGCGTGGTCGACCTCGACGAGCTGCTGGGCGATGATCGGTCCCTCGTCGAGCTCGCTGTTGACGTAGTGGGCGGTCGCGCCGACGGTCTTGACTCCGCGCTCGTAGGCCTGGTGGTAGGGTTTGGCGCCCTTGAACGACGGCAGGAACGAGTGGTGGATGTTGATCGCCTTGCCGGTCAGCTCACGCGCCAGGTCGTCGGAGAGGACCTGCATGTAGCGGGCGAGGACGACGAGGTCGATCTCGAACCGGTCGACGAGTTCGAGCAGCTGCGCCTCGGCCGCGGGCTTGGTCTCCGCGGTCACCGGGATCCGGAAGAACGGCACGTGGTGCCATTCGACGAGCTCACGGTGGTCGGGGTGGTTGGAGACGACGGCGGCGATCTCCACCGGCAGCTCCCCGTTGCGGGACCGGAAGAGCAGGTCGTTGAGGCAGTGCGAGAACTTCGACACCATGACCAGGATGCGACGCTTCTCCTCTTTCGGCCAGACGTTCCAGCTGGCGCTGGCGTCGGTGGAGAACTCTTCGAGGTCGGCCCGCAGGGCGTCGACTGAGGCGCCCTTGTCGCTGAGCTCGAACTCGACGCGGAGGAAGTACCTCTTGCTCAGGGCGTCGTCGAACTGCTTGAGCTCCCGGATGTCGGCGCCGTGCTTGAGCAGGATGCCGGTCACGGTGTGGACGATGCCACGCCGGTCGTCGCATTCGAGGGTGAGGATGTAATCGTTCATGTCATGCGTCCTTTGTGAATTCGTGCATTCCGTCGAGCAGCCAGCGCACCAGGTGCTCGGCGAAGCTGGCCCGAGGGAAGAGTCGATAGGTGTTCTCTGCGGTGCGGTGGAGGATCACGGGAACCTGCCCCACCTGGGTGAGGAGCGCGGATCCGACCGCGAACACACGCGGGTGGAGATCGGCGCGGCAGGTCTTCTCCAGCACCGAACGAGCTTCCGTGCCCTCGAGCACGAGGATCGTCCGGTTGGCCGACAGGTCGACGACCTGACCGGGCAGTCCCTCGAGGGCCGCCTCGACGGCGACAGTCTCTCCGGGCTGCTGCCGGCGGGAGACGTCGACGGAGAGGAACTCATCCGGGCTCAGCCAGATGACGTGGAGCCCGTCGGGATCGCCGGTGACCTCACCGACGGCCGTCGGCAGCGTCACGCTGAGGCTGGACTCGATGGCCTGGGCCGACTCGCTTCCGGGGACCGCCCGGAGTCCGAGCTGGACCGTGAACGGGATCTCCCGGAGGCTCACGGCCTGGCCGCCTTCTCCGCTCACGGAGGACCGGCTCACCGCTTCCATCTCGTCGGCCAGGTGGGCCGCCGGGGAGACGCGCAGTGCGTCGAGTGCATCCACCTCATTGGTGGTCATCGTGTCAGCCATCGCGGCGGTTCCCTTCTGGATCGTAGAAGACGGGTGAAGTGATCTCGACGTCGACGAGGCCGCCGTCGACCGGGGTGCGGACGATCTCACCGATCCGGTTGCGGCCGTCCTCGACGAGCGCGAGACCGAACGGGCGGTTGAGGATCGCAGAGTCATAGGAGGAGGTGACGTGTCCGACCATCGGGACCGGACCCGCTTCGATGTTGACCTCGGTGCCGGCGGCGACGAGCTGCGCACCTTCGACGAGGCGGGTCGATCCGTCGACCGGCAGGACGCCGACGAGCTGCTTGCGGTCCTCGCGGGCCGTGTCTTCCCGGGTGTAGGAGCGCTTGCCGATGAAGTCCTTGGCCTTCGACACGATCCACTCCATGCCCGCGTCCTGCGGGGTGACCGTGCCGTCGGTGTCCTGACCGACGATGATGAAGCCCTTCTCGGCGCGCAGCACGTGCATGGTCTCCGTGCCGTACGGGGTGATGTCGAACTTCGCCCCGGCTGCGGCGACGGCTTCCCAGACGTGGAGACCGTAGAAGGTCTCGACGTTGATCTCGAAGGCGAGTTCACCGGAGAAGGAGATGCGGCAGATCCGGGCGGGGATGCCGCCGGGCAGCGTCGTCTCGCGGAACTCCATGAACTTGAAGGCGTCCTGGGACACATCGATGTCCGGTGCGATCTCGGCGATGACCTCGCGGGACTTCGGTCCCACGACGGCCACGGTCGCGATCTGCTCCGTCACCGAGGTGAACACGACGTCGAGCTCCGGCCATTCGGTCTGGTGCCATTCCTCGAGCCATTCGAGGACCTTCGCGGCGCCGCCGGTGGTCGTCGTCATGAAGTACCGGTCGTCAGCGAGGCGCAGGGTCACGCCGTCGTCGTAGACCATCCCGTCGGGGGTGCACATGAAGCCGTAGCGGGCCTTGCCCACGCCGAGCTTCTTGAACCCGTTGGTGTAGATGCGGTTGAGGAACTCACCCGAATCGGAACCGCGGATCTCGATCTTGCCCAGCGTCGAGGCGTCCTGGAAGCCGACCGATTCGCGCACGGCGCGGCACTCGCGCAGCACTGCCGCGTCCATGTCCTCACCCGGCTTCGGGTAGTACCAGGGCCGCTTCCACTGTCCGACGTCCTCGAACTCCGCGCCGTTGGCGACGTGCCACGGCTGGATCGAGGTGACGCGGGCCGCGTCGAAGAGGACACCCTTGCGGCGTCCGGCCAGCGCGGCGAAGCTCACCGGCGCGTAGGGGGCACGGAAGGTGGTGTGTCCGACGCTCGGGATGTCGTCGGAACCGAGCACCTGGGCGATGACGCCGATCGCGTTGACCGCGCTCGTCTTGCCCTGGTCGTTGGCCGTCGAGATCGAGGTGTAGCGCTTGATGTGCTCGACCGAGCGCATGCCCGCGCCCATTGCGCGCAGGACGTCGGCCACGCTCTGGTCGCGCTGCAGGTCGACGAACTGCGTCGCGGCGACGTCGTCACCGGCAGACGCCGAGGTGACCAGCCACAGAGGACGCACAGGTCCCTGCGTGCGGCGCTCGGCCTTCGGGATCTCGAGTCCGCCCGGGAAGCCCGCCGAGGTGGCGGCTTCGCGACCGGCCATCGCGCCCTGCTCGAGGGCGTCGGCCAGGGAGTAGTCACCGTTGATCGCACCCGCGGTGTGCTGGTTGCGAACGGGAGCCGCGGGGACGAAGCCGGCGACGTCCTCGCGCCACTGGGTGGCTCCGCGACGCTGGCCGTGCAGGTGGATGACCGGGGAGAATCCGCCGGAGACGGCGAGCAGGTCGGTCTCGACCCACTCGGTCTCGCCGGTGGCAACGCCGTCGGCGTCGAGACCGGTGACCAGGATGTGGCTGATTCGTCCGGTGAATTCCTGCGCCGAGGCGGTGTCGAGGACCGACGAGCCGAAGAGCACGCTCACTCCGGTGGAGTCGATGACCGACTGGGCGAACTCGGAGGCCTCCGGACGGGAGTCGACGACGACGGGGACGTCGATGCCCGCGGCGTGGAGGTCGGAGACGAGCTCGTAGGCGGAGTCGTTCGTGGTCGCGACGGCGACGTGCGAACCGGCGACGACGCCATAGCGGTTGAGGTAGGTCCGCACGGCCGACGCGAGCAGGATGCCCGGGCGGTCGTTGTTCGCGAACACGATGGGACGCTCGTGAGCGCCGGTGGCGAGCACGACCTGCTGGGCGCGCACGTGCCACACGCGCTGCCTGATCGGGGTCGACGCGGGGTCGGCGGCGAGCAGGGCGGTGCGGTCCTCGAGGGCGACGAAGTAGTTCGAGTCGTAGGAGCCGAAGACCGTCGTGCGGGGCAGGTAGGTGAACTCGTCGGACGAGCCCGCCTGGTCGAGGGCGGTGGTGATCCACTCGGCGGCGGGCGCCTCGTCGATCTGCTCACCACGGGACGAGAGCAGCGAGCCTCCGGGCAGCGCACCGTCGTCCATGAGCAGGACGCGGGCCCCACCCTTGGCTGCTTCCCGGGCGGCGGCGAGACCGGCGGGGCCGGCGCCGACGATGAGGACGTCGGTGTGGACGTGCTTGTGCTCGTAGACGAGGTCGTCACCGGCGGGGTCGAGGACGCCGAGGCCGGAGAGGTAATCGGCTTCGAGTCCGTCGACGATCTCGACGCGGGTGGCCGGCAGCATCGATTCGCTCGAGTCACCGGGGGCCCAGCCGTGCACGCGCACGAGCGCATTGGGCTCTTCGACTCCGGCGCCGAGGATGCCGCGGGCTCGTCCGAGGTAGGTGGAGTTGCCGCACTCGAGGCGGCCGGCGGCGATCGCGGCGCTGGCGATGGTGTCACCGGCGAAACCACTGATCGACTGGCCGTCGAGGGTGAAGGTGATGGGACGCTCGGTGTCGATACCGGTGGCGTGGTCCAGGCGTGCGGAGCTCATCGGCCCACCTCGCTTTCAATGGTAGTGTCGGTGGAGCCGTTGGACCCGGCACCCGCCTCGGCGCCGGAATCCGCATCGGTGCGGATCCGCTCCCCCGTCCGCAGGTCCACGGGGCAGGGCGCTCCCATGGGATAGACGGTCTTGATCTCGTAGGTGACGGTGTCACGCACGGCGTTGAACCATTTGCGGCAGCCGAGGCTGTGGCTCCACCGTTCGGCGTAGAGACCGCGGGTGTTGTCACGGTAGAAGAGGTACTCGGCCCATTCCTTGTCGGACAGGGCATAGGGGTCCTCGGGGTAGGCCACGTGGGCCTGTCCCCCGTAATGGAATTCGGTTTCGTCCCGGGGCCCGCAGTTCGGGCATTCGATGAGCAGCATTGTCAGTCCTTGGAAGTCAGTGCGCCACGGCGGCGGCGCCGTGTTCGTCGATGAGGTGGCCGGTCTCGAAGCGCTCGAGCTGGAACGGCGCATTGAGCTCGTGCGGGGTGCCTGTGGCGACCGTGTGAGCGAACGAGTAGCCCGCTCCCGGGGTGCCCTTGAACCCGCCGGTGCCCCAACCGCAGTTGACGAACAGTCCCTCGACCTCGGTCGTCGAGACGATCGGCGAAGCGTCGAGGGTGACGTCGACGTTTCCGCCCCAGGTCCGCAGCAGGTGCGCGCGGGAGAAGATCGGGAACAGTTCGACCGCGGCCGAGAGCTGCTCCTCGATGACGTGGAAGCCGCCTCGCTGGCCGTAGCCGTTGTAGGCGTCGACGCCGGCGCCCATGACGAGTTCGCCCTTGTGCGCCTGGGAGACGTAGACGTGGACGTGGTTGGACATCACGACGGTCGGGTGGACGGGTTCGAAGAGCTCGGACACGAGCGCCTGCAGCGGGTGCGTCTGGATGGGCAGGCGGACGCCAGCCTTCTCCGCGAGTCCCGCCGAGTCGCCGGCGATGTTCATTCCGACCTTCTCCGTGGCGATGCGGCCACGGGTGGTCTCGACGCCGATGACCTTGCCGCCGATCGTGATGAGGTCGGTGACCTCACAGTTCTGGATGATGTCCACACCCATCTCATCGCACTTGCGGGCGAATGCCCAGGCGACGTGATCGTGCTTGGCGATGCCGGCGCGCGGCTGGTAGGTGCCGCCCATGACGGGGTAGCGGATGTCGTCGCCGATGTTGATGATCGGGCAGACTTCTTTGACCTGCTGCGGGTCGAGCCATTCGGCGTCGACGCCGTTGAGGACGTTGGCATTGACCCGGCGGCGGGACTCGCGCACATCCTGGAGGGTGTGGGCGAGGTTGAGCACGCCGCGCTGGGAGAACAGGAAGTCGTACTCGAGCTCCTCGGGCAGCTGCTCCCACAGTTTGAGGGAGTGCTCGTAGATGGCAGCCGACTCGTCCCACAGGTAGTTCGACCGGATGATGGTCGTGTTGCGGGCCATGTTTCCACCGGCCAGCCAGCCCCGCTCGAGGATGGCGATGTTCGTCATCCCGTGGTTCTTCGCGAGGTAGTAGGCGGTGGCGAGACCGTGTCCGCCTCCACCGATGATGACTGCCTCATAGGAGGGCTTGGGGTCCGGGTTGCGCCAGAGGAAATCCGGGTGCTCCGGGAGCATGTCTGCCATCAGCGGGCTCCGATCGAGTCGAGGTGCGGGTAGAGAGGGTGGGCGTCGGCGAGTGCGGTGACGCGCTCGGCCAGCTGGGCCAGTACGGCAGCGTCGGCTCCGCCTTCGGCGGTTCCCGCCTTGAGGGTCTCCGCGATGATGTCGGCGACCTCGGCGAAGGCGTCAGAGCCGAATCCGCGGCTGGCCAGTGCCGGGGTGCCGATCCGCAGGCCCGAGGTGACCATCGGGGGGCGCGGGTCGAACGGCACGGCGTTGCGGTTGACGGTGATCCCCACCTCGGCGAGGAGGTCCTCGGCCTGCTGTCCGTCGAGGGCGGAGTTCCGCAGATCGACGAGGACGAGGTGGACGTCGGTGCCGTCGGTGACGACGCCGATTCCGCGCTCGGTGACGTCGGGCTCGGTGAGGCGGCGGGCGAGTTCGGAGGCACCGGCCAGAGTCCGGGCCTGCTTCTCGGCGAAGTTCTCGGTGGCTGCGAGGCCGAAGGCCACAGCCTTGCCGGCGATCACGTGTTCGAGCGGTCCACCCTGCTGACCGGGGAACACTGCGGAGTTGACCTTCTTCGCGATCTCCGGGGTGCTGCTGAGGATGATGCCTCCGCGCGGTCCGCCGAGCGTCTTGTGGGTCGTCGAGGTGACGACGTGTGCGTGCGGAACCGGGTTGGGGTGGAGCCCGGCGGCGACGAGGCCGGCGAAGTGGGCCATGTCGACCATGAGGTAGGCGCCGACGGCGTCCGCGATGCGGCGGAACTCGGCGAAGTCGAGGTGGCGGGTGTAGGCGGACCATCCGGCGACGATGAGGCTGGGCTTGTGCTCGTTGGCGAGGCGCTCGACCTCGGCCATGTCGACGCGGTGGGTCTCACCGGCGACGCCGTAGGCGACGATGTTGTACAGGCGGCCCGAGAAGTTGAGCTTCATTCCGTGGGTGAGGTGACCGCCGTGGGCGAGGTCGAGTCCGAGCACGGTGTCGCCGGGGCGGATGAGAGCGTGCATGACCGCAGCGTTCGCCTGCGCACCCGAGTGGGGCTGGACGTTGGCGTAGGCGGCTCCGAAGAGGTCCTTGACGCGGGAGATGGCGAGGCGTTCGACCTCGTCGACGTGCTCGCAGCCGCCGTAGTAGCGACGGCCTGGGTAGCCCTCGGCGTACTTGTTGGTCAGCACCGAGCCCTGCGCGGCCATGACGGCGGTCGCGGTGTGGTTCTCGGAGGCGATCATCTCCAGCCCCTCGCGCTGACGTCCGAGTTCGAGGTCGATGAGTCCGGCGATCTCGGGGTCGAGCTCGCCGATCGGCGCGCTCAGTTCGATCGGCTCCCGGCTCTCGAATCGAGCCGAGGTGGACTGACCACCACCTGCCACGGTGTTGTCGTTTCCGGTTCCTTCGAGCGTCGCTGCCTGGTCTGCGAGCTGCTGTGTCATTTGATCTCCTTCGATCCGTTGATCTACAACTAATATATCAGTTGTGTTCCTGTAGTCTAGGAACTGTTGACCAGCTTTGTCCAGAGGGTTTCAGGATTTCTTCGGACAGATACCAATGCGAAGAGGAGCAGCCGGTGGTCGAGAAGGAATCACAGACGATATCGCTGGCCCAGCGGGCCTATGAGACGATTCGCCATCGCCTCATCATGCTCGACATCGCCCCAGGTGAAGCCATCAACGAGGCGGCCCTGAGCGCCGAACTCGAAGTGGGCCGGACGCCGGTGCGGGAAGCGCTGAAGCATCTCGAACGCGATCACCTCGTCGTCTCCTTCCCGCGGCGGGGAACCTTCGCCTCCAACGTCGACATCACCGATCTGGCCGCGATCTCCGAGATGCGCGTGGTCCTCGAACCCCTGGCGGCCCGCCGGGCGGCTGCGAACCTCACGCCGGAGCTGCGCGAGCAGTTCGCCGACACGATCACCGCCATCGACGAGCTCGACCCGGATGACGATCCGCGCCGCCTGATGGAGCGCGACCTCGATGTTCACCGCCTCATCTACTCCGCCGTCGAGAATCCTCACCTCAAGGAGTCGCTGGTCCGCCTCGACGATCTGGCGACGCGGATCTGGTGCCTCGTGCTGCCCCGCATTCCCGACGTCACCCGGCACATCCGCGAACACACGGATCTGCTCAAGGCGGTGCTCGCCGGCGATGAGGACCGCTCCGAGCAGCTCGCAGCCGAGCACGTCCGCGAGTTCGAGACCACGGTGCGCGGCGCCCTGATCTGAGGGCGCGTCCCGATCTGAGCCCAGCGGCCCTGGCCGCGCCACCTCGGTGCAGAAAATGTCCGTCCGGACGATTTCTGCAATAGACTGAGGCCATGAGCCACGACGCGCAGACCGCCGAGACGAACGAACGTCGCCTCGAAGACGGCATCCACCGGGACCTCAAGGGGCGGATGACCTACGGGTCGTATCTCGACCTCGATCTGCTGCTGAGCGCCCAGAACCCTGTCAGCGACCCGGTCCACCATGACGAGCTGCTGTTCATCATCCAGCACCAGACCACGGAGCTGTGGCTCAAGCTCGTCATCCACGAACTCCTCGACGCCCGCGATCTCATCCGCGAGGATCGGCTCCAGCCGGCGCTCAAGCGAATCGCCCGGGTCAAGCACATCCAGAAGACGCTCACCGAGCAATGGTCGGTGCTCGCGACGCTGACCCCGAGCGAGTACGTCGGGTTCCGCGACCAACTCGACCAGTCCTCGGGCTTCCAGTCCTGGCAGTACCGGGCGGTCGAGTTCCTCCTCGGCAACAAGAACGCGGGAATGCTGCCGGTCTTCGACGGCGAACCCGAGGCGAGGGCGCAGCTCGAGAAGCACCTTCGTGAACCGAGTGTCTACGACGAGTTCCTGCGCTTCCTGGCCCGGCGCGGTCTGCCGGTCCCCCAGCGACTGCTCGAGCGCGACGTCACGCATGCCCACACCTTCGACGAGGATCTGCTCGAGACATTCCGGATCATCTACGAGAACCCGCAGGACTACTGGCTCGAATACGAAAGCTGCGAGGAGCTCGTCGACCTCGAGGAGAACTTCCAGTTCTGGCGCTACCGGCACATGCGGACCGTGCTGCGGATCATCGGGCACAAACGCGGCACCGGCGGGTCGAGCGGCGTGGGATTCCTGCAGAAGGCGCTCGACCTCACCTTCTTCCCCGAGCTGTTCGAGATCCGGACCATGATCGACGGCCCGACCGCCGACCGCACCGAGGCTCGAACCACGTCGAGCGGGTGCCCGATGGGTGCCGGCACCGCCGACGCCGAGGGGCGCTGAGTCCCATCGCCGGTCCCGATGCGACGCCGGGTTCGGCGACCGCGCTGCTGCGCACGTTCGTCGGCCTGCACTTACGTGAGCTCGGCGACTGGATTCCGATCTCGGCGCTGACTGGCCTACTCGCCGACGCCGGGATCTCCCCGACGAGCGTGCGCAGCGCCGTGTCGAGAGTCAGTGCGAATCCGGGACAGGAGCGGAACCTGTTCCTCGCCGAGAAGCGCGACGGGGTCGCCGGGTACCGTCTCGACCCAGCCGCGGTGACGGGCCTCGAGCGCGGGGACCGGAGGATCTTCTCCTATCGGGTCCAGGCCGAGACCGACCCGTGGTGCCTCATCTCCTACTCCCTGCCCGAAGTCGATCGGCCCCGGCGCACGCAGCTGCGCCGCGGGCTGGCGGGACTGGGATTCGGTGCCGTCGCCGACGGTCTGTGGATCGCTCCGGCCCATCTTCGCCCGGAGGCCGAGGAGCTGCTCGACATGCTGTCGGTGCGAGGAGCGGCGACGATCTTCATCACCGAGACGCCGTCGACTCCGGGCTCCTTCGCCGAGGCGGCCGCCCAGTGGTGGGACCTCGAAAAGCTAGCGGCCCGGCATGAGGAGTTCGTGGACAGGTACCAGCACCTGGTTCCGGACCTCGCCGAGGCGAGCGCTCCCGGCACGGCCCCGGACGCACAAAAGCCGCGCTCGGGTTCGGCTCCGACGGAACCGGCCGAGCTGCGTTCGGCGTTCCTCACCCAGCTGCGCTGCGTCGACGATTGGAAGGCCATCCCCTACGTCGACCCCGGCCTACCGCCGTCGGCTCTGCCCGCCGACTGGCCGGGCAGCACGAGCGTCGATCTCTTCGGCCGGATCCGCACCCGGTGCGCGGCACCTGCGGCCGCGCATGTGGAAGCGGCCGTCGTCCACGGCAATTGATTGCATCGGCCCCACGCCGGCGGTGGAAGCTGTCTGCATCGCCGACCCTTGTGAGGCCTACCTTGAGGAACCTTCACCCTCTGCCCCGAGGAGGGCCTCGACCAGCGTCGGGAAGTAGGCAGAATCCGGATCGACGAGATCGGCATGGTTCGCCCCGGCCAGTTCGCGCAGGCGCGCAGGGAACGTCCGGGAGAAGCCGATATCGACGACGCAATCGGCATCCCCGTGGAGGGTGAGAACATCGACCCGGTTGGGAATGAGCACGGCCCGCGACCGCGGATCCTCCTCGAGGTAGGCGTCCAGGTCCTCCTCCGGCCGCACCCCCATGTAGTCGAGCACCGCACCGTCGCCCAGGCCCTCGGTGGCTTCTCGGAACAGGTCAGTGATCGGAGCGAGCGGACGCAGTCTCACCGACGGTCCCATTTCGCCAAGGTATGACGCCCAGGCCAGGACCAGGCAACCGCCGGCGGAATGACCGGAGATCGTCAGCGGCACTTCGGCGTCGAGGCCCCAGACCGGCAGGGACTCCAGAGTGAAATCAAGGGCGGCGCTGACGTCGACGAGGCAGTGCGGACGTCCGCCTGCCCTCCGGTATTCGACGAGCACGCAGGCCGCGCCCGCCTCGGCGAGGCACTTCGCGAGCGGACGGGCATGGGCGAGATCGATTCCCTCCCGGAAGTACCCACCGTGGACGAAGACCACCACCGCCGAGGCGCCGGCCACGTCTCCGTGGACCTCGACGAATTGGTCGGGGTGGGGTCCGTAGTCATGACGCATGGCAGAGCCGGCAGGGAGCCGTTCCCCCGCCTCGGTGAGGCGAGCGAAGGCGGCGTCCTCGAGGTCCGCAACGGTGGCGCTCACGTCACGGCTCCGCGCACCTTGTGCTGCGGGGCGTCCCAGAGGTGGTTGTCGAGGATGTCGCGCAGGGCCTCGACGGTGTCCCACACCTCGGCGAATCCGAGGTAGAGCGGGGTCAGGCCGAAGCGGAGCACGGACGGCTCGCGGTAGTCACCGATGATCCCGCGCTCGATCAGTGCGCTCATGACGGCGAAGCCCTCCGGGTGGGCGATCGAGACCTGGGAGCCACGGTGCTCATGCTCCCGGGGCGTGACGATCTCGATCGGGTGGTCGGACAGCCGCGCTTCGACGAGCTCGATGAACGCATCGCTGAGCTGAAGCGACTTCGCCCTCACCGCGGCCATGTCGACGCGGCCGAAGATGTCGAGGCCCACCTCGGCCACGGACATCGACACAATGCCCTGCGTCCCGGTCAGGTATCGCCGGCTGCCTGCGGCAGGAGTGTACTCGGGTGACATCTCGAAGGGATTCTCGTGGCTCCACCACCCGGACAGGGGTTGGGTGAACCGGTCCTGCAGCGCCTCGGCGACCCAGATGAATGCCGGGGAGCCCGGTCCCCCGTTGAGGAACTTGTAGGTGCAGCCGACAGCCATGTCGGCACCGGCTCCGGCCAGGTCGATCTCGAGCGCACCGGCCGAATGGCAGAGGTCCCAGATCACCCGCGCGCCAGCGGCGTGGACGGCTGCGGTCGTCGACTCGAGGTCGAAGAGCCTGCCCGTGCGGTAGTTGACGTGAGTGAGGACGACCAGGGCCACGTCGTCAATACGCGTGTTCGGGTAGCCGGCCGTCACCTCGGCGTCGTCGACTAGCCGGACCTCGTAGCCGGCTCCGAGCTGTTCGGCCAGTCCCTGGAGCATGTAGATGTCGGAGGGGAAGTTCTCCCGCTGAGTGAGGATCACTCGCCGGTCCGGCGCATCGACGGCCTGTATCCGCAGTGCGGCGGAAGCGGCTTTGAACAGGTTGATCGAGGTGGAATCGGTGACGACGGTGGTTCCGGCGCCGCCTCCGATGAGGCCGGAGATCTTCTCGCCGAGCCTCACGGGCAGCTCGAACCAGCCCGCGGTGTTCCACGACCGGATGAGGCCGGTCCCCCACTCGTCCTCGATGACTTCGCGGGCGCGTTCGGCAGCACCGCGAGGACGCGCGCCGAGGGAGTTCCCGTCGAGGTAGATGACGCCGTCGGGCAGGAGGAACTCGTGACGGAGTTCCCGCAGCGGGTCATTGCGGTCGCGACGTTCGCACTCGGCGCGGTCAAGGGTCGCCATCTGCTGCCTTCCACTGTCGGATTCTCCCCTCAGGCTACACAATCAGCGGATAGGATCTGTGTGTATCGAATTATCAGCGGCAAAGGACGTGATTCTTGATGGTGAATGCGGATCTCATCGCGAATTACCGGGCAGATTCGAACGAAATCCCCCTCGCCGAGGTGGATCTGGCGATCCTGCGCGTGCTCAGCTCCGATGCCCGGATCTCCAATAAGGACCTGGCCGAGCGAGTCGGATTGGCCCCGTCGACGTGCCTGGGCAGGGTCAACGCGCTGAAGAGTCGCGGAGTAATCACCGGGTTCCGTGCAGAGATCAACTACGAGATGTTGGGCCTGCACGTCTTCGGCATGATCGCCGTGCGGGTGACACCCCTGGGGCGGTCGCAGTTGAACCAGCTCATCGAGCGGCTGCTCGGGGTCGCCGCGACCCTCGAGGTGTTCCAGGTCTCCGGCGAACGCGATCTGCTCGTGCACATCGCGACCGCTCACCCGACTGGTCTGCATCGATACATCGAGGAGCATCTGTCGGACCAGCTGATCGCACATACGCAGACGAGCCTGGTGTTCGGGCATCACCGGGCGGAGGGGCAGTGAGGATCTGATCGACGTCAGTTGCCTTAGGCTTTCGTCTTTCAGCGAGCAGCAACGCGAGCCGCCCCGATGGAAGTTCCAGCAATGAGAGGTCTATGACCAGCTCAGATCTCGCCAGCGGCAGGTTAAGTATCTCCGCGTTGCGGGCTCAGACGAACGTTGGGAGCTGCGTCGTGGGCATCTCCCTGAAAAATGAATGCCTGGATTGAATCTACGACCCCTTGGAGAATCCCTGATCAGAGCGGGTTTTTCTCAAAGTCGTGGAGCGTCTCGGGTTCCCTGTTCCTAGCGGGGAATCGGGCGATTCACCTGTTTCGAGTGTGGCCGGTCAGAGGTGCTGCGTCACGGGTGATTGAGTTGGGTATTAGGTGAGGCGTCGATAGGCCCTCTCGTTCTGACTAGCTGCCTATCGGACATCTGCCCGACCGCTATTTGTTCCATCTGATCATGATACGCTTCACACCATTGTGCAGCGTGGCAGGACCCCTGCTCAGGTCTGGTTTCGTTTCCTTGGGGGTTCAATGGTGGAAGCGGCGTCGGTCGTTGAACGGTTTCAGGCACTCGTGCGCGGCGAAAACCAGGCCCTGCTTAGTTTCCTGCCCCCGTTCGAAGACGCGGTCACGGTCCCGGACACTTCTACTCTGGTCAGGACTCACTTCCTTGCTCACGATATGAACGGTATGCCTGCCGTGGAGCAACTGGCAGGTGCTATGGCCGATGCAGCTGTTGACTTCTGCATCCCTCGGCACAAGATCGACTGGGCATTCGCGGAATGCGGGCGGACCGGGTCGACCGCCCCGATTGTAAGCCTGAACGAGCAGGCCAGAGACCTCTTCGTAAAATCGACCGGCTCCGGCGAAGGCGGCGAACTTCTCCTCTTTCTTCTACTCGAACGCGTCCTGCGACGACCGCAGCTCATCTCAAAGATGCCGCTGAAAACGAGCTCGGCGATGCATGTCCATGGCTCCGACGGAATCCACGCCAGTCTCGCTGATGACGGAGTTCTGGACGTCTACTGGGGCGAGTCCAAGCTCTACCAGTCGAGCTCGTCGGCGTTCAAGGACTGCTTCGAGAGCATCGCCCCGTTCCTGAAGGACGAAGGCGCCGAGGAACGCAAGCGCGATTTGCTCCTGGTCAGAGATCATCTGAACGTGTCGCAAGCCGAGCTGGCCGCGCATCTTCTGGAGTACTTCGACGAATCGAATCCGAAAACACTTCGCGTGAGATGGAACGGAGTTTGCCTAGTGGGATTCGACCACGAGAAGTACCCGAACATCTCTGCCCTCGATGACCAAGAGCGCCAAGATCTGTCCAAGCAGGTCGGCCGCTGGCATGAAACCGTCGGCAGCCGTCTTGAAGAGTTCGATCTCGTCGGAGTGAACATCGACCTCTTCTGCATCCCAATGCCCGACGTCAGCGCTCTGCGCACGCGGGTCCTGAAGCGAATGGGAGCGCTATGACAGGAATGGCCGCCCTCGAGAACACGGTCTTCGGGTCCCACAAGTTCCGTGACATCCTTGAAGCGTCGCGAAAGCTGACGATGCGCAACGAGTTCTCGACGATCCAATGGGACGAAGAGTCGCCGTCGATCGACTGGAACTTCGCATTGCTCTACGCCAGCGCGATCACCTCTGCGCAGTCGGAACGCGCTCAGTCCGCGACCCTCAGGATCGCGACAGCGTGCATGCTGGCACCCGATGCCGACGCCGCGCACCGAGCTGCAGCCACAGCTCTACTCGAACGCACCGGAAACCATCCGGCTGTGGAACTCGCGGAGGCCCGGGACCGAGTCTCGGCCGACGCCTGGCTCGAGCTGCCGGCGTTGCTCCAAATGGAGGTCATACGAAGCCGAATTGACCATTCGATCACTCTGTCGGACGGTCGGACGCTATCCGTCAATCCGTTCCAAGGAATGTTCTGGGACGCCGTGGATAACAACGACTGGCTGAGCATCTCCGCGCCCACCTCAGCAGGAAAGTCCAGGATCATCCGGGAGCACTTCTTGGAGATCGCCAGGCGCAAGGACTTGTTCACCCTGGTGTATCTCGTACCCACGCGCGCTCTGATCGAGGAAGTCTCGCGCGACCTTCGTGCGGAAGCAGCCGCGAACGTCGGCGTCTTCACAATGCCGTGGGATCCCGAGCTCGCGGATTCCACGCGCTCGATCCTTGTGGTAACGCAGGAAAGGCTCCACCTCGCCTTGGAGTTGTTCCCCTTGCTTATTGTTGACCTGCTGTTCGTAGACGAATCGCAGTCCTTGGGCAGCGATGCTCGCGGAGTGCTCCTGCAGCAGGCGATCGAGCGCACCATCCGCCGCAGTCCGGGCGCGCAAGTGCTGTTCGCGAGCCCGTTGAGCTCCAATCCCGAGATCCTCATCGAGGACGCGGGATCCGACCGGCGTTCAGGCTACTTCGTATCGGAAGCTGTGACCGTCAATCAGAATCTCGTCTGGGTCGAAGGCGTCTACCGAAAGCCTCAGCGCCGAGCAGTTTCCCTCGTGGCGAACGGTAACCGCCACCGGCTGGGCGAGATCACCCTGGCCCAGCGCGCGACGAACGTCCCGATGAGGACCGCTCTCGTCGCCCATGCGCTGGCCGGGAACACACCGGGCAACGTGATCTACATAAACACAGCCAGCGATGCGGAAAAGGTCGCGAAGGTGGTGTTCGAGCAGCTGCCGCCGTCGGAGGAGATCGACCAGGAGATCGACGATCTGATAGATCTCATCAAGACCGCGGTGCACAGCAAGTACCTTCTCGCGGACGTCCTAGAGCGGCGGGTCGCCTTCCACTACGGGAACATGCCCCTCGTCGTGCGCTCCGAGATCGAACGGCTCTTCGGCGAAGGCAAGATCCACTATCTGGTGTGCACTTCGACGCTCCTCGAGGGAGTCAACCTGCCTTGCCGCACGATCTTCATGCGCAACCCGCAGAAGGGCATCGGCCATCCGCTGAGCGAGGCGGACTTCTGGAACCTGGCGGGACGAGCGGGCCGCTGGGGCAAGGAGTTCGAAGGCAACGTCGTGTGCATCGACACGGACGACGACGACATCTGGCCGAATCTCCCCCTGACACGGAAACGGTCTCCCATTCGGCGCGCGGTCAGCACCGGATTGGACGAGGCCTCCGGGCTGCTCTCGTTCATCCGCTCCGCGGACGAGGTGCACAGCGATCCCACCGCTGAGGGCCTCTTCGCGTACCTCTCGTCCCGACGCCTGGAGGGCGAGCCGATCGACGGACTCCTCGATCGCGTGCCGCTCAAGTCGGAGCGCGAGGAGATCGAAGCGGCCATCGGGCGCGCGACAACGGACTCGACGCTGCCGGTCGAGCTCTTGACACGCCACACCGGGATCTCCTCCATCTCGATGGAGAGGCTTCTCACCAGTTTCCAGTCATCGGGAAAGACCCCCTCCGAACTCGAACTCCCCCTCCCCGAGGAACCTGACTCGAGGCAACGGTTCCAGGAAGCGCTCGTAAGAATCGGTGCGACGATGACCGACGTCTTCGGCACGCCCCGGCCCGGCGAAGACCTCCGGAAGTGGCAGCTTGCGAATCTCGTGGTCAACTGGATGAGGGGCCTGCCCCTGGCCCGTCTGATCGAGCAGCGGATAAACTTCTCAAACGTCCCGGTAGCCAAGGCCATTCGAGACGTCATGCGAGACATCGAATCGATAGCGAGATTCCACGCGCCCAAATACCTCGCCTGCTATTCGGACCTTCTGGCGCTGCACGCCTCCGAGCTGGGCCTGGAGCCGACCAATCGCCCTGACTACGCCATGATGCTCGAGCTCGGCGTCTCGCGAACCAGCGAGGTCGTGCTCATGTCGATTGGCCTGTCACGGACCGCGACCGTCGCGCTCGCCCAGTACATCGGCGTCGATTCCTGGACGCGGGCAGAAGCGCTCGACTGGCTCGGCCGCCAGAACCTGGACGGCCTAGGCGTCCCGATCCTGATCCAGAAGGAGATCTCGACGGTACTCGAAGTTGCGAAACGCCGCGCTTTATAGAGGGGCATCTCCATTCGAGCAAGCCGTTTCCTGCGAGAGAGCATAAATGAAACTGAGTCCCGACTTGCTGAAGAGCCTCAAGCTGCATGAAGCAGCCGCTCAAGCGGCCAAGAGCCTGGATCGCCTCCCCTTGTTCATTTCAGAGCCCGCGCTCGCCGACATGACAAGCAAAACCGCGGGCTCCTCCAACGCCTATTTTTTCATCCGGCACGCGGGTTTCCTCCGCTACCTTCAGCATGCCCCGCAAAGGGTTTGGCCCACGTCCCGTAACCGTATTGTCAGGGCGCGACCGAGCGCTGTTCGATGCCCTGGTTGACGGTCTACGTCCTGAGCTGCCACCGGAGTCACGCAGCGCAGAGAACTGGGCCGCGTTTACGAGGTTCGGGCTTCCTCAGGACGAGACTTCTCCGAAGTACGTCGCGCTGAGGTCAACTGAGCCCAATTGACTACGAACTGTTTCTCCATAAGGCCGTCGCACTGGCGGCACAGATCACGGAGTCAACTATTCCTTCAGCAGACCATCTGGTGTTTATAGGGGACCTGGCGGGATGAGTTCAGGGGTCTAGTACAACACAGGAACAGGCTGAGGCAATCTGTTCTGTTCCATGTGGAGGTCGGCGAGGACCTCGGCCGGTGTGGCGTAGCCGAGTACCATTCGTGGGGGCGTCGGTTGAGCTGGTTCTGCATCAACCGCATCTCCTTGTCGATGATCTTGGTACTCTCATCTAATGGAGACCTTTAATCGCGCGGCCGCCGGACTTAATTTCACCGCCATCGACTTTGAAACGGCTAACCAATCGCGTGCCTCAGTATGCGCGGTTGGTGCAGTGCGCGTCAGAGATGGTGCCATCGTAGATGAATATCACTCACTAGTGTCGCCTCCACCCGGCTTGGATGAATTCCACAAAGGGAATACACGGGTACACGGGCTAACCAAAGCCGATGTTTCGGAAGCACCGTCCTGGGACCAGCTGTACCCGACTCTGCTTCGCTTCATCGACGGCGATCTTCTCGTCGGTCACAACGCGCGCTTCGATGTGTCCGTGCTCCTCAATGCTACCGGCGCGTACGACCTGGCTTGGCCCGAGCTGAACACTTTGTGCACCCTTCAGCTATCGCGGGCGGCACTCCACGTCCCGTCATACTCTCTGCCATGGGTCGCCAACCACCTCGAACTCGGCAACTTCAACCACCATGACCCACTAGCGGATGCACGGATGGCCGCGCAAGTTTTCCTCGCGTTGGCGCAAATGAAGAGCACGACATCAGCTGTCCAGCTTGCGGACTCCCTCACTGTTCCTGTCGTTCCCACCTTTGTCGATGAAGCCGAAGCGATCGCCTCCGAGCTCGACTCATCACCAGATCCTCTGATCGCGACCGGATTCATCGATCAAGCGGTCTGCTTCACTGGCGCACTGAAAATTATGATCCGTGATGAGGCACGCCGATTAGTAGTGGAGCATGGAGGATTGGCACAGTCGAACGTCAACAAGAAGACGACGATCCTGGTTACTGGCGACTTCGACGAACGTACTTTCCGTCCCGGGGCAAACTTCTCCGCTAAGCTGCAGAAGGCGTTCGACCTCGTCGATGCCGGTCAGCCCCTGGAAATCATCACAGAAGAAGACTTCATCTCTCGTCTATCCCTGAGTGAAGAGGCCCTCCGAAGCCGCATTTCACAAGCCGGAGTCTCGCGACGGAAACTCCCGGATTGGGTACTTACGCAAGCCGAAGTCGGTCCTACAGGCGATTACTGGGAATGGTTCAACACTTCCCTCGCGCACCCAGAAGGACGCGCCAATGGAGGTGAGAAGTGCATCTGGTGTGACGCTTCAGTCAGCCGGAGTGCGCACTGGGTTCATCGTGACCGCCACGTCTGCAGCGTCCACTGCAACGAGCGTTTTAAGCGCGCGGCAAGCCGCGCATGGGACCGAATGGGTCTCAGGCGCCCCGCGGAGTAAGCGCGCTGGAAGTGGTGACGACGAGGCACGTTCAGGCCCACAGCCACGAGCGCAAGACTGAAGTTCCGTACTAGTTTTGAGTGCTACCTGACCAGCTGGTCGTGAGTTTATGGAGGCGTTCCTAGGTCCGGGTACCCTCTCGGCGCTCTAGTGGGCAACTAGCAGTCCAGTGTCGCAAGACGGCGATCTCCTCGTCGCGCTGGCCCAGCTTGCGGTGAATGATCGTAGTCCCTACATGATTTCTCACAGTTCAAACTACTCCGAGTTGCTCACAACTACGATTGAGGATTTCAAGCGGGTATCGCTGGCACTGTCTGAGTGCACTACCGACCGACCATGCCCATACTACGGGCGCCTGTCCTCACCCCACCTCGTCCTCCAACCGCGCGAACGCCAAATGTGCAAGCGCAGCAGCCTGATCGCCCAGCAGCCCGTCGTCGAACTGGACCCGGGGCGAATGGTTCGTCTCGGCATCAGGGTCGATTTCCTCAGGGGCGGCGCCGAGGAACACGAACGTGCCCGGCACCTTCTCGAGGACATAGGAGAAATCCTCGGAACCCATCCGAGGGAACGCCATCTCCTCGACTCGGTCGGTGCCGAACACCTCGCCAAGACGCGTAATAGTCTTCTGTGTCTCGGCGGGGTTGTTGACGGTCACGGGGAAGCCGACCTGGAAGTCCACCTCGGCGGTGCAGCGGTGGGCCTTCGCGATGTTCTCGGCGATCTCGTGGACGCGTTCCCGGAGCAGCTCCAGGGAGTCGGCGGACAGGAAGCGGATCGAGGCGGTCAGCTTCGCAGTGTCGGCGATGACATTGCTGGCCTGGGAGCCCTCGAGCTGAGTGACGGAGACGACGACCGGGTCGAAAATGTCGAACGACCGCGTGGTCATGGTGTTGAGAGCGAGCGCGATCTCGGCGATCGCGGGCACTGGGTCGCGGGTGGCCTGGGGCTGGGAGCTGTGGCCGCCGGCGCCGTGGACGGTGAGGTGCAGATCGGCGAACCCGGCCATGAGCGGCCCGCCCTTCGTGGTGAAGCGGCCTCGCTCTGCCGACTCGACATGGATGCCGTAGGCGGCGATGACCGGGGCGCCTGCGGCGTCGAGCACACCCTCGGCGATCATCGGTTCGGCTCCGCCATCGGTCTCCTCGGCGGGTTGGAACATGAAGATGACAGATCCCGGGATCTCGTCGCGGTGGGCGGCGAGCAGTTGGGCCGCGCCGACAAGGCCAGCGGTGTGCATGTCATGGCCGCAGGCGTGCATGTTCCCGTTGGTGGAGGCGAAGTCGAGGCCGGTCTCCTCGACGACTGGCAGGGCGTCCATGTCCCCGCGCAGCAGCACTGCCGGTCCGGGATTTCCGTCGGCGCCTGACTTGCCGCCCTTGAGGACGGCGACGATGGAGCTCAGAGCCTCGCCCGTGGTGATCTCGAGACCGAGCCCCTCCAGTTCCGCGAGCACAGTCTGCTGGGTGAAGGGCAGATGCCTGTCGAGTTCCGGATTGGCGTGCAGGGTGCGGCGCAGTGCCACGAGTTCGTCCTGCAGGGTCTGGGCTTCGGTCCGGAAATCCGGAATCGACATCGTCTCTCCTCGGTCGGCATCAGCGCCTTCCTACTCAGGGCGCCGTCCCCCTCAGGGTAGGTCACAAGCGGCATGGATGCTTTGCACATCTCGCGGTGACTCGCGACTGTTAGCCTGACCAGTCGGCCCGATGATAAGAGTCCTGAGGTGCAGGGCCCTGAGATGCCGACGAATGTCTGGAGTGAACGTGCAGAAGATCAAATGGTGGGCAGGCCTCACGCTTGCCGCGTCGATGGTGGCCGTGGCCGCGTGCGGCGCCTCGGCGCAGCAGGGCAGCGAGTCCTCGTCCGCTGAGACGAGCTCGGCCGAGAGCAGCGAGAAGCAGGGACAGAGCCAGTCCGGCGCACAGGATGCGCAGGGCCAGCAGGATCAGGCACAGTCCGGCAAGCCCGACGTCTCCGGCATTCCCGACGTCGTGGCAGTCGTCAATGGAACCGAAATCAAGAAGGACGAGTTCATTCCGCTCTTCCAGACCCAATTCCAGCAGATGTCGATGCAGGCTCAGCAGTCCGGCCAGCCAGTTGACGAGAAGCAGCTGAAGACCCAGACGGCAGAGAACATGGTCGCGACCGAACTGCTCAGCCAGGAGGCGAAGAAGCGCGGCATCTCGATCTCCGACAAAGAGGTCGACAAGGGTCTGAAGGAAGCCGCGGAGTCGAGCCAGATGAGTGAGAAGGACTTCCTCGCGGCGATGAAGAAGCAGGGTCTGGACGAGGCCGCGGTCGATTCGCAGCTGAAGACCCAGCTCGGCATCGAAGCCCTCATCGAGGATGAGCACGGGGAGTTCAAGGTCAGCGACGAGGAGATCGGCGCCGCCTATCAGCAGGCGAAGACCCAGCAGGAGCAGATGGGCGCCCAGTCCGGTCAGGCCGGGCAGATGCCTCCGCTCGAGAAGGTTCGCCCGCAGCTCGAGGAGCAGGTGAAGAGTCAGAAGTCGACCGAGGCAACCCAGAAGTACGCCGAGAAGCTGCGCAAGGAAGCCGACGTCAAGATCAACGTCTGACAGCATCCTCGCGGACACGGTGAGTGAGCCTCCCCGGTTCCTTGTCCGGCCGCAGCCGTGCCGATACTCTGATCGGACGACGCTGCTGTCCGGAGGAGGTCTCCATGGACTACTCTCGTCACCTCGGGGTCGACGGCACGGAGCACACGCTCACCGTCGACGCCCGGACCACCCTGCTCGACGCCCTGCGGGACCGGCTGGGGGTGATGTCCCCCAAGAAGGGCTGTGACCACGGCCAATGCGGTGCCTGCACGGTCCTGATCGATGGACGCCGGCAGAATTCGTGCCTGGCGCTGGCGCTGTCCCACGACGGTGCTCAGGTCACCACCTCGAACGGTCTGGCCGAGAACGACGAGCTCTCGGATCTGCACCGCTCGTTCCTCGACCACGATGCCTTCCAGTGCGGCTACTGCACTCCCGGTCAGGTGTGCTCGGCCGCCGGAATGCTCGCCGAGGCGGACCGGGGCGCCCCGAGCGCCGTGACCGAGGACCTCGAGGCTCCGGTGGATCTCTCATCCGCCGAGGTGCGCGAGCGCATGAGCGGCAATCTGTGCCGCTGCGGCGCCTACGTCAACATCGTCTCTGCAGTCCGCGAGGTCGCGGCCCAGCGAACCGGCAAGCGAGCCGGCCAGCGATCCGCCGCCCGCGACGATTCAGCCCGGGACCCGATGACCGCTCGAGCCGGCGACGAGGAGTCGCGATGAGGCCCTTCGACTATCAGCGTGCAGCCGACACCGACGATGCGCTGATCGCCCTCGCCGACCGTCCCGACGCCGTCTACCTCGCAGGCGGCACGAACCTCGTCGACCACCTCAAGCTCGGCATCATCGCCCCTAACCTGGTCGTCGACATCAGCCGCCTCGACCTCGAACAGGTGAGTGAGCTCGACGACCACGGGCTGCGCATCGGAGCGATGGTGCGCAACAGCGATCTCGCGGCCCACCCACTGGTGCGCGCGAACTACCCGATGCTCTCCCGCGCGCTGCTCTCCGGCGCCTCCGGACAGCTGCGCAACGCCGCGACCACCGGCGGCAACCTTCTCCAGCGGACCCGCTGCGTCTACTTCCAGGACGCCTCGACCCCGTGCAACAAGCGCGAACCGGGCACCGGCTGTTCCGCGCTCGAGGGCTTCACCCGCAATCACGCGATCCTCGGCGCTTCCTCCAGCTGCATCGCCACCCACCCCTCGGACATGGCGGTCGCGATGGCCGCACTCGACGCCGAGGTCATCGTCCTCACCGAGAACGGGGAACGCCGCATTCCGGTCGTCGACCTCCATCGACTGCCCGGCGAGGAACCGAACCGAGACACGGTCCTTAATCACGGCGACCTCATCGTCGCAGTCGAGCTGCCCGCGCCCGGTCGGGGACGCTCGACGTATCGCAAGATCCGCGACCGCGCCTCCTACGCCTTCGCCCTGGTCTCCGTCGCGGCGCGACTCGACCTCGACGAGGCGGGCCGGATCCGCGAGGCCGCGATCGCTCTCGGCGGAGTCGCCCACAAGCCTTGGCGCGCCACCCGCGCCGAGGAGGTGCTCCAGGGCGCCGAACCGAACCGGGAGTCCTTCACTCGGGCCGCCGAGGCGGAGCTCGAGTCCGCCCAGCCGCTGCCCGGCAATGCGTTCAAGGTTCCGATGGCGAGAGGGGCGATCATCTCGGTCCTCACCGAACTCGCCGGGCGGTCCGGATCCTCCGAAGGAGCGGATGACGATGGCTGACCTGCTGCAGACCTCGGCCGTGGGCACCGGCACGGTGCGCCTCGACGGGCCCGACAAGGTGCGCGGCCTGGCCCCCTACGCCTACGAGCACCCGGTCGACGAACCGGTGTTCCTCTACCCCGTGCAGGCCGAGATCGCCCGTGGCCGCGCGGTCGACATCGGTACCTCCGCCGCCGAGGCGAGCGAGGGAGTCGTCCACGTGCTCACTCCTGCCAACGCCCCCGAGCTCGCGGACACGGAGGACGGCGAGCTCGCGATCCTGCGGTCGAACGAGATCGGATTCCGCGGCCAGTACCTCGGCGCCGTCCTCGCCGAGACTCCCGAGCAGGCGCGCCATGCGGCCGGGCTGATCACTCTCACCTATGCGCAGGAGGACCACGACGTCGAACTGCGTGAGGACCATCCGGATGCCCGCGAACCCGAATCCGGTTCCGGCGAGATCACGGTGGGGGACTTCGAGACCGCCTTCGCCGAGGCCGAGGTGCGCGTCGACGCCCGGTACTCCACGCCGATGGAGCACAACAATCCGATGGAGCCGCACACGACGATCGCCCGCTGGGACGGGACGGCGCTGAGGCTGTGGACCTCCACCCAGGGCGTTCATCCGGCACGTTCGACTCTCGCCCCGATCCTCGGGATCGACCCCGACCGGATCCACATCGTCAGTCCCCACGTGGGCGGCGGCTTCGGCTCGAAGGGCCTCCCGCACGCGGACATGATGCTCACGGTGCTGGCCGCTCTCGCGCTGCCTGAGCGAGCGGTGAAGTACGCCGTCTCCCGGCAGCAGATGTTCTCGATCACCGGTTACCGCGCACCTACCCTGCAGCACGTGCGCCTCGGCGCGCGCAGGGACGGAACGATCACCGCGCTCGGCTTCGACGCGGTCGCGATGTCCTCAGAGACGAAGGAGTTCCCCGAGCTGGCGATCAAACCCGCCCAGGTCATGTACTCCGGAGACAACCGGCGGCTGACTCAGCGCCTCGTCCCGCTCGACGTACCCGTCCCGTCCTGGATGCGAGCCCCCGGCGAGGCACCGGGCATGGTCGGACTCGAGATCGCCATGGACGAGCTCGCGGAGGCGACCGGCATCGACCCGATCGAGCTGCGCATCCGCAACGACGCCCAGACCGACCCGGAGACGGGCCTGCCGTTCAACCGGCGGAGGTTGGCCGACTGCCTTCGCCTCGGAGCCGAGAGGTTCGGATGGGGTGAGCGGGATCCCGAACCGCGCTCCCGACGCCGAGGTGAGTGGCTGATCGGCACCGGCGTGGCCTCGGCGACGTACCCGGCGAACCGGCAGGCGGGATCGGTCGCCCGGATCAGGTTGACGACCGAGGGCTATGAGGTGGCGATCGGAGCCGCCGACATCGGGACCGGCACCTGGACGGCCCTGACCCAGGTCGCCGCCGATGCGCTCGAGGTGCCCAGCGCCGAGGTGCGTCTGCGGATCGGCGACACCGACCTCCCGAACGCGACCGTTGCGGGCGGCTCGACTGGGCTGGCGAGTTGGAGCGCGGCTGTGTTCACCGCGGCTAAGACGTTCCGCTCCCGGCATGGTCGCGACCCGGACATCGGCGCCGAGGCCGAGGGTGAGGCCGAAGAGAACCCGGCTGCCGAGACGCACTCGCTCCACTCCTTCGGCGCCCATTTCGCCGAGGTCCGGATCCACGAGGCGACCGGGGAGATCCGCCTGAGCCGCATGCTCGGGGTGTTCTCCGCAGGCCGGATCGTCAACCCCCGCACGGCGCGCTCGCAGTTCATCGGCGGGATGACGATGGGCCTGGGCATGGCGCTGATGGAGATCAGCGAACTCGATCCGCGCTTCGGCCACGTCGTCAACCACGACCTCGCCGAGTACCACGTGCCCACCAATGCCGATGTTCCCGAGATCGAGGCCATGTGGCTCGACGAGGACGACCCCCTGGCCGGGCCGCTCGG
>NZ_JAPSIB010000016.1:0-17111 GCF_031179145.1 Brevibacterium sp.
AATCATTATTGAACGAGCGACGCCCTGTCGGGGTGATTCCGGGTTGAGCAGCGAGCATGATGCCGTACCTCCTACCCCGCCCTATTTGCCAGGAACTGTCTCACAACAATCCTGGCAAATAGGGTATGGACGGTGCTCTCGAAAGAAAGTGGTCCGTTCGGCAGCTGCAGTGTTCGTGCAGTGTCCGCGCAGAGTGCTCTCTCGCAACGTGGTGGTCCGCTCGGTGGCCGGGAAGACGCATGGCCGGAGGAAACCCTTCGGTCTCCTCCGGCCATGCGTGCCGGCTCTGCCGCCGCTCATCCGAGCGGCTGCGGCAAGTCAGCCGCTCATCCCGAGCCGCTGCGGCATGTCAGCCGTGCAGCCTCGCGACGATCAGCGAGCGGCAGTGCCCTCGGTGTAGTCGTCGTCGGTGTCCTTGAGCCACGCGAACATCTTGCGCAGTTCGCGGCCGGTCGCCTCGATCGGGTGCTGCTCTTCCTTGCTGCGCAGCTCCTTGAATTCGGCTCCACCGTTCTTCTGGTCGTTCATGAACCGCTCGGCGAAGGCGCCGTTCTGGATGTCGTTGAGGACTTCCTTCATGTTGGTCTTCACGTCCGGGGTGATGACGCGAGGACCGGAGACGTAGTCGCCGTACTCAGCGGTGTCGGAGATCGACCAGCGCTGCTTGGCGATGCCGCCCTCGACCATCAGGTCGACGATGAGCTTGAGCTCGTGGAGGACCTCGAAGTAGGCGATCTCCGGCTGGTAGCCGGCCTCGACCAGAGTCTCGAAGCCGTACTGCACGAGGTGGGAGACGCCACCGCAGAGGACGGTCTGCTCACCGAAGAGGTCGGATTCGGTCTCCTCGGTGAAGGTGGTCTTGATGCCGCCGGCGCGCAGGCCGCCGATGGCCTTCGCGTAGGAGAGCACGGTGTCCCAGGCCTTGCCGGAGGCGTCGGCCTCGACGGCCACGAGAACCGGCACGCCGCGGCCGTCGACGTACTCGCGACGCACGACGTGGCCCGGGCCCTTGGGGGCGACCATGATGACGTCGACATCATCAGGAGCCTGGATGTAGCCGAAGCGGATGTTGAAGCCGTGGGCGAAGAGCAGGGCCTTGCCAGCGGAGAGGTGAGGAGCGATCTCGTTGTTGTAGATCTCGGCCTGAACCTGGTCCGGAGCCAGGATCACGATGACATCGGCCCATTCGGCCACCTCGGCGGGGGTGCCGACTTCGAGGCCCTCGGCGGCGACCTTGTCGCGGCTGGCCGAGCCCTCCTTGAGGCCGATGCGAACCTCGACGCCGGAATCGCGCAGGCTCAGTGCGTGCGCGTGGCCCTGGCTGCCGTAACCGATGACCGCGACCTTCTTGCCCTGGATGACGGACAGGTCGGCGTTGTCATCGTAATAGCGTTCTGCCATTGTTCTTGCTCCTTTGAGAATTCGGGGTACGACCCCATTGTTTCACACTTCGGTACTGCAGTTCATTTATTGAGACGCGTTGTGTTCCAGATCTTGGAACGCTGATCGTGGGGCCGCCCCCCGCGACAGTCGTGCAGGAATCCCCGCCGAGGTGGTGGCCGGCTCAGCCGCGCAGCGCGCGGTCGGTGATCGACTTCGGTCCGCGGCCGATCGCCACGGTTCCCGACTGCACGATCTCCTTGATCCCGAACGGCTCGAGCACTTCGCGCAGCGCCTCGACCTTGCCGAGCTCACCGGTCGCCTCGACACACACGGAGTCGGTCGAGACGTCGACGATCTTGGCGCGGAACATCTCCACCGCGGCTGCCACCTGCGGCCGGGTCGAGGCGTTGGCCTTGACCTTGTAGATCACGTGGGCCCGGCGCACGGAAGTGGCGGGTTCGAGCTCGACGATCTTGATGACGTTGACGAGCTTGTTGAGCTGCTTGGTCACCTGCTCGAGCGGCACGCCGCCCACGTCGACGACCACCGTGATGCGCGAGAGCTCGTCGTGTTCGGTCACGCCCACGGCGAGGCTGTGGATGTTGAAACCGCGCCGGGCGATGAGGCCGGTGAAGCGGGTCAGCACGCCGGGCTTGTTCTCCACCAGGACGGAGAGTGTGTGCCGGTTGTTCATTCCAGGCCTCCTTCGATCTGTGCGATGCCCCGGGCATCGCTTGCCTCGGCGAACTGGGCTTCGGCCTGCTCGTCACCCTCGTCCTCGAATTCGGGTCGGATCCCGCGGGCGTACTGGATCTCGTCATTGGACACCCCGGCCGCGACCATCGGCCACACCATGGCGTCCGGCGGGACGGTGAAGTCGATGACGACGGGTCGGTCATTGGTCTCGAGTGCCGTCTGGATCGCCGCGTCGACGTCCTCGTTGGCGTCCACGCGGAGAGCGAGGCAGCCATAGGATTCGGCGAGCTTGACGAAGTCGGGGATCCGGATCGTCTCGTGACCGGTGTTGAGGTCGGTGTTGGAGTACCGGCCGTCGTAGAACAGCGTCTGCCACTGGCGCACCATGCCCAGGGACGAGTTGTTGATGATGGCGACCTTGATCGGGATGTTGTTGAGCGTGCAGGTGGCCAGTTCCTGATTCGTCATCTGGAAGCAGCCGTCGCCGTCGATCGCCCACACCACCCGGTCGGGCTCGGCGACCTTGGCGCCCATCGCCGCAGGGACCGAATAGCCCATCGTGCCGAGTCCGCCGGAGTTGAGCCACGACTTGGGGCGTTCGAACTCGACGAACTGGGCGGCCCACATCTGGTGCTGACCGACGCCTGCGGCATAGACGGCTTCCGGGCCCGTCAGTGCGGAGATGCGCGAGATCACGTACTGCGGATCGCAGAGCTCCTCGTGGGAGGTGTAGCCGAGCGGGTACGTCGTCTTCAGCCGGTTGATCAGCCGCCACCACGGCTCACGCTCGCGCTCGAGCGCCTTGGGGAACTTGTCCTTGAGCTCGGCGAGCATCTCGGCGAGGACTTCCCGGGCGTCGCCGACGATCGCCACGTCGACCTCGCGGTTCTTCCCGATCTCCGCCGGATCGATGTCGGCGTGGATGACCTTGGCGTTCGGGGCGAACGAATCGAGATTGCCGGTGACGCGATCGTCGAAGCGGGCGCCGATGGCGATGAGAAGATCGGACTTCTGGAAGGCGGTGACGGCGGGCACGGTCCCGTGCATCCCCGGCATGCCCACGTGCAGCTCATGGGAGTCGGGGAAGGCACCCCGGGCCATCAGCGTCGTGGCGACGGGAATCCGGGTCGCCTCGGCGAGCTTGAGCAGCTCCTTCTCCGCCTCCGAGCGGATGACGCCACCGCCGATGTAGAAGACGGGGCGCTGGGACTCGGAGATGAGCCGCGCGGCCTCGCGGATCTGCTTGGCGTGAGGCTTGAGGACCGGCCGGTAGCCGAGCAGCTGCGGCTCCTCGGGCCAGACGAAGGGAGCGGTGCTGGTCTGCGCGTCCTTCGTGATGTCGACGAGCACCGGACCGGGCCGGCCGGTGGTGGCGATGTGGTGGGCGTTGAGGAGTGCGCCGGGAATGTCCTCGGGCTTGGTGATGAGGAAGCTGTGCTTGGTCACCGGCATCGTCATTCCGACGATGTCGGCCTCCTGGAACGCGTCGGTGCCGAGCAGCTTCGAGCTCTGCTGACCGGTGATCGCGAGCAGCGGGACGGAGTCCATGTGGGCATCGGCGAGCGCCGTGATGAGGTTGGTCGCTCCGGGCCCGGAGGTGGCGATGCACACTCCCAGCTTGCCCGAGGCCGCGGCATAGCCTTCGGCCGCGTGCCCGGCCCCCTGCTCATGACGGACGAGGATGTGGCGGATCTTGTCGGTCTCGAACAGCGGATCGTAGGTCGGAAGGATGGTGCCGCCGGGGAGGCCGAATACAGTGTCGACCCCGAGTCGCTCGAGACTGCGCACGATCGCCTGCGCGCCCGTGAGGACCTCCGGGGTCGAGTTTCGTCGGATGCTTGACGGGGTGGCGGTCACCGTGGCTGTGCCGGGAGCACTGCCTGATGCCGCCTTCTGTGCCGAGGGCGTGGCTGCCATCGTTTCTGTCCTTCCTAGTGATCCCACTCGTTTCCGCATAAAAAATGCCCCTCCGGTGTCGGTAGGGGCGCGCGGAACGTGTCGTACTGACAGGCTACGGGTGATCCGCGCGCTGGCTAATGACGACGACGAGAAGGTGAGTCATGCCTCAATAGAACCCTCCCCGCAAGTGGGGTGTCAAACGACGCAATGGAACGTCTCGGATCATGGGACAACACCTGCCTGAGGGGTGAGACGGGTCACTGGTCTCTCCTCGGCCCGCTCCAAGGCCACTGAGCTCCCGTGCGGACAGACGGGCGTCCCTTCGCTGCTGTGGACTGTGTCACAGAGTGGGACTAGATTGGCAACTGTGCATCCCCTGCTCCGATTCTGGCCTGATGTGCGTGAGCGCATCGGCGTCTACATCCTCGTCCTCCTCCTCACCCTGTTCGCCAACGGCATCCAGCTCCTCGTCCCCCTGATCACCGGCCACATCATCGACGGACCCATCGCGCACGGCGATCTCGACGGCCTGTGGTGGCCCGTGCTCGGTGTGCTGGCGATCGGCATCGCCGAGGCTCTCGCGCTCTGGGCCCGCCGCATGGTCGTCGCCCCTGTCGTCTCCGCTTGGGAGGTGAAGTGGCGCTCTCGGCTGTTCGACCGGCTCCAGTACACCTCGGTGGCGATCCACGACTCGTGGGAGTCGGGTCAGCTGCTCTCGCGGGCGATCAACGACCTGTCCCAGCTGCGTCGGTTCTTCGCCTTCGGGATCCCCTTCCTCCTGGTCATGCCTCTCGTCATCATCGTCGGCACGATCATGCTCACCGCCCTGCAGCCGATCTTCGGCCTCATCATGCTCGTCATGGCGGTTCCGACGATCGTCACCGTGTCGATCTTCGAGAAGAGGTACCGCGAGACCTCCCGGCAGTCACAGGACACGGTCGGTGAGATCGCGACCGCCGTCGAGGAGTCGATCCAGGGCATCCGCATCCTCAAGTCCTTCGGCCGCTCCCCCTGGGCAGCCGCCCGCTTCTCCTCGCTGTCGACGAAGCTGCGCGGCCTCGAGATCCGCAAGGCGAAGCTCGACTCCTGGTTCTGGAGCGTCCTGCTCCTCCTTCCCACTCTGGCGCAGGCGGCGATCGTCGGCGTGGGCACCTGGGGCGTCGTCGAAGGGTGGACGACGATCGGAGCAGTCGTCGCGGGGGTGACGATCTCGATGGTGCTGCGGATGCCGATCGAGATGCTCGGGTTCCTGCTCGCCGATGCTCTGATGTCGCTGACTGCGGCCGCGAGGTACTGGGAGGTCATCGACATCCGGCACGAGATCACCGACGCCGACGGAACCATCGCCGACGATCCCGACGTCGGGCACCACCGCGGCGAGCTCGTCTTCGACGACGTCGACTTCCACTTCGCCGACACCGAGGTGAACACGCTCACGGCGCTCGACCTGCGCATCGCGCCCGGCCAGACCCTGGCCCTCGTCGGCACCACCGGAGCCGGCAAGACGACCGTGGCCGCACTCGTGCCCAGACTCCAGGACGTCACCGGCGGCGCCGTGCGCATCGACGGCGTCGACATCCGCGACATGCCGGTCAATGAGCTGCGCCGCCTGGTGTCCGTGTCGTTCGAGGATCCGATCCTGTTCTCCGCCTCGGTCGCCGAGAACGTCGCAATGGGCTCCCCCGGAGCCGGTGACGACGAGATCCGGAGGGCGCTGGAGATCGTGTGCGCCAAGGATTTCGTCGAACGTCTCCCGAACGGCATCGACACCGAGGTGGGCGAACAGGGCCTGTCCCTGTCCGGCGGGCAGCGTCAGCGCCTGGCCCTGGCCCGGGCTGTCATCGGCA
Source organism: Brevibacterium sp. (assembly GCF_031179145.1). Lineage (GTDB taxonomy): Bacteria > Actinomycetota > Actinomycetes > Actinomycetales > Brevibacteriaceae > Brevibacterium. The sequence goes on from NZ_JAPSIB010000016.1 coordinate 5,826, forward strand.
AGCCTCGCATCCTCGTCCTCGACGACCCACTGTCCGCGGTCGACGTCGACACCGAGGACCGCGTGCAGCGGGCCTTGCGGGAGATCCTGCCCGAATCCACCACCCTCGTCATCGCCCACCGTCCATCGACGGCGGCACTCGCCGACGTCGTCGCCGTGCTCGACGAGGGCCGGATCGCGGCGCTGGGCACCCACGAGGAGCTGCTCGCCACCTCGCCGCTCTACCGGGAGCTCATGGGCGCCGGCGCGATGACGGAATCACGCGGGACAGGAGCGGAGGAATGAACGCCGATCGCGACGACACGGTCGAAGAGCTGCCACCCGACATCGCGAAGAAGGCGCGCGCACTGCTGCGCTCCCTCATCCGCCCGCATCTGGCGATGGCGCTGTTCCTGCTCGTCATCGTCGTCCTCACCGCACTGCTCCTCATCATCGGTCCGATCTTCATCGCCGAGGCACTCGACACCGGCGTCCCCCGCGCCGTGGACGGGGACCCCATCCCGCTCATCCGCGCGGTCTCGCTGTTCGTCTCCTCCACGGTCGCCTCGGCGGCCCTGGCATTCGTGTCCACCAGGCTGGTCGGCATCACCGCGCAGAGGATCCTCTTCACCCTGCGCGCCCGGGTCTTCGTCCACGTCCAGCGCCTCGACCTCGGCTACCACGAGAAGTCGAGCTCCGGCCGGCTGGTGTCGCGGCAGACCTCGGACATGGAATCGGTGCAGCAGTTCCTCTCCTATGCACTGTTCGAGACCGCGCTGGCGCTGCTGCAGATGCTCTTCATCGCCGTCACCCTCATCGTGCTCGACGTGCCATTGGCGATGGTCGTCTTCGCCGGATTCATCCCGCTGTTCTTCATCACGAAGGCCGCCCACACCTCGCAGCGCACCGCCTACCGCCGCACCCGCACGTCGATCGCGAAGGTCATCGTGCACTTCGTCGAGACGATGGGCGGGATCCGCGCCGTCCAGGCCTACCGCCGCCAGCCCGACCGCCGCGACACGCTTCATGACCACGATTCGACGTACCGCGATGCCAACACCGACGCGCTCCAGGGCGTGGCCTGGTTCGCCGGCTCCACCCGGCTCGTCGGCAATATCACGCAGACGGCGATCATCGTCGTCGGCGCCTGGCTCGTCATCGAGGGAACGACGCAGATCGGGGTGCTCGCGGCGTTCATCCTCTACCTGCGCCGGTTCTACGGTCCCCTCGACGAGCTGGTCCAGTCGTTCAACCTCTACCAGTCCGCCTCGGCGGCCCTGGAGAAGATCGCAGCCGTGCTCGACACCGACCCCGAGGTGGTCGAACCGGTCCAGGCGACACCGCTGCCGCCGCACACATCGGCGATGCGAACCTCGGTGTCCCCTGTCTCGGAAGCGCACGCTTCGGCGGCGACCGGGCGCAGCATCGAATTCTCGGGGGTGCGGTTCAGCTACGGTAAGGGCGCCGAGGTGCTCCCCCGCTTCGACCTGACGATCCCGGCCGGGCAGATCGTGGCCCTCGTCGGAGCCACCGGGGCCGGCAAATCGACCCTGGTCAAGCTCGTCACCCGGTTCTACGATCCGAGCGAGGGCGCGGTCCGACTCGACGGAGTGGATCTGCGCGACCTCGCCGATGACGAGCTGCGCTCGAGCGTGGTCATGGTGACTCAGGAGTCGTTCCTGTTCGCCGGCACGATCGCCGACAACATCCGCATCGGCAATCCTGACGCCTCCGACGCCGAGGTGGTGGCCGCTGCCCGTGCGGTGGGCCTCGACCCATACGTCCGCAGGCTGCCCGAGGGCTATGGCACGGATGTGAAGAAGCGCGGCGGGCGTCTGAGCTCGGGCCAACGCCAGCTGGTGTCGTTCGCCCGGGTGTTCCTCGCCGACCCCGACGTCGTCGTCCTCGACGAGGCGACCGCGCATCTGGACATCCCGTCCGAGCGTCTCGTGCAGAATGCTCTGGCCACGGTCCTCGAGGGACGGACGGCGATCATCATCGCCCACCGGCTGTCCACGGTCGAGATAGCCGATCGGGTCCTGGTCATGGAGGCCGGCCGGATCATCGAGGACGGCGCCCCGAGCGAGCTGATCTCCGGCACCGGGAGGTTCGCCGAACTCCACCGCGCCTGGCGCGACACTTTGGTGTGATTGAAGAAGGAGTTTGATCTAACCGATGCCCGCTTCATAGAGTTTGATGTAATTTGATGTCTTTTGCTGTATCCTTCTGTCATGGGAATCACCTATTTTGCCTGCGCCTATCCTGCCGAACTGACCGAACTCGTGGTCAAGCGACCGGAATTCGCTCTGACAGCCAATCCGGTCATGGAAGCGTGGAGAAGAGAACAGCCAGAGGGGCACATCCTCCTGGATCTCGACAAGACATTCCATGCCTTCCAATTCGCCTCTGCTCCGGATCCGATCTCGGATTTCCCAGGTCGACCGTGCTTTCGCATGTTCGAAGGCCAGGTGACCCAATGCGTGAGCTGGGACTATGGGTGGGATCCCTGGTTGCGGGCCATCACTCCGGACGAGACTGTCCTCATCGCCGAGGATCTGATCAGCGTGGAGGTCGAATCAGTCGCCCAGGGGGAAGTCGCTCACTACCCGCACACGTCACTCGAAGACGCCCGGCGCACCGCACAGCAGGTCCTCCATCAAGCTCAGGTCTTCACCCAACGTCTCGCCGCTTGCGGAAACGGCTTCGCCTACATGATCGGCTGATCCGGCACCGGAGGTCGGTGACAGTGGCCAGGCACCGGAAGTCGGTGACAGCGGCCAGGCACGGGAGATCGAGTTCAGTCGCTGATCAGGGGCACGAAGCTGTAGCGACCGTGCCGGCTGATCGAGACGTCGTCCGCACCCGGCCCGGTCCGCTCCACCCGCAGCATCGTGCCGGCGACGGGAATCACCATGACCCCACCGGGGCCGAGCTGCTCGACAAGCTCCTGCGGCAGCGAGTCCGGCTGGGCGGAGACGAGGATCCGGTCGAACGGCGCCTCCTCGGGCAGACCGAGAACTCCGGTTTCTGCCGCAACGATGTCGAGGTTGCCGAGCTCGAAGGTGGCCACGACTCGGCGGGAGACTTCGACGAGGTCGAGTTGTCGCTCGACGCCGAACACACGGCCCTCATCGCCGACGATGACGCCGAGCAGCGCTGTCGTCCAGCCCGAGCCGGAGCCCAGGTCGAGCACGCGATCCCCCGGCTGCGCGTCGAGGAGTTCGAGCATGTCCACGACCGTGCTCGGCTGTGAATTCGTCTGCCCCTGGCCGATAGGCAACGGCACATTGATCCCGGCGAGCTCTCGCTGGTCACCGGGCAGGAACCGCTCACGCGGCACCCGGGAGAATGCTTCGGCCAACGAAATGCGTCTGTGTGCCGATTCCATGCCAACCTCCGGCGAGAGAGTGTCCGTACTCGGACGATACTCGCCGAACGTGAAGATTTCCGCAGTTTGGTCAGGGTTTCGGCGGATCAGCGGGTGTTGGGAGGACCGGCCCTCGCTTGTCCGATCCGGCCGCCGAGTATCGTAGACCCGTGACCGAACTCGAGCGCGCAGCCACTCTCATCACGCGGATTCCCGACTACCCGCAGCCGGGAGTCCAGTTCCGAGACATCTCACCCCTGCTCGCCGACGCGGCGGCGATGCGCGCAGTCACCGAAGCCCTCATCGAACCCTTCCGCGGCGGCTTCGACTGCGTCGGCGGACTGGAGGCGCGCGGCTTCCTCTTCGCCGGATACATCTCGGCACTGACCGGCGCAGGCATCCTGCCGATCCGCAAAGCGGGAAAATTGCCGCGACCGGCCGCCTCGGTGTCCTATTCCCTGGAGTACGGCACCGCCACGATCGAGGGACCCGACGTCCTCCACCCCGGCGACAGGGTCCTGCTCGTCGATGACATCCTCGCCACCGGCGGGACGCTGCAGGCGGCCCAGGCCCTCGTGAGGGATCTCGGCGCCGAGGTCGTCGGATCGGCGGTCGTCCTCGAACTCGCCGAGCTGGGCGGACGCGTCCTCACCGGAGACGTCCACGCCGTCTTCACCGATTGAGCCGCTCTCCGAGCGTCGAGTCAGTCCGACGTTATAGGCTCGAGATCATCCTCCCCGGAGGAGCCAATCCATCCCTGCATCGAAAGGTGGCACTATGACGGTTCCCACTCTCACTCTCAACGACGGCAAGACGATCCCGCAGCTGGGCTTCGGAGTCTTCAAGGTCGACCCTGCCGAGACCGAGCGCATCGTCACCGACGCGCTCGAAGTCGGCTACCGCCACATCGACACCGCTGCCATCTACGGCAATGAGGAGGGCGTTGGACGCGCGCTCGCGAAGTCCGGCATCGCCCGCGACGAGCTCTTCGTCACCACGAAGCTCTGGAACGACCGCCACGGCTCTGGGGAGTCGAAGCGAGCCCTGGGTGAGAGTCTTGAGAAGCTCGGACTCGACCACGTGGACCTCTACCTCATTCACTGGCCGACCCCGGCGAACAACAACTCGGTCGAGACCTGGGAGGCATTCCCGTCCTACCAGGAGCAGGGTCTGGTGACCTCGATCGGCGTGTCGAACTTCGACCACCGCTATCTGCCGGAGATCCTCGACACCGGCATCATCCCCGCGGTTGACCAGATCGAATGCCACCCGCAGTTCCAGCAGGTCGAGTCCCGCCCGCTGCTTGTCGAGCACGACATCAAGATCGAAGCCTGGGGTCCTCTGGGCCAGGGCAAGGTCGACTACGCCTCCACCGTGATCGGTGAGATCGCGAGCACCCACGGCAAGTCGTGGGCGCAGACGATCATCCGCTGGCACCTGCAGAAGGGCCACATCGTCTTCCCGAAGTCGAACAACCGGACTCGGATGCAGGAGAACTTCGACGTCTTCGACTTCGAACTCAGCGATGCGGAGATCTCCTCCATCGACGCTCTGGAGAACAACGGCCGTGTCGCCTCCGACCCTGCCGACGTGAACTGAGCGCAGTGCTTCAAGGCCTGGTGAACTGAGCCGACCCTTCCAGCCGGACCGACCAGCCCTGCCCGCTCAGCCGGACCTGCGCAGTCGCGTCAGTTGAGGCGACGCAGGGGCCGGCCGGCCTGCCAGGCGACGATGTCCTCGACGGCCTGGGAGTAGAAGATCCGATAGGTCCGCTCCGTGACATAGCCGAGGTGCGGCGTGATCACGGTGCGCGGCGCTCGGCGAATCGGGTGATCGGAGGGGAGGGGCTCGGCGTCGTGGACGTCGAGCCCCGCTCCGCCGATGCTCCCGGATTCCAGTGCCTCGAGCAGTGCCCGGGTGTCGATGAGCCCCGCCCGCGAGGTGTTGACGAGCACCGCCTCGGGCTTCATCAGGGCGAGTTCGGCGGCGCCGATCAGCCCCCGACTGCGATCGCTGAGCTGGTAATGGACGGAGACGACGTCGCTGGTGGCCAACAGCTCCTCCTTGCTCACCGCCCGCACCGAATGCTCGGCGGCGCGTGCTTCCGTGAGGTTCTGGCTCCAGGCGACGACGTCCATCCCGAAGGCGAGCCCGACCCGGGCGACTCTCGTCCCCAACCTGCCCAGCCCCACTGTGCCGAGGCGCCGGCCCTCCAGATCGACCCCGATCGTCGACTGCCATCCACCGGCACGGATCGCAGCGTCCTCGGCCGGGATGTGGCGGAGCACGGAGAGGATGAGTCCCCAGGTCAACTCCGGCGTCGCCGAGGTAGTCGACTCGGCCCCACAGACGACGACGCCCCGGTCTCGAGCGGTCGCCATATCGATCGACGCGTTCACCCGTCCCGTCGTGACGAGCAGCCGCAGGTCAGGCAGCCGGGACAGCCGTTGTGCCGTGAATGCCGTGCGCTCACGCATAGCGACAACCACCTCGGCGCCGGTGAGCACTTCGACGAGTTCCTCGGTGTCGACGATCGGACGGTCGACGTACTCCACCTCGGCGTCGAGTGAGGCGAAGTCACCGAACCGGGAAGCCACCCGCTGATAGTCGTCGAGCACGACGATCCTCATATCTATCCCTCCCTGTCTGCGGCCGCGGTGCCCGGGACCCCGCCCGATCTGTGAAATCGCCGAGGCGGTGCGGACGTCGGTCCGCACCGCCTCGGCGATGGTGTTCTCAGTTCAGCAGCGAACCCCGCTCGACAGCCGAGGCTGCCGCTCAGCGTCCGGCAGCCGAAACCGCTGATCCAGGCTCAGTAGCAGACGGCTCCGGTGGAAGCCGAACGGACAAGCTTGGCGTACTTGCCGAGCACGCCGGTGAGGCGGTGGTTCTCCGGGATCGTCCAGGTCTTGCGACGTTCCGCGAGCACCGCCTCGTCGACGTGGAGCTCGATCGAGCGGGCGGCGATGTCGACGGTGATCCTGTCGCCGTCCTCGACGAACGCGATGGGTCCGCCGTCAACCGCCTCAGGGGCGACGTGACCGATGCACAGGCCCGTCGATCCGCCGGAGAAGCGGCCGTCAGTGATGAGCAGGACGTCCTTGCCGATCCCCGCACCCTTGATCGCTCCGGTGATCGCGAGCATCTCGCGCATGCCCGGGCCGCCCTTCGGGCCCTCGTAGCGGATGACGACGACGTCGCCCTTCTTCAGCTCTCCATTGAGGACGGCGTCCATCGCCGGCTGCTCCTGGTTGAAGACCCGTGCTGTGCCTTCGAAGATGTCGGCGTCGAAACCGGCCGACTTCACGACCGCACCTTCGGGGGCGAGCGATCCCTTGAGCACGGTGAGTCCACCCGTGGCGTGGATCGGGTTGTCGAGTGCCCGCAGGATCTTGCCGTCGGGGTCCGGTGGATTGATCTTCTCGAGGTTCTCGGCGACGGTCTTGCCGGTCACCGTCAGGCAATCGCCGTTGAGCAGGCCGTTGTCGAGCAGCGCCTTCATGACCACGGGCACGCCGCCGATCTTGAACACGTCGTTCATGACGTACTCGCCGAAGGGCTTGACGTTGCCGAGGTGCGGAACCTTGTCGCCGATCCGGTTGAAGTCGTCGAGGGTGAGTTCGACATTCGCCTCGTAGGCGATGGCGAGCAGGTGGAGCACGGCGTTGGTCGAACCGCCGAAGGCCATGGTCACGGCGACCGCGTTGAGCAGGGACTCACGGGTGATGATGTCGCGCGCCGTGATCCCCTGGCGGAGCAGGTTGACGATCGCCTCACCTGACTGGCGGGCGAAGATCGTGCGGTTGCGGTGGATCGCCGGCGGTGCCGCGGATCCGGGCAGGGACATGCCCATCGCCTCGGCGGCCGAGGCCATCGTGTTCGCCGTGTACATTCCGCCGCAGGCGCCTTCGCCCGGGCACACGGCGCGTTCGATGGCGTCGACGTCCTCACGGCTCATGGTTCCGGCGCGGCAGGCGCCGACGGCCTCGAAGGCGTCGATGAGCGTGACTTCCTTTTCACTGCCGTCGGCGAGCTTCGCGGTGCCCGGCATGATCGAGCCGTTGTAGAGGAAGACGCTGGAGAGGCCGAGGCGGGCCGCGGCCATGAGCATTCCCGGGATCGACTTGTCGCAGCCGGCCATGAGGACGGAGCCATCGAGGCGTTCGGCGCTCATCACGGTCTCGACGGAGTCGGTGATGACCTCGCGGGAGACGAGCGAGTAGTGCATGCCCTCGTGACCCATCGAGATTCCGTCGGAGACGGAGATGGTGCCGAACTCCAGCGGGTAGCCGCCGGCCGCGTGGACGCCTTCTTTGGCGGCACCGCCGAGGCGCTGGAGAGACAGGTTGCAGGGGGTGATCTCGTTCCAGGAGGTGGCGATGGCGATCTGGGGCTTCGCCCAGTCGTCGTCGCCCATTCCGACGGCTCGGAGCATGCCGCGCGAGGCGGTGGATTCGAGGCCATCGGTGACATCGCGGGAACGTGGTTTGATGTCGACAGTGGAGGGGTCTGGATGAATGCTCATGATCGCACTCTACGCCCGAGACACCTTCTCATCGGCGAAGTTCTCGCATATTGGAACCCTTGTCGTCAGTCGATCCGGACGAGGTTGAGCGGCGCCTGCCCGTCGTTGATCCGGCGCACCTGCTCGGCCAGAATCTGCACGACGCGCGGCTCGAATGCCGAGGTGTCACCGCCCACGTGAGGGGTGATGAGGGTGTTCGGGGTTCCCCACAGGGGATGCTTCTCCGGCAGCGGCTCGGGGTCGACGACATCGAGTGCCGCATGGAGGCGACCAGTGGAGAGTTCGGCGACGAGGGCATCGGTGTCGACGACCTTGCCGCGGGCGACGTTGACGATGAGGGCGTTGTCGGGCAGCTGGGCGAGGAAGTCCCTGTCCACGAGATGGTGAGTCTCATCGGTCAGCGGGGTGATGAGGACGACGACCTCGGTATGGGGCAGGAGCCGGGGCAGTTCGTCGACGCCATGGATCTCGCCTCGATCGTCGGTCCGGGCGCGGGTCGCGACTCGGGTGAGCTTGATGTCGAAGGGCGCGAACCGATCCGCGATCGCCGCCCCGATCTCCCCGGCTCCGATGATCATCACGCGGCGGTCCTGAAGAGAGCGGTGGCGGCGGTGGTCCCAGACGCGCGCGACCTGGTTGCGCACGGCGTCGTCGATTCCACGCAGGCTGGCCAAGGTCAGGGCGACGGCGAGTTCGGCCGTGCCTCCGGTGTGGACGCCCGACGCCGTGGCCACCGCGATCCCGCGCTCGGGCAGGTGGGCGACCGGATCGTAGCCGGTGGTCTGGGTGATGACGAGGCGGAGATTGGGCAGGTCGTCGAGAAGCTCGATCGTCGGTCCTGCCTCGAGGTACGGGAGGATGAGGACGTCGATGTCGTCCCTGCTCAGCTTGGCCGACTTCTCTTCAGCCGAGTACACGACGAGGTCCGCGTCGGCACGCTGGTGGGCGGGGATCCGAGCGATGACGCGATTGCGGAGTTCGGAGTTCGGGAAGGCGATGGTCTTGATCGACATGTCCTCATTGTGGCACGAGTCTCAGTCCTGCCTCCAAGCCCGCGACTCGAGGAGACTTCGGCCGACCTCGAAGGACGACGAACCCGCCGCCTCACTCCGGCAGGGCTGAGTCGATCCTCGTGAACACCTGCTCGATGACGGCGAGCTCCTCATCGCTGACGTGGTTGAGGAACACCTCGTCGATGTGCTGCCTGTGCACGCGGGCCGCGGCCAGGAATGCCTGGCCGCCCTTCTCGGTGAGCGAGACATTGTGCGCCCGCTTGTCCTGGGGACATTCGGTCTTCGCCACCAGACCAGCGTCCTCGAGGACCTTGATCCGGTACGTGAGCCGCGATGGTGAGAACACGAGCCGCTTCGCCAACGCGCCCATCGTCAGCGTCCGCTCCGGAGCCTCCCACAGCAGCAGGAGCACGTTGTAGTCGCCGAGCACCAGTCCCGTCCGAGCCTTGAGTCTGGTCTCGAGCAACTGGCTGATGCGCTGAGTCGTCTCGAGATAGCGCCTCCAGCTCCGCTGGGCGAGCGCTTCGGACTGCTGTCCGAATCTGATCGGCTGAACCTCCTCGGCCATCGTCACCCCTCCAGCAGCTGTGCGAACGGGGTGATGCGCTCGGGGTCGAACTCGTCGTCGAGGCTGCGCCTCGGCCGAGCGCTGCGCTGCCCGAGCTCCCCCGGGCCGTGACGCTGTCCCCGACCGTCCGCCTCGGCGCCGGAGAGTCCTCTCACCGACGCGGTCAGGGTCACGAGCTCCTCGGCCGACTGACGGATCCGGCCGCTCAGGCTGCGGCCGCCCTCGACGCTGCCCCAATCATCGGTTGCCGCGAACACCGAGGTGGGGACCACGAGGCCCTTGAGGTAGGACAGCACCGGGCGCAGCACGGTCTCGGCGGCCAGCGAATGCCGGGCTGTGCCACCGGTCGAGCCGATGAGCACCGGGATCCCCGCCAGCGCCTTGTCGTCGATGAGCTGCCAGAACAGGGTGTGCACTCCCACCGGCGCCACCTTGTACACCGGGGTGACGGTGACGATCGCATCCGCCTCGGCGACGGCGGCGAAAGCCTCCTCGAGCTCTTCGGACCGGAATCCGGTCAGGGTCATGTCCGTCAGGGCGGTGGTCAGGGTGCGGATGTTGACGTGCTCCGTCTCGACCGCGAACCCCTGCTCCTCCCCCGCTGCGGCTGCCGCGGTCAGAATCCTGTCGGCGAGCTTGAGGGTGCTCGAGTCCTCACTCAGAGACGTCGTCACACTGAGGATCTTCATTTCTGGCTCACTCCTGCTTCTGCTTCGCGCGCGAGACGGTCGGCCCAGGCGCGCGATCCTTCTCCCCCGCCGGGGATCGGATCCTGGCCGGCGCGGTGGCGCGCGACCAGGGATTCATGGGTGGGTGCGTCCGGCACATCGGCCGGACGATTCTTCGCGAACTCCTCACGCAGGACGGGAATGACCTGCTCGCCGAGGAGGTCGAGCTGTTCCAGCACCGTCTTCTGCGGCAGCCCGGCATGATCGATGAGGAACAGCTGGCGCTGGTAGTCACCGGCCCAGTCCCGGAAGCTCAGGGTCCGTTCGATGACCTGCTGCGGCGACCCGACGGTCAGCGGGGTCTGCGCGGCGAAGTCCTCGAGGCTCGGCCCGTGCCCGTACACGGGGGCGTTGTCGAAGTAGGGCCGGAACTCCCGGACCGCGTCCTGCGAGTTCTTGCGCATGAACACCTGGCCTCCCAGTCCGACGATCGCCTGGTGAGCGGCGCCGTGGCCGTAGTACTCATACCGCTGGCGGTAGAGCTGGACCATCCGCGCGGTGTGCGAGGTCGGCCAGAAGATGTTGTTGTGGAAGAATCCGTCACCGTAGTAGGCGGCCTGTTCGGCGATCTCCGGGCTGCGGATCGACCCGTGCCAGACGAAGGGAGGGACGTCGTCGAGGGGCCAGGGAGTGACCGTGAAGCCACTCAGCGGAGTGCGGAACTTGCCCTCCCAGTCGAGGTTCTTCTCCCGCCACAGACGGTAGAGCAGGTTGTAGTTCTCGACCGCCAGCGGAATGCCCGACCGAATGTCCTTGCCGAACCACGGGTAGACCGGGCCGGTGTTCCCCCGCCCCATGATCAGACTGATCCGCCCTTCGGACAGATGCTGAGCGTACGAGTAGTCCTCGGCGATGCGCACGGGATCGGTCGTGGTGATGAGTGTCGTCGCCGTCGACAGCTGCAGCTCGCTCGTCTGGGCCGCGATGTTGGCGAGCAGGACCGGCGGGTTGGCGGGCGCCACGAACGGCGGGTTGTGGTGCTGGCCGGTCGCGAAGACGTCGAGTCCGACCTCTTCGGCCTTCTTCGCGATCTCCACCGTGTTCTTGATCCGCTGGTGCTCCGAGACGGTCGTGCCGTTCGTCGGATCGGTGGTGACGTCTCCGATG
>NZ_JAPSIB010000016.1:17211-114660 GCF_031179145.1 Brevibacterium sp.
CTGGCCGGTCGCGAAGACGTCGAGTCCGACCTCTTCGGCCTTCTTCGCGATCTCCACCGTGTTCTTGATCCGCTGGTGCTCCGAGACGGTCGTGCCGTTCGTCGGATCGGTGGTGACGTCTCCGATGGTGAATATTCCGAATTCCATGTCTTCCCCTCTGCTCGCCGACCTGGCTGACTGCTCGAGCTGTTTCACTCTCAAGCTGTTGGGCGCTTGATTCGTCGAGTGCCCGTAGTGTTGAGTGCTCGATCTGTCGAGTGCTCGATTCCTCGAGTGCTCGTGGTGTTGAACCCTCGGCGGTCGGCAGGCTGTTCCTGGTGCCGAAGCTGATAACTTCAATTTTGAAGTACTTAGTTGAAAGTTTAACAGAGAGGGTGGCGGATGTATTCCCGCGAGCCCGTAGGGGCGAACAGATACTCTCCGCTCTCCCCCGCGATCCTCTCTGCGCCGGGATCCTCATCGACGGATCCCGACTCCGACATCGGACTCTCGTCGGCGACCCGGGTTCGGACCCGGCCAGCACCTCGGGGTCCGGACCCCGGTTCGGACCGGCGGGCACCTCCGGAAAGTAGTTGAAACCGCGCAGGACCCCGACTGCGGCTCGATTCCTGACTGGTTTTCGATCCCGAGTCGGGGTCTCGCGCGATTTCAACTAACAGCTATCCGTGGCTTGAGGACCCATCGGGTATCTTCTCAGGATTTTAAGCGTTGCTGCCGGTTGAGACAGGCTGCCAACAGCTGAGCGAATGTTGCCATATTAGTCCCTTTGGATACGCGCAGCACGGTCCAACCCTCTGCTTCGAGCAGCTGCCGACGCTCGATATCGTCGGCGAACTGTCTCGCCGAGGTGCGATGGTGGTCTCCCTCGTACTCAATGGCCAACTTGAGCTCCGGGTAGCCGAGATCCGGGTGGAGGACGATATTGCGGACCGAGCACTGCACTGGCGGATGAACGTCCGGCTCGGGAAGGCCACATGACATGATCCACAGCCTGAGCCACGTCTCCCGCGGCGAATCAACCTTCGGGCGGATCAGATCGAGCGCCCGCTCGAGTTTGGTTCGAAACTTCAACGGCCGCCGCTTCTCGCATTCGTCACGCATCAGTTTGAGCGTCGTGTACGGGCCACTGCGTTGACGACTGATCGCCGCATCGCCGATCTGCACCAGCTCCTCTGCGCTCAGTATCGGGGCCAAGTCAATCATCAGCTGGGGCACCGTTACGAGCGGGAGATCGAATGCCTCCAAGTGCTCGTAGGCCAAGCCGGCACTGTAATGGAGCAGCAAACCCCGTCGTTCGATCTTCTTGCGGTACGACCGGGTGGAGACATGTGCTCGCCTGTCTTTGATGCGAGACGGAATCGGCAGCCCGTAGATCCTTGCCGCAGACAGGTGACTGCCGACCAGGTCGGGATACAGCAAGCTGATCCCTCTGAGTTTCACCCACTCTTCCAGCCACTCTCGCTCTGCCCAGGCAGGGGTGGGCACGGCAGTGTCGGGACGCGTGTCGATCCACACACCCCGCAGGATCTGCCTGTATCGCGGATCCGTCATCAGGGCGTAGCGTGTGATCCCTCTGCGAGCGAGGTCCCGCCGAGTGAAGGGAACAGGCGCGGGCTGAAAGATCACCGAAGCACTCAGAGAGTTCCACATGACCGTTCACCTTGGCCGACAACCCATCGGACCTCAAGAGTCGGTCCCTGACCTGTGGACGAACCCCAGCTGCGCACAGATCCCCTGCACCCGAGTGTCAGCGAGGTTGTGGATCACCAGCGGCAGAGTGCGACACGGCATTGGCTCAATCCCCTTCGAACTCCGGTTCGGCTCATGGACCGCCTTCGACGTCCGGTCTCGAACAGTTCGACCACACGTGACACTTGGCCCGCGACCCGAAGAGGGCTCCGCTGCACAAGCAAGCACGCGCAAGTCGGCCCTGGGTTGGGAAAGCGAAACGGCGGATCGGGCCGAGACTGTGCAAGTCTCGGCCGATCCGCCGTCGCCCCCGAGCCGCCGAACGGGCAGCCGCAGCTTCGTCAGATCCAGATGGCAGGATCGACGAGTTCGAACTCGGGGTACTTCGTGTACGTCGGAGCACCCACTGTCCGCGTCAGCGGCTCCGGCAACTCGGACTCCGCGCCCACGCGAGCGGCCTTCTTCGGCCTCACCTTGGCGGGAATTCCGACAGCGCTCGAATCGGCGGGAACATCCTTGACGACCACAGCGTTCGCTCCGATCGCAGAGTTATCGCCGACCACAACAGGACCGAGGATCTTGGCCCCGGAGCCGACGAGGACGTTGTTGCCGATCGTCGGGTGGCGCTTGGTCTGCGCCATCGACGTTCCACCCAGCGTCACCTGGTGGTAGAGCATGACATCGTCACCGATCTCGGCGGTCTCTCCGATGACCACCCCATTGGCGTGGTCGATGAAGAAGCGCTTGCCGATCTGGGCTCCCGGGTGGATCTCCACTCCGGTCAGAGTGCGAACCGCTTGGGACAGCAGTCGCGCGGGAACCTTCGTCGAGTCGTTCTGCCACAGCTTGTGCAGGCCGCGGTGCGCCCAGATCGCATGGAGGCCGGGGTAGGAGACGATCGAGACCAGGCCGTTCGTCGCGGCTGGGTCCCGCCTGCGCACAGTGTCGAGATCCTCTCGCAGTGTCGCGCGAACGCTCGGTCGGGTCAGGCCATAGGCGGCCGCTCCAGCTGCAGCCGCCGCCATGGTCCAGATCGTCTTCATCGTCGTAGTCAGCCCGCTCAGTCCATGTATTCCGCGAACAGCGGGGTGGAGAGGTAGCGCTCACCGAAGTCGGGCAGGATGACGACGATGCGCTTCCCTGCGTTCTCCTCGCGAGCGGCGACCTTCTCAGCGGCCACGACAGCAGCACCGGAGGAGATTCCGACGAGCAGACCTTCCTCTCGAGCGAGGTCACGGGCGCGGGAGAAGGCGTCGTCGTTGTCGACTGCGACGACCTCGTCGTAGATGTCGGTGTCGAGCACGCCGGGCACGAAGTTGGCGCCGATGCCCTGGATGGTGTGCGGCCCGGGGTCTCCGCCGGAGAGGATCGGCGAGGTCGACGGCTCGACGGCGACGATTCGAATGTCCGGCTTGGCTTCGCGCAGGGCCCCGCCCGCACCGGTGATGGTTCCACCCGTTCCGATTCCTGAAACGAAGATGTCGACCTCACCGTCGGTGTCGGCGAGGATCTCCGGTCCGGTGGTGGAGCGATGGATGGCGGCATTCGCCTGGTTCTCGAACTGGCGGACGAGCACGGCTCCCTCAGCGGCAACCTCTTCGGCCTTCGCGACAGCTCCCTTCATACCCAGGGACTTGTCGGTGAGGATGAGCTCGGCACCGAAGGCGCGCAACAGCGCGCGCCGCTCCTTCGACATGGACTCGGGCATCGTCAGCACGACCTTGTATCCACGCGACGTGCCGACCATGGCCAGAGCGATTCCGGTGTTGCCCGATGTCGCCTCGACGATGGTGCCGCCCTCTTGGAGCTGTCCCGACTGTTCGGCGGCGTCGATCATCGCGACACCGATCCTGTCCTTGACCGAGTTGGCCGGGTTGTACGACTCGAGCTTCGCGACGATCTCGGCGCCTGAGCGCTCGCTGGCCTTGTTGAGACGAATCAGCGGCGTGCGGCCGACCAGTTCGGAGACGTTGTTGTAGATGGTCAAGTCGTGTCCTTTCAAACATGCGAGCATTCGAGGAGCCCGGGAGCAGTGGTCAGTTCGCCACTGAACAATCAGCCAATGGATTCAGCTGCTGATGCCATCTCCGGGCGAGGCGGTTCCCGCTCATCATAACCACGAGCGGTTCGAACGTGTTCCCGAAATGTTGCTCAACAATTCGCGTTCACTGTCAGCGAAACTTTCGTCATACGGTGAAACCGCCCAGATACCACGCGGAGGCGCCATCGGTGATCAGCGACAGTCGAACAGGAACAGCTGAGCAATTCTGCGACGACTGACCGTTCTCGGTCTCAGCCCTGCCGCGCCTGCCTGCCCCGCGGACGCCACCCGCCCCCTCTCGACCTCAGCCCTGCGACACCGAGCCGGCCCTCCTCCCACCGCCAGGCACCCCGGGCAGAGCCGAAACGATACGATGATCCTCATGGCTATTCACCCCATCGTCATCTACGGCGAACCAGTTCTGCATCGACGAGCCGAGAAGGTCACCGAATTCGATGACGACCTGAGAACCCTCGTCGCCGACATGTATGAGACCCTCAAAGCCAGCAACGGGGTGGGACTGGCCGCTCCGCAGATCGGCGTCGGCAAGCAGATCTTCGTCTATGACGCCGACGATGACCACGGAGTGCGCAGGAGCGGAGTCTTCATCAACCCCGTTCTCGTCGCGTCGAAGATTCCGGAGACCCGTCCCGATCCCGAGGACGAGTCCGAAGGGTGCCTGTCCGTTCCCAGCCTCGACTTTCCGCTCAAGCGTGCCGAGAGAGTCACGATCAACGGCGTCGACGAACAAGGCGAAAAGGTGTCACTGTCCGCCGAAGGATGGTTCGCCCGGATCATGCAGCACGAGTACGACCACCTGCAGGGCACCCTGTACGTCGATCGCCTCGACAAGCGGTGGTCGAGGAAATGGAAGAAGGCTCAGATCGCCAACGGCTACAACGAGCCCGGGAACTCCTGGATGCCCGGGGTCGACCCCGACCCCTTCGGACACTGAGAATCCTCACCCAACGTCCGTGTCTCGCCGAGGTGAGGGATCGATCGCGCTCAGCCGACGTCGGTCCCTCGCCGAGGTGAGGGATCGAGAGCGTGGAGCGATTCCTGGGCAGCGGCGAGCCGGCTGTCGAAGTCGTCGAAGGTGTCAGCGGTCTGATCGAGTTCGGCGACCAGCCCGGAGATGATCTCCGACTGCGATTCGGCATCGATCCGCAGCTCTCGGAACTGCCAGTCCGCGGAATCGTCCGCGGCGGTCCTCGACAGGACGTCGAGCACGCGGTCGCCCAGCTCCCGCGACTTCTCCGAGTTGTGAAGCAGCATCAGCTGCCTGTCGAGCGCGATGAGCCGTTCGTAGTACTCATGCATCGAGACGACTCGGTTCGCCATCGAGGTGAAGGCGATGGCGAGTTTCGACAGGTAGGCCTCGACGGTGGCCGATGTCCGTTCGTCCCTGATGCTCTCGATCTCTTCGCGGAGCCTGACCAGTTCGCCCAAACGCACACCGATCGATGAGACGGCATGATCGAGGTCGACTCGCGAGACATGGTCGGTGAGGATGGGATGCGTCCAAGCGCGAGTGCGCACGATCTTCCTCGCGATCGTCACCGCGAGATGGAAGAGCCTCTGCTCGTCGGTGTCGCGACCATCCTTGCGTCCCGGCACGAAACCCAGGGCTGCCGGAGTGATCCACTGCGCCTCGGCGGCCTTCCGACGATTCTTGCGGCTGAGCCGCTTGGGATCCTTGAAGTACTTGGGACCGAGGACCGCAGCGACGACTCCCGTGCCCACGGCGCTCACCCCTCCGGCCGCACCGAGGGCCAGGGCCGCATCACCGAAGCCCGACAGCCACGCGATACCGGCGGGACCCCCGAAGCCGGCGGTGACCGCGGCGCCCGTCCCGGTGCCGCCCTTGAACAGGACGCTCGAACGGAAGAGGTTCCTGCGCATTCCGCCGGTGAGCATGATGGCGCTCGGCGCACCGGCTGCGCACCGGTAGCCGCGAGAGTTCCAGGCCTGCAGGATCTCCTCGTTGACGCTTTCGGGCACGAGGACACGGTAGACGGGGACCATCGAGCCGCACTCGCTCTTCCACAATGACTTCCATGAACGTGACATCACATCCACCTCCCGCACCGCCCGAGCTTGCTCAGCGCACTGACCGATTTCCCGTGGAATGCGAACAGCCGCACCCCCAGACCGACGTCTTTGACGTCCGAGTCTAGTGGGTGCGGCTGGATCAATCCTGAGACTCCCCCACCGAGCGGAAGCTCCCCCGCCCAGGCGGGTGAAGGGCTCAGCCGTTGATCTGCGCGAGGATCATCTCCCTGGCCTTGCCGGCGTCGGCCTGACCCCGGGTGGCCTTCATGATCGGGCCCATCAGCGCACCGACGGCCTGCATCTTCCCGCCCTTGATCTTCTCGACGACATCGGGGTTGGAGGCGATCGCCTCGGCGACGGCGGCTTCCAGGGCACCGGTGTCCTCGACGATCTCGAGTCCACGGGCGGCCATCACCTCGGCGGGCTCACCTTCTCCGGCGACGACTCCGGCCAGGACGTCCTTGGCCAGCTTGTCGTTGAGCTTGCCATCGGCGATCAGCTGCGCGAGGGCGGCGACCTGGGCCGGGGTGACCAGCTCGGTCGGGTGCCGGTCCTGCTGCTTGGCCAGACGGGCGACCTCCCCGGTCCACCACTTGCGCGCGGCGGACGGTTTGGCGCCGGCGCTCACGGTGTCCTCGATGGCTTCGAGCAGACCGGCATTGACGACGTCACGCATCTCCAGGTCCGAGAACCCCCACACGCCTGCGAGGCGGCGGCGCTTCTGCGCCGGCAGCTCCGGCAGGGTCGCCCGCAGCTCTTCGATCCAGGTGCGGCTGGGCACGATCGGCACCAGGTCCGGCTCCGGGAAGTACCGGTAGTCGTCGGCGTCGGACTTCACCCGCCCCGAGGTGGTCTCCCCGGTGTCCTCGTGGAAGTGGCGGGTCTCCTGCACGACCTTCTCACCGGCCTCGAGGACGGTGGCCTGCCGCGCGATCTCATAGCGGACGGCGCGTTCGATCGAACGGAACGAGTTGACGTTCTTCGTCTCCGTACGAGTGCCCAGGGGTGCATCCGGGCTCTCGCGCAGGGACACGTTGACGTCGGCGCGCACGTTGCCCTGCTCCATCCGGGCCTCGGAGACTCCGAGGGCGCGGAAGATGTCGCGCAGGGTGCGGACGTAGGCGGCGGCCACCTCGGCGGCCCTTTCCCCTGTGCCTTCGATCGGGTGGGTGACGATCTCGACGAGGGGGACGCCGGCCCGGTTGTAGTCGACGAGGGAGTGATCGGCCCCGTGGATGCGGCCGGTCGCGCCGCCGACGTGGGTGTTCTTGCCGGCGTCCTCCTCCATGTGGGCGCGCTCGATGGGGATCGTGACCATCGTCCCGTCCTCGAGCTCGACCTCGGCCTCACCGTTGGCGGCGATCGGCTCGTCGGACTGGCTGGTCTGGAAGTCCTTGGGAACGTCGGGGTAGAAGTAGTTCTTGCGCGCGAAGCGGCAGGACTCGGCGATGTCGCAGCCGAGCGCCAGGCCGATCTTGATCGCGTACTCGACGGCCTTCTCGTTGACGACCGGCAGCGACCCCGGCAGTCCCAAAGAGGTGGGGGTGATGTTGGAGTTCGGTCCGCCGCCGAAGGAGTTGGGGGCGGCGTCGAACATCTTCGTCACCGTGCCCAGCTCGACGTGGACCTCGATGCCGATGACCGGATCGTACTTCTTGATCGCGTCTTCGTATTTCACTTGGCGGTCAGTCCTTCCGCGAGAGTATCGAGCACACGTCCGCCGGCCGCAGTGAGTGCGGCCTCGAGAGGTCCGGCCACCTCGTAGAGGGCGATGTCCTGCCGAGCCGGGGCGAGGATCTGAAGACCCACGGGCATTCCGTCGGCCAAACCGGAGGGCAGCGACAGTCCCGGGATTCCGGCGAGGTTCGCCGGCAGGGTCGTGACATCGCCGAGGTAGAGGGCCATCGGGTCGGAGTCGGACTCAGCGCCGAACTTCAGGGCCGTGGTCGGTGCCGTCGGCGAGACCAGCACGTCGACCTCCTCGAAGGCACGCGCGAAGTCCCGCTGGACGAGAGTCCTCACCTTCTGCGCCGAACCGTAATAGGCGTCGTAGTATCCGGCGGAGAGCGCGTAGGTGCCGAGGATGATGCGGCGCTTGACCTCGGAGCCGAAGCCGGCCGCACGGGTGGCTGCCATGACGGTCTCCGCCGTGACCGGTCCCTCGTCGGGCTCGATACGCAGGCCGTAGCGCATGCCGTCGTAACGGGCGAGGTTCGATGACACCTCGGAGGGCATGATGAGGTAGTAGGCGTCGAGGGCGTAGGAGATCGACGGGCAGTCGACCTCGATGATCTCCGCCCCTGCTGCGGCGGCGACGTCGAGGGCGGAGGTGAACGAATCGATCACTCCGTCCTGGTATCCCTCACCGCGCAGCTGCTTGATGACGCCGAGCTTCTTGCCCTTCAGGTCACCGCGGCGAGCCGCCTCGACGAACCCGGGCACCTCGTCGGGCAACGAGGTCGAATCGAGCGGGTCGTGGCCGGCCAGGAGCTCGTGGAGGGCGGCGGCGTCGGCGACGTCGCGGCCCATCGGGCCGACCTGGTCGAGGCTCGAGGCCATGGCGATGATGCCGAACCGGGAGATCGACCCATAGGTCGGCTTGACTCCGACCGTGCCGGTGAAGGCCGCCGGCTGCCGGACGGAGCCGCCTGTGTCGGTGCCCACGGACAGGGGTGCCTGGAAGCCGGCGAGCGCGGCGGCGGCACCCCCGGAGGATCCACCGGGAACCCGATCGAGGTTCCACGGGTTGCGGGTGTTGCCGAAGGCGGAGTGCTCGGTGGTCGAACCCATCGCGAATTCGTCGAGGTTCGTCTTGCCGAGCACGGGCAGTCCGGCGTCCTTGACCTTGGTGTGAACGGTCGACTCGTAGGGCGGCACCCAGTTCTCGAGCATCTTCGACCCCGCCGTGGTACGCACGCCCTCGGTGACGACGAGGTCCTTGAGCGCCACGGGGACGCCGGCCAGCGGGTGGAGCTCCTCACCGCTGCTGCGCTTGGCGTCCACCGCCTTCGCCGTCTCGAGCGCGAGGTCGTCGGTGACGGTGATGAACGAGCCGAAGTCGTCATCGCTTGAGTGGATGCGATCGAGATGAGCCCGGGTCACCTCGACGGACGAGAACTCGCCGGATTTCAGTCCTGCGGCGAGTTCGAGAGCACTTCTCCTGATCAGTTCGCTCATCATTCCTCCCCGAGAATCTGCGGAACGACGAACTTGCCGTCATGCGCGGCCGGAGCTGCAGCCAAGGCCTGCTCGCTGGTCAGTGTCGGGCCGACGACGTCGGGGCGCAGCACGTTGGACAGCGGGATCGGGTGGCTGGTCGCGGGCACATCGTCGCTGACCACTTCGTTGACTCTGGCGACGTTGCCCAGAATGGTGGTCAGATCGCCGGCGAGCGCTTTCAGCTCATCCTCGCTCATGGCGATCCGAGACAGCGAAGCCAGGTGCTGCACTTGCTCGGGGGTGATTTCGGAGGACTCCGTCATTCCCTGCCTTTCATCGTCGTGATAACTCCCGACAAGTCTAGTCTCTTCGCGCCCTGCGCCGAGGCGGGTGGGAATGTGAGCTTCGCCGAGGTGACCGGCACTTCTCCACGGTGACAGCCGTGCCGTCCGGTTGGCTGCGTCCGGATCCTCGCCGAGGTGACCGTCCGGTGGGCTGCGTCCGGATCCTCGCCGAGGTGACCGTCCGGTGGCGTGTGGTCGTTCAGTCCGCGTCGGGTGAGGTGAAGGGCGGTTGCTTCGTGGTGACGGTGACGGGCGGGGCCAGGGGCTCGTAGGGTTCGACTTCGACGAGGGTCGAGAGCGCTGCCGGCCCCTGAGCGAGTCGGGAGGTGCCGTGGTCTCGGGTGAGCACGTTCGGGTTGCCGTGCAGCTCCAACGGATTCTCGTCGCCGGCGGTGCTGCCGTCGCCGGAGTACCCGGCCTTCGCCGTCTCCGGTTGGTACCAGGCCCCGGCTGACAGCTGAATCACGCCTCGACTGATGTGCTCGCTCAGGATCACTCCCACCAGGCACGCACCTCGCTCGTTGAAGACGCGCACGACGCTTCCATCGACGATGTCCCGCTCGGCGGCGTCGACAGGGTTGAGGCGGCAGGGTTCGCGGCCCGCCACCTTGCTCGTCCGGGACGACCCGGCGAAGTCGAGCTGACTGTGCAACCGCTGCTTGGGCTGATTGGACACGAGGTGGAGCGAACCCGGTCTCGCCTCGGCGGAGCCCAACCACTCCGTCGGTTCGATCCACGCCGGATGTCCGGGACAGTCCGCGTAGTCGAAGGACGCGATGGTCTCCGAGAACAGTTCGATTCGTCCCGACGGCGTCTGCAGCGGATGGGCAGCGGGATCGGTGCGGAAATCCTCGAGCAGCACCGTGCTCCCCGGTTCGACGTCGACTCCCCCGTCGGCCCAGAACAGCGCAAAGTCGGGCAGCTCGATCCCCTGTTCCGCCGCGGCTTCCCGAGTGGAGTCGTAGAGGTGCTCGATCCACTCCATCTCCGTTCTGCCCCGGGTGTACTCCTCGGCGATGCCGAGCCGGTGCGCGAGGTCGGCGAAGATCGCGAAGTCGGAGCGGGCGCTGTGGCGAGGAGCGACCGCCTGGTGCATGGCGATGATGCGCGGATCCCCGGAGGCGGCCCCGATGTCGTTGCGCTCGAGAGTCGTCGTCGCGGGAAGGACGATGTCCGCATGTCGGGCGGTCGCGGTCCAGAACGGTTCATGGACGATGACGGTCTCCGGCTTCTGCCACCCTTGACGCAGCCGGTTGAGATCCTGGTGGTGATGGAACGGGTTCCCACCGGCCCAGTAGATGAGGCGGGTGTCCGGATAGCGGCAATGAGTGCCGTTGAACTCGTACTCGCCACCCGGGGTGAGCAGCATGTCCGTGATCCTCGCGGCCGGGATCGGGGCACTCACGGGGTTGGTCCCGGTGGGCAGCTTCGGGGCGGGGAACGGATACTTCCAGTTGCCCATCGTGCCCGTCGCTCCATAGGCGAAGCCGAAGCCCCCGCCGGGCAGACCGATCTGGCCGAGCATGGAGGCCAGGGCGACCGCCACCCAATAGGTCTGCTCCCCGTGATCGGCCCTCTGCAGCGACCAGGTCACGGAGATCATCGTCCGCTTCGCCGCCATCGAGCGGGCTAGGTCTCGGATCGTGTCCGCCGGGATCCCGGTGATTCCGCTCGCCCAGTCCGCGTCACGAGCCTGGGCAGCACCGGGGTCGGACGGCAGGTCCTTCGTCGATGTGGGGCGACTGCCGTTCGCCGCATCGACGGCTGTGCCGTCAATGGTTCCCGTCTGGATGGTTCCCGTCAGAAGATACTCGCGGAATCTCTCCCCGCCGACGCAGTGGGACTCGAGGAAGGCATTGTTATGGAGATCCTCGACGAGGAGGGTGTGGGCCAGGCCGAGCATGAGCGCCACATCGGTGTTGGGTCGCACGGGCAGCCAGGTGGGGTCGATGAAGTCGGGCGCGTCGTCGCGGATGGGAGAGAGCGAGACGAAGTCGCATCCGTTCTCCCGCGTCGCTCGCAGCCAACCGGCGATGGGGTGATCGGCGATCCCACCCGACTCGATCTGGGTGTTCTTCATCGCCACACCGCCGAACATCACCCACAGCTCGGTGTGCTCGGCGACCACGTCCCAGCTGCTCAGCAGGCCGTTCGCAAAGTCGGCGGAGCCGAGCACATGAGGCAGGAGGGCGGCTGCGGCTCCGTAGCTGTAGTTGCCGACCTGGGAGGTGTGGCCGCCGAAGGCATTGAGGAACCGGTGGAGCTGAGTCCGGGCGTGGTGGAACCGACCGGCGCTCGCCCACCCATAGGAGCCGCCGAAGATGGCTGAGTTTCCGTGCAGTCTGTGCACCCGCTCGAGCTCACCGGCGACGAGGTCGAGAGCCTCGTCCCAGTCGACCTCGACGAACGGTTCGGCGCCCCGGCTCTCCGGCCGGCGCTCGTCATCAGCGGGTGGCTCCTGCAGAGAACTGTCACTGGGTGAAGAGACGGCCCGGTGCTTGCGGACCGCATCGAGCCATGACTTCCGCACCGCCGGTCGCCGCACTCGCACCTGCGAGTCCACGGCCTCCCCGAGGTCGTGGATGAGCGGGCTGGGGTCGGAATCGCTCCCCGTCGGGGTGAGTTCGACGATGCGATCGTCAGCGACCTCGACGTCGAAAGCGCCCCAATGCGAGCTGTGCGGAACCGTGGTCATGGAACCCCCGAACGACGATGTGAGTTTCGCTCAGACTATCGGTTCGCCGGTGACCCCATTCACGCTCATCCGATCCTGCGCTCGGGCCAGGTTCGTTCTCCGCGGATGTAGCCGGAGAGGTCCTCGAGCACGCGGGCAGCGTCTTCCTTGGTCATCTCGCCGGCCTCGACTCCCGCCTGGAGGTCTGCGGCGAGTTCGGCGATGCGAGCTTCGGCCGAGACGACCTCGCGGACTTGCGCGTCGACAGCCTCCTGCGTCGCAGCCGGGGCCGTGGCAGCCTGGGCCGCGACAGCCTTCTGCGTAGCGACAGCCTGGCGTGCGACAGCCCCGCGAGTGGCGTCTGCATTTCCGGACTCTGCCGGGATCAGCGTGCGACCCTGCAACGGAGTCGCCTCGGGCGACCTGTCGGTGGTGCGAGCGGAGCTCCTCCGCGCATGGTTGACCCGAAGGGTCGACGAGGCCACCGCCGCAGGAATCTGCGCGTCGGTGCTGCTGTCACTCGGAGGCGCCTCGGAGACGGGTCGTTTGCCTGGCGGTTGCCCCGGATTCAATACGAAGTCGGCGATGCCTGCGGTCAGTGGTGCAGTGGTGAGAACTGCGGCGAGGACGACGGCCGTACCGGCAAGTGCTCGGGGAATCGCTTTCATGCCTTCACTCTGGCAGACCAATCTGACCTCAATCTCAACCCCACCTGAGACAAACCTTGAATTCAGGTAACGAAATCGACACCAAAGTGCAACGAAAGCATTCAGTTCGCAGGCTTCCCCCCTGGGATCAGCCCACGCTGCCGGTCTCGAGCAGCCGTCTGAACGCGTCCTCGTCGAGCACCGGCACACCCAGGGACTCGGCTTTGTCGAGCTTGGAGCCGGCGTTCTCCCCGGCGACGACATAATCGGTCTTCTTCGACACCGAGCTCGCGGCTTTTCCACCGGCGGCGAGGATCGCCTCCTTGATCCCATCGCGGGTGAACGAGTTGAGGGAACCGGTGGCGACGATGGTCAGACCCTCGAGCGTCTGCGGAGCCGACTCCTGAGCCTCGTCCTCCATCCGCACTCCCGCCGCCTTCCAGCGGTCGACGATCTCGACGTGCCACTCGACGGCGAACCAGTCGTGGATGCTGGCAGCTATCGTCCCGCCGATCCCGTCGACGGCAGAGAGCTCCTCGAGGTTCGCCGCCCGGATCGCCTCGAGGGTGCGGAAGTGCGCGGCCAGGGTCCTCGCCGCTGTCGGGCCCACATGCCGGATCGACAGGGCGACGAGCACTCTCCACAGGTCCTGGTCCTTGGCCTTCTCCAGTTCGTCGAAGAGCTTCTTCGTGTTCGCCGTCGGTGCGCTCGGCTTCTTCGCCGTTCCCCGCGTGTAGAAGTAGGGGACGAGCTCCCGCTCCCCCGTCTCGACTCCCTTGTCCTTCTTGTTCCGCCAGATCTGGACGTCGGCGAGATCCGCAGGCTTCAGGTCGAAGAGGAACGCCTCCGAGGTCAGCGGGGGCTGCTCGGGCTCTGCCGGGGCGGTCAGCGCCAGGGCCGCCTCCTCGCCCAGCGCCTCGATGTCGAAGGCCGCACGTGAGGCGAGGTAGAAGATCCGGTTGGCCAGCTGTGCGGGACACGAGCGCGCATTCGGGCAGCGCAGGTCCTTGTCCCCGGCCTTCTGCTCGCCCAGCTCGGTTCCGCAGGAGGGGCAGTGGGTGGGCATGACGAACTCCCGCTCGCTGCCGTCACGGGCGGCGACGACAGGGCCGAGCACCTCGGGGATGACGTCGCCGGCTTTGCGCAGGGTCACGGTGTCACCGATGAGCACCCCTTTGCGCTTGACCTCGTAGCCGTTGTGCAGGGTCGCCCTCTCGACGGTCGATCCGGCGACGGTGACCGGCTCCATCACCGCGAACGGCGTCACCCGGCCGGTCCGTCCCACCTGGACCTGGATGTCGAGGAGCTTCGTCGTGACCTCCTCAGGCGGGTACTTGAAGGCGGTCGCCCACCTCGGCGCCCGCGAGGTGTAGCCGAGTGCCTCCTGGAGGGCGAAGTCGTCGACCTTGATGACGATGCCGTCGATCTCGTGCGAGACGTCGTGCCGGTGCTCGCCGTAGTAGGTGATGAACTCCTCGATATCGGTGAGGTTCTCGAGGACCTTCGAGTACTCGCTGATCGGCAGGCCCCAGGACCGGAACTGCTCGTAGACCTCGGACTGGCGTTCGGGTTCGGGGTGCGAGTCATCGGCGGGAGTCCACACCGCGATCCCGTGGACGAGCATGTGCAGGGGCCGGCGCGCAGTGACCGCGGGGTCCTTCTGTCGCAGGGATCCGGCCGCCGAATTCCGGGGGTTAGCGAACGGCGCCTTGCCCTCGGCGACGAGGGAGGCGTTGAGTTCGGTGAACTTCTCCACCGGGAAGAACACCTCGCCGCGGATCTCGACTTCGGCCGGCGGGTATTCGGTGTCGAGCCGGTGCGGGATGTCGGAGATCGTCTTCACATTGGCCGTGATGTCCTCGCCGACCCGGCCGTCGCCGCGGGTGGCGGCGCGCACCAGCTCCCCATGACGGTAGAGGAGGTTGACGGCGAGGCCGTCGATCTTGAGTTCGCAGAGGAAGTTCGACTTCGCCGAGGTGGCCGATCGCACCCGCTCGTACCAGGCGCGCAGCTCCTCGAAGTCGAAGACGTTGTCGAGGCTGTACATCCGACCGAGGTGGGTGACCGGGGAGAACGTCGTGGTGTCGACGCTGCCGCCGACGGTCTGCGTCGGCGAGGAGTCGGTGACGAGTTCGGGGAACTTCTCCTCGAGCGCTTCGAGCCGGTGGACGAGTTCGTCGTATTCGGCGTCCGCGACGACGGGGGCGTCGTTCTGATAGTAGGCGGCCCGATGCGCCTCGATCGTCTCGACGAGGGCGGCGTGGTATTGGGCGCGCGCCGAGGCGTCGGAGAGGTCGAAGTCAGATTCCTTGGGTGTCGTGGTCATTCGATCTCCTCCAGCGCACGTCGAAGTCCGGCGGCAATCATCATATGTCCTCGGCTCGGGCCGCGGCCCGCCCCTGCTCGCCCCGACCCCGAATCTGTTCCGGCTCCCGCGCGTGACGATCCCATTGCCGCCGCATCGGTCTCGGGCAGGAACGGCGGATAGTTCAGTGGCAGCTCCTCACCGGCGAGCACGCCGAACTCGCGCAGGGTGCGCGCACCCATTCCGATCCGCGTCCACGGCTCGACCAGTCGCGCTCGCCACCGTTTCACCTCCCCCGGGTTCGCTCCGGCACTCGCCGGCAGCTGGACCCAGGTGCCGACTCCGGCCTCGGCGAGGGTGGCCAGCTGTTCCCAGCTGTGTGCTCTCAGTGTTGCCCACGGCACTGACACGGCGTGGGCACCGATGCCGCGGATCACCTCGGCGGCGGGGATGGACTTGCCGCGCAGGGTCAGTGGGTCGAGGTCGGGCAGGCTGAGCAGGACCGGCGGCAGGTGTGTCTGAGTGGAGCGCAGCGCCGCGTAGACGAGATTCTCGCTCACGGCCGGCAGGGTCTGCCAGCCCGACGCCGTGGGCCAGGCTCCGGTGAGCACCGGCTCCAGCCGGGACTCCACGAGGCGGATGACCGGCTGCATCCCCGCCCGGGCGATCTTCTCGGCGAAGTCGGCGATCCCGAAGGCGTAGGCCTGGATGACGTCGCGGCGAGCCCCGTGGTCGCCGAGGACAGGAGCGCCGGAGTTCAGGCTCAGGGCGGTGACCAGGGTCCAGGGTCCGGGCAGGGACATCTGAACGGACCCGGCGAACCCCTCGCCCGATTCGGCGAGGGCGTCGAAGGCCTCGCCGAGGGCCGAGGATTCGAGGCGTTCGTCCTTGCCTCCGGCCGAGGTCAGGCGCCAGCCGAAGGAAGTGCGGTCGACGTGGAGTTCCCGCAGGAGCCCGAGTCCGCGTCCGATCCCGTCGGCGCCCCAGCGATCAGCGGACCGGTGGGCGACGAGCGGCAGCGGCGGCTGATCGTCACCGAGGACGTCGAAGGCGGTACGGGCGGCTTGATGCGCCGGACGGGCCTCGAGATCATCGGCGCCGCCTGTGGGAATCCAGATTCCCGTCGTCGACGCTGAGGGTTCGACGGACTTCTCCGCCGCGCCGCCCGAGGAAGACGAGCCGCTCGTCGCCCCAGTGCTCGTCGCCCCAGCGCCTGCCGCAGAGCCAGGAGCCGGCTGCTGCTCAGGACTGGGGGCGTTGATGGGCAATCCCGAAGACGTCGACATAGAATCCGAACTCGCTTTCCAAGGAATCGATGATGGTCTCTGCGCGGACGAAGCCGTGCGATTCGCCTTTGTACAACCGGTAAATGTACTCCACTCCGGCGAGCTCGAGCATGCCCACGAAGTCCTGCGCCTGGCTGGGCGGGACGATGGGGTCGCGGTCGCCCTGCATGATCGCCACCGGCACGGTGATGCTGCGCACCCGCCTGATCGGAGAGCGGGTCATGTACTCGTGGTGGGCCTGCGGCCACGGCCCCACGAGCCCGTCGATGTAGTGGCGTTCGAAGTCGTGGGTGTCGACGACGAACCGCATCAGGTCGGTGACCCCGAAATAGGACGTTCCGCAGGCGAACAGATCGGACGAGGCGAGCGCGGACAGCGCCGTCCAGCCGCCGGCCGAGGCGCCGCTGATCGCGATGCGCTGCGGGTCCACCAGTCCTTCCGCGATGAGCCCGCGGACGGCGGTCACGGTGTCCTCGACGTCGACGATTCCCCACTGGCCCCGCAGCCGGTTGCGCCATGCTCGTCCGTACCCGGTGGATCCGCCGTAGTTGACCTCCATCACGCCGATGCCGCGGGAGGTGAAGTAGCTGTTGCGCGCCGACATGTCGGCCGTGGCCTGCCCGGTGGGCCCGCCATGGGCGACGACCACGTAGGGAGGGCGCTCATCCTCGGAGGCGACGAAGCGCGGATTGTCCGGCGGGTGGATGACGACCGGCACACCGCCGAGCTCACGTGTGTACGGGTGGGAGAAGTACTCCCCATGGGCGTCATGGCGTTCGGCCGCGACCTCGATGAACTCTCCGCTGGCCCGGTCGATCGCGTAGAGCGCGCCGACCGAGTCGCTCGACTTCGCCGAGGCGAGCACGTGCGAGTCGGAGATGTCGTGGAGTTCGATGCTGCCGAATGTCCGTCCGACCTCCCTGACCTCATGGACCCGGGAGTGCGGTTCCCTCCCCGTCGAGGTGGTCGCCCGGACGAACTGCGCAGTGTCGGCTTGGGAGTGCGCCCAGATCTCATCCGGCGCGTTGAGGTGCCAGCGAGCACCGAGCTGCCACAGCGGCCCCCCGATCTCGGCACCGGTGTCGAGGACCGGCCTGAGGTCGGAGATGCGGAATTCCCTCGGCCCGGCCTCGGCCACCGCGTCCCACTGGGCCCGGGTGCCGAAGTTGAGCGCGTACAGGGCCCAGTGCCCGGCGTGGTCGGAGCCGAGCAGGAGGGTCGAGTCGGAGGTGAACTCGGGTTGGAGCAGGGACACGTCCTTGCCGTGGAGCACGGCCCGGACCGGGATCTGCGGGGTTCTCACGTCGATGAGCCACAGACTCGTCGAGTCCCAGGGCATGTGCGGGTGCTCCCAGCCGATGAACGCCAGGGTCGCACCGTCCGGGGACAGCCTCGGCCAGGCCATGAAGTGGGCATGGCGGGACAGCACGTTGGTCGCGCCGTGCCTGGTCAGGAGCACGATGGCGCGTTCCTTGCGGGTGCTGCGGTTGTCCTCGCGCACACACAGCAAGCCCCATCGGGTCATCACGAGGTCGCCGTAGCGGATGCGTCCCGACGTGTCCGGGGTCAGCGGGTGGGGCGCCTTGCCGGGGATCAGCTGCCAGACTCTCTGATCCGCAGCGTTGACGAAGTAGATGATCTCGCTGGACGGATCGATCGCCCAAGCCGCTCCCCCGTATTCGTGCACGGACGAGCGGATGTTGAAGTCCTCGGGAAGGACCTGCTCACGATCCCGGGGATGCGAGAGACACGTGCGCACAAGGCCGGTGCGAGAGCTCTCCTCGGGGACCTTCGTCGAGAAATAGACATGCTCGCCGCGGAACCGGGCGTCGAAGATCGGCGCGGACCCGGCATGCACCTCGGCGGCGCTCAGGGGTGAGGTCCAGGTTCCGTAAGGCGCTCTCACGACCTCCTGGAGAAACTCCTTCATGCCTCCAACAGTATCGCGCCGGGGCCGGGTTTCGGCGTGTATCGGAGCAGGTCGCACCGAGGGTGTGGGTTTCCCTCGACCGGCCCGGCCGCAACCCGCTCCCGCGGGAGGAATCGGTCCGCTCGGCACGGCGAGCTCAGCCTCAGATGCAAAAACATGTAGACTGGAAGCATCTGCGAACCCGTATTCGGGTTCCCTGCGTCGTCAGGACACCTCGTCTGAAGCAGCTGGGAGAGTTCCCGGTGCATATTCAGCGAAACTATCTTCTCTCGGCGTTCGAGTGCGTCAATCGGCGCTCTCACTCCCAGCCCGGAATCGACTCCCCGTCACCATATGGCAACGGCTGCACGTCGTCCGGCACGTCGAAGGGTCACCCCATCACTGCCTCACAGAGCACCAGCACCACTCGCACATCTTCCACTCGCGCCTCCTCCGCCAGGCGCCGTCCGTCCAAGACGGAGTCCGCAGGCACTCGTCCGCCGGAGTCTGTCGCAAATCGAGCGGTCGACATTCCCGTCACGGATGACACCCTCGTCACTTTCGCCGATCTGGGTGTTCCCTCCGCCCTGACCGATCGCCTTGGAGCAGAGGGCAAGATCAATGCCTTCCCGATCCAGAAGGACACCCTTCCGGATACCCTCGCCGGTCGAGACGTGCTGGGTCGGGGGAAGACCGGATCCGGCAAGACTCTCGCCTTCGCGATTCCCATGGTGGCCAGGCTGGCCGCCTCTCAGACCTCCGGCACGCGAAGAGCCCGCTCTCCGCGCGGACTCATCCTCGCCCCCACGCGTGAGCTCGCAACCCAGATCACGAACGTGCTCGAACCGCTGGCCCAGGCCTGCGGCATGCGGACCACGACGATCTTCGGCGGAGTCAACCAGAAGCGCCAGGAGAAGGCTCTCAATGCCGGGGTCGACATGGTCGTCGCCTGCCCGGGTCGACTCGAAGATCTGCTCAAGCAGGGTCTGGTGTCCCTGGACCACGTCGAAGTCACCGTTCTCGACGAGGCCGATCACATGGCCGACCTGGGCTTCCTGCCGAGCGTCACCCGCATCCTCGCGATGACTCCGGCCGACGGCCAGCGGATGTTCTTCTCCGCAACCCTGGACAACGACGTGAGCAAGCTGGTGAACCGGTTCCTCCACAACGAGGTGCTCCACACCGTGGACGATCCCAACTCACACGTCTCCGACATGACGCATTGCGTGTTCGAGGTCTCCGAGGACGACAAGAACGAACTCGTCCACCGACTGGCTTCCGGCTCCGGACGCCGCATCCTCTTCACGCGCACCAAGCATCGTGCGAAGAAGTTCGCCCGACAGCTCACCGCCCAGGGCATTCCGGCGGCCGACCTGCACGGCAACCTCTCCCAGGGAGCACGTGATCGCAACCTCGCAGCGTTCAGCGAGGGAGATGTGCGCGTACTCGTCGCCACGGACGTCGCCGCCCGCGGCGTGCATGTCGACTCCGTCGAACTCGTGGTCCACGTCGACCCCCCGACCGAGCACAAGGCCTACCTGCACCGTTCCGGCCGCACCGCACGCGCCGGCAGCTCCGGCGACGTCGTGACGATCATGGTGCCGGAGCAGCGCAAGGACACCATGTCACTGCTGCGCCGGGCCGCGATCAAGGCGACACCCCAGAAGGTCACAGCCGATTCGACCGCCGTGTCGGATCTCGTGGGTGAAATCGCTGCCTTCGTTGCACCGCAGCCCAAGGAGACCGCTCGGCCGCGAGCGAAGGCAGCGCAGGCCGAGGGTCAGCAGGCTCAAGGACGCAGGAGCTCATCGCAGCGAGGACGCGGAGGTCGCCCGGGAACGTCCGGCCGCAGGACCGAGACTGGTTCCAGCGGAGAGAGCAGCCGCGGCGCCGAGACGGGCCGCAGCGGTCAGAACGGCCGCAGCTCAACGACGGGTCGCAGCGGACAGAACAGCCGCAGCACAACGACGGGCCGCAGCTCGGCGACCGGTCGCGGCGGAGAGGGCACTCGCGGCGGTCAGAACGGCCGCAGCTCAACGACGGGCCGCGCCCAGGGAACCCGCGTCGGCCGCGGCAACCGCGACGAATCCCGCAGCAGCCGCCAGGGATCCGGCGGCGGCAACCGTCAGATGTCGGAGCCTCGGGGTTCGAGCCCGGAGACCCGCAATCGTCACCGCAGCCGCACCGGTTCGCGAACGGTCTACTCGACCAGCAGCTGAGCAGACCACCTGCGGCCGGGCCCGTCCAGCGGACCAGTTTCCCTCGACGGGCCCGCTTCCATTGCCGGGCTCGCCGAGCGGACCAGTTTCCCTCGACGGGCCCAGCCGCAGCTCGATCCCTCGGGAGAAACCCGTCCGCTCGAGCGCAGGTCATGCGCGCGGGCGCTGACGCCCGACGTAGGAAGCTGGCGCAGACGCTCGAGCGCAGGCGGCTGAAGGCGCAGACGCTCGGCGCAGCCCAAAAGGCTCAGGCGCTGACGCGGTCCTTGGCGGTCATGTCGATCGTGGCCTGACCGAGCACGCGGGTGCCGCGGTAGATGACCATCGTCTGACCGGGCGCGACTCCGGACAGCGCCTCGTCGACGTCGACGTGCATGAGCTGGCCGGCAGGACGGGCCACCGGCACGACCACGTCGTCGACGGCGATGTTCGCCTCGTGCTCGGGCACCTCAGTGATGTAGTCGCCGAGCCAGGCCCGGGCCGGCACCGGCTCACCGTGGGCGCGGACCTGGACCTCGCAGTCGATTCCGGTGGCAGGATCGGCGCCCATATCGCTCGGCGCCTGACCGCACCATGTGGTCCGGATCCCGGTCAGGTGGCTGACAGCCAAGTCCGCGCGGGAGCCGACGGTGACGGTGTTCGTCGCCGGATCGAGGTCGGTGACATAGCGGGGCCGACCGTCATCTGCCGGCTTCGAGATGCCCAAGCCCTTGCGCTGACCGATCGTGAACGTCATCGCACCATCGTGCTCGCCCAGAACCTCGCCCTCGGCGTCTTTGATCAGACCCGGGCGCATGGGAATCTTGTCGGCGAGCCATGCTTTGGTGTCCCCGTCGGGGATGAAGCAGATGTCATAGGAGTCGGGCTTGTTGGCGACGGGGAAGCCCCGCTCGGATGCCTCGGCGCGGACTTCGGCCTTCGAGGCGGTCGCCCCGATCGGGAAGTAGCAGTGCTCGAGCTGATCGCCGGTGAGCACACCGAGGACGTAGGACTGATCCTTGGCCAGGTCCTCACCGCGATGCAGCTCCGGGTGACCGTCGACGTCGCGGATCACCTCGGCGTAGTGGCCGGTGGCGATCGCGTCGAAGCCGAGCGCCAGGGCGCGGTCGAGGAGAGCGGCGAACTTGATCCGCTCATTGCAGCGCATGCACGGGTTGGGCGTGCGACCGGAGGCGTATTCGGCGATGAAGTCATCGACGATGTCCTCCTTGAACCGCTCCGAGAAGTCCCAGACGTAGAAGGGGATGTCGAGCATCCCGGCCACCCGGTGGGCGTCACGGGAGTCCTCGATCGTGCAGCACCCGCGCGATCCCGTGCGCAGGGTGCCGGGCATCCGCGACAGCGCGAGATGAACCCCGACGACCTCGTGACCGGCGTCGACGGCACGGGCGGCGGCGACCGCGGAGTCGACGCCTCCCGACATGGCGGCGAGAATTCTCATGACACTCCTTGCATCCAGCGCGGGGTCGCGGAAACCATCCCGGCCTGACGTGCTTGTTCGACGACTGTGGGCAGCGCTGTCAGCAGCGCATCGATGTCGGCAGCGCTCGTCTGCGCGCCGAGGGTGAATCTCTGGGTGGAGCGGGCGGTGTCCTCATCCCGGCCGCAGGCGAGGAGCACGTGCGAGGGCCGCGACACGCCCGCTTGGCAGGCCGAGCCCGTCGAGGTCGCGAATCCCCGGGCGTCGAGGCCGAACAGGAGGGTGTCGCCCTCGCACCCGGGGAAGGTGAAGTGGACGTTGGCGGGCAGCCGGCCCTCACCTCGGCGACCGGACAGACGGGCTGCGGGAATCGCGGCTTCGATGCCGACAATGAGGCGATCGCGCAGAGCCGACAGGCGCGCTGCGCGGGAGGCGAGGTCTTCAGTTGCGAGCTGGGCGGCCTTCGCGAAGGCGAGGGCACCGGCGACATCGAGGGTGCCCGAGCGGACTCCGCGCTCCTGTCCCCCGCCGTGGATGACGGGTACGGGTTTGGCGGCGCGGTCGAGCAGCAGCGCGCCGATGCCGACGGGTCCGCCGATCTTGTGGGCGCTGACGGACAGTGCCGTGGCGCCGAGGCTTGAGAAGTCGATGGGGACCTGGCCGAGCGCCTGGACGGCGTCGACGTGGAAGGGGACCCCCACCTCGGCGGCGGCGCGGGCAAGCTCAGGGATCGGCTGGAGGGTGCCGATCTCATTGTTCGCGGCCATCACGCTGATGAGTGCGGTCCGCTCCGGGTCACGGCGCAGCTCGGCCAGCGCTGCGTCGAGAATCAGGTGACCGTCCTCGTCGACGTCGAGCCAGACGATCTCCGCGCC
The DNA here is from genome assembly GCF_031179145.1 of Brevibacterium sp. Lineage (GTDB taxonomy): Bacteria > Actinomycetota > Actinomycetes > Actinomycetales > Brevibacteriaceae > Brevibacterium. Next base: position 39,832 of record NZ_JAPSIB010000016.1, read on the forward strand.
CTGGGTCTCGAGCCATTCGACGGTGTCGAGGACGGCATGGTGTTCGATCGTCGAGGTCAGCACGCGGGGTCGGCCCGGCGCGGCGAAGGTCCCGCCGTTGCGGGAGAGGTAGAGGCCCTTGAGCGCGAGGTTGTCGGCTTCCGTGCCGCCGGAGGTGAAGACCACCTCCGCCGAGGTGGACGCTCCCAGAGCACCAGCCAACTCCTCGCGTGCCGTCTCGATCCGCATCCGCGCAGACTGGCCGGACGCGTGCAGGGATGAGGGATTGCCCCGCCTGCGCAGTTCGGAGGTGTAGGTCTCCAGCACCGGCTCCGGCATCGGCGAGGTCGCGGCATGATCGAGGTAGATGGGCACTGACCCAATTTTAGGCCGTGAAGGCAAGTGCGGCCAGGTTCAGTGCCCGATCTCACCTCGGATCGCGCCGGGATCCGGTTCGGGCGCCGCCGGCGCGGTGATTAGACTTGAGCGGGTGTTCACCGTATTCACCATCGTGCTCTATGCCGTCACCGCTGTGCTGACCGTATGGTCGATCGTTGACACCATTCGCAACCGCCCCGCCGGGAAGATGCTGCTCGGCGTCGCCGCGCTGCTCCTGCTCCTGCTCATCGTCCAGCTGGTGGTGTCGATCGTCGCCTTCTCCTCGACGCACGACGTCGACCCGCTCCTCTTCTTCGGCTACGTCATCACCGCGATTTTGGTCATGGCTCTGGCCGGGTTCTGGGCGTTTGCGGAGCTGAGCCGCTGGGGTCCGGGCGTTCTGGCCGCGGCGGGACTGACCGTGGCCGTGATGATCGAGAGGATGGACCAGATTTGGCTCTGAGGAACGCACACCCCTCCCCCAGCCCGGCGAAGCGCTCCCCGTACTCGGCGATGCACACGGGGCCGGGCCGGGCACTGACCGCGGTCTACGGCATCTTCGCTCTCTCGGCCACGGCGCGGGCCGGCTACCAGGTGATCCGGGAGTTCGACGTCGCCCCCGTCGCCTACTCCCTCTCGCTCGTCGCCGCCGTCATCTACATCGTCGCCACGATCTGCCTCGTCATCGGCAGCCGGGCGAGCCACCGGATCGCGATCGCCTCATGCATCGTCGAATTCGTCGGCGTCATCGCCGTCGGCATTCTCAGCTTCACCCACCCCGAGGACTTCGCGAAGCCCTCGGTGTGGTCGACGTTCGGCATCGGCTACGGGTTCATCCCGCTCGTGCTTCCGCTCATCGGCCTGTGGTGGCTGAGTCGCGTCGGGCGCAGCGTCCGTGCGGGGCAGCAGGAGCGTTCCGCCTGAGGCGGGCCATACTCACACGACCCGCCCTAGCCGATCACACCACCCGCCAGAGCCGGATCACGCCACCCATCTGAGCCGATCACACCACCCGCGACGACGTCACGTCCCAGTCGATCGCCATCGCCTTGAGAGAGTCGTCCGACTTGACGAGCACATAGGGGTGGGCGGTGTCGACTTCGACGGTGTTGCCGTCCTTGTCGTTCGTCTTCACCGCTTCGATCGTGTCGCCGAGGTCCAGTGAATAGTCATCGGGCACCTTGATCGTCAGAGTGCAGCGGATCTCCCCCATTCCGATGGCGCCGTTCTCGGTCTTCAGCGTCATCGAGGAGAAGTCGAGTTCGGAGTACGGCTGGCACTTGGCGTTCACCTCGTCGAAGCCGGAGTCCTCGCCCCGCAGCTGCCCCAGGTAGTCGCGGAACGACTTGAAGCCGCCCTCCTCGAGACCGCCGAGGCTCTTGTCGGCCTTGCCGTCGACCAGGTACGCCGACACCTTCTCGGCCGACGGCGCCATCGCATCCGTGAAGTCCTTCGGTGCGGTGTCGACCGCGCCGCGCCCATTGGCCAGCAGCGTCGGAGCCTGCTCGGCCGGGATGTAGGAAGCGGCCCTGACGATCGTCTTGGCGACTGCAGATTCCCGGGTGACGAGCTGCACCTGGGTCATCTTGTCGTCCCCGTTCGTGGTGCCGAACGCGTAGAACCACATCGGGTATTCCTGGAAGCTGGGGCCGCCGGCGACCACCTCGGTGAAGTTGGGAGCTGTGAGCTTCTGCTTCGCCTTCTCCGCGATCTGGATCTGGGCCCGGGTGCGGTCGATGAGCGGAGCGCCCTGGATGCTCTCGAGGCCGTTGCCGCCCTCCTTGAGGATCTTGTCGAGGGATTCGGTGTACTCCGTCATGTACTTCCCGGCCTCGCCGGGACGGATCGCTGTGCGCTCATACGGGGTGATGTCCGGATTGTCCGGTTGCGCGATCGGCAGCACACCACAGCCGCTCAGCGCCAGGCCCGACCCCAGGGTCATCGCCGTCCCGACGCGCAACATCCGCTTCCTCTGCCCGTCCCGGCGCCGAGGTGATGCCGGGGTCACAGTCCCGGACCGACCCGGGGAGCGCTCCGCACCAGCAGGCTTCGCGGCCGGGCTCGCATCGTCCGGCTTCGCACCCGAGCTCGCACCGCCCGAGGAACGACTGCTGTCGCTGTCCTTCCGCTGGGGCCGGATCCGCCCGTTCCACCAGCGCAGCCCGAAGAAGAGTGCGGCGCCGAGGAGGATGATGGCGAGAGCGATTCCGATCAGCGACCAGCCGAAGACCCCTTCGACCCGCATCTTCATCGTCACTGTCGTCCCCTCGAGGTTCTCATCCGCGTTCGCGGGTGCAACGACGAGCACCTGCGGTTCGACATCGAGGTTGAAGGTCTTCGACACCGCGGTCCCTGTGTCCTGGCTCAGCCACCAGTCCTGATCGGCAATGGCGGCGGCCGGCGCCGGCTCACCGGGGATGAACCGGTGCTGGACGTCGCTCGGGAACTTCACGTTGCTGATCTGCTCCTGCGCCACTCCGTCGAGGTAGCTGTCGACGTCGACTCCGTTGGCGGTGCCGACGAACAGCTCCTTGCCCTGCGCATTGGTGGCCTCCACGGTGACGTCCGTTCCCGTGTAGGGAACGATCGCCTCGTCGAGGGTGACTGCGAAGGCGCCGTCCTTCACGGTGAACGGCTCGGTCTCGCTGACCTCGTCGGTGCCGACGACGGACAGTGCGGACCCGACCAGTACTGCCAGGATCACCGCGGCGACCGCGAACAGAATGGCTGTGGAGAGGCGGATTAGCTGGATCAGAACAATGCCCTCATCAGTGCTGTGCGTGCTTTGGTCACCGCCGGATCGTCGGCGCCGAGGATCTCGAAGAGTTCGAGGACTCGCAGCCTCAGGGTCTCCTTCTCATCGCCCGCGCGCGTCCGGATCAGCGTGATCAGACGGTCGAAGGCGCGTTCGGGGCTGCCCGTGACGATCTCGGCGTCAGCCGCGGCCATCGCCGCGTCAAGGCTTTTGGGATCCGCGTCCGCTGCGCTGATCAGCGCGGACGGGTCGGCTCCGGCGAGGCGACGGCCGAGACCGGCCTTGGCCACGCCCACCTTCGCCTCGGCGTCGGCCGGGGATTCGGCCAGAGCGGCCTTGAACAGCTTCTCCGCGGTGTCGAAATCCCCTTGGCTCAGGGCTGCTTCGGCCTCCGGATGGGCCGGGCCGGCGGGTTCGGGTTCAGCCCCGTCGACGACGGCGTGTCCGGTGACGCCGTTCTCGGCGGCCAGTTTGAGCAGCTCGTCGAAGTACGCCTTGACCTGCGGTTCGGGCAGCGCTCCCTGGAAGAGGGGAACGGGCTGGCCCTTGACGATGGCGACGACCGTCGGGATCGACTGCACCCCGAAGGCCTGCTGCAGGCGCGGGTTCGCATCGACGTCGACCTTGGCCAGGACGAGCCGGCCCCCGAACGATTCGACGACGCGCTCGATGATGGGTGAGAGCTGTTTGCAGGGTCCGCACCATTCGGCCCACAGGTCGATGACGACCGGGATCCGCTCGGAGATCGCGACGACATCGTTGAAACCGGCTTCGTCGGCGTCGAAGACCAGGGACGGCAGCGGCACGCCGTTGGGCTCATGGGCGGCTGCGGATGGTCCCGCCGAAGAGTGTCCGGCCTGTTGCTGCGGCAGGTTCTTGCTGCGGACGGCGGACAGATCCAGTCCCTGGCTCTGCTGCCCGTCCTGCGAGGGGTCCATAGACACTTAGGTCTCCTTTGCTGCATATGAGTCTGTCTGAAAGCCTGAGAACAATCGGCGTTGACTCCAGCTTAGATCGTACCGGCGCTCGGGTGGGTCCACCCGGGTCGGTCACCTCGGCTACTTCAGCTTGGCGCCCTGGAGGGTCTCGAGTCCGCCGATCAGGCGCGCCTTCCCCTCCTTGGGAACCAGGAATGTCAGCACCTGGTAGGTCGTGGTCTCCACCGCCTTCTCCGTCGTGTCCTCACCGACGAGCTCCTTCTGCGGAGTCTGCAGAGTCAGGGAGCCGGTGCGGCCGTCCTCGGACTCGGGGGTGATCGTCGACCGGGCTTCGATCACTCCGGTGACGACTGCCGCATCGTCCGCCGTTCCCTGCGCGACGAGTTCCTTGCCGGGCGTGTACTTGTACTCCACCTTCGCCTTGCCCCGCTCGGCGCTCTCCTTCTGCTCCTTCTGGTTCTTCCAGATCGACTTCGAGAAGTCGTCGGCTTCGAAGGCCTTCGCCTCCTTCGAGCCCTGACCCGAGCCCAGTGCCTTGGCGTAGTCGTCGACGACCTTCTGCGGAGTCGCCGCGTAGCCGTCCGCATCGGGGGCGAGCAACGGCGCTCCCTGCCGGGCGTCGGGGATCTCGGGCAGTTCGGTGCCGGGGACCAGCCGGGTCTGGGACCACAGTTTGTAGTTCTCCCGCGGCGATTGCTGGTTGAAGACGAGCAGCTGGGTGCTCTCACCGTTGGAGGTCACGAGGCTGGTGATGCGGGGCCAGGAGTTCGTGGCCGCGGTGTAGTTGAGGAGGATCTCCTGGTTCGCGACCGGCGGCGGGAGTTCGTGCTTCTCGACCTTCTTCTTCACGTCATAGGACGTCTGCCGCTGCTTGAGTGCGGGTCCGGCGACACGAGGGTCGAGCAGACCTTTGTCCGTCTTCTCATCGGCGGTCTTGACGGTTCCGGCGACGGAGTCGAGGATTCGCTGCGCCTGATCGTCGCTGACGCCTGCCATCGGCGACGACGGCGCCTCGGAGGGCTCGGGCTTCGGCAGCTCCTCGGGTCCGCAGGCGCTGAGCGCCAGGACCGGGACGATGGCGAATGCGGTGCCGTATTCGGCGAGCTTCCTGCGCCGCTCCTGGCGTGCCTTGCGGCGGTTCGCCTCCTGCTGAGCGGTCCTGCGGCTGAGGAATAGCATGACGAGTCCTCCGATGAACATGGCGCCGCCGACGATCATCAGCGGAATCGCCCAGGGGGTCTCGGCCTGGTTCGGCCAGGACAGGGTGACGGTCTTCACCTGGCCGGGCTCTCCGCTGCCGGCGATGACGAAGCCGGTGCGGTTCGCCTCGCCCCTCCACTCGAGGGTGGCGGAATCCGTTCCGCTGACTTCGGCCTCCCAGATGTCGGCCCCTTTGGGATTGGGGACCGAGGGTTCGCCGTCCTGGCTCTTGACGGTGAGCCCGCCCTCGGGTGCCAGCCCGGTGACCCGAGCCGCGGCGGAATCGCCCACCCAGGCGTCGATGTTCTCGATCGGGGCCTGAGCGATCGTCAGCTCACCCGTGCCTTCGACGGTGAGGGTGGCCGGGGTCTGGTAGAGGTTGAGCATGCCGGGGTCGATGACGACGGCCGGTGCTTCGGCATCGATCTGGGTCGTGGCGGTGATCGTCTTCTCCGGCGCCCACAGAGTCTTCTGCAGAATTCCGAGGCCGCCGACGAGGAGGCCCACCACCATGAGTATCACTGCAAGTGTGTAGCGCACCTGTGCACCCTTCTACTCAACGAAACGTCCGTCGTCCCAAGCTTCCACTTCGAACACCCCAAGTTTAAGTCACTTGACCAGTGTTTCCTCTGCGGAAGCGTTCAGCTTGTGTCAGCGTGCACAACCGCCGTGCTGTGCCATCCGGCTGTCGGCCCGCACTGCTCCTGGCATAAGGTGGGTGGGTGAGCAACGACAGAATTGTGTGGATCGACTGCGAAATGACCGGGCTCGACGAGGCCGCGGACGAGCTCCTCGAGGTGGCGGCCATCGTCACCGACTTCGAGCTCACTCCGCTCGATGACGGAGTCGACATCGTCATCAAGCCCTCCCCCGAGGCGCTCGAGCAGATGAGCGAATTCGTCACCGAGATGCACACCGCCTCGGGGCTGATCACCGAGCTCGAGGCCGGCGCGTCGCTCGCCGAGGCGCAGGAACTGGTCCTCGACTACATCCGCAAACACGTGCCCGATTCGGGGAAGGCTCCCCTCGCGGGCAATTCCGTGGGGACGGACAAGGTCTTCCTCAACAAGCAGATGCCCGAGCTCATCGACCACCTCCACTACCGCATCATCGACGTGTCGTCGATCAAGGAGCTGAGCAAGCAGTGGTTCCCCCGCGCCTACTTCCAGGCGCCGGAGAAGCACGGCGGTCACCGCGCCCTGGGCGACATCCTCGATTCGATCGTCGAACTCAAGTACTACCGACGGGCCGTGTTCTCCGCCGAGGGACCGACCTCGGAGCAGGCGAAGTCCATCGCCGCCGAGGTGGTCGCCTCCTTCCAGCAGTAGGAGCGCTCAGCTCCTCTTCCGGGGCTGCCGGGCGAAGACCTTGGTCGGGAACACGCCCGAGTTGCTGAGTACTTTGGTCAGAGTCCGGCTGGGCGACAGCAGGCTCTCGATCTGCTCATCGCTGAGCGCGTCCCACGCCGCTCGCACGGTCGCATCCGTGAGCTGTTCGACCTGCTCCTTGAGCTCACGCCCGGCCTCGGTGATGGCGGGCAGATCGAAGCCGCGCTCGTCGGTGCCGATCGTGATCAGTCCCGCCTCGGCGAGCCGGCCCTGCGCTGCCTGCCACTCCTCGTCCGTGTAGCCGCGCGTCTTCTGCGCGGCCCGCGGCTTGAATGAAGCGCCGGTGGCGACGTCGAGCAGCAGAGCCTCGATTCCCGGGACGCCTGCGGTGACGAGGGAGGCCACGTGCCCGTCACCGCGGAACTCCCGAGCCACGGTCGCCAGATCCCACAGCTGTTCGAAGTCGGTGCGGGGCTCATGGGCGGCCATCACCTCGGCGGTGGCTGCGGCGAGCGCCCGGCCGGAGAAGTCCATGGCCGAGATCAGCGGTCGCAAAGCTGTGGTCAGTTCTCGCGCGGCCTCGGTGAGCAGCGCAATGTCGTCGCGGTCGCCGAACAGGCCCTGGAGGTGGGCCGAGACACCGTCGAATCGGGCCCGGATCAGCGCCTCGGGTCTCGCGGTCTCCCAGATCCCGGGCACGACCGAGGAGATGAACGAGGGCGAATAGTTGTAGAAAGTCGCGTTGACGACTCCGGCGCCGACCCGTCCCATCGGCGCACAGCGGGCGCCGATGTTGCCTGTCATCCGCTTGTCGAAGCCGAGGCGGGCGTACGCCTCTCCCACCGCGTCCGAGAAGTAGACGGCGGAGTGGAAGGAGTTGAGCCGGCCCGACAGGGTCCTGATGTTCTGCGTGCGCTGGGAGGTCATGTCTTCAATCTACTGGCCGCAGCCACGACCTGGATAGGGAGTCCCCAATGCTGCCTGCGAGAATGGGAACATGAGCGCTGCACACACCTTGAGCTACGCGAACGACCCGGAACCGAAGCGGAGGTCGCGCCGCACACGACTCATCGTCTCTGCAGTCATCGTCGTCCTCACCCTTGTCTTCGGCCTCATCGCCGCCGATCGCATCGTCGACTACGCCACGGAGCAGAAGATCGCGAAGGGACTCGAACCCTATGCGGACGCTGATGTCTCGGTCGAGGGATTTCCGATCCTCAACCAGTTGGCGGCCGGTCGCCTCGGCACGGTCCATGTTCGCGCGAACCAAGCGGAGTACGAAGGCGTGGAGTTCGCCGATGTCGACGCCCACCTCTACGACGTTCCCGTCGACTCCTCCCGACCGGTCGGCACCATCGACGCGAATGCGCTCATCCCGCTGTCGACGATCGAGTCCCTCGCGTCCGAGCATGCTTCTCTGCCGCAGGGAACGAGTTTCTCCGTCGTCGACGGCCGGCTCTACCTCGACGGGTCTCTGCTGGGTCAGGCGCTCGTGGTCGGCATCGATCCGCAGGCACAGTCGAGGCAGGTGACGGTCGAGGCCACGTCGATCCGACTCGGCACGACGGAGATCGACCTCGATTCACTCCCCGGCTTCCTCACCTCGGCGATCTCCGATATCACGATCGACCTCGGCTTCCTGCCCGCAGGACTCGAACTGACCGAGATCTCCGTCGAGGACGACGGACTGCGGGTCAACCTCCGCGGCTCAGGGGTCAAGCTGAGCTGATCGCGCCCCTAGCGCAGCCGGTCGGCGAGGAGGCCGAGGAACTCATCGGCCATGTCGAGTCGCTGGGCCAGCTTCTCCCGGCGTTCGAGTGCGTCCCGCTGGAAGTCCTCGAGCATTCGCCGGGTGTCGGCGGAGGCCTCATCATTCGCCCCGGCCGAATCGATCGCCCGCAGCAGGTCGCCCATCTGCTCGAGCGAATAGCCCAGCGGCTTCATCCGCCGGATGAGCATCAGACGTTCGAAGTCGCCCTCCGTGTACAGTCGGAATCCGCCGTCCGAGCGGCCGGACGGTGTGAGGAGGTTGATCTCGTCGTAGTGGCGGATCGTGCGCAGTGACAACCCGGTCCGGTCGGCGAGCTCCCCGATGTGCATCGTCTCCTCGTCCGGCATGACCGCCCTCCCTCTCATCGTCCGGTCCTGCCATTCGATCGGCGAACCGGTTCTGCAAGCGCCGGCGACGCTTCTCGGCCCACGGACGCTGACAGTGCCAACTTAGTCGACTCGCCTCAACTCTACCGTTACGTTAAAGTTGGTCACCGTGCCGTCTGTTCGACCGAATGCACTCTGATCGCCATTGCCCTGCGCTGGAACTGGATCAGGCCTCACACCGCCACGAATTCGAGGAGACCGATGTCAGCTCCGATCATCGACGACAAGACCCGCTACCGGCCGGAACCATCGGTGCTCACTGCGCTGAAGTCCCCGCGCATCCTCACCCGTGAGGTTCTCGCCGGTCTGGTGGTGGCTCTCGCCCTGATCCCCGAGGCGATCTCGTTCTCGATCATCGCCGGCGTGGACCCGAAGGTGGGGCTCTTCTCCTCGTTCGTCATGGCGGTCACCATCGCCTTCGTCGGCGGGCGGCCCGCGATGATCACAGCAGCGACCGGGGCCGTCGCCCTCGTCATCGCCCCCGTCGCCCGCGAGCACGGATTCGACTACTTCGTCGCCACCGTCCTGCTCGCCGGAGTGCTCCAGATCCTGCTGGCCGTCTGCGGCGTCGCCAAGCTCATGCGCTTCATCCCCCGCAGCGTCATGGTCGGGTTCGTCAACGCCTTGGCCATTCTCATCTTCTCCGCCCAGCTGCCCCAGCTGATCGGCGTTCCGTGGCTGGTCTACCCCTTGGTCGCGGCAGGCCTCGTCGTCATGGTGCTCATGCCCAAGATCACGAAGGTCGTTCCCGCACCCCTGATCGCCATCCTCATCGTCACCGCTGTGGTCGTGACCTTCGCGGTCAGCGTCCCCACCGTCGCCGACCAGGGCGAACTGCCGCGCAGCCTGCCCGAGCTCTTCATCCCGCAGGTTCCGCTGACCTGGGAGACGTTCACGACCATCGCCCCCTACGCCCTGGCGATGGCTCTCGTCGGCCTGATGGAGTCACTGATGACGGCGAAACTCGTCGACGACGTCACCGACACCCGTTCGGACAAGACCCGTGAGAGCTGGGGCCAGGGCGTGGCCAACGTCGCCTCGGGACTGTTCGGCGGCATGGGCGGCTGCGCGATGATCGGTCAGACCATGATCAACGTCAAAGCCTCCGGCGCCCGCACCCGGATCTCGACGTTCCTCGCCGGCACCTTCCTGCTCATCCTCGTCGTGGTCCTCGGCGACCTCGTCGGCATCATCCCGATGGCGGCGCTGGTCGCCGTCATGATCATGGTCTCCGTCGGCACCTTCGACTGGCATTCGATCATGCCATCGACGCTGAAGATGATGCCCAAGAGCGAGACCTTCGTCATGCTCGCCACGGTCGCCGTGGTCGTCGCCACCCACAATCTCGCCATCGGCGTCGTCGTCGGCGTCTTCGTCGCCAGCGTCCTCTTCGTCCGCCGGGTCGCCCACTTCGTCACGGTCGTCCGCACGCTCAGCGACGACGAGGCGACCGTCCACTACACCGTCACCGGTGAGCTCTTCTTCGCCTCGAGCAATGACCTCACCACCCAGTTCGAATACTCACACGACCCCGACCGCGTCGTCGTCGACATGACGCAGTCCCATGTCTGGGACGCCTCGACGGTGGCAGCGCTCGATGCCATCGTGACGAAGTACGAACAGTACGGGAAGACAGTGGAACTCATCGGAATGAACGCCTACACTGAGCAGTTCCACGCCCGACTCTCGGGCGGCCTGGGCGCCTGACCTCGACCGCCCCACCGAAGAAGGACTCGACGATGAGCACGATCACGCCGGCAGCCGACCGCTTCGAATCCGAACTCAGAGAACTGTCGACCCTCGTCGACAGCGACCAGCCGGGATGGACGCGCCGGGCGCTCAGCGAGGTCGACGTCGTCGGCCGCCGCTACGCCCGCTCACTGATGGACCAGGCAGGGCTGACCACGCGCATCGACGGCGCCGGGAACGTCATCGGAGTCCTACCAGGTCGCCTCGGCGGCAGGGAGATCATGCTCGGCTCACACACCGACACGGTCGACGGCGGCGGCCGCTACGACGGGATCACCGGCGTCCTCGGCGCCATCGAAGTGGTCAGGCTGCTGCGCGAGAACGACATCCGGCTCGATCACGACCTGGTCGTGGTCGTGTTCTTCAACGAGGAGCCCAACGATTTCGGCTTCTTCTGCGTCGGTTCCCGGGCGATGACAGGCCGGGTCGACCGCTCGACCCTGGCGGCAACCGACATCCACGGCCGCACTCTGGCGTCGGCGCTGCCCGATTCCGGGATCGATCCGGAGGCGTTCCTGCGCGCGCAGTACGACTTCTCGAAGGTCAGCGCGTTCCTCGAACTCCACATCGAGCAGGGCCCCGAGCTCGAGCGGATGGACCGGCAGATCGGGGTCGTGGAGACGATCACCGGCATCAATCACTTCCGCGCCCTGTTCACCGGCAGGCAGGATCACGCCGGAACCACTCCGATGGACGTCCGCGCCGACGCCGGGTGTGCGGCAGCGGGCACGGTCCTGGCCGTCGAGGCCATCGCGGAGTCGGGAACCAGCACCCGCGGCACGTCCGGTCAGATCGCCTTCACCCCGGAGGCCGTCAACGTCGTCACCGCCCGCGCAGTCGTCGAGGGCGAGTTCCGCGGTCCTGACGGGTCCTGGCTGCAGGAGGCCGAACGCCGCCTCACCGAGGCGGCCGCGCAGCAGGCGGCCAAGCGCGGTGTGAGCGTGGAGATGGAGTGGACGACCGACGATGCCCCGGTCCCCCTGGACGAACCGATCACCTCCACCGTCGCCGGGGTGGCCGACGACCTCGGATTCTCCCGTGCGACGATGTTCTCCGGGGCCGGTCATGACGCGGGAATCATCGCCGCGAAGACGCAGACCGGCATGATCTTCGTCCCCTCGCATGACGGCCGCAGCCACTGCCCGGAGGAGTTCACCGAGCTCAGCGCCATCGTGCCCGGGATCTCCGTCCTGCTCGAGACCGTGCTGCGCCTGGACTCCTCGCTCAACTGACTGCCACGCTCCCACCAGCGCCGACACAGCCTCGGCGAATAGACTTCGAAGGTCCGAGTCACCACCGATGAAGGGTCGACGATGTCATTCGACAAGTTCCTCAACAAAGCCAAGAACCTCGCCAACGATCCGAAGGTCCGGGAGAAGCTCAAGTCGGACAAGGCCGAGAGGGTCAGCGACTCGTTCCTCGACAAAGCCGCGGGTGCGGCTGATTCCCTGACCAAGGGCAAGCACCGCGACCGGATCCAGAAGGCGCGCGACGCCGCCGATCGTGCCGTCGGCACCGATGGTCCCAGCCACACCGATGGACCGGGTCGCACCGATGGTCCCGGTCGCGCTGATGGTCCCGGTCGCGCCGATGGTCCCGCTGCCGGCAGCCCTGAGGCCCCGCGTGATCCCCGCTCCCAGGGACCCGGCGAGGAGCCTCACGATCCCCGTGGGAATCCGGGGGATCCCCGTCCCTACTGAACCGTCACCGAGGCGGTGGAACGGGGATCTGCGGAGAGGACGATGCGCAGATCCCCGGCAGTGCCGAATTCGTCCTGCTCGACGGTCCATCCGCCGGCGTCCTTCCTTCCGCACGGTGTGACGTCCGGAGGAATGGTCACGCAGCCCACCGAATCAACCGGAACCGCCGACCGGACGGTGACATCGCCGCTGCGCAGCGGCCGGACATGGATGACTGCCGCAGCAGTCCGCTCTGTGACAGCAGTCCGCTCTGTGACAGCAGTCCGCTGCGTGCCAGCAGCTCGCTCCGTGACAGCAGCCCGCTCCGTGCCAGCAGTCCGCTCTGTGCCAGCAGTCCTCTGCGTGCCACCAGTCCGTTCCGTTCTCTCGGTCGGCCGGCCTCCCGACGCAATCGCGCTCGCCCCGGTCACGGTGTAGCCGAACGTCGCCGTGTGCTCGCCTTCGCCGAGCGCCTCCTCGACCTCCATCTCGACCGCATGTTCGGTTCGGTCCACCTCGGCGTCCTGGTGCGAGCCGTCGACCGTCACCTCGAGGTCGGAATACTCGGCCCTCAGATAGTCAGGGATGGGCCCGTCGCTGTTCGGGAGCCGGAAGCCGTCATGAATGGTGCCGCCGAGGGTCATGCGGGTCGAGAAGGCCATGTCAACGGTCTGCTCCATAGACACCCGGTAGCTCCCGTCGGCATGAATGCTCACCGTATGCGTCGCCGTGTTCGACCGCACCGGGTTCGGCGCCGCGACGACCGCGGTTCCAGAACCGGCCGCAATCAGGACGACGCCGAGGCCGAGAACGGCGTGGAGCCCGGCGAGTGCCTGGGCCCACCTCATCCCGACCATCATGACGGGTGGCGGTCGACGACGAGGGGCGCAGCCGTGACGTCACCGGGTGCGGCGAAGGCGACCGCATCGATTCTCGTGAACGGATCGTCGGTCCAGCGCAGAACCGAGGGATCCGATTCGACGTCGGGCTCCCGCAGTCCCTGACAGGAAGCATCAGGGGCGAACGTGACATTGCTGGGAAGACATTCGACGGCCGCACCGGCAGGGACGGTCAGCGACCGATAGCTGCGCGCGTCCTCGGGCCCATGCGGAAATCGCAGCGGCATCACGAACAGATTGCGCCCCTCCACCGCGACGAACACATCCGCGAGGACATAGTCGACCGTCACGGCATGACGTCCGGACGACCAGCGCCCACGATCCGGCGGCGCGATGGTGAAGACGACGTCGTCGTGGAAGAGGTCCTCGACGTGGGCGTCCCGGACCACGGTCAGGTCGACCGCCTCGGCGGAGGGACTGCTCACGTCCTGGGCGCTCACCTGGCTCACGCGCGGCAGAACCGCATACTGTGCGTCGCGGTCGCGGTCGATCCACCCGATGCCGATGCCGCCGATCGCCCACCTCACTGGCCTCTCGCTTCCGACCGGGGTGTCGAAGACGAGCAGCTGGGAGACCGCGAGCGTGCCGTCGCTGCGCACGGTGACGTCGAGCGAGATCTCCTCCGGGGTCACCGCCTCGACCGGAAGGCCGCTGTCGCTGCGAGGCTCGATCGGCGGGTGGCGGAGCACGCTGACGATGACGACCAGCGCGATCACGGTCGCCACCGCCGCCAGTGCGACGGCGATGATCCGGGTTCTGGTCGAGCTCATGCTTCGACCCTAGATCGACGACGCTCGGCAGGGCCCCCTTGGGTGTGCCCATTCTGCAACCGCCGTGGCGGATCGGTCACTGCCCCTAGACTGGCCCCCATGCGATCACCCATTCCCGACTACCTCGATGAGATCCTCGACAAGCACCGGCAGGACCGGTCAGGGGCGCCCGCGGACTACATTCCCGCCCTCGCCGCGGCCGATCCGGAGAAGCTGGCGATCTGCATCTCCACCCTCGACGGCATCGAATACGCCTCAGGCGACTCCGACTACGCGTTCACCATCCAGTCGATGTCGAAGCCGTTCGTCTACGGAATGGCCCTTGAGCGGTTGGGGATGTCCGCCGTGCTCGACAGGGTCGGTGTCGAGCCCACCGGTGAGGCCTTCAACGAGCTCTCCCTCGACGAGACCTCGGGCAAACCGCTCAACCCGATGATCAACGCGGGTGCGATCACCGTCCACTCACTCCTCGGGCCGTCGGGGTCGAGCGCTGCCGAGCGTGCGGAGATCGTGCGGGCGGGACTGTCCGAGTTCGCCGGCCGGGAGCTGACCATCGACGGCTCCGTGGCCGAGAGCGAACGCGCCGGCGCCTACCGCAACATCGCGATCGCCAACATGCTCCGCTCCTATGACGTCATCACCGATGATCCCGACGAGGCGGTCAACGGCTACATCGACCAGTGCTCCGTCCTCGTCACGGTTGCCGATCTCGCCCTCATGGCAGCGACCCTGGCCGGCGGCGGGATCAATCCCAAAACGGGCAGACAGGTGCTGTCCCCGCGGGTGAACCGGCAGGTGCTGGGCGTGATGATGACCTGCGGAATGTACGACGTGGCCGGTGACTGGATGACCGAGGTCGGCGTGCCTGCCAAGAGCGGCGTCTCCGGCGGCGTCTTCGGGGTCCTCCCAGGCCAGCTCGGCATCTCAGTGTATTCGCCGCGGCTCGACAGCCACGGGTCGAGCGTGCGCGGAACGAACATCTTCCACACCCTCTCCGACGACATGGGCCTGCACATCATGGAGGCTCCGGAGCCTGCCCGCTCGATCATCCGCCGCGACCGCCGCTTCGTCGGAGCGAACGGAGAGATGGTGCGCATCTGCAGCCTCCAGGGTCTGATCCAGTGGAGCGGCGCGGAGAACGTCCTGCGCACCATGGACGAGCCCGACTCCACGACAACGGTCTTCGTCCTCGATCTGCGCCGTGTGTATTCGATCAACGACGTCGCCCGCCGTCTGTTCACCGAGGCTCTGGCGCGGATGAAGAACGCCGGCGTCCGCGTCGTGCTGATGGATCCGGAGAACCTGCTCGAGTGCGCCGGCCCCGGCTCGCCCCTGCCCGACGTCAAGCTCATCGACTCCCTCAAACCGCTCAAGGGCCTCAAGCGGCTCCGGAACGCACGTTTGCTAAGGTAAGCCTTAGTTCACGCCGAGGTGATTCCGTCCCCTCGCCCCGACTCCCCCGGAAGGGATTTCGCTTGACCTCCTCGCCCGCCTCCGCACAGGCGCCTGTGCGTCCACCTCGCCCGCAAGCCGTCCTCACCGTCACCGCGGTCGAGGAGGTCACCCCGAACCTGATCCGGATCACCGCCGGCGGAGAGGGCTTCGAGGCCCTGAACCTCAACGAGTGCACGGACAAGTACGTGAAGATCCTCTTCGCCGACCCTCGGCATGGGCTCATCCCGCCCTACGACCTGGCCTCGCTGCGTGACTTCGCGCCGGAGAAGCTGCCCCGCAACCGCACCTACACGCTGCGGAACGTCGACGCCGAGGCGAAGACTGTGACGATCGACTTCGTCGTCCATGGCGACGACGGGATCGCCGGTCCCTGGGCAAGGAGTGCGCGGCCGGGCAACACCCTCACCATGAGCGGAGCCGGCGGCAAGTACCGGCCGACGACGGACGCCCCCTGGCATCTGCTGATCGCTGATCACACGGCGCTGCCCGCAGTGTCCTCGGCGATCGAGGCGATGTCCACCGGCGCGAGCGGCGTCGTGCTCGCAGCCGTCGAGCACGACGAGGACCGGAAGCTGCCGGACGCACCGGCCGGCCTCGACGTCATCTGGGTGAGCAGCGACGACGAGCTGCTGGCCGCACTGCACGACCTCGACTGGCAGCAGGGCACTCCCCAGGTGTTCGCCCACGGGGAGCGAGAGACCATCAAGTCCGTACGGAAGATCCTCAAGCACCATCAGGTGCCGCGGGAGTCCCTGTCGATCTCCGCCTACTGGGCCAGGGGCCGCGCCGAGGACCAGTTCCAGGCCGAGAAGCGCGAACCCGTCGGTCAGATCGACTGACCAGAGGGTCCGGCGCGCGGCGTCCGACGGTCAGTCGACCGCCTCGCTCGACTGCACCACGGTGGGTCTGCGCCCGCCGCGCTGGGCCCCGCTTCCGGCCAGGACCACGAGGACGATGCCCACAACCTGCCACAGCGCCGGAACCTGGGACAGGAACACGAGCCCGATGATCACTCCGAAGGCAGGTTCGAGTGCCATCAGGGTCCCGAACGCCGTCGGCGTCATCCGCCGCAGCGAGAGCATCTCGAGGCCGAACGGCAGCACCGGCGCGAGCAGAGCCAGGCCCAGGGCGATGAGGATGACCCGCAGGTCGATGCCGCCGATCGCCTGCGGAGCTCCGACGATCGTCGTCACGACCGCGGCGATCGGAATGGTGATCGCCAGTCCGGTGATTCCGGTGAACCGGTCCCCGATCCTCTGCGTGAGCAGGATGTAGGTCCCCCAGCCGAGTCCGGCAGCCGCGGCGAAGGCGATGCCGAGGGGATCGAACGTCGCGCCCCAGGGTTCGGTGAGCAGGACGACCCCGACGAGGGCGAGGGCCGGCCAGGCGAGCATCTGCCTGTTCTTCGAGCGGATGGCGGCGACGACGAGCGGGCCGAGGAACTCGATCGCCACCGCGGTGCCGAGTGGAATCCTGTCGATCGCGGCCAGGAACGCCGTCGTCATCAGACCACTGGCGACGCCAAGGCCGAGCAGCGGTGCAATGTCCTCTCTGCGGATCCTCCGCAGGGGTGGGCGCGCGATGACGACGAAGATGACCGCGCCCATGCACAGTCGCAGCCAGGCGGTTCCCGCCGTGCCGACCTCGTCGAAGAGCACGACCGAGGAGGCGTTGCACAGCTGGATGAGCAGCATTGCCGTGACCGCGAGCGACCATGGTGGCAGCACGTCGGCGACACCGCGCCCAAGGATCACATCCGGTTTCGGGGTCATGGAGCGCCCACCATGCGCCGTGCAATCGTCACGGACTCGCCCACGGTGGCGAGCGCCTCGGCGAGGGAGTCTCCTGCCGCGTTCAGGGCGTCATCGTCGATGGGATCGAGGACGTCGAGGATGAAGAGCGCCGAGGTGGTCGTCTCCCGCAGCCCTGTCCGCCGGCCCTGGCGCCAGTTCCACCGGCGGCAGGTGACGCCCGCATCGTCGCACCACACGACCTCACCCGGGTCGGGGTGCTCCGTCACATCCTGACCCCCGGCATTCGTGTCGAAGGCTTCGGTTCCGGTGGCGCGGATGAGCTTCGGCGCACCCTGGTAGGCGTCGAGGTCCTCACCGCCGAGAGGGATCCGATGGGTCACGGAGATCGCGTTGTAGATATCGGTGAGCCGATTGATGCGCGGCAGGCCCTTCTCAGCCCTCCGCATGAGTGCCTCGAGGCTGTTGCGCGTCTTCTGCGGTTTGGCCCCGAATGCGCGGTAGGCCTCGCGCCATGCCGCGATGTGGTCGACCTCGGTGATGGGAGTCCGGGTGAGGATCTCTGCGGTCGATTCCTCGGCGGCGCGGAGCAGTGCCTCGCTGTGCTCATCTCCGGCGCCGGGCTCGATCCCCGAGGCCGCCAGGAACAGGACTCGGTAGTCGGGGCGCAGCTCGAACACCTCGGCGTCGACGGTCGCGGCGGCGAGGAAGTCGTCGAGCTTCGCCTTGGAATGGATCATGGTCTCAGTCATGGGGGTTGTCCTTCCGACGGTCGGAACCGACTCCGGGTTCGAAGACGGACAGGGAGAAGCGCACGGGCGCCTCGGCGGGGTTGGCGTAGGAGTGCGGTTCGTCGCCGGCGAAGCTCATCGCATCTCCGGGAGCGAGTTCGGAGGTTTCGCCGGCGACGGTGAGGGTGAGCCGGCCATCGAGGACGAGGACGAGCTCGCGGGTGCCGGGCGAATGGGCTTCACTCTCGTGATCCTCCCCCGGCTCCAGTCGCCAGTCCCAGAGCTCGACGATGTCCGGCGGGGCGGTGGAGGCCATGAGCACTCCCTGCCCGCCCGCGGGCCCGGACCACAGGACGGCGCCTTCACCTGCGCGGGTGATGTCGATGTGCCGGCGCTCCGGTGGCTCGACGAGCGACGGGAGGCCGACCCCGAGGGCGTCGCTGAGACTGAGCAGCGTGCCGATGCTCGGGTTGGCGGCGCCCTGTTCGACGTTGACGACCATGCGCCGGCTGATGCCGGCGACCTCCGCGAGCCGATCGAGCGTCCACCCGCGGGCTGTTCGCTCGTGTCGGACGCGGGACCCGATGACCGCGGCCAGGGTTTCGGTGCTTGCACTCATAAGTGCATCATAGTGCACTATTCAGTGCACTCGGCAAATCGGACAGGCTAGGGCGCTCGCGCTCCTGCTCTCGCAAGTTCTCGCGCTCCCGCTCCCGCAAGATGGAGAGGACAGCGCGGTCAGACGTAGCTCTCGAGCGCCTCGAACTCCGGCTGCGCGCTCGGATCGAGCACTGCCGCGGCGCCCACGGCATTGGCCACCCGCAGCGATTCGCCATGTGAGAGCCCCGAGCGCAGGGCGATGGTCAGTGCCGCGCAGAAGGCGTCACCGGCTCCGACGGTGCTGACCGGGGTGGTCGGAACCGCCGGGGCGAAGGCTATGCGCTCCCCCTTTTCCAGCAGGGCCGAACCATCGGCGCCATAGGTGACGGCGACGAGCTTCGCGGTCTTCAGCTGCGGGAGGAGTTCGTATTCGGTTTCGTTGACGATGATGAGGTCGGCCCGGTCGACCACCTCGGCGGGCAGAGTCAGGGCGGGAGCCGCATTCACGACGAAGTACCCGCGGACCTTCTCCGCGAGCTCGGCCACGAGGTCGAGGGAGATCTCGAGCTGGGTGAGCACGGTCTCCGTCTCACTGAACTCGATGGCATCGATTCCCACGTGGGCGTTCGCCCCCTCGCAGACGGCGATGAGATTCTCCCCTTGCGCGTCGACCACGATCAGGGCCGTGCCGGTTTCCCCGTCGACGATCTCGACACCGCTGATGTCGACACCCGCGGCGACGAGCGCCCCTGTCATCTCCCGGCCTGCGGCATCGGAGCCCACGGCGCCGATCATCCTCGTCCGCGCCCCGAGACGCGCGGCGGCCGCGGCCTGGTTCGCGCCTTTGCCGCCGGAGCTGTGGACCAGCCGCCCGCCACCGACGGTCTCTCCCGCCCCCGGCAGGCGGGAGACGAGCGCGGTGACGTCGGCGTTGATGCTGCCGACGACGGTGAGGTCGAGATCGATGTTCATCAGTTTCCTTCGTGGTGGCCGGTGCGGGCGGACTGACGGCGAGGCGCTGGGGACACGAGAACGTCGAGCATCGTCTCCAGGTAGTCAGGTGAGAGATCGGCTTCGGCGGGCGTCGCGTGAGCGAGCTGAGCGATGCCGAGGTAACCGGTGTAGGCGAGCTGCGCCCTCTGCCTCGCCTCGTCGGCATCGAAGCCGATCGCAGTGAACTGCTCCGCAAGGTAGTCGAGGCGGCGCCGCGTGACCCGTGCGAGCAGCGGCGCGACGAGCGGGTGCTGAGCGGAGGCCTGGAGCGCCAGTTCCACTCGCGCCCCGCGTTCGCTTCGGCTCTCGACGGCGCCGAAGAGCAGAGCACGCAGCCGAGGCACGCCGACCGGAACTTCGGCGATCTCGGCAATCACCTCCTCCGTGTCCAATCGCTCCCACAGCTCCAAGGTCGCGACGATCAGCGCATCCCGGCCTGAGAAGTGCCAGTAGAAGCTGCCCTTCGTGGAGCCGAGCCGCACCGCGAGCGGTTCGATCGCGATGGCGGAGAGCCCCCCTTCAGCCACAGCATCGAGAGCGGCGATGGTCCAATCGTCTGCGGTCAGACGCTTCCTTGATGGCATACCCATACGGTAGCGTATGTACCATACCATACGCTGGCGTACGGAAGGAGATCGCCATGCGAATCCACAACGCGCATTCACGGCTCGTCAGGGCATCGACGCGCACCATCGCATCACTGTTGGACACGATAGGCCAGACCGACGACGCACTCTACCCTCCACTGTGGGAGCCGATGCGCCTCGACGGCCGCGTGGCAGTCGGGGCAAGCGGCACTCACGGCACCATCAGCGCCTACCAGCCGGGCGAACTCATCGAGTTCACGTTTCCTGCGGGCCTGGGCATCACCGGGACGCATTCGTTCACCGTGAACCCTGTCGATTCGGAGCGGATCGAGGTCAGGCACGTCGTCCGCGCCGACGCGACGCCTCCGGCCTGGCTGGCATGGAAGGCCGCGATCGAGCCGTCTCACGACGCGGTACTCGAGCAGGTGCTCGATCGACTCGAAACTGCAGTCGGGACTCCCCCTTCCCGCCCGCACCGGCTCTCCCGCTATGCACGGCTCCTGCGACGACTCGAGTCCCCGCGGGCCCATGAGGTCGACGTGGAGCAGACCGGGCTGACCGTCGGTTCTCTTCCTCGCGTCGACTTCTCGGACGTGTTCGCCATCGAACGCCGTCGGGAGACGTCGTCCGATGCCGACGAGTGGGCGGAGGCGATCTTCGATGACCCGCCGAGGTGGGTCAGCGCGCTGATGACGATTCGCGAGCGTCTGGTCGGGTACTTCGGCTTTGATCAGGAAAGCGCCGAGATGTTCACTCCCATCGCCCGCACCGACGATGAGGTGCTGTTCGGCGTCGACGCCGGCCACCTGGACTTCCGCACCTCGGTCCGGTGCGAATCAGAGCAGGTCGTCCTCAGCGGAGCCGTGACGATGCACAACCTCCGGGGTCGGATCTACTTCGCCCTCGTCCGGCCGATCCACCCGTTCGTCATCCGCGCCATGCTCAACCGAGCGGCCAGGCGATTGGCTCACCGCAGCGCCGCGTCGGCGGAAACTCGCACGCCGGACATGGAAGAAGCCCCGAGAACCTTGATCTCTCAAGACTCTCGGGGCTCCTCGTTCGGGGTGAGTAACGGGACTTGAACCCGCGACATCCGCGACCACAACGCGGCGCTCTACCAGCTGAGCTATACCCACCACATGCTCTGCACCAAGGCGCAGACAGCAAGATACATCCTAACCGCCCCCGCGCGGGCGAGCAAACGCGGAAACGGCTTGGACCGAGAATGAGATGCAAGTCTCCTATCGTGCAACGATTCAGTCGCGGCGTATAACGGTTTCGGAGATTCGGTAGGACGGCAGGGACGGGTTCACTAGTATTGAGTCGTCATTGTCACCGACAATCGTTCAAGGAAACCAGTACATGGCTCGTGCGCTGATCTCTGTCTCCAACGACGGGTTCACCTATCTGTCCCTCAACGGGGCATCGAGCCGCTATTCCGACGCCGGACGGGCGCTGTCCTACCTGGGCGACTACGCCCGCGAAACCGGCACCCCCGTGTTCGTGACCATCGACGATGGCAGCAGAGGCGTCGAGGTCCACATCGACGCATTCGGCAAGGTTGCCCCGCAGACGAACGGCTCCTCTCCCGACCGCTCCCCCGCCGAGGCGACCGCCACTGTCACCTCGGCCTCTCCTGCCGCGACGGGGACCGCGACTCCCCTCACGCTCGATGACGCGTCCGCCGACTCAGCCGCAGCCACCTCGGCGAACGGGATCTCCTCAGCTCGTTCTGGACCCCAGTCCACGATTGCCGTCGACTCCGACGACTTGAGCACCGGCGGAGCCGAACTGAGCCCGGGCGGCGAGGAGTATCCGCAGGGCACTCCGTTCTCGGGCCCGGTCGCCATCACCGCCCCGGCTCCTCGACTGCGGCCGCGCCGCGCCAAGAAGCCGCCCAAGCAGCGTCGACCGCTGCACCTGAAGAAAGTCACCGTTCCAGGCCTGGTGCTCATCGGCCTCGCGATCCTGATGATCGGGGCCTTCGTCATCCCCAACTTCGTGCCCGATCAGGCAGAGGAAGCGCCGCAGACGATCAGCACCGAAGCGCAGCCGAATCCCCATTCGGACATCGTCGTCGCCGACACCAAGGACGTCGTCCCCGGATTCGCCCACAGCCCGAAGTGGGAGGCCAAGGTCCCCGAGGCCGCCTCGGTGACTGCATCGGACCGCGGTGTCCTCGTCGTCAACGACGAGAAGCTGGAGGTCCTCGATCCGAGGACGGGCGAGGTGCGCTACTCAGGCAAGGTCAGCCAGCCGCCGACGTTCGCCGTCGACACGATCATCGACGGCAGACCCGCACTGCTGTGGCAGGTCGGCGACTCCGCCGAGGCACTGTTCGACGGGGACAAGAAGCCGATTCGCTACCAGCTCCCGGACAATGCGCGGATCTCCTCTGCGGGCACGAGCGTGCTTGTGAAGTCGGGCAACAAGCTCTCGACCTTCGGAGCGGACAGACTCATCGACGTCCCCACTCCCGAATCGGGCATGACCCCGATGGCGGTCGAGAACGACAAGCTCTACAGCGCCGACTACGACGGACCGGTTCGTGCCACGAACATCAAGACCGGCGACGAGCGCGACATCAATCTCGAGGCGCCCTCCGACAATCTCAAGATCATCAAATGGATCTCCGCCGGCCACGGCAAGATCATCACCCTCTGGGGCGAGCAGGGCGCATCGACGAACAGCGGGCATCGGATCCAGCTCGTCGTCCATTCCCTTGAGGACGGAGCCATCCTGTCGACGGTCACCACGACGACCGACATCGTCGGCGAGATGTCATGGGTTCGCGGCCAGGGAAGCGAACGGGCCTACATCGGCCCCTACCTCTTCGATATGAAGTCGGGCCTGCTGCTCATGGACACTTCGCGCGCCGACATCCACCTGTCTGAGCCCCGGGGAACGATCGTCCCCTGCACTGTCGCGAGCGACGCCTCGTGCCTGCTCGCTGGCAATGACGCCTACCGGACTGAGACCCGTCTGCTGGCCGTGACCGACTCCGGGAACACGGCACTCGTCGACAGCCCGGATTCCAAGATCCGCGCTTACGACAGGAAGCCCGGCACGCCCGACAAATAGTACGAAACTTTCTCGCGTTCAACGATGCCACTATGATGGTGGCCGACGTGCCTCTGTGTCAGGCCTCCCGAAAGCTCGATGACCGGAGTCCCCATCGCGAAGGAATACAGTGCCCCCGACCCATGAGCTCTGCCGCACTGCGGCCGCACTCGGCACTATCCTTGCCCTCCTGGTCCTCTCTCAATTCGGCATTTCGACGCCCGCGAACGCGATCTATCTCCACCCCCCGACGGAGACTTCGTCCAACTCGACAGCGGCTGTCACGGCAGACGCGAGTTCCGGTGATGACGGCTCCGCTTCTTCCTCGCCGGACACCTCCGCCGAGGCGGACGCGGGTTCGGGCGATTCTTCGTCCGCAGAGGCGGATGGGGCGGAGGCGTCCGCCGGAGCCGACTCCGCCAACGCGGACGATTCCACTGAGGACGGGGCCGACGGGTCGAAGGATCCGACCGAAGATCCGACCGAGGATCCTGATCCATCCGAGGAGTGTTCACTCGAATCGGATCCCAACTGCAAACCTTCTCCGGCCAGCGACGTTCCGGCGGCATGGGGCGCCGATCAGACACTCCGCTTATCCGACGTCCCCGACAGCTGGGTCGGCCAGACCTTCAGCGGGCCATCGAATGACGGCACCATCAGGGTGCCCGCTCAGAATGCGTCGAAGACTGACACCGACGACAGCGGGAACCCTGTTGCCGCTTCGTCGGCACCTGCACCGGAGAAATACTCTCTGGATTCCAATGGCTACGTCGTCGACGCGGCCAACCGTGATGAACCGATGAAGTTCGAGGGGTTCGACAACGATCCTGGATGGAAGTTCAACTCGAACGGCGAGACGATCAGCGTCACCGGCGAGCCCTATACCGGTTCCGACACCGGCTCCGACCCTGATGCCTCCTCGACCGGCAACGACACTGGCACGGAAACAGGTGAGTCGGACAGCACCTCCACCGACGGCACCGCAGATGCCAACACCGCCGACTCGAGCGGAACCGATACCGCCGGAGCGGACTCGGCAGATTCCGACGCATCCGGGTCGACCAGCTCGTCCGATCCCGACTCCACCAGCACCGCGGACAGCACTGATTCGGCCGACAGCAGCGCCTCCTCCGACATCACCTCGGCGCAGGATGCCACCGACGATCGCAGTGACGGCACCCCGACGCCGACCCCCACGGACGACGCCGGGAAGTCCGGCACCCCTTCGTCGCCCGGCTCGGACCCCGGAACGGAGGCCAGCAGTTCCTCGGGCAGCGACGACGGCAGCGGCGAAGGCGGCACCGGCGGCGGCGATCAATCGGTCCCCGACCCGTCGACGGGCAACGGCTCGGTGGACACCCGCGACACCATCCCCGGTGACATCGGGGCCGACTGGGTCCCCGCGGGCGATGGCCCGGCCCAACGCCCGGACTACTCCGACCCCGTGCCGAGCAACCCCGACACCTCGATGCCGAATGACGAAACGGACCTCATCACGGGAGGCAGCCAGCCCGCACCCCGCGCCAACACTCCCCCGTCCCCATCGTTCGGCGAATCGATCGTCAGCACGCTCGTCAGCTCGTGGCCCGTGTTCGTCCTGGCCGCCTTCGGAATGGCCGCCGTCGGGTTCATCATCTACCTCGTGGGACGCCGCGGCTCCAAGCAGGCCTGATCGAACGCGCCTGCTCAGGCAGGACATTTCACGTCAGGCGCCCTGATATCTGCCACTCTGGAGAATCCAGCGGTTAAGCTTGACGCCGAGGCACTGTGGCTCCCTGCCACGTGCGTGAATGCATTCAACCCGGAGGCGACGATCCGATGACTGACAACGTCTACACCTCAGATGTGACCGTGGACAACGCGACCCCTGCCCAGCTGGCGGAGTCGATCCGACTGCGCGAAGAGCGCATTTCCGAGAACATTGACGAGCTGGTGGGTCGCATCCACCCCAAGGTGCTCGCCTCCCAGGCCGTTGATCGGGCGAAGTCCACTGTCGTCACCGAGGACGGTCAGCCCAAGACCGACACGATCGCCCTGGCCGCAGGCTCCGTCCTCGGCGTCGCCGCACTCGTCATCGGTCTGGCCGGAAGGAACCGGCGTGGCTGATGCCGCTCTTCCCATCCGCATGCTCCACGACCGGATCCTGCTCGATCCGGGCCAGGAGGCGGGTGAACGCAAGTCCTCGGCCGGGATCGTCATCCCGGCGACCGCCTCCATGGGCAAGCGTCTCGTGTGGGGCAAGGTCGTGGCCGCGGGCCCGCATGTGAGGCA
Organism: Brevibacterium sp.; assembly: GCF_031179145.1. GTDB lineage: Bacteria > Actinomycetota > Actinomycetes > Actinomycetales > Brevibacteriaceae > Brevibacterium. The sequence continues at coordinate 65,112 of NZ_JAPSIB010000016.1, forward strand.
GGCGAACCTCGGTGACACCGTCCTCTACGATCCGGAGGAACTCGCCGAGGTGGAGCTTGAGGGCCAGGCGTATGTGCTCCTGCGTGAGCGCGACGTCCACGCCATCGCCGAGCCCGCCGAGCAGTCGAGCGCAGGCATGTACCTGTGAGTCCATCGACGACCCCAAAGGCATGCTGACCTGGTCCGATCTGCGACCTTGATCACAAACCGTCGAAAGGTCGGATTTCGGTTTGCAAGACGAGGATCGACCTGAGTAATATTAATTCTCGTTGCGCAGGGAACTGCACAGCGAAGAACGCACCTCTAGCTCAATTGGCAGAGCAACTGACTCTTAATCAGTGGGTTCCGGGTTCAAGTCCCGGGGGGTGCACCACCAAGCAGAAAAACCGCCAGTCGATCGAATCGGCCGGCGGTTTTCTCATTCACGGCGATCGCATTAACCGGTCAGCGACTCTTCTCATTCACGCGAAGAATCCGCGGTTCTCATAATCACGCAACACCGCTTGCTGAGAACTGGCTGTTTGGTCTTTGTGCACTCGCTCAAATTAGACTGTCCGGGTGAACTTCCGAACCTGTCGACCATGCGCTTTCTGACCTCCCTCGTCGTCGGGATCACTCTCTTAGCCGCGGTGACCGCGGGCCCGGCGACCGCTGCCCCAGCACCGGATTCGGCAGTGTCCGACCGGATGGCTTCTGCGCAGGAGAACTACCAGGACACGTGGGCACGTATCCTCAGCGCGGACCTGGAGAAGTCGGGCCTCCATATCGCCCCCGGTCTCGCCGACTTCTGGGACGAGCGTCAGCGGAAGCTGACCGCTGAGGGAATCGCCGTGTCCCATTCGGCCGGTTACGACACCTACCTGGCGATCCTGCCTGCCGAGCCGCAGACCAACCGTGATGGTTCGAGCGTCAGCTCGAGGGAAATGCAGAGCGTGTGGCAGGAGATCATCACGGATGTCGCCGCAGATCTCGGCGTCAGCGACGCGGTCTTCGCCTTCTGGGTGCCCGACAGCCCCGGCCGCAGCCGCTATGCCGTCTTCGACGATGGGGCGCTGGTCCGTGACTTCGCTCCCGCTGCATCCGGTCTCGAGGTCAATACCGACGTCCCCGGTCCCTTCTTCCACTACGCACTGCGCACCGGTCCCGCCGGCTCCGGAGAGACCCCGACCGAGGACGAAGCGGCACCGGCTCTTCTCCTCCCTGACTGGTCCTCGGGATATGCCTCCGACTGGGGGAAGGAGTCCCCGGCAGGCCTGTCATTGCCCGGATTCGTCGCCGGCGTCGTCGTCATCGCAGTCGGAGGCATCGTGGTTCTGGTGCTGGTCGGCGTCGCGTCGGTCCTGCGCCGTCACCGAGGTGAACGACTCGACAGGCTCAAGGACACCCAGGAGGAACTGCGCCCACGAGCCCTGTCAGCGCAGCAGCACCTCAACCGTCGATCGACGCCCGCGAGCATGGCGGAGGCGGCGCAGTCGCTGCCATCTGCCGGGACAAGCAATGACCTGCGCGTTCTCGTCGCCTGGGACATCCTCGGCGACGAGACGCGAGCCCATGCCTCCCGCCGGTACCCGTCATCCCGCTGCTTCTTCCGCCCGGATCGCCCTGCCGTGACGACCCGCTATTGGTCGCCGGTCGGGTCCGACATCGCGCTTCCCGTCAGCGCCGAGGCCGCCGAGGTGCTGGACACTGGCCGCACGCCCGAGTACCTGTCGGCCGAAGGCACTCTGAGCGGCCGCCCGTATTGGACCACGGACGATGCGTTCGCGCGCAGCGGCTTCGGAGCATTCACGCCTCTGTCCGCCGGCCTCCGTGCACACGCAGCTCAGAGCAGCGACCGGCCGGAACCTGAACCTCTCGGCCCAACTCGTCCGTGGGTCACCACCGCGGCTCTGGTCGCAGTGGTGGCAGCAGGACTGACCACTGCCGGTCTGGTCGCCGCCCACAACTCGGACCAACGAGCACTGAGCGCCTCACCGGCGTTCTCCCGCGTCACCGATCTGGACGCCCCTGCCGCCCGGGCCCTGGCGACGACGATCCGAACCGAGCTCAGCGACGATGGGATCGCAGTGGCTCCGGCAATGCTGTGGTCGATCAGCCCGGAGGACATCGACGAGTACCGGACCATTCTCGACCGCATCGACCTCGATGCCGCGATCGTGGTGTGGCCCAAACCGGAATACGCGCCGATGGAATCATCCGTTGCCCTCACCACACTGATCCAGCGGAGGAGCCCCGCGGACGTCACAGTGGTCAGCCACGGCTCCTCGAGTCGCCCGGTCAGCTCCACCCTCGATGTCTTCGCCATCCGGTCCGAGAACGAGACCGATGTCGTCGCCGACAATGTCTCGGCCACGCTGACCGCACTCGCTGCCGCGGACACACCGAAAAAACTCGACGCACCGATCGAGACCACGATCGAAGAGATGCACGAGTACATGCCACAGCCCGACACAGCCGCCTACGACCGCGCCCGGAACATCGGCATCGCCAAGACCGTCGGGCTCACCCTGCTGGCAGCCCTTGCCCTGATCTTCGGATCCCGCCTGACCTGGAACCGCCAACCGTCCGGGAGGAACCCGTGAGCACCCACACATTCCCACTGCCGACCCGGGCTCTGCTGTGCGCGCTCATCGCCGGCGCGCTCAGCGTCGGCACGCCGATCGTCGCCGCCCCGGCCGCAGCAAACGCGGTCGCCGCCGATGCAGCCACCGCGGTTCCGGTCACCGCTGAACCGACCGGGACCGCAATCACCGCTTCGTCGCTGGAGACGGCCGACCTCCCTTCTACCGAGGTCGAACTGGCCCAGCTGATCGCCGAACAGTGGAAGACAGATCCGCTCTTCGCCTCACCGCAGGCGCGGCAGATGTACCCGGCGTCGACGCTGGAGGAGATCCGCTCCCGGATGGAGGCGATCGACGGCGACGTCTATCTCGCCCTCGTCCCCGAGTACGACGAACACCATCAGTCGAGCACCCAGCTGCTGTCCGTTGTCTCGGCGTTCCACGGCGATGCGGCCCGGGTGCGGATGGTCTCGACGACGGCCGGGGGTCTGGCCGGCAGCGTCGACCCGGCTGATCCCGACGCCCACCTTCTCGAGCGCCAGTTCCTCCAGTACGTCTTCGATGACGCTCACTCGATTACCGACATCGAATGGATCCTCGATGTCCTCGAACGACTGGCCGACCCGCAGGTGGGCACCACCGAGCTCTCGCTCATCGATCGGGTGTTCGGCTTCGTCGTCTACCACCCAGTCCGCTCGATCCTCATCGGCCTCATCGGCGCGGCAGCTCTGGGCGCGGCGATCTGGGTCCTCGCCGGGCGCCAGGCGCGCAACCCGAGGAAGTACCGGATCCCCGAGGCGGTGCTCTCCTCCGCCGCAGAGGCCACTCGATCGCGTCTGCTGCAGAGGGTCCACTCCGACAGCTCGCGGGTGGCTGCTGCGCTGCGGGAACAGGAGACCCGGGATCTGGCCCCGTCCCAGGTGCGTCGGGTCCAGCATGGGCTCGACTCCTACGACTGGGCTCGGAAGATCAGCGCCGATACTGGATGCGAGGAAGATGACCTGGCCGGTGCACTGGTGCTGCTCGACATGGCCGAGAAGGATCTCCAGGCCGTCGCGGGCACCGATGGGACGCCGACCTCCCGGACCACGAGAGGCTCCCGGGCGAAGAAGGGCCTTGAAGTCGCGATGGGTGACACCGGCCTGTGCGCCATCGACCCTCGTCACGGCAGTGCGGTCACTCGGATCAACCTCTCCGCCGAGGCGGTGACAGGTGCAAGCCGGTCCGTGCGGCTCACCGCGTGCACGCGCTGCCGGGCCGATCACGCCAAGGGAGTGCAGCCGCAGTGGCTGAGAGTCGACGGCGAGCCCTATGTCGGTCGCGATACCGTCTGGGCGCGCACGCTCTTCGGCGCGACCGAAGACGATCTGCTCGCCGCTCTCGTCGCGGACTCAGCCACCTGAGCGCTCGACCATCTGAGCATCCGACCGGACATCGCACCTACCTGAAATATTGCTCAACAATCCCTTGACTGAATTGTCGAACAACTTATAGGCTCGACCTCGGCGCACGCACCGTGCCGCCGCACGCAAACGCCTTCGAGCCCAAAGGTCAGTCATGGAACATGCACCGAACACCGCCTCCGCTGCCGGAGGGCCGGAGGAAGCTCACCAGGCGACTCGCCCACCCAAATGGTGGAAGCCCGGCCCCGCACTGATGGTCACCGCCTGCTTCGTCGGTCCCGGAACGGTGACGACCGCGAGCCTGGCGGGAGCGGATTTCGGGATGACCCTGATGTGGGCGGTGCTCTTCTCCATCCTCGCCACCATCGTCCTCCAGGAGATGGCGGCCAGGCTCGGCCTTGCCAGCGGTCTCAGCCTCGGCCAGGCGCTGCGCCGGACCATCACTCAGCCCATCCTGCGCCTGGTGGTCATCGTGCTCGTCGTCTCCGCCCTCGGCATCGGCAGCGCCGTCTACGCTCAGGGAGACATGCTCGGCACAGCGCTCGGCCTGTCCGAGGCCACGGGAACACCTGCCCAGATCTGGCCGCTGATCACCTTCGCAGCGGTGTCCGCCCTTCTGCTCACGGGCCGCTTCACCCTGATCATGCGGGTCCTCGGTGTACTGGTCGCGATCATGGCGATCGTCTTCGTCGCCACCGCGATCATGGTCCGGCCCGATCCTCTCGCGATGCTCAAGGGCACATTCGTCCCGACGGTCCCCGACGGCTCCGCATTCGTCATCATCGGACTGATCGGAACGACCGTGGTCGGCTACAACCTGTTCCTCCACTCCTCCGGAGTGATCGAATACTATCCACGCGGCGAACACCTGAAGGAGTCGATCAAGTCGGCCAGAGCCGACACCGCGCTGTCGATCACGCTCGGAGGACTGATCACGCTGGCGATTCTGGCCACCGCGGCGGCTGCCTTCTTCACCACCGGCATACCCGTCGAGAGCGCCGCCACCATGGCGACCCAGCTCGAGCCGCTGCTCGGCCCGAGCGCCCGCTACTTCTTCGCGGCGGGACTCTTCTCCGCCGGGCTGACGAGCGTGATCGCGGGCGGACTGGCCGCAGCGTTCGCCGTCAGCACGACCCTGGGATGGGGACAGGACCTCAAGTCGTGGAGATTCCGCGCCATCTGGCTGGCAGTCCTCGGCTACGGGGCGATCGTCGCGACACTCGGGGACAACCCGATCGCCGCGATCCTGTTCGCTCAGGCGACCAACGGCGTGCTCCTCCCGATCCTGGCGATCACCCTCCTCCTGGTGATGAACAACCGGACACTCCTGGGACGCCATGCGAACTCGAAGCTGCAGAATGCGGTCGGAGCGCTCATCGTCCTCGTCGTCATCGGTCTGTCGCTGAATTCCCTGCTCGGCCTCATCGGAGTCACCGGATGACGTCAGTTCAGAGACTTCCTGCGCGCCTCGGCGTGCTCATCCCCTCGACCGATACGACCGCTGAGCAGGAGCTACCGGCGTTCCTCGGTGACGCGGCGAGCTTCCATGTCGCTCGCATGCGACTGTCCGAGGTGACTCCTGCGGGGCTGGCATCCATGGATGCCTCTGCGCTCGAGGCCGCGGACCTCCTCGCCGACGTCTCCCCCGACCTCGTGCTCTTCGCCTGCACGAGCGGCACCTTCATCAAAGGCCCCGAGCACGAACGCTGGTTCGCAGCGCAGTTGGCAGTACGGGTCACTGCACCGGTGATCACCACCGCCTGGTCTCTTGCCCAGGTTCTGCCGCGGCACGGGCGGAGGATCCGGCTGCGCACCCCCTACACTCAGGACCTCACCCGGTTGGAGGCGGATTACCTGCGCACGTTCGGTCTCGAGGTCACGAGTTCGGCATGCCTGGGGCTGACGGACGACACGGCGATCGCAGACGTCACTTCTCACCGCCTGCACGAACTGGCAGCAGGTGACGACCTGGCAGATATGCTCCTCCTCAGCTGCACGAACCTCCCGAGCAGGTCGCAGTTGGAGCGAGTCTCGAAGTCAACCGGAATGCCGGTGATCAGCAGCAATTCGGCTTCCGCCACGGTGGTCGGAGAAGTGCTCACCGGTCGACTCGCGCCTCTGGCACGTCCACCCGGCCGCGACTGACGCGAGCGGCATCGCGACATCGACTGAGCGGGGCCAGCCATCGACCGGAGCCCTTCACCAGTCATCAACCCTTAACCAGTCATCCACCTCAGCAGAAAGCAGAGCACAATGCCCCCTCAGCCCTCCGAACCTCGCAGCTACACGCAGCCGGCCGCCTACCAGTCACTGCCGGGCGGACCTCTGGATCCGGACCGGAGCTTCTACGACCGAGTCGCGGGAGCTGAGAGGACGCTGACGCAGCAGTTCGAGATCCCGATCCGCTCCGCGCAGGCGTGGGAGGTGCCGGCGGGATCCCTCGTTCGCCTCTACTCGGTCGAGGGCCCGCAGGTCGGCGACCTCAACCTGTGGAACCTGAACAACCCTCGGGAGAGATTCTGGGCCGCCCGGACCCGGCAGCTGCAACGTGCCTCGATGACCACCTACGATCGCTTCTGGTCGACACTGCCCTACCTGCGTCCGCTGGCGACCGTCGTCGCCGACTCCCTGGCCGGTCACCCCGACGCCGAGGTGATCCACGACCTTCTCGGCACCCGCTGCGACCCGTACGTCAACCGCATGCTCGCCGACTACGACTTCGACTACCACTGTCACTCGAATCTCACCCGCGCAGTCCTCCCCCATGGACTGACCGAATTCGATGTCCATGACGTCCTCAACGTCTTCCAGTTCGCCGGACTCAACGACAAGCGCGAGTACTTCATGGATTCCTGCCCGGCCCGACCCGGCGACCACTTCGAGTTCTTCGCCGAGGTCGACCTCCTGTGCGCTCTGTCGACGTGTCCCGGCGGCGACCTCTCGGTCCACATGTGGGGCCCGGAGGCCGCGAGTACCGAGGAGCAGCTCGAGCACTGCCACCCGCTCGGCGTCGAGGTCTACTCACTGCCCGACGATGTTCTGGCGGATTGGACGCCGCCGGAGACAGCGGCGTATCAGGGGCAGCACGGTCGTCACGGCCTGGCGGCGGAGCCCTACCGGGCTTGAGCGTCCGGCCCGACCTCGTCGAGGCGAGCCAGCAGTTGGCTCTCAGCATGGTCGAGATAGTCGAGGAGTGCGGCCTCCGCCTCCTGCTCCCGGCCTGGGGTCAGGAGCCGCGCGAGGTCGAGATTCCGGGTGACGTACTCCGCGTGGTACGAGCCGTCACCCTCCTTGGCCAGGAACACCAGCCGCATCCGCGCCAGGATCTGATCCATGAGCACGGAGAGCATCCGGGTCCGGGCGAGGGCGACGAATTCCCGGTGGAACTCCTGGTTCGCCCAGGCCATGGTCGTCTCATCGCCGGACTCCAGTGCCTCCTGTCCCGAGGTCACTGCCGCCCACAGCCGGCTCAGGTCGGCCTCGGTCAGATCGACCGTGCGGACCACGCCGGTCTGGACGATCCGCCTGGTCCGATAGATCTCCCGGATGTCATCGGCGGTGGGCGTGTGGACGAAGACCCCCCGGTTGGGCTGCCGCTCGACCAGCCCTTCTTCGGCCAGGATCTGGAAGGCGCTCCTCAGCGTATGCCGGGACACCTTCAGCTGAGACGTCAACTGCACTTCGGGAAGCTTGGCGCCGGGGCGGATCCGACCTGCCGAAATCGTCTCCCGCAGGAAGTTCGCCACGCTCTCGGGACCGTAGGCGTGGACATTGAGCCCCTCCGAGGGAAGCGTCAGATGAAAGTCGGACATACACTCAATCTAACTGTTCGCCCTCCACTCGCTCACCGCCACCACACAGTCGGATCATCGGAGCAGCCATGAATCAATCCAACACGTCGGCAATGTCGGTCAGAGTCAGCCGCAGCGCCGTCGTCGGCGCCATCTTCCTCATGGCCACCTCGGCGATCGGTCCCGGGTTCATCACGCAGACGGCCACATTCACGGCCCAGCTCGGCGCGGCCTTCGCGTTCGCGATCCTCGTCTCGATCCTCATCGACATCGCGATCCAGCTCAACGTCTGGCGGATGGTCACCTCCTCGGGCAAGCGGGCCCAAGCCCTGGCCTCGTCCGCGGTGCCCGGCTCCGGCATCGTGCTGGCCGTCCTCATCGTCGTCGGCGGCCTCGCCTTCAACATCGGCAACATCGCCGGCGGCGGACTCGGGCTCAACGCCCTCCTCGGCGTCGATCCGAAACTCGGCGGACTCGTCACCGGAGTCCTCGCCATTGCGATCTTCCTCTTCAAACGCGCCGGCAAGGTCGTCGACATCGTCGTCATGATCCTCGGCATCGGGATGATCGTCCTCACCGTCATCGTCACCATCGTCTCCCAGCCGCCCGTCGGCGAGGCCCTGCGCCAGACCGTCGCCCCCGACACCATCAACTTCGCGACGATCACCACAATCGTCGGCGGCACCGTCGGCGGCTACATCACGTATTCGGGCGCCCACCGCTACCTCGACTCCGGCAACGTCGGCCCCGAGGCGGCCCCGAGCGTCATGCGATCAGCGCTGACCGGAATCCTCGTCACCGGCGTCATGCGCTACGTCCTGTTCCTCGCGATCCTCGGCGTCGTCGCCTCCGGAGTCACCCTCGACCTCACCGGCCAGGTCGCCAACCCCGCCGGTCAGGCCTTCGCCGCCGTCCTCGGCGAGGCGGGCATGCGCATCTTCGGGGCGATCTTCTGGGCCGCGGCACTGAGCTCGGTGATCGGGGCGGCCTACACCTCGGCGACGTTCCTCTCCTCGTTCTCGCACCGGCTCGCGACCGGGTGGCCGCTGCAGATCGCGACCGTGGGGTTCATCGTCGTCTCCCTCGTGGCCTACCTCCTGCTCGGCACCCCACCGGCCACCCTGCTCGTGTTCGTCGGCGGCTTCAACGGACTGATCCTGCCGATCGGACTGACGATCTTCATGTACATCGGCTGGTTCCGGCCGCGCCTGCTCAATACGGACACCTATCCCACCTGGCTGCTCATCATCGGTACCCTGGCCACACTGCTCACGTGGTACATGGGTGTGCAGTCGATCGGCCCAATCTTCGCAATGATCGGAATCGGAGGATGACAATGACAACCATCGACCTCAACTCGGACCTCGGAGAGAATGTCCCTGACCGCATCGTCAGTGACGACGAGGCCATGCTCGGTCTCGTCACCAGCGCTAATGTCTCGTGCGGATTCCATGCCGGCAATCCCGAGGGCATCCGCGCAACCGTTGCCGCCGCCACCCGCGGCGGAGTCGTGATCGGCGCCCACCCGGGCTACGACGATTACGAAGGCTTCGGCCGGCGGCCGATGGATGTCCCCGCCGCCACTCTCCAGGCGCAGGTGGAGTACCAGATCGGGGCGCTCATCGGACTGACCACGGCCGTGGGCGGCACGGTCGCCTACGTCAAGCCCCATGGCGGCCTCTACAACCGAATCGTCCACGACGAGGCTCAGGCGAAGGTCGTGATGGACGCGATCAAGGCGATCGATCCGAACCTCGTCGTCCTCGGCCTCGCCGGCAGCGTGTCCAATCAGGTCGCCGAGGCGGCCGGCCTCACCGTCGCCGCAGAGGCCTTCGCCGACCGCGCCTACAACCCCGACGGCTCGTTGGTCTCCCGCACCGAAGAGGGCTCGGTCCTCCACGACCCCGCCGTCGTCGCCGAGCGGGTGCTGCGCCTCGTCGAGACCGGGGAGGTCGAGGCCGTCGACGGTTCCATCGTCAAGGTCGACGCCCAGTCGATCTGCTTCCACGGTGACAGCCAGGGTTCGATCGAGATGGCCCGGGCCGCCCGCTCCCGGCTCGAGGAAGCCGGTGTCACGATCGCCCCCTTCGCGGGGAGCTCGGCCGCAGGGAGCTCGGCCGCAGGGAGCTCGGCTGCCGGGAGTTCGGCATGAGCATGGACGAATCGGTGCGAGCCGCGATCGTGGGCGGGCAGGCCCGCGAGCGCATCCGCGCCGGGTTCACCGGACCCACCTCGGGCATGGCGCCCGGAGTCGTGCAGGCGAACCTCATCGCCGTCCCCGCGGACTGGGCGTACGACATGCTCCTGTTCGCCCAGCGCAACCCGAAGCCGTGCCCGGTCCTCGACGTCATCGAGGCCGGGGACTGGGAGTCCGCCCTGGCCGAGGGCAGCGACATCCGCACTGACATCCCCGCCTACCGGGTGTGGGAGAACGGTCGGCTCGTCGAGGAGGTCACCGATGCCACGAGCGTGTGGCGCGAGGATCTCGTGTCGTTCCTCATCGGCTGCAGCTTCACCTTCGAATCTGGCCTGAGCCGGGCCGGGATCCCGATCCGCCACCAGGAGGCCGGGCGCAACGTGCCGATGTACCGGACCAACCTGCCGTGTGCCGAGGCCGGGCGGATCTCCGGAGACCTCGTCGTCTCCCTGCGTCCCATCCCCGCTCATCAGGTCGCCGAGGCAGTGCGGGTCACCGACCGGTACCCTTCCATTCACGGCGGCCCCGTCCACATCGGCGAGCCCGGGCAGATCGGCATCGCGGACCTCGGCTCCCCGGACTTCGGGGACGCCCCGGACATCCGCGCCGGGGACGTGCCCGTGTTCTGGGCCTGCGGCGTGACCCCGCAGGCCGCGATCGAGGAGTCGGGGATCCCCTTCGCGATCACCCACTCCCCCGGCCGCATGTTCATCACCGACGCCCCGGAAGCGAAGTACCGCCAGTGACACAGTTCCGCACCGCCTCCCCGCGCGACCTCCTCGTCGAATGCGAGGACCTCCCCACGACGATGCGTCTGCACGCCGCCCTCGAGTCCGCCGAGCTGCCCGGCGTCGACGAGCTCATCCCCGCCGCCCGCACGGTGCTCATCCGGTTCGACCCGCGGCGCACCTCGGAGGCGCGGCTGCGTGAGTCCATCGAGACCCTCGATCAGGGAGCCGACGCAGAACGTCATCACCGTGAGGTCACGATCGACGTCCGCTACGACGGGGAGGACCTCGCCGAGGTGGCCGGACTCCTCGACATCTCCCCAGCCGAGGTGGTCCGCCGGCATCAGGCCGCGACCTGGCAGGTCGCGTTCTCCGGCTTCGCCCCCGGCTTCGGTTACCTGGCCGGTGACGACCCGATCTTCTCCGTCCCCAGGCGCCCCTCCCCGCGGACCCGGGTCCCCGTCGGAGCCGTCGCCCTGGCAGGAGAGTTCACAGGTGTCTATCCCCGCAGCTCACCCGGCGGCTGGCAGCTCATCGGCAGCACCGACGCCAAGCTGTGGGACCTCGACCGCGACCCCCCGGCTCTGTTCATCCCGGGCACCGTCGTCACGTTCCGGGACGTCGGCGCGGAGACGATCGTGACCGCGGGTGGACGCGGGGACTCGGCGGCGGGTGACTCGGACCGGGCGGACGAGCCGACCACCGACGACACCGCGCATGCTGACGAAGCCGACGCGAACCGATCGGCATCTGAACCTTCGACACTGCCGGACTTCGCCCTCGAGGTCCTCCAGCCCGGTCTGCAGCTCCTCGTCGAGGATCTGGGCCGGCCGGGCTTCGCCGCGATGGGAGTCTCGCAGGCGGGAGCCGCCGACCGCGGCGCGCTCATCGCAGCCAACCGCCTCGTCGGCAATGCTCCCCACGCCGCCGGCCTCGAAAGCTACGGCGGCGGGGTGACTCTGCGGCTGACCGGGGCCGGAGTCGCCGCTGTCACCGGCGCCCCCGGGCCCGTCACGCTCACCACCGCCGAGGGCACGGTCGTCCACCACCGCCTCGGCGAGCCCTTCGCGACCGAGACCGGGGACGAACTCCATCTCGGCGCCCCCACTGCGGGTGTGCGACGCTGCCTCGCGGTCCGCGGTGGCCTCGCCGTCGAGCCGGCGCTGGAGAGCCGCTCCACCGACACCCTCGCCCACCTCGGCCCCGAACCGATGCAGGCGGGCCAGGTGGTTCCGATCGGGGATCCCGCGACGGCGCCTCACCTCGTTGACTCGGGACCATACGTCAGCAGACCCGAACCCCTGCCGAGGTCCGGGGAGACGGTCACCCTCGAGGTCACGCTCGGTCCGCGCGACGACTGGTTCACCTCGGCGGGGATCTCCACACTGCTCGAGCAGACGTGGACGGTGACAAGTCAGTCGGACCGGGTCGGTCTGCGGCTGGAGGGAGACGTGCCGCTCGAGCGCAGCCGCGACGGCGAGCTGCCCAGCGAAGGCGCCGTGACCGGTGCCCTGCAGGTGCCGCCCAACGGACAGCCCGTGCTCTTCGGTCCCGACCACCCGCTCACCGGCGGATACCCGATCATCGCGGCCGTCAACGACACCGACCTCGCCGCGCAGCTGCCTCCCGGCGCCCGCATCCGCTTCACCCTGGGCTCCGGGTCCTCCGCACCGCGCTCCGGCGGCGCCGGAGCCGCACCCGACCGTGGCACGTCCGACGACCACACCGACAATGGCACCGCCGACGTGCCCGACGAAAGCTGAACCATGCCGACAATCCTCATCGCCAATCGCGGCGAAATCGCCGTTCGCATCATCCGTGCCTGCGCGCAGCTCGGCCACACCTCGGTCGCCGTCTACGCCGACCAGGACTTCGAGGCGATGCACACCCAGCTCGCCGACGAGGCCCAGGCCCTGCCGGGGTCGACCGCCGCCGACACGTACCTCAACATCGACGCCGTCATCGCCGCTGCCCGGGCCTCCGGCGCCGACGCCGTCCACCCCGGCTACGGGTTCCTGTCGGAGAACGCGACCTTCGCCGCCGCCGTCGAGGACGCTGGGCTGATCTGGATCGGCCCCACCGCAGACACGATCACGGCGCTGGGCGACAAGGTCACCGCCCGGCAAATCGCCCAGAAGGTCGGCGCTCCCCTGGCGCCCGGCATCGACCGCCCCCTGCGCGACGCCGCCGAGGTCGAGGAGTTCGCCGCCGAGCACGGACTGCCGATCATCATCAAGGCCGCCCACGGCGGAGGCGGGCGCGGGATGAAGATCGTGCGTGACCTCGCCGAGGTCACCGACGCTTATCAGTCGGCGACTCGGGAGGCCGTCGAGGCGTTCGGCCGTCCCGAGTGCTTCGTCGAGAAGTTCCTCGAGAAGCCGCGCCATGTGGAGGTTCAGATCCTCGGCGACGGGCACGGGCGGGCCGTAGCGGTGGGCGATCGGGACTGCTCGGCGCAGCGTCGCAATCAGAAGCTCGTCGAGGAGGCGCCCGCCCCGAACCTCAGCGACGACCAGCGCAGGCTCCTCCATCGTGCGGCCGAGGACATCTGCGCCGAGGTGGGCTACCGGGGAGCGGGCACCGTGGAGTTCCTCCTCGCCGCCGACGGCACGATGACGTTCCTCGAGGTCAACACCCGCCTCCAGGTCGAACATCCCGTCACCGAGGCGGTCTCCGGCGTCGACCTCGTCACCGAACAGTTCCGCATCGCCTTCGACGGGGAGCTCTCCCTCGACTCGACCCCGACGCCGCGCGGGCACGCGATCGAACTGCGCATCAACGCCGAGGATCCCGGGCGCGGGTTCCTCCCGACGCCCGGTCGCATCGAGACCCTCGATGTGCCCGGTGGTCCCGGAGTGCGCTGGGATGCCGGAGTTCGTGCCGGAGACACGGTGCAGCCGGCCTTCGACTCCCTGTTCGCCAAGCTCATCGTCCACGGGCCCGACCGCGCCACGACGATTAACCGGACCGTGGCGGCGGCGAAGGAGCTCACGGTCACCGGCCCGGCCACCGTGCTGCCGTGCACGCTCGAGATCCTCGCGGACCCGGCGTTCACCTCGGCGGACCTGGGCATTCACACCCAGTGGATCGAAACCGAGCTGATGCCGCGCTTCGCCGCCCAGTCCCGACCGGCTCCGGCCGAGGAGGTGGGCATGCAGCGGTTCCCGATCGAGCTCGACGGCCGCCGCTCGACCCTGGGGCTGCCGACGGAACTCATCGCCCACCTCGGCGCGGGTGCGAGTGCGGGCGGTGCTGCTGCTCGCGGTGCCGGCGGTGAGGACACGGCCGCTGATGCGACGGCGGTGAGTGCCCCGGTGCCCGGCAACCTCGTCGACTATCTGGTCTCCGACGGCGCCGAAGTCAGCGAAGGTGAGGACATCGCGGTGCTGTCGGCGATGAAGATGGAGACGAAGGTGACCGCCCACCGGTCCGGGACGCTCACTCATGTGGCGACCGTCGGGGCGATGGTTTCGGTGGGTGAGACCGTCGCTCGGATCGGCTGAACTCACCGGCCGCGCACGATTAGAGTGATGGGTGTGACGCGGCGACCGCGTCCGCCAATTCGCAACTGCAGGAGGAGAACCAATGCCACGACTTGCCGTCGGTGACACCGCACCCGATTTCACCTTGGTCAACCAGGACGGGAAGTCCGTCAGCCTCAGCGAGTTCCGCGGGCAGCGCGTCGTCGTCTACTTCTACCCGGCGGCGATGACTCCCGGGTGCACGACCGAGGCCTGTGACTTTCGGGACTCGCTCTCGGCGTTGAGCGCCGCCGGACTCGTCGTCCTCGGCATCTCCCCGGATCAGCCGGAGAAGCTGAAGAAGTTCGCGGAGAAGGAGGGTCTCAACTACGACCTGCTCTCCGATCCGGACAAGGCCATGATGGATGAGTGGGGCGCTTTCGGCGAGAAGAAGAACTACGGCAAGGTGGTCCAGGGCGTCATCCGCTCGACCGTCGTCGTCGACGCCGAGGGAACGGTCGAACTGGCCCAGTACAACGTCAAAGCCACCGGCCACGTCGGTCGCCTGCGCAAAGCGTTGGGCATCGAAGCCGCCTGAGTTCTTCGGCTGCGCGGAGTTCTCCCTCGCGGGAGTGCCCGACCGCCCGAGTTTTCCTCGGGGTTCGCGCATCCTGCTACCCTGGAGTGCGGCGCTCACTGCGAGCGTCGCACTCCTTCGCAGGTGCGGCGAGCACCGTGAAGGCAGCTGGCGCGAGTGGCGGAATTGGTAGACGCGCTGGATTTAGGTTCCAGTGTCTGCGGACGTGGGGGTTCAAGTCCCCCCTCGCGTACGGATTGAGAATGGCTCCTGAAGCGGTGGAATCCGCTTCAGGAGCCATTGCTTTTTCGCGCGCTGACCTCGCCTTCACCAGGAGGTGCTGATCGACGACACCGCATCAGGTTGAATAGAAGCATGCCGACCTCTCTTGTGATTCTCGCGGACACACACCTGCCGAAACGGGCGAAGGCACTCCCCGGTCCCGTCTGGTCAGCGATCGCTGCCGCGGACATCGTGATCCACGCCGGCGACTGGGTGGACGAAGCGACTCTCGATGCGCTCGAAACCCGCTCCCGTCGGCTGATCGGCGTCTACGGCAATAACGATGGGCACGAGCTGCGTGCCCGATTGCCAGAGGTCGCCAGGGCGGAGATCGAGGGGATCCGCTTCGCCGTCATCCACGAGACCGGCGCTGCGCAGGGACGCGAGAAGCGCATGGACGCCCGATTCGACGGGATCGACGTGCTCGTGTTCGGTCACAGCCACATCCCCTGGGACACGACCACGCAGAATGGAATGCGACTGCTCAATCCCGGTTCGCCCACCGACCGGCGCCGACAGCCGGTCTGCACGTTCATGACGGCGACCGCGGATGCCGGCGCCCTGAAGGACGTCACACTCGTCCCGGTGCAGCGCTAGGGCTAACAGCGGACCCATCGAAGAAGACCCTCTCATCGGCATCTAGGATCAACCGGAGCACAGTTTGTCCTCGAACTGCGTTGAAAAGCACGAGTTGCACCCAGGGCTTTTCACAGCAGGTCGAGCCATAACTCAAAGCACACAGTGCTTCAAGCGAGAACACGATCGGCCGCGAGCCGCCCCCGGAGCCCGTCGACGAGCGCAGTGAGACCGAGCTCAAACGCTGACATCGCGTCAAACGACTCCGCGTATCGCGGATCGAGTGCGGAATGGACTGTCCGAAACTGGGGATCGATGAGCTCCTGGTCGAACATGTCGGCTGGGGCGACGATGTCGAGAGCCGAGCCGAGCACGTGGGCCTCGACTGTGCGGATGACGGCGATGACTCGGCTCTCGGGCCAGCCCGCCCGCTGCAGAGCGGCGGCGATGATGTCGTACATCCGGCATGTCGAGACATCCGAGACCGCGGTGGTGGCGAGCAGGCCGATGAGATTCGGGTGAGCGGCGAAGGCCCGGAGATACGATCGCGCCCATGCCCGGATCGCGTCATCCCAAGGCATCTCGGAATCGGGCAGGAAGGGTGTCACGTCGATGTCTTCGACGATCCGAGCCCGCATCAGCTCGATGAGCTCACCTCTGCCCGTGACATGGTTGTACAGCGAGGACACTTGTCTGTCCACGCGGGCGGCAAGCGTGCGCATCGACAGACCCTCGGAGCCCTCCTCATCGACAAGGTCGAGAGCCGCCTGAATCAGGCGTTCGCGATTGAGTCGCATTCGATGCCCACTTTCCACTTCCCAAAGGGTGAATCAAGAGAGTAACGTACTCTCAGGCTTGAACACGAACAGTGTTCGTAAATGCTCATGGGAGAGGACACAAGTGACAACGACGCACTTCGACAACGGCACCATCTGGCTCGGCCCCGACCGGGAGCCCAGCGACGCCCTGCTCGTGCGCGACGGCATCATCACGGCCGTCGGCGCAGCTGACGTCGCGGCCGGACTCGCGGACCTGTCCGCCGGCGAGCACGCCGCCCTCGAACATGTCGACCTCGCCGGCGGGTTCCTCATGCCCTCCTTCGGCGACGGCCACGCCCATCCGATCTTCGGCGGGCTTGAGGCCGCCGGCCCGCAGGTCCGCGGCTGCGAGACCGTGGAGGAGATCGTCGCCGAGGTGCGCAGGTACGCCCAAGCCCATCCCGAAGAGGAGTGGATCGTCGGCGCCTCCTACAACGGCAGCCTCGTCGAGGACGGCCTCTTCGACGCCCGCTGGCTCGATGAGGCCGTCCCCGACCGGCCCGTCATGCTGCGTGCCTGGGACTATCACACGGTGTGGTGCAATTCCCGCGCCCTCGAGCTCGCCGGAATCACCGCTGACACCCCGGATCCGGAGCTGGGAGAGATCCCCCGCCGAGGTGACGGCTCCCCTCTCGGGATCCTGCGGGAATGGGGCGCCGTCGACCTGGTCACCGCCGTGAGACCGCCCCAGGACGAGGCCGAGCGCCTCCGTGCACTCCAGCGCGCGGCCGCGTACTTCAGCGAACGCGGAGTCACCTGGGTCCAGGACGCCTGGGTCGAACCCGCTGACGTGGAGACCTACCTCGCCGCCGCAGCCGACGACCGGCTGGGGATCCGCTTCAACCTCGCCTTCTACGCCGATCCCCGGCACGTCCCCGATCAGCTCGACTGGATGGTCGAGTCCCGGCGGCGGGTCGATGAGCTCGACTCCCCGCTGCTGAGTGCGAACACCGTGAAGTTCTTCGCCGACGGCGTCATCGAGAACGAGACTGGGGCCCTCCTCGAACCGTACTGCTCCTCGCTTCATCACCATGGGCTGCGGGTGTGGGAGGGCGAGACTCTCGCCGAGGCGGTCCGCGCCGTCGACGCCGCCGGTTTCCAGATCCACATCCACGCCATCGGCGACGCCGCCGTGCGACAGGCCCTCGACGCGATCGAATCCGCGATCGGGGCCAACGGCCCGCGCGACCGCCGGCCCGTCATCGCCCATGCCCAGCTCGTCGACGCCGAGGATCTGGGGCGTTTCGCCCGCCTCGGCGTCATCGCGAACATGCAGCCGCTGTGGGCCCAGCTCGATGGTCTGATGACCGTGCTCACGATGCCTCGCCTCGGCGCCGAACGTGCTGCGCAGCAGTACCGGATGCGCAGCATCCTCGACGACGGCGGGCTGCTCGCCTTCGGCTCGGACTGGCCCTGCTCCTCGGGCACGCCGCTCGAAGGGCTGGCCATCGCAACAAGCCGTCAGACCGAGGATGGGCAGCCTGCCGGAGGCTGGACCCCGCAGGAGATCCTCGACACTCCGCGCGCCCTGGACGCCTATACGGCAGCCGTGGCACAGCAGGCGTTCGCCGGTCTCACCTCGGCGCCCTGGGGCAGGATCCGTCCCGGCGCGAGCGCCGACCTCATCCGACTCGACACCGACCCACGCGGCCTCGCCGGTCACGACCTGGCCGCACTCCCGATCCGCACCACCTATCTCCGCGGCACTGCCGTCCATACGTCAGCCTGATCGAAAGGACAATGATGTCCCATCCCACCACCCCGCCGGCCGGTGCCGGCCGCACCACGAACACCGCCGGTGAGGGCCGGCTGCGCCGGGCTCTCGGCGTGCCGTCCCTCGTGCTCTTCGGCCTCGTCTACATGGTGCCGCTGACGGTCTTCACGACCTACGGCATCGTCACGCAGATCTCGGGCGGCCGAGTGCCCGCCGCCTACGTCATCACACTGGTCGCGATGGTGTTCACCGCGCGGTCATACGCGAAGATGGCGCACGCATTCCCGTTCGCGGGCTCCGCCTACACCTATACGCAGAAGAGCTTCGGGGCCGGTGTCGGATTCGTCGCCGGTTGGGCGCTCCTCCTCGACTACCTGTTCCTGCCGATGATCAACTACCTCGTCATCGGCATCTATCTCAGTGAGGCGTTCCCGCTGATCCCGGCCTGGGTCTTCGTGGTCACTGCCATCGTCCTCGTCACCGTCCTCAACATCATCGGGATCGTCTCCGTGGCGCGGGCGAACTTCGTCATCATCGCCGCCCAGGCGGTCTTCATCGTCACCTTCGCGGCACTGAGCATCGCGACGATGACCGGAACCGGCACGGTCGATCTCTCCGCGCCGTTCACCGGGGACGGAACCGCAGAGGGCTTCGGTCCGCTGATGGCCGGAGCGGCGGTGCTGTGCCTGTCCTTCCTCGGCTTCGACGCGATCTCGACGCTGTCCGAAGAGGCCAAGGAGCCGAAGAAGTCGGTGCCGCGTGCCATCGTCATCGCGACGATCACCGGCGGACTCATCTACATCTTCCTGTCCTTCCTGTCCCAGCTCGTGTTCCCGTCGAACGACTTCGCCTCGGTGGACTCGGCGGCGCTCGATGTCATGGCCGCCGCCGGCGGACAGTTCCTCACGATCTTCTTCACCGCCGCCTATGTCGCCGGCGCCTGCGGGTCCGCGCTGACCTCACAGGCGTCCGTGTCACGCATCCTCTACGCGATGGGCAGAGACGGAGTGCTGCCCAGGCGATTCTTCGGCCATCTCTCGCAGCGCTTCGACACCCCGGTCTTCGCCACCCTCGCGGTCGGCGTCGTGTCGCTGTTCGCCATCGTCATCGACCTCACCTTCCTGTCCGAGATGATCAGCTTCGGTGCGCTCGTGGCCTTCTCGGCCGTCAACCTCTCGGTGATCAAGCACTTCGCCATCGACGGCGGGCGCCGCAGCGGCAGCGACATCGTCAGCTTCGTGGTGCTCCCCGCCATCGGCTTCGGCCTCACGCTCTGGCTGTGGACGAGCCTGTCACCACGTACGCTGATCATCGGGCTGGTGTGGCTCGCGGTCGGCTTCGCCTACCTCGCGTTCGTCACCCGCGGGTTCCGCCGCGCCACTCCGACGCTCGACCTCAAGGAGCAGTAGGACCGGCGATCGGCAGTGCTGCAGTGACGCAGAAACCGCCCCGGTCCCCCGCACCGGCGTGGAGTCGGCCGCCGAGGAGCTCGGCCCTCTCCCGCATCCCGGGGATCCCGGTGCCGGGTCCCGCCTCGGCGCCACCGTGACCGTCATCGGCGATCCGCAGCCGCAGCACTGACCCGTCGACCCGGATGTCGACATCCACCCGGTTCGCGCCGGAGTGGCGGATGACGTTCGTCAGCGACTCCTGGACGATCCGGAACGCCGTGGCCTCGGACACCGCCGAGAGCGTCCCCGCG
This sequence comes from Brevibacterium sp., assembly GCF_031179145.1. Lineage (GTDB taxonomy): Bacteria > Actinomycetota > Actinomycetes > Actinomycetales > Brevibacteriaceae > Brevibacterium. Next base: position 84,922 of record NZ_JAPSIB010000016.1, read on the forward strand.
GGGACGTCGACCGTCGCCGCGACCACGAGTCCTGTCGATTCCGCCGAGGCGAAGGCCTCCTGGAGATCGGCCAGCCCCGACAGCGGGGTGCGGTCCCGGGACTCCGGATCCCGGCGCAGCACCGTGACCGTCGAGCGCAGGTTCCGCAAGGTCGCCGAGGTGGCTCTGCGGACCTCCTCGATCGCGGACTTCGCCGCGGCGTCGTCACTGCCGATCGCCTCGGCGGCGACTCCTGCGTGCAGCGCCGCCACGGTCAGGCTGTGCCCGATCGTGTCGTGCAGGTCCCGGGCGATGTCGAGCCTCTCGCCCTGCATCCGGCGTTCGACGGTGTGGGCTTGGTCAGCCTCGGTGAGTGCGGCGATGCGGGCCGAGTGCTCGCGCGCCTCGCGGGTCAGGCGAACGGCCGCGCCCAGGGCGATCGCGGCCGCCGCCAGCGCCAGCTCGGTGACGAAGGTGTAGCCCTCGAGCTGCGCTCGGGGGTCGTCGTCGCCGAGGCGGAAGTAGGTGGCGATGCCGAGCAGCACGAGCGCACACCCCACGGCCCATCGGGTGCGGCGGAGTTCAGCCGCGGAGAAGAGAGCTCCGACCGTGGGCAGAATCATTCCGATCGGCGCGAAGTCGAAGACGTAGTAGAGGCAGACGCCGACAACGGTGATGACGAGCATCGTCCGGGTCGCCACGCGGCGGAGGAGAACCACCAGTCCGAATGCCACGGCGAAGGAGAACGCTCCCGGCTGAGTCCGGCCGGCAGAATCGGAGGCGATGACGACGGCGACGACGAGCGTCAGCGCGCCCGCGAGCACTGCGTCGGTGAGCCGGGCATCGACGCCGTCGACCGTCCTGGGTAGGGCCATGGGAACAGACTACTGGGAGGCTCTCGGCTCTGCAGTCGCCTGAGCCCAGGGGCCCGGACCGGCGAGAGGCGAGCCGGGGTGTCTCCTCCAGGAGACACCCCTGGTCTCGGGGATCGCCTGGGAGATGGGCTCTGTGTCGCCGAGACGAACCCCCGGAAGCCTCTCCTGCGCCGATGTGCTCCGTGGGGCCGCCGCATAGATTCGAAGACATGAATGACACCACCGCATCACCGCCGTCCTCCGGCGGCTCCGGGCCTGTCGAGCGCACGCAGCCGCCCTGGCTGATCATCGTCTCACTCGCGTCCCTGTTCCTGCTGTGGCCGCTGACCGGCCTCTTCGGCTTCGATTCCGGGACTCCTCGAGCTCTCCTCATCGTCGGTGTCACCGCCGCCGCCTGGATCGGCGTGGTGGGCTTCGGCGCAGTGCCGCGCCCGGTGCTCGCACTGACCCTGACCGGAATCGCCTACGGCCTCCTCGGCGCGATCGTCTCCCTGTTCTTCGGCGGACGGGGAGGGGCGCTGTGGACCATCATCCCGGCGCTGGCCATCAACGCCCTGTGGGGCTGTCTGGCCGGTCTGCTCGCCGCCGGTCTGCAACGCCTGCGCGGAGTAGGACGATCGCGCGGCCTGCAACGCCTGCGCGGAGTGCGACGATGACCGGCGATTTCCGGTGCAGCCGCCGCGGGTTCCTCACCGCCGGTTCTCTCCTCACCGCCGGGGCGCTGGCAGGATGCACGAGCGTGCCCTCCGCCACCGGGGTCAGCGTCCACGCGTTCGACCGGCCGCTGAGCATCCCGCCTCTGGCCCAGTCGCGTCTCGAGGGCGGTGTGCGAATCTTCGAACTCACCGTCCGGTTCGGAGAGACGTCGTTCTCCCCCGCGACTGCGGACGGCACCATGACCCGCACCCTCGGCTACAACGGCGACTTCCTGGGCCCGACCCTGCGAGCCGAACGCGGGGAGAAGGTTGTGGTCTCCATCCGCAATCAGCTCGATGACACGACCAGCGTCCATTGGCATGGGATGCATCTGCCCGCACGGATGGACGGTGGACCGCATCAGGAGATCGCACCCGGCGGCACGTGGGAGCCGGAATGGACGATCGATCAGCCGGCCGCCACCCTCTGGTACCACCCGCACCCCCACGGCCGGACCGAGGAACAGGTCTACCACGGTCTGGCCGGACTCTTCCTCCTCGACGACGATGTGAGCCTCGGCGCCGATCTGCCCCGCGACTACGGGATCGACGACATCCCCGTCATCGTCATGGACAAGTCCTTCGACGACGACGGTCAGCTCGAGCTCCACGACGACGGCGGCGAACCGGGGATGCTCGGCGACACCGTCCTGGTCAACGGCTCCATCTGCCCGTTATTCGAAGTGAGCCGGGAACGTCTGCGCCTGCGACTGCTCAACGGCTCGACAGCCCGCAGCTACGACTTCGGACTCGGGGAGTCGGCGATGACCCTCATCGCCACCGACGGCGGCTTCCTCGACGAACCCCTGCCGATCGATTCGATCCGTCTGGCCCCGGGCGAGCGCGCCGAGGTGATCGCGACCTTCACCCCAGGACAGACTCTGCGCCTGCACTCGGCCAAGGTCGACCTCGGCGCGGTCGCCGCTCCTTTCGCGATGGGCGGCAACGACGCGTTCGATGTCCTCGAATTCCGTGCCGCCGCGGATCTCGGCTCCTCCCCAGAGCCGGCGTGGGCGTCCTCGGAGCATGCCGAGAAGGACCGGCTGCATGAGTCCGAGGCCAGTGTCGAACGTCGGTTCGAACTCGATGAGCGAACGATCAACGGCCGCACGATGGACATGTCGAGGGTCGACGACGTGATCCAGGTGGGAGCCACGGAGATCTGGACAGTGCGCAACAATCTGCCGATGCCGCACAGCTTCCACATCCATGACGTGCAGTTCCGTCTGCTCGACATCGACGGAACTGCGCCCGCGGAGTACCTGGCGGGACCGAAGGACACCATGTATCTCGAACCCAAACGTGACTATCGGCTGCTGCTGCGCTTCACCGACTACACGGACCCGCACGTCCCCTACATGTACCACTGCCATATGCTGCTCCACGAGGACGAGGGAATGATGGGCCAGTTCCTCGTCGTCGGTCCCGGGCAGGTTCCGTCGACGCGCATCGATGGTGCGGAGCCGGGCGGGATTGCGGGGACCGGTCAGCATTCGGGCCACCATTAGGCTTGAGCCATGATCAGGATCGCGCTCGTCGACGACCAGGAGCTCGTGCGCACCGGGCTGCGCACCCTCGCGGAGAAGGACGGAGACATCGAGGTCGTCGCCGAGGCCGCCGACGGCCGGGCTGGCCTCGGCATTGTCCGCCACTACCGACCCGACGTCGTGCTCATGGACATCCGCATGCCCCTCATGGACGGAATCACGGCCACCGAGCGCATCGTCGAGGACCCCGATCTGCGGTCAGTGAGGGTCATCATGCTCACCACGTTCGATGAGGATGACGACATCGTCGCAGCGATTCGCGCCGGCGCCGGAGGCTATCTCCTCAAGGACATCGCTCCCGCGGATCTGAGATCAGCGATCCGCACGGTCGCCGCCGGAGACGCACTGCTGTCCCCGTCCGTGACGACCAAGGTCCTCCGCCGATTGAGCGAGGACCGGCCCCATCCGGTCCGTCCCGAACTGCTCGTCGCTCTGACCGAGCGCGAACGCGAGGTGCTCGCGCAGATCGGGAAGGGCGAATCGAATCAGGAGATCGCGCGCAGCCTCCACCTCAGCCCGGACACCGCGCGCACCTACGTGAGCAGGCTCCTGGGCAAGCTCCAGTCCCGGGATCGAGCCGGTCTCGTGGTCCTCGCCTACGAGTCCGGCCTCGTGGTGCCCGGTGGATCAGACCTGCCCGGTGGATCAGACCTCTGAAAGCCGGCTCTCCACCACGGTGAACTTCCTGTTCCGCCCGATCTGCAAACTGGGTCCGATGAGTTTCTCGAGACGTTCGCGATAGCGCAGATGCGAGTTGAACACCGTGAGCACGCGCCCTCCGGGAGCCAGCCGGCGTGCCGCGGTGCGCATCAGAGCTGCGGCTGTATCGGTCTCGATGGCTGTGCCCTGATGGAAGGGAGGGTTGAGCAGCACCAGGTCGAAGGAGCCGCCACCCGGCACGACTGCGGCCAGCGCAGCGCCGGCCGCAGCAGTGTCGGCCAGCGCGGTGTCGGCCAGCGCGGTGTCGAGGGCAGCGTCGGCCAGCACGATGTCGACGTCGACACCGTTGACCTCGGCTGTGTCCCTCGCCGAGGCGACCGCCGCCCGCGAGACATCGACGCCGACTCCCCTCGCCGCCTGCGTCAAGTGCATCGTCGCAGTCAGCAGCCAGCCGTTGCCGCACCCGAGGTCGAGGACGGATCGCGGAGGAGACGGCCGATCGGCTGAATCCGCCGTCAGGGCGTCGAGCAGGAACGCGGACCCTTCGTCGCTCTTCACTCCGGAGAAGCATGCGCCATGAGCTCTCACCTGCAGCGGCCCGGTCGCCGGGTGGTCGATGACGCCGTGCTTGGGGAAGCTCGGCAGGCTCGGCGAGGACAGCGGCCTGCTGCCGATGATCATCCGGTGCTTGCCGACCCCGGGCGAGACGTCGACTCGGGCGAAGCCGCGGGCGAGTTCCTTGTTCACGGCCCTGCTCATCGCGTCGCTGCGACCGATGACGATGAGGGTGGACACGTGCGGCTGGATGTGGGCGACCACCTCGGCGAGCGCATTCACCGCTTTCGGTGCGTTGACGATCGCCCAGGTCTGCGCCACGTCCTCCTCCGCATCAGCTGCGAGGTCGCCCAGGTCCGCGACCGCGTCGGCGTCCGGGGCTGCGGCCTTGACGACCCTAGCGTCGTCGATCCGGTCGTTGTAGGTGCGAACGGTTGCCAATGCGCCGAGCACTCTCGCCTGCAGACCCTGGGAATCATCGATGAGGACGATGTCGCGGGGGAGGTCGGCGACCACCTCGGCGGAAATGAACTGCCCGTCGCTCGCCCGGCCGGAGACGTCGAGCTCGCCCGACCTGCGTCCCAACACGTACTCGGCGAGGATCCGCGCCGGCGCCGTCCCCGCAGCTGCCGGTGCGGTCCCCGCGGGTTCAGGGGAGCAGAGACGCTCGGCGAGAAGTTCTCGAGACCGGTGCGCGGCGATGGAATCGGCGGGAAGCAGTGAGGCGGACATTCGCACAGTCTAGTGGCGTGAACCGGGGCATGGGTGAAGCCTCACGTGTGCTACTAATTGAGTGAGTTCGCCCACTGACGCACAGGAGAGATCATGACCATTCTCGTCGGCTATTCCCCATCCCCCGAAGGCAGAGCGGCCGTCGATTTTGGCATCGAGCAGGCCAAGGCGTTCGACGACAATCTCATCGTCCTCAACGCCGGGATCGGGGAGACGCCCGATGAGCGCGGAGTCGCGACGAACAAGGACATGGACGAGCTCACGCAGACGCTGCGGTCGTCGGAGGTCTCCCACGAGATCCTCCAGTTCCTGCGCGGCAATGATCCCGTGGAGGAGTTGCTCGCCCTCGCCGAGGCGACCGCTGAGACCCGCATGATCGTGATCGGCTCGCGGCGCCGCTCCCCCGTCGGCAAGCTCATCATGGGCTCGACGGCCCAGCGCATCATCCTCGAGGCCGAGGTTCCGGTCGTCTCCGTCAAGGCGACGAAGAAGTAGACCGAGGCGTCGCAGGAGACGCGGAAGCCGAAGCATCGAAAAGGAACCAGCCGAGGCGTCGATCATGGCGCCGCGGCCCGGTGGTGGTTTGCCATCTCCCGGCCCCTGTGCGCTATAGTCGATGATCTGCGTCACGAGACGCAGATCCAAGTCCGAAGGAATGACACTGATGACCGCGACCCTATTGCTGGAATCGCAGCCGGGATCGACTCATGTCGAATCCAGCCATCAGCCGACCCCTTCGGCGCGCGACGTCTGACCGCTCACTGAGCACCAGCACGCCCCGCACCGCACAGGTCCGGGGCGTCTTTCATGTCGCAGGCAGTGCTCACAGAGCTCATGTTCCTACGCATCGCGAGGTTCCGGACACCGAACCATCATGCAAGGAAGGAACAATGGAGAAACTGAGCAGGAAGCTGATCTCCTGGGCGTCTCTCATCGATGACAAGACCCTCGAGCAGGCCCGCACGACGGCCACGATGCCGTTCATCCACCCGCACCTGGCGCTGATGCCCGATGCCCACCTGGGCAAGGGTGCGACTGTCGGATCGGTGATCCCCACCCTGGGCGCGATCATCCCCGCCGCGGTCGGGGTCGACATCGGCTGCGGCATGATCGCAGTGAGGACGCAGTTCACCCGGGCACAGCTCGAGTCGCGGGACCTGAGCCGGCTGCGGAATCAGATCGAGCGTGCCGTCCCGACGTCTGCCGGTGGCCAGAACCGGAAGATCGTCGCGACCGCCGAGCCGAGGATCGCCGAGCTCGAGGACCTGGCCGCCGAGGCGGAGTTCGACCCCGCCTCCTACGCCGGGCACTGGCGTCACCAGCTGGGCTCCCTGGGATCCGGCAACCACTTCATCGAGGTCTCCGTCGACGAGGCCGACCGGGTGTGGATGTTCCTCCACTCCGGATCCCGCGGGATCGGCAATAAGATCGCGATGCACCACATCAAGGTCGCAACCCGGCTGAACAAACAGTGGTGGATCGAGCTCCCCGATCCGGACCTGGCCTATCTGGTGGAGGGAACCGACGAGTTCACCGCCTACATCAGGCAGCTGCGCTGGGCTCAGCACTTCGCCCTGCTCAACCGTGAGGAGATGATGGACCGCGTGGCCAGGCAGGTCAGTGAGGTGATGGGTGAGGACGTGGTCGAGGCCGAGCGGATCAACTGCCACCACAACTTCACCCAGTCCGAGGAGCACTTCGGCAAGACCGTCTGGGTGTCGAGGAAGGGCGCCATCCAGGCTGACGAGGGACGCCCCGGTCTGATCCCCGGCTCGATGGGCACAGCGTCCTACGTGGTCACGGGCAAGGGCGACCCGGTGTCGCTGAACTCCTCACCGCACGGCGCCGGGCGGCAGTACTCCCGGTCCAAGGCGAGGAAGACGTTCACCCGCGATCAGCTCCGTGAGGCGATGGTCGGCATCGAGTACCGGGACACCGATGCCTTCATCGACGAGATCCCGCAGGCGTACAAGCCGATCGACCAGGTGATGGCCGACGCCGCGCCGCTCGTCGAGATCCGGCACACCCTGCGTCAGCTCGTCAACGTCAAGGGTGATTGATCTGACTGAGCCGGTCCGGCATCATTGCCGGTCCGGCTCAGAATCAGTCTGCCCAATTCTGTCGACAGGCTTTGTGGGCGCGCCCCGATGGCGTCAGTCGGTGACGAGCGGTGCCTTCCATTCGTCGAGCTCGGCCTCGCTCCAGTCGCCGTAGGTCGGGTTGGGCAGCATGATCCATTCGGACCCGAACTTGTCCTGGTTCTTCTCGACCAATTGCCTCTGCTTCTTCAGCGGTGCGTCGGCGAAGGCACCGTCGAAGTCGTGGAGCGTGTCGCCGAGCTGCATGAGCACGGTGTGATCGGCTTCGACGGACGCGCGACGCTCCTCCTTCGGCGGGCCGAGGAGCTTCACGCTGTCCTCGGTGACCTGCGGCAGTTTGAGGGCTTTGAGCGCCTTCAGAGTCGCGACCTTGTTCTCGTCGGTGCGATCGGAGATGTAGAAGATGTCGACTCCGAGCTCGTCAGCATGCTCGAAGAACTCGAGGGCCCCGGGAATCAGCGTCGGCTCACCGTGGCGCTCCCAGTCTCCCCAGGTGTCCCAGGTGCTGTAGTCGTGGCATTCGGCGAGGTCCCGCGCCAAGAGCTTCGAATTGTCGATCACCGTCTCGTCGAGGTCGGTGATGATGGCCGGGTTCTCACCCTCGCCGACATCAGCGACGGCTTTGTCGAGCTGTTCCGTGGCGAGATCGTAGGTCTGTGCCTGCAGAGCGCGCGCCTCGGCGCTCTGCTGCTGCCACTTGAGACCCATCTCGTACTTCTCGACTGCGCAGTCGTCGGAGGATTCTTCTCCCGCAGCCGCAGCCGAGGTGGGACCGGAGCTGAGGAAGAAGGCGGCGAATCCGACGATCACCACCAGAATCACGACGAGCGCGGGGACGAGGGCTTTCTGCATGAGCACATCCTTGTGTCAGTTGGACGCCTGAACGGCGCGGGAATACGCCCAGACGGCGCTGGGCTGAAACACCGTATCAAGCGTCGGAGCACGCCAGGATCGGCGACACTGAGTGGGATGGCAGGCCGGTCACTCCCCCACGATCGCTGCGATCAGCGCGTCAACGTCCTCCTCCGTCGTATCGAAGGCACACATCAGGCGCACAACATTCTCCCCCAGCGGCCAGTCCGCGAATGCGAACCTCTGCCGTGCTCGAGCTGTCGCCTCGGACGGCAGCTGCACGAAGACGACGTTTGATTCGACCTCCTGCACGAGGCTCAGGCCGGGTGCACGGCCGGCCGCCACCGCCGCGTCGAGGCTATCGGCCAGACGACGCGCCATTGCGTTCGCCTGCTCCGCCGAGGTGCGCCACAGGTCGCCCTCGTACAGGGCGTTCAGCTGGGCGGAGAGGAAGCGCATCTTCGAGGACAGCTGCAGATTCATCTTGCGCAGGTACTTCATCCCCGTGCCGATGTCGGGATTGAGGACGATCACGGCTTCGGCGCCGAGCAGACCGTTCTTCGTGCCGCCGAGGCTGAGGATGTCGACTCCGGCCTCGGTCGTGATCGCGCCCAGATCCGTGCCGAGGAATGCCGCCGCGTTGCCCAGCCGGGACCCGTCGACGTGGAGGATCATCCCGAGACGGTGGGCAGTCTCGGCGATCGCCGAGACCTCGTCGGGGCGGTAGGTCGTACCCCATTCCGTCGATTGGGAGAGCGACACGGCCAAGGGCTGCGCGTTGTGCTCACTGCCCCGACCGAGGATCGCCGCCTCGATGGAATCCGGGTCCAGCTTCCCATCAGGCGTCGGCACACCGACGATCTTGAGCCCGCCGACCTTCTCCGGGGCCCCGGTCTCGTCGTAGTTGATGTGGGCGCTGGCGGCCGTGATGACTGCGGCCCAACGCGGCAGAGCGGATTGGAGTCCGAGCACGTTGGCGCCGGTGCCGTTGAAGACGGGGAACGCCTGCGCATCCGGCCCGAAGTGCCGCCGGGCGATCTCCTGAAACCGAGCCGTCCACGGGTCACCGCCGTATCCCGGTGTGTGACCGATGTTGGCTTCGACGATCGCGTCGATGACCTCGGGGTGAGCTCCCGCCCAGTTGTCGGAACCGAAGTTGCGAGGGTGGGCGTCTTCGGCGGAGTCGACAGTGGGAACGTCGAGTGCAGAGCTCACAGTGGCGCCCTCCGAGCGGGGTGGTGTCATTTCATCGGTCACACGCTCAGGCTAACGCCTTCTCCCGGCTTCAACAGACTGCTCTAGAGGATAAATCGGTTCTGTGGGCTGCTTCGGATTCAGTTGTCGTCGGGAATCCGCATTCGAGTCGAGATCCCGTCGATGAGAAGCTCGAGTCCGTGTTCGAACACGGCCCGGTTGCGCTGGGCCCCAGTGGGGTGGGAGTCCAGCAACACAGCCAGGCCATCACTGGCGCCTTCGGCCTGCCACACCGTTCTGGGCGAAAGCGCGTCGAGGGCAACACCGAAGGAGAATGCGTCTATCGCCTCAATGGTGCTCAGCACCTCTCCGTCCGGCAGACCTGCATCCAGCAGCGTCCGGGTCAGGCGTTCGTAGAATCCAAGCGTGTCGGGGTCGTCGATGACGACGGTGATCAAGAGCTGCATCGCCTGCGGATGTTTCGCGTACATACGCCACGTGCGTTCCACCTCACGACGAATGACCGACTTCCAGTCCGCCTCGGCGTCGCGAGCGATGCTCCCCGTTCCCACTTCCGGCGACTGCCCCGTCACGTAGGTGCGGATCAGGACGTGGCGGATGGCACGGATGACTCCATCACGCCCGTTAACGTGATGGTAGAGGGAAGACGGGCTCACTCCGAGCTTCTCGGCCAGGGGCACCAGCTGCAGCTCCTCACCGGCATCGACCATTTCCAGGGCGGCGCGGCCGATGATCTCCCGGCTCAGTCGTTGTGTACGAGGCCTGACCACACGTTTCCTTCCCGACGTCCAATCATGACCATCCCAAGGTATCTCGTTCCGATGCGAACCGAGCAGCTTGACAGAGGCACGAGATCTCCGGAGACTTGAATCTCGTAACCGAAACCATTTCGGTTATCTCGAATCGACAAGACCACCCTCAAAGAGGAGGGGCCCATGAATGCCTCGACGATCTCCAACCCCGATCAGCACGAATCGCATACTCCCGTGGACACTTCGCGCTTCCCGCTGACGTTCCGCAACGGCAGCTCCATCTTCCTCATTTCCCTCGCCAGCCTGATGATGGCCAATCTCGCCCCGTTCATCATGACGGCGCTCGGCCACCTGGGATTCGACATCCTCACGCAAGGGAACATCCTCACCTGTGCCCTGCTCGCCTCAGCGGTGGTCGGCCTCGGGACAGCTCGCTGGGCGTCGGGGCGCCTGCGCCGCCCGCTGGCCGCCGTCGGACTCGCCATTGCGACGATCGCCTTCTCCCTCGCCACTGTCGTCTCCGAACCTGCCCTTGCGGTCGCGGGGCTCATCGCGGGCGGAGCAGGAATCGGGACGGCGATCTCCACCTCGGGAGCCGCTCTCGCGGCACTTCGCAATCCGAACCGGGTCTCGGCGGCCAGCGCTCTGGTCAACCGGATCTGCATCACCGCGATCCTCGCGATGATCCCTGCCTTCGGCATCTCCCAGGGCAGCGTGTTCGGCACCCTGGCGGGAATCTCTCTCGTCGGTCTCATCCTCGTGGTCTGGCTGCCGGGCACTCCTCCGCACGCTGAGCCGGTGGCTCTGGAGTCGAAACCCGACTCGCGCATCATCGGCTCCACTCCGAAGCCGATCTTCGTCGCCGGAATCGCGATCCTCTTCATCTTTCCGTTGTGGGGAACCAGTGAGGACGCGATCTGGACGATGGCCCCGGTCCTCGGCAGCGCCGTCGGCCTCGACGAAACCGCCACCGGGTTCGCACTCAGCCTCGCCGGTGCCGGCGGGATCCTCGGTGTGCTCATGGTGACGATCCTCGGCAACCGGATCGGGCGCGCGCTGCCGCTGAGCATCACTCTGGTGCTCGGCGGGGGCGCGAAGATCGCGATCGCGTTCACGAATGACCCGATGGTGCTGGCCGGACTCATCATCACGATCAACATGATCTACGCGTTCGCCTTCGCTCTCTACCTCGCCACCGCCGCGGGCCTCGATGCCCGCGGTCGCTGGTCAGGCCCCCTCCTCGGTGCCTACCTCGTGGGCTCGAGCTTCGCTCCGTTCATCGGCAGCGCTCTGATCGACTCCGTCGGAATCCCCACCTATGCCATCATCATGGGAATCGTCAGCTTCGTCGTCATCGCTCCCACCGTCGCCATCGCCCGGGTCTCTGTCGCTGCCGAGCACGCCCATGCCCTGGCACTCGAGGGCTGAGGGCCCTCCCGCGTCCCCGTCGGTCCCGGACCGGCGGATCCGCTCCCTTCGAAACCGAACCGCCCACCCAAACCCAGGAGCCACACCATGACAACCACCGTCTACCGCAATGCGACCGTGTTCATTGGGGACGGTCGCCCGGCCCCCGCCCAAGCGCTCGCAGTCACAGACGGTCGCCTCGTCGCTGTCGGCGAGGATCGGACAGTTGCAGCGATCGCAGGCGAGGGAGCCCGCGATGTCGACCTCGGCGGAGCTTTCGTCACGCCCGGGATCACGGAGTCGCATGCGCATATGCTCATGCTCGGCGAGGCGCTCGACAAGGTGGGTCTGCGCGACTGCGGATCGGTCGCCGAGGTGCAGGATCGCCTCCGCTCCGCGTATGCCCGCAATCCACAGACACCGCGGATCCAGGGCGTGAGCTGGAGATTCGACATCTTCGCACCCGGACAGCGGCCTACTGCGGCGATGCTCGATGCTGTCGTCGATGATGTGCCTGTCATCCTCGACGCGAATGATCTCCACTCCGCGTGGGTGAACTCCGCGGCTCTGGAAGCGATGGGCATCACGGATGACACTCCCAACCCCGTCGGTGGCGAGATCGTCCGGGACGACGAGGGACACGCCACCGGCTTCCTGCTCGAGACCGCAGCGGTGCAGTATGCCTGGGCCTACGCCGAGGCGGTCGCCGGGGAAACCGATCGCGATCGGTATCTCGACAACGCCTTCAGCGCCTATCTGCGCACAGGTGTCACAGCGGCCACGGACATGGCCTTCGGACCGGGAGACCTCAGTGTCTTCATCCGCCGGCTCGAACGCGACGGTCGCCTCCCGTTCCCGGTCACCGCCCACTGGATGCTCACCGCCACTGGCGACCGAACTGCGGATCTCGCCCAGGTCGCCGAGGTGCTGCGGGCCCGTGAGGAGATCGCTCGGCGCTGGGGCGAGAAGTGGCTGTCCATCGTCGGCGTGAAGTTCATCCTCGACGGGGTCATCGACGCCTGCACCGCGGCCATGCGCGATCCCTATGCCAATGGCGAGGCACCGGGACCGATATGGGAACGTGAGTTCGCTCTTCCGATAGCGGTGGCCTGCGACGCCGAGGGCCTGCAGCTGGCGATGCACGCGATCGGCGACGAAGCCTCGACGATCGCGCTCGACATGGTCGAGGCCTGCGTGCAGGTCAACGGTCCCCGCTCCTCCCGCAGACCCCGGGTCGAACATCTCGAGTACGTCGCCGACGACACCATCGCGCGCATGGCGGCACTGGGGGTCACAGCCTCCATGCAGCCGGTGCACTGCGATCCAGCGATCCTCGACAACTGGAAGGCACAGTTGGGCGAGCCCCGGTCGGAAGCGGGCTTCCCTTGGCACAAGTTCCGGGCGGCCGGAGTCCCGATCGCACTCGGCACTGATGCACCGACTGCCCCGCATGAGTCCTTCGACAATCTGTTCATCGCCACCACAGCCCGCTCGGTGCTCGAGCCCGCTCGGGACGCCTATCGTCCGGAACGGGTCTTCTCCCCCGCCGAGGCACTCGAGGCACTCACCTTCGGCGGTGCCCGTGCCACAGGGAGGGAGCACGAGTTCGGCTCGCTCCAGGCCGGGCATCGCGCGAACCTCGTCGTCTGGGACTTTGATCCGCGGTGCACCGAACCAGCGCAGCTCATCGGGGCCGACGCCGCACTCACACTCGTCGACGGCGAGGTCGCCCACCGGCGCGCCTAACCCTGGGGACGGCAACGGCCCTGAGCGAAATCCGCCCAGTTCCCACCTCGACGAGGACCAGCCCTCTCCCAATTTCCGCCGCTGGCCCCAATTCCCCTCGGTGCACAGGTGCGAATTGCGGCCAGGTGTAGGCGGTGCGAGGCCGACTGGGTGATTCAGACGTTGCGGGGAGATTTGGCCGGTGCGGGGAGATTTGGCCGGTGCGAGTGCAGCCGCTCGCCGTCGTTGAACCGGCAGAAAAGACGCTGCCCGCCTCCCACGCGGGGAGACGGGCAGCTTACTTGAGCGAGGATCAGGCGAGGAGTTCGCGCATGAGCTCGGCGGTCTCGGTCGGGGTCTTGCCGACCTTGACGCCGGCCGCTTCGAGCGCTTCCTTCTTGGCCTGGGCGGTTCCCGAGGAGCCGGAGACGATGGCGCCGGCGTGGCCCATGGTCTTGCCCTCGGGAGCGGTGAAGCCGGCGACGTAGCCGACGACCGGCTTCGTCACGTTCTCCTTGATGTAGGCCGCGGCACGCTCTTCGGCGTCGCCACCGATCTCACCGATCATGACGATGGCCTCGGTCTCCGGGTCCTTCTCGAAGGCCTCGAGGGCGTCGATGTGGGTGGTGCCGATGACCGGGTCGCCGCCGATGCCGATGGCGGTGGAGAAGCCGAGGTCACGCAGTTCGTACATCATCTGATAGGTCAGCGTGCCGGACTTCGAGACGAGGCCGAGCTTTCCCTTCTTCGTGATGTTCGCCGGGATGATGCCGGCCAGCGACTCCTCCGGGGAGATGATGCCCGGGCAGTTGGGGCCGATGATGCGGGTCGCATTGCCCGCCGCCTGGGCGCGGGCCCAGACCTCGGCGGAGTCCTGGACGGGGATGCCCTCGGTGATGATGACCAGCAGGCCGATCTTCGCATCGATGGCCTCGATCGCGGCGTCCTTGGAGAACGCCGGGGGCACGAACGCCACGGACACATCGGCGCCGGTGGCCTCCATCGCCTCGGAGACGGAGGCGAACACGGGCAACTCGACCTCGTTGCCGTCCTTGTCATTGTGCTTGACGGTGGACCCGGCCTTGCGGGCGTTGACTCCGCCGACGACATTCGAGCCGGCTGCGAGCATCCGCGCGGTGTGCTTGGTGCCCTCGCCGCCGGTGATGCCCTGGACGATGATCTTCGAATCGGAATTCAGGAAGATAGACATGTGTGTGTTCCTTACTTGGCAGCGGCAGCCAGTTCGGCGGCCTTGTCGGCTCCACCGTCCATGGTGTCGGTCAGAGTGACGAGGGGGTGAGCGGCGTCGGCGAGGATCTTGCGGCCCTCTTCGACGTTGTTTCCGTCGAGGCGGACGACGAGGGGCTTCGTGGCCGAATCGCCGAGGATCTCGAGGGCCTTGACGATGCCGTTGGCCACCGCGTCACAGGCGGTGATGCCGCCGAAGACGTTGACGAAGACGCTTTCGACCTGCTCGTCGCCGAGGATGACGTCGAGGCCGTTGGCCATCACCTCGGCGGAGGCGCCGCCTCCGATGTCGAGGAAGTTGGCGGGCTTGACTCCGCCGTGATTCTCACCGGCATAGGCGACGACGTCGAGGGTCGACATGACGAGTCCTGCGCCGTTGCCGATGATTCCGACCTGGCCGTCGAGCTTGACGTAGTTGAGGTCGAGCTTCTTGGCCTTGAGCTCCAGGGGATCCTCGGCGCTGATGTCGACGAGTTCGGCGTGCTCGGGCTGACGGAAGTCGGCGTTTTCGTCGAGTGAGACCTTGCCGTCGAGGGCGATGATCTCACCGGCACCGGTCTTGACCAGCGGGTTGACCTCGACGAGGGTTGCATCCTCTTCGGCGAACACGGTCCACAGCTTGGTCAGCACGGGGGCCACCTTGGCCGCGGTGTCGGCGTCGAAGCCTGCTGCGGCGGCGATCTCCTCGGCCTTCGCGGCATCGATACCGTCGATCGCGTTGACCGGGACCTTGCCCAGGGCTTCAGGGCGCTCTTCGGCCAGCTGCTCGATCTCGACGCCGCCTTCCTTCGAGCACATCGCGAGGTAGGTGCGGTTGGAGCGATCGAGGAGGACCGAGAAGTAGTACTCTTCGGCGATGTCCGCACCTTCGGCGATCATCACCTTCTCGGTGATGTGCCCTTTGATGTCGAGGCCCAGGATCTCCTCCGCCCGAGCTTCTGCCTCATCGGGGTTCTTCGCGACTTTGACACCGCCGGCCTTGCCTCGGCCGCCGATCTTCACCTGAGACTTGACGACGACGGTTCCGCCGCCGAGTTCCTCGGCTGCCTTCTTCGCTTCTGCTGGTGTCGTCGCGACCTGGGCCTTGAGCACGGGCACACCGTGCTTCTCGAACAGGTCACGTGCTTGATACTCGAAAAGATCCACGTGTCTTCCTTCGTTTCTTCTGCGGACCCTTCTGGCCCCGCAGCTGCGTTGACGGATGCAACAACCGCCTCCCACTTTATTCCCATCCACACCCGTGTCTCCAAACCCGCAGGCCACTTCAGTTGCGAATCTCTCGAGAAAAAGTATCTTTGTCGTCAAGATTCTTGATGTGGACGTAAAATCGGACCATGGATGAGGTCGATCGGATTGTCGCGGCGTGGCGCCATGAGCGCCCGGATCTCGACGTGTCCCCGATGGAGATTCTCTCCCGGGTGACACGGCTGTCCCGACAGCTGGACCTGGCCCGGAAAGCAAGCTTCACCGATTACGGCATTGAAGTCTGGGCCTTCGACGTGCTCTCTGCCCTGCGCCGGTCCGGTGAGCCCTACCAGCTCTCTCCCTCGAGCCTGCTCCAGGAGACGCTGGTGACCAGCGGCACGATGACGAACCGGATCGACCGCCTCGTCACCGCCGGGTGGGTCGAACGACTGCCGGATCCCGACGATCGCCGCGGAGTCCTCGTGCGCCTGACCGCGTCCGGCCGCGCCACCGTGGACAACTCACTGGCCGGGCTGCTCGAACGCGAACAGGAGATCCTCGCCGATCTCACTCCCGCCCAGCAGCGCAAGCTCGCCTCCCTGCTGCGGATCCTCTCCACCGGTTTCGACGCCGACGAGGACTGACCCCGGCCCCCCGGGGCCCACCACCGACGTCCCGATGCCGACACCGGCGTCCGCTCCGGGCCGGTCCACCTGATGCGCCTCGGCAATCCGGTGTCGGCCAGCGCGTCCGCCGGGCGGGGAGCACTGGCCCGTTCTAGGCTGGGTGACAAGCACCGCCACGACCACTTCTCGAGGAACCATGCGTATTCGCTCACTTGCCCTCCTGTCCGCTGCCGCAGTGCTGGCCACCACCGGCTGCGTGTCCACCGCGGGAGACACCCGTCCCGAACCCCGCCCCTCGCTCAGCCCGGAGGAGGTCACCCCGGTCGAGACCCCGGACAGCGCTCCCCCGGTGAACATCGTCGATTCCTCCCCGGGAGGCGCGAAGGATGCCGACCCGCTGTGGAAGGGCCTCGCCGAGGCGGCCTCCTCGAAGTCGGAGGCGTACCTCAAGGTGTGGGTCCACACCGCCAACCCCGATCTGCCCGAAACCGGAGAGGTCACCGTGACCGCGGACTCCCCGGACAGCGTGAGTGTGACCCTCGACGCGAAGAACGTCGATCGTGAGCAGTCGCCCTTCCTGCTCCTCCACGGCACCTTCACCGTGGAGGAGGTGGGAGGATCCGCCTACCGGCTGAAGACCGTGAACTCCGAGGACATCCCCGAACTCGACCCGAAGAGCCCTGACGACAAGACCCGCTGCACCACCGAGGACGCGCACGAACGGATCACCCAGGCCGCCGACGACCTGGCGGCTGCTCCCGGGAAGCGAGAGGACATGCGACTGCAGTGGGGCGGCTCACCTCGGGTCTGGTGGGGAATCCAGCAGACGGCGGTCAGCCTCAACGAGGAGGGCGGAGTCGCCGGGGACTTCCTCACCGAAGCCTGCGAACCCTACCTCCAGCAGTAGCAGACACAGCAGCAGAAGCCATGCGGATCGCGGTCGTCGGCGCCGGAATCGGGGGCCTGTCTGCGGCCATCGGGCTGAAGCGATCCGGGGCTCAGGTCACGGTGTTCGAGAAGTCCGCCGAGGTGCGCGCCGGCGGCTCCGGACTGTCCGTGTTCGCGAACGGAATCCGAGCTCTCGAGAGCCTCGGCCTCGGTCCCGCCTTCACCTCCGTCACCGACAGGGGTGTCGAAGGAATCACCGCGGGGCAGCGTCGCCCTGACGGAGCCTGGATCACCCAGGTCCCCACCGAATCGGTCGGAGAGCTGCGCATCGTCGACCGAGCCGACCTCCACCGCATCCTGTCCGCCGAACTCGGACCAGACATCGTCCGGTGCGGCACCGACATCGTCTCCGCGTCGATGGACGGCACTGTGACCCGCGCGAACGGTCACGTCGAGAGTTTCGATCTGGTGGTGGGAGCCGACGGCATCCACAGTCGGGTCCGCGAGGCTCTCGCACCGGAGCACCCGATCCGCTACTCCGGCTACTCGGCATGGCGCGGCATCACGACCGGGCCGGTGGATCTGGGCGGGGAGGCCGGAGAGACCGTCGGGCGTGGTCGGCGGTTCGGCATCGCTCCCCTGGCCGATGGTCGGGTCTACTGGTTCGCGGTCGCGAACATGCCCCAGGATGCCGTCTTCCCCGATGAGAAGTCGACGGTCGAGCAGCTGTTCTCCGGTTGGCACGCGCCGATCATGGATTTGGTCGAGGCGACTGAGGCCGAAGCGATCCACCGGACACCGATCTGCGATCTGGGCGCACCGCTGCCGAGCTATCACGCGGGACGCATCGTCCTCCTCGGCGACGCCGCCCATGCGATGACGCCGAACCTGGGCCAGGGTGGAGGACAGGCGCTCGAGGATGCGGCCACCCTGGCGGTGCTGGTCAGCGGCAGAGGCGGCGATCCGGGACGGCTCGACGACCGATCCCGGCTGGAGGACGTGCTCAGACGCTACGAGGACCTGCGGAGAGCGCGCAGTCAGGACATCGCACGGAAGTCATACCTGGTCGGGAAGGTGTTCCAGACAGAATCCCGGGTCCTCGCCGGGCTGCGCAACGCCCTCCTGCGCCCGCTGCCGCCGAGCCTCGCCGCAGGTGCTGCGGCAGCGGTGCAGAACTGGACCCCGCCGCGGGAGTGACCTCAGTCCGCGAGCGCCCGGTTGTAGGCGTCGACGACCGGGGGCAGGAAGTAGCCGATGATGACGGCGGCAGCCGAGACGATCGCCGCCAGACCCAGCCACAGCGCTCCGCCGAGGATGTTGACGCCGAAGAGGACGACGAGGAGTTCGAAGGCGATCGCCGCCGGACGCGCCCAGCGGTGCAGACGCCAGGACCCGCGGGCGGCTGCCGCGATGCCGGCGGCGAAGACGAGGAACATCACCGCCAGGCCGAGCAGCGAGCCCGCGAGGCCGCCGGCCGTGAATGCGGCGACGACGAACGACACCGCGGCCGCGACCAGTCCGGCGGCTTGCAGGCCGAGGACTCCCACGACGAGCAGCATCGCACGGGGCGCGCGGCCGGCTGGCCCGCCCGGACCCGGACTTCCGCCCGAACCCGGGCTCCCGGTCGATTCGTTCGCACTCATCCTGGACCCCGAGCTCACACGTTGACCCGGGCGAACCCGGGGATGAGGATCTCGTCGAGCATCCGCTCGCGCACGTCAAGGGGCAGGAAGGCGGCGGTGATCGCGTTGACCGTCGCCCATTCGAGGTCGGTCTGGGTCCAGCCGGCCTCGTCGACGAGCAGACGCATCTCGCGGCTGACCGAGGTGCCCGACATCAGCCGGTTGTCGGGGTTGATGGTGACGGCGAAGCCGAGGTCCTTGAGCCCGGTGATCGGGTGGTCGGCGATCGTGCCGCCGATGTCGGTCTGCAGGTTGGAGCTGGGGCAGAGTTCGAGCGGGATCTGCTGGTCAAGGATCCACTCGGCCAGTCGGCCCAGCTGACCCTGGCCGTCGACGATGTCCATGTCCTCGACGATGCGCGCCCCGTGGCCGATGCGCTGGGCATGGCAGATGGCCACCGCCTCGTGGATGGAGTCCTTGCCCGCGGCCTCACCGGCATGGATCGTCACCGGGACGAAGGCCTGGTGCAGGGCGTTGAAGGCAGACAGATGCGTCGAGGGCGGGAAGCCGTTCTCGGGACCGGCGATGTCGAAGCCGACGACGCCGGAGTCCGAGCCCCGCTCCCGGTGCCGGATCGCGAGCTCGGCGATCGCCAGCGAGTTGTCGGCCTGCCGCATCGCCGTGATGATCTGGCCGACTCGGATGAACTTCCCCTCTGCGGAGGCTTCGGCCACTCCGGCCTCAAGCCCTTCCTGGACGGCTTCGACGACGTCGTCGAGTTCGAGTCCGCCTTCCAGATGCTGTTCGGGCGCCCAGCGCGCCTCGGCGTAGAACACGCCGTCAGCCACCTGATCGAGGACCCATTCCTTGGCCACGCGGGCCAGCCCCTCGCGGTTCTGCATGAGCGCCACGGTGTGGGTGAAGGTCTCGAGGTAGCGGACCAGATCTCCCGAGTTCGCGGAATCGCTGAACCACTGACCCAGCGCCTCCGGCTCGGTGGCCGGCAGCCGATGGCCGATCTTCTCTGCCAACTCGATCATCGTGGCAGGACGCAGACCGCCGTCGAGGTGGTCATGGAGGGAGACTTTGGGCAACTGCAGGATGGGGTCGTCTGCTGCGACTCCGGCGGGATTATTCAACACCTCAACAGACTATCGGATTCGGTGCGCGCTCAGCTGAGGATCGCCGACCCCTGCTGACAAACAGGCGCGTCTACGACTTCTGCGGGTCGATGTCCCCGCTCTTGATCCGCTCGCGGAGGTCGGAGATGTTGCGGCCGGCGTCGGAGACCCTGGAGAGGAAGCCGTCCTCGGCCGTGATGACCACTCCGCCGTTGGAGATCGTTCCCTCGTAGCGTCGATCGGCGACGAGGAATCCGCCCACATCCTCGGGCTTCGTGTCGGAGCGTTCGGCCACCTCGTCGGGGTTCCGGCTCTGCGGCCACTGCGGGAAGATGGTCCGCAGGCCACGGCGGATGTTCGGTTCGATCGTCGCGATGATCGCGTCGCTGAAGGCCCCGGAGGCGCCGTACCAGATGACCTTCGGCAGGACCTCCTCGGAGTCGTCGTCCCCGCAGGGCTCTGCGGTGCTCGCGTTCAGGTGCGACTCGGTGGCGGCGGTGATCACGCCCATGGAGGCTGCGGAGCCGAACGGCACGACGACGTCGGCGTCCGCGTCGACGGCGGTGTCGAAGAAGCGGCGGCCGCCTCGGTCGGTGTCGTCAACTGTCCGGCCCCCGATCCGCGACTCCCGGTAGGACTTGACGTCGGGGGCGTCCTCGTCGTCCTTCTCCTTGTTGTGCAGGTCGACGCCGGCATCGAAGGCGTCGAGGATGTCCTCCCCCTGCGGGAATCCGCGGGAGACGAGGGCGGCGACCTTCCCGGTCTCACTGGCCGTCGCCGCCGTGTAGCCGGCGATGAAGGCGGCGGGAACGAGGTCGAAGTCCATGCTCAGCACGTTGTCGGGGAAGTCGTCGCGGCCGCTGGCGATCCCGAGGAAGACCTGGTCGGGATGGTCCACCGCGTGTTCGCGCAGCTCGTCGGCGCCTCCCGGCCCGATGACCGTGGTCAGTGCGCATCCCTGGTCGCTCATCCGCTTCAGGGCCGCCGAGGTGGCAGACCCGTCCGAGACCCGCTGGCTCGAGGTGCTCGAGAAGATCCCCGCCGCCCGCGCCCGCTGCGTCTCCGCCAGGGTCAGGGCACCCGCGGAATGGTCGTCGAATCCCGCCGGGGCCGAGATCATGCACCCGATGGTGGGTTCCTCGACCGCCTCCGGCGTCGCCACCGTGCAACCGACCAGGGTCAGCAGGCTCAGCACGCCGAACCCGGCAGTCAGTGTCGCTCTCAGGCCCGTCGCTCTCATAGGGTCCAAGGTTATCGGCTCACCCTGAGTCCCCCGTCCAGGCCCCGGCGTCCCCCGTCCGGGCCGCAGGAGTCTCCAGTCCAGGCCGCAGCTCAGCGCCGCGTCTGGATCGATCTCAGTGCGGTCGCGGCGAAGATCCGGGCCGCGATCGCCACGCTGTCCTCGTCGATGAGCAGGTCGCCCTGGTGGAGGTCATAGGTGATGCCGCCGGGGGTGCGGGTGCCCACGCGCACCAGGGCGCCCGGGCAGTGGGTGAGGAACCAGGCGAAGTCCTCCCCGCCCATCGACTGCGGTGTCAGCAGCACCGAACCTTCGCCCAACTCCCCGCGCACCGCCGCTTCGACCAGGGTGACCTGCTCCTCGGTGTTGACGACCGGCGGCACCCCGCGGCGGTGATCGAGCTCGACCTTGACCCCGTAGGGTCCGGCGATCCTCTCGACGAGCTCAGGCAGCACCTCGGCGACCTGGTTCCATCCGGTCACGTCGAGGCAGCGCAGCGTCCCACGCAGCAGCCCCTCGCTGGGGACGACGTTGGCGGCGTGACCGGAGCTGATCTCACCCCAGACGAGTGAGATCGCATGCCGCGGATCGATGAGGCGGCTCAGCGTCGACGGGAGGTCGGTGGCGAGCTTGGCCAGGGCGTAGACGAGGTCTTCGGTCAGGTGCGGCCTGGAGGTGTGTCCGCCGTGACCGCTGAGGCGGATGATCAGGGTGTCCCCGGCCGCGGTGATCGCGCCGATGCGGGAGCCGACCTTCCCGACGTCGACGTTGGGGTCGCAGTGGATGGCGAAGACCTCGGGAACGTCGTCGAGGACGCCCTGGGAGATGACGCGCAGGGCACCGCCGGGGGTGACCTCCTCCGCCGGCTGGAAGATCAGACGGACCCGGGCGCCGAGACCCCCGGGACTCAGGTCGTGGATCCGCTTGAGGGCGATGCCGGCGCCCATCAGGGCGGTCAGGTGCACGTCGTGGCCGCAAGCGTGGGCGACGCCGGGAACCGTCGACTTGAACTCCGCGTCGATGAGGTCGTCGACGGGCAGGGCATCGATGTCGGCGCGCAGCGCCACCGCCACCGGACCGTCCCCGACCTCGCAGACGACGCCGGTGCCCTCGAGGCGCTCGGGGCTGAGCCCGGCGGCGGCGAGGCGGGCGATGATCTTGTCGGTGGTGCCGAACTCCTGGAAGGACAGTTCGGGATGGGCATGGATGTCGCGGCGGAACTCGATGAGCTCTGCCTCGATGTCAGCGATGATGGAGCCGATCACGTCTGGTCCTTCAGGGAGTGCATCTCCCTGCGGGAGCGCTTCGGGGTCGAGAAACATTGACTGTCATGCTAGACATTCAACGTCATCGGAGTGAGTTTGGCGACCAATTTCGACACACTGCCCCACTTTCAGAGCAGGTCCTCGAGCCCTCGCTCCCCCGCCGCTGACACCGCCTTCTTCACATCCTGCGCGTGTGAGCGGGAGGTGATGAGGAGGACATCCTCGGTGTCGACGACGACGAGGTCGTCGAGGCCGACGATCGCGACGGTGCGCGGCTGCTCGGAGAACACGACCCCGGAGGCGTCGACCTCGACGATGTCGCAGGAGCCTCCGATGGAGATCACTCCCTGCGGCTCGCCGGGCACCGGCTGGCGCAGCCTGGCCACGGAGTCGAAGTCCCCGACGTCGTCCCACCCGAAGTCGCCGGGGATGACGATGACGCGTCCTGCGGCAGCCGCGGGCTCGGCCACGACGTAATCGATGGCTCTCTTCTCCAAGCCGGGCCACACCTCGGCGAGGACGGCGTTCTGCTCTTCGGTCCCCCACGCTGCGGCGATCCGCGCCAGCCCGGCGTGCAGGGCCGGGTCCTCGTGTTCGAGGATCTCGAGCAGCGCCGAGGCCCTGGCGATGAACATGCCCGCGTTCCATCGGTAGCGGCCCGAGTTGACGTAGCGACGGGCGGTGCTGGCCGCGGGCTTCTCCGCGAACGCCTTGGCTCGGCGCGCGCTCGGCGCACCGGCGAGGCCGAGCAGCTCCCCGGTCTCGATGTATCCGTACGCGGTGGCGGGCTGACTGGGCATGATGCCGACGGTGACGATGTCGCCGGTCTCAGCGGCGGCGCAGGCCTGGGCGATGACGGAGGTGAATTCGTCGACGTTGGTGATGGAGTGGTCGGCGGAGAACGAACCGACGATCGCCTCCGGGTCGGAGCGGGCGATGAGCATCGTCGCCAGTCCGATCGCCGCAGCGGAGTCCTTGGGCGAGGGTTCGGCCACGATCTGGTCGGCAGGCATCTCGGGCAGCTGCGCCGCGACCTGATCGAGGTGGTTCTCTCCGGTCACCACCCAGACGTTGTCCGCGCCGACGATCGGGGCCACGCGGTCCCAGGTCGACTGGAGCAGGCTCCTCCCCGTTCCCAGCACGTCGTGGAGGAACTTCGGAGAGGCCTTGCGTGAGAGCGGCCAGAGCCGGGTTCCGGACCCGCCGGCGGGGATGATGGCATGGAAGTGACTGTTCACCCCTCCAGTGTCTCAAAGTTCGAGCACGGTCTCAGCGACGCTGTCCGCCGTGTCGGACAGCCGCTGATTTAGAGAACACCCCCGTGCGGTAATTGAAAACGCATCGACCGGGAATGGCCGGTTTTGAGGGAACTGTCAGGAAGTTGAGTGTGATCCGCCACTCGGGACAGCGCTCCGACTGGCAACCCGGCGGGGTTGAGCGTAGTTTTTGGATGTACACAGTCGAATTATCCAAGATGGAGGATGCTCCGTGGCCAAAGCGTCTACGGGCACTCTGTACCGAGGAAACGAAGGAATGTGGTCCTGGGTCGCGCATCGCGTCACAGGCGTCGGCATCTTCTTCTTCCTGCTGGTCCACGTGCTCGATACTGCCCTCGTCCGCGTCTCGCCCGAGGCCTACAACGCCGTGATCGGTACCTACAAGACGCCTTTCATGGCCATCGGTGAGATCGCCCTCGTCGCCGCAATCGCATTCCATGCATTCAACGGCCTGCGCGTCATTCTCGTCGACTTCTCCAAGGGCGGCACGAGAAACCAGAAGAAGCTGTTCTGGGGTGCCATGGTGCTGTGGCTCATCGTGATGATCGCCTTCATTCCCCGCCAGCTGATGCACACCTTCGGAGGCTGACATGAGCACGACATCCATCCCGGCCCCCCGCACCGGTTACTCGCGGCACAAGTCCTCACGGTCGAAGTTCGAGATGTTCGCGTGGCTGTTCATGCGCATCTCGGGCATCGTGCTCGTGATCCTCATCTTCGGCCACCTCTTCGTCAACCTGTGGGTGGGCGAAGGCGTCCAGGCCATCGACTTCGGGTTCGTCGCCGGCAAGTGGGCCAGCCCCTTCTGGCAGATCTGGGACCTCCTGATGCTGTGGCTGGCCATGCTGCACGGCACCAACGGCCTGCGCACCATCATCATGGACTACGCCGAGAAGCCCGGCACCCGAATGAGCCTGCAGGTGATCCTCTACATCGCCGCAACCGTCATCATCGTGCTCGGCACCCTCGTCATCTTCACCTTCGATCCCTGCCCGGCCGGCGCTGATCCAGCGCTCCTGGCAAACTTCTGCCACGCCGGCTAAAAGGAGAAACATGCAGGTTCATCATTACGACGTCGTCATCGTCGGCGCCGGCGGCGCAGGCATGCGCGCCGCGATCGAGTCGGGCCAGCGCGCCAGGACCGCTGTCCTGACCAAGCTCTACCCCACCCGCTCCCACACCGGCGCTGCCCAGGGCGGTATGTGCGCGGCCCTGGCGAACGTGGAAGAGGACAACTGGGAGTGGCACACCTTCGACACCGTCAAGGGCGGTGACTACCTCGTCGACCAGGATGCCGCCGAGGTGATGGCGAAGGAGGCCATCGACGCCGTCCTCGACCTGGAGAAGATGGGTCTTCCCTTCAACCGGACCCCCGAGGGCCGGATCGACCAGCGCCGCTTCGGCGGCCACACTCGTGACCACGGCAAGGCTCCGGTGCGCCGCTCCTGCTACGCGGCCGACCGCACCGGTCACATGATCCTCCAGACCCTCTACCAGAACTGCGTCAAGCACGGGGTGGAGTTCTACAACGAGTTCTACGTCCTCGACCTCGTCATGACCGAGGAGGACGGAGTCCGCCGTCCGGCCGGCGTCGTCGCCTACGAACTGGCCACCGGTGAGATCCACGTCTTCCAGGCGAAGTCGGTCGTCTTCGCGACCGGCGGCGTCGGCAAGGTCTTCAAGACCACCTCGAACGCCCACACCCTCACCGGTGACGGCATGGCCGTGACTTACAACCGCGGCATTCCGCTGGAGGACATGGAGTTCTTCCAGTTCCATCCCACCGGTCTGGCAGGCCTGGGCATCCTCCTCTCCGAGGCGGCCCGCGGCGAGGGCGCGATCCTGCGCAACTCCGAGGGTGAGCGCTTCATGGAGCGCTACGCCCCGACCATCAAGGATCTCGCCCCGCGTGACATCGTCGCCCGGTCGATGGCCAACGAGGTGCGCGAAGGTCGTGGCTGCGGTCCGAACAAGGACTACGTCCTCCTCGACCTCACCCACCTCGAGCCCGCGCACATCGATGCGAAGCTGCCCGACATCACCGAGTTCGCCCGCACCTACCTCGGCGTCGAACCGTACACGGAGCCGGTGCCGGTGTTCCCCACCGCGCACTACGTCATGGGCGGAATCCCGACCAACATCGCCTCCGAGGTGCTTGCGGACAACGAGACCGTCATCCCGGGGCTCTTCGCCGCCGGCGAATGCGCGTGCGTGTCCGTCCACGGATCGAACCGTCTGGGCACGAACTCGCTGCTCGACATCAACGTCTTCGGCAAGCGTGCGGGCATCGCCGCCGCCGAGTACGCGCTGAGCGCGGACTCGGTGCCGCTGCCCGAGCGCCCGGAAGCCGACACCGTCGCGATGCTCGAGAAGATGCGGACCTCGGACGGAACTGAGCGCATCGGGGCCATCCGCAAGGACCTGCAGAACATCATGGATGCCAACGTCCAGGTGTTCCGCACCGATGAGACTCTGCGCGAGGCCCTCAACGAGATCGCGAAGCTGCGCGAACGGTATGCCAACATCGGCATCCAGGACCGGGGCAAGCGCTACAACCTCGACCTGCTCGAAGCCGTGGAGCTGGGCTTCCTGCTCGAACTCGCCGAGGTGATCACCGTCGCCGCCATCCACCGCAAGGAATCCCGCGGCGGACACTTCCGGGAGGACTTCCCGGATCGTGACGACGAGAACTTCATGCACCACACGATGACCTACCTCGATCCCGACGCCGAGACCGACGGGATCCGCGGCATGCGTCTGGAGACGAAGCCGGTGGTCATCACCCGTTACCAGCCGATGGAGCGTAAGTACTGATGAGCACGGACACCAATACCCCGGAGCCGGCCTCGAAGGTCGAACTGCCCGAGCATCTGGCCGGCGGCGAAGGCGAGATCCCGTCGTTCGACTGCACCATCCGGATCGCTCGGTTCGACCCGGAGGTCGACGAGGCGCCGCATTGGGAGGACTACCAGGTCACCATGTACGGCACCGACCGTGTTCTCGATGCTCTGCACAAGATCAAGTGGGAGATCGATGGCTCGCTGTCGTTCCGCCGCTCCTGTGCCCACGGCGTCTGCGGTTCGGACGCCATGCGCATCAACGGCCGCAATCGTCTGGCCTGCAAGACCCTGCTCAAGGACCTCGACACGAACAAGCCGATCACCGTCGAGGCGATCAAGGGCCTGCCGCTGGAGAAGGACCTCATCGTCGACATGGAGCCCTTCTTCCAGTCCTACCGGGAGGTGATGCCGTTCCTCATCACCTCCGGCCATGAGCCGACCCGTGAGCGCCTGCAGTCCGCGGAGCAGCGCGAGATCTTCGACGACACCACGAAGTGCATCCTCTGTGCCTCGTGCACCTCGTCGTGCCCCGTGTTCTGGACCGACGGCCAGTACTTCGGCCCAGCCGCAATCGTCAACGCCCACCGATTCATCTTCGACTCGCGTGACGAAGGCGGCGACATGCGCCTGGAGATCCTCAACGACAAGGAAGGCGTGTGGCGCTGCCGCACCACCTTCAACTGCACCGAGGCGTGCCCCCGTGGCATCGAGGTGACCAAGGCCATCGCCGAGGTGAAGCAGGCGATCCTGCAGCGCGCGTTCTGAGCCCACTGGGTCCCACCGGGATCTGAGAATCGCCGAAGCGGCCGTGCACATCACGTGCACGGCCGCTTTCGCATTTCTCATCTGTTCCTGAAAGCCCGACCCCGACGACCACCGTAAACTGACGCGCATGCGTCGTTCCCTCCCCATCGCTCACTGGGCCCTCGGCTGTGCCCTCGTCGTTGTCCTCGTGCTCGCCCAGGCCCTCCTCTCCCCTACCGGAGTCCCGGCCGCCGCAGCGACACCGAAACAGGAGAAGATCTATCAGACCCCGGCCGACCTCGGCGACGGAGCGAAGCCGCCTGAGCCCGTCGCAGTGTCGTGGGCCGTGGGCGACCTGGACTCGGGCGAGCTTCATGTCAGCCATGACATCGAGAAGAGGCACGCGCCCGCCTCGACGATCAAACTGCTGACCGCACTCGCCCTCGTCGAGGTGCTCGACGATCCGAAGCAGAAGGTGCGGGCGGAGTTCGAGGACATGGAGATCGACGGCACGAAGGTCGGGATCATGCAGCAGAACGACTACACCGTCGACGATCTCTTTCACGCGATGCTGATGTCGAGCGCCAACGATGCGGCCAACGCCCTCGGCCGGGCCGCCGGTGGTCAGGAGCAGGCCGTCGCGCTGATGAATCGCAAAGCCGCCGAGCTCGGCATGACGAACACTCATGCGGCCAACACCTCGGGGCTCGACGATGTCAACCAGTACACGACGGTCGGCGACATGATGAAGCTCGCGCGGGCCGTGTGCGAGAACGACTACCTGATGAAGGTCGTCGGCACCGAGGTCTACGACTTCCCGGGAGGCACGAATCCCAGCACGAAGGAGAAGTTCAAGGGCTACCAGATCCAGAACCACACCAAGATCGTCGGTCGCGTCGACGGCGGTCTGGGCCTGAAGAACGGGTACACGACGACTGCCAAGGGCGCGTACATCGCCGTCGCCGAACGCAACGGCCGGCGCGTCGTCGCAGCACTCCTCGGCGCCGAGAACAGCTCGCGGCAGACCGCCGTCGACCTCCTCGACTGGGACTTCGCCCAGAGGGATCCGCAGGTCATCGGCACCGTGCCGCTCGAGGCGGAGGCGACGAAGACGACCGAGGCCGGTGGGGTTGCGGGGTCCGCCGGCTCCGCCGCGACCGATGGCTCCCGGGCGTCCGGGACCGATGCCGGCCTGGAACCGGCCGGAGAACCCGACGCGGACGGCAGCGAGAACTCCGCGCTGTCGGTGGGGATCGGACCGGAGAAGTATCTGCCACTCGGCCTGCTGGCGGCCGGGCTCGTGCTGCTGGGCGTCTCCCTGCTCATCTGGAGGCGAGTCAGGAAGAACCAGCACGCACGCTGACATCTGCACGCGGCGCACCCTCGCGTTCTGCGGTCTCGGCTGACCAGAGCGCTTTGCATTTGACTATTCATCCTCCATGCCGTTAAGCTGATGTCTTGCCTTCGAAGGCGTCCGGCCTCATTGAACACGCTGACCGTCCAACACGACGGATGACAGTTCAGCGGATTGTTCGTCTTGCAGATGATCGGCCACGGACTCGTGTCTCTTCGCCAAGGCAATCCCCCACCGTGGTGAATCAACCCATCCCGCGGTAACCCCAGTCGGTTCGCCGCCGACTTCGTCGGATGGCAACCGACTCGAACACGACAAGAATCGCGTGCGTTGATGCGCGCCATTCGCTGAAAGAGAACAAAGAGAGAAAGGAGGGACCCGATGACTCAGTTCCCCCAATGGGTGCAGCGTGCCGTCGAGCATGCAGGCCTCATCGATCCCACGATCAGCCGACAAGAGTCGGGCGAAGTCACCATCTGTGACTCCACCGGCCGCACCGTGCTGTTCACAGGCTCATCGCTGCGAGAGACGACTCCACTCGCCGCCTGATCGCACCACCCGACGCGTCCGGCCACTGACGCACTGCTGGGTTTCATGCAGTGCTCGAAGCTGACGGTCTGACTGACGCCCGGCATTCCTCCAGGTTCGACCTGGAAGAATGCCGGGCGTCGTCGTGTACGGGGGCCGTGAGGCCGCGTCCGGGCAAGATGGGTTCGCCGGTCGGGTGCGACGGGCGATCTCGCGTACGGTCGGTCGCGCCGAGGATCAGATGATCTCGTCCTCCCCATCGTCGAGGTCGACTTCCAATGACTGATCGAGGACATCACCGGGGTCGGCCTCGACCATGGAGGTCGTCGGCACCTCCTCGACATCGTCGGCGTAGAGCGAGTCGTCCTCCGGATCGACCTCCAGCGACTGCTCGACCCTATCGTCGTCAGGCACTTCCACAGCGGGATCAAGGTGACGTGCGTTCACGATTTCCTCCTCGGCTGGTGGCGCAGATGTCCTTTTCCCTGCCGCGCCTCGCTTGCATCCTGTCGACGCACGGGCAGAGGACCGAACATTCGGGTACTCGTGATGCTAACCGGACTCGGCGACATGTCAAGGACTCGAGTTGACTCGTTGAAAACCTTCGCGAACCCCTGATCGTTGCCTCACAGCACAACCTCCGGGAAGCTCGAGTCGTTGCCTCACAGCAAAACCTTCGCCACCGGAGTGTCAGCACCACCTGGGCGC
>NZ_JAPSIB010000030.1 GCF_031179145.1 Brevibacterium sp.
CCCACCTGGACCGGGCCTGGGCCCGGCACCCACAACGATTCCGGCACCGTCCCATCGCTGCCCGAGTCGAACCCACTGGCATCAATATCCCGAAAGTGTCTCAAACAAGTTGACAACTTCCGCGCAGGTGGGGCCCTCGAGGGGAAGTGGTACGCTCGATGAATTTCGGCAGGGGAGGAGTCCCCGGGGAGGGGAGCCCTCAGGGGAGGCGGCCCCTTCGGGAGTGGAGTCCCCTCAGGACCGCGACCCCCTCAGGGGCCCAGCCCTCAGGCGCCCGCCGGCCCTCAGGCCTTGATGAGCCCGTGGGGGTCGAGGACGAACTTCTTCGCCACACCGGAGTCGAACTCGGCGTAGCCCTGCGGGGCATCCTCGAGCGAGATCGTGGTCGCGTTGACGTTCTTCGCGATCGAGACCTTGTCGTGGAGGATCGCCTGCATGAGGCTGCGGTTGTACTTCATGACCGGGCACTGGCCGGTGACGAAGGTGTGCGACTTCGCGAAGCCGAGGCCGAAGCGCATCGACAGCGAACCCTCCTGCGCGGCCTTGTCGGCGGCACCGGGGTCGCCGGTGACGTAGAGTCCCGGGATGCCGAGGCTGCCGCCGGCGCGGGTGATGTCCATGAGCGAGTTGAGGACCGTGGCGGGCGCCTCGGTGGTCGCGTCCTTGCCGTGGCCGCGGGCTTCGAATCCGACGGCGTCGATTCCGCAGTCGACCTCGGGCACGCCGAGGATCTGCTCGATCTGGTCCTTCGGGTCGCCCTTGGAGACGTCGACGGTCTCGCAGCCGAAGCTGCGGGCCTGTGCCAGTCGGTCCTCATTGAGGTCACCGACGATGACGACGGCAGCACCCAGCAGATGCGCCGAGGTGGCTGCGGCGATTCCGACGGGGCCGGCACCGGCGACGTAGACGGTCGAGCCGACTTCGACTCCGGCCCCGACGGCTCCGTGGAAGCCGGTGGGGAAGATGTCGGAGAGCATGGTCAGGTCGAGGATCTTCTCCATCGCCTGGTCCTTGTCCGGGAACTTCAGCACGTTCCAATCGGCGTAGGGCACGAGCACGTACTCGGCCTGTCCGCCGACCCAGCCGCCCATGTCGACGTAGCCGTAGGCAGAGCCGGGACGGTCGGGGTTGACGTTGAGGCAGATGCCGGTCTGACCGGCCTTGCAGTTGCGGCAGCGTCCGCAGGAGATGTTGAACGGAACGGAGACGAGATCGCCGACCTTGACGAACTCGACGTCGCGCCCGACCTCGACGACCTCACCGGTGATCTCGTGGCCGAGGACCAGGCCCTCGGGAGCGGTGGTGCGTCCGCGGACCATGTGCTGATCCGAGCCGCAGATGTTCGTCGCGACCGTCTTGAGGATGACCCCGTGATCGACACGGCGTCCGACGTTGGCAGGGTTGACGCCCGGACCGTCCTTGAGGACGAAGTCCGGGTACTCGGTGTCGATGACCTCGACCTTGCCGGGGCCTGCGTAGCTGATTGCCTTATTGCTCATCGTTGAGCCTCCCTGTTGTGAGCGGATTCGGAGCGGGCGAGGCGGTTGGCCTCCCCACCCCTGTGGCTGAGTCGGCAACCTTCGCGCTGTGAAATATCAGTCCCATACTAGACCTCCTGCAGTCTCGTCCTGAACTGCAGTTCGTGTCAATCTACCCCGCCTGGGAGTCGATATCCCAACCAATCAGGTCTCGTCGTCGAGGCGGGTGGAGAGGATCTCCTGTGCGGTTTCGCGCAGATGCTTGAGCGACTCGCGCAGCAGCGGCGAGCGGAGGCTGCCCGTGCGGGCGGAGGCGACGATCTTGCGGCTCAGGCGGCCGGGTCCGGCCAGTCGCACTCGGCTGACGTCCTTCACCCCTTCGAGGCTCGCCAGCCTCGGCAGCAGCCCGACCCCTACGCCGGCCCCCACCAGTGCCATCGCCGTGTCCCACTCCACCGCCTCGTGGGCGATCCTCGGGGAGATGCCGGCCGCAGTGAAGGCCGCCGAGAACAGGCTCCGATAGGGCGACCCGACACGATCGGTGATCCAGTTCTCGCCGGACAGTTCCGACAGTGTCACCGAATCATTGCCGGCGAGCGGATGGTCCGAGGGGATCATCACGTCGAGGGGGTCGTCGAGGAGGGTGATCTTCTCGAACCTGGGGTCCTCTTCGAGATGGATGTCCCCATGGCTGGACACGACGACGGCGAGGTCGATGCGTTCGGCGAGGAGGAGCTCGAAGCAGCGGGCGGGGCTGGCTTCGACGACATTGACCTCGAGGGCGGGATGGGTGCGACGCAGGTGCGCCGCCAGCGGAGCGAGCAGGTGAGTGGCGGCCGTGGAGAAGCCGCCGATTCCGAACTGGGCGGGGGCCTGGTCACCGGCGGTCAGAGCCGAGGCGCGGATCTCCTCCCACAGGGTGATGAGCTCGTCCGAGCGGCGGACGATGTACCGTCCCGCCGCAGTCAGACGCAGTCCCCGTCCGTCCTTGATCAGGAGCTCGATGCCGAGTGCTCTCTGGAGTTCACGCAGCTGTCCTGAGACCGCAGAGGGGGAGTAGCCGGTGAGCTCCGCGGTGGCCGCAATGGTGCCCGAGAAGGCGAATGTGCGAAGGGTGACGAGACGAGGATCAATCATGCATCTATTCTGCATGATAATCCACACGAACTGCCGGTTATCGCGCAGGGTATTTTCGCGCTACGCTTGTACAGACGACTTGACGAACGTCACACGACACCGGTCCTGAGCCGATGTGTCCTGTAGTTCGACACACCGCGCTCAGCGCAAGACATCAAGGGAGATGGGAATTGACAGCAATCAACCTGGCACCGACGAAAAAGGGCTACCCCCTGGGTATCACCGAGGAGAAACTGGCTGAGTTTCAGGTCCTCCTGGCGACCCGCCGCGCCGGGTTCTCGCTTGAGGCCCCGTTCTACACCGACGACAACCTGTTCAATCTCGACATGCAGGGAATCTTCGGCAAGCACTGGATCTACGCGGGAAGCGTCGCCGAGGTGCCCGAGCCCGGCGATTACATCACGGTCGACTACGGCCCCTACTCGCTCATCGTGCTCCGCAACGATGACGGCGGGGTCAACGTCCTCCACAACGTCTGCCGCCACCGCGGTGCGCGAGTGCTCACCGAGGACTCCGGAACCACCGGCAACCTGGTGTGCGGCTACCACTCCTGGACCTACTCGTCCGAAGGCCAGCTCATCCACGCCTCGGCGCCGGGTGAGATGGAGTTCGACAAGAAGTGCTACTCCCTGAAGACCGCGCACAGCCGCATTGACGCCGGCCTGATCTTCGTCTGCCTCGCCGACGAACCTCCGACGGACTTCGAAGAGACCGCCAAGGTCTTCGAGCCCTACCTGGCGCCCCATGAGCTGCAGAAGACGAAGATCGCCTATCAGCAGAACATCGTCGAAGAGGGCAACTGGAAGCTCGTGATGGAGAACAATCGCGAGTGCTACCACTGCGATGGTCACCCTGAACTCGCCTGCTCCCTGTTCCCGACCTGGGGTCTGACCGACGGGATCATCCCGAAGCACCTCGAAGAGGTCTGGGACCGCAACAAGACCGCCCAGGAGTCCCTCGAAGAGCGCTGCCGCCGCTACGGCCTGCCCTACGAGGTCTTCGAGGAGCTCGACACACGAGTCGCGGGCATCCGCATCTCCCGGGAATCCCTCGACGGCGACGGGGAGTCCTTCTCTCCCGACGGCCACCGGCTGTCGAAGAAGCTCCTCGGCGATCTCCGGGACTTCCGACTGGGCCGCTGTTCGATGCACCTGCAGCCCAACAGCTGGTTCCACTTTCTCGGCGACCACGTCGTCACCTTCGGAGTGTTCCCGATCAACGCACACCAGACCCTGGTGCGCACCACCTGGCTCGTCGCCGATGACGCTGTCGAAGGCGTCGACTACGACGTCGACAAGCTCACCCACACCTGGAAGCAGACGAACCTCCAGGACAAGGCGTTCGTCGAGCTCTGCCAGCAGGGCGCGGAGAGCCCGTTCTACGAGCCCGGACCGTACATGAAGAGTGAGTACCAGGTTGAGGCATTCATCAACTGGTACACGATGCGCATGCGGGAGCACTTGGCATGAGCGTGAAGGTCAAAGCTGAAGCCGAAGCTCAGGCCGACGCCGAAGCACCGATCGACGCGGACATTCAGTCCGAGGTCGAGGAGGATTCCATTCCTCTGGCGATGCGGATCCGCGGTCTCGAGATGCCCTGGAACAGGGTGCTCGCAGCCACCGCGGGTCCGGGCGCCGCGGCCCACGCGCTGGGTCCCTGGCACCCGCAGGAGTTCCAGGCTGAGTGCGTCGAGACCATCCCTGAGGCCGGGGACATGATGACTTTCGTGTTCCGCCGCCTCGACGGCGCGCCGCTGGCGTTCCGCTCCGGGCAGTACATGAACATCGACTTCCCGATCTTCGGACCCGATGCAGAGCCGGCCAGCCGCAGCTACTCCATCTCGAGTGCCCCGACGGAGCCGTGGACGTTCTCGGTCACCGTCAAGGAGGACCCGAACGGACTCGTCTCGCCCTGGGCGCATGAGAATGTGCGGCCGGGAACCGTGCTCGACATGCTCGGACCGGTCGGTGCCTTCCACCTGCCGGACCACGACCGGCGGGCGCGGTACCTGCTCCTCGCCGCGGGCGCCGGGATCACGCCGCTGATGTCGATGATCCGCACTATCCACTCCCTGCCCGGTCAGGCCGACGTCATTCTGCTCTACCACGGCTCGGCTCCGGACCGGTTCGCCTTCGAGGACGAGCTCAAGTTCCTCACGGTGGCGGACTTCCGGATCAAGGTCGTCTACGCCCTCGGTGACCGGGTCCGTCCGGACGACTGGTCGGGTCAGGTGGGCCGCATTTCGCGTGCGCTCATCGAAACCGTGGCGCCCGACGCCAACGGCCGCCAGGTCTACGCCTGTGGGCCGCAGGGCTACCTCGACACGGTGATGGATGTTCTGCCCCGCGTGGGAGTCGACGAGACGTCGATCAACGTCGAGTTCTTCTCCGGCGACAGGGAGACCCTGCGCGAGTACGCAGAGGAAGTCGCCTTGGCCGGAGAGCTCGCCGAGGAGATCGCCACCCACACCGAAGAGGCACAGGAAGCGCTGGTGCCCGAGCTCGAACTCTACGAGACCGAGTACGCCGAGGAGGTCGTCGAACCTTACGTCGAGCCCACCGAAGCCGTCGACGCCGAAGCCGAAGTGCCTTACGACGTGGAGGAGGACGCGGAGATCGCGGTCGCCGGCACTCAGGAGGCCGCCTCGGCGGACGAGGAGAACGTCGTGGACCCGGCGGAGTTCGACACCGTCGGAACCGGCGCGCTGACGATGTCCTTCGTTCGATCCGGACTCAACATCCGGGTCGACAAGGACGACAACATCCTCGCTGCGGCCCGCCAGGCCGGGGTGCGGATCGGCGCCAACTGCCAGGAGGGCATGTGCGGCTCCTGCAAGATCGTCAAGCTCTCCGGCGACGTCGACATGCATCACCAGGGCGGAATCCGCGCCCGGGAGATCGACGCGGGCAAGTTCCTGCCATGCTGCTCGACGCCGATGTCCGACCTCGTGGTCGACGCCTGACCATCCGGCGCCTCGCGCCAACCTGTGGGCGGGAGCCTGGCGCTCCCGCCCACACCCCACAGACTCAAGAACACTGAAACTCACGAACAAGGGAGTTCCCATTGCCGACCACAACACCCAGGATCGTCATCATCGGGGCCGGCATCGTCGGTGCCAACCTCGCCGATGAACTCGCTCAGCTCGGATGGACCAATACTCTGGTCCTCGAGCAGGGCCCGCTGAACATCCCCGGCGGATCCACCTCGCACGCCCCTGGCCTCGTCTTCTCCTCGAACGGCTCGAAGTCGATGACGGAGTTCGCCCAGTACACGATCGAGAAGTACACCGGGCTCAAGGGCGCCGACGGCACGGGGTCCTTCCTGCCTGTCGGCGGACTGGAGATCGCGACGACTGCCGAACGTCTCCAGGACCTGCACCGCCGCGCCGGATGGAACCGTTCCTGGGGCGTCGAAGCCCACATCGTCGACACCGACGAGTGCCTCAAGCAGTTCCCGATGCTCGACGCCGACAAGGTCCTCGGTGGACTGCTGACCCCGGGTGACGGACTGGCGCTGGCCGCCAAGGGAACTCAGATCGTCATCGAGCGCGCGCGAGCTGCGGGCGTGGAATTCCGCGACCGCACGACTGTCACCGACATCGAGACGGCGAACGGCAAGGTCAAGGCCGTCAAGGTCGGCGACGAGCGCATCGAGGCCGACATCGTCGTCTCCTGCGCCGGATTCTGGGGACCCAACATCGGCAAGATGGTCGGCACCCCCATTCCGCTGCTGCCGCTGGGCCACCAGTTCGCCTGGACCACCGAGGTCCCGAGCCTCGTTGCCAAGAACCAGGGCCCCGCCGGCGCCTCGGCGCCCATCCTGCGCTACCAGGACAAGGACCTCTACTACCGCGAGTGGGGCGACCGGGTCGGAATCGGCTCATACGCCCACCGCCCGATGCCCGTCGACCTCAACGAGCTGCCGAACTACGCTCCCGACGAGATCACGCACGAGCGCATGCCGTCGAGCCTCGAGTTCACCCCCGAGGACTTCGCCGGCGAATGGGAAGCGACGAAGGAGCTCCTGCCCGAGCTGGCCCAGACTCAGATCCAGCGCGGATTCAACGGCATCTTCTCCTTCACCCCCGACGGCGGATCGCTCGTCGGCGAGTCCCGTGAGGTGGACGGATTCTTCGTCGCCGAGGCTGTGTGGGTCACCCACGGCGGTGGCATCGCCAAGGCCGTGGCCGAGCTCATCTCGCAGGGATACTCGAACACGGATCTGTCGGGCTGCGACCTCAACCGCTTCGAGGACGCGCTGACGACTCCCGAGTACGTGTCCGAGACCTCGCAGCAGAACTTCGTCGAGATCTACGACATCCTCCACCCACTCCAGCCACGTGTCTCCCCGCGCGACGTGCGACTGAGCCCGTTCCACGATCGTCAGGTCGAGCTCGGCGCGTTCTTCCTCGAGACGAACGGCTGGGAGCGCCCGCACTGGTACGAGGCGAACGCGGCACTGCTCGACGAGCTGCCGGAGGAGTGGGCAGCACCCGCACGCGATGAGTGGTCGAACCTGTTCCACTCGCCGATCGCCGCGGTCGAGGCGTGGAAGACCCGCACCGCGGTCGCCATGTTCGACATGACCCAGCTCAAGCGCTTCGAGGTCAAGGGACCGGGCGCCGGCCCGCTGCTGCACTCGCTGACCACCTCGTCGATGCTGCGCAAGCCCGGCGCGGTCAGCTACACCCTGCTCCTCGACGAGGCCGGCGGCATCACCAGCGACATCACGGTGGCCATCCTCGACAAGGAGACCTACCAGGTCGGCGCCAACAGCAACATCGACTTCGCCTACATCTCCCGGAAGGCACGGGAGCAGTCGGCGGCGGATCCGTCCCAGTGGGTGACCGTTCGCGAGACCACCGCCGGCACTTGCTGCATCGGCCTGTGGGGACCCAACGCTCGCGCCGTCATGTCCAAGGTCAGCAGCGACGACCTCAGCAACGCGGGACTCAAGTACTTCCAGACCAAGCAGATCACGATCGGTGGCATTCCCGTCACCGCGATGCGCCTGTCCTACGTCGGTGAGTTCGGCTGGGAGCTCTACGCCTCGGCGGATGTCGGGCACAAGCTCTGGGATGTGCTGTTCGAGGCCGGGCAGGAGCACGGGATCATCGCCGGCGGTCGCGAGGCCTTCAACTCGATGCGTCTGGAGAAGGGCTTCCGCTCCTTCGGCACCGACATGACCAGCGAGCACGAGCCCGTCCAGGCGGGCCTCGGTTTCGCGGTCAAGGCGTCGAAGACCGATGACTTCGTCGGCAAGTCGGCTCTGGCGGCTCGCGCCGAGGCGGCCACGAAGAAGCTGTACTGCCTGACCCTCGACGACCGGGAGTCGGTCGTCCTCGGCAGCGAGCCGGTCTACCTCAACGCGGGAGCCGAAGGCAGTGGCGACGGCTACGTCACCTCGGCGTCCTACGGCTACACCGTCGGAAAGACGATCGCCTACGCATGGCTGCCGAACTCGGTTGAGGTCGGCGACTCGGTCGAGATCGAGTACCTCGGGAAGCGGCTGCCCGCGACCGTCTCCGTCGAACCGCTCTACGATCCGGAGATGACCCGGCTGCGTGGCGACGGCGACTCCGACCCGATCCCGGCCGTCGAACTGGTGCAGACCTCCTCGCCGAAGGTTCCGGAACCGGCCTGACGCAGGCCTGACCGGCATCGTTCGGTCCTGATCGTCCGGTCATCCGGCAGTGATCCCCTCAGGGGAACCACTGCCGGGTGGCCGGGCTTTCTGCGTCCGGCAGTGGCTCGCGGCGCAGATTTCTGACCCTGAGGTCACCCGCGCGGCAGGTGCTTGACCAGGGCCTCGAGCACCGTTTTCGCACCTTCCGAATCCGATGCGGGTGAGGTGCCGAGGATCTGGATGAACCGGGGGTCGAGATTGTCGTCGACGATGGGCACGGCGCGGCAGCCCACCTCGGCGAGGATGTCGGGGATCGTCCGTTCCGACATCATCGCCACCATCGACGAGCCCGAGACCGCCCGGGCCATGAGGATCGGGCACGAGCATTCGAGGGTCGCCGTGAACACCTGGCCGAGATTCCGCACCGCGCTCTCCATCTGCAGCCGCACGGTGTTGCCGGCTGGCAGGGTGGCCAGGGGATACTCCGCGATGTCGCGGATGCTCAGTCGGGCCCGGTCGGCGAGGGGATGAGCGGCGTCGACCATGGCGAAGTTCGATGATTCGTGCCTGGCGTGGGTCATCACTCCGGGAACGTCGACGAGATCGCGGTCGGTGACGGAGAAGTTCACGCAGATGTCGGCCTGCCGGTTCACCAGCACACTGAGGGCCTCGAGCGAGGCCGCGTAGCTGACGCTGATGCGCAGGTGATCATTGGCTGCGAGCACCTCGCCGACGGCGTCGGCGACCAGCGTCTGACCCAGGGCGGTGCTCGTCACGATCCGCACGTGCTCGACCTGGGCGAACTCGCCGTCGAAGGAGTCGATGAGCAGCTCCGATTCGGCGATCATCCGACGCGCGAAGTCGGCGACGGCCAAGCAGGACTGGGTGGGGGCCGCCCCCGTCGAGGACCGCTCGAACAGCGTCGTGCCGTAGTGCTCCTCGAGGGCGC
Organism: Brevibacterium sp.; assembly: GCF_031179145.1. Lineage (GTDB taxonomy): Bacteria > Actinomycetota > Actinomycetes > Actinomycetales > Brevibacteriaceae > Brevibacterium. The sequence continues at coordinate 9,190 of NZ_JAPSIB010000030.1, forward strand.
GGATCTGCCGGCTCGCGGTCGAATGCGACATGTAGAGAGCCTTCGCCGCGAGGTGGATCGACCCGAAGTCGATGACGGCGAGGAGGGTGCGCAGGCTCTGGAGCTCGGTCATCCTCGCATCCTATTCGGTGGTGCAGAATCTGCACCACCAAAGCGCGGAATTCGCACCGGCACCTGGACGGCCCAGTCTTCCTTAGCGGTCATGGCGGCGGCCAGTCTGGTGCCATGACCATTGAGACTCAGACCAAGAGCACCCGCGCCGAGGTGACCCGGGAGGCAGGATCGCATGTGCGGTCCCCGGAATTCCTCGCCCTCCTGACCGCCCGGGTCGCCCGCCGCACGGAGAGCCAAGCCCCCGGCAACGGCGCCGAGGCGCGCGCCTACCTCGACGAGGAGATCGTGCCGGAGCTGGCGGAGCTCGGTTTCGAATCCGAAGTCCACCCCAACCCGGAATCCAGCGAGCACCCGCTGCTCATCGCCTCCCGCATCGAGGACGAGTCATTGCCGACCGTGCTCCTCTACGGTCACGGCGATGTGCAGTTCGCCCACGACTCCCAATGGGACGAAGGTCTCGACCCCTGGGTGCTCAGCCAGGACGGCGATCGCCTCTACGGCCGGGGGAGTGCTGACAACAAGGGCCAGCACACGGTGAATTCCCTGGCTCTGGCCACAGTCCTCCGCGCCCTTGCCGCCGACCCTGCTTCGTCGCGACTGGGCTACAACGTCAAGGTCCTCATCGAAACGGCCGAGGAAGCCGGATCGCTGGGACTGAGCGCCTTTGCCGCCGCCCACAGGGACGAGTTGGAGGCCGACCTCTTCCTCGCCTCCGACGGACCCCGCATCGCCGCCGAGGTGCCCACCCTGTTCCTCGGCTCCCGCGGGGCATTGAACTTCCGGCTCGTCTGCCACGAACGCGACGGCGACCACCACTCCGGCAACTGGGGCGGCAAGCTCCGCAACCCGGCCACCGTCATCGCCGCTGCGATCAACGCCCTCGTCGACGGCCGGGGCGTCATCCGCATCCCCGACCTGCGCCCCACCGATCCGCCCGCCTCGGTGCGCGCCGCCGTCGCCGAGCTGCCGGACATCGTCGAGGACGGGGCGCCGGCCATCGATCCCGACTGGGGCGAGCCGGGACTGACCCCGGCCGAACGGGTCTTCGCCTACAACGTCCTCGAGGTGCTCGCCCTCGACGCCGGCAACCCGGCCCAGGTCAACAATGCGATCCCGGGCAGGGCTGCGGCGCACATGCAGCTGCGCTTCGTCGTCGGTACCGACCTCACCGACTTCGAGACCCGCGTTCGCACCTACCTTCAGAGCCAGGGAATCACCGGCGTCGAGGTGATCGCCGAGCACTGTGTGCCGGCGACCCGGCTCGACCCGGAGGCCGCGGTCGTGGCGGCGGCAGCGCAGTCGATCAGGGACACGACGGGACTGAAGCCGGCCATCGAACCCAACCTCGGGGGCACGATCCCCAACGACGTCTTCGCCGAGGTGCTCGGACTGCCGACCGTGTGGGTGCCCCATTCCTATCCCGGGTGCAATCAGCACGCCCCGAACGAACACGCGCTGCTCTCGATCCTCGAACAGGGCGCCGAGATCATGGCGGGGATGTTCTGGGACATGAAGGAGAACCCGGACGACTGGTTCTCCTCGAAGACCGACGAACACGCCGAGAACACACACGCCGAGAACACACACGCAGAAATCACTGACGCAGACGTCACTGAGGCAGAAGGACAGGGAGCATGACCACCACTGAGCAGTCGTCGGAAGCCGCGGCCAAACCGGTTCCGACCTGGAAGATCATCACCGCGGCATCGATCGGCAACGCCCTGGAGTGGTACGACATCGCCGTCTACGCCTACTTCTCGGTCTACATCTCCGCCGTGTTCTTCCCCAACGACGATCGCGCGGTGTCGATCATGCTCGCGTTGGCGACCTTCGCGCTCTCGTTCTTCATCCGCCCGGTCGGCGCCATCGTGCTCGGTGGGTTCGCCGACAGGCGTGGCCGCAAACCCGCGCTGACGCTGACGATCTGGCTGATGTTCCTCGGCACGCTCCTCATCGTCGTCACCCCGCCGGCGGCGATGATCGGAGTCTTCGCCCCGCTGCTCATCCTGCTCGCCCGCCTCATCCAGGGCTTCGCGGCCGGCGGCGAATTCGGATCCGCCACGTCGCTGATGGTCGAGCACCTGCCGGCCAAGCGCGGATTCGCAGCCAGCTGGCAGTTCACCTCGCAGGCAGCGTCGAGCCTGCTCGCCTCAGGAATCGGCGTCGCCCTGACTACGAACCTCAGCCAGGAGCAGCTGGAGTCCTGGGGATTCCGAGTCCCCTTCATCGTCGGCCTGCTCGTGGGTCCGGTCGGACTCTACATCCGCAAGCACGTACCCGAGTCCCCGGAGTTCGTCGAGGCCAAGGCGGCGACCACGGACAAGGAGTCGGCGATCGTCGGGGTCCTGCGCCGGAACAAGCTCGCAGTCATCCTCGCGATCGGGGCGATCGCGGTCTCGACCTGCCTCAACTACTTCATCACCTACGTGCCGACCTACGCCGTCGACAGCTTGGGGATGGACGACTCCGCCGGCTTCTACGCCACCCTCGTCTCCGGGATCGTGCTGCTCATCTGCACCCCGCTGGCCGGATACCTGTGCGACCGGATCGGCCGCCTGAAGATGATGATCCCCGCCGCGGTCGCTGTGATGATCCTGACCTGGTTCCTCTTCAGCTGGGCGGTGGCGAGCAATGCGCTGACGGTGCTGATCCTCGTCGTCGCGATCTTCTCCCTGCTCAAGGCCACTTACTACGGACCGCTGGCCAGCGTCATGGGCGACATCTTCCCGACCCGCACCCGCGGGACCGGTCTGTCGCTGGGCTACAACATCGGCGTCGCCGTGTTCGGCGGACTCACCCCGCTGGCCGCGGCCTGGCTGATCGGCGTGACGCACGACGCCAAGGCCCCGGCCTACTGGGTGCTGTTCGCCGGCCTGATGAGCGTGTCCGCGCTCCTCGTCGTGTGGAAGAAGCTCGGCGTGCGGTAGGGGCGTGCGGTAGCGGCCCCCGCCGATGCGCTCACCGGCTCACCGGGACCGCCTCGGCGAGGGCTCGTCATGGGCTTCGACCCGCTGCGGCCACCGGTGGAATGCGATCCAGCTGCTCGCAGTCCACCAGGTGGCCGCTGCCATGACTTCCCGACAAGTCTTGTTAGCATCAACTCCAGTGCTGTCCAGCACCTTGACGTTCCCGGGCCTCGCCACGATCCGGCCGAGAGCCGTCGGCGTTCTGCATCCGGAAACGGCCGATGAAGCGCCCGTCGCACTCGCTCATGGAGGAGCTCATGTCGGACATTCCCGCAGCGAGGAATGCGTTGCGGATCCTCAAGTTCCTGGCTGCGAAAGGCCGACCGACGAGGGCTGCCCATATCGGGCGAGATCTGGGTATTCCCCGTTCCAGCACATATCACCTGCTCAATGTGCTGCTGGACGAGGGATTTCTCGTCCACTTTCCCGAGGCACGTGAGTATGGGCTGTCGTCGCTGCTGACGGAGCTCGGATCGCTCTCGCCCGGCTCCGACACGGTGCAGATGCTCGCGACACCGATCATCAGGAGGTACACCACCCGGGAGAAGCTGCCAGTCGTCGCCTTCGTCGGAGTGCTCCACGGGACCGACATCAAGTATGTCGCGAAGGAAGTCGGTCCACGAGCCCCAACGGTCGTGGGTGGCGTCGGAATCCAGCTTCCCGCTCATCTGACCGCGACCGGGCGCGCGCTGCTCGCGGGTTTCAGCCGTCGGCAGATCCTCGCCTTGTATCCGAACCGTGAGTCGTTCTTCTCCCGGACCAAACTCGGGCCTGGCAATTTCCACGACTTCACCACGATCCTCGAAGAGACCCGTCAGCGCGGATGGGCTCTGGAAGCGAGTGAGATCGCCGAGGGACTGGCCTCTGTCGGTGCAGTTGCCACGGACCACAATGAGCAGCCGGCCGCTGCGATCGGTTTCACCTTCAGAACGGACGACATCCCGGAGGCACGATGGCCCGACCTCGCCTCTGCCGCCATCGAGATGTCCGGAGAACTCAGCAAGAGGCTCACCGGCAGCACCTGACCCTCAGCGCGGGCACGGATGCCTGTCAGACTTCCCGCCACATCAATGTCTGAGATCCGAGACGGAATCGCTCGAAATCCCATTCGGCGCGCTTCAACACCGTGGTTGGGTGGAACCAAGGCCGCAGAAACCAACCGTCCAGGTCAATGAAGGTGCGGAGTCGACGAAGCACCGCACAGCGAATCGGGTTGACGAGTCGCAGCGGTTTCGATTGGCGGCCCATCGGTCCGAGCTCATACGGGCTCGGATCACCGTCGAGAAATGGAGATAACAATGAAGTTACTGCATACGTCTGTCATCGGTCTGGCCGCGGTCTTCGCGGCGACAGGATGCGGAGCCGCCGCCGATGCCACCGCGACACAGCTCGTGGTCGTCGGGCAGGGCGGGGGATACGACGAAGCCCACAAGAAGGCAGCGAAGGCCTTCGAGGAAGAACACGGTGTCGAGATCACCTTCCAGCCGGGGGCCAACACGAATGGCCTCGTCCTCGCCCGGGGCGGTGACGTCGACCTCCTTCTCTCCCAGCCACTCATCTCCTTCCAAGGGGAGAAAGAGGGCCTCTGGGCCGAGATCACTCCGGACAATGCCCCGAACACCGCTGACCTCTACGAGAAGGCACAGCTGAGTCCGACCACCAAGGTCCACGACTTCGGCGCCTACGTCCTCGCCTACGACCCCAAGCAGGTGTCGGAGCCAAAGACATGGGAGTCCCTCTGGGACAAGGAGTACTGCGAGAAGATCACCATGCCGGACTTCACCAACCCGGTCATCATCCTCACCACGCTGATGGCCGAGGAGAACGGCGGTTCGCTGCAGAACATGGACCCCGGCTTCGCGAAGATGGAGGAGCTGGCACCCTGCGTGCACACCTGGTGGGAGTCGAACGATCAAGTCGATCAGCTCTTCCGTTCGGGGGAGGCGGCTGTGGGAATCACGACGAGTGCGCGCGCCCTGGAATCCCAGCAGAACGGCCTGGAGATCGAGTACACGATGCCCGAGCCCGGCGCCTTGGCCATGATGACGACTGCCAACGTCGTCGAGGACTCTCCGAACCGCGACCTCGCCCTGGAGTATCTCGATCACATGATGAGTCCGGAGGCGCAGAAGGTCTTCGCCGAGAGCATGCCCTATATGCCCTCCAACCCCGCCACCTATGACCAGCTCGAACCTGCTTCCCGTGACGCCATCGGCTTCGGCCCGGACGACCTCGACCGGTTCGTCGCTCCTGACTACGAATACGTCGAAGGGGTCATCAAGGACTGGCAGCAGGAGTGGAACACGAGGATTCACGGCTGATATGTACACCTCACGCACGGAAGCGAACGGCATGAACATGACGACGGCGCAGCAGCAGGGACTCGAGCTGGAGGGGATCTCCCTGTCGCTGGGCAAAGGAGGCTTCACGATCGACGGTCTCGACCTCCAGGCGAAGGAGGGGGAGTTTCTCAGCCTCGTCGGGCCCAGCGGCTGTGGGAAGAGCACAACACTGAGAATGGTCGCGGGGCTGCTCAGTCCCGACTCCGGCCGGATCAGGATCGGCGGGGCCGATGTCACCGATGTCGCCCCCCATCGTCGGCGCATCGGCTTCGTCTTCCAAGATCATGCGCTGTGGTCGCACATGACTGTCCGCAGGCACATCGAGTTCGCACTCAAGTACGCGAAGGTGCCACGCGCCCAGGTCCGCTCCCGTGTCGATGAGGTGCTCGGACTCGTCCATCTCGACCGGCATGCCGATCATTACCCGTTTGAGCTCAGCGGAGGCCAGCGGCAGAGGGTGTCCATCGCCCGTGCCCTGGCCCCTGCACCGGCGATGCTGCTTCTCGACGAACCGCTGAGCAACCTCGATCGGCATCTGCGCGAGGAGATGCAGCGAGAGATCCGGGCGATCCAGCAGCGTTTGGGCACGACGGCGCTCTACGTCACGCACGATCGCAACGAGGCCCTGTCGATGTCGGACCGCATCGCCGTCATGCAGTCAGGGCGGCTCCAGCAGATCGACACCCCGAGCAGAATCTACGAAGCGCCGACCAACGAGTACGTGGCTCGGCTCCTCGGCCCGATCAACGCGATTCCGTCGACGATCATCTCGATCACGACTCACTTGGGCGTCCGCCTGCCGAACGGGGCCGGCATCTCCCTGCCCGCAGATGCCTGCGGACAGCCGCCGTCGGCACCGGATTCACAGATGACGATGCTCGTCCGGCCGGACAACATCATGCTGTGCGACGTCGCGGATGAGAGGCATCACGTCGCCGGAACCGTCGCGAGCACCATGTACAGCGGATCCTCGAGTGAGTACATGGTCGAGGTCGAGGGGATGCCGACTGCTCTCAAAGTCGTCGAACGCGAGCACATCCGCGAACCCGGATCGCGAGTCGGTCTGAGATTCGACAAAGTCTCCTTCGCCGAGGAGGTCGACGATGTCGCCTGACGTCTCCCTGAGAACACCCGTCGCTCCGATTGCACCCGGACCGGCGGCGCCGGGCTCGCCGCCGACCATTGACCGGGAGCAGAACAAACAGCGCAGTCGGCAGATCCGTGGTGCGACGACGGCGCGTCGACTTCTGCGGATCCTCATTCTGGCGGCCGCAGCCGCCCTCGCGGTCCTGCTCGTCGCGCCCGTCCTCTACATGGTCGGGCTGAGCTTCACCACCGGGCAGTCCTTCGGCGTCGACCATTACGTCACGTTCTTCACCTCCCAGTACTACATCGTCGGCGTCGCACTCAACTCGGTCGCAATGGCCGCGGCCGGGGTTCTCGTCGCGGCGGTGTTCGCGATTCCCCTGGCCTACGTCATCGCCCGGGTCGGCAGCGCAGGTGTGCGGCGAGCGCTGACGGTGGCTCTGTTCGTGCCGCTGTGGATCAACTCGGTCATCCTCATGCTCGGGTGGTACATCATCGTGGGCGCCAACGGCATCGTCAACCAGACGCTGCTCATGATCGGACTCATCGAGGAGCCGCTGCGCATCCTCTCGACCCCCACCGCAGTGGTCATCGGACTCGCCCAGCTGGCGATCCCCTACATAGCGATGCCACTGGTCGGGGTGTTCGCTGCGGTGCCGCGCTCGGCGGAGGAGGCCGCCCACGTCTGCGGTGCCTCGCCGGCACGGGTGTTCTTCCGGATCACCCTGCCCCTGAGCGCACAGGGCCTCTTCGTCGGGATCCTGCTCTCCTTCACCTTGAGCATCGGTGCCCTTGCCGTGCCAAACATCCTCGGCGGGGGCAAGGTGAGGATGTTCTCGGTTGCCGCCTACAGCGAACTCACGACGGGAAACTTCGGGCTCGCCTCGGTGATCGCACTTGTCCTGCTTCTGACGACGGTGCTGTGCCTGAGCCCGATCCTCCTCCTCAATCGTCGTACCAACCAGCACAAGGAGCACTGAGCCATGCGTCCCGGTCCCTTCACATATCTCACAGTCGCAGCCGCGGCGGCAGGAATCGTCTTCATCCTGCTCCCTCTGTTCATCATGGCCGCCACGGCATTCAATCCGACCGCCATCACATTCCCGCCCGAGGGCTTCACCCTCAAGTGGTTCGGCGCGGTGTTGGAAGATGCTCGGTTCGTCCGCGCGATCATCATCAGCCTGGTGCTCGCAGTGTTCTCCGCTGCGGTCTCGAGCGCGATCGGTCTCATCGTCGCACTCGCGATCCGCCAGTCCAAGTCACGAATCGCTGAGCATCTGTCCACTCTGATGCTGTCTCCGCTCTTCATTCCCGGCGCACTGCTCGGAATCGCGCTCTATCAGGGAGCGAATGCACTGTTCGGGACGGTTCCGCTCGGGGTGCTGCTCGTCGGACACATCCTGCTGACGTTGCCATTCCCCGTCAGAGCGCTGATGGCGGGCCTCGCACGGATCCCGACCTCTCTCGAAGAGGCGGCCTTCCTGTCCGGGGCGGGGTTTCTCGGCACAGTGTGGCATGTCCTGCTGCCGCAGCTGCGACTCCACCTGTTCGCCGGGTCGGCCATGGCGTTCACGATGTCGTGGAACGACTTCGATCTCTCGCTGTTCCTCTCCGGGACGCGGGTCCAGACGCTGCCGGTCGAGATCTACGGGCGGCTCCAGCTCGGTGCCGACCCCTCGATCACCGCACTCAGCCTCATCGTCGCACTCGTCTCCGTCGCCGGGGTCATCATCCTCGACCGGACCATCGGCGTCGCCGAGTTCGCAGGGATGGAACGGCAGGGGCCACGCCGCACCCCTGGGGGCAGACAACGATCGGCACCCTCGACACCCTCGACACCCTCGACACCCTCTCACCCTCAGCCTGATTCAGGAGTCCTGACACCATGACGACAATGACCACGCCGAGCGGACTGCACGCTGAAGCGCTGCGTTCGTTCTGGCCCGGGGGCACCGGCCCGCAGAACTATGTCGACGGAGCGTGGACGACCGCCGCCGTCTACGCCGAGACGTTCGACCCCTCCACCGGAAACACGTTCGCCGTCGTTCCTGAGACGACGAAGGACGAAGTCGACGCGGCCGTTCGAGCCGCTGCCCGGGCACAACCGGCCTGGGCGGGACTGACCATGTCCCAGCGAGCCGAACATCTGTCTGCGCTCAAGGCAGTTCTCGACGCGAAGGGGGAAGAGCTCGCTCTCCTCGAAGCCATCGACAGTGGCAATCCGCTGCCGTCGACCCGAAGGGACGTCGGGCTCGCCCTGCGCTATCTCACCGAATGGCCGGGGCTCGCGCTCTCGGCGACCGGTCGATTCACCCGTGCCCACGCCGATGGCATCTCACTGATCTCTGCGGAACCCTACGGAGTCGTCGGAAAGATCATCGCCTACAACCATCCGATGCTCTTCGCCATCGCCGGCATGATCTACCCGCTGATGGCAGGCAACACCATGGTCATCAAGACATCGACTCAGACTCCGGTGGCCACACTGGCTCTCGGCGAGGTGATCGACGGGGTGCTCCCTCCCGGAGTCGTCAACATCGTCAGCGGCGGCGCCGACGCCGGCGATGCACTCGTCACCCATCCACAGGTCAAACGCCTGGCGTTCACCGGCAGCGAGGCGACTGCGCTGGCCATCCAGAAGCGGCTGTCGGTCAGCGGCATGGTCAAGCACTTCTCGGCGGAGCTCGGGGGCAAGAACCCATTCATCGTGTTCGCCGACGCCGATGTCAGCGCAGCGGTCGATGCCGCCTTCGCCGGACTCAGCTTTCACATCAGCGCGGGCCAATCCTGCCAGTCCACGGCCCGGATCCTCGTCCACGAGTCGATCATCTCAGAGGTGGAAGCAGGTCTGGCCACGGCGATGAGACGCCTCACCCTCGGTCCTGCCTATGAGGACGCCACCGAGATGGGGCCTGTCGTCTCCCGGGAACACGCTCGCCGAATAGAGGAATTCATCCGCGGCGGAATCGACGAGGGGGCTCGTCTCGTGGTGGGCGGGGGAACGCTCAAGAGCGGTGGCTACTTCATCGAACCGACGCTGTTCTCCGACGTCACACCCTCGATGACCATTGCCCGCGAGGAGATCTTTGGCCCGGTGGCCACGCTCATGCCCTTCGCCACCGAAGACGAGGCGATCAGGCTCGCCAACGACACTCGGTATGGACTCTCCGCCGCCGTCTGGACGAACGATCTCGACCGCGCCCTGCGGGTTTCCGCGCAGGTGCAGGCGGGGTACGTATGGGTCAATGACGCCAACCGGCATTACCCCGGCAGTCCTTTCGGCGGGATGAGGGCCAGCGGCATCGGACGTGAGGAGACAGTGGACGAGCTGTTCGGATACACCGAGTCCAAATCGGTGAACATCAGGGTGAGGTCGGCATGAGTGCTCCTCGACGCATGGTCGTGGGCATCACCGGGGCCAGCGGCACCGCCTACGGGATCCGTCTGCTCGAAGTCCTGGCCGATCTCGGGATCGAATCCCACCTCGTGATGTCCAAGGCGGCGGAGCTCTCCCTCGTTCACGAGTCGGACCTGCGGCCCAAGGACGTCAGAGCGAAGGCGGACGTGGTCCATCCGATCGGCAACGTCGCGGCGGGAATCGCCTCCGGGTCGTTCCGCACCATGGGAATGATCGTCGCTCCCTGTTCCGTGCGCACGCTGGGAGAGATCGCGACCGGTGCCGGCTCGACTCTGCTCAGCCGCGCCGCAGACGTCACCTTGAAGGAACGCCGTCCGCTGGTCCTGCTGCTGCGCGAGAGCCCACTCAACCTCATCCACATCAGGAACATGGAGACCGCGACATTGGCCGGAGCCACTGTCTGCCTGCCCGTTCCCTCCTTCTACAACCACCCGCAGACCGTCGCCGACATCGTTGACGAGGGAATCGGCCGTCTGCTCGACCAGTTCGGCATCGACAATCCTCTGGTCCATCGCTGGGCAGAGGAGAGCTGAGCCGTACCGGGCGCAGGCCCAACCGCACGACCACATTCATGAGAACCGCCGTGGTCTTCATCCACGGCACACCAGGAAGGGAAGAACCAATGACTGTCACAGCCGTTTCAGCACCCACGATCGTCCTCTCACCGGCAGGCGCCACCCTTGACGATCTGCGGCATCCATTCGAAGGGCCTGTGCGCATCGAGATCTCGGCCGAGGCCGATGCCCGGATCCGCAGGAGCCACGAGGTGATCACCGGGATCATCGAGAACGGAGACGTCATCTACGGGGTGAATACAGGTTTCGGACGTCTTGCCGATCGCAGAATCTCCCAGGAGGATCTCCGCGAGCTGCAGAAGCGCGTCGTGTTCTCCCACATCGTCGGTGTCGGGGATCCGCTCCCTGACCCAGTCATTCGCGGAACCATGGTCGTCAAGCTGCTGTCCCTGTGCCAGGGGCACTCGGGAATCCGCCGGGAAGTGCTCGACCTGCTCGTCGGAATGGTCAATCACGACATCCTGCCCGTCGTCCCCAGCCAGGGATCGGTCGGCGCTTCGGGAGATCTCGCCCCGCTGTCCCACATCGCCGGTGTGATGCTCGGGGCCGGCACCGTGCGCATCCGCGGACAGGAGTACGAGGCGGTCGAGGGTCTGAGCAGCTGCGGACTCGAGCCCGTCGTCCTCGGGCCGAAGGAAGGAGTCGCCCTCATCAATGGAGTGCAGGTTTCGACCGCGCTCGCCCTGCAGGGGCTGTTCCGCGCCGAGAAGGTGTTCAATGCGGCCCTTGCCGCTGGGTCGCTGACGATGGAGGCCACAGCCGGTCGGCAGACCGCCCTCGATGACCGGATCCAGCAGATCAGACGCCAGCCGGGCCAGATCCGCACGGCCACCGCCCTGCGCCGACTCGTCGCCGACAGTGGCGTTCTGGACAGGGAATTCGAAGGACGCCGATTGCAGGACCCGTACAGCCTCCGGTGCATGCCGCAGGTGATGGGCGCGTGCCTCGACCTCCTGGAGACCGCGGCCTGCACCCTGGAACGCGAAGCGAACGCAGTTTCGGACAACCCGCTGGTCTTCCCTGATGACGACCTCGTCCTGTCCGGCGGCAACTTCCACGGCCAGCCGGTCGCGTTCGCCGCGGATCAGATCGCCATGGCCCTGTGCGAGATCGGTTCGCTGTCCGAACGCAGGACGGCGATGCTCACCGATACCTCGATGTCCGGGCTTCCGCCGTTTCTCATCGAAGGTGGTGGCCTCAATTCGGGATTCATGCTCGCCCAGGTGACCTCCGCCGCCCTCGTCGCGGAGAACCGCTCGCGTGCCTTCCCCAACAGCGTCGACAGCATTCCCACCTCGGCGGGCCAGGAGGACCACGTGAGCATGGCCACGCATGCCGGCACTCGCCTCGAGCCGATGTCCCGGAACGCGGCCTACGTCGTCGCCATCGAGCTCCTGGCAGGGGCACAGGGCAGCGATCTTCGCAGCAGCGGGGCCGACGCTCCGGCGCTCAAGCCCGTGTATGCCCGGGTGCGGGATCGCTCACGGCACCTCGATCAGGACCGAGCGCTGTCGGTCGACATGGAACTCGTCGCGGATGACATCCTCGACGGTGACTACCTCGGCGATGGTGGCATCGTCCTCGAGGCCACCGGCGGACGGCTGTCATGACAGCCGACCTCCGCGGTTACCTGTCTTCGCTCGATCCCGAGCGTGAGATCCTCACCGTCGACCGCCCGGTGTCCCTGGGGCAGGAACTCGCCTCAGTGGTCAAGGCCCTCGAACCGGCAGGAGCGCCCGGTGTCCTCTTCACCTCTGCCACCGGCAGTCCCTGGCCGGTGCTGATGGGGACGTTCGGCACCCGGGAGAGGATTGCGCGGGCCCTCGGGACGAACCCTCGCCGAACCCTGGACCACGTCGCCGAGGTGATGGCACAGGATCTCCCCGAACCGACAGTCGTCACTGACGCGTCCGTCCAGCAGACGGTGTCGACCGGGGACGAGGTGGATCTCGACGCGATGCCCTTCGCCACGCACTCGCGCGACGACGCCGGACGCTACATCACTGCCGGAGTCGTCCTCGCCAGGGATCCGGGCACCGGGAACATCAACACCGGGATGTATCGGATGATGATCACCGGGAAGCGCAGCATCACGGTGAATGCGGCTCCCGACCACGATCTCGGGAGGATCTTCGCAGCGGCTCGTGAATCAGGACAGAAGGTCGAGATCGCCATCGTCATCGGGCACCATCCCGCCTACCTCGTCGCCTCTCAGCTGAAGAACCCGATCTCGATGGACGCCCATCACCTGACCGGAGGGCTCCTCGGAGAGTCGCTCCGGGTGGTGCGGGGTGTCTCCGTGGATCTGCCGATCCCCGCCGAGGCGGAGATCGTCCTCGAAGGGGTTGTGGACCCTGGGGATCTCACTCCGGAAGGGCCATTCGGGGAATTCTCCTACCACTACGGTAAGGCGCAGGCGCCGGAGTGCCGGATCACTGCAGTGACCCACAGGGCCGAACCGATCTTCCTCGACCTCCACCCCACTCATTCCGAACACCTGTGCCTGTGGCTGTTCCCCGGAAGGGAGTCGAGGCTGCTCGAAACGGTGCGACGCGCGGTCCCCGGCGCCGTGGATGCGCGAATCCCCTTCCACGGAGGGTCGTTCAGCGCATTCGTCTCCGTCGCCAAACGCAAGGAGGGAGACGGGAAGCAGGCGATCCTCGCGGCGCTCGCCGCCGATCACTTCCTCAAGCACGTCATCGTCGTCGACCCCGACATCGACGTCCACGACACCGAACAGGTTCTCTGGGCCTCTCACGTGCGGTTCCAGGCTGACCGGGACCTCGTCACCGTGGCCGGGGCCAAAGGCATCAGGATGGATCCGAGCGCCGATCAGTTCACCACACCGATCGGCTCCGACACACTGACCGCGAAGATCGGGATCGATGCGACCCGCCCGCTCACCGGATTCCCCGATCGCGCGGATCTTCCGCACACCGGCTTCGAGTCGCTCGACCCGCGATCGTACCTCTCCGAGGAGGCCGGGATCGAGATCGACCGGATCCTGCAGACGCGGAGGAAGTTCGATGAGTAGCGTGACGACGGCGCCTGCAGGAACGACGGCGCGACCGACGGTGGGAGGCGCAGGGGTCGGCATCATCGTCCTCGACACGGGCTTCGAGCGTCTCCCCGGCGACATCGCGCACACGGCGACCTGGCCGTTCCCGGTCCAATTCAGGATCGTGCGCGGGGTGCGTCCGGCCGATGTGATCACCGGAGATCCGGCGGCGGCGCTGGCGGCATTCGAAGACGCGATCGATGACCTCGTCGACCACGGCGCCCAGGCCATCGCGACGAGCTGTGGGTTCCTCGCCGCAGTGCAGAAGGAACTCGCCGCGTACTCACCGGTTCCCTTCGCCTCGTCTCCGCTGCTCCAGATCCCCCTCGCCGAGGCGACACTGCCGGAGGGACGGCAGGTGGGCCTTGTCGTTTCGGATCCCGAGGCGATCGACGAGCGCCACTTCCGCGGAGTCGGAGCACGGCCGGGACTCCCTTTCGTCGGACTCGATCCGCAGGGGCCGATCCTCACCACGATGAGGGAGAACGCACGAGTCGACGACCCCGCACTGCTCGAAGCCGACGCCCTCGAAGCGATCGACCGTCTTGTCAGGGCCCACCCGGAAGTGGGAGCGATCGTCCTCGAGTGCGCGAACCTGCCTCCGTACTCGGCAGCCATCGCCCGGCGCTTCGCCCGTCCGGTCTATGACGCGGTCACCCTCGTCACCTGGCTGCAGTCGGGGATCGCACCGAGGAGGTATCCGCGATGAAAGCGACACGCTCGGAGCCGACGCGGTCCCCCGCGCCGGCGGGGATCTCCTCCGCACAACCACACTTACAGGAAGGCAACAGCATGTCGACACGGACCGGAGCACAGGTGCTCGCCGACGAACTCGCCCTCAATGGCACCGAGCTCGTCTACCACGTACCCGGAGAGAGCTTCCTCCTGGCGCTCGATGCGGTGAGCACGCGCCACCCGGACATCCGCACCATTGCCTGCCGGCACGAGAACGGCGCAGCCCAGATGGCCGAGGCCCACGGGAAGCTCACGGGGCGGCCCGGGGTCGCATTCGTCACGCGCAGTCCCGGGGCGACGAACGCCGTCAACGGTGTGCACACCGCCTACCAGGATTCGTCGCCGATGATCCTCGTCGTCGGGCAGGTGCGGCGGTCGATCCTCGAGCGAGAAGCGTTCATGTCCTACGACTTCCGGACCATGTTCGCGCCGATGACCAAGTGGGTGGGGCAGATCGACGCAGCCGAGCGCATTCCCGAGCTTGTTCAGCGAGCGTGGGCGACCGCGACCGAGGGGCGTCCTGGCCCGGTCGTGCTCGTCGTCCCCGAGGACGTGCTGGAGGAGACCACTGCAGTGCTCTCGGGACGCCCTGCCTCTCGGACGAGTGCCGGCGGACCGACCGCCTCGCAGATCGAGGAGGTTCGCGCTCATCTCGAGGCATCAGAGCATCCCCTCGTCGTCGTCGGTGGGTCGGGATGGACCGACAGGGGTCGTGGGGCGATCCAGGATTTCGCGACGAAGAACGGAGTGCCTGTCGTCACCACGTTCCGACGTCGCGACATCATCGATCATCGTCTCGACTGCTACGCCGGAGAGATCGGGATCGGTTCGAACCCTGCCCTGCTCGACCATATCCGCTCCTCGGACTTCGTCCTCGTGGTCAACGATGCGCTCAACGACGTCAACACGATCGGTGCCGGCTACATGGAGGGCTTCACGCTCTTCGCACTGCCTCATCCGCAGCAGCGGGTCGTCCACGTCCTCCCGTACGGCGAAGACCTCAACCGGGTCTTCCAGGTCGACCTTGCAATCGTCTCCGAAGCGGAGGAATTCGCCGTCGCGCTCGCCGGGCTTCCGGCGGTCGGGAAGCCGGGGCACGCCGAATGGACTGCCCGGCTGCGGGCGACCCAGGTCGCCGAATCGACGCCCGGCCCGTGCCCCGGACCGATCGACCTGCCGGGTGTGATGACCTGGCTGCGTGAGCGCTTGCCGGAGGACGCGATCGTCGTCAACGACGTGGGTGCCTTCGCCACCTGGAGCCAGCGGTACTTCTCGCATTCGCGGCTGCACACGCAGCTCGGTCCGATCTCGGGAAGCATGGGCTACTCCGTCCCGGCCGCGGTGTCGGCGAAGCTCACCCATCCGGAACGGACCGTCGTCAACTTCGTCGGCGATGGATGCTTCCAGATGAGCGGGGAGGAGATCGCCACTGCCGCTCAGTACGGGGCGAATGTCGTCATCATCGTGTTCAACAACGGCCTCTACGGCACCATCCGGATCCACGAAGAGAACCGGCTCGAGGGGAGGGCGAACGGCACGGACCTGGGGAATCCGGATTTCCGGGCGCTCGCTCAGGCGCATGGGCTCCATGGCGAACGCGTGGAGCGGACCGAGGACTTCGCGCCCGCGTTCGAGCGGGCTCTGGCGGCGGGCCGTCCCGCGCTCATCGAGATGATCGTCGACCCCGACGCGGTCCACACACGCTATTCGCTCAGCGACCTGCAGGCGCGCAGAGCCGCACGCGCGGGTCAGCCGGAAGCGGGAGAAGCCGGTGCCGGCGCTGGGAGTGCCGGTGATGACAGCTGAGGGGTGGCAGCGGTGAGGACAGCGATCATCATCGGAGGAGGGGTGCTCGGTTCCGCACTGTTCCGGGACCTCGGGAGGCGGGGCGTGAGCGTGCGACTCGCCGACGCTCCCGGCGTGGCGAGCTCGTTCCATTCCTTCTCGTGGATCAACGCCGCCGCCCGGACCGACCCCGACTACTATGCCCTGCGACTGCAGGGCATGGTCCGGCACCTGCTCCACTCGGTGCCGCTCGGCCTCGCACGGTTCGGTGGTGTTCTGTCCTGGGACGGTCGGGGCCGGATCGAACCCGTTCAGGGAGCGAAGGAGGCGGAGACCGTGGTGAGCGCCCATCGGCGCCTCATCGACGCCGGGCATCTCTCGGAACTCCTCGACCGTGCGGGAGCGCTCGACGTCGATCGCTCTCTCAATCCCGCGGCGCTGCCCGACGAGGGCATCCAGTTCTCGGGCGACGAGGGCTGGGTCGATCTGCCGGGTCTCGTCCGACACCTGCGGAGCGCCGGGGTCCGAGCCGGTGGCACCGTGTTCCGCGGGGAGGTGAGGCCGTCGCTGAGTCCCGCAGGGGACCGGGTGGACGGTGTCATCCTGCCCGACGGCGGGCGGGTCGCTGCCGACGCGGTGATCGTCGCGGCGGGCGCAGACACGTACCGGATTCTCGCCGAGGCGGGACTGGCTGTGCCGGACGACAACAGCGTGGGGGTCATTGCCCGGTCCCGGCCGATCGATCATCGGCGGCCGACAGCGATCGTGCGCAGCCCGGATGTCTGCGTCCGGCCGGGCTCACGGGACACCGTGACGTTCCATTCGACGGTGGCCGAAGAGGGTCTCGGGCCCGTCGACGAGGTGTCCGAGGAGCAGCTGACCGCCGGCGCTTCGGCCATGCTTGAGCATGTCCGTCACCTCTACGATGCGCCGGAGATCGAACTCGATCGGGCAGTCGTCGTCAGGCGTCCGGTGCCGGGAGACGGTCTGCCGGTGGTCGGGCAGGCAGGGGTGGCCAACCTGCACGTCCTGGCTTCGCACAGCGGAGCCACCGTTGCGCTCGTCCTCGCCGAGATGCTGGGGCGGGAGCTGGTGACCGGTGTGGAATCGGCGCTGCTGGCACGATTCCGACCCG
>NZ_JAPSIB010000031.1 GCF_031179145.1 Brevibacterium sp.
CCGGCTTCCTGCTCCAGCTGCTGGCCCGGATCGATGACGTCGACAACGGCGAAGTGTTCTTCGTCGGTGCGGCGGACGCACTGGCACGTCGTCCACTGGCCGAACTCGTGCCCGAGCACTTCCCGCACCTGGCTCCACTGGCCGCCGAACTGACCGGCACCACCCCGGCGTTCTCGATCGCCAAGGCCGAGGCGCTCATCGGGTGGCGCCCGCAGCATTCCTGGCGCACCGAGCTCAGGGAATAGCGACGAGGGCCGGGACGGCCCCACCACACCAGTTGATCGAAGCAGTTCAACGCAGCACGTGAACGCACCACAGGAAGGAGGGCCGGGATTCCCGGCCCTCCTTCGTGCTCCCGCTGAAACGTCTTTTCCTGCTTCCGCCGGAACCCTCATTCGTGCTGCCGACCAATTTCACCGTCGAGAACACCACCATCGAGGGGCACGGCCCCAACAGGGATGAGATCAACCCCGAGTCAAGCTCGAACGTTCAGACACGCAGTCCGAGCGCATAACGAAGGGGCCCAGTTCGAATGAACTGGGCCCCTTCGCGTGCGCCGCTCTACAGCTGCAGCGGGACCGGCCGGGCGATGCCGTGGACGGAGACCGTCGGCCAGCGGTCGTCGACAGTGAGGACGTCGATCGCGTCCTCGCGGTCCCCGTCGAACACGACGGTGTCCTCGACCTTCACTCCGAGGCCGAGCGCCGCCGAGTACGCGCTCGGGTTCCATGCAAATGCCTGACCGTTGCGGATGGTGTCCGGCACCTGTTCGGTGAGTCTGGGGTCTCGGCCCACATATCCGGCGGCGCCTCCCTGATGGTGTCGCGTCCACTCCTGTGCGTGGAAGCCCCGTCGCGGGTAGGCCTCTCGGATCAGCGGAAGCACAGCGGACAGCGGCCGGCCGTCCTCCAAGTCGGAGAAGATGTCGGATTCGACGTCGAGGAGCTTGGATTCGAGCTCCAGCTCGCCGTCCGCGGGCTCGCCGAACCGCACCCACCGAGTGACATTGGCGATGAGGCCATGCCTCCGGGCGGAGGTCACGAGCATGGCTCTGCGCCCGAGCAGAGCTTCCGTGGGCAGAGGGTGGCGATGGTGCGCCCGGGATTCACCCGAGGCCAGCAGCACCAAAGGCTCAGCTCCCTTGGACCGGAGGTTCCCGGCCAGAGCCGCGCTCAGGTCGCACTCGCGCATCCCCGGTTCGGCATTGCCGAGCACATCGGTCATCGCCGCCGCCGCATCCCGGCACAGCGCCCGGTAGCGGTCGAGCTCGCCGGCGAGCAGCACTGCGCGGGCGGATCTGAGCTCGCTCGCGTGCTCGACCTCGGCTCCGATCGTCCAGGTCTTTGACCCAGCGACGGAGTCGACGAAGCTGTTCAACGGTTCGAACCAGGGGACGGGACGGACGGCGATGAAATCGTCGTCGGTCACGGAGGCGGGAACCTCCTCGGCGAGGATCCGCTCGACTTCGTTCGAGTAGATCCCCAGGTGTATGCGGTCACGGGTGACCAGAGCCATGAGGATCGGATCCCCGGCAGCGCTCACGGTCACCCGTGCCCCGGCGAGAAGCCAGGACAGGCTTCCCGCCGAGGTGAGGACCAGGGCATCGAGACCACGATCGCTCAGGATCGCTGCGATGCGGGAGTGCTTGGCTGCCACCTCGGCGGGAGTGCCTGATGTCATTGTCAACCTTTCCAATCGGTGCGGACGGGGCTCGTCATCATCAGTTGAGGCCGACCAGTCCCGGCAGCGCCAGGGACAGCTGCGGCACGAACACCACGACGAAGAGCAGGATGATCAGCACCACGAAGAACGGCAGAAGCGCCTTGGCGACCTGTTCGAACCTCGCACCGGCAATCTTGACTCCGACGAACAGGGTCACACCGACGGGCGGTGTGATCGTGCCCAGGCACAGGTTGAAGGTCACCAGGATGCCGAAGTGGATCGGGTCGATGCCGAGTTCGGTCACGATCGGGAGGAACACCGGGACGAAGATGAGGATCGCCGGGGTCGGGTCGAGGATCGTCCCGATGAGGAGCAGGATGATCGTGATCATCACCATGATGACGACAGTGTTGTCCGTCAGCGAGAGGATTCCCTCGGTGATCACCGAGGGCAGACCGGACACGGCCATGGCCCAGCTCATGATCGACGAGACCGCGACCAGGAAGATGATGATGACTGTGGTCGTCGTGGCGTTGAGGATGATCCCAGGCAGATCCCGAACCGTGATGGCCTTGTAGACGAATCCGAGGATCAGGGCGTAGGTGACGGCGATCGCTGCGGATTCCGTCGGCGTGAAGAAGCCGATGAGAATACCTCCGATGACCACGACGATCATGAGGATCGAGGGAACCGCACGCAGCAGTGTGGTCGTCACGACCTTCACCGAGGGCTTCTCCGTGTCGCGCAGCTCCGGCTTCTTCCGCGTGAGGAACCAGACCACGGCGATGCAGCCGAGCATCCACAGGATCCCGGGGAGGTATCCGGCCATGAACAACGCCGCCACCGAGGTGCCGGAGACCAGGGAATAGACGATGAGAGTGTTCGACGGCGGGATGAGCATTCCCGACGGCGCCGAGGCGACGTTGGCCGCCGCTGCGAACGGAGTCGAATACCCCTGCGCCTTCTGCTTGGGTCCGACGACGCTGCCGACCGCAGCCGCCGACGCGACTGCTGCACCCGAGACCGAGCCGAACAGGGCGTTCGCGACGACATTCGTCTGCGCCAACGAACCGGGCATCCGGCCGACGATGACGCCGGCGGCGTCGATCAGGCGCCCCGCGATGCCACCGTTGTTCATCAGTGAGCCGGCGAGGACGAAGAACGGGATTGCCAACAGCGTGACCGAGTTGACCCCGGAGACCATGCGCTGCGCGGCGATGAACGAGCCCTCTTCGAAACCGATCGACATGATGATCGTGATGAACGAGGACACACCGAGGGCGACTGCCACGGGAACGCGGCACAGGACGAGGACAAGCAGGAGGCCGATGAGAATCGTGCCGAAGATGATTGGATCGATCATGTCATGCCACCTCGGGAATGTCGTCAGGATGGTCGTCGGGCAGTCCGCGGCCGTGGCTGGCTTCGACGATGTGATAGAAGCTGAAGTAGCAGGTGATGAGTCCGGCCAGAGGCAGCATGAGGAAGACCATGCCGAAGCTCAGCGGGAACCCGGAGATGTTCTGACTCCAGGTGAGGAACACACCGCGGGTGCCGCCGTAGACGAGCACTGCGGCGGAGAAGAGGAACGCCAGGGAGTGGATGCCGATCTCGAGCGCCTTTGACTTGTGCAGGCCGATGACGCCCATGAGGAAGTCGACGGCGATGTGTTCCTTGAGGCCGAACAGCAGGGCCGTGCCCGCGAGCGCGAGCCAGACGAACAGGTACTGCGCGGTGGGTGTCGTCCAGGTCAGCGGTGACTGCAGGACCTGCCTGGTGAAGACCTGGAGGACGACGACGATGACGAGCGAGGCGAAGAGCGCCACGCACAGCAGCTGCAGGACGCGGACGAGGGCATTGAAGAGTGCGGTCATGGCTTCTTCTCCTGGATCTTCTCGTAGATCTCGCGATTCTTCGGATCTTCGAGGTTCGCTTCGAGAACCGGCATCAGACGTTTCCGGAAAGCGGCCTCATCGACCTCGGTGAGGGTCGCACCGTCATCGAGCGCGGTCTGCTTCATGGTCTCCGTCTCCTCGAGCCACAGCTTCGTGTCGAGCGTCATGGTCTCGTCCCATTCGGCGTCGAAGATCTTGCGGTCGGCCGCGGACATGGAGTTGAGGCTGTCGGTGTTGATGACCAGGTAGTCGGTGCCGATCTGGTGCTGGGTCATCGACATGTACGGGGCCACCTGGTAGTGGCCGGTCGTCACATAGGAGACGATGTTGTTCTCGGCCCCGTCGATGATGCCTGACTGGACCGAGGTGTAGACCTCGCCGTAGGACAGCGGCGTGGGTGATGCGCCCATCGCGTTGACGATGTCGATCATCAGCGGCGATTCCTGGACGCGCAGTTTGAGACCGTCGAGATCCGCAGGCGTGGTCACTCCGGCTTCCGTCGTGTACACATTCCGGTACCCCTGCGTGAAGCCGCCGAGCACTGTGAGCCCGTCGCTGTCC
This sequence comes from Brevibacterium sp., assembly GCF_031179145.1. GTDB lineage: Bacteria > Actinomycetota > Actinomycetes > Actinomycetales > Brevibacteriaceae > Brevibacterium. Next base: position 4,119 of record NZ_JAPSIB010000031.1, read on the forward strand.
TCGAGGGAGGTGTAGAGCTCGTTCATCAGCGTGTCATCGCTGAGCACGCTCATCTGGTGCTCGATCGACTCAAAGAAGTACGGGCTGCCATAGAGCGCGAAGTCGGGGTTGAGGTTCTCCAACAGGGTGCCGGAGGCGACCATGAGGTCGACGCTGCCGTCCTCGGCCATCTGCACGGTGTCCTGCTGGGACCCGAGAGTGCCGTTCGCGTTGACCTTGATGTTCCAGCGACCGTCGGTCTCCTGGGCCAGGCGGTCCGCGAAGTCTTCGAGCGCCCGGAACGAGGGGTGCTCCTCGGATTGGTCGAGTGCCAGCACGAGTGTGCCGCCCTCAGCTGTGCCTGAGTTCTGATCGCCGCCGGCGTCACACGCTGTCAACGACAGGGTGACGCCGAGAGCGGCGATCGCACTCAGCAGTCGTACGTTGGCCATGTTCCCTCTAAACTCTTCGTCGAATCCGTCCGGTGCCTGCGGTGTGCCGCCTCGTTGTGAAGCACCGCCCATTGTGAAGCAACCGGGCTTGTGATATGGGTCTCGCTGAATTCCTGTGCCAACGTTAATGAGGATGACCGATGCATGTCCAAGATGAATTGAACATGAATTGATACCCTCAACGCATAGTGCCGGTGATGCCGCTCGCGCATCGGCGAATCCACTCTTCGCATTGGACGCGCTTCGTCGGTGGCCCTAGTCTCACAGGGACACCACTATTTCGGTTCAGCGCCGCCGATCGTCGCGGCTGACACCGGCGAGGAGACCGAGCGATGACCGTGACCGACACCAGCCCCGCCGACTTCCCCGGTGCCTCCACCTCGTCCATCACCCGGATCGAGGCCTGGAGAGTGGCGTTTCCGGTCGAGGATCGGCGGGATGCCGCCGCGTCCGCAGATGCCGACCCGTTCAATGCGGCATCTCCCACGTTCGTCGAGATCGAGTCCCTCATCCTCAGGGTCACCACCTCCGACGGGATCCACGGCTGGGGCGAGTGCTTCGGCCACCGGTCCAATCCGGCCACGATGGCCGCACTGCAGAGCATGGTCATTCCCTTCGCTCTGGGGCGCGGGGACGACCCGCAGGAGTTCTCCACCGCAGCCTCCAGGACATTCCACCCATTCGGTCGCGGCGGACCGGTCGCCTACGCCGCATCCGGCGTCGACATCGCACTGTGGGACATCGCAGCGAAACGTGCCGGCCTCCCTCTGCGACGACTCCTCAACGTCGAGACCGCCACAGACGAGATCACAGGCTATGCCAGCCTGCCGAGTTTCATGGGTGAATCGGCTCCCCTGCAGGAGGCGGTCGCTGCGCTCAGGGAACGCGGATTCACGCACTTCAAACTCCATGAGACGGCGTCGAAGCCCATGGCTGAACTCATCGCGGCCGAACCCGACCTGTCAATCGCCACCGACATGAACGGCCATTGGGATCACAGGGACATCGAGACGGTGATCGCCGAGTATGCGCACCTCGGCCTCTGGTTCCTCGAAGAGCCCGCATTCCCCGTCAGTGATATGGGTGCGATGGCCGCACTGCGCGAAGCAGGCATCCTCACCGCTGCCGGCGAGAACGCCGGCGACGTGGAAGACCTCCTGCACCCGAGCACACTCGCCGGCCTGAGCATCATTCAGCCGAGCGCGGGCAAGATCGGCGGCGTCTCGGCGCTCGAGCGCATCTATGCGGCGACGTCGGGCGGCAGTCAGCAGGTCATGCCCCATTGCTATTACTACGGTCCCGCCTTCTTCGCGACGGCGCAGGTCATCGCGGCACATCCCGAATACCCGCAGATCATGGAGAGCCCCTATTTCAACTGGCTCGACACGCTTCATCCCCTGCAGCAGTGCACGGCGAATGTCACTCTGCCCGCCGAGGTGGGGCTCGGCTTCGACATGAACGTCGCCGCAGTGGGTGAGCGGATCATCGATTCGTTCAGCAGCTGACCCGCCGAGGACTCACCGGTGCGGTTGTGCACCGGTGAGTCCTCGGCGGGTCGCCTCGGCGAATGCTCCGACTATGTGAACGTACCGACGATCAGTCGTCGTCTGTGGAGGTCGGCATGTCGACTTTCGCGGTCTCCTTGGACAAGAGCACACCGATCAGCGACACGACCGCGATCGCGATGAGGAAGAACGCGGGGGAATGGGAGTTCCCGGTCTTCGCGATCAGCCAGGTGGCGATGTACGGGGCCACGCCGCCGAAGACCACCGCTCCGATGTTGAACGGAAGCGCGAACCCGAGGTACCGCGAACGGGTCGCGAACGTCTCCGCGAAGAATGACGGGAACACCGCATCGTTGAAGGAGAACAGCAGCAGGGCCACGATCAGGACGACGAGGGCGACCACGAAGCTTCCCGAGGACAAAACGATCATGATCGGATACGACAGAACGATGAACGCAATGCAGGCACCGAGCAGTGCCCGCTTCCGGCCGATCCTGTCGGACAGTGCCGCTGTCACGGGAATCATCACCGTGTAGACGACAAGGGCGATCGTCACCACCAGGCTCGCCTGCGCCTGCGGCATTCCCGCCTCCTCCACCAGGTAGGTCGGGGTGTAGCTGAGCAGCAGGTAATACGCACCTGCATTCAGCGCCATGACACAGAGGAGTCGGAGCATGCCCGGGACGCTCGCCCGGAAACGGTCGCGCTTCCTCTGCAGCTCTTTCGCTGCGTCATTGGCGCGACGATCCTGGGCGTACCTGTCCATGACCTCTTTGAAGTACGGGGTCTCTTCGAGGCGAAAGCGCAGGTACAGGCCGACGGCGCCGAGCGGGCCCGCGATCAGGAACGGCAGACGCCAACCCCACGATTCCATCGCATCGCTCGGCAGGACTGTGAACAGGACGGTCGACATCCCTGAGGCCAGCAGGAAGCCGGCCGATGCCGCCATCGGGACAACGCTGGTGAGGAATCCTCTGCTCCGGTTCGGAGAGAACTCGGCGATATAGATCCCAGCGCCTGCATACTCTCCCGAGGCCGAGAAGCTCTGGATCATCCTGAGCAGGAGCAGCAGCGCCGGGGCAAACAGGCCGATCGTGGCGTAACTGGGGATGATTCCGATGAGGAAGGTCGAGCCCGACATCAGGATGATGGTGGTCGCCAGCACCCTCTTTCGCCCGATCCGGTCGCCCAGTGACCCCCACACGAACGCGCCGATGGGACGGACGACGAAGGACAGAGCGAAGATGGCGAACGTGTTGAGGAGGCTGACTGTCGGGTCTTCGGAGGGGAAGAACACCACCGCGATGACGGTGGCCAGGTATGAGTACGACGCATAGTCCAGGTATTCGATCAGTGTGCCGAGGCCGCCGGCAGCCACCACCCTGCGCAGCGTCCTTCTTCTCTCATCCTCGGTCTTCACCTGTGTCGCTTCCATGACAATCAGTCCTCGGGTCGGGGCCGTAACGGCCGTCACAACTTTGTGTCGTCCCACTGTGCTCGCGAGATGCGAGCCAGGTCCATGTCCACGGCGGACATTCCCGCTCGTGAGGTTGTGAACAATGGCGAATCACCGAGGAAATGCTCAAGCTCTGTTGCAGGGATCCAGTGGCGGGTCGAGCCGACCATCTCATGACAGTTCGCCGATTCCCCTGGCCTTGAGCGCGAGCCACAGCTCAGTCTGCGTGTCGATGCTGTCGAGGTCCCGAGCGAGGAGCTGCGCGATCTTCTGCACCCGGTTGCGCACTGTGTGCCGGTGAACGTTCAAGCGGTGGGCGCACGCCTCGATCGAGCGATTCTCGACGAGCCACATGTGCAGGGTCTCCAGCAGCGCCTCTCCGTTGGCCGAGCTTTCGATTGGCTCGAGCACAGCATCGGAGAACGCCTTCCTGTACTCCGAGTCCGCGGTCTGCAGGAGGAACCGATGAGAAGCGCCGTCGACGTAGTTGATGGGCGTTCCCGCCTTCCTGCTCGTCTCCATCGCCGAGGTGGCTTGTCGCAGGGTTGTCGCCGAATTGCCCGGACTCACGGCCGTCCCGATTCCGACGGCGTCCGGGAGGCCGAACTCCGTCACCGCCGAGGTGGGATCAGTGCCGACGAGGCATTCGACCACTCGGCCCTGCTGGCGGATCAGCGGTGTGGCGAGGATGTATGCTAGGTCGTCCACGACGACCTCGGCCCGCAGCTCGGATTCGGTTGATACGACCACGCCTCTGATCAGGGTCCAATCCACACCCAGATTCCGCAGGAAGTACGCTGCCCGGCGGTCACCGTCGATGTCCTGCAGCCGAGCGATGTTCTGGGCGCGACGCTTCCGGTCCACTTCGCTCAGGAACCACCTGCGTTCATATTCGAGAGCCAGCATGGCCCGCAGCGAGGACACAGTGATGACGGCTTCCTCCCGATCGGATTCGCCGCAGATCAGGTATCCGCGAACGGTCGTCTCACCGGCGAAGGCTGTCGCTTCGAAGCTCTGGCCGTCTGCATCGATCCGCCTCGAGTCACCGAGCGACGGCGGGTCCTCGAGCACTCGTTCACCCAAGACCTGTGCCGATTCGGCCGAGACGCCCGAGTTTCGTCCGACGATCCGGCCGACTCTGTCGATCACGACTGCCGGCTGACCCGTTGCCTGCAGCCAGCCGCTCAGCAGTTCGTCGACTCCGCGCCCCCTGGTCACGATTCCCGTCAATCTCTGCTGCAGAGCGAATGACGCCTGATAGAGCAGACGTTGCGAGGTCGCGACTCTGTCGACCACATGGCGGAGAATTGTCGCGAATGACGGTTCGCCGGAGACGCTGATGAGACTCAGATCCTTCTCTCGAGCCATACCGATCAAGAAATCGGGAACGGACTCCAGTGGCAGCTGGGGACCGATGGCGATGACGAGCCCCGCGACATCAGAACTGAGCAGATCGCCGATGAAGACTTCCCAGTGGTGCTCATCGGCGCCCAGGAGAAGCGCCGACGTCATCACCAAGTCGCCTTGACGAAGCCACTGCCCGGGCTGAGGGAACTCCACACTGTGCGGCATGTTGACCGGGGTCTCGAACTTCGATCCTCGGTTGAGCACGGTCGCATCTATTCCAGCGATGGCGGAAAGTTCCGCGACGGTAGGAGAGGCTCCCTTCGGCGATGACCCTTTTTGCGTTGACTCCTTTGGCATAGCGGCAATGCTACCGATGCCCGCTGGAATCTTCTCCCCTCAGCTCTACCTCTCGGAGAATTCGGATTCCTCGTTTGTCCATAGGGGCGATTGTTGGAGGTGATTCCGCGACCGTACGGTGGCAGTGCACTGAACAACCGAGGGCGTCACCGCCTCCTCGAGCCAAGCACGAAGGGAAGATCATGATCGGTCAGAACGAGTACTACGACGGACAAGTCCGCAGCCTGGAGTTCGCCAACGAACAGGGGAAATTCACGGTCGGTGTGATGGAGCCCGGCGAGTGGACCTTCGAGGCGCCGACTCGGGAATGGATGATCCTCACCCGTGGAAGCTGGGACGTCCAGCTGCCGGGCCGTGACGATTGGAAGACCTTCAACGAAGGCGAATCCTTCCAGATCGAAGGCGACGAATCCTTCACCGTGCGGATCAGCGACACAGTGGCCTACCTCTGCCCCTACACCTGATCAATAGTCCGAATACGAGCAGGAAGGGCTGCGAATCATAGGATTCGCAGCCCTTCCTGCTTTCGTTCGAGCGACCTCTCAGACGGGATAGACGATTTCTGTGCCGGTGAGCGATGGCGCAGCTGAAGGACTCCGCAGAGCTCGGCGGTCGAACAGTTCGACCGGGCGTCCGACTGTCCGTTGGAGTTCGTCACCGAGTGCGAAGAATGAAGCGAAGTCCCGCTGCGCCTCGGGCGCGAATTCGACGAGGAAGGTGATGCTGCTCGTCGGCGATGCCTCGTCGTCGAGCAGATCAGACCCGGTGATGCGCAGAGTGGCGACCCCGAACCGCTCGCAGACACGAGCGATCTCGGAGTGATCGATTGGCAGGAGCCGCGCCATTCCTCCAGTGTGGCATGGCCAGGTGACTCCGTGTGCTGGCCGGCCGCCGCTCATACCCTCGACGTTCCTTCAGGTGCCCTCTAGCATGAGCCCATGCGAGCACTGATTCTCACGTTCGGCACCAAAGGCGATATCGAGCCCTATATCGCTCTGGCCGCTGAGCTGGATGCCGCGGGACATGAAGCGACCATCGGTACCGCCGAGGGGTTCGAGGCGGATGTGCGCGAGCTCGGAGTCAACTTCGTCTCGAGCAATACGCGCATGCTTGAGCTGGTGCAGAGCGCCCTTCCAACAATGGCGGGTCCCAGCGATCTGGTGAAGACTCTCAAAGCGATGACTGAGAGCATGCGCGAAGCCTTCGACGACCAGCTCCGCGCCGTGCGCAGCACTCGTCCGGACATCATCGTCTACCACCCGAAGTGTCTGGGTGCACCGCATCTGGCCGAATACCTCGGCATTCCTGCGGTTCTGTCGATTCCCCTGCCCTTCTACACCAGGACTTCGGCCTACCCGATCCCATTCATCCCGGAATCGATGGGGGCCGGGCTCAACCGGATCAGCTACGAGCTGCGGCGTGCCAGTTCGCTCATGTACGGCGGGATGATCAACGACTTCCGGCACCAGCTCGGTCTCAGGGCACTGTCGCGTTGGGCGGATCCGCTGCTCAATCCGGACGGCAGCCCGGTGGAGATCCTCTACCCGTACTCGCGGCATGTCGTTCCGGTCCCCACCGACTATCCGCCTACAGCTCACGTCACGGGATACTGGTTCACGGGCCGTGGGGCTAGGTGGAAACCCCCGCCGGAACTCAGTGAGTTCCTGGGACGCGGAGAACCACCCCTCTACATCGGCTTCGGGTCCATGGGATTCGGCAAAGGTGCCCACGAACGCGGAGCCGCAATCACCTCGGCGGTGAAATCCCTCGATGTCCGCGCAATCGTCGCCACCGGCTGGGGTGGGGTGATGATTGACGGGACCGACGACGTCCTCGTGGTCGAGGGTGCGCCACACGACTGGCTGTTCCCACGAGTATCCGCAGTCGTCCATCACGGCGGGGCCGGCACGACGGGAGTCGGGCTGGCCTCCGGCAGGCCGACTTTGGTCTGCCCGTTCCTCGGCGACCAATCGTTCTGGGCGAACCGGGTCTACGAGTTGGGAGCAGGACCGCTTCCCCTGCCGCGATCGGAGATCTCGGCTGACAGCCTCGCCGAGCGGATCACGGATCTCCTGTCGACGAGGTCCTACCGCGACACATCGGCCCACTTGGCGAAGCAGATCTCCACCGAGGACGGGCCCCGCCGTGCGGTCGAGATCCTGGAACGTCTCGTGTGACGCCTGACGACCTTCGACGCACCTTCACGCACCGATAACGGCAAAGAGACCGCTATGGCATCAATAGGCGTAAATCACCCCTGTGGAAGTGGAGAAACAGTGGCTAATGAGGTGTTTTGCCGAGCGGAAGGTTGGCGTTACGGCTAAAGGGACGTACTGCCGAGCGGAAGGCTGACGCTACGGCTAAAGGGACGTACTGCGGAGCCGAAGGTTCCGGATCCGCGGCCGCGCATCTCACCGCAGCTTGGCAGTCACCTCGGCGGCGGCGTCGACGACCCGCTCGATGAGGGGCTCGGCGTCCTGAGCGTAGGACTCCTCGGAGATCGACAGGCCGATGGCGGCGATCGGACGGGAGAGCACGTCGTGGACGGGGGCGGCGATCGTCGAGATGCCGGGAGTGACCTCACCATGCTCGATCGCCCAGCCGGCACGCCTGGTTTGGGCGAGCAGTGCATTGAGCTGCTTGACCGAGGTCGGTCCCTTGCCCGTGCGGGTGACGAATCCGGTCTCGGACTGGAGCATCGCCAGCACCTCGGACTTGGGCAGGTTGGCGAGGATCGCCCGGCCCGTCGCCGTGAGATAACTGGGCATGCGCACACCGGTCGCGGTGATGACGGCGACCGACTTCAGCGACTGCTCCTTGAGCACGTAGACGGTCTCCCACCCGCGGATGACCGCGAGCTGCGCCGTCGCGGAGGTCTCCTCCGCCAGCTGCCGCACGACCGGCTGGGCAAGTCGCTGCAAGGGGTTCGTGCGCAGGTAGGACGCGCCGAGCTCGTGGACGCCGGCGCCGAGCACATAACCGGATTCGGCGCGGGCGACGAGCCCGAGTTCCTCGAGCACGGTGAGCAGCTCATAGGCGCTCGAGCGCGGGATCTCGAGTCCGCGCACGAGTGCCCCCGCGGAGATCGGGCGGTTCGAGGCAGCAAGGTGCCTGAGGATCGCGACCGATCTCCGCAGGGCGGGCACTTCAGGCATGGCCGGCGTTCTCCATGCCCAGCGCCGCGAAGGCCTGCGCGTACAGCTCGGAGATCTCGCCGAGCTCGGTGTGGACGCCGGCGCGCACCCGCACCTGGCCGCCGCTGACCGTCGTGTGGACGTCGGCGGCGGTGGCGGTGAGGATGATCTGCTCCCCGACCGAACCGAACGTGCGCATGCTGTCGGTGCTCAGCGCGATGAAGTCACACGCCTTGCCCGCCTCCAGCGAACCGACCGGCAGTTCGAGGCTCTTCGCCCCACCCTCGGTCAGGGAGGCGATGAGCTCGGCCGGGGAGAATCGTCCCCGCTGTCCGGTGCGCAGACGTTCGCCGGCCTCCATGCCCTGGGTCTCCCGCAGGGCGTCGAGGACGACGTGCTGGTCGGAGCCGATCGCGATGGTCGCTCCAGCATCGGCGAGTTCGCGGGCCGGACCGATTCCGTCGGCCAGATCGGCCTCCGTGCACGGGCACATGACGATTGATGCCCGCGCCTGCCCGAGGGACGCGATGTCCTCGTCGCTCAGGTGCGTGGCGTGGACGGCCGAGAGGTCCGTCGTGACGACGCCGGCACGGTCGAGGACCTGCGTCGGGGTCGTACCGTAGGCAGACTGGCAGGCCTCGTTCTCCGCCGGCTGCTCGGACAGGTGCACGTGCACCGGGCCGCTCAGCTCGGTGAAGCGGGGCAGGTTCGCAGCCGGGACCGCGCGGATCGAGTGGATCGCCGCGCCGACATGGACGTAGCTCTCTCCCGGTGCCCCAACGGGGAACTCGGTGGCGAAGTCGTCCGCCAGCGAAGCGTGCCGGTCCATGTAGCCGTCGATCGTGCCGTCACCGAACCGCGCCTGCTCGGCCGAGAGCTCGGTGTCGATGCCGCCGGTGAGGTAGCAGGTGTCGAGCAGTCGGATCCGCAATCCCGCCGAGGCGGCCGCTCGAGCCAGCGCCCGTTCCATCGCGTGAGCGCGCGAGTCAGCGTCCGCCCCGTAGGGCGTGCCGTCGGCGGTGTGGTGGACGTAGTGGAACTCGCCCACCGAGGTGTAGCCCCCGGCGAGCATCTCCGCGAAGACGGCCCGGGCGACGGTCTCGTAGTTCGCGGGGCTCAGCTTCGCGGCGACGGAGTACATGACCTCGCGCCAGGTCCAGAACGTGCCGCCGTCCCCGTGGGTGCGGCCGCGCAGGATCCGGTGGAAGGCGTGGGAGTGGGCGTTGACTCCACCGGGCAGGGTGAACCCGGGAACCACCTCGGCGCCGGTGGGCGCAGAGGCGATCCCGGTCTCGACCGAGGTCAGGGTGCCGGTTTCATCGCAGGTGAGGAGGACGCCGGAGGCGACCGCCCCGTCGACCCAGGCCGACTCGCACCAATACTGAGTGCTCATCGGCCACCCCCGGAGGAATCGGCGGCCGACCCAGCCGAACTGCCAGAACCGGCCTCGGCCCCGAGCTCACGCTCGAGCACGGCGGCCAGTGCCTGGACGCCGACGCGTGCGTCGTCGTCCTCGCAGGCCTCTTCCGGAGCGTGCGAGACGCCGGTCGGGTTGCGCACGTAGAGCATCGCCGAGGGCACGTGCGGGGCAAGGATGCCTGCATCGTGACCGGCGCCCGAGGGCAGCATCGGCGCGGTCGGCAGGACCGAGCGCAGCCGCTCATTGAGCTCGGCGGTGAAGAACGTCGTCGGTGAGTAGGACTCCTGGGAAATGCTCACCTCGGCGCCGGTGTCGGTCGCGTGCTCCTTGGCCCGGGCGGAGATCGCCTCGAGCACGCGGGTGACGACCGCGTCGTCGGCATGACGGATGTCGAGCCAGAAGCTCATGGACGAGGCGATGACGTTCGTCCCGCCCGGGTGGATGAGCGTGCGGCCGACGGTGGCGACGGCGCGCGCATCCGCTGCGGCGGCGAGCACCGGGATGTCGCCGATGACGCGGGAGGCCGCGACGACCGGGTCGGCCCGGTGGCTCATCGGGGTGGTGCCGGCGTGGTTGCCCTGACCCGAGAACGCGAAGTGCCAGCGGCCGTGGCCGATGATCGACGATCCGATCGCCACCGGCTCGTCGGTGCCCGCAAGCCCGATGCCCTGTTCGACGTGGAGTTCGATGAACGAGCCGATTCCCGCCAGTCGCGACTGGTCCTCACCGATCCGGTTCGGGTCGAGGCCGTAGCCCGTCGCGACGTCGGCTAACGTGTCAGCGTTCGCGTCCTTGAGGCCCAGCGCCCGGTCGGCGTCGATCGCGCCGGTGATCAGGCGCGATCCGAGGCAGGCCACACCGAAGCGTGAGCCCTCCTCTTCCGGGAACACGGCCAGGGCCAGCGGGCGCTGGGCCCGATCGAGAGCACCGGAGGACTTGAGCTCGTCGAAGGCCGCCAGCGCCGAGGCGACGCCCAGGGGGCCGTCGAACGCGCCGCCGCCGGGTACGGAGTCGAGGTGCGACCCCGTGACGACGGCGTTCTCACCTGGGCTGGTCGCCCACGCCCAGGTGATGCCGTTCGCGTCGACCTCGGTGTCCATGCCCCGAGCATCCGCCTCGGCGAGGAACCATTCCCGCAGCTCTCGTTCGGTCGAGGAGAACCCGGGACGCTGGTAGCCGGGGCCACGGGAGTCGCGGCCCGTGTCCTCGATCTGGGCCAGGAGGGATACGACGTCGCTCATGTCAGTTCGCTTCGTCGGCGAGGTTGCCCAGAGCGGTGAACTCGGGATTGTTGACGGCGGCCGATCCGCCCTGGGGCAGCCAGGTTCCGGCGGTCTCGGTGACGGTGTGCGTCAGCGGCGCGACGGCTTCGGCGGCGGCCACGAGACTGCCGTCCTTGACCTTGGCGATGGTCTCGGCCAGCTCCGGCGACAGGAACCGGTCGGGGCCGGGGCCGGGCACGGTTTCGCGGATCTTGGCGATGACGGCGCCGGTGACGGGTGCTGGGGCGACCTCACGCATGTCGCAGGCGCGGGCGGCGGCGTAGAGCTCGATGCCGACGACGCTGGCGAGGTTGTCGACGACCTTGCGCAGCTTGCGGGCGGCGGACCAGCCCATCGACACGTGGTCTTCCTGCATCGCCGAGGACGGGATCGAGTCCACCGAGGCGGGGGCGGCGTTGCGCTTGGCCTCGGAGACCATCGCGGCCTGGGTGTAGTGGGCGATCATTAGGCCCGAGTCGACGCCGGCGTCCTCGGCGAGGAACGGGGTCAGGTCCTGGTTGCGGTCGCGGTCCATCATCCGGTCGGTGCGGCGCTCGGACATCGAGGCGACGTCGGCGGCGACGATGGCGAGGAAGTCCAGCGCGTGGGCCAGCGGCGCACCGTGGAAGTTTCCGTTCGAGGACACCTGGCCGTTGGTGAGTACGACCGGGTTGTCGATGGCCGAGCGCAGCTCACGCTCGGCGACCTGGATCGCGAAGGCGACGGCGTCACGGGCGGCGCCGTTGACCTGCGGGGCGCAGCGCATCGAGTAGGCGTCCTGGACCAGGTGGGTGGAGTCGCGGTGGCTGGCAACGATCTCGGAGTCCTTGAGTGCGGCGAGCATGTTCGCCGCCGAGGCTGCCTGACCGTCGTGCGGGCGCAGCGCATAGTGAAGGGCCGGTTCGAACACGGCGTCGGTGCCGAAGAGGCCTTCGATGCTCATCGCCGCTGAGACGTCGACGGCGGTGAGGAGGTTCTCGAGGTCGGTGAGCGCGAGGATGAGCATGCCGAGCATGCCGTCGGTGCCGTTGACCAGCGCCAGACCTTCTTTCTCGGCGAGGGTGACGGGGGTGATTCCCGCCTCGGCGAGGACGTCGGCGGCGGGACGGGCGACGCCATCGGGACCGGCGGCCACACCTTCGCCCATGACGACGAGGGCGCAGGCCGACAGGGGTGCGAGGTCACCGGAGCAGCCGAGCGAACCGTATTCGTGGACGACCGGGGTGATGCCGGCGTTGAGCATGTCGACATAGGTCTGGAGGACCTCGCGGCGGACACCGGTGCGGCCGGTGGCCAGGGTGCGGGCGCGCAGCAGCATGAGGGCGCGGACGACCTCGCGCTCGACGGGCTCGCCGACGCCGGCGGCGTGGGAGCGGATGAGCGACTTCTGCAGCTGAGTGCGCAGCTCGGCCGGGATGTGACGCTGGGCCAGCGCGCCGAAGCCGGTGGAGACACCGTAGACGGGCTTCGGAGCCGCGGCGAGGGCGTCGATGGCTTCGCGGTACTTCGCGACGCGGGCCAGGGTGGTCTCGCTCAGGCTGACTTTGGCGTCGTTGCGGGCGACGTCGACGACCTGCGCGAAGGTGAGGGTATCGGGATCAAGATCGATGAAGACGGACATCAGATGCCTTTCGGTGGTGGTGCTGTGGTTGATTTGCGTGGTGAAGAGCAGTTGGCGGTGGGTGGACGGTCAGTCAGAAATGCGTGCGGCTGCTTCAGAGGAGCAGGTGGGCCAGCGGGGCGGCGATGAGGATCGTGAGGACGACCCTCTCGAACCAGATGACCACCAGGGTGCCCACGCCGATCGGGATCTCGGTGGCGAGGATCGACGGGACCATGGCGGAGAAGAAGATGATCCCCGACACGGAAACCACGGCGATCGTGAACCGGAGGACCAGGTCCTCGGAACCGGCGACCTGGGTGGCGGGCAGGAACATCTCCACCAGCCCCAGGGCTGACGCCTTGCCGGCCAGGATCGGATCGGAGAGCTGGGTGACCCAGGTGAACGGCACGAAGATGTAGCCGAGGAAGTCGAAGATCGGGGTGAACTTCGCCAGCAGGAGGCCGATCAGGCCGACCGAGAGGATCGAGGGCAGGATCGAGGACGCCATGAGCAGCCCGTCGCGCAGGTTCGACCACAGGTTGACCCCGAGGCTCGGGGTCTCCCGCAGCGTCGCCTTCGCTTCCCTCCAGGCCACGCCGAGGCGGTTCTTCGTCACCTTCTCCTCCGGTTGCGGCGTCGCGGACGGGTAGTAGTCGTCCTTGATCATCCGCAGCGGCGGGATCTGCACGGTGATCGCAGTGACGATGAACGTCACGGCGAGGGTGAAGAAGAAGTAGAGCAGCCAGTGGTCCATGAGGTCGAGCGTCTTGGCGACCACGATCATGAAGGTCGCCGAGACGGTCGAGAACCCGGTCGCGATGATCGTGGCCTCGCGGGCCGTGTACTTGCCCTCCTTGTACACCCGGTTGGTGATGAGCAGCCCCAGCGAGTAACTGCCGACGAATGAGGCGACCGCGTCGATGGCGGAGCGACCGGGGGTCCTGAAGACAGGGCGCATGATCGGCTGCACGAGCACGCCGATGAACTCCATCAGACCGTAGCCGACCAGCAGCGCCAGGAAGATCGCTCCGACGGGAACGATGAGTCCGACCGGGATGACCAGTTTGTCCCACAGGAAAGGTCCGATGTCCTCGGCGGCGAGCCATGCCGGCGGGCTGGTGAGGATCAGGATCGCCACGACGAGACCGACGATGTTGAGGAACGAGAAGATCCCCTTCGTCACCGAACTCTTCCAACTCCCGGTGAGGAACGGACGGACCGCTCCAACCAGGATGAGGGCTAGCACGATGAACGGCACGACCGGCGCCAGGTATGTCCGGATCGCCGTCACGATGTGGTCGAGCAGGATCGTCGAGCTCTCCCCGATCGTGACGGGAACGAAGAACATGACGATGCCGATGGCACTGTAGGCGAAGAATCGCCAAGCGCCCAGGGGCTTCGTCTCTCTGCTCGTGGTGTCCATGATTCTCCTTCGAATCCTGTGGTTCAGAGTCGCGGGCGGTTGTCGGCGACGAATTCGCCGCCGGCCACAACCCGCTCGACGAGGTGGACGCCGGGGCGGTAGGACAGGTGACGGTAGCTGGGGGCGTCGAGGACGACGAGGTCAGCACGGGCACCGGCGCCGAGGTGACCGACATCGGTGCGCTGCAGGGCGAGCGCCCCACCGGCGGTGGCGGCCCAGACCGCCTGATCGACGGTGAAGTGCATGTCACGCACAGCCAGGGCGATGCAGAACGGGAGGCTGTTGGTGAAACAGGATCCCGGGTTGCAGTCCGAGGCGATCGCCAGGGTCACTCCGGCAGCCAGGTAGCGCCTGGCGTCGGGGTAGGGCTGACGGGTGGAGAACTCCACGCCCGGCAGCAGGGTGACGATGGTGCCGGCGGCGGCCAGAGCGGCGAGGTCCTCATCGGAGGCGAACGTCGCATGGTCGACGGAGATGCAGCCGAGCTCGGCGCCCAGCTTGAGGGCCCCACCGTCGGTGAGCTGGTTGGCGTGCAGGCGCGGCTTCATCCCCGCGGCCTTGCCGGCCTCGACGATGCGGCGGGTCTGGTCCTCGTCGAAGGCGCCCTTCTCGCAGAACACGTCGATCCACTTGGCCTGTCCGGCGGCGGCCGGGATGATCTCGTCAATGACGAGGTCGACATAGGCCTCGGGGTTCTCTTTGAACTCCGGTGGCACGACGTGGGCGGCGATGAGGGTCGACTCCTCGGTGTGCCGGTTGATGATGTTCAGCGCCCGGATCTCATCGTCGAGGGTCAGCCCGTACCCGGTCTTGATCTCGAAGGTCGTCGTTCCCTGCCGGGTGGCCTGGTCGAGGAGGTGGACGAGGTTGGCCTCGAGCTCCTCATCGGTGGCCGCACGGGTGGCCGCGACGGTGGTGGCGATGCCACCGGCCGAGTACTTCTCACCGGCCATGCGGGCGGCGAACTCGGCCGAGCGGTCACCCGCGAAGATCAGGTGATTGTGGCTGTCGACGAAGCCCGGGATGACGGCTTTGCCGCCGAGATCGGTGGTCTCGACATTCGCCGAGGCGGTTGTGCCGGCGGAACCGGCGCCCAGGTGCGCGAGGGTAGCGTCCGCCTCGGCGGCGGGACCCGACCAGGCAACCCGCTCACCGTCGATGATGATCGCAGCGTCGGTGATGACGTTCAGCTGACCCACCTCGGTGGTGGGATGGGTGGAGGCGTTCGCCTCGTCGGTGCCGTGGACCGCCGAGGTGCTGGCCGAGGTGGCGTTGGTGACGAGTTCGCTGATGCCGGTGATGAGCTGCAACGGGCTGCCTTTCGCAGAAGGGTTTTACGGGTCAACGTCCGAAGTCCCATCACATTCGGTGCCATACATCTGTTTCAGAACTGATGTATAGCACCAAATGTGATGGGAGACGGGATCACTGTGCGGCGGACTCTTCGTCGCGCTTGTCGAGCTCGGGCACCATCGGGATGCGCATGCCGCGCTCCGCGGCGACGTCGGCGGCCCGGTCGTAGCCGGCGTCGACGTGGCGGATGACGCCCATGCCCGGGTCGTTGGTCAGCAGGCGGGCGAGCTTCTGCGCCGCAAGATCGCTGCCATCGGCGACGGAGACCTGGCCGGCGTGGATGGAGCGGCCGATGCCGACGCCACCACCATGGTGGATGGAGACCCAGGTGGCACCTGAGGAGGTGTTCACGAGGGCGTTGAGCAGCGGCCAGTCGGCGACTGCGTCGGTGCCGTCGAGCATCGCCTCGGTCTCGCGGTAGGGGCTGGCGACCGAACCGGAGTCGAGGTGGTCACGGCCGATGACAATGGGCGCGGAGACCTTGCCTTCGGCGACGAGCTGGTTGAACAGCAGGCCGGCCTGGTGGCGCTCCTTGTATCCGAGCCAGCAGATGCGGGCGGGCAGGCCCTCGAACTCGACGTATTCCTGGGCGGCGTCGAGCCAGCGGTGCAGTCCCTCGTTCTCGGGGAAGAGCTCCTTGAGTGCGTTGTCGGTGACTTCGATGTCCTTGGGATCGCCGGACAGGGCGACCCAGCGGAACGGTCCGAGGCCTTCGCAGAAGAGCGGGCGGATGTAAGCCGGGACGAAGCCGGGGAATTCGAATGCGCGCTCGTAGCCGGCCTTGCGGGCTTCGTCGCGGATCGAGTTGCCGTAGTCGAACACCTCGGCGCCGCGGTCCTGGAATTCGACCATGGCCTTGACGTGCTTGCCCATGGCCTCCTGGGCGCGGAGGGTGAACTTCTCGGCGTCCTGCTCGGCCTCTTCCTGCCAGTCATCGACGCTCACGCCGATGGGCAGGTAGGACAGCGGGTCGTGGGCCGAGGTCTGGTCGGTGACGATGTCGACCTCTGCGGCTTCGGGGCGCTCGAGGATGAGGGGCAGGATCTCGGCGGCGTTGCCGACGAGTCCGACTGACAGGGCCTGCTTGTTCTTCTTGGCCTCGATGACCTTGGCAAGGGCGGCGTCGAGGTCGGTTTCAACCTCGTCGAGGTAGCGCTTGGACTGGCGACGGTCGAGGCGGGTCTTGTCGACGTCGATGATCAGGCAGGCGCCGCCGTTGAGGGTCACGGCCAGGGGCTGGGCTCCGCCCATGCCGCCGCAGCCGCCGGTGATGGTCAGGGTGCCGGCCAGCGTGCCGTCGTAGCGCTTCTTGGCGATCGCGGCGAAGGTCTCGTAGGTGCCCTGGAGGATGCCCTGGGTGGCGATGTAGATCCAGGAGCCGGCGGTCATCTGGCCGTACATCATCAGGCCTTCGGCCTCGAGGTGGCGGAAGTGCTCCCAGTTGGCCCAGTCGCCGACGAGGTTGGAGTTGGCGATGATCACGCGGGGCGCCCATTCGTGGGTGCGCAGGACCGCAACCGGCTTTCCGGACTGGACGAGGAGGGTCTCGTCGGCCTCGAGGTCATCGAGGGTCCGCACGATCGCGTCGTAGGCTTCCCAGGAGCGAGCCGCACGACCGGTGCCGCCGTAGACGACGAGGTCTTCGGGGCGCTCGGCGACCTCGGGGTCGAGGTTGTTCATGAGCATGCGCTTGGCGGCTTCGGTCTGCCAGTTCTTGGCGGTGATCTCGGTGCCGCGGTCGGCGCGGATCTCACGAGACGGATCATGCTGGGTGAATGTCTGCTTGGTGGTGGTGTCCGAAGTTTCGGAGGTGGCGGTCATGTGGCTCTCCCTTGTCGTCGTGGCTGTCGTGCTGAGCGGTGCTGCGTGGCGAGTCAGTGGTTTTCTCACTGAATCTTCCGGCGTTCCGAGTGGTGATCCGGCGGCGTCTTCACTGCCTACATCAACCATTCTGGACCACGTCAAGCGCTCCTGGAGCCGTTTGGGAGAACTACTGTCCGATATTTCGGACGACATAAATTGGGTCGAATTTACACGGGAAGAGGTCTTGCCGGGAACTTTGCGGGCCATCGTCGAGGCGCCTCGAGATCGCCGCAGGTCCGAGGACCTGTGGAGGCAGGGAGTTCACCTCGGACAGCCCGAACTGCCGTCTTGCTCTGGTTGCCGCAACCCGTCCACTGCGTCGGCCGCGGTTCCCGCCACTCCGCTGAACGCGCGACTCGTCCGGACTCTCGGACGGCCCGGTCCGGACTCTCGGACGGCCCCTGCCGGGTCGAAGGGAGAGCCCCGTCAGTCCGAACGGACCGCCGAATCCGTGCCGACCCTCTCGGCCTTCTGCTCGCGGCTCGCCGCTCTCCGAGCCAACACCAGATACACGACCACCATGACGCCGACGCTGAAGATCACGATCAGTTGACTCTCCACGAACCCGGCGATGATGAATGACACCGCCACGATCGCCCCGTTGATGAGGGCATACGGCAGCTGAGTCTTCACGTGGTCGACGAGGTCGGTGCCGGCACCGGTGGATGCCAGGATCGTCGAATCCGAGATCGGCGAACAGTGATCGCCGAAGATTCCTCCGGACAGCACCGCTCCGATGCAGACGAGCACGGGGGCGTCCAGTCCGAAGGCGACCGGGATCGCCAGCGGGATCATGATGGCGAACGTTCCCCATGAACTGCCGGTCGCGAACGACATTGCGGCGGCGCAGATGAAGATGAGGACCGGGACCAGGGATGCGGGGACTGTTCCCGCCATCATCTCCACGAGGAAGTTCGCGGTGCCCATCTGTTCGAGCAGCCCACCCAACGTCCACGCGAGAACGAGGATCAGCACGACGCTGATCATCTTCTCCATGCCCTTGACATAGCCGCCCAGAATCTCGCCGATGCTCTTCACCTTGAAGATCAGCATCAGAGCGATGAGCACAATCGCCGCAAACAGATACGCGGTGCTCAATGCGGCCCTGAACTCTTCACCGGGGACCGGTTCGACCGGGAATCCCATCGTGGAGAGGATGCCGAAGAGCGTGACGAACAGGACGAGCAGCGGAAGCCAGATGACAATGGGCCGGCTTCCCTCTGTCATCGAGTCGGCGCTGTCCGACTCGCTCCGGCGCAATGGCTTCGAATTGGGCCAGTAGAGCTCCCCGGTGTCTCGCACCCGCTGGTCGGCCTGGCGCATCGCACCGAAGTCGGTCTTCGTCAGCGCAACAACCGGGATGGCCGATACCGCGAGAATCGCATAGAACTGATACGGAATCGCTCCGATGAACACGGAGAGCTCCGATGTCCCGAGACCTTCTCGATCGAATTCCTCACGAATGAGACCCATGATGTAGATGCCCCAGCCGATGAACGGGATGAGCACAGCCACCGGCGAGGAGGTGGAATCCAGAATCCATGCCAGCTTCTCCCGCGACAGCCGGAGCTTGTCGAAGATCTTCTCGAAGACCGGCCCGACGATGAGCGGGGTTCCGAGGTCGGAGAAGAAGATGAGCAGGCCGCCGAGCCAGGCTGCCAGCTGTCCTTTGCCACGGCTGTCGATGAAGCGGGCCGCCTTGGCCGCAAGTGCCGCTCCCCCTCCCGACCGCTCGACCAAGGCGACGAAGCCGCCGATGAAGAACAGCAGGATCATCACTCCGGCGTTGTAGCTGTCCGTGACGACCGGCGCGAAGTGATCTGTCACCAGACTCATCGTTGTGCTCACCGGGTTCGGGCCCACGATCACGAGCAGTCCGACGAAGATTCCGACGAAAAGCGCGACAACGACGTTTCTGAGCAGCACGGCGAGTGCGATTGCCAGAATCGGTGGGATCAGCGAGACGATGCCCATGTGTTCCATGCGTGGATATTCCTCTTCATTGCAGGTGCGTGGCGGCACCGATTCGGGTCTGCCGCAGTGATCGGCGAATCTACGTTAGCGAATGTGCGAGCCGCGAGGTTTCATCGCCCTCGGTGTGAGATCGGAGCGACAACGGTCACAGTCACGTCGGGTCGGCGCTCTGTGGACTGGCTCCGCTGGGCGGTGGCGGAGATTTCAGCGAAGCACAATCGGCAGCAGCAGGATCGGCGGACTGCGGCCTAAGATGACGGACTATAGGCGAGACTGACAAGACACCATGCATAGGACCGAGGTTCCGGCCCAGGTGCGGGGACCAGGTTCGAAGGACGCCGGTCGCGCGTCGAAGGAGGTCGACATGCTGAAGAAGAACGTCGCCGAGGGAATCCACTGCATCGAGGACTCTCACGTCAACTGGTTCATCGTCGAAGACGACACCGGGATCACCATTGTCGACGCCGGGCTGCCCACCAGTTGGGCGTCGCTGAACGAAGCTCTGATCGAGCTCGACAGGCGCCCCCAGGACATCAAGGCCATCGTCCTGACTCATGGTCACTTCGACCACATCGGCATCGCCGAACGACTGCGTTCTGCTCTCGACATCCCCGTCTACATCCATGAGAACGACATTCCCCTCACCCGTCACCCACGCCAGTACGGCCGGGATCGGCCGCTGACCTGGTATCTGTTGACCCAGATCAAAGCCCTGCCGATCGCGGCCGGATTCCTCAAGAACCGCGCGTGGTGGCCGAAACCGATCACTACGGTCCAGCCCATCGTCGAATCGCCGCTGCCGGTGCCCGGCCGCCCCCACGTCCTGTTCACCCCTGGGCACACGCTCGGCCACTGCTCGCTGCATTTCCCCGACCGGGACACGGTGATCGCCGGAGACGCAGTCGTGACTCTGAATCCGTATCGGGGCACGACGGGACCGCAGATCGTCTCCGGGGCCGCCACCGTCGACCCTGCTCGGGCACTGAAATCCTTGGATGCGATCGCAGAGACGGGTGCCGGAACCGTCCTTGTCGGCCACGGCGACGAATGGACATCGGGAGCCGAACGGCTGGTCGAAGCCGCCCGCCTCCGCGGCGCCTCCTGACGCCGAATGCCGAGCTTCGACTGAACTGTGCCGATGTCACGACGGAGGTCCCGGTGATTTCCGCGAGGCAACTCAGACCGTTGACCCCCTCATACCCCGGTGATAATTTCGTCACACTAACTCGCAAGACCACTTGAGGTTAGGGGTAGAGATGAGCCACCCGGAACCGCGGCCGGAACCAACGACCGCTGAATTGATCACACGCCTGTCGGAGCAGACTTCCCGACTGGTCCGAGACGAGATGCGGTTGGCTCGGGCAGAGCTCACCGCGAAGGCGAAGCAGGGTGGAACCGGCGCGGGCTTCATGGGCGCCGGTGGAATCCTCGCCCTGTTCGGCTTCGGAGCGCTGATCGCCACAGCCATCCTCGCTCTG
This sequence comes from Brevibacterium sp., assembly GCF_031179145.1. GTDB lineage: Bacteria > Actinomycetota > Actinomycetes > Actinomycetales > Brevibacteriaceae > Brevibacterium. The sequence continues at coordinate 24,725 of NZ_JAPSIB010000031.1, forward strand.
GCTCTCGTCCTGCCCGCCTGGGCCGCGGCCCTGATCGTCACGGTCGTGCTGTTCATCGCCGCGGGCATCGCAGCGATGGTGGGCAAGAAGAAGGTGGAGGACCTCTCACCGACTCCAGAACGAACCATGACAAACCTCAATCGAGACGTCGCCGAAGTGAAGGAGAGCAGCCGACATGACCAGCTCTGATCGTGACCCGCAGGCACCGAAGCCGCCGAACGAGGCAGGCATTCCGAGTGCAGCTGTCCCCGCCGGCGACACACCTCCGGCTGCCGGACAGGCCGGCAACGAGGTGCCCGGCACTGCTGAGCCCTACCAGGATCCGAAACGGCCGGCCAGGGATTCGGAGCCTTCACACGAGTCCTCGGACACACTGATCGTTCCTCCCAGTTCGGCAACGCCGACCACCGGCCGGTCCCGCGGCACGACCTCGCCGGAACAGGCCGGGACACCCGCCGGGACCCCGTCGACCAAGGGTCCGTCGGCGAACCCCGGCCCGGCTGCGGTGACGGAGTCCCCGCCGGTCGCCGCCCGCCACGCGGCTTTGACCCCCGAACCCGGAAGCGATGCCTCGCCGGAGGAGATCGAGGACGACATCGAGCGCACTCGGCACGACCTCGGCGAGACCGTTGAGGAACTGTCGAAGAGGCTCGACGTCAAAGCACAGGCTCGCGAGCAGCTCGACACCGCGAAGGAGCAGGTCGCGGCGCAGGTCGACCACGCGAAGCGCACCGCCAGCGACTATGCCCAGAAGACGAAGGACACCTTCACGGACGAGACGGGCAAGCCGAACAACAACGCGTGGATCGGGCTGGCGGTCAGCGCTGTGGCCCTCGCCGCCCTCACCGTCGTCCTCATCAAACGCGCCCGCGAATAGATCAGCAGCTCAGACCGGCAGCTTCTGCGGAAAGGAACGAACGATGGCAAAGAAGAAGTCGTCCAACACCTCGGCGAAGATCCTCTATCGTCCCGTCGGGCTGCTCAGCGGCCTCATCAGCGGTGCCCTCGCCGGCGTCGTGTTCAAGCAGGTGTGGAAGCGGGTGACTCCCCAGCACACCGAAGATGCGCCGAAGGCTCTCGAATCCGAGTTCGACGTCAAGGAGATCCTCTTCGCGGCAGCGGTCCAGGGCGCGATCTTCGCCGTGGTCAAGGCTGCCGTCGACCGCGGCGGAGCGCGAGTGTTCCAGCGCCTGACCGGCGAGTGGCCCGGCGACTGAGCCTCGCCCCTCTTCCCTTCGCTTAGGCGCAGCGTCGGTGACGTTGAAGCCCGTCGCCGAGGTGCTGCCTGAGTCATCGAGGTGCCCGTTACATTCATTGTCAAGCAGCAGCCGGGGTCTTCGCCTCGTAGAAGACCCCGTGCTTGACCATCGCGAACATGACATTGAGCCGACGCCTGGCCAGACACATCACAGCAGCATTATGACGCT
>NZ_JAPSIB010000032.1:0-11424 GCF_031179145.1 Brevibacterium sp.
TGTTTTTGCGGTGGTGATAGTGGTGGGGAAACGCCCGGTTAACCGTTCCGATCCCGGTAGCTAAGCCCATTCGCGCTGATGGTACTGCAACTTGGTGGTTGTGGGAGAGTAAGTGACCGCCGCAAATCAAACTCGGGGTGGCCCTTCGTGTCCAGTTGTGTTCTTCTTCAATGAAGAGCAGGGCTGGCCGCGCGGGGCCATCCCTTTTTCATATTCACCGGCGGGTTGAGCCCAGCGTTCCCGTGCCGAGGATTCGGGGGCCTACCTGTGATCCGGGGGCCTACCTGTGATCCGTCGACCTACCGGTGATCCGGACACCTACCCGTGACCCGGCCGGTGCCGGTGATCCGGACACCTACCCGAGATCCGCCTCGGCGATGGCCTGGCGCACCACCGCAGCGAATCGCGCCACGGTCGGTGGCGGTTCTTTGCCGGCGCCCACAGACGGAGCCGCAAGCAGCAGAGACCTGGAGAACCTCGGGTCCGCGATCTCACGGAGCACGACGCCGGCGGGAGCGTTTCCCGCCGCCATGCTCGGGACCAGGCCGATGACCATGCCGGCGGCGATCATGCCGAGCATGACCGAGAAGTCATCCGTCCTGAAAGCCACCTCGAGCTCGTGCCCGGCAGCGCGGAACGCATCGATGACCACGAGGTCCATTGGATCATCGGGGGTCGAGCCGAACAGCCAGTTCTCCTCATCGAGGGTGAGGAGGGTCTCCACATCGATGGGTTCGGGCACCGCCAGGGGATGGGACTCGGGGAGGGCGAGGTGCAGGGGATCACGGAACACCTCTGTGGTCTGGATATCGGTGGCGAACGGCAGGTCGTAGCCGGGCACCGAATAGACGAGAACGACGTCGTACTCGTGACGGTTGACGTGAGAGACCAGCTGACCGAACTCCTCGAGGGTGCTCTGGATGTGGATCCCCTCTTGCTTCGCCAGGCCGACAAGAGAGGGCAGGAGGAAAGCCGCCGCGGTGGGGAAGGCGCCGAACTGCAGGCGGGTCGCCCCCGTCGCGGCGTGGGCGCGGACATCTTTCAACGCCCGTTCGCTGAGGTTGAGGATCCGGTTGCCCTGCTCGAGCATCATCATGCCCGCCGGCGTCAGCGTCGAGCCGCGGGTGGTGCGGCGCAAGAGCGGCGTGCCGACGAGGCGATCGAGATTTCGCAGGTGATAGTCGACGGAGGGCTGACTCCATCCCAGTTGCCGAGCCGCGCGCGTGACAGATCCCGTGAGGGCCACCGCGCGCAGGGCCGTCAGCTGTCGAAGATCGAGCATAAGGGAAGTCTAGATCCTGAACGGCCGATCGCAGGTGCCAGTACCATACGGTGTCTGGTGCTCGGCAGTGTTTTCAGGTATTCCGCGGAGCCGTCTCGACCGAGATGATGGGACCATGTTGGAATCGTCATCCCAGAGTGTCACCTTGCCCGCCGAGCACGACTCGATCGATCGGGTCGCTCACTCGGCTGCTTCGGCTCGCCGCGAGCATTCGCGCTTCCGTCTCGATCAGGACCGCGCGCCCTACGCTGAGGCGCTGCAGGAATTCGCCGGTCGCGAACCGATCCAGCTCATGGTCCCCGGCCACGGCGGCACAGACGCCGGGATGAGCACAGGCCTCGCCGATTTCATCGGGGAACGGGCCCTGCACCTCGACATTCCCATGCTCATCGACGGTGTCGACCTCGAGGCAGGTTCTCCCTTCGATCAGGCTGTGGCGCTGGCCGCCGATGCCTGGGGCGCGCGGCGCACCTGGTTCCTCACCAACGGCGCCTCGCAGGCCAACCGCACCGTCGCTCTCGCCGTCCGCGGGCTGGGGGAGAACGTCCTGTCCCAGCGCAGCGCCCACTCCAGCTTCAGCGACGGCATCGTCCTGGCCGGGCTTCACCCGAGCTACGTCCTGCCGAATGTCGACACCCGCAACGGCATCGCCCACGGTGTCTCGCCCGCTGCGCTGGAAGCCGCTCTCCGCGACGCCCACGATCACGGTCGTCCCGCCTCGGCGGTGTACATCGTCTCACCCAGCTACTTCGGCTCGGTCGCCGACGTGTGGACCTTGAGCGAGATCGCGCACTCCTTCGGAGCGCCGCTGATCGTCGACGGCGCCTGGGGACCGCACTTCGGATTCCACCCGCGCCTGCCCGAGTCGCCCGCTCGCCTCGGCGCGGACCTCGTCGTCTCCTCGACGCACAAGCTCGCCGGTTCACTGACGCAGTCGGCGATGCTCCACCTCGGCGACGGACCCTTCGCCGACGTGCTCGAGCCCCTCGTCGAACGTGCCTTCGGGATGACTGCCTCGACCTCGTCGTCGGCGCTGCTCATGGGCTCCCTCGACGTCGCCCGGCGCAGCCTCGCGACGAATGAGGACGCGATCGGCGCCTCGATCGTCACCGCCTGCCGGTTCCGCGAGCTCATCGCCGCCGATGACCGCATGCGCGATGTGGGGGAGACCTTCGGCTCCTTCGACGACATCGTCGACGCCGACCTCCTGCGGGTGCCGATCGACCTGTCGGCGACGGGGCTGAGCGCCCACTGGGTTCGCGACCAGCTCATCGGACACCACGGCATCTACTTCGAGATGTCGACCGCGACGACGCTGGTCGCCGTCATCGGCGCCGGCAAGACCCCCGACGTCGACGCCGTCCACCGGGCCCTCGTCACCGTCATCGAATCCGATGCCGCCGCGCAGGCCCGGAGCGAACAGCTGCGCGCCGAGGACTTCCCCGCACTGCCCGCTCCCGGGCGGATGCGGCTGCTCCCGCGGGACGGGTACTTCGCCGCCACCGAGGTGGTCCCCGCCGCCGAGGCGATCGGCCGGATCTCCGCCGACGCCCTGGCCGCGTACCCGCCCGGAGTGCCGAACGTGCTGCCGGGGGAGGAGATCACCGCGGAGACGGTCGCGTTCCTCGACGCCGTGTCGTCCTCTCCGACGGGATACGTTCGCGGCGCCGTCGATTCCTCGCTCACCCGATTCCGCGTGATCGCCGAATCCTGAACCACCGCCGAGCGGTGGCTGCCGAACCGGCGGCCACCGCTTCTTCCTGCGTACTGCCGGCGGTGAACACGCGGCTGCCTCGAGGTCGTCGCCACGGCTCACGCTGACCATCCCACCCACGTCTCGGCCCACCGGCCGGGACCGACGAAGAAGTCTGGACAACACACATGGCGACAATGAAAGAGCAGCTGTTCCGGGTCAAGCCGGTGCCGGCGCGAGGAACCGAGGACGACGAGCACGGACTCAAACGCAGCATCGGGCTGTTCCCGCTCACCATGATCGGCGTCGGCGGCACGATCGGGACGGGCATCTTCTTCATCCTGTCCGAGGCTGTTCCCGTCGCCGGCCCGGCCGTCATCTGGTCATTCGTCATCGCCGCCGTGGTCGCCGGTCTCTCCGCCCTGTGCTACGCCGAGCTCGCCGGCAGCGTCCCGGTCTCCGGGTCCTCCTACTCCTATGCCTACACGACGCTGGGCGAGCTGCCCGCGATGGGGGTCGCGGCGTGCCTGCTCCTCGAATACGGGGTCTCCACCGCAGCCGTGGCCGTCGGCTGGTCCCAATACGTCAACCAGCTGCTCGGCAACCTCTTCGGCTTCCAGCTGCCCGAGGCCCTGTCCTACGCGCCCGAGGAGGGCGGAATCGTCAACCTCCCCGCCGTCATCCTCATCCTCCTCTGCGCCCTGCTGCTCATCTCCGGCACCTCCCACTCGGCGATCACCAACACGATCATGGTCGTCATCAAGATCTCCGTGCTGATCTTTTTCGTCGCCGTGGGCCTGACCGGTTGGAACGCCGACCACTTCGCCGACTTCGCCCCCTTCGGTCTCAGTGGGGTGATGACCGGAGCCGGCATCATCTTCTTCTCCTTCGTCGGCCTCGACGCTGTCGCCACCGCCGGCGACGAGGCGAAGAACCCGCGCAAGAACCTGCCGATCGCGATCATCTCCGCGCTCGTCATCGTCACCGTCGTGTACGTCCTCGTCGCCATCGCCGGCCTCGGCGCCCAGGAGGCCGAGAAGTTCGACGGCCAGTCCGCCGGTCTGTCGGCGATCCTCGAGACCATCATCGGCGCCTCGTGGCCCGGCACCATCGTCGCCATCGGCGCCGTGATCTCGATCTTCTCCGTGACCCTCGTCGTCCTCTACGGCCAGACCCGCATCCTGTTCGCGATGTCGAAGGACGGGATGGCTCCGAAGATCTTCCAGACCGTGCACCCGCGGACCATGACGCCTGTGCCCAACACGATCATCGTCGCCGTCGTCGTCGCGATCCTCGCCGGAGTCCTGCCGATCAACTTCCTCGCGGAGATGACGAGCATCGGGACGCTCGCCGCATTCCTCGTCGTGTCGATCGCGGTCATGGTCCTGCGCCGGCGCGAACCCGGGCTCGAGCGCTCCTTCACGGTTCCCTTCTACCCGGTGATCCCGATCCTGTCGATCATCGGCTGCCTGTGGATCATCAAGGACCTGCGCCCGATCACCATCATCGTCTTCGCGGTCTGGACCGCTGTGTTCCTCGTCTGGTACTTCTTCACCGGCCGGAAGAACTCCGTCCTCGGCAAAGAGCTCGACACCGCCGCCGAGGTGGCTGCCCGATGAGCGTCGTCGTCGGGGTGGCCCCCGGGCATGACAACGCTCCTGCCGTTCACCTCGGCGTGCTGCTGGCGCGCTCCTACCGACAGCCGGTGGTGCTCGTCGCCGTCAGCGCCGTCGCCTCACCCCTGATCCTGCCCAAGGTCGACACCGAGTACCGCCGGCACATCGTGACGCTGTCCCAGCAGATCCTCGCCGAGGTGAGCGCCACGGTTCCCGACGACATCGACGTCCGCAGTCTGGTCAGGGAGGCCCGTTCCATCCGCCGCGGGCTGCTCGAGGTCTGCGCCGAAGTCGATGCGATGCGTCTGGTCGTCGGCTCGGCCGCGGACAGCGAGCCGGGCACCATTCGGCTGGGGACCGTGTCGACGAGCCTCCTGCAATCCGCAGAGCTCCCCGTCGCCATCGCCCCGGCCGGCTTCGCACTGCCGCAGACTCCGGCGCTCGAGCGCGTCACGGCAGCCTTCAACGGATCCCACACCTCGGCGTCGTTGGTCCGCGGAGCCGCGGCGGTCGCAGGACTTGCCCGGGCCTCGCTGCGCATCGCCGCTTTCGCACCACGACCGGAATCGGCGATCACCGGGGTCAGCGCGGGATCGGGAGTCGACACCGAGGGAGACCTCGTGCGCGAATGGACCGACGTCATCCGCAGCCAGACCGAGGAGCTGCTCGACGACGCCGACGAACTCAGCGGACGTGAGACCGAGGTCGTCGTCGGGGTCGGGCCCGACTGGGACACCGCGGTGAGGACCATCGGCTGGAAGGACGCCGAGGTGCTCCTCATCGGATCGAGCACGCTCGGACCCCTGACGCGGCTGTCCCTGGGGTCACGTGCGGCGAAGATCATCAAGCACTCCCCGGTCCCGGTCGTGCTGGTGCCCAGGAAAGCAGCCGAGGCCTACGCCGCCCAGGCGAAATAGGCAGGCTGGGCGCGCTCGGGACCCCGCAGATCTGGGGACCCAGCGGTTCAGCGGCCGAAGAGCTTCGAGAACAGGCCCTTCTTCTTCTTGGGCTGAGCCTCGTCCGCCTCGGAGTCTCGTGCGTCCTCCTTCGGCTCACGGGGCTCTGCCGGTGTGGTGGCGTCTGCGGGACGCTCGTCCTCGCGGGAGGAAGCGGCCGCCTCGGCGGGAGACTCCTGCTCTGGACTCGTCTCGGTCGGCGTCTCCTCGGGCGCGGAAGCGGCCGGCTCCACCGGCTCGGCAGGCGCCGGTGCCTGGACAGGCGCATCGGCGCGGGCAGCTGCTTCGTCCGGGGCAGGCGCCTCGGCGCGTGACGGTGCTTCGGCGGGGGCCTCCTGGTCGTGGGACTGAACCGGCTGCTCCTCCGACTTCGCGGCAGGCGCCTTCCGCTCCTGCTCCGCGGCGGGAGTGCCGGCGGGTGCGGTCTCCGCCTTCGAGGATGGTGCTTCCGAGGGTGCGGGCCGCGTGTCCGACGCTGCCGCCCCGGGCGATGCCTCGGCGAACTGCTCGGCGGCCTCGACCTCCAAGGGGGACTGGACCTCGCAGTTGGAGATCCGGCGCTGGTCGTCGAAGGACAGGTCGGCACTGCCGTCGGCGAAGAGGAGACGGACCCCGTCCTCGGCCAGCGGTGCGATGGGAATGCCGCGCCGGGCCACGTACGCCTCGAGAGCGGCGCGATGGTCATCGACCGTGGTCAGGGTCAGCCCCTGCATGAGCGCCCGGACCGTCGCCTTGACCTGCGGGGCCGGCAGGGTGAGCTCGGGGGCATCGACGAGCAGCCACACCGTCGTGCCCGCACCGGCGGCGGCCGGGTAGTGAGCCCACGTGCCGGTCGCCGCCTTCGCGGCCAGCGTCAGGCGCAGGGCCAGCTCGTCGTCGAGCTCGAGCTCAGCGGTCGTCAGTTCGGCCACGCTCTCCCCGGCCCCGAACCGGCGGACCTGGTGTGACAGGTCGACCACGGGTTCGGGGAAGTCGTTGATGTTGTCCCACCCCCACAGCCAGGTGCCATGGGACTCCGAACCGAGCAGGTGGGGACGCGTCCGCAGGACAGGGCCGTTCTCTGACGAGAACGTCAGCTGCGGATCGGCGGTGAAGTCGACCTCCCAGGTCGCGTCTGCGATGAGCCTGCCGAAATGCGACTGCATCTCGGTGGAGAGGAAGACGGCGCTGTTGACCAGATCCTGCAATTCTGTGCTCATGGTTCCCAGCCTAAAGGCGAGAGCGGGTTTCGCACGGAGGCACGCTGTGTCAGGACCTCGTGGTGGGATGGGATCTCAAAGAATTTCAGTTCCACCCCTTGAAAGGACGGAGAACGAATGTAAGATGATGTGTTGCGCCATTCCAGCGGTAGTCTCCACCCTCAAAAATCCCCAGGACGTTCACCGTGGCTCTCTTACGCCTGTCCCTGAAATTCGCGAAACCCTATTGGCTGTTCATCGTTCTGGTCGTCGTGCTGCAATTGGCGTCGACCATCGCCGCTCTCTATCTCCCCAGCCTCAACGCCCGGATCATCGACGAAGGTGTGGCCACCGGCGACACCGACTTCATCTGGTCGACCGGTTTGACGATGCTCATCGTCTGCCTCGTCCAGGTCGTCACCGCCATCACCGCCATCTTCTTCGGAGCACGCGCGGCGATGGGAGTCGGTCGTGATCTGCGCCGGTCCATCTACAGCAAGGTCGATGAGCTCTCGGCGCTCGAAGTCGGCAAGTTCGGCAGCGCCACCCTCATCACCCGCAACACCAACGACGTCCAGCAGGTGCAGATGCTGGTGCTGATGACCCTGAACTTCATGGTCTCGACTCCCATCATGTGCATCGGCGGCATCATCATGGCCCTGCGCGAAGACGTCGGCCTGTCCTGGCTGGTGTGGGTGTCGGTGCCGTCCCTGTTCGTGGTCGTCGGCATTCTCGTGTTCCAGCTGATGCCGCTGTTCCGGCGGATGCAGGATCAGGTCGACGACATCAACGGAGTCCTGCGCGAGCAGATCACCGGCATCCGCGTCATCCGCGCCTTCGTCCGTGAGCCGTTCGAGGCCGATCGCTACGCCGACGCCAACCGCGCGCTGACCGAGACCTCGGTCAAGGTCGGCAACCTCTTCGTGCTCATGTTCCCCGCCATCATGATGATCCTCCACCTCGCCACGGCCGCCGTGCTGTGGTTCGGCGGCCAGCGGGTCGACGCCGGGCAGATGGAGGTCGGGTCGCTGACCGCGTTCCTCCAGTACCTCCTGCAGATTCTCGTCGCCGTGATGATGGGTGTGTTCATGATGATGATGATCCCGCGCGCCGTCGTCTGCGCCGAACGCATCTCGGAGGTTCTCTCCTCGACCTCATCCATGGTCATTCCGGAAGGAGTCGAAGAGCTCCCACGCCGAGGTGAGCTCGAGTTCGACTCTGTCACCTTCGGCTATCCCGGCGCCGAGGTCCCCGTCCTCGAGAATCTCAGCTTCACCGCCCGGCCCGGGACGACGACGGCGATCATCGGGTCCACCGGAGCCGGGAAGACGACGATCGTCAACCTGATCCCCAGGCTGCTCGACCCGCAGTCCGGTCAGGTGCGCATCGACGGCGTTCCCGTCAACAGGTTCAACCGACACCAGTTGGCGCAGCTCGTCGGCCTGGTGCCGCAGAAGCCCTACCTGTTCTCCGGCACCATCGGCTCGAACCTGCGCTTCGGCAGCGAATTCGCGACCGATGCCGAACTGTGGGAGGCGCTGACGACCGCGCAGGCCGCCGACTTCGTCGCCGCGAAGCCGAAGCAGCTCGAAGAGGGTGTGGCCCAGGGCGGTACCAACTTCTCCGGCGGTCAGCGTCAGCGGCTGTGCATCGCCAGGGCCCTGGCGGCCAAACCCCGCATCTACGTCTTCGACGACTCGTTCTCCGCCCTCGATGTCGCCACCGACGCGCGGCTGCGCGAGGCCCTGTTCGCGACCACCTCCGAATCCACGGTCGTGGTCGTCGCCCAGCGCGTCTCCACGATCCGGGAGGCCGACCAGATCATCGTCCTCGACGAAGGTCGGATCGTCGGACGGGGAACGCATGACGAACTGCTCGAGACTAACCCGACGTATCAGGAGATCGTCGAATCCCAGCTGACCACGGAAGGGGTGAACTGACATGAGCGACACCGCAACCGTGACACCTGACGAAGTCGACGAGGAGTACGTTCCCCAAGGCGACGAAGGGGACATGTTCGGCGGGACTCCCGCCCGCAAGCCCAAGCACTTCTGGCCCTCGGTCAAGCGCCTGCTCGGGCTGATGCGGTCCGAGAAGGTCGGACTCATCAACGTCGTCCTCCTCGTCGTCGGATCCGTCGTGCTCACCGTCATCGCTCCGAAGGTCCTCGGCCGGGCGATGGACATCGTGTACTCCGGCGTCATCGGCTCTCAGCTGCCGGCAGACGTCTCCATCGATGCCATCATCGCGCAGGCACGAGCCGCCGGACGTGACGACTACGCCGACATGCTCGCCACCGCCGACGTCGTCCCCGGCCAGGGCATCGACTTCACGGCGCTCGGCCAGATCATCATCATCGTCCTCCTCATGTACCTTGTGGCCTCGATGCTCATGTGGGCGCAGGGCTACATCCTCAATGCCCTGGTGATGAGGGTCGTCTACCGACTGCGCGAGGACATCGAACGCAAGATCAACCGGCTCCCGCTGCGCTACTTCGACACCCGACAGCGCGGTGACGTGATGTCACGGGTGACGAACGACGTCGACAACATCCAGCAGGCGCTGCAGCAGGCGTTCGCTCAACTCGTGCAGGCCGCCCTGACGATCATCGGCATCGGCGTGATGATGTTCATCGTGTCCTGGCAGCTGGCGCTGCTGGCACTTATCGCCCTGCCGCTGTCGGGCATCATCGCCGGAGTCATCGGCGTGCGCTCGCAGAAGCTGTTCAAGGCCCAGTGGAAGCACACCGGCGAGGTCAACGGCCACGTCGAGGAATCCTTCTCGGGGCTTGACGTCGTCCGCGCCTTCGGTCGCGACGAGGTCATGCTCGCCGAATTCGACCGCCGCAACGACGAACTGTTCCGCGCATCGGCCGGAGCCCAGTTCGTGTCGGGCATGATCATGCCCGCGATGCAGTTCGTGTCCTACCTCAGCTACGTCCTCATCGCCGTCGCCGGTGGACTCAAGGTGGCCTCGGGACAGATGACACTGGGAGATGCGACCGCATTCATCCAGTACTCGCGGGAGTTCTCGCAGCCGATCTCCGAGATGGCGGGCGTGGCGAACATGCTGCAGTCCGGTGTCGCCTCGGCGGAGCGGACCTTCGAGCTTCTCGACGCGGATGAGGAGGAGCCCGACGACGCGCACGAGTCGCTGCCGCCCCGCACCCCGGGCCGAGTCGAGTTCTCCGACGTCACGTTCCGCTACGAGGAGGACTCCCCGCTCATCGAGAAGGTCTCCTTCACTGCGGACCCCGGTCACACCATCGCCATCGTCGGTCCGACCGGGGCGGGCAAGACCACCCTGGTCAACCTCGTCATGCGGTTCTACGAGATCAGCGGCGGCACCATCAGTCTCGACGGAGTCGACATCCGGGACCTGACTCGAGCAGATCTGCGCTCGCACGTCGGGATGGTGCTCCAGGATGCGTGGCTGTTCGAGGGCACCATCCGCGACAACATCCGCTACGGCCGACTCGGTGCCTCCGACGAGGAGGTCCTCGACGCGGCGAGGGCGACGATGGTCGATCGATTCGTCCGGCAGCTTCCGGACGGCTACGACACGGTCATCGACCAGGATTCAGGCAGCGTCTCCGCCGGTGAGCGCCAGCTCATCACGATCGCGCGAGCCTTCCTCGCCGACCCGTCGCTGCTCATCCTCGACGAGGCGACCTCGTCGGTCGACACCCGCACCGAGGTGCTCGTCCAGCAGGCCATGGCAGCGCTGCGGACGGACCGGACCTCGTTCGTCATCGCTCACCGACTGTCGACGATCCGCGACGCCGACACCATCCTCGTGATGGAGAACGGGGCGATCGTCGAACAGGGCAGCCATGAGGAGCTGCTCGCGACCGAAGGCGCTTACCACCGGCTGTACATGTCGCAGTTCCGCGGTGAGGACGCCGAAGAGCAGTTCGCCGCCGAGGTGCTGGCAGAGGTCGACGCCGAGTCCGGAGTCAGCGCGGAGGAAACGACAGGCGACGAGCCGATCGCCGATGCCGCTGTCGAGATCGCGAGGGAGGAAGAGGCGAAGTCCGCCGGTTCCTGAGTTCAAGTCGATCGTCATGCTGCCCCGGGGGTTCACCCCGGGGCAGTGTCATTCTCTGCACCCGGTCCGATGCGCTGGTTCTGCGTCCGGTCGGCTGACCTGATTCTGGACGGATAACGATTCTCCGAGACAACAGCGCGGATAGGTCACTTTCGTGATTCTCCTGATGCCGCAGCACTCGCGAACGATGACCTTTTCGTCATAGTCGACGACCGGCGAGCTGCCTCTTAATTCAGAAGAAAACCGGATGACCTGGGAAAGGACCTGCCGCGAGGCGGAAGCGGTGCCGGCCGGATCGAGGTCGGCACTGCCATGGTCACTCGACGATGGAGGACCGGTCTCGATCCGATAGCGGCGGGGGTCTCTCCGCAATCACAGTTCCTTCATGAACTCAATGACCAATAGTCGGCTTGTCGGCCCGATCTGCGTATTGTCCGGATTAGCCACACCGAGGTTTCGGCGCGGGTGACAATGCCTCTGGAAGGACGATCATGAAACGGCTGGCCATCGCAGCAGCCATCGCCCTCGGGCTCGTCACCTTCGGTGTGGCGCCGGCTGCTGCCGAAGACGTGCACGATTCGAGCGCCGTCGTCGCTCAGGGAAGCGACGGAGGCACCGGAAAGACCGAGAACCCTCCTGCGGGGGAAGAGCC
>NZ_JAPSIB010000032.1:11524-25422 GCF_031179145.1 Brevibacterium sp.
TCGGGCTCGTCACCTTCGGTGTGGCGCCGGCTGCTGCCGAAGACGTGCACGATTCGAGCGCCGTCGTCGCTCAGGGAAGCGACGGAGGCACCGGAAAGACCGAGAACCCTCCTGCGGGGGAAGAGCCGAGCGGCGAATCGGGAGCTGGCCAGACATCGGGAGCCGACCAGACTTCGGGAGCCGACCAGACTTCGGGAGCCGCGCCGGGCGAAGAAGCCGAAACTGCTCCGAGCGAAGGAGCGGAACGAAGCGAAACTGCGCCGAGCGAAGGAGCGGAACGAAGCGAAACCGCGCCGAGCGAAGGAGCGGAACGAAGCGAAACCGCGCGGGGCGAGGAAGCGGAGCAGACCGAAGACGCCGAGACGACCGAAGCGGCCGAACCGATCGACGCGACATTCTCGCTCCTGACGCCGCAGCTGACCGCGGAGGAGATCCGCGACCGAGATCAGGGCATCAGGTACAGCATCGACGGACTCAAGACTGGGGACATCGTCACTCCCAGCCTCGGCGATCCCACCATCGTGGCCCGCGACGGGCTGTTCGAGGGCACGATCATCGGCAATTCTGAGATCGAGGCGGGAACCACCGTCGACTTCACCGTCACGGTCGAACGCCCCGGGGTCGACCCCGTCACCTTCGACGGCAGTGTGGAGGTCATTGCCGATGACCCGGGTGACGCAGAATCGGCGCTCACGGTCTCGCCCGAGTCCCAGAAGCTCTCCGCCTTCCGCGAGAGCGGCGTCACGATGACGATGACCGGATGCGCTCCTGGCGCCGAGGTGCTCTTCAGCAGCGAGCTCAAGGACGATCCCGGTACGCCCTACTGGGAGGAGACACAGGTCGCCGACGACGGTGGCGAAGCCAGCATCACCTTCGTGCTGGCAGAGGACGTCGACGACGGCTACGAATTCATCGGTGAGCACCTGGTCAGCGCCACCTGCGGCGACGTCATCGCCGAAGCGATGTTCACGGTCACCCCGAATGGCAGTGACACGATCGATCCGGCTCTGACCGTGTCGCCGAAGACGGTCTCCGGCACCGACTTCGTCAACGAGAGCAAGGGAGTGCAGCTGACCGTCCACAACTGCGGGTCGGGTCGCGATTCCGTGAGGTTCGAGGTCTGGGGAACCGAACCTGGCGCACTGCTCTTCGACCGCACGGTCAACGTGGATGAAGCGGGAACCGCCTCGGTGAGGGTCTTCGGGCTCGAGGATCGGCCGGAAGCGTATGTGGGCACCTACAACGTCGTGGCCACGTGTGGAGATACTGTGCTGGAAGGCAGATTCGAGGTCACTGCAGGGTCTGAGGATGTTTCCACAGGTAACGGAGATTCAGGCAGGACGGGTTCGATCCCGCGCACCGGCGCCGAGATCACCGGGTTGGCAGCAGGCGTCGTACTCCTCCTGCTCGGGGCGGGTGCGGTGATCTTCGCCCGAAGGAACTCCGAACCTCTCGGCTGAGCCGCTCCGGTAGACCGGTCATACCTGCTCTTCCTGGGGAGTTCGGCTGTCCTGGCCCTGGGAGTGCTCGTCGAGCTGCGGAACGTGGTCGAGGCCGAGCGAAGGGTTCCCGTAGACGGACTGCACTTCGGCGATGACAACGCGGTATTCGCCGAGCCATTCCCCATACCGGCTCTTCGCCGTCTGGTGGGTGTCCATGGCGATCAGCTGTTTCAGCGAGTCCATGTTCGACCAGTAGTACACCTCGGAATGGAGGCCTGTGTCCTCGTTGTGCCAAGCCTCCTCGCCGAGGAAGCCCGGGATCTGACGAGCACGCTCAGCGATCTCGCTGTCGATCCGGTGGAAGTCGTCATCGAGTGATCCGATTTCGAAGATGAAGGTGGAACTGTACTTCGGTCGTGTCGGCATAGTGGTCCTCTCAGGGTCTGCGCTTCAGGGATGCTCACGCAGCCAGGTGAGAACCTGCTGCGCATGGGTGTTGGGTGGGAAGATCGGGTAGAACGCATGCTCGATGACGTCGTCGCGGATGATCAGCGTCAGTCGTGAGTAGAGACGGTCGTGGCCGGGTGCTGAGAACGTCGGAAGCGAAAGTGCGTCGGCCAGCTGCAGTCCCGCGTCCGAGATCATAGGGAATGGCAGACGCAGCCGCTCGACGACTTCATTCTGATAGTCCGTGTCCTGGCTCGACAGACCGAAGACTCGCCCTGCGCCGGCGGCGAGGAGTTCTGAGTGATGATCGCGGAAGTCGCAGGCTTCGGTTGAGCAGCCTCGTGCTCCGGGAATCGCGTCCCATCCCTCGGGGAGGTCGACTCCGGGCCGTCCGGTCAGCGGGTAGAGGTAGATGACGGTTCGACCCTCGCCCAGAGTCCTCAGGCTCACGGCGCCGCCATCGCTGGTCGGCAGCGTGATGTCCGGCAGCGATTGACCAGGAAGGTTGGCAGCCGCGCCGTCGTCCTCGGGGACGGGAAGCCCTTTCGGCAGAGTGGTGAAGTCGGCCATCGGTTTCTCCTTCTCAAATGTTCGCCCAGCGCTGCTTTCCAGGCGGGCCTGCAGGATGTCGCGTCGGTTGGACAGTGCCGCGATCTTGGCGTCGAGATCGGCGATCGTGTCCCGGTAGACGGCGAGCGAGCTCACGCATTCGTCGCCGTGCACGTGCCCGAGGTCCAAGCACTCGAGGAATGGACCCGCCTTCTGCGGTGACACCCCGATGGCGCTGAGCTCTCGGATCTCGGTGACCGCGCGGAGGTGGTCGTCATCGAACCAGCGATACCCATTCACCTCTCGGGCAGGGGTGATCAGTCCGATCTGCTCGTAGTAGCGGATCGCTTTGACCGACACCCCGGCCCGGGATGCGAGTTCTCCAATGCGCACGTCTGACCTCCTTCCGCCAATCTAAACCCTGCCCTCAGGGGCAGGGTCAACTCCGAACTCAGGAGCAGGGCCGAGAGACGACTCGACCCCTGGGCCTTGAGGCGCAGGGGTCGGAATCAGGCTGCTTCAGGCAAGTGCAGACGCACGCTCCCTGAAACCACGCAGCCTGGGGTGAGTGATCGCTTGGGGCGAGTGGTGTCAGCCGTTCTTGACGAGCGAGCGAACCGCCGAGGAGAAGATCCCCTGGCCGTCGACGCCGCTGCCTGACTCGGGACCGAATCCGGCCTCGACGGCATGTTCGGGGTGCGGCATGAGGCCGACGACATTGCCGCGTTCGTTCGAGATCCCTGCGATGTCGCGCAGGGAGCCGTTGGGGTTGAAGCCCTGGTAGCGGAAGACCACGCGACCGGTGGACTCGAGTTCGTCGAGCACATCGTCGGTGGCGACGAATCCGCCCTCGCCGTTCTTCAGCGGGATGCGGATGGTCTGGCCCTGGGTGTAGTCCAGCGTCCAGGCCGTCTCCGAGTTCTCGACGATGAGGTCCTGATCGCGGCAGATGAAGTGCTGATGGTCATTGCGGATCAGGGCACCGGGCAGAAGATGCGATTCGCAGAGAACCTGGAAGCCGTTGCAGATTCCGAGCACGGGCATGCCGGCGTTGGCGGCGGAGACGACCGACTCCATGATCGGGGCGAACCGGGCGATGGCGCCGCAGCGCAGGTAGTCGCCGTAGGAGAATCCGCCGGGCAGGATGACGGCGTCGACGCTTTCGAGCGTCGAGTCCGCGTGCCACAGATTGACCGGCTTCGCTCCGGCCAGGCGAACGGCACGGGCAGCGTCACGGTCGTCGAGGGAACCGGGGAACGTCACGACACCGATCGATGCCGAGGAGGTGTCGGTCGCCTCGGCGCCGGCCCCCTGGGTGAAGACGGTTGGGTCGATGGCGGTGGCAGTCATCAGGCATCCTCGTGGGGACGAACGGCCACGACGTTCTCGATGACAGGGTTCGAGAGCAGCTTCTCCGCGGCCTCACGGGCCTGGGTGAGCACCTCGTCGGTGATGTCACCGTCGAACTCGAGTTCGAAGCGCTTTCCCTGGCGGACTTCGCCGAAGCCGGTGAAACCGAGCCGGGCCAGTCCACCGGAGATCGCCTTGCCCTGGGGGTCGAGAATCTCGGGCTTGGGCATCACCTCAACGACGACACGTGCCATGCGTCCACTGCTCCTTTGTGAATGTGTTCGGGAGGTCCTCCCGCGCTCGCCTCAAGTCTATCAAGCGTGGGAGGACCTCCCGTGAACGGTGTCCGGCTCTGCCTCAGGAGTCGAAGCCCATGCCGACGGTGTCGAGGACCTTGAGCAGGGGGCCGCGTCTGCCCTCGTTCCGGTCGGCCTTGATGAGTGCGTTCGTCGTCATCTTGATGCCCAGCCAGGCGACGGGTTCGGGTGGGAACGGCAGCGGCAGCTTCCGCACCATCTCCAATCGGGTCAGCTCGGTCTCCTCGCCGGAGAGCAGGTCGAGCATGACGGTGCCGGCGAACCGGGAGGCCCCGACGCCGAGGCCGGTGAAGCCGGCCGCCATCGCGACCTTCTTCCGATAGGCGGTGGTGAAGAACGAGAAGAACCGTGAGCAGGTGTCGATCGCCCCGCCCCACTTGTGGGTGAACTTCACGCCGTCGAGCTGGGGGAACGTCTCGTAGAAGTGTTCGGCGAGGGTCTCGAAGGTCTCCTCCCGCTGGTCGTACTTCCACGACACTCGCCGCCCGTAGTGGTAGACGGCGTCCCAGCCGCCGAACAGGATCCGGTTGTCGGCGGACAACCGGTAGTAGTGGAAGCGGTTGGCGCAGTCACCGATGCCCTGCCGCCCCTCCCATCCGATCGCAGCCATCTGCTCATCCGACAGCGGCTCGCTCATCAGCGCGTAGTCGTAGACCGGAACGGTGTGCAGACTGACCCGCTTGAGCAGTGAGGGGAACACGTTCGTGGCCAGAGCGACCCGGTTCGCGGTGATCCTGGCCTGCTCGGTCGTCACCCGCACGGTGAACCGCTGGTCGCTGACGTCCGTGACTTTCGTGCCTTCGTAGACCTCGACGCCGAGCTCGCGGATGACGCGCAGCAGTTCCCAGCAGAGCTTCGCCGGGTGGACCAGTGCGACTTCCCGGGAATCCCAGAGCGCAGCCTTGTAGGTCGGTGACCTGACGAGCTGTGTCAGCTCGTCCCGGTCGTAGAAGAAGAATCCGTTCTCCGGGTCATGACCGTCCCGCAGATCGGGCACCTGATAGTCCTCGGTCGCGACGTCGAGCTCGCCCGTGCGTTCGAACTCGCAGTCCATCCCGTACTTCGCCACGGCTGCTTCGATCTCGTCGAGGTTCTCGCGGCCCAGCCTGGCCAGCTGGTCGTTCTCGCTCGGCAGATGCGTCTCACCGTTGTCGTAGCCGTGGGTGAGGCTCGCGGCGCAGAATCCGCCATTGCGACCCGATGCGGCCCAGCCGATCGAGTTCGCCTCGAGCAGCACCACGTGCCGTCCCGGGTCGCGCTCCTTCGCCTGCAGCGCCGTCCAGAGCCCGGTGAAACCACCGCCGACGATGACGAGATCGGCCTCGAGGTCGGACTCGAGGGGCGGCTGAGGTGCGGGGCTCTGGTCGGTGTCGAGCCAGAACGGCACGGTGGAAGCGTCGGCCAATGCGGCGTGGACGTCCATCAAGTCACTTCACTTTCTGCGGTCGGATGGTGGTGCGGTGGGAATGCGGTGCGGTCGGATGGTGGAGCGGAGTGCGGCAGGGCCGCCGAGGTGAGCGCTGGGTCGAACCGGCGCCCACCTCGGCGCGGAGCTGGGAAGCGCTCAGGGGGCCATCGTCTTGATGATCTCCGTCGAGCTGCCGCCGGTCTTGCGCAGCACCACGGCGACGAAGGCCAGGGCGAGCAGCGTGAGGAGGAACATCAGCGTCGAGATCGCTGCGACCTCTGGCCGCAGAGCCACACGCACGGCGGAGAAGATGTAGACCGGCCATGGGGTGTAGCCGGGCTGCTGGACGAAGCTCGAGAGGATCGTGTTGTCGAGGCTGACGGTGAACGACATCAGGGCGCCGGCGAAGATGCCGGGAGCCGCGATCGGCAGGATGATGTCCTTGAACCGGTTCCACGGCGTGGCCCCGAGATCAGCGGCCGCATCCTCGAGCCGGGTGTCGATGCCGGCCAGGCGAGCTCGGACGATGAACGTCACGATCGCCATGGAGAACATCGCGTGGGAGATGATCAGGCGGACCAGGCCGTTGTTGAGCGGGGACACGCCCCAGTCGACTCCCACCGTGACGAACCAGGGCAGGAACGAGATGCCGTCGACGATCTCGGGCGTGACCAGGGTCAGGCCGAGCAGACCGGTGAGGCCGAGTGCCCACAACGCGCCCCTCCGGGCCCGGGCCAGGGCGACTCCGCCGAGGGTGCCGAAGATCGTCGCGACGATCGCGGTGCCCAGGGCCGCCTGGAGGCTGGTGACGACCGAGGAGATGATGACGTCGTTGTTGATGCCGCTGATGTAGGCGCCGAGTCCGAAGTCCTGGAAGTTCGCGAGCACCTTCCCGTTGTTGAACGAGTAGGCGATGATCACCGCGATCGGCACGAACAGGTAGATGAAGACGATGATGCCCCAGACGTGGAGCGCGATGTCAGTGGGCGTGCGCCTGGCGAATGTGTTCTTCCTGGCCATCTCAGACCCTCCCATCGGTGAGCTGGACACTGTTGATCCGGGCGGCGATCGTCCGGCCGAGCCAGAGGAGGGCGAAGCCGATCCCCACGACCGCGAGAGTCGCGATGATGAGGATCATCGCCATCGCCGCACCCAGGGCCCAGTTCTGGGCCGTGTTGAACTGGTTGGCGATGAGCTGACCGATCATCGATCCGCTCGCACCGCCGAGCACGGTCGCCGTGACGTAGTCACCGTTGAGCGGGATGAAGACGAGCAGGCAGCCGGAGACGACGCCCGGCATCGCCATAGGCAGTGTGACCTTGAGGAACGTCGTCACCTTTCCGGCGCCGAGGTCGTAGCTGGCTTCACGCAGCTTGTGACCGGAGGCGTCGATGGCGACGAAGAGCGGCAGGATCATCAGCGGCAGGTAGTTGTAGACGACGCCGATCTGCACCGCGGTGCGGGTGTAGAGGATGTCGAGGGGTGCGTCGAGCAGACCCAGACCCTGCATCCAGTTCGACAGGAAGCCGTCGGGGGAGAGCATGATCTGCCACCCCAGGGTGCGGACGAGGAAGTTCGTCCAGAACGGAACCATGACCAGCGCCAGGGCCAGGGAACGCCTGGCAGGGGAGACCTTGATCGCCAGCCAGTACGCGAAGGGCAGGGCGATGAGCAGGCACAGGATCGTGCCGAGGACCGAGATCCGCAGGGTTGCGAAGAACGTCGTGACGAAAGCGCCAGACATCGCCTCGGGGTACCGGTCGAAGGAGAGCTGATCGGTGGCCACGGCAGTGAACTGATCGGGTTTGTAGCCGAAGCTGTAGAACACGACGAGGGCGACCGGGGCGATGAAGAAGAACAGGACATAGGCCCAGGTCGGGAACGACATCGCCGCGGCGCCGAAGACGCGGGTGGCAAAGCGGTCCGACTTGCTGCCGAGCTTGGGCGGGGTGCCGGTCTTCGGATTCGGGCCGGTGTTCGGACTCGCGTCGGATCGGGTCGTCGGGTGGGTTTGAGTGCTCATGCTCCGCTCCTCGCTTGGGCGTCGGCGAAGATCTTCGTTCTGATCTGGTCCGCCGGAGTCTGCTTGCTGGCCTCGAGTCGGTCGAGGACCTTCTGGGTCGGGAAGATGAGTTCGGGCTGGGTGAGATCCGCCTTGACGGCGAGTTCCTCCAGGCCCTTGATCCCGATCGGATAGCCGATGTAGTCGAGCTGCTCGATGGCGGTGTCAGGGTTGAGCATGTGGTTGATGAACGCGTGGGCGGCGTCCGGGTGCGGTGCCCCCGTGGCGATCGCCCAGTTGTCCATCCACAGGTTCGCCGAAGGTGTCGGGAACACGAACTTCCAGTTCTCGGGATCGGGAACCTCCGACATGCCCTGCCGGGCATCGCCGTTGAAGGCCTGGAGCAGGGTGAAGCTGCCCTGGATCATGCCGGTGGCGACGTTGCCGATGTATGCCTTGACGTTCGGGGCGACCTTCTCGAGGAGGATCGTTCTGGCTTCCTCGAGTTCCCCCTCGTCCTCGGTGTTGAGGCTGTATCCGAGCGAGGCCAGGGCGAGCGCGCTGACCTCCCATGGATCCTCGAGCAGGGAGGTCGTGCCGGCGGCTTCGTCCTGGGCGACGTCGATGAAGTCCTGCCAGCTCGTCATCTCCCGGGAGATCTTCGTCGTGTTGTACACATACCCGGTCGTGCCCCAGGCCTTGCAGATCGAATGCTTGTTACCAGGGTCGAAGTACTGGTCGGTGAAGTTCGGATCGACATGCGCGAAGTTCGGGATCAGGGAGAAGTCGAGCTCCTGGAGCAGGTTGTGCTTGAGCATCTGCGGAATGTTCGACCCGGTCGGCACCACGACGTCATAGCCGGACGTGCCGCGGGAGGTCGACAGCTTCGCGATGAGCTCCTCGTTCGACCCGTAGGAGTCGACCTGGACGAGCACATCGTTCTTCGACCTGAAGGCGTCGATGAGTGCGGGGTTGTCGTAGTCGCCCCAGGAGTAGAGGTTGAGCTTCGACTCGAGTTTGCCGTCGACGGCGGGTGAGGCGGCCATCTTCGTGTTCCGACCGCATGCGCTCAGCGCTCCCAGGCCCACCACCCCGAACCCGGCGAGCACGGCGCGCCTGCTCAGCCGGGCGGCCGCGGTACGCGGCGCCAGGAACCGGACGTCTGGATTCTGTCCCATCTCAGGCACCGTCCTCGAGGGCGTAGACGGCGACGGAGTCGGCATCCCAGCTCAGGTCCACCTCGGTGTCGGGGGTGAGGATCTCCGCACCGGAAGCGGGCACCCGGGCGAGGATCTCATCGTTCGACCCCACCTGGACCATGTACTGGACGACATCGCCGAGGAAGGACACCGACAGGATGCGTCCGCGCGCACTGTTGGTCTCGGGGCCGCCGGGGGCTGCGGGCGTCACGCGCATGCGCTCGGGTCGGATGGCGGCCCTGACCTTGTCCCCGGTCGTCAGCGCCGTGGTATCACCGGCCGCCGAGGCGGGTCCGGCGGTCAGGGACCGCGTTTCCAGCACCGTGTTCGCCGTGCGCAGGCGAGCGCCCGAGGAGTCGGTGGCGGTCACCTCGGCGGGGACGAAGTTCTGCTTGCCGATGAAACCGGCGACGAATCCGTTGGCGGGGTTGGCGTAGATCTCCTCGCCGGAGCCGATCTGCTGGATCACTCCGTCGTACATGACGACGATCCGGTCACTCATTGCCAGGGCCTCTTCCTGGTCGTGGGTGACGAAGATGAAGGTGGTGCCGAGCTTCGTGTGGAGACGTTTGAGCTCGAGCTGCATCTCCTCGCGCAGCTTCCGGTCCAGGGCCGACATCGGTTCGTCGAGGAGGAGCACCTCGGGGCGGTTGACCAGGGCCCGGGCCAGGGCGATGCGCTGCTGCTGACCACCGGAGAGCTGTTCGGGTTTGCGGTCGGCGAAGTCCTCCATCCGCACGAGCGCGAGGACCTCGCGGACGCGGTCGCGGATCTCGGACTTCGGAGTCTTCGCCTGTTTGAGCCCGTACGCGATGTTGTCGGCGATGTTCATGTGCGGGAACAGCAGGTAGGACTGGAACACCGTGTTCACGGGGCGCCGGTGCGGCGGCAGGCTGACGATGTCCGTCCCGGACAGGAGGATCCGTCCGGCGGTCGGTGATTCGAAGCCTGCGATCATCCGCAGCAGGGTCGTCTTCCCGCAGCCGGACGGGCCGAGCAGGGACAGGAACTCGCCCTGCCGCACGGACAGGTCGAGCTTCTCGATGGCGGTGGTGGCGCCGAAGTCCTTCTTGACGCCTTGGATCTCGAGGTGTTCGAGGGTTTCGGTGGCCGGGGCGTCGGCTTCCTGGATGGCAGTGGTCATGATTGCCTTTCAGCGAACGGGAGCAGGGGTGGCGGTTGTGGTCGGTGCAGGGCTGTCGATGGTGATGCCGGCCGGGGCTGACTCCGCGGCGGAGGTGTCGTGGACGATGCGGCCGGCAGCGATCGTCAGTTCGGTGCGGATGTCGAGGAGCTCTTCGGACGCGATGTCGAACGGGTTCGCGCTCGCCAGGGCCAGGTTCGCGACGACTCCGGGGCGGATGCGGCCGTTGGTCCGGGCGCGCAGCAGATGCGCCGAGCCTGCGGTGTAGGCCCGCAGGGCGGTGAGGACGTCGATGGCTTGTTCGGGAACGAGCGCGGCGGCGTCGCCGTCGTGCGGATGCGAGCGATTGACCGCGACGTGGATGGCCTCCCAGGGGTTCGCAGTCGAGACCGGCCAGTCCGAGCCCATCGCCAGTTGGGCGCCTGCCTCGTGGAAGCTCCTGAACGGGTACTGCCAGTCGCTGCGTTCCTCGCCGAGGCAGGGCAGGTTGAGGTCGATCATCTGCTGGTCGCGGCAGGCCCACAGCGCCTGGAGGTTCGCAGTGACGCCCAACTGGGCGAACCGGGGAATGTCGGCGGGGTCGACGACCTGGACGTGGGCGATGTGATGCCGGGCGTCAGGTCGCGTCGTGCCGATGGATTCGAAGGCATCGAGTGCGGCGGTGACCGCGGCATCCCCGATCGCGTGGCAGTGGATGTCGAAACCGGCGACGTCGAGTGCCGCGAAGGCCCGGTGCAGGTGGTCGCGGGTGAAGTAACTGGTGCCGAAGCCGCCGCAGGCGCAGCTGTACTCGGTGCTCATCGCCGCCGTGCGGGATTCGACGATGCCGTCGAGCATGAACTTCACCGAATCGGTCCGGAATGCGCTCGGTGTGCTTCCGTCCGGGCTGGGAGCCGGCTCGCTGCGACGCAGTTCGACGAGCCGGGCGACCTGGGCGTCGATGTCCTCGACCCCGCGCGGCCACCACAGGCTCCCGACCACCTCGGCGCGCAGTTCCCCAGTCGCCTCTGCGGTGACATAGGCGTCGTAGGGGCTGCGATGGCCGGAGTAGTCGCCGACGATCGCATCCATCCACGCTGTGACGCCGAGCCGGTGGAGGTAGGACTGGCCGGCGACGAGCCCGGCGAGGATGTCTTCGTCACTGGCGGCCGGGACATGGACGCCGACGATGTCCATCGCGGACTCGTGCAGGCAGCCGGTCGGCGAACCGTCCGGATCCTTCTCGATGACTCCGCCCTCGGGGGTGGGCGTCGAGGCGTCGAGTCCGGCGATCTCCATCGCCTTCGAGTTCACCCATGCCGAGTGGTGATCGCGGCTGACGAGCATGATCGGGCGAGTGGTCGACAGGCGGTCGAGGAGCTCGGCGCGTGGGGCCCCGCCCGGGAAGTCGGCCATCGACCAGCCGCCGCCGGTGACCCAGCCCCCGGTGGTGTCTTCCTGGGTGGCCGCGTGCTCGGTGGAGTCTTCGGCCGTGGCGCCTTTCTCGGTGGCGCCTTCGTCGGTGGAATCGAGGTAGGCGCGGATCGCGGCCAGCGTCTCGTCGATGCCGTCGATCTCACTGAGATCACAGGCCAGCGATTCCTGACCGCCGAAGGTCGTGTGCACGTGGGCGTCGACGAACCCGGGGGTGACCAGCTTGCCGGTGGCGACGATGGTGCGTGGGGCCGGATCGGGCGCGTGGCCGGTGCCGATCTCGGTGACGATGCCGTCGCGGATGCTGATCCTGTCCGCCGGCAGAATGGTGGCGCCGTCGAAGATCGTGACGTCGAGGATATCGAGGTCGAGACTGTTGAGGTCCAAGAGGGTCCTCCTGACTTCCTTGTCAAAGGGTGCTTGGGGAGCTGGGGCGGGAGCTGGGGCCCGGCAGTCCGCTGCCCGGGTGAGAGCAGCGGACCACCGGTGCTGAGTGATCGTTCAGGACGTGAAGATGGTGTCCTGCCACTCGTGGTGCGGGTCGTCGTGGTGGTCGATGAAGACATGCTTGATCTGCGTGTACTCCTCGAAGGAGTACTGGCTCATGTCCTTGCCGAAGCCCGAGGCCTTGTAGCCGCCGTGCGGCATGTCGGACACGATCGGGATGTGCTCATTGATCCACACGCAGCCGGCTTCGATGTCGGCTGCCGCGCGCATCGCCCGGTTCGTCGTCTTCGTCCACGCGCTCGCCGCCAGACCGTAGGGGGTGTCGTTGGCCAGGGCGATCGCCTCGTCGTCGGTGTCGAAGGCGATCGCGACGAGGACGGGCCCGAAGATCTCCTCCCGCCACACCTCGGCGCTGGTGTCGATCCCACTGATCAGGGTGGGTGCGTAGTAGGCCGTGGTCTCGGAGTCGCCGGGCAGATCCTCGCCGAGGTGGTTCGTCGTCGGGATCTCACCGCCGCAGTGGATGGTGGCGCCGGCTTCGCGAGCGCGATCGACCGTGGCGGCCACGCGGGCCCGGTGGGTCACAGAGATGAGGGAGCCCATGTCGGTGGCAGGGTCGGCCGGGTTTCCGATGCGCACCGATTCCATCAGTTCGGTGACGCGCGAGGTGAAGGCGTCGAAGTGCTCGCGGGCGACGATCGCGCGGGTGGCGGCGGTGCAGTCCTGGCCGGTGTTGATGAGCGAACCGGCGACCGCACCGCGGGCGGCGGCTTCGATGTCGGCGTCATCGAACACGACGAACGGTGCCTTGCCGCCGAGCTCGAGGTGCACGCGGGAGCCCTTGGCCGCAGCCAGCTCCATGATGCGCCGGCCCACCTTGGTCGACCCGGTGAAGGAGGACATGACGACGTCGGGATGGGTGACCAGCGTTTCACCCGCTTCGGGTCCGTCACCGGCGATGACGTTGATGACACCGGGAACGAAGCCTGCTGCAGTCGCGGCTTCAGCCAGGATCAGCGAGGTGCCGGGAGTCATCTCCGAAGTCTTGAGGACGATGGTGTTCCCAGCTGCGACGGCGGGGAAGATCTTCCACGCGGCCATCTGGAGTGGGTAGTTCCACGGGGCGATCGACCCGATGACGCCGAGTGGCTCACGGCGGACCATCGACGTCGACTGCTCCCAGTAGGTGCCGGCGGACAGGCCGGTCAACTGCCGGGCGGCACCGGCGAAGAACTTGGCGTTGTCGATCGTGCCGGGCACGTCGAACTCGGTGGCCAGGCGGATGGACTTGCCGGTCTGCCGGGACTCGAGCTCGGCGATCTCCTGTGAGCGGGCATCGAGCTGTGTGGCCAAGCCGAGCAGGAGCTCAGCGCGCTCACCCGGAGTCAGCGCCTTGAATGCGGGGTACGCGGTCTTCGCGGCGGCCACCGCTTCGTTGACGTCCGCACTGGAGGCCAGCCGATATTCGCCGGTGGCCTCTCCTGTGGCGGGATTGATCAGAGTGTGGTTCTTGCCGCTGCCTTCGTGAAAGGCGCCGTTCCAATAATGCATGTGTTCACTTTCAGCCGGGTGCACGCCAATGTGGTGGGGTACAGAGCCCGTATCGACGGGTCCAGTCCCTGTATGGTCATACAATAACGGAAAGATGTGGCATACGCCACTGAAATAGTCGCCGATCGTCGGGTCCGACGAGGGGAAAGCAAAGCTGTGGCGCTCCTGCCTGCGGATTCAATGTCGTTGGGTGCGGATTTCGTTTTTCTGGGGTTGGTCGGGGCGGTCGCCGATGCACGGTTCGCGGCCGCACGGGATCGCGATGGCCCTCGTCGGGGAACGCTGCCCAGATCGCGCACGGTTCGCGGGTGCACGGTGCACGGTGCACGGGCGCACGGGTGCACGGGTTCGCGTCTGAGCGGGTGCGCTTTGTTGGCATGCGATCGGCATGCGGGGCGGCCGTCAGGCTGGGGACTTGTGGCCGATTCCGCGTCAGTGGCGGTTGCTAGCCTGAACTCATAGACAACAAACCGGGGACTGATGACCTTGAGCGGGGCAGAAATGCACAGAAATGATTCTCCTCGCTCAAGAGCAACCACCTTGAATCAGACGCGCAATAAGACGAATTATCTTCGAAAAACGTTCTAGACAGATTCGATTCACAGGCCTTATAATTGACGTAAGCGGGC
>NZ_JAPSIB010000017.1:0-85571 GCF_031179145.1 Brevibacterium sp.
CTGTACGGGCAACCCGGTGGCGGTGATCCTCGATGGGGAAGGACTCGACGACGAGAGCCTGCGACGGTTCTCGGTCTGGTCGAACCTGTCAGAATGCACTTTTGTCCTTCCTCCGACCGTGCCGGGCGCCGACTACCGGGTCCGGATCTTCAGCCTCAACACTGAGCTGCCCTTCGCCGGCCACCCGACTCTGGGAACGGCGCGGGCCTGGCTCGACGCCGGGGGAGTGCCGCAGGAACCACGCGTGGTGGTGCAGGAATGCGTTGCCGGGCTGGTGCCGGTGCGCATCGACGGTGACCTGCTGTCGTTCTCCGCGCCCGAACGACTGCGCTCCGGTGCCGTCGACCCCCAGTTGCTCGAAACCCTCATCGACATCCTCGGAGTCGACGAGACGCAGGTACTCGACGCCGAGTGGCTCGACAACGGTCCCGGCTGGGTGGGTCTGCTTCTCGACAGCGCTGATACGGTTCTCGGGCTGCGACCGGACGCCTCGGCGCATCCGCAGCGCTGGGACATCGGCGTCATCGGAGCCCACCGCCCCGAGGCGGAAACAGCCTTCGAGCTGCGTGCCTTCTTCACTGAAAGCGGCGAGCCGCTGCGCGAGGACCCGGTGACGGGGAGCTTGAACGCTGCGGCGGCGGAATGGCTGATCTCCACAGGACGCGCCGATGCCCCGTTCACGGCGGCTCAGGGAACCGCGATCGGCAGAAAGGGGCGCATCCGCATCAGCTGCGCCGACGACAGGCTGTGGGTCGGAGGACGCGCAGAGGTGGTCCTGTCGGGAACGGCCGAATTCTGAACCGGGTGCCGGTCACCGCCGACAGGTCAGCCTTCACGACCCGCCCTACCGCTTCATTGCCCGGCCCAGGGTGTCGAGTCCGACGGAGCCCAGCCCCAGTGCCTTCGTGTGGAACGCCTTGAGGTCGAAATCGGTCCCCTGTTCGGCCTTCGCCTCGTCGCGGAACTGCTCCCACAGGCGCTGGCCGATCTTGTAGCTCGGCGCCTGTCCGGGCCAACCGAGGTAGCGGTCGAGCTCGAAGGCGAGAAAGCTGCGGTCCATGGCGACGTTGTCGGTGAGGAACTGCCAGGCCTTCTCCCGGTTCCAGATCCCCCCGCCGAGGCTCTCGGGAGCCTCGAGTCCGAGGTGGAATCCGATGTCGAGGACGACACGAGCCGCGCGCAGGCGCTGCGAGTCGAGCATTCCGAGGTAGTCGGCGGGATCATCGAGGTAGCCGAGGTCGGCCATCAGCCTTTCGGCGTAGAGCGCCCAGCCCTCGCCGTGCCCGGACACCCAGCACATGAGACGGCGCCACCGGTTGAGGGTGTCGGAGACGTACGTGGCCTGGCCCACCTGGAGGTGATGACCGGGCACGCCCTCGTGGTACACGGTCGTCTTCTCCTGCCAGGTGGCGAACTCGGTGACGCCCTCGGGCACCGACCACCACATGCGGCCCGGGCGGGAGAAGTCGTCGGTGGGGCCCGTGTAGTAGATTCCGCCGGTCGTCGACGGCGCGATCATGCATTCGATGGTGCGCACTGGTTCGGGGATGTCGAAATGCGATCTGCCGAGTTCGGAGATCGCCTCGTCGGCGACTTCCTGCATCCAGTCGCGCAGCGCCTGAGTGCCGTGCAGAGTCCGCTGCGGGTCCTTGTTCAGTTGGTCCATGACCTCGAACAGGTCGGCGTCGGGGTTGATCGTCGCCGCGACCGCGCGCTGCTCGGCGTCGATGCGGGCGAGCTCCTCGAGACCCCAGGCGTAGGTTTCGTCGAAGTCGACGCTCGCACCGAGGAAGCTGCGGGAGTGCAGGGCATAGGCCTCCCTGCCGCAGGCTTCGTTCTCCGGTGCGCCGGGGAGGAGCTCGGCGCGGAGGAATTCGGCCAGCTGCGCGAAGGACTCTCGAGCCGCCTCGGCATGGGTGGACAGTCGGCGGCGGAGGTCACCGGGCGCAGCGGTCGCACCCTCGACGAGTGTGTCGAAGCTGCTGCCCGGCTGGGACAGGTCCTCGGCCTGCTGGGCGACCTTCTCGATCTGGACCCGGGCGGCCACCTGGCCGCCGCTCTGGGCCAGGCGCAGGGACTCCTGGTATCCGGCCAGGGAGTTCGGCACAGCCGCCAGCGTGGTGTCGACGGTCGCCCAGTTCTCGGACGTCTCGGTGGGGAGCAGGTCGAAGGCGTCGCGGATCTCCTGCAGGGGAGAGGCGATGACGTTGAGGCTCGAGTGGTCGAGTCCGGCTTCGTAGCGCTCCCTGTCGACGCCCAGGCGCTCGCGCATCGCGTCGAGGGTGACGAGATCGACGTCGTCGACGAAGTCCGCGGTCCGCTCCGCCTCGGCGAGCCTGGCCAGGGTCGCCACCGTGAGGTCGTTCTTCGCGGCGAGGCCGGCGGGGGAGTAGTCGTCGAAGCCCGTGGCCCCGTCGAGGCCGAGGTAGAGGGCCAGCGAGGGGGACAGGGCGAGGGATCCGTCGACGTGCGCTTCTGCCACCGCGTCGATGGCCGAGGGGATTCTGGTCTGGGTCATGGACTCACTCTATATGACCTGAGACACAGTCGTTCCAGGTGGCGGGGCCGCGATGAGGAGGAACCCTCCGGGACGAGCGTACGGCGAGGAAGATCACCGCCGGAGAAGAACGACCGCCGTGCGGGTGCCGATAACATGGACAGGTTCTCGCGGGAATCTGCCGAGGACCAATGACGAGCGGGTTGTGAGATGGGAGATCAGTGGCGCAAGCACAGCTGTGGACCAAGGACTTCATCGTCGGCATCGGCCTCAACCTCACCATGGCGATGGTGTTCTACCTGCTCATGACCTCAATGGCCGGATATGCGGTGGTGCGGTTCTCGGCCGGTGACGCGGCCGCCGGATTCGCCTCCTCGGGTTTCATCGTCGGCGCCGTCGTGTCCCGCATCCTCACCGGCAAGTACCTTGACTTCATCGGGCGCAAGAAGCTGCTCATCATCTCCATGGCTGCCTTCGTCCTCGCCTCCTTCGCCTACCTCGCCGCCGACTCCCTGGCCCTGCTCATCGCAGTCCGGCTCATCCACGGAGT
Organism: Brevibacterium sp.; assembly: GCF_031179145.1. Lineage (GTDB taxonomy): Bacteria > Actinomycetota > Actinomycetes > Actinomycetales > Brevibacteriaceae > Brevibacterium. The sequence continues at coordinate 3,048 of NZ_JAPSIB010000017.1, forward strand.
CGCCTTCGGGACTGGGAACACCGCGATCATGACCGCGATCCAGTCGATCATCCCTTCCTCCCGCCGAGGCGAGGGCACCGGCTACTTCGGCACCGCGACGACCCTGTCCACCGCCCTCGGGCCGTACCTCGGCGTGGTCCTGCCGCGCGAGTTCGACTTCCCGATGCTCTTCATCGCCTCCGCGGTGATGTCGGTGATCGCGCTGCTGCTGTGCTTCGTCATCAGGCTGCCCGAGCAGGAGGTCACCGCAGCCCAGCGCGAGAGCAAATGGCGCCTGCAGCTGAGCACGCTCGTCGACCCGGTGGGCCTGCGGATCGGCCTGATCATGCTCATCGCCGGAACGGCCTATGCCGCGGCCCTGGTGTTCCTCGCCGGCTACGCCGAGGACAACGGGGTCGCATCCGCGGCCTCCCTCTTCTTCGTCGCCTACGCCGTGGCCTCCCTCGTCGCCCGCTTGTTCGTCGGGCGGATCCAGGACCTGCTCGGCGACAACGTCGTCATCTTCCCGGTGCTGCTGCTCAACATCGCCGGAAATGTCCTCCTGGCTCTCGTGCCGACCATGACCGGCATCATCGTCGCGGGCGTCCTCATCGGTCTGGGTTTCGGCTCCCTGATGCCCTGCGCCCAGGCCATCACCGTGAAGTCCGTCGACATGTCCCGGGTGCCGGTCGCGACATCGTCGTTCTTCCTGCTCCTCGACGCCGGGTCCGGCATCGGTCCGATCATCCTCGGCGCGCTCATGCCACTGACCGGCGGGTCGGGGATGTTCATGCTCTGCGCCGGTCTCGTCGTCCTCGCCACGTTCGTCTACTACTGGGTCCATGGCCGCTATCGGGGCGGGCGCCCCGGCCGGGAGTTCCTCGGCTGAGGCGGTGCTCGCGGGTACCGCAGGACCGGCGCTCGCGATAGCCTGGAATGAAGAGGCCGAGGCCACCACCACCTCGGCGATGTCAATGCGGTGCAGCGCCACCTGCACTCCACAGTCAGAGGACGGTCCATGAGAATCGCACTTGCGCAGATCAACTCCACCACGGACGTTGCGGATAACCTGGCCAAGGTCGAGGACCACGCACGCCGGGCCGCTGCCTCCGGCGCCGAACTCGTCGTGTTCCCCGAGGCGACGATGTCGGCGTTCCACCGGGGGCTGCGCGATCAGGCCGATGAGCACCTGCAGTCGTGGCAGGCGTCGCTTGCGAACCTGGCCACCGAGACCCGCATCGCCGTCATCGTGGGCGAGTTCGCCGCGAGGGGCGACAAGGTCATCAACCTGCTCGCCGCCTACTTTCCGGACGGCAGGCGCAGCGAATACGCGAAGATCCACCTCTACGACGCCTTCGGCTTCAAGGAATCCGACACCGTCGTGCCCGGCGAGGAGCCCTTCCTCATCGACGTCGACGGTGAGCCGGTGGGTCTGACGATCTGCTACGACATCCGATTCCCCAAGCTCTTCGCCGAGGTGAGCCGCCGCGGTGCGCGGCTCGCCATCGTCTCCGCGTCGTGGGGAGCAGGTCCCGGGAAGGTCGAGCAGTGGCAGGTGCTGGCCCAGGCGCGCGCGCTCGATTCCAACATGTTCATCGTCGCCCTCGGACAGGCCGATCCGCAGGTCACCGGGGTTGACGTCCCGAAGAAGGGTCCGACCGGGGTGGGCCACAGCCTCGTCGTCGATCCCTTCGGACGGATCGTGGTCGAACTCGGCGGCGAGGAGGCACTGGAGATCGTCGACGTCGACCTCTCGGTCGCCGATGAGGCCGCCGAGGCGATCCCGGTCCTGGCCAACGCGAAGCTCGGGTACTGAGCGCGCTTCAGCTGAGCGCGCTTCACCCGAACGGGCTTCACCTGAGCAGGGGCGGCATCACCTCGGCGGCTCGCTCTACCTCGATGTCCAGGTCAGCGGCAGGCGCTTGCGGACATTGCGCCGGGGCGCGTTGAAGCCGGCGCGGTCGTGCTTCTTGGTCTCCAGCTGCGCGTGCACGGTGGCCTGATGAGCCGCATAGGCGGCGGCGACCTGACGAATCGCGACGACCGCGGCCACTGCCGCCGCACTGGCCATCTCCTCGGTCACCGGTGCGCCGTCATGGGCCCTGACCACGCTCGCGTTGGTCTGCGCGTCCTCGCTCATAGGGGGATGTTACCGTGCTTGCGCGCTGGGGCGTCAACGTGCTTGTTCTTCAGCGCCCGCAGGGCCCGCACGATCCGGTTGCGGGTCTCGCTCGGCTTGATGACGGCGTCGATGTAGCCTTCCTCGGCGGCCAGGTACGGGTTGAGCAGGGCATCTTCGTAGTCCTGGATGAGTTCGGACCGCAGCGCTTCGACGTCCTCTCCTGCCTCCTCGGCGGCCTTGAGCTTGCGTCGGTGGACGATGTTCGCGGCACCCTGGGCGCCCATGACCGCGATCTGCGCGCTGGGCCAGGCCAGGTTGATGTCGGCGCCCAGCTGCTTCGACCCCATCACACAGTACGCACCGCCGTAGGCCTTGCGGGTGATCAGCGTGATCAGGGGAACGGTCGCCTCGCCGTAGGCGTAGATGAGCTTCGCGCCGCGGCGGATGATGCCGCCGTACTCCTGGTCGGTGCCGGGCAGGAAACCGGGGACGTCGACGAAGGTGAGGATGGGAATGTTGAAGGCGTCGCACATGCGCACGAAGCGGGCGGCCTTCTCCGAGGCGTCGATGTCGAGAGTGCCCGCCAGCTGCATCGGCTGGTTGGCGATGACGCCGACGCTGACCCCTTCGACGCGGCCGAAGCCGGTGACGACATTGGGGGCGAAGAGCTCGGAGACCTGGAGGAACTCGCCATCGTCGAGGACGGTGGTGACGACGTCGAGGATGTCGTAAGGCTGCGAAGGCGAATCCGGCATCAGGGTGTCGAGCGCCTCGTCCTCGGGGGTGAGGCTGAGGTCGGATTCGAACTCGTCGGCATCGGCGGGGTCGAGGTTGTTCTGCGGCAGGAACGAGAGCAGGTCGCGCACATAGTTGAGCGCGTCCTCCTCGTCGGAGGCGAGGTAGTGGGCGTTGCCGGAGACCGTGTTGTTCGTCCGGCCGCCGCCGAGCTCCTCGTGGCCGACCTCCTCACCGGTGACGGTCTTGATGACGTCGGGCCCGGTGATGTACATGTGGCTGGTCTTGTCGACCATGATCGTGACGTCGGTCAGCGCCGGCGAGTAGACGGCGCCGCCGGCCGAGGGGCCCATGATCAGGGAGATCTGCGGGATCACGCCCGAGGAGGCGACGTTGAGGCGGAAGATCTCCGCGAACAGGGCGATCGAGCCGACGGCCTCCTGGATCCGGGCGCCGCCGGAGTCGTTGATGCCGATGATCGGGCAGCCGAGCTTGAGCGCGAGCTTCTGCACCTTGACGATCTTGCGACCGTTCGCCTCGGCGAGCGATCCACCGAGGACGGTGAAGTCATGGGCGAACACGGCCACGGTCTTGCCGTCGATCGTGCCCAGCCCGCAGACGACGCCGTCGCCGTCGGGCCGGTTGTTCTCCATCCCGAACTGGTGGTTGTGATGGCGGGCGAACTCGTCGATCTCCTGGAACGAATCCTCATCGAGGAGCTGCTCGATGCGTTCCCGAGCGGTCTGCTTTCCGCGCTTGTGCTGGCTCTCCACCGCCTTCTCATTGCCGCGATGGGCCGCGTCGCGGCGCTGGAGGAAGGCGTCGATGCGCTCAGCTGTGGTCCGAGGGGTTTCCGTCATAGCTCCACCATAACGAGGCGCGGCGAGTTCATTGTGCACTCCCGCCAAAAGAATCTAAAGTGGACTGGTGAACAGCCAACACACCTCCTTCCTCGTCGATGTCGACTCCCTCCGCCGCAAAGCCGCCGCTCAGGGCCTGAGCATCCCCACCGCGATCTGGGACGACACGTGCCCCTCGACCAACGACGAACTGGCTGCTCTCGTCACCGGCGCGTCCACCCTCGCCGAGGCGCCCGCCGACTTCACCCGCACCGTGAGCACCGCCGACGGCCCCGCCGAGCTGCCCGCGCAGTTCACCGTGCACGGCACCGATCACCAGAACGCCGGCCACGGACGATTGGGCCGGACCTGGACCGTGCCGGCACGGCGCTCCCTGACGTTCTCGCTCCTGCTGACTCCGGGCGCCGTGTTCGACTCCTGGGGTTGGATCCCGCTGCTCGCGGGTGAGGCGGTGCGGTCCGCGATCTCCGAGGCGGGCGTTCCCGCCGTGCTCAAGTGGCCCAACGACGTACTGACCGTGGAGGGGAAGAAACTCTGCGGGATCCTGGCCCGCATCGAGACGCTTCCCGCCGGACCGCGGATCATCCTCGGGATGGGGATCAACACGCGACTGTCATCAGCAGACCTGCCGCGCGAGACCGCCAGCTCCCTGGCCATCGAGAAGGGCACCGACGGCTCAGAGATTGATCATGAGGACTTGTTAGTGTCGATCCTGGCCACACTGATCCCTGCCTATCAGGAGCTGATCGACAATGGTGATTCGGATTTCAGCAGCAGCGCTGCGGCCGAGAAGGTGCGTGCGAACATGGTGACGCTCGGATCACAGGTCAGGGTCGAGCGCCCCGACGGCACGAGTGTCATAGGCAGGGCCACGGGTCTCGATGCCGGGGGAGACCTCATCCTCGACGGCGACCGTTCGTACAGCGCCGGCGATGTGCACCATCTGAGGACTGCCGGATGACCGAAAGCCCGAATCCACGCCTGGGTGGTCGACAAGGCGACTCCCCGGAGGCTGACGAGGACATTCCACAGATTGACACTGCGCAGGCGGGCGCTGCGCAGGCCGACGCCGCGCACGCGGACAAGGCCGGTTCGCCGACCGCCGAAACCAGGTCGCCCGACGAAGCGCAGTTGACTGCCGACGACAGGACTGCCGACGATCGCAGTGCCGCCGACGGCAGTGCTGCCCACGACAGCGATGACATCGAGGACGTCGGCACCTCCGACGAGCGCAGCGCTGCTCCTTCCTCGCCTTCCGCGCCTGCCGAACCTGCCGCTGCGACCATGGCGATGCCGGTCGTCGCGGAGACCCCGGCAGCGGTCGACCCGAGCCACGATGACGGGGACTTCGCGGGCGGACTGCAGAAGGATCCGCGCACCGCAGCACTCGAAGCAGTCGTCGACGCCGAGGACGACACCGTCTACGAGACCCGCAGCGCGGCCGAGCGGCTCGAAGAGATCCTGCTCGACGGCAAGCGGGTGCTCGATCGTCGGGAGGCGGCGAAGCTCGGCGGCATCTCGACGGTCTCGGCGCGCAAGATGTGGCGGGCGCTCGGCATGCCGCAGGCGGGTGAGGACGAGAAGGCGTACACCGTCTCCGACGCCCACGCCCTGCGCATCTGGGCGAAGCCCGTCGCCGAGGGGCTCATCGACCAGGACACCGCCCTGTCCCTGGCCCGGGCGATCGGCCAGACCACGGACCGCCTCGTCGTGTGGCAGATGGAGACCCTGGTCGAATTCCTCACCGAGGAGAAGGGCCTGACCGACCCCGAGGCCCGTCGGGATGCGCTGCAGGTCCTCGAGGAGATGATCGACCCGCTGCAGCGGATGCTCACGTATTCGTGGCGACGCAACCTCGCCGAGGCGATGGGCCGACTCAACGTCAACGTCTCGCATGGTCTGGCCATGGACAACCGGCAGGGCTGGTACGACTCGTCGATGCCCTTGGCCCGTGCCGTGGGGTTCATCGACCTCGTCTCCTACACCCGACTGTCGCAGAAGATGGAGCCCAGGCAGCTGGCCAACATGGTGCAGAAGTTCCAGGGCATGGCCTACAACATCGTCGCCACGGGCGGCGGACGCGTGATCAAGACCGTCGGCGACGAGGTGTTCTTCGCCGCCGAGACTCCCGCCGCCGGCGCGGAGATCGCGATGACGCTGATGGAGAGGGTGACGGCGGAGGAGGAGCTGCCGCAGGCCCGCGTCGGCCTCGCCTGGGGGCGGGTTCTCTCACGCCTCGGCGACATCTTCGGGTCAAGCGTCAATCTTGCTGCGCGCCTGACCGCAGTGGCGGAACCGGGCACCATCTACACCGACGAAGAGACCGCCAGGGTGCTCTCGACCTCGGACGCCTACGTGTTCGAACCGCGCGAGTCGCTGACTCTGCAGGGGCTGGGGGAGACGGGTGTGCGGAAGATGACCCGCGGAACCGCGGCCCGGATGCAGCTCGACATCGAGGACGAGGGCTGAGCTCGCAGGACGCGGTCTGCACCTGCCTGATCAGAACAGCGCTGAGTCGTCCTCGTCGTCGTCGCGGGAGACGATGACCACGTCGTCGGTGTCCATCTTCGCCCGGGCGATCTCCTCCTTCGCCTCATCGAGGTCGAGCTCAAGCTCGTCGAAGCTCGTCGCCAGGCCCTGCGTGCCCTGCCGGCCCGCAACCTCCGCAGCGTCGGCGACCCCAGCAGCGTCCGCAGCCCGAGGGTCGGAGCTGTCGTCTCCAGCACCTCCACCCACCAGTGGCACCGTGCCGACGACGTCGATCTTCGATTCCAGCGGCGAGCCGGTGGAGTCGCGTCGCGAGCATTCGATGGGCAGGGTCCGGGCGCCACCGGCCTGAGCCGCGGCCTGCGGGGAATCGCCCACCCATGCCAGGGACAGCTCGGTCTCACCCTTGAGGAACCGGTGGGCGCGCACACCCGAGGTGGCGCGTCCCTTGGTCGGGAACTCGGAGAACTCCGTGACCTTGATCGACGACGAGGGCGCTCCGTAGAAGTTCTCTCCACTGGCGATCGTCACCACCTTGTACGAGCCGATGGTGCCGCCCGACCCGTCGGACTCTGACTTCTCGGCAGCGTCCTTGGGCACCACGCCGAAGAAGATGGCCTGCGCCTCGGCTGCGAGTTTGATGCCGGCCACGCCGGAGGCGCTCCAACCCTGCGCACGCAGTCCTGAGGCGTCGAAGGCCAGCAGCTGCGCGTTCGACGTCACGAACACCGCCAGGGACTCATCGATGTCCTCGGGCTGGGAGGCGCCGATGACGAAGTCCGTGCCCTTGAGACTGATGACGTCCCAGTCGTCCTTGTTCGGCTTCGCTGCCACCGACACGCGTTTGACGACGCCGGCGGCGGTGCCGATGACGAATTCGCGGTCGAGGTCGATGAGGCCGATGACCTTCTCGGTCTTCGGCAGCCCCATGTACTCGGCGATCTTCACACCGCCGGCGACGGTCGGACGCACGGCGGCCGGGGGCAGGGCCGGCAGGTCGACGACGTCGATGATCTGGACCCGCCCTGTCGAGGTCAAGGCCCCGATCTTGCCGCGGGTGGTGGCGACCACCTCGGCGGCCAGAGCATCATGGCTGGCACGCTTGCCCGTTCGCGGCAGACCAGAAGCGTCGTTCGTCCGGGCGATGCGCCCGGAGGTCGACAGCAGCACCCGGCAGGGCGAGTCGGCGATCGTCAGGTCCGCGGGGCCTTTCTTCCCCTTGGCGGACAGCTCCTTCATCGAACCCTCGATGAGGACGGTGCGCCGCGGCGAACCGATCACCTCGGCCGTCGCCTCGAGTTCGGTGGCGACGAGTTCGCGCAGCTGTGCCTCATCGGCGAGAAGACCCTCGAGGTACTCGATGCGCTTCTTCAGCTCGTCACGCTCAGCCTCGAGCTCGAGCCGGGAGAACTTCGTCAGGCGACGCAGCTGCAGATCGAGGATGTAGGTCGCCTGCAGCTCGGAGAGTTCGAAGACGTCCATCAGCCGCCCGCGAGCCGTGGCGGCGTCGTCGGAGGAGCGGATCAGCTGGATGACCTCGTCGATGTCGAGGATCGCGATGAGCAGACCCTCGACGAGGTGGAGGCGGTCCTTGGCCTTGCCGAGCTGGAACACGGTGCGCCGGCGGACGACGTCGATGCGGTGGGCGAGGTAGACGGTGAGGAGCTCGCGCAGACCCAGGGTCCTCGGCTGGCCCTCGACGAGGCAGACGTTGTTGATGCCGAAGGACTCTTCGAGGGGAGTCTGCCGGTAGAGTTCGGCGAGCACCGCCTCGGGGTTGAAGCCGTTCTTGATCCCGATGACCAGGCGCAGGCCGTTCTTGCGGTCGGAGTAGTCGTCGATCGAGGCGATGCCCATGAGCTTCTTCGCCCCGACGGCGTCCTTGACCTTGGCGACGACCTTCTCCGGGCCGACGAGGAAGGGCAGTTCGGTGACGACGATGCCCTTGCGTCGGGCGTTGATGTTCTCGATCGAGGCGGTCGCCCGGGTGCGGAACGTGCCGCGCCCGGTCTCGTAGGCCTCCCGGACCCCATCGAGTCCGATGATCCGTCCGCCGCTGGGCAGGTCGGGGCCGGGGATGAAGCGCATCAGCTCGGCCAGGGTCGCCTCGGGGTTGCGGATGAGGTGGCAGCAGGCGGCGATGACCTCACCCGGGTTGTGCGGAGCCATGTTCGTCGCCATGCCCACCGCGATGCCCGAGGCCCCGTTGATGAGCAGGTTCGGGAAGGCGCTGGGCAGGACCTCCGGCTGGGTCAGGGTGTTGTCGTAGTTGCCGATGAAGTCGACGACGTCCTCGTCGAGGCCGGCGATCATCTTCATCGACGCGTCAGTCAGGCGCGCCTCGGTGTACCGGGGAGCCGCCGGGCCGTCGTCGAGGGAGCCGAAGTTGCCATGCCCGTCGACGAGGGGCACCCGCATGATGAAGTCCTGGCTCATCCGGACCAGGGCGTCATAGATCGCAGTGTCGCCATGTGGGTGGAGCTTGCCCATGACGTCGCCGACGATGCGCGAGGACTTCACGTGCCCGCGGTCGGGGCGCAGCCCCATGTCGCCCATCTGGTAGACGATGCGGCGCTGCACCGGCTTGAGACCATCACGAGCGTCCGGCAGGGCACGGGAGTAGATGACCGAATAGGCGTATTCGAGGAACGAACTCTCCATCTCGGCCGACACGTCGACGTCGATGACTCTGCCTGCGGTCATGGAACTCCTTCACGCGCACGAACGGGACCAGTTGGGCCGCCCTGCCCCGGCGGGCAGGCTTGCGCGGCACCCGTCGATTCTAGCGTTCTATTTGAGTTCTACCGGGCAAGGGGCTCCCGTCGCGGTGTCGTGTCGTCGGTTCAGGCGGCGGTGGTGTGCTCCTGCATCCACTGGAGGACGTCCTTGACATACCCGTCGAGGTTCTCCCGGTTGGCGGTGCCGGCCATGAGTTCGCAGACCATGACACCCATGATCGCGGCGTTGACCCGGTGTGCGACCTCTTCGCTGACGCCGCCCACGCGGACGACGAACTCCTCGAAGTGGCGCAGGTTCTTCTCCTTGGCCGCCTGGGCCTCGCTCGGCAGGGCGGGGTCGAGGCTGAGCATGACCATCGCGTAGAACCTGCTGCGGTCGGTGGTCAGCCAGTTCATGCAGAAATCGACGGCCAGATCCCCGGGGGACCTGTCGGAGGTCTGCTGCGTGTGGGGCAGCCGCTCGAGCTGAAGGGCGTTGAGTTCGCCGATCCGTTCCATGATCCCGGTGATCAGGGCGTCGCGGGTGCGGTAGACGTTGGAGGTGGAGCCGACGGGCAGCTCCGCCAGCGCGTCGACAGCACGGTGGGTGAGTCCACGGACTCCCTGTTCTGCAACGACGGCAATGGCGGAGTCCGTGACGACGTCCCTACGGGAGATCATATTCTTGAGGCCTCGCTCTCTTTCGGCACCTCGAAGTCGGATGCCATTTCAGGTGAGTGACCAAACGGTCAGGTCGGGCTTTCAGCACAAATTCATAACGTTTCGTGCGTGAACGGATACTGACATTACCCTTTGAGCGTAGTGATTGGTATAAGACGCGCCAACTTTCTTCGTTCTGCCAGCCTGTTCCCAATTATCGGTGCACAGCAGGGCCAAAGACTGCGTCTGGGCTACCAATAGGCGCGACTCGGCACTATCCGAGAAGTCTCCTTGTCGAATCGATCCGAGTCGGGTCGGGCAGCACTTCGATCCGCACGCTGAGCAGGTGCGCGTCCGTTGCGGTGGCGACGATCGGGTTGATCTCGAGTTCGGCGATCTGCGGGTGGCGTTCGACGAGGACGGACAGCCGTTCGAGCACGTTCTTCAGCGGCTCGATGTTGACCGGTGGCAGTCCGCGGTAGCCGAACAATCGCGGCGAGGCCTTGACCGATCGGATCATGTCGGCGGCGTCCTTGTCCGTCAGCGGTGCCACGCGGTGCTGGACGTCGCCGAGCAGCTCCGTGGTGTCTCCGGCCAGGGAGAAGGAGAGCAGCGGTCCCAGCAGCGGGTCCTCGCCGGCGCGGATGACGCATGGCACCCCGGGTGGCGCCATCGCCTGGATGTCGACTAGAGGCTCCTCCTCACCGACCATGGAGCGGATGACGTCCTGAATGGCGAGGAAGTCCTCGCGCAGTTCGGCCGGGTCGTCGATGTTGAGCCGCACCCCGCCGAGCTCCATCCGATGCCGCAGGGTCGTCGACACGGCCTTGAGTGCCACGGGGTAGCCGATCGTCTCCGCGGCCCGCAGCGCCTCGTCCACCGAGGCGGCCGTGAGATACGGCAGCACCTCGATCCCGTAGCAGGAGAGCAGAGCCCGGGCCTTCTCCCGCTCCAGGGTCACCGGTCGGCCGGGGGCGGCACCGGGAAGGGCGGATTCGATGACTTCGCGCACACCTGAGTCGTCGAGGTCCTCGATGTCGAGGAAGCGCCCGTGGTCGGCGGCACGCCAGCGGGAGTACTCGGTGGCCCGGGCCAATGCCCACACCGCGTCCTCGAGGCCGACATAGCTGGGCACCGTGAAGGGCCTGCGATTGCCCTCGCCATCGGGCAGGTGGGTGGTCAGCTCGTCCTGAACGCCGTGGATGCCGAGGAAGCATGCCACCGTCGTCTTCTGTGACCGGGCCGCCGCCTCGGCGACGTGGGCGGCGATCTCCCGCTCGTCCGCGCCGGCCGAGGGGGTGAAGATGACGATGACCGAGTCGACGTCGGCATGGGCGTACATCGCTTCGAGTTCGGCCCGGAACGTCCCGGCCTCGACCTCGGGATGGAGGGAGACCGGCTCGATCTCGATGTGCAGGCCCTGGGCGCGGGCGCGCTGGACGATCAGAGTCGACATCGCCGCCGAGTTGCCGATGACTCCCACCCGCCGGCCGGCGGGCAGCTTCTGCGTCGAGAACACCTGCGCGAGGTCGAAGAGCTGGTGGATCGTGTCGGCCCTGATGACTCCGGCCTGGCCGAGAACCTGATCGAGGGTGTGCGGGGCGAGCGAGGACGTGCGCACCATGTGCCCGGGCGGCAGCTCGCGGCCGGTGAGGTCGGACTTGATGACGATGACGGGTTTGACGCGGGAGACCCGGCGGGCGATGCGGGCGAACTTACGGGGATTGCCGATCGATTCGAGGTAGAGCCCAACCGTCTGCGTCGCCGGATCCTCCTCCCAGTACTGGAGCACATCGTTGCCCGACAGGTCGGCGCGGTTGCCGGCGGAGACGAACGTCGAGATGCCCAGGCCGCGCTTCTTCGCCGCGGCCAGGAGCGCCGTGCCCAGTGCCCCGGACTGGCTGAACAGACCCAGCGTCCCCGAGGCGGGCAGGAACGGGGCGAGCGAGGCGTTGAGCGAGATGTCCTCGGCCTCGTTGACGAGGCCGAACGAATTCGGCCCGACCACGCGCATCCCGTAGGACCGCGCGGTCGAGACCATCTGCCGCTGCAGCTCCGCGCCGGCCTCGCCGGTCTCGGCGAAGCCGGAGGAGATGACGAGCACGGCCTTGACCCCGTGGGCGGCGCACTCCTGGACCACCTCGGTGGCGGAGGCCGCGGGCACCGCGATGACGGCGAGGTCCGCGGTCCCGGGCAGGTCGGCCAGGCTCGGATAGGCCTGCACGCCCGCGATCTGGTCGACCTCGGGGTGGACGACCCAGAGCGTGCCGGTGAAGTTCGCCGCGGTGATGTTGCGGATGAGGAGGTTGCCGGTGGAGTTGTGCTTGCGGCTGGCCCCGATCACCACCACCGAGGAGGGGTGGAGGACCATGCGCACGCTCTTGGACTCGGCGCGGTGCTCCCGGGAGGCCTGGACCTCGATCGAGCGGGCGGTGGGATCGATGTCGAAGTTGACGGCGACGACGCCGTCGTCGAAGCCGCGGGAGACCTCATAGCCGGCAGCTTGGAACACCTGGAGCATCGACCGATTCTGGGGCAGCACCTCGGCGGTGAAGCGCTGGATCCCCGACTCCCGGGCGGCGGCGGCGAGGTGCTCGAGGAGGATCGAGCCGACGCCGCGGCCCTGGTGGGCGTCGGCGATGTTGAAGGCGACCTCGGCCACGGTGTCGGAGATCTTGTCGTACCGGCCCACGCCGATGATATCTGCGCCGATCGTCATCACCAGCGCCACCCGATCATGGTGGTCGACGTTGACGAACCGGTCGAGGTCCCGCTTGGGCAGCTTGGGCAGAGGAGCGAAGAAGCGCAGGTAGATCGACTCGGGGGATTGGGACTCGTGCATCCGGGCCAGGGCCGCGGCGTCGGAGGGGACGATGGGGCGAAGGTGCGCGGTTCCGCCATCACGCAGGACGACGTCGGCTTCCCAGGCATGAGGATAATGCTCCATGGTCCAAGCATAGGCTCCGCCGTCCCCGACGACCTGGCTGTGGAGAACACGCGCGGGTACGGCACAATAGGACATATGGCTCTACCCGAAGTTCTCGTTTCTGATCTGCAGTCGGCCGGCTACTACCCGCAACTCACGCAGGGAATCCTGGCCGAGTCGCTCTTCGGCGAACCGGTTCTGGCCCACTTCGTCCACATCGACACCCACGTCGACATCGAATCGATCCACCGTCACGTCACGGCGTTCGTGCTCACCGAGACCCGGCTGCTGCTCGCCCACGTCGACGACGACCCCAACGCCGCTCCCGGTTCGAAGCCCAAGGCCGTGACCAGCAGCGAGGACATCGAACTCGAACGCCTCGGCACCGTCATGGTCGGCCGGACGTACGCCGACCCGGCCGCCTACCAGCCAGGCGACAAACCGGTCGAGGTCTCGCTCACCCTGTCCTGGGGTGCGGCCCGCCGGATCGAGGCCTTCCCCGAGGCCTGCGGCGACCCCAACTGCATGGGCGATCACGGCTACGGCGGATCGATCTACTCCGAGGACGTCATGCTGCGCGTGTCCGCAGAGGCCGAGGGCCAGGACGCCGTGGACCGGATCGCGGCCTTCTCCGCGAAGCTGCGCGCCGCGGTGTTCCAAGCCCGGCTGCGATCGCGGCGCTGATGGCTGCCGAGCCGGTCGACCACGCCGAATCCGACCACGCCGAATCCGACCACGCCGAATCCGACGCCGGCCGCGCCCTGATGGGACCGCCCGACTACGCCGGGCCCATCCTCTCCGACGTCGTCCCCGCCACGGCGCTCAGCCTCGGCGCCGGTGAGATCTTCGATCCGGAGACCCGCAGACGCGCCGAGCAGCTCGGCCTCGACCGGGAAGTGCGCACCGCGATCGTCGTCCTCGTCGACGGTCTGGGCGAGCAGCAGCTGATCAGGTACAGCGGGTACACCCCCTTCTTCCGCACGCTGGCGTCCAGCCGGCGCACGCTGTCGGCCGGATTTCCGTCTACGACCGCGAACTCCCTGTCCTCCCTGGCCACCGGCCGGATGCCCGGCAGTCACGGAGTCGTCGGCTACCGAGTGCTCGACCCCGCCAAGGACGCCGTGTTCAACCAGCTGACCTGGGATCTCGACGTCGATCCGGTCACCTGGGTGCCCGATGCGACACTGTTCGAACGGCTGAGCACGGCGAGCGTGGACGTCGTCAGCCTCGGCGAGGCGAAGTTCGCCGGGCGCGGACTCAATCGCGCCTCCCTGCGCGGGGGCCGGTTTCGGGCGTCGAAGACCCTCGAGGAGCGCTGCGCTCAGGCCGTCGCCGAGGTGCGCGCGCCCGGCCGCAGGCTCGTCTACCTCTACTGGGGCAACCTCGACAAGACCGGTCACGTCCACGGCTCCGACTCCTCCCAGTGGACCGAGGAGCTCGAGCACGTCGATCTCGCGCTCTCCCAGCTGGCCGCCGACCTGCCGGGGGACTCGACGATGATCGTCACCGCCGATCACGGGATGGTCGACATTCCCCATGATGAGCGCCTCGACGTCGCCGACGTTCCGGTGCTGCGCGAGGGCGTGCGACACCTCGGCGGGGAACCGCGGGCACTCCATATCTATGCGCAGCCCGGCGCCGAGGCGGACGTGCTGGCCACGTGGACCGAAACAGTCGGCTCGCGCGCCCTCGTGCTGTCGGGCCAGACCGCGGTCGAGCGCGGCTACTTCGGTCCCGTCGACGCGCGGGTGCGGGGACGCATCGGTGACGTCATGGTCATCTGCCACGAGGACTTCGCCGTCGTCGACTCGGACAACGAGTCACCGTCCGCGCTGGCGCTCATCGGCCATCATGGGTCGACGACGCTTCGAGAACTGCAGATCCCGCTCCTGGTCGTGTGAGGTCGGCTCGTTCGAGGTCGGCCCGCGTGAGGTCGACGACTTCGCGCCTCGGCGCGCTGCGGTGGGCGGGCACCTGGAACAGGACGAAGCGGTACATGAGGTAGCGGAAGACGTTGCCCAACCCCACGCCCACGACGTTGGCGGAGATGTTGTCGGCCAGGGGAGAGGTCCAGCCCAGCACGTAATGGGAGACGACCAGGCACAGTCCGGCGATCGCCAGGCCGATGGCGTTGACGAGGTAGAAGCCCAGGGCCTCGCGCAGTGGACGATCGGTCTTCCCGTCACGGAACGTCCAATGCCTCGACCCCAGCCATGACACGGTGGTGGCGGCGGCGACGGAGACGACCTTGGGGATGAGCGGGCCGATGTCGGTGGTGAACAGCAGCAGATTGAACACGCTGAGGTCGACGAGGAAGGCGATGCTCCCGACCGTCCCGAACTTCGCGAGCCGGAAGATCTCCGAGCGGCTGCGTCCCATCGTGCCTCCTCGGGCTGTTCGGTCGATCCGATTCCCTCCCGCGCCGACTGTGCTCGGCTGCAGCGGACCCGGATCCATCGTAAGTCCTTCATCGGGGTGCGACTCGCCATCCGGGCTCGGCAATCCCGGAGGCGGTGACGACCGATAGACTGGGAAGCGTGACTTTTCCTCGTATCGGTGTGATTGGCGGAGGCCAATTAGCACGCATGCTTGCCCCTGCCGCTGAAGCCCTCGGCGTTCGCTTCTCGGTCCTCGCCGAGACCGCGGACGCCCCGGCCACCCAGGTCATCAGCGAGGTGACCGTCGGTGACTACACGGACTTCGCGACCCTCAAGGCCTTCGCCGAGACGGTCGACGTCGTGACCTTCGACCACGAGCACGTGCCCCCGGAGCACCTGCAGGCCCTCGCCGAGGCGGGCCACGCGATCCGCCCCGGACCCCAGGCTCTGATCTTCGCCCAGGACAAGATCCTGATGCGGGCCAAGATGGACGACCTCGGCCTGCCCAACCCCGCATGGGCGACGATCACCTCCGTGGCCGACGCCGAGGCGTTCGCCGAGCGGGTCGGCCTCCCCTTCATCCTCAAGACCCCGCGCGGCGGCTACGACGGCAAAGGTGTGCGGGTCATCGAGGACCTCGCCGAGGTGAGCGACTGGCTGGAGGAGATGCCGCAGCTGCTCGCCGAGGAGAAGGTCGACTTCACCCGCGAGCTCGCCGTCATGGTCGGCCGGTCCCCGATGGGGCAGACCGCGGTCTGGCCCGTCGTCGAGACGTGGCAGCAGAACGGAGTGTGCAAGGAGGCGATCGCCCCGGCCCCCGGGCTGCCCGCGGACAAGGCCACCGCGATCACCGAAGCCATCCTCAAGGTGGCGGGGGCGCTGGACGTCACCGGCGTGATGGCGATGGAGATGTTCGAGACTCCCGAGGGATTCCTCATCAACGAATTCGCGATGCGCCCGCACAACACCGGCCATTGGACCCAGGACGGGGCCGTGACCAGCCAGTTCGAGCAGCACCTGCGCGCCGTCCTCGATCTCCCCCTCGGCAGCCCCGCCGCCCGGGAGGAGGTGTCGGTGATGGTCAACGTCCTCGGCGCCGACCACGAGGACCTCTACCAGCCCTACTTCCACGTCATGGCCCATGATCCCGCGATCAAGGTCCACCTCTACGGCAAGTCCGTCCGCCCCGGCCGCAAGGTCGGCCACGTCAACGCCTACGGCTACGACAGGGACTCGGTGCTCGCCCGCGCCCGCCACGCGGCCGACTTCATCGCGGGAGTCGACGTCGACCCGTACCCCGACATCCCCGCTCCGACCCACCTCGCCGCCGACGATGAGAAGGAAACCCTGTGACCACTGAGCAGAACGCCTCCGCCGCCCCCGCCTCGGCGAGCCGGTCCAACCGGAGCTCCGCCTCGGTGAGTCCGGCCGTCGCCATCGTCATGGGCTCCGATTCGGATTGGCCGACGATGAAGGCCGCCGCCGAGGCGCTGGCCGAGTTCGGCATCGACTCCTCCGCCGAGGTGGTCTCCGCCCACCGCATGCCCGAGGACATGGTCGAATGGGCGAAGTCGGCCGCCGACCGCGGGATCCGGGTGATCATCGCGGGCGCCGGAGGGGCTGCCCACCTGCCCGGAATGATCGCGTCACTGACGTCGCTGCCGGTCATCGGAGTGCCGGTGCCGCTCAAGCACCTGGACGGGATGGATTCGCTGCTGTCCATCGTGCAGATGCCCGGAGGCGTTCCCGTCGCCACGGTCTCGATCGGCGGCGCGAAGAACGCCGGACTGCTCGCGGCCCGGATCCTCGCCGCCTCCGACACCGAAGCCGCGCAGGAGCTGCGGTCCCGCCTCGACGATTACCGGCGCACCCTGCGCGAGGTCGCCCTCGACAAGGGCCGCGCGCTCCGGCAATAATGGGATCACTTAACAACTGATCAGTACGAGGAGTGCGATGTTCGATCTCTACCAGCCGACCGAGGAACATGAGGAGATCCGGGCCGCAGTCCGGAACGTCGTCGCGGACAAGATCACCCCGCATGCCGCCGAGGTCGACGCCGAATCGCGCTATCCGCAGGAAGCCCATGACGCGCTCGTCGGCACCGACTTCTTCGCCGCCCACATCCCGGAGGAGTACGGGGGAGTGGGCGCCGACGCGCTGGCCGTGTCGATCATCATCGAAGAGATCGCGCGCGGATGCGCGGCCTCGTCGCTCATCCCCGCCGTGAACAAGCTCGGAAGCCTGCCGGTCCAACTGGGAGGCGGGGAGGAGATCAAGCAGAAGTATCTTCCCGCCGTCGCCCGCGGCGCGGCAGGGTTCTCCTACGGTCTGTCCGAGCGCGAGGCCGGGTCCGACACCGCCTCGATGAAGACCCGAGCGGTGCGCGATGGGGACGACTGGGTGCTCAACGGGGTGAAGACGTGGATCACCAACGCGGGAGTCTCGGAGTACTACACGGTGATGGCCGTCACCGACCCGGCTGGTCCGCGGGGGCGCAACATCACCGCTTTCGTCGTCGAGAAGTCGGACCCCGGCTTCACCTTCGGCGAGAAGGAGCGCAAGCTCGGCATCAAGGGCTCACCCACCCGTGAGCTCTTCTTCGACAACGTCCGGCTGCCGGGCGACCGCGTCATCGGCGAGGTCGGCAACGGTCTCAAGCTCGCCCTCACCACCCTCGACCACACCCGGGTGACGATCGCGGCTCAGGCCGTCGGCATCGCCCAGGGCGCCCTCGACTACGCCCTGGGCTACGTCAAGGAGCGCCAGCAGTTCGGCAAGCGCGTCGCCGACTTCCAGGGCGTCCAGTTCATGCTCGCCGACATGGGGATGAAGCTCGAGGCCGCCCGCCAGCTCACCTACACCGCGGCGGCGAAGAGTGAACGCGGTGACTCCGACCTCAGCTACTTCGGGGCCGCGGCGAAGGCGTTCGCCTCGGATGCGGCGATGGAGATCACCACGGACGCGGTGCAGCTCCTCGGCGGGGCCGGCTACGTCATGGACCACCCGGTCGAACGGATGATGCGCGACGCCAAGATCACCCAGATCTACGAGGGCACCAACCAGATCCAGCGGCTCGTGATGGGACGCGCGCTGCTCGGCTGAGCTCAGTGTCGTGTCGCTGCGACAATGCTCACACGCCTGAGGCGCTCCCGCCGCGGTCCGGGCGGCGACATGCCTGGAATCGGCGGCTTACCGACCCGCGGGCGCTTGAGCGGTCACAATGGACGAACACAGTCGACTCTCCAGAACGTTTGGCAGAGTTGACCCAGTGCGATGGTGGCGGATCGCAGACGGCTCTGACACGAGCTCGTCTGCGGACCGGTGTGTGCCATTGCGCTGGAGGATTCCCCGGAGCAGCCGGAACAGGTAGAAGGAAGTTCAGTGGCCGAAACGAGATACGTCGACCCCATTCACTACCCGGCGTATGCGACCCAGCCGACCAGGGACCTGCGGGCGTGGATGCTTCTCCTCGTCACCGCAGTCCTGCCCGGCGGGGTGCAGCTGCTGTTCGGGGCTCGCCGCTGGGCGAAGGTATCGCTTCTCATCACCGGGATCAGCTGGATCCTCGTCATCGCGGCGGCTGTCGCCGTGCTCGTCGACAAGACGTTCGCCTTCACCTTCGGGACCAACCCGTTCATCCTCACATTCCTCACGGTCTGGGTGCCGATCGTGGCGATCAACTGGGTGGTGTGCCTGTTCGACACTCTGCGGCGGATCAAGCTGGTCACGGTCTCGCCCCGGGCCCGGAAGCGCTTCATCGCCGCCTTCTGCGCGCTCCTCCTCATCGTCGTCGGACCCATGGCGTGGGGCACGTCGATGCTCAACAGCCAACGGCAGCTGATGAGTGAGCTCTTCGCCTCGGGCAAGGCCGTCAAGCCTGTCGACGGGCGCTACAACATCCTGCTGCTGGGTTCGGACGCCGGAAAGGGACGCACGGGCATCCGGCCCGACTCGCTGTCGCTGGCCTCGATCGACGCCGACACCGGAGCGACGCTGATCATCGGTCTGCCCCGCAACATGCAGAACGTGCCCTTCCCGGAGGGCACGCCGCTGCACGAGAAGTACCCGCAGGGCTACAACTGCGGCAGCGAATGCCTCCTCAACGCCGTGTTCCAGCAGGGCGAGGAGCACCGGGACGAGTTCGAGAACCCGAAGAGAGCGGGGGAGCAGGCGACCATGGACGCCGTCTCGGCGATCACGGGCCTGAAGACGCAGTACTACGTCATGGTCAACCTCAAGGGGTTCGAGAAGCTCATCGACTCCCTCGGCGGGATCACGCTCGTATCGGGCAAGCGCGTCCCGATCTCCTCGAAGATCGACCCGTCCACCGGGCAGCATGGGCCGGTCAAGGGCTGGATCGAACCGGGGAAGCAGGAGCTCGACGGATTCCACGCCCTGTGGTTCGCCCGCTCCCGGGAGTTCTCCAGCGACTACGAGCGGATGATCCGCCAGCGCTGCGTCCAGACTGCCATCGTCAAGCAGATGGACCCCGCCACAGTTCTGACCCGCTTCCAGGAGATCGCGAAGGCCACGCCGGGCGCAGTTGCGACCGACATCCCATCGAGCCAGGTCGACACCTTCGTGGATCTGGCGCTGAAGGTGAAGTCGCAGAAGATCGAGTCGCTTGACCTGACTCCGCCGCGTGTGACACCATCACAGCCGGACTTCGACGAGGCCAGGAGCCTCGTCGCGGACAAGATCGCGCAGCTGGACAAGCAGTCGAATGCGCAATCCGCAGGCCCCTCGGCTGCCACGGCGGGCGTCGGAGCGGGCATCGGGGCCGCCATCCGAGCTCAGGGATCCAGCCCCTCGGAGAAGCCTGCAAAGGACGACACGCGGTCGATCTGCTACGTGCCGTGAGGTGCCACCGCAAGTGAGGTTGTTGAGACCTCAGACGTGACTCATTCGTGACTCGGGCCGTGGGCCGCTGCGGCCGGTGAGAGAATGGGGCGAGGCGCTGCCGGACTTCGGCGGGCTTCTGCTGGGCATCGGATGAGCCGAGCCGACGGGTGCGATGACGCATCCGCACTTGCGGGAACAGCCGATCGGGTGAGACCGGCGAAAAAGTTTCACCACGGTGTGTCCCTTGCCAACACTGGGAACTACACCGTTGTAATCACAGTAATTTCTCATCTGGCTAGTGTGACACGCCGAAAATGTGTAACAATTTTGAGATGTTGGGGTTGCCCACCGTCCTACCAACGGTGAAGTGATCCTCTGGCCTGAACTTCCCTGTCTTCCTCGAAAAGGCTGTAACGATGAAACACATACTGCCCACTGTCGCGGGCTGCGCCTCTGTCGCACTCGTCGGCACCTTAGTGGTCACGGCTCCGACTGCCTTCGCGGCAACGGTCGAGCCGGAAGTGACCCAGAAGGCGCTGAATGTGAGCGAAGAGGGACTCAAAGTCCCCGGTGCTCGCGACTCCGCCGATTCCGGCGGCCAAGTGACCAATCAGAGCGCGACGAGCAATCTGCCCAACATCTTCAAGTCGCAGTCCGCTCTCTCATCCACGCAGATCCCCTCCACGGTCAACGTCAGTTCGGCGATCGGCCCTGAAGCCTCCGCGACGGTGACCCCTGCTTCGGCAACCCCGGCCTCAGCGAGCCTGTCCGGGCCCGCGGAGACGAACTCGCCGGTCCCGTCGGAAGGATCTGCTCCCGCCCAGCAACCCGCGGACCCGGGTGCCTCCACCGCCCCCTCGGCTCCGGCCGAGGATTCGACGGCTCCGGAGTCGAAGGACCCCGCGACCGAGGACCCCGCGACCGAGGACTCGAAGCCCGACGAGGACATCTCGGGCTCGGTGCAGCAGAAGACCGAGGACGGCGTCGGCATCGCGCTGATCTCCGATGTGCTCGACGTGCCGTCGAAGAACCCGAGCCTCGTCGGCTTCACGTTCTCCGAGGTGAAGTCGAACATCCGCATCCAGGTCCGGGTCAAGAGCGAGTCCGGTTGGAACAGCTGGAGGACCCTCGACGAGGAAGCGGGCGACAATTCCCCGACCGAGGGCTCCGAACCCTTCACCGTCAACAATGCGACGGGCGTGCAGATGCGCATCCTGGGAGATCAGGCCCCCAGTGACGCGGAACTCGTCCTCGTTGACCCGAAGCGGTCCGCGGCAGACGCACAGGCAGTGGCCGAGAACGCCCCCGTCGAGATCGAACCGCAGAGTGCCGACGGCGCGAGCGGCGCTTCGCTTCCGACCGAAACCGGTGCCGGAGAATCGGCCGAGACGGGCTCGGTGGAGACGGCAGCGGCTCCGGCCGAGGCGACCGTGACGAACCAGAACTTCGTGCCGGGATCGGCGACGGTGACGAACGTCGCCAAGTCGAAGAAGGTTCCGAAGCCGAACATCGCCTCGCGCAAGTCCTGGGGCGCCAAGCCCTACGACGGTTCGCCCGACTATGCGAGCAGCGTCAAGCAGGCCGTCGTCCACCACACCGCCGGTGCCAACAGTTACTCGGCCGAGGACGTGCCGTCGATCCTGCGCGGCATCCAGACCTACCACCAGAAGGGACGCGGCTGGGACGACATCGGCTACAACGTCATCGCCGACAAGTACGGCCGTCTCTGGCAGGCTCGTGGCGGCGACATCAACAAGGCCGTCATCGGAGCTCACGTCGCCAACCACAACTCCGGCACCTTCGGCATCTCGGTGCTCGGCACCTATGACAAGAAGGCCCCGCCGCGGAAGACGCGTGATGCCGTCGCCTCTGCGATCGCGTGGAAGCTCTCGCTGTCGGGACGCTCGGTCAGCAAGTCGACCGTCGTCGCCCACCGCGACCTGGCGCAGACCGACTGCCCCGGCGACGCCTTCTACGCGAAGATGGGCGAGATCCGTGACACCGCGTCGAAGATCCTCAAGTCCGGCGAGCTTCCCGAGGACGAGCCGAAGGAGAAACCGAAGCCCAAGACCTACATCGAGCAGTACGCCGAGGCGCACGCCAAGGAACTGGGTAAGGCCACCAGCGGCGAGTACGACGTCAAGGGAATCGAAGGCGCACGTGCCCGCAACTACGAGAAGGGCGTCGTCTTCTGGTCGAAGAAGACCGGCGCGCACCACGTCAGTGGAGGCATCGCCTCCAGCTACAAGGGCGACCTGGTCGCCCAGCTGGGACTGCCCATCGGCAACGAGCGGGGCGGTCTGAAGAACGGCGGCACCTACCAGCCGTTCACCAAGGGATCCATCCATTGGTCCAAGACCACCGGGGCCCACGCCACCGTGGGAGTCGTGCGGGACTACTGGAAGGCCAAGGGGTACGAGAACGGACACCTCGGCTACCCGAAGTCCGACCCCGTCATCAAGGACGGGCGGGTCGAGCAGCTCTTCGAGGGTGCTCGAGTGGTCTGGGCCGAAGGGTACGGAACCACTGAGTTCTCGCCCCAGGGCACCATCGCACCGGGAGCGTTGGACGCCAACGCTCCCGGCGGCGCCGGTTCTGCTCCACCAGGAGACAATGCCTCAGATGGCGGTTCGGCTGCAGACTCCGGGGAAGGTTCTGCAGACGACAAAGCCAAGGACGAGCCGAAGGAAGAGCCGAAGCCGGCCGATCCTCCGAAGGAGAAGCCCAAGGAAGAGCCGAAGCCGGCCGATCCTCCGAAGGACGAGCCCAAGGACGACAAGCCGTCCAAGGACGAGCAGATCCAGGCTCAGCGTGACGCCGTCATCAAAGAGGCGAAGAAGCACCTCGGCGTGAAGTATGTCTGGGGAGGCACCTCGCCGAAGTCGGGCTGGGACTGCTCCGGCTACACCCAGCACGTCTACGGGAAGATCGGCATCGACCTGCCGCGCACGACGAGCCAGCAGCGACGCGCGGGCAAGGAGATCTCGCTCAAGGATGCCAAGCCCGGCGATATGATCTGGATTCCCGGCCACATCGGCATCATCTCCGAGACCAAGGGGAAGATGTACGACGCGGGCTCGAGCCGCACGAACACCTCGAAGCGCAGCTACGAGTGGATGCTCGGTCGCGGTGCGAAGGTCATCCGCGTGATCGGCTGACAGCGCAGCCGTGCCTCGGTGCACGCATGAACGGTGCCTCGCGCCCGGCTCCCCAGGAGTCGGACGCGAGGCACCGTTGTTCTGTCTTCGGCCCTTGTGCTCTCCGGACGTCGTGGTTGGGGGACCTTCTCGTCTGCGGAGCGCCGGATCTGCCACCTTCTGGTCTGCGGAGCGCCGGATCTGCCGGCAGGAGCGCCTCTCAGGCCTGGTCACACGTGGTGAACAGATTGTGACAAGTACTGAACAATTGGTGAAGGCGGAGGAAAAAGACACGACCTCGGCAGATGGACGCGCTACGGTGGACGGACAAGCAAACACGTTCACCTGAAGGGGCTCATCACATTGCGCCGATTGCACAACACAGTCAAGAACTTTGATTGGGGCAGCACGGACGCGATTCCAGCGATTCTGGGAACCGTGCCCGACGGCACTCCCTGCGCTGAGCTCTGGCTCGGAGCGCATCCCCTCAGCCCGTCCCACTTGGTCTCGGAGCAGCCTCACTCGGGGGCATTCGCCTCGGGGTACCGGCACATCGGCTCCGCCTCCTCGACCTCATCGACGGACACGCGCACGACCACGAGTGCTCCCACCGGTCCCAACCTCATCGAGTACCTGGCCGGCGACCCGGAAGGGCTGCTCGGACGCGATGGCGTGGACGTCTTCGGCCCGCGGCTGCCGTTCCTGCTCAAGGTGCTGTCCGCGCAGAAGTCGCTCTCCATCCAGGTGCATCCGAACCCCGAGCAGGCCGCGATCGGATTCGCTCGCGAAGAAGCCGACGGCCCCGACCTCGATGCGCCGCACCGCAACTACAAGGATCCCTCGGCCAAGCCGGAGCTCATCTACGCGCTCACCGAGTTCCATGCCCTGACCGACTTCCGTCCTCGTCGGGCCGTCAGGGCGACATTCGAGCGGTTCCTGTCACTGCCTCTGACTCCCGAAGCGCTCGACTTCCTCGGCGAGGTGCTGGCGTCCCTGAGGTCGCTCGGTGAAGCGCGCGCGAACTCCCGGACCGTTGAGCTCATCCTCGGTGATCCGCGCGCTCCGCGCTTCGTCGACGAGCTCTCCGCGCACGAGCTCGGAGAGCTCCCGGACGGACATGCCAGCCGGGCCGGCAGCGCCGTCGACCCGATGGAGACGTTGCGGGAGCTCGTCAGCGATTTCCCGGGCGATCCTGGAGTTCTCGTCGCCCTCATGCTCAACCGCACCCACCTCGAGCCGGGGGAGGCGCTGGCGATCCAACCCGGTGTGCTCCACGCCTACCTCGGAGGCACCGGCATCGAGATCATGGCGTCGAGCGACAACGTGCTGCGCGGGGGCCTGACGCACAAGCACGTCGACATCCCGGAACTCGGCAGGGTCGCGAAGTTCACCGCGGCTGCTGCCCACAGGGTCGATCCCGACCGTGACGGAGTCTTCCGCGGACCGACAGAGGAGTTCGCGCTGCAGGTGCTGCGGTGCCCACGGCTGAAGAAGATCGATCGTCGGGGCCCGAGCATCGTCTTGTGCACCTCCGGCACGATCACGCTGACCTCGGTCGGATCGTCGGTGACACTGACCCGGGGCCAGAGCGTGTTCATCGCGGCAAACGAGCCTGGGATCACGGCAGACGGCCACGGTGACCTGTTCGTCGCCACCACGGGCCTGGAGCGGCCGTAGCGCTGCGCCTGAGGGCAGGCGGATGGGACGCCGGAAGGTCGAACGTCCTGCCGCTGCGCTGTGCCTGCGCAGGGGAGCCGGTCACCGGATAGTCGCACACCCATTGCCTGCAATTCGCACCGTTGCACGGGGGTGCTTTGCGGCCAGCGGTGCCAAGTGCTGAGCCACCTATTGCCAGTGTGCCGACCGGCGGAAATTGAGCCCTGGAGTTGCCGACTGAACGGCGATAGGTGCGCCCAGCGGTGACTATTGCCGGCTGAACGGTGGCGGTGGCGCCCAACGGTGGTGGTTGCGCGCAGCGGTGGGAATTGCGGCTCGCTGTGTTCAATGCGGGCTGGGGCAATCGAGGCGAGACGCAGAAGAGCGGCACCTTCGCGGTGAAGGCACCGCTCTTCTGCATGTCAGTGATCTGCGAGCCGGCAGAGCACCGAACCCTGGCTCAGACCTCCTGTGACAGCGTACGGTGTTCGGCTGAGGCTTCGGCCTGCGGTCTCCGTCGCTTTGTGAGCAGACTGACGACGATGAGCACGACGACTGCTGTCGGCAGCGCAGGGATGGCTGAATTCAGTGTCTCCGATCGGCCTGTGGCCTCCCAGATGATCGTCACCGCTCCTCCGACGATCATCGAGCACATCGCTCCCGCGGGGGTCACCCGCTTCCAGAACAGGGCCGCCAGGATGACGGGCGTAATCGCCGCACCGTACATCGAGTATGCGTACATCTGAAGAGCGAGCACCGATTCGAAGAACTGAACCAAGATGAATCCGAGGACCGCGATGGCGAGGACGGACAGGCGACCGACGACGACTCCCCGCTTCGAATCGCCTTTGGTCTTGTTCCTGACGTAGATGAGGTCATAGACGATGTTTCCCGAACACGTGAGCAGGTATGAGGAACCGGTCGTGACGATGAGGGCGAGGGACGCAACAAGGAGAACAGCACCCATTCCGGAAGGCGTGAATTCTCCTTCTGCAAGAGCGAGGATCGCCATATCTGGGTTGGTTCCTGGCATGAGGATTGTGGAACTGGAGGCCAGGAGGATGATCGGAGCAACGATAAGCGCGGCCCCGAAGAAGAATAGGATCGTGGCATTGCGCGCAACTTTCGGCGATCGCGCTGCCGCCAATCTTTGATGCATATTCTGATCGCCGAGGATGAGCAGGAAGAGCGGCAGGAAGAATCCGAGGATCTGTAGGGGAGAGAGCACCCCTGTCACCGATTTGAACGCCGGATCGAGCCGGCCAACGTAGCTGCCGAATCCACCGAGGTCGACGACGAACACCCAGATGAGCACTGCAAGGAGAGAGGCGACGATAAGCACTGCGGAGAGAAGATCGGTCCATGCCACCGACTTCAACCCGCCGGACAGGGACAGGAAGGTGATGAGGACTGTGGCGATGATCGTTGCCTGAGTAGTCGACAGGGGAGTGATCAGTGTGAGGATATATCCCGCGCCGGTGAACTGATAGGCCGTGATGCCGATGAAGGCGACGAGGACGATGATCGTGCCCACGGTTCGGACCGGCCGTCCGAATTTGGCTTCGAAGAGCTCTGGCACAGTGTGGAAGCCGTTCTTCCGGACCTTGGGAGCGAGGAAGTAGAGGACCGCGATTCCGCAGAACGTGCCGCCGAAGAAGAGAGCGCCGGCGAGGGGCCCGTTCGTGTAGATGAAGTTGGCGCCGCCGATGATCGAACCCGATCCGACGAACGTCGCCAGCAGCGTGCCGGCCAGAACCCAAGTGGGCAACGACTTGCCGGCCAGCACGAAATCCTCTCCGTCCTTCATTGCGGCAGAGCGACCGAACCACGCGGCGATGGCGATCATGATCGCCACGTAGACGACGAGGACGAGGACAAAAGTGAGATTCATGGGCGATCCTAGTGTTGTGGAGCACAGTCATGCACAGGCCGAACACGATTCTCAACCACTGTTGCCGCAGAATGCAATAGATTATGCAGGAATCTCATTCCTCGGCCACAACGGCGGTGAGTTCCCAGAGGGTATCGATCTGCTCGAGCATCCTGTGAGTCCTGCTCTCGTCGCGCTTGGCGATGAGCCCCAAGAGAATCTGCACGGCGCTGGTCGCGCACACCAGGGAGGAGATCACTTGTGTGGTCTCGGTGGGGACAAGCACATATTCATCCGCGATGCCGGTGAGGGCCGTGTGTCGATCGGCAATGACGCAGATCTTGACCCCCTGCTGTTTCGCCACCTCTGCGACCTGCAGCACGATGCGCGAGGACTTCCAGAGGGAGAACGCCAGGAAGCAATCGCCTTGACGCAGCAGCCTCACCTCATTGATCATCGACGTCGCCGAACCCGAATGGCACCGGATCGGATAGCCGAGCATCTGCCCGATGTGGGCAAGCTGCACCCCGGGGGCCGAATATGCCCCGGTCGCGAAGACGCCCGTACTCGCTGCCGCGCCGATATGTTCGGCCATGCGCCTGAGGGCTGATTCGTCGAGGCTGCTCCGCAGGTGCTCGAGCAGCTCGATGTCCTTATCGATCGCCGTCGCCGAAATCCCTTGACTCCGGTTGTGGATGTAGACGTTCCGTGAAGTCAGGGAGGCCAGGTAGCGGCTGCGGATCTCTGCGGAGAACGCGGGCCAGCCGGAGAAGCCCAGGGCCTGCGCTGTTCGGACGACCGTCGCAACATTGACTCCTGCGATGTTGGCCAGCGCCTGAGCTGAGCAGTAGGCGGCTTCCTCAGGATCGGCCGCGATGGCGTGCAGGACGGCTTTGGTGCTCCGAGTCAGACGAGTGCCGGACTCGAAGGACTCGATCCAGTCGGTGAAGCTGTTCACAGTACGGACTTCCTTTGCAAAAGCCATTGCAGAATTAATAGTGTGGTTCCATCATCACACGGTCGCCAGAATGGAAATCGATATGCATCTCGACACGGCAGTCTCGTCCATCATCAACGCGCGGATCCTGGACGTCGAGAGCGGAACCCTCTCTGAGCCCAGCACGATCGAGATTGCGGACGGTGAGATCACGGCTGTCCGAGCGGGAGCGACGACTATTGCGAGCGGTGCCTTTGACGCTGGTGGGCGTGTCGTGTCGCCGGGGCTGATCGATGGGCACGTCCACGTGCTCGCGTCGACAGCGAACCTCTCAGACCTCGGAGGAGAGTCACCCTACTATCTCGCGGCACAGGCCTCGCGTCTGCTCGGAGACATGCTCTCGCGCGGCTTCACCGCTGTCCGCGATGCAGGCGGTGCCGACTTCGGCCTCGCGGCCGCAGTCAACGAGGAACTGATCACCGGACCGCGGCTGTTCTTCGGTGGCAAGGCACTGTCCCAGACAGGAGGGCATGCCGACATGCGGGGTCCGGGCACCCACGTACTCGATCGTCACATGTGCTGCCCAAACATCGGGATTGTCTGCGACGGTGCTGATGCGGTGCGCAAGGCGGCGCGAGAGAATCTGCGCACCGGCGCCGACCACATCAAGATCATGCTCTCCGGGGGAGTGGCGTCCCCGACGGATCGGGTTGACTCCACGCAGTTCTCCGACGAGGAGATCCGAGCAGCTGTCGAAGAGGCTGACGCCGCCAATCGCTATGTGCTCGGCCATGCCTACACTGCTCGCTCCGTGAATCGAGGTCTGTCCCTGGGAGTGCGGTCGATTGAGCACGGGAACCTCATCGATGAGAAGAGCGTGGAACTGTTCCTGGAACATGATGCCTTCCTCGTCCCGACACTTGTCACCTACGAAAGGCTCAAGGCCGACGGAGCTCAGTTCGGCCTACCCGAATCCAGTCAGAAGAAGGTCGACGATGTTCTTTATGCCGGCATCGATGCCCTGGCCCTGGCCACTGAACATGGAGTAAACATCGTCTACGGCTCGGATCTGTTGGGTGGAATGCACCCGCACCAGAACCACGAGTTCGTGATCCGGTCCCAGGTCCAGACCCCTCAGCAGGTGATGCGATCGGCGACGACGACAGCAGCGCGTCTGCTCGGTCAGGAGGGGCGTCTGGGAGTCGTCGCCGAGGGAGCCCACGCCGACCTGCTCGTGCTTGACGCCAATCCGCTTGACGACGTCACTGTGCTCGGCGACGCCGAGACGGCCATTCACTCTGTGTTCAAGGGCGGCCGGGCCGTACGAAGGCCTTGAGATCGATTCGCGAGCGGTATAGCCAGCTTCTGGACCTTCGTTCGAAGCGAAGCGTCTCGATCGTCCTAACTCATACTGCTGCAAGCAGCCGAATTGCGCCCAGCGGTGGGAATTGCGGCTCGCGGTGTTCAACGCGGGCCGGGGCAATCGAGGCGAGACGCAGAAGAGCGGCACCTTCGCGGTGAAGGTGCCGCTCTTCCCGTGGTGCCGCGGGACGAGCAAGACGCCCGCGGGCCGGCTCAGACGTCGGGGACGGTGACGGTGCCGACTTCGGCGGGGACGACCACCTCGGCGCCGGTCTTCTCCTGGATCTCCTCGGCCGTGACTCCCGGTGCCAACTCGACGAGGGTGAACGCGTCACCGCTGATGTCGAGGACGGCGAGGTCGGTGACGATGCGTTCGACGACGCCCTTGCCGGTCAGGGGCAGTTCGCACATGGACAGCAGCTTGGGAGTGCCGTCCTTGGCCACGTGGTCCATGATGACGATGACGCGCTTGGCGCCGTGGACGAGGTCCATCGCGCCGCCCATGCCCTTGACCATCTTGCCCGGGATCATCCAGTTCGCGATGTCGCCGTTCGTGGCCACCTGCATCGCGCCGAGGATCGCGACGTCGATCTTCCCACCGCGGATCATGCCGAAGCTCGCCGCCGAATCGAAGTAGGAGGCGCCGGGGAGCATCGTGACGATCTCCTTGCCGGCGTTGATGAGGTCGGGATCGATCTCGTCCTCACGCGGGTAGGGTCCGACCCCGAGCAGTCCGTTCTCCGACTGGAGGACGAGGTGCACGCCGTCGGGGAGGAAGTTCGGCACGAGGGTGGGCATGCCGATGCCGAGGTTGACGTAGCTGCCGTCGCCCAGCTCCTGAGCCGCACGGGCCGCCATCTGGTTTCTTGTCAATGCCATGTCAGGTTCTCCTCAGCCCTTGTCAGCGCTCGGCTCGGTGCGGACGGTGCGTTTCTCGATCGGCTTGTCGGCGACCTGCTCGGGGGTCAGCGGCACGACCTTGTGGACGAAGATGCCCGGCAGGTGCACGGCATCGGGATCGATCTCGCCCGGCTCGACGAGCTTCTCGACCTCGGCGATGGTCACACGTGCGGCCTGAGCCGCCGGGGGATTGAAGTTGCGCGCCGAGGAGTGGAAGACGAGGTTGCCGTGACGGTCGCCGACAGCGGCGCGGACCAACGCGAAGTCAGGCGCCAAGGACTGCTCGAGGACGTATTCCTTCTCCTCCCCGAAGGTGTCGAACACCCGGATGTCCTTCGGCGGCGACGACTTGATGACGGTGCCCTCCGAGTCGTACTTCCAGGGGATGCCGCCCTCGGCGACCTGGGTGCCGGCTCCCGTGATCGTGTAGAACGCGGGGATCCCGGCACCTCCGGCACGCAGCTTCTCCGCCAGGGTTCCCTGCGGGGTGAGCTCGACCTCGAGCTCACCGGAGAGGTACTGTCGGGCGAACTCCTTGTTCTCACCGACGTAGGAGGCGATGATCCGGCGCAGTCGATGGTTGGCCAGCAGGACTCCCAGGCCGCGTCCGTCGACGCCGGCGTTGTTGGAGATCGCCTCGAGGTCCTTCGTGCCCTGAGCGTCGATCGCGCGGATGAGGAACTCAGGCACGCCGACGACCCCGAAACCGCCTACGGCGATCGATGAACCATCGGCAATATCGGCTACCGCCGCAGCGGCTGTGTCAACTACTTTGTCCATGAACCCAGTCTGCCACGGACCTCTCCGAGAGTGCCCGCCAGGTGTGAGATCCGATCCTCGGCCATGCCGTTGGCGAGAAGGACCTCACCGCCGCCGAGGAGGTGGCCGAGGAAGCGGGCCCACTCATCCGCCCGCGGGGTGGAGTGGGAGACGAGGAGTCCCTCCGGTCTGGAACCGGAAGCAGACCCGGTGACCGTCGGTGAGTGGGTCCAGTCGACGGGCTCGGCGCCGACCTCGAGGACTCCGGAGGCGTCGAGGCGACGAGAGGTGACGTCGGGGTAGGCCCGGATCGAGGAGTTGACGTCGATGAAGTCCGCCGCGACCGGGGTGCTCAGCGCCAGAGCCGGGGGATTGTAGACGAAGATCTCCTCGGCGTCGACGAAGCTCTCCTCCGTCTCCGATCCGAGCGGCACGAAGGCATGGAAGTCACCCTCGGGCGCAATCGACGGGGTGGCCTCGCCGACGACGACCCGCCCTCCGGCCAGCAGGACAGAGAGGATCGCGACGACCTCTCGCCAGTGCAGGCCGTTCGGCATCGGCACGAACAGGGTGAAGTCGGGACCGAGGTCGTAATCGCCGAAGAGGCCGACTCCCTTATTCACCCAGTTGGCGATGACCGGTCCGGTGAGGTCGAGGCTGTCGTGGTCGGGACCGCGCCAGAGGAGGACGGGCCCGCCGGTGCGGGCGATGACGGAGAGATCCACGGGTGACCAGCTTTCATGAGTCGGGTGCGGGTGAGTGCGGGCACCGGGGTGCGGGGCGAGGATGGGAATCGGGGCTCAGGGCCTCTGCAGGCCGATGTCGATGATCACCCCGCGCGGGTAGGAGCTCTGCTGCCACTGCCAGCGGGTGGTGGCGGTGAGATCCTCGGCGTAGAGCGCAGTGTGGGTGCGTTCGACGAGCGAACCCAGCCCGACCATCGCCTCGAGCAGGGGAGGGCCCTCGGTCTGTGGGCTGGCCGGTCCGTCCGAAGGAGTGATGATGACGCGCGATCCCGCTCCTTCGATGCGCATCCGCCAGGCCTCGTGGCCGGGTGTGCGAGCCTGACCGGCGCGGACGACTCTGAGCGCGCGAGAGACGCGTTCGAGGATGTCGTCCCCGCCGTCTCCCGCTGCGGCCCGGCCGGGAACGGCGGTGACTCCGAGTCCGCGGTGGATCGCCTCGACGTGGCCGTGGCGGAACCAGTCCTCGTCGAGGTCCCGGTTGAGCGCCTTCGCCCCATCCCGGCCGTTGTCGAGGTAGCCGCCGGCACCGCGGACGAGGGCCATCGGGAGTCCGCGTGAGGAGCCCTTGACGAGGTCCGCAGCGGCCGCGATCTCGTCGGCGATGGCGCGCACGGTCACGGTCTGGACACGGCCGTCGTCGTCGAGCCGGCCGCGCTGATCGTCGAGGCCGGAGAATCCGGACAGGCCGAGGGCGAAGTCGCCGACCCCGATCCGCCAGGGCCGGGAAGTCGTGTCGGAGATGACGAGTCCGATGCGCACGGAGAACGCCTGTTCCACTCGCGCCCGGAGTTCGTCGGCGGAGCGGTCGGAGTCGACGGGATGGAGCACGACCGCTCCGCCCGAGTTCGACTGATCGAGGCCGGCGGCGGCCTGCACTGTGCCCGCATGCGTGCGCACGATCTGGACGGTCGTCCCTGAGGCATAGGTGCGTTCGGCGACGAGGTGGGACGACGAGTCCGCGACGAGGTCCTCGAACTCCGCCCGGTTCGCCACCTGCGTCATCCGACCCTCGGCCTTGGACACGACCTTCGAGGCGACGACGAGCACGTCCCCGTCCTTGAGGTCGATCCGGTTCCGCCGCAGAGCGTTGATGAGGATCGCCGCCAGGTCGGAGCCGGCGACGATCGCCTCCTCCACGGGAGGGGCGTAGACGGTGAGCAGTCGGTCGTTCATGCGTGATCCCAGATCGTCGAGGTGCGGCGGTCGATCTCTCCCAGGGCGACAGCCTCGGCGACACTGTCGACAAAGGTCACAGACCCCAGGTGCTGCCGGAGCCGGTCGCGGTGATCCCCGTGCCGACTGGCGTGGTCATGGTGGTCATCGTCGCCGAGGTGGTCGCCCTCGTCGCGGCGGTCGCCGTCGCCGAGGCGATCTCCGGCCAGAGCGACGACGTGTCCCCGGGTGCCTTCGAGGGCATCCTTCATCCCCGGCAGGGACACTACCGCCTCGACGCCGAATTCCGGCATCGCCTCCGTGCAGACGAGGACGAGGTCGGCAGCGCGGATCGCCGCGAGGACGCCGGGAGCCGCCTGGGCGGCGTCGAGACCGCTGAGGGCGAACTCCTCCGCGGCAGGACGGCCCTCGGCCAGCCAGCGGTGGATCGGCCAGGCGGTCGAATCGACGATCGCGAACGCCTCCACCGCCTGGTTGCTCAGCGGGAGGATGTCGAAGTCGGGGGAGAACCGCTTGGCCATCGCCGCGGTCGCCTGGGCGAGCGTGTAGCCGAGGTTGAGCAGACGCGTCCGCAGCACGGCTGCGGCCAGCGTCCGCTCGGTCATCGGGAACCATTCGGCGTCCACCCGATAAGCGAGCAGCTCGTCGACCGCCCCGCCGGCGACGGGCTCGGTGGCCGGCATCGTCAAGGCGTCGATGTCGGGGCTGAAGCGCAGGCCGTGGACAGTGGCGTCGGTGAGAGTGGAGGCGACGACGGTGAGCGTCTCGATCGGGGGAGCGGAGTCCTCGAATCCTGCGCGGGCGATGAAATCGCTGACTGTACCGGTTGATTCGGCAGTGGCACCGAGCAATACGACTCTCATCCCTCCATAATCCCACCTGCGTGTGATCTTTCCGAAATTCCCACGATCCGTTCAGATGCTCCCCATAGGTTGTGTCACTGACGATGGACGTCCGCTAGATGTGGTGTTGTGGGCGCGTGTGCATGAGAACGCGCGTTCTATTAACGCTCCTCGCCTTCGCCGGGCTTGCGCGGAGGGCTTGACGCGGCAGTAATGACACGCGTGTAATTTATACCTAAGGGGAACGCACCTAGCACGAATGCTGACGGATTCGTGAGCGCACCACGCGGACGATTCTATCTTCTGCTGGTGCGACGCTGGGGGTGAGAAAGGGGAAGATCGTGCAGAGCGCACAGAGAAAATGGCAGGAGAAGGAGGACTTCGGGCAGTTGCCCGGAGTGACTTCACGAAGTGCTGAGGACTGGTTCGTCGAGCCGGGTTCCCGGACGCCGGAGACCCTGCCCGATCCGCTGGCGATCGATCCGAACGATCTGACGCCGCTTCCCACGGACGATGCCGCGGTCTCACCGCTGTCGCTGCTCCTCGGAGCTGTCGGTGACGGAGAGCTGTCGTGGCAGGATCAGGCGCTGTGCGCCCAGACCGATCCGGAGGCGTTCTTCCCCGAAAAGGGAGGATCGACCAGAGAGGCCAAGCGCGTCTGCGGGTCCTGCGAGGTCCGCTCGGAATGCCTGGAGTACGCCCTGGCCAATGACGAGCGATTCGGAATCTGGGGCGGCATGTCGGAACGCGAACGCCGCCGGCTGAAGAAACGAGCCGTGTGAGTCCTGCCGTGACCGTCGTCGTCACCACCGGCGACGCTTCCAGCAGGGCCGAGCTCGAAACCGCTCTCCGCCAGACCCACCCGGGGATCCCGATCGTGGACCTCGGGGGTCTCGCGGTGAGCGAGGCGCTCTCGCTGCCGGCCGTGGCGAAAAGTTCCCATCTGTGGTTCCTCACTCACGATTGCCGGCCGGCGCCTGGCTGCCTCGATGAACTCCTCGACGCCATCGGCGCCACCGAATCCATTGCCGCTGTCGGTCCCAAGATCATGCACGACGGGCGCATCGTCTCCGCGGGAGTGACGACCACCTCGGCGGGCGCCCGCTTCAACCCTGTCGGCACCGGTGAGATCGACCAGGGCCAACGCGACTCGGACATCGACACCCTGGCCCTCGACATGCCCGGCATGCTCATCGCCACCGCCGACCTCGAACGCATCGGCGCACCCAGCCGCATCCTCGGCCCACCCCACCGCGGGATCGAATACTCCCGCCGACTGCGCGACCTCGGGCGCCGCGTCGTCGTCGCCCCGGCCGCGAGGCTCGAGATCTCGGCTGATCATGCCGTGCGTCTGGGCAGCTCCGCCCACCCGCCCGTCTCGAAGGCGCAGATCCGCGCCGAGCAGCGCTACCGGCTCAGCCTCGCCCATCCCTCCCTGCCTGCGCTCATCTGCCTGCTGGTGCTCAGCGGACTGAAGGACGCCGTCCTCGGACTGCTCGCCAACGACGTTCGCACGGCCTCCTGGCACCTGTCCGCGCTGCTCGGCCTCGGCGCCGATGCCCGCGCCACCGCGAAGGTGCGCAGAGCCAACGTCCGCCGCAGCCGGATCGCCAAGCGCGGTGGCAGCGCCCATCTGGCGGCGCTGTTCGCCAACCCCGACGAACTCGCCGTGGCGCGCCGGAGCATGCACGCCGCCGAGGAGACCCGGCGCGATCACGAACGACACGGCACCGCGACCCCAGACGAAGCCGACCTCCATCAGATCGGCGACACCGAGGAAGAGATCGACTCGTTCTCCCGCCTTGAGGTCAGCGGTGGGCCGGGGCTGTTCCGGCAGCCGCTGACCTACCTGATCGTCCTCGCCGCCGCGATGAGCGGATTCCTCTCCCATCGGCTGTTCGGACCCGGACACCTCACCGGCGGTGCGCTCGGTTCGACCGATGTCACTCTGCGCGACCTCTTCGCCCGGCTGCTCGATCCCACCGATGACGTCTCCACCGGGATCCTGGCTCCCGCCGACCCCTACCATGCGGTGCTGACGATGCTCAGCCTGCCGTTCCTCGGCGACGTCGACCTGATGGCTCGGACGCTGATCCTCCTCGGTCCGATCCTCGCGGTCATCGCCGCCTACGCCTGCGCCCGGATCGTCGTCAAGAGGAAGTGGGTCCGCGCCCTGGCGGCTCTGCTGTGGATCGCGGCCCCGGTGTTCACCACTGCCATCCCGGCCGGTCGCCTCGGCGTCATCCTCGCTTGGATCACCGCCCCGCTGGTCGTCCTGGCCCTGCGGCGCAGCCTGCGCTCGGGCTCCGTGGCAGCGGCGGCGACCGCCGGTCTGCTGCTCTTCGTCGTCATCGCCGGCATCCCGCTGATGCTGGTGGTCGGTCTCGTCCTCACCGCGTATCTGCTCGCCACCGGGCGGGGACTGCGACACCTCTGGCTCCTCGTGCCCACCGTGGCGCTGGCCTGGCCGTGGCTGCTCGGACTGTTCCGGGAGCCCGGCGCCCTCCTCGTCATGCCGGGGCAGACCCTGGCCCCGCCGGCGCCGCCGACCTACCTGCTCGCGCTCAGCTACCCGAGCCCGGTCGACATGACCTGGGCGTCGACGCTGCTCCGGGGTCTCGGGATCCACGGGGTCGGCGCCGAAGCGCTGGCCCTGTGGGTGCCGCTTCTGCTCGTGCCGATGCTCGTCCTCGCGTTCCTCACCCTCATCGAGGCCCGACTCAAGCTGCGCAAACTGATGTGGGCTGTCGGCCTCTACCTGTCCGGTCTGCTGCTGGCGACGGTGCAGATCCTGCTGCCCGCCCAGGTCGGTCCCTTCCAGCTCATCGGCTCCTACCCGGCGGCCGGGCTGACCCTGCTCAGCCTCGGCGCGGTGATGCTGTTGGCGCTCGGCGCCGAACGGACCACCGCCAAGTCGACGAGCAGACGACGCATCCCGATGCGCTCACTGGCCGGGCTGGTCGCCGTCGCCGCACTCGGCATGATCGTTCTCGGCATCGGCTCGAGCACCTCCTCACCGGATGTCGTCCATGCGCAGGAATCCGCCAGGATCCCGGCGCTGGCCGCGGACCGGGCGGCGAGCGAGGCCCGTGCCCGGACCCTGACGCTGAGCGAGGTCGACGGCCAGGTGCTGGCCTCGCTGATCTCGACTGCCGATGGCACGGTGGTCGGGACCTCGACGATCCACGCCGCCGAGGCGCTCGGTGGGTGGCCGTGGGAGCGCAGACCGCTGCCCATCCCCGCTGATCAAGTGCTCATCGCCCAGTCGGCGGCCTCCCTGTCCGCCGACGACGCCGTCGACGTCCGCTCCCTCCTCTCCCGCCTCGGCGTGGACTTCGTCCTCGTCGACCCGCAGTCGGCGAGACTGGCGAACTCGGTGGCAGCGACCTCCGGACTGCTGCGGGTCGGACCCACCGAAGCCGGGACGCTGTGGCAGGTGGATGCACCCACCTCCGGCCGCTACCTCATCCGTGAGGCCGACGGCAGCCTGACCACCGCGAACGTCAGCGGCGACACCGTGCAGGTCCCGGCGGGGACCGATGGGCGCAGCCTCGTGGTGTCCACGCCCGCAGACGATCTGTCCGCCAGTCTCGACGGGGTCGAACTGCCCCGGCCGGACACCGCAGGCGCGGACTGGGCGGCAGCGTTCTCACTGCCTCCCTCGGGTGGCACCGTGACGCTGAGCAGCAGTTCGCCCCTGTACGCCCCCGGCGTGGTCGCGGGACTCGGGCTCGGGCTGATCTGCCTGCTGGTCGCGATCCCGTTCGGGTCCCGCACCCACCCACGTGCGTCCCAGGAGGCGAAGCCATGAGACATCTGCGCAGCATTGTGACCTTCGCGGCCATCGCAGTTCCCGGGGTGCTCGTCGCCACGACCTCGTTCCTGACCCCGCCGATCCCGGGCACCCTCGATCGCAGTCCCGAGCAGGTGCGGATGCCCACCGCCGACACCCGCGTGATCTGCCCCGGCCCCCTGCTCGTCGACGATGCCGCCGAGGGCACCGACGCCGAGTTCGTCGACGACTCCAACGTCAGCACCAGAGTCGTCTCCTCCTCGGCGCCGGTCTCGGCCACGGACGGGTCGGTGTCGGCGGCCCGTCTGCAGGTCGCCGACCTCGGCGGAGCGGCAGACTTCGACAACCCCGTCTCCTCCGGCTTCGTCTCCGGCGACGATCCGATCTCCGCGACCAAGCTCATCACCGGCTTCGCCCGCCCCGGCGCTCCCGCCCTGACCACCGGGATGCAGACGATCGAGGGCACCTCCGGCGACCTCACCGGTCTTGCCACCCTCACCTGCGCCGCACCCGCGTCCAACTTCCGCATCCTCGCCGGCTCCGGGGCACCGGGATCGAACTCCCAACTGCTGCTGAGCAATCCCGGCGACGCTCCCGTGCAGGCGGAGGTCTCCCTGCTGACCCCCACCGGCTCCCGCGGCGAGCCGACGGACCTGAGCATCAAGGCCGGCGACCAGCGGGCCGTGCGGCTGGCCGGACTGGCGGGCGGAGCCGACGCTCTGGCCGTCGAGGTCAACGCCACCGGCGGTGTCCTCTCCGGCTCCGTGCAGGAGACGCTGCTGGACGGGCTGACCCCCAAGGGCATCGATCTCGCCGCGGCCGGAGCCTCGGCCGACGCCCAGCAGGTCCTCACCGGCCTGGATGGCAAGGGCGTGCGCGTGCGGGTCGCCAACCCGGGAGCCGACATCGCCGAGGTGAGCCTCAAGGCCTACGGACCCGACGGACAGATCGATCTCCGGCGGTCGTCGATGACGATCGCCCCGCGCGGCGTCGCCGAGGCTGACCTCGGCGATCTGCAGGCGACGAGCGTCGTCATCGATGCGAACCAGCCGGTGCAGGCCGGCGGATTCATCGCCTCCGAACATGGCGGCGGCGCCGGGGACTTCGGCAGCGTCAGCGCCACCGAGCGCCTGGCCGACACCCAGGTGATGGCGCTGCCGCGGACCGGGACCAGCAAGCTCTTCATCTCACCCGGTCAGGGGCAGGTGCAGGTGCGCGGAATGCTCGACGACGGAACGCTCACCGACCCCCGCCAGATCGAGCTCAACCCCACCGGCACCAGCGTCTTCTCTCCTGCGGAGCTGAGCTCGCAGGCGGTGCGGTCGGTGATCATCAACGGGGAGCATGCCTCGGGCAGCCAGTCGGACGGGGTGCATGCGAGCCTGGTCACCACCACCGATGCCGGGATCTCCGCCGTCGCGCCGGCACCGGCCCCGGCAGGAGTCGCTTACCGCGACATCCGCCTGCAGTGACCAGCGAACACCACCTGTGAAATGAGCCAGGGAACCGCTCCGTCTACGAGCCGCGGAGGATGTCGACCTGGTCGACGATCACCTCGGCGATCAGGGACTGCCGCTGCGCACTGGTGCTGTGGTGTTCGATGACCCGGCGATAGAGCACGATATGGGTCCGGCGGTCGCCGTTGGCCGGGAACACGCGTCCGAAGCTCGGCTCTGTCGAGTTCACCGGCGGGATCATGTCGATCGCGAGCACCACGTCGGCGAGGAGTTCGGGCTCCAGTGACTTCAGTCGCGCGAACTCCGCTGTGGCCGTCCGGGCGAAGCTGTCGGCGCGATCGAGGCGGGCGGGAACGTCGGCGCGGAACAGCGGGGAGCGCAGTCCGCGACCGTGCCGATCGCGATGCCGTCTGGTGGTCATGGGAGAACATTCTACTGGCCGACCCGGCCGGGGCTGCCCGGCATCGCCGGAGCCACAGGGTAGAGTGTGGGACTGTGTCCGCTGTGAGAATTTGTTCGAAAGTCAGCTGCTCCCGCAGCGCCGCCGCCACCATGACCTACGTCCATGCCGACGCCTGCGTCGTGGTCGGGCCCCTGTCGCGCCGTGCGGAACCGGGAGCCCATGATCTGTGCCTCGACCACGCCGCGAAGCTCACCCCGCCGGTGGGCTGGGAGCTCATCCGCATCGACGGCGGCCAGACCCCTCCCGAACGCACACACGACGACCTGCTCGCCATCGCCGACGCGGTCCGCGAAGCCGCCGGACGCCCCACCGACAACCGCCCCGGACGCCCCACCGACATCCGCGCCGAGGAGGCACCGGGAGGACGCAGGCACGGGCACCTGCGCATCATCGGCGAAGGCCGCCGATGACCGACGGTGACTCCCGGGCCCAACGCGTCCGCGCGCTCGAGTCTGCCTTCGGCGCCTACGACGTCCGCGGCCGGATCCCCGACCAACTCGATGACGACATCGTGTTCGCGATCGGCTGGGGCACAGCCCGGACCATGCGCGAGACCCATGGCACCACCGAGGTGGTCATCGGTCACGACATGCGACCGAGCTCTGCCGGATTCGCCCAGGCGCTGGCCGCCGGAGTCGCGGCGGCGGGGTCCCGGCCCGTGCTCCTGGGGCTGTGCTCGACCGACCAGCTCTACTTCGCCTCGGGGATCTTCGACCTGCCCGGCGCGATGATCACCGCCAGCCACAACCCCGCCGACTACAACGGGATCAAGATCTGCTCGCCGCGGGCCGGAGGCGTCAGCCGGGACTCCGGCCTGGGACGGATCAAGGAGCACGCCGGAGAGGCCCCGCACCCCGAAGCTGACAATTCCTCGGAGTCGGCACCGGTCGCTGCGGCCGGCGTCGCGATCGATGAGGACGCCGCCGCCGAGATGTGCCGCCGCTACGTCGCCCGTCTCCGTGAGCTCACCCGCGTCGAGGAGGTCCGGGACCTGACAGTGGTCGTCGACTGCGGCAACGGGATGGCGGGCAAGCTCGTCGGCGAGGTGTTCGGCTCCGACGCCGGCTGCGCACCGGTTCCGTTCACGGTCATCGGCCTCTACACGGAGCTCGACGGCACCTTCCCCAACCACGAGGCCAACCCGCTCAAACCGGAGAACCTCCTCGACGTCCAGCGGGCCGTTGTCGAACACGGCGCCGACCTCGGACTGGCCTTCGACGGCGACGCCGATCGCTGCTTCTTCATCGACGAACGGGGACACACCCTGTCCGCCTCGGCGGTGGGCGCCCTCGTCGCCTCGCGCGAGATCGCCCGCGCCCGCGCCGCCGGGGACCGCGAACCCGTCGTCATCCACAACCACATCACCTCCCGCAGTGTGCCGGAGACGATCGCCGCAGCCGGTGGTCGGGCCGTGCGCTCGAAGGTCGGGCATTCGGGGATCAAGAGCCTGATGCGACAGGAGCGGGCGGTGTTCGCCTGCGAGCATTCCGCGCACTTCTACTTCGAGGAGTTCTTCGGCGCCGACTCCGGGATGCTCGCCGCCTGCCACCTCATCGCCGCCCTCGCCGGCCGCGCCGCGGACGGCACCCTCGCCTCGCAGCTCGTCGCCGAATACGACACCTACCTCCAGTCCGGAGAGATCAACTTCTCCGTCGACGATCCCACCGCGGTGCTCACCGATTTCGCCGCGTCCGCTGCGGACTTCCCCGACTGCACCGTCGAACACATCGACGGCGTCAGCCTCCAAGGGGAGGACTGGTGGGTCAACCTGCGCGAATCGAACACCGAGCCCCTCGTCAGGCTCAATGTCGAGGCCGCCGACGCCGACCGGCTGGCCGCACTCACCGCCCAAGTCAGCGACTTCGTCACCCATCACCCATCACCATCCGCAGGAGGCACTGTGCTCGAATCCACCGACTTCAAGGTCGCCGACCTCAGCCTCGCCGAGGCCGGACGCCACCAGATCCGCCTGGCCGAACGCGAGATGCCCGGACTCATGGCCCTGCGTGAGGAGTACGCCGGCACCAGCCCGCTGGCCGGCGCCCGCATCGCCGGTTCCCTGCACATGACGGTGCAGACCGCGGTCCTCATCGAAACCCTCGTCGTCCTCGGCGCCGAGGTGCGCTGGGCCAGCTGCAACATCTTCTCGACCCAGGACGAAGCCGCTGCGGCCGTGGTCGTCGGCTCGGGCACCCCCGAGTCGCCGTCCGGTGTTCCGGTCTTCGCTTGGAAGGGCGAGACCCTCGAAGAGTACTGGTGGGCCGCCGACAAGATCTTCGACTTCGCGGACGGGCCCAACCTCATCCTCGACGACGGTGGTGACGCCACGATGTACGTCCTCGAAGGGGCCAAGGCCGAAGCCGCCGGGGGAGCCCCGGTCGCAGGAGAGGACGCTCCCGCCGAATACCAGGTCTTCCTGGCCCAGCTGAAGACCTCGCTGGAGGCCCGGCCCGGCCGGTTCGCGAAGCTGGCCGCCGGGATCAAGGGCGTCAGCGAGGAGACCACGACCGGCGTCAACCGCCTCTACCGCCTGGCGCGGGAGAACAACCTCCCGTTCCCCGCGATCAACGTCAACGACTCCGTGACGAAGTCGAAGTTCGACAACCGCTACGGCATCCGCCACTCCCTGCCGGACGGTCTCAACCGCGCCACCGACGTCCTCATCGGCGGCAAGATCGCCGTCGTCGTCGGCTACGGCGATGTCGGCAAAGGTGCCGCCGAGGCGCTGCGCGGCCAGGGCGCACGCGTCATCGTCACTGAGATCGACCCCATCTGCGCGCTGCAGGCGACGATGGACGGCTACCAGGTCGACCTCCTCGACGATGTCGCCACCCAGGCCGACATCGTCATCACGACCACCGGCAACACCCGGGTGGTCGGCGTCGACGTGCTGCAGAAGCTCAAACCAGGAGCCATCGTGGGCAACGTCGGCCACTTCGACGACGAGATCGACCTGGCCGGGTTGGAGAAGCTCGAAGGCGTGTCGAAGGTCGAAATCAAACCCCAGGTCCACGAATGGACCGTGCCGGTTCCGGCCGAACTCGGACTCGAGCGGGAGACCACGGACATCCTCGTGCTCTCCGAGGGGCGGCTGCTCAACCTCGGCAATGCCACCGGACATCCCTCGTTCGTCATGAGCGCCTCGTTCTCCAACCAGGTGCTCGCGCAGATCGAGCTGTGGCAACGCCACGAACTCTACGACAACATCGTGCACCGGCTGGCGAAAGAGCTCGACGAGAAAGTCGCGAGGCTCCACCTTCCGGCCCTCGGGGCCCGGCTGACCGAGCTGAGCAAGGAGCAGGCCGAGTACATCGGCGTCGACGTGGCCGGACCGTACAAGCCCGAGCACTACCGGTACTGAGCGGCCTTTCGACCGGCGCCGTCTGCGGGCGCCGGCGCAGCGCCGACTCCGCCCAGGGCCGGCCTCCGGTCGGCCCTGCCTACCGGCGTCGGCGCAGTCGCAGCCCGTGCGGCAGCGCATCGACGCCCGTCCGGAAGTCCTCGGCGGCCCGGTTCCGACGCGTCTCCTTGGCCTGCTCGGCAGCGCGTCGCTGGTGGACGACGGCGGAGAGGAACTGCTCCGGCAGGGTGCCCTCCGGCGGCGCGGGGGCGACATAGGGATTGAGTTCGGTGGCCAGTTCGATCGAGCGCTGCCAGCGAGACTCCCGGGTCATGCCCTCAGCCATGCCGAGGAACGCGACGATGCGCCGGTGCAGACCCGGCGGCATCGCCGTGATGTCGGCGACGCCGAGCCACTCGTGCAGGTGCTCGGCCACGTGGGTGCCGACCAGTGGAGGCGCGGCGCTGCGTTCGCTGACGGCGAGGGTGCCGGCCATGTAGTCGCCGAGGCGCTTCGACTGCGACGACAGGAGCCCGGACAGTGCGGCGACGCCGCCGCCGGTGGAGAGGATCTCGAACGGCCAGAGCAGAGCCCGGATGAACGAGTGACGGAGCCGGACGGCGCCCCCGTCGTCGCGGACGACACGGAGCCCGAGGATCAGCTTGCCGGGTGAGCGGCCGTGGGTGAGGACCTCGAGGACGAGCGGCAGTCCCACGAACACTGCCAGACCGAGCACGAGCATGACCGACGTCAGCAGGAGGGCGTTGAGCATGAGGATCTCCACCAGCAGCCAGAACGCGGCGATGAGCAGGCCGATGTTGACGATCGAATAGACGACGTAGTCGATGAGACAGCTCAGCGCGCGAGCAGCCAACGCAGCCGGCTGGACACTCAGTTCGACAGCCTCTCCTGTCACCACGGTACTCACGTGTCCATCCTGACACAGTGCGGATAGGGTTGGAGCATGGACCCGAACCTGCTGGCCGAACTCCACGGCGAGAAATGGCGTGAGCTGTCCACCCTGGCCAAGAGGAACACGCTGGACCCCGAGCAGACGGGGCGCTTCCTCACCCTCTACCAAGATGCCTCACGGGACCTGTCGCGGATCATGACGGTGGCACCGGACTCGCTGGAGGCCGCCCGACTCTCGGCGATCGTCCACCGGTCACGTGTTCAACTGTCCGGGGTCTCCGCCGGCGGCCTCTCTGGGCTGTCGCGCTTCTTCGTCGTGTCCCTGCCGCTGTCGATCTACCGGCTGAGGTACGACTTCCTCGTCGTGGCGCTCCTCTTCCTCGCGGTGGCGACTGCCGCCGGGGTGTGGGCAGGCAGCCACCCGGAGGTGCTGAGCACGTTCGGCGACCACGCGGAGCGCAGGCAGTTCGCCGAACACGACTTCGTCAACTATTACAAGGAGAACCCGAACGGGTTCTTCGCGGTCGGGGTATGGACCAACAACGCGTGGATCGCCGTGCAGTTCGTGCTCCTCGGCGTCACCGGCGTCTACGTCGTCCTCGGACTCTTCGTCAACGCCGTCAACGTCGGCTTCTCGGGGGCGATGATGTTCGAGTTCGACCGCGGCGCCGACTTCTTCCTCTACATCCTCCCGCACGGGGTCCCGGAGATCAGCTGCATCATCCTCGCCGCTGCCGCAGGTCTGCGCCTGTTCTTCGCCTGGGTGATCCCGGGCCCGACACTGCGTCGGACCCAGCTCGCCGCGGAGGCGCGCTCACTGCTGGTCGTCGCCGGCGGTCTGGTCCTCCTGCTGCTCGGCTCGGGACTCATCGAAGGGTTCGTCACCCCGAATCCGCTGCCGCCGGTGGTCAAGATCGTCATCGGCATCGCCTATACGGCTGCCGTCGTCGTCTACGCGGGCACCCTGGGACGGCGAGCACACCGAGCGGGGCTGAGTGCCGACCTCGACGACCATGAGGCCGGCCACCAGGTGCTCGCCACCGACCGCTGACACGACTGCCCCCTCAGATCCGGACCGACTCCTCCGCGGCGTCGGACTGGCTGACCCCGCGGCGCCGGACCGACTCCGACAGCGCCGGTCACAGCTTCCCGGTCGCCTTGAGCCGGATGTAGAGATCGGCGACAGCTCCCGGCAGGGCTTCGGGCAGGGCGGTGACCGACTCGACCGATGACTGCCGCAGACGAGCCTGCAGTGACGCCTCTGCGAGCCGCTGGGCCTCGGCGGCGGCCGCGGCGTGGACGGCGTCGACGTCGGAGCGGTCCGCGGCCATCGCCTCCAGGTCCGGATCGGTCACCGAGGCGACGACCACTCGATGACGGGCCAGCAGGCTCGGCAGCACAGGCAGGATCTCGTCGGCGACGGTGCCCTCGTCGAGCGCGGTGAGGAGGACGACCAGGGCGTGCTGGCGGGAGGTGCGGATCACGGCCGAGGCGATCTGCTCCCAGTCGGCGGAGAGGAGTTCGGGGAACACCGGGGTCAGGGCCACCGACAGCTCGTGGACGGGATCCTTCACCCGATGGCTCGAGGCCTGGGCCCGCACACGTGCGTCGGCGACGATGACGTCGACCCGGTCCCCGGCCCCGGCGGCCAGGGCGGTCAGCAGCAGCGCCGACTCGAGAGCGGCGTCGAAGACGGTGCCGGTCCCGCACCTGCGGGCAGAGAGCCGGGAGGAGTCGACGACGATGATGACCCGGCGGTCCCGTTCGGGCCGCCACGTCCTGACCACGAGGTTCTGGGCGCGGGCGCTGGCCCTCCAGTCGATGGAGCGGA
Source organism: Brevibacterium sp. (assembly GCF_031179145.1). GTDB lineage: Bacteria > Actinomycetota > Actinomycetes > Actinomycetales > Brevibacteriaceae > Brevibacterium. Next base: position 47,932 of record NZ_JAPSIB010000017.1, read on the forward strand.
CGTCGTCGCCGTCGACGTAGTCGCGCAGCGAATCGAACTCGGTGCCCATCCCGCGGATCATCACGGCCGAGCGGCCGTCGAGCTCCCGCAGCCGCTAGGTCTTCGAGGGCAGTTCCCGGCGGGAGACGAACGGAGGCAGCACCCTGATGACGGCGGGCACGTCGAGGCTCGACTGGCGGGCGATGAGGCCCAGAGCGCTGCGGCTGCGGACGGTGACCTTGTCGGCGGGCAGTGCACCTCGGCGGACGGGGTCGAGGTCGGTGCGCACCTCAGCGCTCTGACCCGGGGCGAGCACGTGCCGCGAACGGGTCCGGCGGGCTCCCGCGCTCGGTGCCCACGCGTCCCTGACCTCGAGCCGCAGCCGCCGTGACGAGCCGTTGGCCAGCGTGAGCGTCGAATGGGTGGGGTCGCCGAGGCGGACCATCGGTCCCGGCGTGCGCTGGACGTCGACGAGCTTCGGCGGGGGAACGAGGAAGAAGTCTCCGACTGCGAGGGCAACGATGGTGCCTGCGACGAGGAGGCCCGTCGGCCACCCGGGCACGATCATGACGGGGATGATCCCCACCACCGTGAGGAGGAACAGGCGGGCGGTCATCGTCAGCGGGGGACCTCGGTCGTGGCGACGATCGAGGCCAGCACCCGGTCCACGCTCAGCCCGTCCATCTGGGCCTCCGGGCGCAGGATCACCCGATGGCTCAGTGTCATCGGCACGAGCGCCTTGACGTCGTCGGGGGTGACGTAGCCGCGTCCGCCCAGCCAGGCATAGGCGCGGGCGGCGGCGAGCACCCGGGTGGCTCCGCGCGGGGAGACGCCCAGGGCCAGGGACGGTGCCTGCCTGGTTGCGCGCGCCAGATCGACGATGTAGGCGATGACCTCGGGGGCGATGTGGACTCCGGCGATGCGCTGCCGGGCACGGTCGATCATGTCCGCGTCGGCCACGGCTTCGAGGCCGGCGGCGTCGAGGTGGGAGGCGTCGAAGCCCTGGGCATGGCGATCGAGGATCTCCAGTTCGTGTTCGCGTGCGGGCAGGTCCATCACCAGGCGGAACAGGAACCGGTCGAGCTGGGCCTCCGGAAGAGGATAGGTCCCCTCGTACTCGACGGGGTTCTGGGTGGCCGCGACCATGAAGGGCTCGGGCAGTCGGCGGGAGGCTCCGCCGACGGAGACCTGATGCTCTTCCATCGCCTCGAGCAGGGCCGACTGGGTCTTCGGCGGGGTTCGGTTGATCTCGTCGGCGACGAGGATGTTGGTGAACACCGGTCCGGCCCGGAACTCGAAGTCCGAGACCGAGGCGTCGTAGACGAGGGAGCCGGTGACGTCGCTGGGCATGAGGTCGGGGGTGAACTGGATGCGGGAGCTGTCCAGGCTCAGCGAGCGGGCGAACGCGCGGACCAGCAGGGTCTTCGCCACACCGGGCACTCCTTCGAGCAGGACATGTCCGCGGCAGAGCAGGGCGACGAGCAGACCGGTGACGGCCTCGTCCTGTCCCACCACGGCCTTGGCGATCTGCATGCGCACATGTGAGAACGCCTCCCGGAGCGGATCGTGCGGAGCCGAGCGGGGGGCCGGCGGCGTGGTCCGGGTGGGCGCGGGCAGCTGTGGGGAGTGGGGTCCGGGAGTCTCGGCGGGAACCTGGTTCATGTGCGGGTGATCTCGCTTTCGATGAGGGTGAGCTGTTCGGCGATGGCGTGGAGCTGGGCGTCGGTGCGCGGCACCGTCGAGACGAAGACCGCGTCGATCTGCACCGGATCACGGCCGGTGCGGGCGCTGACTTCTGCGAGGATGTCGCCGAGGCGGGCCTGAGGAGGCAGCGCCAGCTTGCCGGCGATGCGCAGCAGGGACGCGGTGCGCAGGGTGTCGAGGGCCCCGGCGCGGTCGTGGCTGCGCGCGGACAGGGCGGCGCGCCCACGCACGGTCTCGATCGAGGGCACGATCACCGGCAGGCGTTCGACGGCCAAGGGCCCGAACCGTCTGGAGACCACCAGCAGACCGACGAGTGCGCAGGGGATCAGCCACAGAGCCCCGGCGCCCAGCCAGCGGGGCAGGAAGTCGAGAGCCGACGGGGCCGCGGGCCCGGCCGCGGCGGCCTCGGGACGGTAGACGATGAGCTGCGAGGTCTGCGAGAGCGTGCTGAGGACGAGAGACGCATGGCCCTCTTCGACGATCCCCGAGTTCGTCACCCACTCGGGGTTGCCCAGCACTGTCACGGGCACCTCGTCGCCGGCGTCGACGAGGAGCTGGCCGCGGTTGTCATCGGCGTCGACGACTCCGGGGCCGGAGAACGGATAGCAGACGGTGATTCCCTGGGTGCCCGGGCTCCGTTCGGTGTATTCGACCGTTCCGGTGGCGACACTGCCGGCCGCTCGGGCCGCGGGCAGAGCGCAGTCGGGCTGTGATTCCTGTTCGGGAGCGGCGAGCGGGGAGGCGTCATCGGCCAGGACGATGCGGTCGGAGAGCGCGGAGACCTGCGGTCCGGGCGCGACGAGAACGAGCCCATTGCCGCCGCGCAGCAGGGCCGCGCGCAGTCCGGCGGCGTCCCCGGGGCTGAGCGCGTCCGCATTCGCGGGGATCAGCAGGGTCGTGTCCGGCTGGGCGGCGCCGGCCCGTGCCGTCGCCAGGTCGTCGGTGGTGGTCACCGAAACCCCGTGCGTGCGCAGGGTCTCGACCAGGGCCTTCGTCCCGTCCCCGGCGGTCGAATCGTAGTGCAGGGGTTCATTCGGCTCCTGCTCCCCGGTCATGACCATCGTGGCGATGACGGTGAGGAGGACGATGACGGCGGCGGCGATCCAGACCCCGGTCGACCGCAGGCGCTGGCCCAGCCTCACGGTCGCAGTCGACCGCAGCCCTCGGGTCGCGACGTCGATGGATGCGCTCATGCCCGCACCACCCGATCGGCAGAGGGGGCCGGGTGCACCGGCAGAGCACTCAGCGCCGAGTCCAGGGTGCAGAGCTCTGCGTAGACGGCGGAGAGATCCTCACCGCGCTCGCCGTTCGCGCGTGCTCCGAAGGCGAGGTCGTTGAACACCCGCGCCACCCGGTCCAGGGCCTCACGGTGGTCCGGCAGGCCCGCACCTGCTCGCCGGCTCAGTTCGCTGGCCGTCGACGCCGAGTCGAGGGTGATGACGCGCCGTTCGGCCAGCACGGCATAGATCGCCCGCGATTCATCGATGACCGCAGCGGCGAAGTCGCCCGCATCGGCTGCCTCCCCTGCGCGGATGCGCCACACCTGAGGATCGGGGGAGCCGGCTGCGGAGTCGAAGGCCGCGAGGGGGATGTGCGCCCTCCGCAGCCCTGCCCGGCGCACCCGCCACACGATGAGGGCGGCGATCCCGGCCACGGCGACGAGGACGACGAGGAGCCACCACGGTGAGTTCGCCTGCAGGGCGCCGTGCAGCAGCGACTCCCAGAGGTCGTCGAGCCACCGGCCCAGACGTTCGAGGGGAGTGAGGTCGCTCGCGGAGTACTCGGGCTTCGACAGCTCCCGCTCCACCCATTCGCGTCCGGTGTCCCGGTTGATCACCTCGGCGCCGGAAGCAGTGACCCTGCCGATCATCTCGGCGCCGGTCATCGGGTCTCCTCCTCACTGCGACGGATGAGAGCGAGGTCGAAGCCCTCGGTGCGGACCTGCCGGTCGAAGCAGCAGGCGCAGACCAGGCACGAGAAGTAGGCGAAGAGCACCGCCGAGGCGACCGTCGAGAGGAGGAGCACGATGCCTGCGCCGACGATGCCGAGAACGGTCAGCGCCGTCTCCGACTCTGAGGTGGCGAGGAGGACGGAGAAGACGCCCATGAGGATCACGAGGAACGGGGTGATGACCAGCTGCACGAGCTGGTTGGACAGAAAGTACCCCAACGCCAGCTGACCGAATGTGCGCCAGAACCCGTGTCGGGTGAGCCGCCAGGAGCGGAGCAGCGCCGGGCGCACCCCGAGACCCTCGGTGGCGATGACGACCCCGGTGAACGCGAACCGGACGTTGAGCCACACCAGAGCGGCCGCCCACAGGAGGAAGGCGACGACCGCGCAGACGACGGCGAGCGCGAAGCTCTCGACGAGGGAGAACGCCAACGCCGGCAGGGCGAGGAGGACGAGCAGCCCGGCGTTGACCGCGCTCATCAGCACCGTCGCAGACACCAGGGGCAGCCGTCGGCCGCGCAGACGCCGCCAGGACGCGCTCAGGCTGGTCCTGCGGGCGAGGTAGGAGTCCTCGACGCCGGGTGCGGTCAGCCCGGCGAGGAGATGGACGACGCCGAGGCTGAGCAGACTGAGCGCGAACGACCCCGCTTGGACGAGCAGGAGGAAGCCGGACATCGCCTCGTCGTCGGCGACGATCTCGGACAGGACCGGGAAGAAGCGCAGCACGAGGAAGGTGCCGACCGCGGTCAGCGCCAACGTCCAGAGGGAGAACACGATGAGAGCGGAGCCGATGGTCAGGCCCGGGTCGAAGCGCAGGAGGCGGAAACCGGAATCGAGCACCTCGAAGAAGGTCAGCGGTCGCTTGGCCAGGACTCCCCGTGGTGTCGGGGGACGCCATCCCCGGTGGGGCGGAGTCTGCCTGCGCTCCTGCCACTGACCGGTCGTCCAGTCGACTTCCGAGGTCCACGCATTCGATCGTCCCATGTCCTGCCCATACTGCCACGAAACCTGTCGCGACTTCCTCCCACCGGAGGGGGAGAGCCGACCGCGGGCGGACGGGTCCGATCGGGGGTGTCCGGCCGCCGGTCGCGGCAGGGCCCGGCCGCGAGTGTCGAAGTGAAAGAACACGTCCCGATGGGAGACAATAGGGGAATGAATGCTCGTATCCTCGTAGTAGATGATGACACGGCTCTGGCCGAAATGATCGGGATTGTGCTCAAGAGCGAAGGCTTCGAGCCCTTCTTCTGCGCCACCGGCGATCAGGCCTTCGACGAATTCCAGACGGTGCGCCCGGATCTGGTGCTCCTCGATCTCATGCTGCCGGGCAAGGACGGCCTCGAGGTCTGCCGAGAGATCCGTGAAGTCTCCTCCGTCCCGATCATCATGCTCACCGCCAAGTCGGACACCGTCGACGTCGTCCTCGGACTCGAATCCGGCGCCGACGACTATGTGCCCAAGCCCTTCAAGCCCAAGGAGCTCGTCGCCCGGGTCCGGGCCCGGCTGCGGATCTCCGAGCCGCAGGCTCCCGAGCTGCTCACCGTGGGCGACGTCGTCGTCGATGTGGCCGGCCACACCGTGACCAAGGGAGGGGTGCCGGTCTCCCTGACGCCGCTCGAGTTCGATCTACTGGTGGCACTCGCCCGCAAGCCGTGGCAGGTGTTCTCCCGCGAGACCCTGCTCGAAGAGGTCTGGGGCTACCGGCACGCCGCCGACACCCGCCTCGTCAACGTGCACGTGCAGAGACTGCGGTCGAAGATCGAACGCGACCCGGAGAAGCCTGACATCATCGTCACGGTCCGCGGCGTCGGCTACAAGGCGGGCCGAGCGGCGTGAACCGGTTCCCGGCCGTCGCCGGTGCCGTCCACAGCAGTGCCGCAGCGATCCGTTCGCTGTGGCACTTCCTGCTGCGGTCGTTCAGTCATTCCCTGCAGTTCCGGATCGTGATGCTCACCATCGTCCTCACCTCGGTGGCCATCTTCGGAGTGGGGACGTACATGTCCCAGCAGATCTCCCGCGGACTCTTCGACACCCGTCTGCAGTCGCTGTCGTCCCAGGCCGGAGGCATCGTCTCCGAACTGCGCAGCCTGGCCCCCGTCGACGGCCGCGCGGTGACGCAGGAGACCCTGAGCTCGCAGCTCAACTCGATCTACAACCGCTCCACCGGATCCCTGTTCTCGCTCACCCTGGAGCCGAAGGACCCGAACTCCTCGTTCTCGACGATCACCGCGGGCACCGTCGTCGGCGATGACCCGCTCCAGGCCCTTCCCGTCAGTGAGGAGCTCGAGGAGTCGATCAACCGGGCCCCGCAGGACGACATGCTCTACCAGTCGGTGAAGCTGCCGGGCACCTCGGCCCCGGGACTGCTCATCACGCAGGAGGTCACGATCCCCGGCGCGGGGCAGTTCCAGCTCTACTACCTCGGCGATTTGTCCGAGCAGCAGGACACCCTCGACTTCGTCCAGAACTCGATGCTCGTGGCAGCCCTCGTCCTCGTCGTCCTCGTGGGCGCGGTCGCGTGGATCGTCACCCGGCTCGTCGTCACGCCCGTGCGCACCGGCGCCGAGGTGGCCAGGCTGATCGCCGACGGTGACCTCGACGAGCGCATGCCCGTCCACGGCAACGACGAGATCGCGGTGCTGGGGGAGAGCTTCAACGACATGGCCGACACCCTCCAGCACCAGATCCAGCAGATGGAGCGGCTGTCCGTCCTGCAGCGGCAGTTCGTCTCCGACGTCTCCCACGAGCTGCGCACCCCGCTGACGACGATTCGCGCCGCCGCCGACCTCATCTACGACGCCCGCGACGACCTCGACCCCGTCACCGCCCGCAGCGCCGAGCTGCTCAACTCCCAGGCCGAACGCTTCGACAGCCTGCTCTCCGATCTCCTCGAGATCTCCCGCTATGACGCCGGCGCCGCCGCCCTCGTGGCCAAACCCGTCGACGTCGGCGCCATCGTCACCTCCGTCGTCGAATCCGTGTCGATGGTCGCCGAGCAGATGTCGTCCCACATCGTCGTCCACGCCCCGTCCTCACCTGTGATGGCCGACGTCGATCGGGTCCGCATCACCCGCATCGTGCGCAACCTCGTCGTCAATGCGATCGAGCACGGGGAGCAGAAGCCGATCGACGTCTATGTCGCCTCCAACGCCGAGGCGGTCGCCGTCAGCGTGCGCGATCACGGAGTCGGGATGACCGAGGAGCAGGTCGAGCACGTCTTCGACCGGTTCTGGCGCGCTGACCCCGCGCGCAAGCGGACCCTGGGCGGATCCGGGCTGGGACTGGCGATCTCGCTCGAGGACGCCCACCTGCACAACGGCTGGCTGCAGGTCTGGGGCAAACCCGGTGAGGGATCGTGCTTCCGGCTGACCATCCCGCGTCGGCCCGACCAGGAGATCACCTCGTCGCCGCTGCCGCTGCCGCCGCGCGATGCGCAGATCCAGGGTTCTGCTCTCGTCGCCGGCCCCCTGTCCTCGGACGGTTCGGTCCGGATCCAGACCGGGTCGATCCCGATCGTCGTCGAAGCCGAATTCGAGTCCCCGACGCATGAGGGCTTCATCGACGAACCCGACGCCCCGGCCGATGAGACAGGGACGACGAGCGGATCGGCCGATGCCGATGCCCACCACGACGCACCCGAAGGAGGCACACCACGATGAGTGCACACAGGATCAGGCCCCGCGTCCGGATGCTGCTCGCCTCCATGTGCGCGAGCCTCGCCCTGGTCGGCTGCGCCTCCATCCCCGTCTCCTCCCCGGTCGGGCACATCGACTCCGGCTCGGCCCAACCGGGCGCCGGAAGCGCCCGGACCCCGGACGGCCCGGCTCCGGGAGCCAGCCCCGCAGACATCGTGCGCGGCTTCCTCGCCGCCGGTGCGGGAACCGAGAACAACTTCTCAGTCGCCCGGTCGTTCCTCACGGAGACCGAGGGACAGGAGTGGCGTCCCCTTGAATCCGTCTCCCTGCTGCCCACCGACGCCGACCTCGACTCGCTCAACTACGAAGTCACCTCGGATCAGCAGCGGCTCAACCTGTCCGCACCCGTGACCGGCCTCGTCAACTCCTCGGGCATCTACCACTCGACGACGCCGGGCACCCGCTCGAACCTCGAATTCTCCCTCCGGCAGGAGAACGGGGAATGGCGGATCTCCTCGGCGCCGGACGGCCTGCTCATCTCACAGGCGACGTTCCGCACGATCTTCCTCAACTACTCGGTCAAATTCTTCACCTCCGACTTCTCCTACCTCGTACCCGACTCCCGGTGGTTCCTGCGGTCCTCGTCGACGCCGACGGCGATCGTCAACGAACTGCTCAGCGGACCGGCCCCCTACATGGTCGGCTCCGTGGTCACGGCGATTCCCGAGGGCGCCAAGCTCAGCGATTCGAACGTGGTGACCATCGAGAACGGCGTCGCCCGGGTCTCGCTCAACGAGCAGACTCCGGCCCCGACCGACCGGGAGAAGGGCCTGATCCGCGCCCAGATCGCCTCCACGCTGCAGGCGGTGCCCTCGATCTCGAGCGTCGAGCTGTCGATCAATGGGCAGCTGGTGTCGGAGAGCCTGCAGCCGGAGATCGACGCCACCGTCAAGGTCGACGACCCGCCCGTGGTGCTGGCGGACGGACGTCTGGCCCGCATCTCGGGAACCCGGCTGACACCGGTCGACAACAGCCCGGACCTGTCGAAAGAGGACCCCAGCGACCCAGCGGTGTCGCTCGACGGATCGCTCTACGCCTACCTCACCGACGGCCGCGACCGTCTGATGCGGCTCAAGGACAACGACCGGAAGGCCTCGCAGATCCTCGGCGGCAAGGACCTCGTGGGGCCGAGCATCGACCGCTTCAACATGGTCTGGACCGCGGAGAGGCAGAACACCGGAGTGATCAGGGCCGTGGGCCCCGACGACAAGGTGTACGAGGTCAACGCCGACTTCCTGGCCGGACGTGAGCTGCTCGACCTGGAGGTCTCCCGGGACGGCACCAGGATCGCCCTGCTCAGCACCCTCGAGGACCAGCCCGCCCGGATCGATCTGGTGGGCATCCCGCGAGACCGGGCGGGGAATCCGACGAACGGGCTGAGCGCGACCCCGATCGAGATGGGATCGAACTTCAACTGGGTCGACGATGTCTCCTGGGCCGGATCGACCTCATTGGTGGCGCTGGCCTCGATGGAGAAGAACGAACCGGTGCAGCCGTTCCGCATCGACGTCACCGCACCGCCCGAGCAACTCGGCGAGCTGCCCGACGGGAGCCGGATCTCGGCCGGCGAGGACGGACGATCGATCCTCGTGACGAGCGACCAGGGAGAGATCTACTCCTACAACTCCAACGCCTGGCAGAAGCTCATCGACATCTCCGCCAAGGATCCCTCCTACCCGGGCTGAGCACCGGGGCGAGTCCTCCATGGGTCTGCTGACCGAGTTCTCAGAGCTCTTCCTGCCCCGCCGGTGCGCCGGCTGCGGGAGGGAGAACGTCTCCCTGTGCACGGCCTGCCTGCACCTCCTCGGCGGAATCCCGCGCGCCATGGAACCCCGCTACGGGACCATCCCGGTCGTCGGGATCGCCGAGTACACTTCGCACCTGTCACACATGGTGGTCAACTTCAAGGACAACGGCCGACGCGACATCCTCGACCCGCTGGCGCTGGGTCTTGCACGTTCCATCACAGCCGCCTTGGAGATGACTCACTGTTCGTCCGGTCCGGTCCTCGTCATCCCCGCACCCAGTTCGCAGCGGGCACGGCGCCGCCGAGGCGGTTCCCACACCGCGGCTCTGGCCCGTCGCGCGGCCGCACTGGCTCCCGAGCTGTCGCTCCAGGTCGCCGATGTGCTGCGGTCGCACAGGCGCCGCGACCAGGTCGGGCTGGGGGCTCGCGCACGGGAGGAGAACGCCTGGGGAACACAGCTCATCGACGCCGGGCAGGTGAATGCGCTGGGACGGACCGCGATTGCCGAAGCGCATATCTCGATCCTCGTCGACGACTTCGCGACGACCGGAGCAACCCTGGCAGAAAGCGCAAGAATTCTGGCATCGGTGCAGATCAGACCCGCTATAGCCGCTGTTATCGGACTCGGCCGGGGAGGCACTCGATTTGTCTCTCCCTTTACTGTATAACGGTGACTACCCATCCAAGGGAATGGGATCGGATTCATCCGACGGACGAGCCGCTAAGGACGCATCATGGACATTGTTGTCAAAGGACGTCAACTGACCATCTCCGACAGCTTTCGCGCCCACATTGAGGACAAGATCGCCAAGGTCGAGCAGCTCGCTCCTCGAGCTCAGAGAGTCGAGGTTCTCGTCGCCCACGAGAAGAACACTCGGCAGCCCGAGACCAGTGAGCGAGTCGAACTGACCGTGGTGGCGAAGGGCCCGGTGATCCGGGCGGAGGCCATGGCGAGCGACAAGTACGCGGCACTCGACCTGGCGTGGGCGAAGCTCGTCGAACGACTGCGCCGAGCCCGCGACCGCAACAAGGTCCCCCGGGCGGGACGGCACCGAAAGGAATCCACCGCCGAGGCGCTGGCGAAGGTGCCGGTCAGCGAATCGACCATCGAGGACTCCGCCCCAACAGAGGCGGAAGCGCCGGCAAACGATCAGACGAACGGCCGGATCAAGGCCGAGGGAGATTCCCCGATCGTCCTCCGCGAGAAGACCTTCGCCGCCGCGCCGATGGGAATCGAGGAGGCGCTCAACCGGATGGAGCTCGTCGGGCACGACTTCTACCTGTTCATCGACGAAGAATCTGCCAAACCATCCGTGGTCTACCGGCGCAAGGGCTGGAGCTACGGAGTCATCGCCCTCGACCACGAGCTCGAGGCCGCTCTTGACTGACTTCCGCTGACCCGGGACCGACCGGGGCCGGCGCGATCGCCGAGGTGGATGTGTCGAACATCCACCTCGGCGATTCCCATGTCCGGGGTGTGGCCCAGCCCGGGCCGATGCCCATGTCCGGGGTGTGGCTTAGTCTTCTTCACATGAGGAAGATGTCACTGGCGGCGGCGCGACGGACGGCGATCGCTGCGACAGGCTTGGATCGCCCACGTCCGGGTTCGGTCACCGCCCGGCACCTGAAGGCGGCGTTCGCGACGATGGGTCTGGTCCAGATCGATTCGGTCGCCCGGGTCGTCCGCTCCCACTACCTTCCCTTCTTCTCACGGCTGGGGCCGTACCCGCGTCCAACCCTCGACCGGCTCCTCCACGAGGACCCGCGGATGGGCGTCGAGTACTGGGCACATGCCGCGGCCTACGTTCCGCCCGAGACCCTGCACCACTTCGAACGCACCCGAACGGAATGGTGGCGGGGCGACTTCGGACAGCGGCACCCCGAGACCGGGCCCGCGTTCCGGGCGCTGCAGCGCTCGCTCCTCGAGGCGCTGGAGTCCGGGCCGATGTCAGCCCGCGCAGCCGCCGAGGTCGTCGACCACGGGATTACCGAACGCAATCGCGGTCACTGGGGCTGGAATCCGAGCCAGGTCAAACTGGCGCTCGAGTCCCTCTTCGCCGCGGGCGTGATCAGCTCCGCGGCGCGCAACGACCATTTCGAGCGGATCTACGCCCTGCCCCGCGACGTCAGCCCCGTCCTCCCACAGCCGACACTGACGTATGGCACCGCAGACGATCCGCGATTGGGCATCGACTCCGCCGACGCCGCTCGCGTGCGCGGGGTCTCGGGAACCACGAACAACGTCCTCGAACTGACCCGGGTCGCGGCCCGCGCGCTGGGAATCGCCCGCGCCGACTGCCTCGCCGATTACTTCCGCCAGCAGCGCAGACCCACCGAGGAGGCGATCTCCGCTCTGCTCGACGCCGGTGAGCTGAGCGAAGTCGACGTCGAAGGGACCAGGGCATTCAAATGGCATGCGGCCAGGGCCCCACGCCAGGTGAGCGCTCGAGCGCTGCTGGCGCCGTTCGATCCGCTGGTCTTCCACCGGCCCAGAATCGAATGGCTCTTCGACTTCCACTACCGGATCGAGATCTACACCCCGGCGGCCAGACGCGTGCACGGCTACTACGTGCTGCCGTTCCTCCTCGGCGACAGGCTGGTCGCCCGCGTCGATCTGCACCGGGACGCCCGTGCGAAGACGCTGCGCGCCCACCGGATCACCTGGGAGCCGGGGGAGGAGCACTGGGACGAGCTGATCGCAGAACTCCGACTGATGGGCAACTGGCTGGGCGCTCAGGCGCTGGACGTGGAAGGCACTCACCTGCCGTTAAGCTAGGGACTATACAGTCATTCGAGTTGTCGTCAGGCTCACGAAGAGCCATTTAGGAGAGAAGTGGCTAATTTCCTCGAGAAGCTTCTGCGGACCGGTGAAGGTCGCACGCTGAAGAAGCTCCGCCGTTACACGGACGCGATCAACCAGCTGTCCGAGGAGTTCAGCGCCATGACGGATGCTGAGCTGCGGGAGGAAACCGATCGCTTCAAGCAGCGCTATGAGGACGGCGAGACGCTGGACTCGCTGCTTCCCGAAGCCTTCGCCACCGTCCGTGAAGCCGCGAGTCGGACGCTGGGCATGCGCCACTTCGATGTGCAGCTGATGGGCGGCGCCGCACTCCACCTCGGCAACATCGCGGAGATGAAGACCGGTGAGGGCAAGACCCTGGTGGCGACGCTGCCGGCCTACCTCAACGCGCTGACCGGCAACGGCGTTCACATCATCACCGTCAACGACTACCTGGCGACCTACCAGTCCGACCTGATGGGACGCGTGTTCCGGTTCCTCGGCATGGAGACCGGCTGCATCCTGGCCAACATGTCCTCGGACAACCGGCGCAGGCAGTACGCCGCTGACATCACCTATGGGACGAACAACGAATTCGGCTTCGACTACCTGCGCGACAACATGGCCTGGTCGGCCGAAGAGCTCGTCCAGCGCGGCCACCACTTCGCCGTCGTCGATGAGGTCGACTCGATCCTCATCGACGAGGCCCGCACCCCGCTCATCATCTCCGGACCCGCCGAGGGCGACGCCAACCGGTGGTACGAGGAGTTCGCGAAGGTCGTCAAACGACTCAAGCCCGACCGCGACTACGAGGTCGATGAGAAGAAGCGCACCGTCGGAGTCCTCGAGCCCGGAATCGAAAGGGTTGAGGACTACCTCGGAATCGGCAACCTCTACGACGCCGAGAACACCCCGCTGATCAGCTTCCTCAACAACGCGATCCGCGCCAAGGAGCTGTTCAAGCGGGACAAGGACTATGTCCTCCTCGACGGCGAGGTCCTCATCGTCGACGAGCACACCGGTCGCGTGCTCAAGGGTCGCCGGTACAACGAAGGGCTCCACCAGGCCATCGAGGCCAAGGAGAACGTCAAGGTCCAGGCGGAGAACCAGACGCTGGCGACGATCACCTTGCAGAACTACTTCCGCCTCTACGAGAAGCTGTCGGGAATGACCGGAACCGCCGAGACCGAGGCGGCCGAATTCATGTCAACCTACAAGCTCGGCGTGGTCCCGATCCCGACGAACAAGCCGATGCAGCGCATCGATCAGCCCGACTTCGTCTACAAGAACGAAGTCGCGAAGTTCGAAGCCGTCGTCGACGACATCGTCGAACGCCATGAGCTCGGGCAGCCGATCCTCGTCGGCACCACCAGCGTCGAGAAGAGCGAGTACCTCTCGAAGCACCTCGCCAAGCGCGGAGTCCGCCACGAGGTGCTCAACGCGAAGAACCACGCCCGGGAGGCCTCGATCGTCGCCCTGGCAGGCCGGAAGGGTGCGGTCACCGTGGCCACGAACATGGCCGGCCGCGGTACCGACATCATGCTCGGCGGCAACGCCGAGTTCATCGCCGTGAGCGAGATGGAGAAGCGCGGACTCGACCCTCACGACAATCCGGAGGAGTACGAAGCACAGTGGCAGGACGTGCTCCGCGCCGCCGAGGAGAGGGTCAAGTCCGAAGCGGAGGAAGTCACCGAGCTGGGCGGACTCTATGTGCTGGGAACCGAACGCCACGAGTCGAGGCGCATCGACAATCAGCTGCGCGGTCGCTCCGGACGTCAGGGCGACCCCGGTGAGAGCAGGTTCTACCTGTCACTGACCGATGACCTCATGCGCCTGTTCGGTTCGGGCGCGGCCGAGCGCATCATGGCCACCGCCAACGTCCCCGACGACGTCCCGCTCGAATCGAAGATGGTCACCCGGGCGATCCTCTCGGCGCAGACCCAGATCGAGCAGCGCAACGCCGAACAGCGCAAGAACGTCCTCAAGTACGATGACGTCCTCAACCGTCAGCGCACCGTCATCTACACCGAGCGCCGCAAGGTCCTCGACGGCGAGGACCTCGCCGAGCAGGTGGCGAAGTTCCGCGAAGAGGTCATCGATGCCTACGTGTCCGAAGCCACGACGGGTCCCGTCGAGGAATGGAAGATCGACGAGCTGTTCGAAGCGCTCGGCAAGATCTACACCCCGTCGATCACCGAGGAGGACCTCGCCGAGGAGCTCGGCGGACTGGGCAAACTGACCAAGAACCGCCTCAATCAGGAGGTCCAGGCCGACATCGACCTCTTCTACCGTCGCCGCGAAGAGGAGCTCGGGGAGGAAGGCACCCGCGAGCTCGAGCGCCGGGTCGTGCTGTCCGTGATCGACAAGCGCTGGCGCGAACACCTCTATGAGATGGACTACCTGAAGAACGGCATCGGTCTGCGGGCGATGGCCCAGAGGGACCCGCTGGTGGAGTACCAGCGAGAAGGCTACGAGATGTTCAAGACCATGCAGGATGGGATCAAGGAGGACGTCGTCCGCCTGACCAACACCCTGCAGGTCACCGTCAACACTCATGCCGGCAACGGAGACGACTCCAACGTCGAAGTGGATGCCGCCGAACTGCGGCACACCACCCCGAAGATGCAGCTCACGGCGCCGTCGGTCGACGGTGCGAGCGCAAGCGACGAGGACGAGGACGAGGTCGAGGAGCCGCAGGCTGCCAACCGCGCCCAGCGCCGTCAGAAGAAGAAGGTCAAGCGCTGATCCGATCGTTCGGCTGATCCGCCGTTCGGTAGAACCGCGATGCGCGGCACCGCTACATCGTCTGCAGCGCAGTCATCGTCCACCGGGTGGTGAGCAGTTCCAAGCGGACTGCCACCGCCCGGAAGCGGTTGTGGGTGCGGACGACGACCGCCACCTCGGCGACCGTTTCGTCGATCCGGCAGACCCTGGCGCTGCCGGCCTGCACCCTCCGGCGGGTTCCGAGATCGCCCATCGGCTTCACGGGTGCCAGCTCCGCACGCAGTCGGGCACGCTGGTCGATCTTCTCCAGCAGCTCGCGGTCGACCCATCGGGCGATGGAATCGCTGCGCCTGACTCCGGCGAACACCTCCAGGCAGGCCACGGCCAGGGATTTGGCGGTGGCGGCGATCCGGGCATCGTCGCCGTCGCCCGGCGCCACTGCGGGAGCCTGCGCCCTCCGGCCGATCGGCCGCGGAGGTTCGGCCGCACGCGGGCGGGTGAGGACCAAAGGGGCGGTCATGGCTGGATCTCCAATCGTTGTCCGGGCATGATGAGATTCGGGTCTGGGCCGATCGTGTCCCGATTGTCGGCGTGGATCTCGCGGACCAGCGCAGCCGCGGTCGAACTGTCCTCGGCGTGCGCGAGCGCGATCGACCACAGGGAGTCACCGGACCGGACAGTGTAGGTTCCCGCAGCGGCAGGACCGTCGACAGGACCGTCGACAGGACCCTCCGCACGACCCGCGGCAGGGCCCTCGGCAGTACCTCCATCCGCATCCCGCTCTGCGCTGTCCTCGTCGCCGCTGTCCCGCTCTGCGCTGTCCTCGCCGCCGTCGGAGTGTCCACCGGTGTCTCCACTTCTAGGAGGCTCGGTCGGCCAGGCGGGATCCAGAGGTGGGTCGGGTTCCGTGTCCCCGGACTCCTCTGTCTTTGCCGGCGCAGTCCTCTCGTCCTCCTCATTCGCGGCCTCCGCCGGGGTGGTCGGCCATCCGGGATCGGGCGGCGAGGCAGCGGAGGACCAGTATGGCTCCGAGGTCAGCGACGCCGCCGCGGTCGAGGGGTGCGGCAGGGCGTGCCCGGCCTGGGCCACCAGTCCCGCCGAGACCACGGCGGCGACGCTGGAGCGCAGCAGCAGCGGGCCGAAGCGCAGGAGCATCGCGCTCAGCCGCCGGCGCAGTCGGCCATGCGGGAGCAGGCGCAGGGACAGGGAGAAGAGCGAGACCAGACCGATCCGGGTGAAGGCCAGCGCTGCGGTTCCGGCGAGGATGAGCACGAGCAGATCCGCAGTCGTCCACGGGGCGCTCAGTCGTGTCCACGCGACGGCATACCCGCCGAGGAGTACCAGCCATGACGACGCACAAGCGATCAGTAAATACACGTTGACTGCCCTTCGTTGGGTTAGTTCACCAACTATGCATTCCGGTCGCGTTTGATGTCAATAGATAATTCTGAACGGAACTGAACACTGCCGACATCTGACAGAGAAGTGTCTTGTCAGCGACTTCGGGCTGGGGCAGGCTTCACTCTATGGATGACCGGATCAACGCGCTGCTCTCGGACCTCGAGGCTATGCACAGCTCACAGGAGGTGCACGCCAGACGGGGTGAGTTGGCGGAGGAGCTGGCGGCGCAGGCTGCTGAGCGGACCCTCGTCGAGCGGCTGCGTGGGAGCCTCGGCCACCCCGTCCAACTCAGGGTGGCCGGGCGCGAGGTCGCCGGCACCGCCGACTTCCTCGGCGCGGGGATTCTCGTGGTGACGGGGATCGAGACCGTCGTGGTCTCCCTGTCCAGCGTCGTCGAGGCGAGAACACGCGCGCGACGGCATCAGAGGGAGGTCGGAGGTCTCGAGCGCTTGGGCATGGGCTCGGCGCTGCGGCGGCTGAGCGCGGCGAGGGAGGAGCTGACCATCGTGCTCACCGGCGAGGGCGGCACGATCCGCGGGCACGCCGAGATGGTGGCCTCGGACTACCTCGAGATCGCCGGGAGGATCATTCCCCACCACGCGATCGCACTCGTGTCGGCGCGGATCAACCCGTTCGCATGAACGCGAGCGAGCCGTCAGTCGTCGATGGAGCCGGACTTGATCTCGTGCTCGGTCCGTTCGTACATGCGCTGGATGTACGCCTCGATCTCGGACTTCTCGACCCGCCACTGCCCGCGTCCGCCCACTTTGATGGCGCGGAGGTCGCCGGTGCGCACCAGAGCCCGGGCCTGGGCGATCGAGACGTTGAGCAGGTCGGCCACATCGGTGAGTGGCAGGAAGCGGTTTTCGACAACCATGAGAAGCCTTTCTCTGTCACCGGTGATCTGATTTTTGCCAAAAGCATTGCTTTGACCTCATTTGATGCTCAATACTATCACTACTACACGGTTTCCGTCAGAGGAAACTTGAGGATTCAGGGGATGCAATGGAGCTCTCGAAACGTTTCCGCCGCCCGCGCTGGACCGATGCCCGTCTGCTCATCGGAGCGGTCCTGGTCGTCCTCGCCGTCATCGCGACCTACCTCCTCATCGAGGCGGCGACATCCACGACGAGGGTCTGGGCCAGTGCGTCCTCCCTGGTGCCCGGTCAGGAAGTCGGCTCCGACGACCTGGTCGTCGCCGAGGTGAACCTGGCGGACGTCGGGGACCGCTACGTCTCGGCCGATTCCCCGCTTCCGCCCGACTCGAGCGTGCGCAGCGTCGTCGCGCCGGGTGAGCTGCTCGCCGCCTCGGTGCTGGTGCCTCTGCCCGAGCTCTCGGGCCGGACGGTGGCGATCGACGTCGCCGGGTCGGTTCCGTCCGGGGTCGACACCGGAAGCCTTGTCGACGTGTGGGCTGTGCCCGAATCGAACGGCCTCGATGAGGTCGAGGCGGAGCCGACGCAGATCGTGACATCTGCGCCGGTGGCTGACATCACCCGGGAGACAGGGAGCTTCGGGGTCGGCGATGGGGCGCGGATCGAAGTCTTCGTCCCGATCGACGAGCTCGCCGGACTGCTCACGGTGCTCGACGGCAACAGCATCCTCTCGGTCGTCGGAGCACCCGGGGACTCGACAGGGACCCGGCGATGACGCAGGTGGTCCTGGCTGTCGACTTCGAACTCGACCTCATCCTGTTCGAACTTCTCAGCGAAATCGAGGACGTGACCACCGTCGCCCGGCCCGCGGACGACGTCGAGCTGCTCGCCCACGCGCGGACGGGCGGTGCCGACGTCGCCGTCGTCGGCCAGTACTTCCCGGGCCTCGATGCCGATGTCGTCGCTGCGATCACGGCCACCGGGACCAAGGTCCTCGGATTCGGCAACGACGCGGACGCCCTCGGATCGCTCGGCGTGACGCGCAGCATCGCCTCGACAGCGGACTCGGCGACGATGCGTGCCGGCCTCGACGAGGTCCTGCACTCGACTCTGGTCCCACCCCGGCCGAGCCGTCCGCCGGGCCCCGAGCGCGGAGCCGGAAGGATCCTCACGGTGTGGGGGACAGGATCGTCCCCCGGCCGGACCGCCACCGCCGTCAACCTCGGCGACCACGCCGCCAGACAGGGACACCGGACCGTCATCGTCGACGCCGACACTGTCTCGGCGATGGTCGCGACCAGCCTGGGGCTGACCGAGGAGTCGTCCCACCTGGCGAGTCTGTGCCGACGGGAGGCCGAGAAGAACCCGCCGGTGGACGTCGAAGATGTTCCGCACGCGGTCATCTCCGCGGACCTTCACGCGGTCACCGGGCTGACCCGCGCCGACAGATGGCCGGAGGTGCGCGCGGGGACCCTGACCGCGGTCCTGAACCGGCTGGCGACGATGTACGACCTCGTCATCGTCGATGTCTCCGACCGCTGCGACCCCGACGACGAGTTCGCCGATCCGTTCTACGATCGGCACTGCGCCACCCGGGCGGCCCTGGACGCGGCGGACACCGTGCTCGTCCTCGCCGCCGGTGACCCGATCGGACTGCAGCGACTGGTCAGGCTGCTCGGCACCGAGCGGGCCGAGCGGATCAGGGAGAAGTCGCGCCTTGCCATCACGAAGGTCAGGGCAGGAGCCGTGGGGCACCGTGCCGAGGACCGGATCCGGGAAGTGCTGACGCGATTCCTCAGTGCTGCGCCCGACTTCGTCTTCAGCGACGACCGGTCGGGACTCGACGCGGCGATGCTCGCCGGACTGACCCTGCACGAGGCGAACCCGAGGTCGCAGCTGAGCCGAGAATTCGCCGAGGCGGTTGAGGAGCTGGTCCCGGCGCGCACCCGCTCACGCAGACACCCCGGCACGCCCGACAGCGGTCGGCGGGGTGCCGGCAGGAGCGCTCGACGGAGACTGCGGGGGTTCGGCGCGGCGAAGTCCTAGCGCGGCGAAGTCTTAGGATGGGGGGCATGGCCATCCGCTGCTACATCCCGACGACCCTGTCCGCGCTCGAGACGGCGGTCGACTCCGGCTATGCCGTTGCTCCCGACGCCGAGGCCCGCGGATTGCGCGGCGAAGAGGGGGAGGCGAAGGAGTTCGACGCCCTGTGCATCGCCGCGGCACTCGCCGCCACGGAGGCGCTGGAGGGTCGCGATGGATCAGCGCCACCCTCCCCGCGTGCCGTGGTTGCCTTCGACGCGCCGGAGACGTGCCCGCGGGAGATGCTCATCGAAGGATTCGAACTCGTCCGCCTCGAGAGGCTCGACCCCAGCGCCATGGTGAGCATCCACGTCGACGAGCCCGATGTCTGGGAGCGTGCGGTGGCCGTGGCCGAAGCCGAGGGTCTCGAGGCTGCGGAGGACCACCTCGGCGACTCGGATCTGCTCTGGTACGACGTCACGGAACTGCCCGATCTGCTCCGGCCCTAGCCGTCCGGGCCGATCTGCTCCGGCCGCGTCCCCAGCGGCTATGCCGCGAACGTCGCCAGTCGCTGACCCAGCTTCTTCTCGAGCACGGGAGCGACGGCAGACTCGATCATTGAGCCGAAGAGCGGGACCGAGGAGCTGATCTCCGCTCGCACATCCACGGCGGTGCCCGCTCCCGTCCCGCTTGCGTCCCTGTCGATGAGGGTGATGAGCGCATCGATCTCGACGGGAACGCCCGCCGCATGAGCGGTCATCCGGACCTCCGTCGATGCGCCGACGATGTCGCCGGGCAGAATGTAGACCTCGACCAGCTCGGCGCTGCTCGGCAAACGCGACGCCAGCGCCTCGGGCAGGTCCGAGGCCGACATCGGAGTCGTCACCTCGACCCTGGTGTCGGCGTCGAGGCGTTCGAGCCGGGCTCGGGATCCGAGCGAGTCCCAGAGCGCGGCGTCGGAGAGTCGGGCCAGGAAGGCTGAGCGGTCGAGTGACGTCTCGCGGTGCAGAGTCAGAGTTCGCATGCCTCCAGTCTGCCAGCCGGTGCGGCGACCGCGGCAGAGGTCCGTCCGGCGTGCCTTTCCCGGCGTTTGAGCATAGTGTTGGTCGTGGCGATTCTGACCCGGATCGCATTCTCAACTGTGCATTGATCGTAGAGGTGGCAAGGTGTCTCAGGTCTCGTATTCGGAGATTGCAGAAGAGTGGAGGAAGCTCAAGGGGCAGGCGGCCCCGGAGAACTTCATCGAATCGTACTTTCCGCGTTTTGACCCGGGCGCTCCCGAGACCGCACCGCAGGCGATGGCCGCCGCGGCGGCTCACCACTACGCCCTCGGACTCGAGAACGACGGCACGGCGCCTGTCATCGAGATCTGCAACCCGCCGGTCGACTCCCCGGAGTTCCTCGGCAATCACACCGTCATCGCGATGGTCCTGGCCGACATGCCGCACCTCGTCGCCTCGATCGTCAGCGATCTGGCAACCGCAGGCCACGCGATCCGCCTGGTCCACCATCCGATTCTCGCCGTCGACGGGCACGGATCGCAGCTGACGGTCCTCTCCCGCGCCGAGGCGCCCGCCGTCTCCGCGGACACCGCCGGCCTCCCGTTGGTGAGTGAGATGACGGAGACGCCCGCCACGGACATGCCCGAGCAGCAGTCGTGGATCCGGATCGAGATCGATCGCATTCCCGAGGCGGAGTTCGGCGACCTCGAGGAGCGGCTGCGCAGCGTGCTCTCCTACGTCAGCGCCGCCGCCGGCGATGCCCGTGCGATGGCCGACAAGGCCCGCGAGATCGCCGCCGAACTCCAGGCGAAGCCGCCGCGACCCGAGCTCGCCGGTGAGGCCGAATCCGCCGCCGAGCTGCTCACCTGGCTCGACGGGCACTTCACGTTCCTCGGCTACCGCGAATACGACTACTCCCAGACCGATGGCCACAGCGAACTCGAACCTCTCGAGCACACCTCGTTGGGCATCTCCGCCCTGCGCCCGCTGACGAAGTCCCAGCTGAACTCGGCCGTGGCAGCGAAGGCGCTCGAGCCGCACGTGCTCGTGCTGACGAAGGCGAACTCCCGGTCCCGGGTCATCCGCGGTTCCTACATGGACTACATCGGCGTCAAGACGTTCGACGAATCCGGACGGATCGTCGGTGAGCGCCGCTTCGTCGGCCTCTTCAAGCCTGAGTTCTACAACGACAGCGTCCTCAACATCCCCATCATCAACCGCAAGGTCCGCAAGATCCTCTCCGCCAGCGGGTACCCCTCCGGGTCCCACTCGGCCAACGAGCTCCTCGGGATCCTCGAGACCTACCCGCGCGATGACCTCATGCACGACAGCACCGAGGCGATCTTCGACATCGTCATGCAGATCGTCGACATGCAGGAGCGTCGCCAGACCCGCGTGTTCATCCGCCGCGATCCCTACCAGCGCTTCGTCTCGGTCATCCTTTATCTGCCCCGCGACCTCTACGACACGGGTGCCCGAGTCCGGGTCCAGGAGGTGCTGCGCGACTTCTACCATGCCCAGAGCGTCGATTTCGATGTGCTGCTCTCCGAATCCGCGCTGGCCCGCATCCACTTCGTCGCCCGCGTCTCCCACTCGGGTGCGCTGCCCGAGATCGACGAGGACGCCGTGAAGAACCGGATCGTCGGCGCCGTGCGCTCCTGGTCCGAGGACGTCCACGCCTTCCTCGCCCCGACCGAGAGGTGGGACACTGGCAACTCCATCGCCCGGGCCAACACCTGGTCGAAGGCGTTCCCTCCCAGCTACAAGGAACACCACACTCCGGCCGATGCGGTCGCCGACGTGGAGCGGTTCGAGGCCCTGGAATCGGGCCGCGGCCCCTCCGTCCACCTTTACCAGCCCGCTGCCGACGACAACGCCTCGGTGCGGTTGGCCCTGTACCGTCGCGACCGCATCGGGCTGTCCGGGGTGCTTCCGTTCCTCACCGCATTCGGCGCCACGGTCCTCGACGAGCGGCCGCACGAACTCGACATGCCCGACGGCAGCCACCGCTACATCTACGACTTCGGGCTCAAGTTCGACGAAGACCTCGACGATGCCGACTACGAGCGGATCGCCGCGGCCTTCATGGCCGGCTGGGAGGGCAAGAAGGAGGCAGGCGTCTTCGACCGCCTCGTCGTCTCCGGCCTCGACTGGAAGCACGTGACGATCATCCGTGCGCTCGGCAAGTACCTGCGCCAGGCCGGCTTCACCTACTCCGACGCCTACGTCGGCGAGGTCTACAGCGCCAATCCGGTGATCTCGGGCCTGCTCGTCGACTACTTCACCGCGAAGTTCGACCCCGCGGTCGACGATTCGACGCGTGAGGCGAAGATGGAGGAACTCAACGAGTCAATCGAATCGACGCTGACCGAGGTGGCCAGCCTCGACGCCGACCGAGTGCTGCGCTCCTCGCTCGAACTGCTCCGCGCCACCGTGCGGACGAACTACTACATCGACGAGTCCGGCGACCTGCCGACCGCGCTCGTGCTCAAGATCCGCCCTACGGAGCTCAGCTTCGTCCCCAAGCCCAAGCCCGCCCTGGAGATGTGGGTCTATTCGCCGCAGGTCGAGGGCGTGCACCTGCGCTTCGGCACGGTGGCTCGCGGCGGACTGCGCTGGTCGGACCGTCGCGACGACTTCCGCACCGAGGTGCTCGGACTCGTCAAGGCCCAGATGGTCAAGAACGCGCTCATCGTGCCCACGGGTGCCAAGGGCGGCTTCTTCCCGAAGCAGCTGCCCCCGATGACGGACCGCGATGCATGGATGGCCGCCGGCCAGGCCGCCTACGAGGTGTTCATCGAAAGCCTGCTCGAGGTCTCCGACAACCTCGTCTACTCGGGCGGCGTCCAGCAGGTCGTCCACCCCGAGAGGGTTGTCCGTCACGACGGAGACGACTACTACCTCGTCGTCGCCGCCGACAAGGGGACCGCCCGCTTCTCGGACGTCGCCAATGCGATCGCCGAGCGCCGCGGATTCTGGCTCGGCGATGCCTTCGCCTCTGGCGGCTCCGTCGGGTACGACCACAAGAAGATGGCCATCACCTCGCGCGGAGCGTGGAAGTCTGTGGAGAGGCACTTCCGCGAGCTCGGCCTCAACACCGCAGAGGACGACTTCACCGTCGTCGGCATCGGTGACATGAGCGGCGACGTGTTCGGCAATGGCATGCTGCGCAGCGAGCACATCCGCCTCGTCGCCGCCTTCGACCACCGCGACATCTTCCTCGACCCCAACCCCGACGCCGCCCGCAGCTACGTCGAGCGTCAGCGTCTCTTCGACCTGCCGCGCTCGAGCTGGCAGGACTACGACCGCGAACTGATCTCGGCCGGAGGCGGAGTCTTCCCGCGGTCGGCGAAATCGATCGACCTCAGTCCCGAGGCCGCCGAGGTGCTCGGAGTGGCCGCCGGCAAGCGCAGTCCCGCGCAGCTGATGTCCGAGATCCTCAAAGCTCCCGTCGACCTGCTCTACAACGGCGGCATCGGCACGTACATCAAGTCGAGCGACGAAACCCACGGCGACGTCGGCGACAAGGCCAACGACTCGATCCGCATCGACGGCCGTGAGGTCCGCTGCCGGGTCGTCGGTGAGGGCGGCAACCTCGGCGTGACTCAGCTGGGCCGCGTCGAGGCCGCGCTGCACGGCGTCGCGATCAACACGGATGCCGTCGACAACTCCGCCGGCGTCGACAGCTCCGACCACGAGGTCAACATCAAACTGCTGCTGCGGACCCTGCTGCAGAAGGGCGTCTTCGAGGCGGCCGACCGGGAGAAGGTGCTCCTGTCGTTCACCGACGAGGTGGCGAACAGCGTGCTGGCCAACAACTACGCCCAGAACGTCGTCCTCGGCGAGGCCCGCGCGCAGACGCGGTCGATGTCCGGCACCTACGGTCGCATGCTCACCTACCTGGAGAGGCACGCCGAGCTCGACCGGGCGGTCGAATTCCTGCCCGGCCCCGACGAACTCGCGCAGCGGGACTACCCGTACTACGTCTCGCCGGAGCTGGCCGTGCTGCTGGCCTACGCGAAGATGCACGCCGCCGACGAGATCCTCAGCAGTGAGGTTCCCGACGAGGACTGGATGAAGCGGGTCGCTGTGTCCTACTTCCCGGACGCCCTGGTCTCCGAGTACGGGGATCTCATTCCCGAACATCCCCTGCACAGGGAGATCGCGACGACGAAGCTCGTCAACCGGATGGTCGACCGTGGAGGTCTGACCTACATCTACCGGATGCTCGAGGAGACCCCGGCCTCGGTTCCGCAGATCGCGAGGGTGTTCGTCGTCGTGTCCGAGATCTTCGACCTCGACGAGTTCTTCGACTCGGTGTGCGCCCTCGACAACGTCGTGCCCACCGATGTCCAGGTCAAGCTCCAGCACGACTATGTGCGTCTGCTCGACCGATCCTCCCGCTGGCTGGTGCAGCAGGCGCCGGACACCCTCGACGTCGATTCGGGCATCGAGAAGTACGGACGGGTCGTCAAAGCCCTGCGCGCTCGGGTTCCTGAGCTGGTGCGCGGCTACGACTCGGCGGTGATGTCAGCCAAGGCCGAGGAGTACATCACCGAAGGTGTGCCCTCGGATCTCGCTTGGCGCGCCGCTGCGCTGCTCGACGAGTTCGCGCTCCTCGACGTCGCGCAGCTGGCCTCGCGGTCGAGTGAATCCGCTGAGGACGTCGCCGAGGTGTACTACGCCGTCAACGACAAGTTCTCCGGCTCGCAGATGCTCAGCCTCATCGGCGGTCTCGACCGCAGTGACCGGTGGTCGGCTCTGGCCCGCGGTTCTCTGCGTGACGACTTCTACTCTGCGATCCTGTCCGTCGCCGGCTCGGTGCTCTCGGCCACCCGGTCCCCGGTCTCAGGGACCCCGGAGGAGCGGGCCGATCAGCGTCTGCTCGAATGGCTCGACCGCAACGAGACCGTCGCGGCCCGGGTGCTCGAGACGATCGAGACCGTCCTCGGCCTCGAGACCGTGACCCAGGCGCCTCTGTCCGTGCTGCTGCGCATGATGCGCGGAGTGGTGCGGTCGTCGGACTGGGAATCCGAGCACAGCGCCTGATGCTCGGGGAGCTCCTCGCCGCGGAAGGCATCACCGACGAATCGGATGTCGAGTACATCCACCTGCTGGTGGGGGACTGGCAGCTGATCGCCGACCTGTCCTTCGCCGACCTTGTCCTGTGGGTGCCCTCGACGGGCGGGACCTACACCGTGGTCGCGCACACTCGTCCCACGACCGGGGCGAGTGTGTTCAACCGCGATCTCCTCGGAGCCCGGGCCACCGGTCTCGAACGTGAGCTTCTCACCGCCGCCATGCACGCCGACGGTCTGGTCACCGAGGTCGCGGAGGCCAAGTGCATGGGGGTCAACGCCGCCACCGAGGACACCGCAGTGACCGCCGAGGCCGTGCCCCTGGTCCGGCACGGCGAGACCATTGCGATCATGGTGCGGTATTCGGAAGAGGTCCGCCGCCGCGGATCGTCCCGGCTGGAGCGGTTCTACCGCCAGGCGGCGATGTCGCTGCTGCAGATGATCGCCCAGGGGGCGTTCCCCGATCGGGACGCCCCCACCGGTGCCCGCCACGGCGACCCGCGGGTGGGTGACGGGATCCTGCTCCTGGATCGGGACTCACACGTGACGTATGCGTCCCCGAACGCATTGTCCCTGGTCCACCGGCTGGGGCATGCAGGGGCGATCGAGGGGGCCTACCTCGCCGAGGTGGTCTCGAGCCTCACCGACGACCTCCGTCAGGTCGACGAGACCCTGCCGCTGGTGCTCACCGGTCGTGCCCCGTGGCGCACGGAGCTCGAGGTGGGGCGGATGAGTGTGTCCCTGCGCGCGATTCCGCTGACCGACCACGGGGCGAGGACCGGTGCCATCGTGCTCGCGCGGGACGTGTCCGAGATGCGCCGCCGGCAACGGGAGCTCCAGTCGCGGGATGCGATGATCAAGGAGATGCATCACCGGGTGAAGAACAACCTGCAGACGGTGTCGGCGCTGCTGCGTCTGCAGACCCGGCGCATCGACGAACCGGCGGCCAAAGCCGCCCTGTCGGAGGCGATGCGGCGGGTCTCGATCATCGCTGTCGTCCACGACGTGCTCAGCCAAGGTGTGGAGTCCGAGGTGGACTTCGACGAGGTCGTCGACAAAGGGCTGCGCCTGACGCCCGAGCTGACCAGTCCCTTGGTGCAGATCACGCTCAAGCGCTGCGGCAGCTTCGGCACCATCTCCTCGGCGGATGCGACGTCTCTGGCGCTGGCGATCACGGAGCTGATCACGAACGCGATCGAGCACGGGTTCCCCGTCTCGGAGCAGTCGAACCTCGCCCCGGGGGAGACCCTCAACGGCCACGTATGGGTGACTCCGGAGCGCAACGGCGACCACCTGCGGGTGACGATCGCCGATGACGGTGTCGGGCTCGGGGAGTCCCAGAGTCCGGGGAACGGTCTGGGCACTCAGATCGTGCGCACCCTGGTGTCGGCCGACCTGGCCGGGTCGATCCAATGGCGCGAACGTGAGGGTGGCGGGACCGAAGCGGTCCTCGACGTTCCGCTGCGGGCGGACACCTACGACTGAGCAGGCGGTTCGCCGAGGTGAGCAGCTCGGTCGGTTCGCGAAGTGCGCCGCTCAGCGGGCCGGACGACGAAACCCGGCTCGGTTGCGCAGTTGGTGATCTGCGCGACCGGCCGGGTCTGAGATGTCGTGGGGGTGGCGCTCAGCCGGCCCGACGGGCACGAGCGGCACGACGCTTGAGTGCGCGGCGCTCGTCTTCGCTCAGTCCGCCCCAGACACCGGCGTCCTGGCCGGATTCGAGGGCCCACTGCAGGCATGTCTCTGCAACTTCACAACGGCGACAGACGGTCTTGGCCTCTTCGATCTGGAGAAGTGCCGGACCGGTGTTTCCGATGGGGAAGAACAGTTCCGGATCCTCGTTGAGGCATGCGGCACGGTGTCGCCAATCCATGGTGACCTTTCGACGGTGGTGAAGATGAACTCGGTGCGCAGCAATGGCCGGCGCAACTCTCTCAGTCAAGGTTCACACAAGCGTCATGGGGGCACAAGGGTGTGGCAGTGTGAAATGTCTGACAAATAAATCGCCCATTCTCCTGCTACAGGACCATCGAACGCAAATCGACTCGTGCCGCATCCGTCATGGTGAGACGGCGGATAGACTGACGGTGACCAGCGCCGCCACACTCGTGGCGGCGGGCAGGAGACGACCCGACGGAGGGCTCATGACCACTGAGGATCAACCGCAGGCGCGCATCATCAGCGTGGCCGGACACACACCTCGGATCGAGCCGGGGGCGTTCATCGCCGCCGGAGCCACCCTCGTCGGCAACGTCCATGTCAAGGCCGGTGCCAGCGTCTTCTATGGGTGCGTGCTCAGAGCGGAATCCGCGCCGATCACGATCGGCGAGGACTCGAACGTCCAGGACAACACCGTGATGCACACCGACGAGGGTCGTCCCGTGACCATTGGGGCGCGGGTGTCGATCGGCCACCAGGCTCTCGTTCACGGGGCGACGGTCGACGACGATGTTCTCATCGGCATGCATGCGACCGTCCTCAACGGCGCCCACGTCGGTTCGGAGTCGCTCGTCGCCGCCGGGGCGATCGTGCTCGAGGGCACTGAGATCCCACGTCGGTCGTTGGTTGCCGGGGTCCCCGCGAAGGTGCGACGGGAGATGACTGCCGAGGGGGTGGAGAAGGTGCGGGAGAACGCACAGTCCTACCTGCGGATCTCCGCCCTGCACAGGGACACCGCAGAGATCGTCCCCGCCCCCTGACCCCATTCGCGCCCGCTGACCCCGTTCGTGCCCGCTGACCCCATTCGCGCGCCATTCGCGCCCGCGACCCGAGATTTGAGAGAATTGCCCCGTGAACACACAATTCGAATCCGCTGCAGGTCGAGTCATCATCATCGGTGGAGGCCCTGGAGGCTATGAAGCCGCCCTGGTCGCCGCTCAATTGGGCGCAGACGTCATGCTCATCGAGGCCAACAGGTGCGGCGGCGCTGCCGTCGTCACCGACGTGGTGCCGTCGAAGTCCCTCATCGCCACCGCCGAGATGATGGATGAGATCTCGGGGTCGTACAAGCTCGGCATCCGCATCGCCGGAGTGGACGAGGCAGACGATGAGGGCGGCACGGTCAGCGCCGACCTCAAGGCGGTCAACAAGCGCATCATGAACCTCGCCGACGCCCAGGCGACACACGTCTACGAGGGCTTGGTCCGGGCCGGGGTCAAGGTCATCAAGGGCCGGGCGACCCTGGCCGACCGGGATCGGGTCACAGTCGTCGAGGCAGGCGGCACCGAATACGAACTGGAGGCCTCGACGATCCTGCTGGCCGTCGGCGCCCATCCGCGCGAGCTGCCCAGCGCCCAGCCCGACGGTGAGCGGATCTTGAGCTGGACTCAGCTCTACGACCTCGACACCCTGCCCCAGCACCTCATCGTCGTCGGATCCGGTGTCACGGGTGCGGAGTTCGCCTCGGCGTACCGGGCGCTGGGCGTGAAGGTGACACTCGTGTCGTCGCGTGACAAGGTCCTCCCGGGGCAGGACGAGGACGCGGCGGACGTCCTCGAATTCGTCTTCCGCAACAAGGGCATGAACGTCCTCTCCCGGTCGCGGGCGCAGTCGGTCGAACGCACCGATTCCGGAGTGCTCGTGACCCTGGCCGACGGGCGTCGGGTCGAGGGCTCGCACTGCCTGATGGCGGTCGGATCGATCCCCAACACGACCGACCTCGGGCTCGAGGCGGCAGGGGTCAAGGTCAGCGAATCGGGGCACATCGCCGTCGACGGCGTCTCGCGCACCTCCCGTCCGGGGATCTACGCTGCCGGTGACTGCACCGGCGTGCTGCCCCTGGCCTCGGTGGCCGCGATGCAGGGCCGGATCGCCATGTCGCACGCACTCGGGGACGCGGTCCAGCCGCTCAAGCTGCGCAACGTCGCCTCGAATGTGTTCACCGCCCCGGAGATCGCGACCGTCGGCTTCACCCAGAGCGACTACCGCGACAACCCCACCGACATCGACACCGTGATGCTTCCCCTGGACACGAACCCCAGAGCCAAGATGCTCGGCATCAAGGACGGGTTCGTCAAGATCTTCGCCCGCCGCGGCTCGGGCTCCATCCTCGGCGGTGTCGTCGTCGGCCCGCGCGCCAGCGAGCTCATCCTCCCCATCACCATGGCTGTCGAGAACCGCCTGACCGTCGATCAGCTCTCGGCCTCCTTCGTCGTCTACCCGTCCGTGAGCGGCTCCCTGACCGAAGCGTCGAGGAAGCTGCACCGTCACCTCTGAGGCTGCGGCGACCGGGAGGTTCTTGGCAGCGCACGGCTGCTCGCGAGAATTCTGCGGCTCACCTGTCGATGTCGGCGGTGCTCGTCCGTCATATCGATGTCGGGCACTTCCGCCCGGCCCGAGATCTCCTTCGAAAGGGGAGAGCGATGAAGTATGTGCTGCTGCTCATGGGCGACCACCAGGATGCCGAATGCGGTGACCAGTCAGGGCCCGATCCGGCCGAGTTCATGAAGTTCGACCAGGAGATCACCGAGGCGGGCGTCGTCGTCGGCGGGTTCGCCCTCGAGGGCCCCGAGACCGCGGTGAGAGTGAGCGCGGACTCGGAGTCCGAGGAGCTGCTGGTGACCTCCGGCCCGTTCGCCGAGACGGGGGACTTCGTCGGCGGGAGCTATGTCATCGAGGTCGCCGACATCGACGAGGCCATCGCCTGGGCGAAGAGGAGCCCGGGAGCGCGATTCGGTCACATCGAGATCCGGCCCGTCGCCGAGTACTGAACCGACGCCGGTCCGAACCGATGACCACAGGCCCCGGCGAGCACACCGCCGCAGTCGCCGCCGTCCTCTCCCGCCTCGGGGCAGAGGACCGGTCGCGCCTGCTGGCGGTGCTCGCCCACCGCTTCCACGACCTCGACCTCGCCGAGGACGTCCTCTCCGATGCGATGGTGGCGGCGATGGAGAGGTGGCCGGAGGCCGGAACCCCGGACAATCCCGCCGCCTGGCTGCTCACCGTTGCGAAGAACCGGGCCCTGGACATCGTCCGCGGGGATGCGGTGCGGGCCAGGCGACTGGCAACCCTTCGAATCGAGGACGAGCTGGTCGCAGGCGAGGCCCGCGATCATTCCGAGGAACTCGTCGAGTCCTTCGGCTCCGCCCGGATCCCCGACGAGCGCCTGAACCTGTTCTTCACCTGCTCGCACCCGACTCTGAAGACGAGCGAGCAGGTGGCTCTCATCCTCCGCTGCCTGGGCGGACTGTCCACTGCCGAGGTGGCCGCCGGATTCCTCGTCGACACGACGACGATGCAGCAGCGCCTCGTGCGGGCGAAGAAGCGCATCCGCGTCACCGGGATCCCCTTCCGCCGCCCCGCCGACGACGAGCTGCCCGAGCGACTGCCGCCCGTGCTGCGGGTGCTCTACCTCATCTACACGCAGGGCTACGTCGCGACGGCGGGGCCGGCCCACGTGCGCCCGGAGCTGACGACCGAGGCGATCCGACTGACTCGGGTGCTCGCTCATCTGCTGCCCGCAGAGACCGAGGTGAGAGGACTGCTGGCTCTGTTCCTGCTGACCGAGGCCAGGCAGGCCACGCGCAGTGACGCGGAGGGGCTGCCGGTGCCGCTGTCACGGCAGGAGCGCAGTCGGTGGGATTCGTCCCTCATCGTCGAAGGGCTCTCCCTCGTCACCCGCGCCGCCGGAGAACCGGGGTCGGGCGGCTATACGATCCAGGCCGCGATCGCTGCCCTCCACGCGGAGGCCGCGAGTTTCGCGGACACGGATTGGAAGCAGATCCGGGTGCTCTACGCGATGCTCCACCGGCTCGAACCGACTCCGATGGTCGCCCTCGCCGAGGCGGTGGCGATCTCCCGCAGCGAGGGGCCTCGCGCCGGTCTGCGAGCCCTGGAGGAGGTGGGCCTGGAGGGCCGCCGCCCCTTCCACATCGCCCGGTCGATCATGCTGCGTGAGGTGGGGGACGAGGCTGCTGGCGCAGCCGAGGCCGAGCGGGCGCGGCGGTGTCCCGGCAACGATGCCGAATCCGCCTTCATCGACCTCTGAGAAGTCCCTGCGGCCGGGGAAGACCTATCCGTCGGCGGAGGCGCGCTGCTCCGCCGAGAGCAGCATGGCTCCGGGGTTGAGGATGCCGAGCGGGTCGAAAGCGTCCTTGACCCGGTGGTTGAGGTCCATCACATCGTCGCCGAGGTACCCGGCCAACCAGGGACGTTTGAGCCGGCCGACGCCGTGCTCGCCGGTGATCGTTCCGCCGAGGCCGACGGCGAGGTCCATGATCTCGCCGTAGGCGAGGTGGGCGCGTTCGCGGGCGGCCTCGTCGGTGGGGTCGAAGACGACGAGCGGGTGCGTGTTGCCGTCGCCCGCATGGGCGAGGACGGCGACGATGACGTCGTGCCGGGTCGAGATCTCGGCGATCCCGTCGACGAGGTCGCCGAGCGCGGGGATGGGAACTCCGACATCCTCGAGGAGGATCGTGCCCTTCTTCTCCACCGCCGGGATCGCCAGCCTGCGTGCGGCGACGAATGCCTCTCCGTCGTCGGGGTCGTCGGTGGAGAACACCTCGGTGGCTCCTGCCTCCTCGCACAGGCGGGTGACCTCGGCGATCTCCACTCCGGCGTGTTCGGCGGGCTCGTCCGACTGGACGATGACCATCGCCGCGGCCTCGCGGTCGAGGCCCATCTTGGTCTCGTCCTCGACGGCGTTGATCGTCGGCGCGTCCATGAACTCGAGCATGGACGGGCGCATGGTCGAGGTGATCGCGAGCACTGCGGCAGTCGCCGAGGCGAGTGTGGGAAACGTCGCGACGAGCGTCTGCGGCCGACGCTGAGCGGGAATGAGGCGCAGGGTGATCTCAGTGATGATGCCCAAGGT
Source organism: Brevibacterium sp. (assembly GCF_031179145.1). Classification (GTDB taxonomy): domain Bacteria; phylum Actinomycetota; class Actinomycetes; order Actinomycetales; family Brevibacteriaceae; genus Brevibacterium. The sequence continues at coordinate 79,695 of NZ_JAPSIB010000017.1, forward strand.
GCCCTCGCTGCCGACGAAGAGCTTCGTCAACGGCAGCCCGGCGACGTCCTTGATCCGCGGACCGCCGAGGTTGACGACGCGACCGTCGGCAAGCACGACCTCCAACCCCATCACATAGTCGACGGTGACCCCGTACTTCACACAGCACAGCCCGCCGGCATTGGTGGCGATGTTTCCGCCGATCGAACAGAAGGTGTAAGAGGCGGGGTCCGGCGGGTACCAGAGCCCGTGCTCGGCGGCCGCGTCCTTGACCTCGAAGTTGAAGGCCCCGGGCTGAGCGGTGGCGATCCGGGTGGCGGGGTCGACGGTGACTTCGCGCATCTGTTCGAGCGACAGCGTGATCGCCCCGTCGACGGCTGTCGAACCACCTGACAGACTCGACCCGGCCCCGCGCGGGATCACCGGGGTGCGGGTCGCCGAGGCGAAGCGCATCACCTCCTGCACGTCAGCCGTGCAGGTCACGCGGACGACGGCCAGAGGAGTGCCGGCATCTGGGTCCTCCGCACGATCGCGGCGGTAGGCTTCGAGCTTGACCGGGTCGGTGATGAGCGCGCCGGAGGGCAGGCGCTGCGCGAGTTCGTCGAGAGTCGTGGCGTGGTTCACACCAGTGAGACTAGCATCTCACTGGACTCCCGAGAGCGGGGGCGGTCGGACCGCCCCGCGCGCTCAGGCGGAGAACGCGCTCAGGCGGAGAAGCGGATGAGCGCCTCTCCGGCCTTCACGGAGGAACCGGCGGCCACGAGCACCTCGGCGACGGTGCCGGCATGCCCGGCCTTGAGCGGCTGCTCCATCTTCATCGCCTCGATGACGGCCAGGGTGTCCCCGGCTTCGACGCTGTCGCCGGGGCTGACGGCAACGGAGACGATCGTGCCCTGCATCGGCGCATTGAGGGCATTCGAGTCATCGTCGAGGCGGGCTCCCTTCCGGCGCAGGCTGCGCTTGCGGCGGGGAACGCTCGGACTCGGAACGTGTCCGAGGTCGGAGACGACGTCCTTGGGCACAGACACCGTCATCCGGCGTCCGTCGACCTCGACCACGACGGTGAAGCTGTCGACGCTCGCGCTCATGTGATCTCCTGGCTGTGGGTTGGTGAGCGGATTGACGAAGGCGGTCTCGAGCCAGTTCGTCCAGACCTGGAAGTCCTTCGCGAAGGCGTCCTCGGCGACGAGGACACGGTGGAGCGGCAGCAGGGTCGACACACCGTCGATCCGGTACTCGTCGAGGGCGCGCTTGGCCCTGGCCAGGGCCTGAGGGCGATCGGCCCCGGTGACGATGAGCTTGGCGAGCATCGGGTCGAAGTCGGTGCCGACGACGCTGCCCTCGCCGATCCCGGAATCCAGCCGCACCCCGGGGCCTGCGGGCGCCCGATAGTTCTTCACGGTGCCGGTGGCGGGGAAGAACGTCGTCGGATCCTCCGCGTTGATGCGGAACTGGATGGAGTGGCCGCGCACCGTGGGGAACTCGTCGGGCAGTCGCTGGCCAGAGGCGATCTTCAGCTGCCAGGCGACGAGGTCGACGCCGGTGACCTCCTCGGTCACAGTGTGCTCCACCTGGATCCGTGCGTTGGCCTCCATGAAGATGATGGTGCCGTCGGTGCCGAGGAGGAACTCGCAGGTGGCTGCTCCGACGTAGCCGACGTGGGTGAGCACCCGGGCTGAGGCTTCGGTGACGATCTGCTCCTGCTCGGCGGAGAGGTAGGGCGCCGGCGCCTCTTCGACGATCTTCTGGTTGCGGCGCTGGAGCGTGCAGTCGCGGGTGGAGAGCACACGGACATTGCCGTGGGCATCAGCCAGGCACTGGGTCTCGATGTGGCGGGGGCGCACGATCTGCTTCTCGATCAGGCATTCTCCGCGGCCGAAGGCGGCCAGCGCCTCTCGGGTGGCGGCGGTGTAGGCGGCTTCGAGTTCGTCGGCCGAGGCGCAGGCGCGGAAGCCTCGTCCGCCACCGCCGTGGACGGCCTTGATGACGACGGGATAGCCGATCTGCTCGGCGACCCGGGCGGCCTCGGTGACATCGGCGACGGCACCGTCGGAGCCCGGCGCCACGGGTGCGGACACCGCCTCGGCGACCTCCCTGGCCCCTGACTTGTCGCCGAGGAGCTCGATCGCGGCCGGGGGAGGACCGATCCAGGTCAGGCCCGCGTCGATGACGGCCTGGGCGAACAGGGCGTTCTCGGCCAGGTAGCCGTAGCCGGGGTGGATGGCATCGGCGCCGGCGCGTTTGGCCAGCGCGAGGATCTTGTCGATGTCGAGGTAGGTCTCCCCTGCGCCCGCACCGTCGAGCAGCCACGCATCGTCCGCGAGCTGCACGAAGTCGGCGTCCGAGTCCGCGCGGGTGTAGACGGCGACGGCTTTGACTCCCATGTCGTGTGCCGCGCGGATGATGCGCAGCGCGATCTCACCGCGGTTGGCGATGAGGACGCGGTGGACTGCGGCAGTGGGGACGTGAGTGTGCAGCAGTGCGGTCTGCTCGGGGAGAACTGTGGTCATGGCGCTCCTTTAAGTATGATCTCCGATCAATTTAGGGAGCGGCACCAAGAGATTGTAGGCATGCGATAAAAACCAGGGGTGATGTCTTCAATCGGTCCGGGCGTGTCGCCGCGCAGACCACAGGTCGGGCCAGAACAGTCCCACGTCGGAGACGAGGCCTCGGACCACGGGCAGGCTCAGTCCGAGGACGGTCAGATGGTCGCCGTCGAGTCGGTCGACGAACGCTCCGCCGTATCCGTCGATGGTCAGGGCCCCGGCCACGTGGAAGGGCTCCTCAGTCGCGATGTAGGCCTCGAGCTCGGCCGGGGTCGGTCGGCCGATGAGCACCGAGGTGGACGAACGGGCCGACCGGATGTCCCTGACCTCGAACTGCGGGCGGCCCGATTGTGGGAAGGAGACCTCGAGCACGGCCACAGTGTGCCCGGTGTGGAGGACCGTCGTCCGGCCGGCCATGTCCCTCCACACCTCGCGGGTGCGCTCGGCGGTGCCGGGCTTGCCGATGGGGCGTCCGTCGAGTTCGAGGAGGGAGTCGCCGGCGACGAGCACGACGGTGCCGCCCCGCGGCGAGATTCCGGCGACTGCGGCAGAGGCGACTGCCGGGGCGGGGACTGCGGCGGAGTCTGCGAGAGCGCCGAGGAGCTGCGCCGGCGGTTCGTTGAGGATCCTGTCGATGACAGCGCGCGCCTTGGCCTCGGAGAGCGCTGTGGTCAGCTCGCAGACGTCTCCGGAGAAGGACGCCTCGATGGCCTCCTCATCGACATGGGAGACGACGATGATCGGATCGATTCCCGAGGCTCTGAGGATCTGCCGGCGCGCGGGCGACTGAGAGGCGAGGACGACAGGGATCATCGAACCTCCGAGTCCGATTCCTCGCGGGGGGTGGCCTCATCCTCCGCCTCGGTCGGCGAATTCGCCTCAGGATCCGAGCTGCGCTCGGCGAATTCGGGAATGTCGAGGCTGCGGTCGACGAGGACGGGGGCATCGATGCGTTCGGCGATGGCAGCCAGCACGGTGCTCGAGAGCTGCGCATAGCCGAGGGTGCTGGGGAACCGACCGGACTCGTTGAGCAGAGAGGCCTTCGTCGTGCCGCTCAGCGATTGGGTCGCGGTAAGGGGGACGGCATGGGCGGCCAGAGCTGCCAGCCATTGGGAACCCGCGAGCACCCGGGAGGTGCGACGCAGAGACGTCTTCAACGGGTCGCGCAGCCCCGGCAGCCCTCCGAGGTTGGGGCACACCAGCACGAACACCGTGTACCGGCCCTCGCGCTGGAGTCGGTTGATCGCCTGGTTGAGGACAGGGATGCCGATCGTGCCATGGATCGGATGGATGATGTCCCCGGTGCCGATCGAGATGACGGCGAAGCGCCGGTCGTCGCTCCGTCGCTGCGAGAGCTGGCGCGAGAGCGACGCCGAGTTGAGGATCTCACCCACCTGCGCCGGCAGGTCCTCGGACAGGGCCGAGGGGCGGGCCGTCGATTGGACGCGGACGGTGGTGCTGAGCATTCTGGCGAGTCCGCGGGCGATGAGGTGGGGCGGCGTCCGGGTCGGATCCTCGACCTCGAGGCCGCACAGCCACGAGTCACCGAGAATCGCCAATGCCACGGAATCGCCATCGTCGTCGCCTTCGGGAGGAGGTATGGCCTCGGTGACGGGTTCGTAGTGCCGGTTGACGTCGTCGTCGAAGGCACGCCGGAGAGAGCCGGCCTGGTGGCGGAGGAGACCCACGGCGGAAGCACCCACCCCCACCGCAGTGCCGGTCATGGTGGCAAGGGCGTAGAGCATTCGCTTACCCATAAGATTTTCCCCTTTCTCCGCCATCATTGCACCTCCGAAAGGCACCGAACAACTATTGTTGAAGCATGTCTGAGAACGAGAAGAAGCCCGGCGCGAACAGATTCCGGGGGGCGTGGGACACGTTTCGTCTCAAACGGGACCAGGCACGAGCCCTGGACCCGAGCTCCCAGTACACCGATCTGCACCTGACTCCCGAGGAGATCGCGCGGATCCGTGCGGAGGCCGAAGCCGAACCCTATGTGTCTCCCGGTCTCAAAGTCGCCGCAGCCTGGTCCTGGCGCTCGATCGTGGTCCTTGTCGGCATCGGGGTGGCCCTGTGGCTGCTGGCCAAGGTCTCCGACGTCCTGCTTCCGGCGCTCATCGCCCTGCTCCTGACGGCGCTGCTTGCGCCGCTGACAAGTTGGCTGGTGCGCAAGGGCCTGCCCCAGGCTGCGGCCGCGGCGATCAGCTTCGTCGGCTTCCTCGTCGTCGTCGCCGGGCTGATCACCCTCGTCGGTCAGCAGATCTACTCTGGGATGCCCGAGCTGGTCTCGCAGGTCATCTCCGGGTTCTCCGCCATCAGTGATTGGCTGGCCAACAGGCCTTTCGGCATCGACTCCACGACCGTCTCGGCCTACATCGATGAATCGATCGCCCGAGCCACGAGCTGGCTGCAGAGCAACAGCAGCCAGCTCCTCGGCGGCGCGTGGCAGGCCACGTCCTCGGTTGGGTCGTTCCTCGCCGGCGCTGCCCTGTGCCTGTTCACGACCTTCTTCTTCCTCTATGACGGGAAGAAGATCTCGAAGTGGATGATCAACCTGCTGCCCATCCCGGCACAGAAGACCGCTGAGGGTGCGGCGCTGCGCGGATGGAAGTCATTGGTCCAGTATGTGCGCAGTCAGATCCTCGTCGCCGGCATCGACGCGATCGGCATCGGAATCGGCGCAGCCTTCCTCGGGGTGCCACTGGTGATCCCGCTGACGGTGCTCGTGTTCCTGTCGTCATTCGTGCCCGTCGTCGGTGCGGTCGCCTCAGGCGTCATCGCGGTGCTCGTCGCGCTGGTGTCCAATGGCCTCGGCAGTGCGCTGATCATGCTCCTGGTCGTCGTCGCCGTGCAGCAGATCGAAGGGCAGGTGCTCCAGCCGTTCATCATGGGCAAGGCGGTGTCGGTGCATCCGCTGGCCGTGGTGCTCGCGGTCGCCGCAGGCGCCTATCTGTTCGGGATCGTCGGCGCCTTGTTCGCGGTGCCGCTCGTGGCGGTCCTCAACACGATGGTCGGATACATCGTCAGAGCCAACGGACCCCGGCCGGACCGTGATCCTGACAGCGATCCACCGGAAGCGACCGGCGGCGGGGAAACGACATCCCTCGACGCCGAGGCGAACGCCGCTCCCGAGGTGCCAGTCCCCGGTGCAGCTCCGGCAGCCCCCGGCGCGGGCGGAGTCGCGGGCACCGGCGACGTCTCCGCCGACGACGAACGCCGCTGAGCGAGAACGCGAAGTGCCCTGAGCACCGAGGCTCAGGGCACTTGGGTTCCGGGGCAGAAGTCCTGGGTACAAGCCGCGGGGAAGAACCACCGGGCATAGAGAAGTGGGCGGGTGATCACCCGCCCACTT
>NZ_JAPSIB010000017.1:85581-106828 GCF_031179145.1 Brevibacterium sp.
TCCCCCCCCGCGGCTCTGGTGTGGGGGGGGCCCCCCCCCCCCCCCACTTCTCTGTTTCGATCCTGCTGCGATTCGACCTCTGCTGCCGGCTCTTCCGGGGATTGTCCTGTCCGGACTGGACGACCTGGCCAGGGGAGAGCCCGATCAGGGGAGAGCCTGATCGGGGGAGAGCCCGATCAGGGAAGACCCTGTCAAGGGATCAGGCAGCGAAAGGTTCGATCTTGACGACCTCGACGGCGATCTCCTTGCCGTTGGGAGCTTCGTAACTGGTCTTGTCGCCGACAGACACGCCGAGCACGGCTGCGCCCAAGGGCGACTTCTCCGAGAAGACGTCGATGTCCGAATCGCCGGCGATCTCGCGGCTGCCGAGAAGGAAGCGCATCTCGTTCCCGGCCACCTTGGCGGTGACGACGGTTCCTGGGGACACGGTCTTGCCGTCGCTTTCGCTCGACCCGACCTTCGCCGACCGCAGCAGCAGCTCGAGCTGGCGGATACGGGCTTCCTGCTTGCCCTGCTCTTCGCGGGCAGCGTGGTAGCCGCCGTTCTCCTTCAAGTCACCCTCGTCGCGGGCGGCTTCGATCTTCTCAGCAATCTCTGCACGTCCCGGGCCGGAGAGGTACTCGAGTTCCTTCGACAATCTATCGAAGGCCTCCTGGGTCAACCATGTGGTCTCCTGGGCGACATCCTCAGTCATGACTTCTCCTTGTTCGGTCCGGTGCACTGACTCAGGTCGTCAGGCAACGAAAATCCGGGCGTTGGGGCACGCCCGGATGTTGAATGAAACTACAGTTTAACCCATTCGAGGGCAAAGACAATGACATACGTCACGTCGGGATGCTCATGGCTCCCTGTCGGATGCGCCGTGGGCGCCTATTCGAACCAGCATGCGTCGACATGCCCGGACGATGCAAGCTGGGTTGTGGCAAGTTCGACATTGAGGGCACGGGGGGAGTGGGGATCGGCCTGCGGATCCCCCGGGATACTCACCTCGGTGAAGCCGACGATCGCGTCATATTCGTTCGTCGCCTGCACGATGCAGTGCACGTCACGCTCCCGGTCGGGAAATATTGCGACTCTCACCTGCGTTGAAGAGGAGTCGACGACAGAGTAGTTGAGGGTCTTGGGAGTGGTCGGAGCCGTCTGCGGGCGGAACGCCAGGAACGCGGCCAGTGCCAGCAGACCGATGAGGACGACTGCGGCGAGGATCGTGAAGCCCCGTCCCAGACGACGCCGGGGTTCGCGGCTCCGCCCGTAGCGGTCGTTGTGCAGTGGCTGTTCCACTGTTACCTCAGTCATCGGATTCCTCATCTGTGAACGTCGCGCACTAATCTAGAGTAGTCGATCCGTGTCCCGCGATCATTCCCGCGTCACGGATCGCCGCCAGGTCAAATCGAAAGGGACATTGAACATGACTTCGCTTCCGTACCATGGACTGCGCCTCCTGGCCGTTCATGCGCACCCCGACGACGAGTCCTCGAAGGGTGCCGCCACGACGGCGAAGTACACGTCCCTCGGCGCCCGGGCGCTCATCGCCACCATGACCGGGGGCGAGGCCGGAGACATCCTCAACCCGGCGCTGCTGCAGAGTCCCAAGGCCTCCCGAGACATCGCCGGTCTGCGACGTGAGGAGATGGCCGCAGCCGCTGCCGCCCTCGGGGCCGAGCACGTTTGGGTCGGTCACGTCGATTCGGGTCTGCCCGAAGGTGACTTCGACACCGAGATCCCACCGGGATGCTTCTACCGCGTCCCCGACGAAGTGGCGATGCTGCCTCTCGTCCACATCATCCGCAGCTTCCGTCCCCAGGTGGTGACCACCTACGACGAACTCGGAGGCTACCCGCATCCCGATCACATCAAGAACCATGCCGTGACGATGGCCGCGGTCTCCGCAGCCGCGGATCCGCAGGCCCATCCCGAACTCGGCGAACCGTGGCAGGTGCAGAAGGTCTACTACAATCAGGATCTGTCGGCGCGGAAGTGGATCACGATCCACGAGAAGATGCTCGAGGCGGGACTGGAGTCGCCCTTCGACGACCACATCGAGAGCTTCCGGCAACGTGCTGCCGAACGAGACAACTGGCTGAGCACACGGATCGACTGCGCGGACTTCTTCCCGGCGCGTGACCGTGCCCTGCTCTCCCACGCCACGCAGATCGATCCCAACGGCGGATTCTTCTCCGCCTCGCGAAAGGCGGCGAAGACGTACTGGCCCAGCGAGGAGTTCGAGCTCGCCATCGACAACACCGGTCGCGAGCCGCTGACTCCGGGTGTCGACTTCCAGGAGACCGACCTCTTCGCAGCGGTGAGGTTCGACGACGGACGAGTGGTCCCCGCCGAGGGCATGCTGCCCGCCTCTCCGGCCGAGGAGCCCGAATCGAGCCCGGAGACCGAATCGAGCCCGGAGACCGAATCGAGCCCGGAGACCGAATCGAACCTGGAAGGTGACCGCGCATGATCCTCGCCCAGACCCCGGCGCCGAGCGGAGCGCCCGACCCGGACCTGGTCACGCCGGGAACCATCGGCTTCGTGGTCACGCTCTTCATCGTCATCATCGTGATCCTCCTCATCCGCGATGCGCTCAAGCGAGTGCGGCGAGTGCGGGCGCGGTCCGAAGCCAGTGACGCCTATCCGATTCCGCTGCGCAAACACGCCGTGCCCAATCAGTCGAAGCTCTCCGGCGCCAAAGCGCCCGAAAACGCCTCAGAGAAGGACGCCTCTGACAAGGACGCCTCTGACAAGGACGGCTCTGAGAAGGACGGCGCGGAGCAGCCCGACGCCGGTGCGGCGGACGCGGGTCGGTCCGGCAGGACGGACCCGCAGCAGCCTGGTCAGTAGGACGAGGCGGCTGCGATCAGCAGGGCCGCAAGATGGCATCCGAAGCCGCAGATGGTGAGGATGTGGAAGATCTCATGGAAGCCGAGCCACGTCGGAGACGGGTTCGGCTTCTTGACGCCGTAGACGACCGCCCCGGCGACGTAGCAGATGCCGCCCGCGACGATGAGGATCCCGACGGCAGGGATGGACGCCCACATCTGGGGGATGTAGCCGACTCCGGCGACGCCGAAGCCCACGTAGATGGGGACGAAGAGCCACCTCGGTGCCGTGATGAAGATCGTGCGGAACGCGACCCCGAGGGCGGCCGCGCCCCAGAGCACGGACAGCAGCACAACGGCCTGGTCCGGTCTGAGCATCAGCACGGCCAGCGGAGTGTAGGTGCCTGCGGTGATGAGGAAGATGTTGGCGTGGTCGAGGCGGCGCAGGATGAGGCGGACGCGAGTGCGCCAGCGACCGCGATGGTAGACCGCGGAGGTGCCGAAGAGCAGCATTCCGGTGATCGCGAAGACGGCCGCGGCCAGGCGTGATCCGATCGTCGGGGAGATGATGACCAGAGCCAGTCCGCCGAACAGGGCAAGCGGGAACGCTCCCGCATGGAACCAGCCGCGCAGCTTCGGCTTGACCTGGCCGGCGAGCTTGCTCAGCTCCTGGCGCAGCGCTGAGCGTCGTCGTGCGATGCGGGCGCGGTCGTCGGATGCTTTCACGGCGGCCTCCCTTGCGAGCGGCGATGACTGATCGGCAGTTGTGTCCATGCCTCCACGTTACCGGGATCGACTGGCAGCGCAGTGTGCCGGAACTGACCGTCTTCGTCGTCCGTGAGGTGCGCCACTCGAGGGGTGTCGCGTGCGCCACAGAAGCGCGTCCCGCCGGTCCTGTCCACTGTCTCTCGGCCCTGCACTCTGCCTCACATCGCCGAGGTGACCGCCATTGACATCAGGCGGAGTCGCACCCGATTCCGGTACCGTCGAGGGAGTAATCTTGGGAATGTTCGGCGGACCGGTGACGGGGGAGATCAGGGCCCTGTACGGCCGTCGACGGGACAGAGAGAAGTGAGGACAGCGTGGCACGACCGGTGAGCCTGCTCTACCGCCTCTATGAGCGACGGCTCCTGCGTGAGCTCGACAAGTCGGTGCCGGTTCCCCGCCACGTGGGTGTCATCACGGACGGCAATCGTCGCTGGGCCAAGGAGTTCGGCGCCACCACCGCCGACGGGCATCGGGCCGGCGCCGACAAGATCGTCGAGTTCCTCGGCTGGTGCCACGAAGTCGATGTCGAGATCGTCACCCTCTATGTCCTGTCCAAGGAGAACCTGGCTCGGTCGCCCGAGGAGGTCTCCGTCCTCATCGAGATCATCTCCGACATGGTCGAGAAGATCGCGGGGCTCGACGGCGTCTGGGTCCAGTTGGTCGGGGATCTCGAGGTGTTGCCCGCGGACCTGCGGAAGCGATTGGAGGCGGCCACCTCGACGAGTGAGTCGGGAATGCGGGTGAACGTCGCCGTCGGCTACGGCGGGCGGCAGGAGATCGTCAACGCCGTGAAGTCGCTGCTGCGCTCGCGCACCGACGAGGGAACCGATCTGGAGACGATCATCTCCGAGCTCTCCCCGCAGCAGATCGGCGAGCACCTCTACACCAAGGGGCAGCCCGACCCGGACCTCATCATCCGCTCCTCCGGTGAGCAGCGGCTCTCCGGCTTCCTCATGTGGCAGAGCGCCTACTCCGAGTTCTACTTCTGCGAGGCCTACTGGCCCGACTTCCGGCGCACGGACTTCCTGCGCGCCGTGCGCTCCTACGGATTGCGGCAGCGGCGCTTCGGAAAGTGACCGCAAGAAACTCGCACGTGCGCGTTCACTCGTTGTTCAGTCCCGCGCCGTGCACGAAGTGCGCGTGCCGGGTCCGTGCAGGCGGGTTTGTCGGATAGGTTGACAGTAGTTGGTCGACACCAACCCGAGGTCGGGGGATGTCCGGACTCGCACCTCGGCGGAACTCACGCCACAGGGGTCCCCATGGCTGCAAACGTCCACACTTACGTTCTCGACACCTCGGTGCTGCTCTCGGATCCGGGAGCGCTCCTGAAGTTCGACGAACACCACATCGTCATCCCGCTCGTCGTCGTCTCCGAGCTGGAGGCCAAACGCCACCACCCGGAGCTCGGATTCACCGCCCGCAAGGCGCTGCACATCCTCGATGACTTCCGCTCGAACCACCGGCGCCTCGACGAACCGATTCCGGTGGGCGACGCAGGGGGAACGCTGCGGGTCGAGCTCAATCACGTGGAGTACTCGACGATGCCTGCGGGGTTCGACCGGTCCGAGAACGACACCCGCATCCTGGCAGTCGCGCGGAGCCTCGCGGCCGAGGGTCATGATGTCATCGTCGTGACCAAGGACGTGCCGATGCGGGTCAAGGCGTCGGCTCTGGGACTGCGCGCCGAGGAGTACCTGGCCGAACTCGCCCACGATTCCGGCTTCACGGGGATGAGCGAACTGGCGCTTGACGACGAGGAGATGTCGCAGTTCTACGACTCGGGCACCGTGGTCACCGAGGCGGTGACCGATGAGGTGGTCAACACCGGTGTCATCATCACCTCGCCGCGCGGATCCGCCCTGGGCCGCGTGCATGCGAACAGCGCCGTCAAGCTCATCCGGGGGGACCGGGACGTCTTCGGCGTCCACGGCCGTTCGGCGGAGCAGAGGGTGGCCATTGACATGCTCCTCGACGAGTCGTTGGGAATCGTGTCCCTGGGCGGGCGAGCCGGAACGGGGAAGTCCGCGCTCGCGCTGATGGCCGGTCTGCAGAAGGTGCTCGAGGAGAACAAGCACTCGAAGATCATGGTCTTCCGTCCCCTCTATGCCGTGGGCGGTCAGAACCTCGGCTACCTGCCCGGCAGCGAGGGGGAGAAGATGAACCCGTGGGCTGAGGCCGTGTTCGACACCCTCAGCGCTCTGGTGAGCAAGAACGTCATCGACGAGGTGGTCAACCGCGGTCTCCTCGAGGTGCTTCCGCTCACGCACATCCGCGGCCGCTCGCTTCACGATGCGTTCGTCATCGTCGATGAGGCGCAGTCTCTGGAGCGCAACGTCCTGCTCACGGTGCTGTCGCGGATCGGGATGAACTCGAAGGTCGTCCTCACCCATGATGTGGCTCAGCGCGACAACCTGCGGGTGGGCCGGCATGATGGGGTCGCCGCCGTGATCGAGAAGCTCAAGGGCCATGAGCTCTTCGCCCACGTGACGCTCACCCGCTCCGAACGCTCGGAGATCGCGGCCCTGGTCACCGACGTGCTCGAGGAGTTCGACCCGTTCCGCTCCTGAGTCGGAAACCGCGATTGCCCCACTTCTGCGCGGCTGCCACTCAGAAGTGGGGCGGGCGCGGCTGAGCGGGGCGACCGCGAGGAACGACGACGAAAGAGCCCGGCCGTTCGGAATCCTGTTCCGAACGGCCGGGCTCTGCGATCGGCGGCTGACTACCTGTAGGTGCCGATCATCGTGGTGACGTCGAGAGCCTTGTCCAGGTCCTCTTCGGAGATGGAGCCGTCGGAGACGAAGCCGAGGTCGATCGTCGCCTCCTTGACCGTCATCTTGTTGGCCACAGCGTGCTTGGCGATCTTCGCCGCCGATTCGTAGCCGATGACCTTGTTCAGGGGGGTGACGATGGAGGGGCTCGCCTCGGCGAGGAAGCGGGCACGCTCCTCATTTGCCTGCAGCCCGTCGATCATCTTCTCGGCCATCACGGTCGAGGAGTTGGCCAGCAGGCGGATCGATTCGAGGAGGTTCGACGCCATCACCGGGATGCCGACGTTGAGCTCGAAGGCGCCGTTGGTCGAGGACAGCGCGACCGTCGTGTCATTGCCGATGACCTGGGCGGCGACCTGAATGGTGGCCTCGCAGATGACCGGGTTGACCTTGCCGGGCATGATCGAGGAACCGGGCTGGAGATCGGGAATGGCGATCTCGCCGAGGCCGGTGTTCGGGCCCGATCCCATCCACCGCAGGTCGTTGCAGATCTTCATGTAGCCGTAGGCAATGGTGCGGAGCTGGCCGGAGACCTCGATCAGGCCGTCGCGGTTGGCCTGGGCTTCGAAGTGGTTGCGGGCCTCGGTGATGGGCAGACCGGTCTCCTCGGCGAGGATCTCGATGACCCGGGCAGAGAATCCGTCAGGCGTGTTGATGCCGGTGCCGACGGCAGTGCCGCCGAGAGGAACCTCGGCGACGCGGGGCAGGGAGGCCTCGATGCGCTCGATCCCGTAGCGGACAGTGGCCGCGTATCCGCCGAATTCCTGTCCCAGGGTCACCGGGGTGGCGTCCATCAGGTGGGTCCGGCCCGACTTGACGACCGACGCGAACTGCTCGGCCTTCTTCTCCAGCGACGAGGCCAGGGTCTCCATGGCGGGGATCAGGGTCGACACGAGTGCCTTCGTCACGGCGACATGCACCGAGGTGGGGAAGACGTCATTCGAGGACTGCGAGGCGTTGACATGGTCGTTCGGATGAACGTCGACGCCGTCGGCTTCGAGTTCGCGGCTGGCCAGCGAGGCGAGGACCTCATTGGTGTTCATGTTCGACGAGGTTCCGGACCCGGTCTGGAAGACATCGATGGGGAAGTGAGCGTCGTACTCGCCGGAGGCGACGGCGTCGGCGGCATCCTGGATCGCCTTCGCGCGCTGCTCGTCGAGGACGCCGAGTTCGGCATTGGCCTTCGCCGCAGCCTTCTTGACCTGGGCCAGGGCTGCGATGTGCGCGGACTCGAGGGTCTTGCCGGAGATCGGGAAGTTCTCGACTGCGCGCTGGGTCTGGGCGCGGTAGAGGGCGTCCTTGGGAACTTTCACTTCTCCCATGGTGTCGTGCTCGATGCGAAACTCTTCGCTCATAGTTGTCCTTTCAACACTGTTCTCGTCGGTCGCAGACGACCGATTCTGCTGCTGCGGGTGACCGACCTCAGGAGGCGAGAGTCGTGACGTCCGAGTCGTCGCCGCCGTAACGGGCGACAACCGTGGTGCGGCCGTCATGCAGCTGATAGGTGAGGCCGACGATGATGAGTCGGCCCTCTTCGACGGCGTGGGAGATGATCGAGGACAGCTGCATGATCTTGTCGGTGACGTCGATCGTGTTCTGCGCGACCGTCTCATTGATCGTGCGGCGACCGTTCCGGCGCGCCCTGGCCACGGTCGGAAGGATGCGCGCGACGACATCGGAGATGAATCCTGGGGGAGTCTCGCCGGAGTCGTAGGAATCAACCGCCGCCGTCACTGCCCCGCAGCTGTCGTGGCCGAGCACGACGAGCATGGGAGTGCCGAGGACCTCGACCCCGTACTCCAGCGAGCCGAGGGTGACCGGATCGATGACCTGGCCGGCGTTGCGGACGACGAACATGTCGCCGAGGCCGACGTCGAAGATCATCTCGGCGGCCACCCGGGAGTCGGAGCAGCCGAACAGCGTCACGAACGGCGTCTGTGACTGTGACAGGGCTTCGCGCCGAGCTGTGTCCTGATTGGGATGCAGGGGTTGATCAGCGACGAAGCGCTGATTGCCGGCCATCAGTCGTTCCCAGGCCTTATTCGGCATACAGGCACCTTCTTCCAATAGACATGCGAGTGTTGCGGTGGTCGGGCGGTGAGGTTGTGAGGCGAGATCGGCCTGCGCGATGCACTCGGTGAGGGCAGCGCGCGCGCAGACCGGTCAATAGGTGGTGCTGGTGCGGCGCGTGATCAGACGAGGCCCCGGCGGGCGGCCTCTTCGGCGGCTTCGACGTAGGAGTGGGTCTTCTCGACCTGGTGCTCGGCGAAGACGGACCGCACAGTGCCTGACTTCGACCGCATGACCAAGGAGTGGGTGGTGACGTGGCCTCCCTGGAATTTCACACCGTGCAGCAGATCGCCATTGGTGATGCCGGTGGCGACGAAGTAGCAGTTGTCGCCGGTGACGAGGTCGTCGGTGTTGAGGACCTGGTCGATGTTGAGGCCGGCCTTGGCCGCGGCTTCGCGTTCGGTGTCATCCTGCGGCCACAGCCGTCCCTGAATGACTCCGCCCAGGGCCTTGATGGCGCAGGCGGTGATGATGCCCTCGGGGGTGCCGCCGATGCCCATGAGCATGTCGACTCCGGTTCCGGGACGGCACGCGGCGATCGCGCCGGCGACGTCGCCGTCGGTGATCAGCCGGATCCGGGCCCCGGCGGCACGGATCTCGTCGATCATCTTCTGATGACGGGGGCGGTCGAGGATCATGATCGTCACGGATGCGGGGTCGGTGTTGCCCTTGGCCTTGGCGACGCGGCGGATGTTCTCCGCGATCGGCAGGCGCAGATCGACGGCGTCTGCTGCAGCAGGCCCGGTGACGAGCTTCTCCATGTAGAACACGGCGGAGGGATCGTACATGGCGCCGTCCTCGGTGACGGCCATGACGGAGATCGCGTTGGGCATGCCGAGTGCGGTGAGGCGGGTGCCGTCGATCGGATCGACCGCGACGTCGCAGTGAGGGCCTTCGCCGTCGCCGATCTGCTCACCGTTGAAGAGCATGGGAGCTTCGTCCTTCTCGCCCTCGCCGATGACGACGGTGCCGGCCATGCGGACGGAGGAGATGACGTTGCGCATCGCGGCCACGGCTGCGCCGTCAGCGGCGTTCTTGTCACCGCGACCGACCCAGGGAGCGGCAGCGATGGCGGCCGCTTCGGTGACTCGAACGAGTTCCAGGGCCAGGTTGCGGTCGGGTGCATCGGCTCCGACGCGGGCTTGCTGTGACCAGGAATCGGTCACTGCGACCGGGGGAGCAGCCGCATCAACGCGGCCTCGGTCATGATGAGATTTGGCGTCAGCAAGTTCTTGTGAGTCACTCATGCCTCCAATTGTGCCACCCTCACGCGCGACTTCCGCACATGGCACCGGGACTTCGGTCCGCGGGGTCCGTCCATCGGGTCTGTCGTCGAGTCCGTTGTAGGCAAATAGATTTGGCCCTGTTGAGAAGCGAGAGGACAATTGAGGATGTGAATGCTCAAGCACAGCCCGAATCCGACGCCATCCTTCCGGGATCCCGGGAGGAGATGCGAGTTCTGCGGAAGAATTCGAACTGGGTCAACATGCTGATCGCGATCCTCGCGTGCTTCGCCGTTGTGGGCGGGGCACTGCTGATGGCGCCTCAGCCCCAGGTCGACGCCGAACGCGTCGTCGACTACCAGGCGATTGCGGAGCAGTCACAGACGAATGCGGACTTCAAGCTCATCGTCCCGCAGATCCCAGCCGGATGGAAGTCGAATGAGGCGAGCTTGGGGGAAGTCGGCGACTCCGAGTACACGTCGTGGTACATGTCGTTCATCGGCGACCAGGAGCAGTGGGTCAGCGTCGAACAGGCGGTCGCCTCGCAGAAGTGGGCGGAGAACCAGGTCGGCGACGCAGTCGCCGCCGAGACCGCGACCGTCAGCGGAACGCAGTTCCAGATCTACCGGTCCGGCGACGCCCGCGAATACTGGGTGGCGTCGAAGGGCGACATGTATGTCGTGCTCACCGCCACCGCGACTCCGGAGATTCTCGACCATTTCGCCCGGCAGATCGCCTCACAGCTGAACTGAGCGTTCCCTCGAACTGAGCGTCACGCCGCACTGAGCGTTCCCCCGAACTGGGCGTCGCGCTGCTCTGAGCGTCACGCCGCACAGACGGACCGGGTGCCACTCCTCGGGGCGGTCGGGCCGCCACCGCTTCTCGGGGAGGAGGTCAGTCCTCGTCGTCGGAGGACTCTGCCCGTGCCTTGTCGAGCCGTTCTCGGGCACCGTTGAGCCAGGCTTGGCACCGGTCGGCCAGAGCTTCGCCCCGCTCCCACAGTGACAGGGACTCTTCGAGCGGGAGATTGCCGGCTTCGAGCCGTTTGACGATCATCACGAGCTCCTCGCGTGCCTGCTCATAGCTGAGAGCGCTGATATCGGTCTGCGCAGTCTGTTCGGTCATTGTCTTCCTCCGGTCTGATGGGGGTTCTGCTGCTGGTGGTGGCTGACTGTCATTGATCGGCTCGCATGGCTGGATCGGCTCACATGGCCGGGCCGTCATGGCTGGGGCGGTCCCATTCATGACTGAAGGGACCTCAGCTGCCGGCGGTCGCCTCGGTGTCGCTCACCTCGGCGTCGAATCGTCCGCGGGCAACCCGCACGTGAACTGTGCTGCCGACAGCCACCTCGGCGACGTCGCGGATGGCGTGCCCTTCATCGTTCTGCACGACTGCATAGCCGCGTTCGAGCGTCCGCAGAGGTGACAGGGACCTGGCCTGGGAACGCAGGTAGCTGATCTCCTTCTCCGCATGGAGGACGAGGCCGGTGGTGGCCTGCAGGCTGCGGCGGCGGATCATCGTGAGCTCGTCTTCCCGGGCGGCCACCATGGTCTGGGGTTCGGCCAGCACAGGTCGCGATCGCACAGCGGTGAGCATCTCCTGTTCGCGGTCGATGATGCGGTTGACGGCCGCATCGAGCTCGGCGCGGACTCGCAGCAGGTTCATCGTCTCCTCCGCCACATCCGGGACGATCCGTTTGGCCGCGTCAGTGGGCGTGGAGGCGCGAAGATCGGCGACTTCGTCGAGGATGGGGCGGTCAGCTTCGTGTCCGATCGCAGAGACCACAGGGGTCTGCGCGTTCGAGACTGCCCGCACCAGTGCCTCGTTCGAGAACGGGAGGAGGTCCTCCATGCTGCCACCACCGCGGGCGATGACGATGACGTCGATGTCCGGGTCGGCGTCGAGTTCGGTCAGGTTCTTCATCACTCCGGGCACGGCATCCGGGCCCTGGACGGCGCAGTTGCGGATCTCGAACTCTGCGGCCGGCCACCGCAGATGGACATTGCGCACCACGTCCTTCTGGGCATCCGAATCGCGTCCGGTGATGAGGCCGATCCGGTTCGGCAGGAACGGCAGCCGCCGCTTCCTGCTCGGATCGAAGAGCCCTTCAGCCGCCAGCAGCTTCTTCAGCCGCTCGAGCCGGGCCAGAAGCTCACCAAGGCCGACAGCGCGGATGTCGTTGGCCCGCATGGTCAGCCGCCCGGTCTTCGTCCAGAAGTCGGCTTTGAGATTGGCGACGACATGGCTGCCTTCGGCCAGGGGAGCGCCCGTGCGATCGAGGACGTTCTTCCAGATCTGAACGGGCAGCGACATCTCGACATCGGTGTCGCGCAGGGTGAGGTAGCTGGCCTTTCCGCGGTGGTTGAGTTCGACGACCTGGCCCTCGATCCACACGCTCGACATCCGGTCGATGTAGGACTTCATCTTCTGCGACAGCAGACTCAGAGGCCAGGGATTCTCGGGCGTGGTCTCGGCGGCCGTGGCGGCCAGTTCCTTCGGCGCGACCGATTCGCCGAGAGTTCCGGGAGTGCCGGAGATGCGTTGGGCCATGCGGTTCCTCCTTGTCCTGCCCCTAGCCTAACGAACGGCATGGACACGGCAGCACGCTGCCGAATCGCGTGGCGCCGAAGAGGTGTGGAATGGTTCACCTTTCTAGCCGTTGTTCAGGTCCGCGGCCTAGACTTGGAACCGTGACTGCCGTAACTGTGCCAACGCCAACGATTCCGCGCAAGCGTCTGAGTCCCGAGGACATCCGTCGGCCCGAGGGCGCCGAGCAGAGGGTTCTCCTCGCGGCGCCGCGAGGCTACTGTGCCGGCGTCGACCGCGCAGTGATCGCCGTCGAGCGCGCACTCGAGCACTACGGCGCGCCGATCTACGTGCGCAAGGAGATCGTCCACAACCGACATGTCGTCGAAACGCTGTCGGCGATGGGGGCGGTGTTCGTCAACGAGACCGACGAGGTCCCGGAGGGTGCTCGGGTCGTGTTCTCCGCTCACGGGGTGTCTCCGGCAGTGCACGCAGAGGCGGCCCACCGGGAGTTGTCGACGATCGACGCCACATGCCCCCTGGTCACGAAGGTCCACCGCGAAGCCGTGCGCTTCGCTCGTGACGGGTACCGGATCCTGCTCGTGGGCCATGCCGGCCACGAAGAGGTCGAGGGCACGATGGGGGAGGCGCCCGAGCACATCACGCTGATCCAGAACCCGGACGAGGCCCGCACTGTCAAGGTCGATCCGACCGAAAGCCTCGTGTGGATCTCGCAGACGACACTGAGCGTCGACGAGACCATGGAGACGGTGAACATCCTCCGCGAGCGGTTCCCGCACCTCCAGGACCCGCCGAGTGATGATATCTGCTATGCGACGCAGAACCGCCAGGTGGCGGTCAAGAAGATCGCGCCCGAGGCGGATCTGGTGCTCGTCGTCGGCTCAGCCAACTCGTCGAACTCGGTGCGACTGGTCGAAGTCGCGCTCGAGCACGGTGCGAAGGCGTCCTACCGCGTCGACTTCGCGCGGGAGGTCGACGAATCCTGGTTCCACGACGTCGCCACCGTCGGCGTCACCTCGGGAGCCAGTGTTCCCGAACCTCTGGTCCAGGAGTTGCTCACGCTGCTTGCCGACTACGGTTTCACTTCGGTGGAAGAGGTCGTCACGGCTGAAGAGGATCTCATGTTCTCCCTGCCCAGGGAGCTGCGCAAGGACCTCAAGGCAGCGGGCAAGAAGACGGCGAACAAGCCCGACGGCGCCGATCGGGATCACCGGATCATCTGATCGGCACCGCCAGGCTGTTCAGCACCGCCAGGCTGTTCAGCACCGCCGGGCGGCGGCTTCGGGCGAACTCAGTCGGCCAATGCCGCTGAGGCGTCGAATCTCAGGGTGGCGGCGACTCCGTCGCTGATGTCGGCGTCGATGAGCCGCACCTCGGCCGATGATCGGACAGCGCCGGCGATGAGCTGTCCTTCTCCGTCTGCAGAGGCGTCCCGACTGAGCAGCAGCGTGTCGACGACTCCACGCTCCACCGCTTTCGTCACCTCGGTGCGGCCTTCGACGGCCAATGCATGCGCCAGCCCCTGGGACAGGCTCTCCTCGGCCTCCCGCATCCGGTCGCGACTGAGGTCCGAGGCCAATGATCGCAGTGCTGCGTCCAAGGCCTCCTCGGCCGCCTCATCGACGATTCCGCCTTCGGTCACCTCATGGACGAGTTCGCGGACCTGGGCTGAGAACTCCGCTTTGACGGCAGTCCGGCCCTGCACCTCGCCGGCGATGACCACGGCATCGGGGGAACGCCTGGTGACCAGGTCGTCGACGAATTCAGCGACATCGCGAGCGTTCTCCTTGATCAGCTCATCGGCATGACGTCGGATCTGATTGTGGGAGAACCCCTGCCCGCGCGGTTTGTGGATGTTCTCATCCTCGTCACCGGTCACCTGCGTCTCCTCGGCCTGCGAAGTCACCTGGTCCTCACCGATCGTCAGCTCCCGGATGAGGGCGCCCTTCTGATCGGCGATGACGAGCACAACATCGACGAGTCGGATCTTCTCACGCAGATATGTTCCCAGCTCCGGGACGTCGCTGAGATACGCGGCATCCCCGGTGCCCTGCGCCGCATCCCAGTGCTCATCGAGCAGGACGCCGGAGGCATTGGCGACGATGATCCGCCCATCGGTATGGACCTCGGTCGCGGCATCGCCGAGGAGGGCGCTGTCGATGGATGACAGCAGGCCGTTGTCCGCGCCCTTCCCCTCCAGGTCATCGCGCAGTTCCTGCCATCGCAGATGCAGCTGCTGGCTGGCGTCGGCTGATGCGGTGCGACCCTCGAGATAGACTGTCGCGAACGGTCCCTGGGCGTCGAAGACCGGTCGCAGTTCGTCGAGCTTCATGTTCGCACTCCTCGTCTCTCGCGCTGCGAAGCTGGTCGAGCCCCGCAGAGTACTGACTGGACGCCACCAGATTTTCATCACAGCCAGTGGTTGTAAACAACAGCCCGTGAATCACACAGTTCTCGCCCGTCCGCATCCTCAGCCGGTTTTCTTCGCCTTCGACTCCTGCTTTGCGTCCGATTTTCCGGACTTTCCGGACTTCTTCGCCGAGCGGGTTCTGTCGACCGATTTCCGCAGCGCCTCCATCAGATCGACGACGTCACCGCCGGTGTCCTCATCCTGGTCGGATTCGTCGGCGAAGGTCTCCTCGAGGTCAAGGGTCTCGCCCTTCTCGATCTTCGCATCGATGAGTTTGCGGAGCTCGACCTGATAGTCGTCGGTGAACTCCTCCGGGGTGAAGTCCTCGGAATAGGATTCGACCAGCTTGGCCGACATCTTCAGCTCCTTGTCGGAGATCTTCGCCCGGGAGTCGACGCCTTTGAAGTCGACGTCGCGGATCTCGTCAGCCCAGCGCAGAGTCTGGATCATCAGCACCTTGCCGCAGACCCGCAGGATCGCCAATCGCGTCCGGGTCCGCAGCGTGATCTTGACGATCGCCGTCCGTTCGGTGTCCTCGAGGGTCTGCCGGAGCAGCAGGTAGGCCTTGGGAGTCTTCGACGTGGGCTCGAGGAAATAGGACTTCTCGAGCATGATCGGGTCGATCTGATCGTTGGGCACGAACTGGAGCACATCGATGTCATCGCTCTTGTCCGACGGCAGCGCTTCGAGGTCCTCTTTGGTGATGATCACCCGGTGGTCGCCGTCGTCATAGGACTTGACGATGTCGTCGTATTCGACGGTCTTCCCGCACTCCTCGCAGCGGCGCTGATAGCGAATCCGGCCACCGTCCTTCTCGTGGACCTGATGCATGTCGACATCGTGGTCCTCGGTGGCGGAGTACAGCTTGACGGGCACATTGACGAGCCCAAATGCGATCGATCCGGTCCAGATGGCTCTCATCTGTCCATTCAATCCGACGCCCGGCCATTTGCCAACCCTCCCGACGACTCATCAAACAGGTCCACGTGGACGCTCAGAAGTCGGGTAACGTGCTGGGCACAGGAGGTGCGGCATGTCGCGTGATGAGCAGAAGATCTCCGTCGACGGACACCGTCTGACGCTGACGAACCTTGACAAGGTCTATTACCCGGAGACCGGGACGACGAAGGGTGAGGTACTCGACTATTACGCCCGGATCGCCCCTCATCTGATTCGCCATGCGCGCGATCGCATCGCCACCCGGAAGCGCTGGGTGGACGGCGTCGGCACTCCTGAGAAACCGGGGAATGTGTTCTTCGAGAAGGACCTGCCCGATTCGGCACCCTCCTGGATCGCAGCTCGCTCCATCCGCCACTCATCGGGATCCAAGAGGTACCCCCTGGTGCAGGACCGTGCGACGCTGACATACCTTGCACAGATGGCTTCGCTGGAGATCCATGTTCCCCAATGGCGCGTGGGCAGAGGATCCTCGGATCCGGGCACGCTCGACTCCGAGGATCGCCATCCCGATCGGATGGTGCTCGACTTCGACCCGGGCCCCGGCCGGGAGTTGCCCGACTGCGTCGAGGTGGCTCAGTTGGTCAGGGAGCTGCTCGACGGTATGGGGCTCGACGCCTACCCGCTGACGAGCGGTTCGAAAGGCGTCCACCTCTATGCCCCACTCGACGGCTCTGCGAGCTGCCGGCAGATCTCGGACGTCGCCCATGAACTGGCGCGGAGCCTTGAGGCCGATCACAAGGATCTGGTCGTCTCTGCGATGAAGAAGACTCTGCGTGAGAACAAGGTGCTCATCGACTGGTCGCAGAATTCCGCAGCGAAGACCACTGTCGCCCCCTACTCTCTGCGCGGACGATTCACCCCGACGGTCGCCGCACCGCGCACCTGGGAGGAGTTCGACGACCCGGGCAGCATCAGGCAGCTGCGCTTCGAAGAGGTGCTCGAACGCATCGATGAGTTCGGTGATCTGCTCGAACCGCTGTCGGAGTCCGCCGGCGACGACGATGCAGGCTCCCTCGAGCTTCCTCGTGACCGGCTGGACATCTACCGATCGAAGCGCGACCCGAAGCGGACCAGTGAGCCGATTCCGGACAAGCAGGGGACCAGCGGGGACGAGTTGACGTTCGTCATTCAGGAGCACCACGCAAGACGCTTGCACTGGGACTTCCGGCTCGAACATGATGGGGTGCTGGTGTCGTGGGCGCTGCCGAAGGGACCGCCCACCGATCCCGGGCGCAATCACCTCGCCGTCCAGACGGAGGACCACCCTCTCGAATACGGCACTTTCGAAGGCACGATCCCGAAGGGGGAGTACGGCGCGGGCGAGGTGACGATCTGGGATTCGGGAACCTACGAACTGGAGAAGTGGAGAGAGGGCAAAGAGGTCATCGCCACGCTCCATGGACGCGAGGACGGTGGACTCGGCGGAGTGCGGAAGTTCGCGCTGTTCAACACCGGTGAGCACGGGCCGAACAAGGAACCGGAGAAGAACTGGATGATCCACCTGACGAAGGATTCACCGGGTGCGAACGACGACAACTCCGGCGCCTCGGCGAAGGGAGAGTCCGGGAACGCTTCGCAGGGCAAGGGCCGGAAGAGCGCTTCCCAGGACAAATCCCGCTCGACCCCGAAGAGCTCCTCCGACGACAAACCTGGCAAGAGTGACGTCGCGGTCAGCGAACGCGATGACATCGAGGCGACCGACATCTCGCCGATGTTGGCAAGCATCGGAGAGATCGCGATCGTCCGCCGCGATGTGGAGGACTGGGCGTTCGAGATGAAATGGGACGGGATCCGTGCGATCGTCACGGTCCGTGCTGCCAGCCGAGATTCCCCTGGGGCGGTTGCGCTCACCAGCCGCAACGGACACGACTTGACGGATGCGTACCCCGAGCTCGCCGAGTTGGCCGAATGCGTGGACGTCGACTGTGTCCTCGACGGCGAGATCGTCGCGCTGGGGTCGGGCAGCAGGCCGGACTTCAGCAGGCTGCAGCGTCGGATGGGGCTGTCGGACGCACGTGACGTTCAGCGCGAACGCCACCGCACGCCGGTGCATCTGATGGCATTCGATGTGCTGCAAGCCGACGGAGACTCTCTGCTGCGCACTCCGTACCGGGAGAGACGCGAGAGATTGAGCGAAGTGGTGTCCGAAGGGGAGAGCATCCATGTTCCGATGGCCTTCGAGGGAACCGTGGACGAGGCGTTGGATGCGAGCCGGGAGCTGGGGCTCGAAGGAGTCATGGCGAAGAAGGTCGACAGCGTCTATCTGGCAGGGCGCCGGACTCGGACCTGGCTCAAACTCAAGCACGCAAGCACACGCGATGTGATCATCGTGGGCTGGCGAACGGGCAGCGGGGAGCGGGCGGACACGTTCGCTTCGCTGCTGATGGCAGCGCACGGTGAGGACGGCCTCGAGTACCTCGGCCGGGTCGGCACGGGATTCGACGAACGCCAGCTGCGCTCGCTGCGCAAGAAGCTGGAGAGCATGAGTCGCAAGACGCCGCCCCTCGACGTTCCCGCCGCCGAGGCGCGCGACGCCCACTGGGTGCGACCAGTCGTCGTCGGTGAGGTTCAGTTCGGTGGAATGACGGGCGGTGGGCGACTGCGCCACCCAGTTTGGCGAGGTGTGCGCGGGGACGTCGATCCCGCTGATGTGAGCCTCTGAGGCACAAGGGCCCTTTCAATATGCAATCCGTTCGGCGTCCCGTCCGGAGTACAATTTCCAAGGTGAGCAACTATTCCGAGAAGCACGAAGACCGAGCCGCGGAGATCGCCGCTCGATTGTCCGACCTGTGTTTGAAAGCTGATCTGCGGGTAGCAGTGGCTGAATCACTGACCGGGGGCAAGATCGCCAATCAGCTCGCGGCTGCGCCCGACTCGGGTTCATGGTTCGCGGGAGGAATCGTCGCCTACTCCAGCGACGTCAAGCACACCGTTCTCGAGGTCCCCGCCGGCCCGGTCATCTCGCAAGTGGCCGTTGAGACGATGGCGCGCTCGGTTGCCCGGCTCATGGGTGCCGATATCGCGATCGCCGCCTCCGGTGCGGGAGGACCAGGCAGCCAGGAAGGTCAGGATCCGGGCACCACCTGGATCGCGGCGCTTGTCGGTGATGAGATCAGCTCCGAAATACATCACTTCGAGGGCGAGCCGATCGACATTCTGGCTCAGACCGAGGATCGGTCCCTGACTCTGGTCGCCGACCTGCTCGAGAAGCATCTTCAGAACCGGAACGACGAAGCAGGCGAAGCGGACTGACCCGCTGATTCAACTCAGGCCGTCCCGTTCCTGGCTGCCTGATCGGAGTCGAATGCGGAGAATCGAGGTTTCGACAGCTCTTCGGCGCTGAGACCGCGGCTGCGCGAATCGAGCTCGGCAACGGTGTCGAGTTCGGTGTCGACGATGCCTGTCGAGGGAAACTTCCGCGCGGTGACGAGGAAGCGCGATTCCAGCGATGAGACGAAACGGTTGTAGTCCTCGACGGAGCGATCGAGGCTGGCGCCCATTCGGCTGACGTGCGTAACCAACGTGCCGATGCGCTCGTAGAGCTCTGTGCCGAGTTTGAGCACCTGGGCCGCTGACGTGCTCATATCGGACTGTCTCCAGTTGAGGGCCACGGTCTTGAGCAGCACCAGGAGAGTGGCCGGAGACGCGAGCACGACACCTTTGCCCAGGGCATGATCGATCATCTTCGGGTATGTTGCGGCCGCGGCCGAGAGCAGTCCGTCCGTGGGAACGAAGCAGACGACGAAGTCAGGTGCGCTGTCGAAGGACTTCCAGTACTCCTTCGACGCCAGCGAATCGACGTGGCGGAGAAGCGCTCGAGCGTGATCCTCGCTCGTGGCATCCGCATCGATCATCCGGGCGGACAGGGGAGTCTTGGCGTCGATGACGATGGTGCCGCCCCCCGGGAGGTGGACGACCATGTCAGGACGATGCCGCGCGCCGTCGCGAGTCATGCTCACCTGTGTGTCGAAATCGACGTGGGGGAGCAGCCCGGCGTATTCGACGATGCGTTTGAGCTGAACCTCGCCCCAATCGCCTCGTTGTGTGGTCGAGTTCAGAGCGTTGGCCAGCGAACCGGTCGATTCCTGCAGCCGAAGGTTCTGCTGAGTGAGATGACTGATCTGAGCGTTGAGCCGAGTGATCTGCTCGAGCTGTGTGCGGTCCTGGGCCTGGAGGTTGTCCTGAAGCTGCCTGACACTGGCAGCCAAGGGTCCGACTGCGGCCGTGATCTCTCCGGCCATCTGGGCGTCGGCCTCCAGATCCTCTGTTCTGTCGGCCAGGAGTTGGGACGTGGTCTCGGCCCGCGTCAGCCGCTCGAGGTACTTGGACCGAGTCAGGGCCCGGCCGAGGAAGAACCCGAGCACGGCACTGAGAAGGATCGCCAGGACGAAGGCGACGATGACACCTGAGGCGGGGAAAGCGTTCATGTCTTCAGGGTCTCAGACGGCACGGACACAGCGATTTCGACCCGCACCTCGGCGTCGGGATAGACTTCACTACCGTGGCTCTAACTATCGGAATCGTGGGACTGCCCAACGTCGGCAAGTCGACCATGTTTAATGCACTGACCAAGAATCAAGTTCTCGCAGCGAACTACCCGTTCGCGACCATCGAACCGAACGTCGGCGTGGTCCCACTGCCGGACAAGCGTCTCAACCGGTTGGCCGAGATCTTCGGTTCGGAGCGGATCATCAACGCCACCGTCGACTTCGTCGACATCGCGGGGATCGTCCGCGGTGCATCCGAAGGAGAGGGGCTGGGCAATCAGTTCCTCGCCAACATCCGTGAAGCCGATGCGATCTGCCAAGTCATCCGCGGCTTCGTCGACGACGACGTGATCCATGTCGAGGGAAAGATCAACCCGGCCGACGACATCGACACGATCAACACCGAGCTGATCCTCGCGGACCTCCAGACGCTGGAGAAGGCGCGCCCGCGCATCGAGAAGGACGTGCGGATCAAGCGTGCGCCGGCCGAGCAGCTGGCCGCGATCGACGCGGCGGTCGCAGTGCTTGAGAGCGGTCGGACCCTGTATCAGGCGATGCAGGCGGACAAATTCGACGTCAGCCTGGTACGCGAGCTGCAGCTCATGACCGTCAAACCGTTCCTCTACGTTTTCAACGTCGACGACGATGTGCTCGGCGACGAAGAGCGGAAGGCGCAGATGCGGGAACTTGTGGCTCCGGTCGAAGCGATCTTCCTCGATGCGAAGTTCGAGTCCGAACTCGCCGAGCTCGACGAGGAGGAGGCTCGGGAGATGCTCGAATCGACCGGGCAGGACGAGCCCGGCCTGGATCAGCTGGCCCGCGTCGGGTTCGACACCCTCGGCCTGCAGACCTACCTGACGGCCGGTCCGAAGGAATCCCGCGCGTGGACGATCCCCAAGGGAGCAACCGCGCCCGAGGCGGCCGGAGTCATCCACACGGACTTCCAGAAGGGCTTCATCAAGGCGGAAGTCGTCTCCTTCGCCGACCTCGACCAGTACGGTTCGATGGCCGATGCCAAGGCTGCGGGCAAGGTCCGTATGGAGGGCAAGGACTACATCATGGTCGACGGCGATGTGGTGGAGTTCCGTAGTGGATTAACCTCTGGCGGGAAGAAGTAGGACTCGTTTCCCACTCGGACTCAACAGAGATCACGAAGGCAGGAGTTCGCCAGCCCCTCCGTGATGCGCAGAGTGCTAGAGG